>NZ_JBNAGI010000003.1:0-481658 GCF_049803815.1 Aliiroseovarius crassostreae
AAACTTTGCTTCCTCTTGCGTCTCTCGACCCCGTCGTCCGCGCCGTCTGGCGTCCCGTTGTGCGCCTCAGCGCCGCCGGTGAAGTGGGTTCTAAGGTTATCCATCACCAGCCGCAACACCTTTTTTCGAAATTCGACGAGTTTTTTGAAGGTTTTTTGAATATCCAATGAATACAGCGAGTTACGATGGTAAATCATTCCTTTCCAAACCACTATCGGCCAGATCCGACATGCTCAGATGCGCAATTCAGGCCGATTTCCGGGGTTTCATGCATGAGACTCGCGACTCCACCGGGGCGACTCTCTTGGTTTTGGTAGAATCCACCACAAGAGTCGGGGCGATTCAGGTCAAAAAAGATCGAAAATATTTTTCCAGCAGCGGAATCGCTCGGATTCGTCGTGACTCAGCCATGCGATTCCTGAAACGAAGCTCACCAATCCGGGCCCTTCCAAACAGGCCCCTATATATAATGTATAGGCTGGGCTTTCAGGCCCGTTTCCAGGCCCGCAGCATCGACAGTGTATAGATGACCAAAGCCAACCAGATCAGCGGGAATGCATAGACGCGCATCCCCCCGAACGGTTCATCAAAGACAAAGACGGCAATCAGGAAGATCATCGAAGGCGCGATATACTGCAAAATGCCCACCGTGCTCATCCGCACATCTTTTGCGCCATTGGCATACAGAAGCAGAGGCACCGAGGTGACCACGCCCGCCGCCAAGAGAAGGAGTGTGGTGGAGGTATCGGTCAGAAACACCGCTTCACCTGTCGCAGCGAGGTAGATCATATAGGCCAGAGCGAAGGGCGAAAGGATCAGCACCTCCAACAAGAACCCCTGATTGGGGCCGATGGGGAGGGATTTCTTGAAATAGGCGTAGAAGCCCCAGGTGATCATTAACCCAACAGCAACCAGTGGCAACCGGCCTGCCTCCAGCGTCAGAAGCAACACGGCCATGGCTGCAAACCCGATGGCGATCATCTGGATGCGGTTCAGGCGCTCTCCCAGCAGCACGGCACCCAGGAAGATCGAGAAGAGGGGATTGATATAATAGCCCAGCGCCGCCTCAATCGCCTGCCCATTGGCAATCGCCCAGATGTAGATGCCCCAATTGACCGAAATCAGCGCGGCGGTCACCGCCCCCTGCATCAGCATACGCGGATTGCCCAGCGCCTCGCGCAACTCGCGTGTGCGCCCCATGGCGAAAAGCACCGCCCCGGCCACGGGGACCGACCAGATCACCCGATGCACCACCACCTCTGCCGGCCCCACATGGGACAGCGCCTTCATATAAAGCGGCAGGAACCCCCACAGCAGATAGGCCGAAATCACAAATCCCAACCCACGTGGCGTATCGGTGTTGTCTGTTGCTTTGGTCATGGCGCGCTCCTCACCCGGATATCTATGGCAAATCGATTGCTGTGGGGCGATGGCAATTCTGTGCGATGTAACATCATGAAACGTGATGTGTGGGCAAATCTTCACGAGACTCGCTTTAAAGCGGAAAATACTGTATGTAGCGCGCAAAATACTTGAGAGATCCTATGGCGCAGTCCCCAGCCGTCAGCGTAATTATCCCGACCTATAATGCGGCCAGGTATCTGGAACGCACGGTTAGCTCTGTCCAATCGCAGTGCTTTGAGGATTGGGAGTTGATCCTGGCGGATGATGCATCTTCCGACGGGACAATGGATCTGGCGCGACAACTGGCCGCCAAAGATGATCGCATTCGCGTGCTTGATACAAAGACAAATGGCGGGGCGGCCCGGGCGCGCAATCGGGCGCTGAAGGCGGCGCGCGGGCGATATATGGCCTTTCTGGATGCGGATGATTGCTGGCGACCCGAGAAACTGACCCGGCAGGTGGCCTTCATGCAATCCACCAATGCGCCGCTGTCCTATACCGAGTTTGTCCGGCACTTTGATGATGGCAGCGCGCGCCAGGTGCGTCTGCCCGAAAAGGTGGATCGCAAGACGCTTTTGCGCGGGAACCTGATTGCCTGCAGTACCGCGATGTATGATCGCGAGGCGCTGGGGCTGGTGGAGATGCCCGACGTGCGGATGCGGCAGGATTTCGGCCTGTGGCTGCGCATTCTGGAACGCGTGCCGCTGGCCCATGGTCTGTGTGAACCCCTGACCGATTACACGGTGCGCAGCGACAGCCTGTCGGCCAATAAGGTGAAAGCGATCAGCGCCACCTGGCGGCTGTTTCATCAGGTCGAAGGGTTCGGTGTGGTGAAATCCACCTGGCTTTTGAGCAATGTGATTGCGGGCCGCCTGAAACGCGGCTGAGCGCGGCTGTCGCGGTCGCAATTTCCCCCGTAGCAATTAAAAGGCGAGCAGCTCGTTCGCAACCCGCCCTTCTGTTTTCGATAAAACCAGAAAACTAGTTTTCTAGTATTCTAGTTTTGTCCGTTGGTGCGTCATTGCCATAATGTGTACCGCACTGCCTTGAACGCCCGGTTCTGAATGATCGGCGATCAGACCTTCACACGTTCTGATTTGGGATCATACATCGGCTTCAACGATGCTTCGGCCTTTACCTTTACACCGCAGACGTCGATTTCATAGGTTGAGGCCAGCACATCGGCAGCTTTTTCCCCCGCGCACGGCACGTATCCCAGACCAATTGCGCCGCCCAGCGTATGGCCGTAGTTGCCTGAGCTGAGATAGCCCACATATTCCCCATCCCGGATGATCGGTTCGTTGTGGAACAACAGCGGTTCGGCATCCCTCAGTTTGAACTGAACCAGACGGGTCTTAGGGCCGGTTTCCTTGCGGGCGATCACCGCCTCGCGGCCAATGAAATCACAGCCCTTATCGGTCTTGACCGCAAAACCAAGCCCCGCATCGACCACATGGTCTTCGCAGGTGATGTCATGTCCGAAGTGACGATACCCCTTTTCGATCCGACAGCTGTCCATCATGTGCATACCACAGAGCTTCAGCCCCATGTCCTGCCCCGCGTCCCACAGGGTTTCGAACACATGCCCGGCCTGATCGCTTGATGCATAGATCTCCCACCCCAACTCGCCCACATAGGTCACGCGATGCGCACGGGCGAGGCCCATGCCGATCTCGATTTCCTGCGCGGTGCCAAACGGGTTGGTCGCATTGGTGAAATCGTTGGGCGAAACTTTCTGAAGCAGTGTTCGCGCATTTGGCCCCATGATCGCCAGCACGCCTTCGCCTGCGGTCACATCGGTGATCACCACGTTGAAATCCCCCTTATGACGCATCATCCAGGTCTGGTCGGCCAGACGGGTCGCCGCAGGGGTCACCACCAGATAGGCGGTTTCCGTCAGGCGGGTCACAGTCACGTCGGCCTCGATCCCACCTTTGCGGTTCAGGAACTGGGTATAGACAATCTTGCCGTTGGGCACCGCGTAATCGCCGCCGCCCACATAATTCAGGAAACGTTCCGCATCCGGGCCTTCCACGCGGATCTTGCCAAAGGACGACATGTCATACATGCCGACATTTTCGCGCACGGCCCGGTGTTCGGCGGCGGAGTTTTCAAACCAGTTCTGGCGTTTCCAGGAATACTGATATTCGCGCTCTTGGCCTTCATTTGCAAACCAGTTGGCGCGCTCCCACCCAGCCAGTTCACCAAACACGGCGCCCTGTTCTTTCAGGTGGTGATGGAACGGGGTGCGGCGCACCCCGCGTGCGGTGGCCTTCTGGCGATAAGGGAAGTGGTCGGCGTAAAGCAGGCCCAGCGTTTCCTTGGAGCGTTCAAACAGATACTGCTTGTTACCCTGAAACGGCTGCATCCGGCTGATATCCACGTCACCCAGATCAAACGGTTTCTCGCCCGTATCCATCCACTCGGCCAGCGCGTGACCCGCCCCACCTGCCGACTGGATCCCGATCGAGTTGAAGCCGGCTGCGACCCAGACATTGTCCATCTCCGGTGCAAGCCCAAGGTGATAGGCATCATCGGGGGTGAAGCTTTCCGGCCCGTTGAAGAAAGTGTGAATGCCCGCCTCGGCCAACATCGGCATCCGGTTGCAGGCATCTTCCAGGATCGGCTCGAAATGATCGAAGTCTTCCGGCAGCTGATCAAATTCAAACGTGTCCGGAATGCCATCCATGGCCCAGGGCTTGGCGTTGGGCTCAAAGGCACCAAGCAGCATCTTGCCCGCGTCTTCCTTGTAATAGGCGCATTCATCCGGCACCCGCAGCACCGGCAGCTGGGTCAGCCCGTCGATGGCTTCGGTCACGATATAGAAATGCTCACAGGCGTGCAGCGGCACATTGGTGCCGGTCATGCGGCCCACCTGATGGCCCCACATACCCGCACAGTTCACCACCATGTCACATGCGATATGGCCGCTGTCCGTGCCATCATCCGACACCCAATCGACACCGGTGACACGGCGGCCAACCTTGGTGACATCCGTGACCTTAATGCGTTCCTTCACAATGCCGCCGCGTTGCCGTGCCCCTTTGGCCAAGGCCAGCGCGATATTGGCCGGGTCGCCCTGCCCGTCTTTGGGCAGATAGACCGCGCCTTTCACATCCTCGACATTCAGATGCGGATACATCTCTTTCACCCGCTCGGCTAAGATCTCTTCGACCTCAACCCCAAAGGCGCGCGCCATGGCCGCCTGACGGTAAATCTCTTCGCGGCGTTCTTCGGTCAGCGCCACCGTGATCGACCCGCAGCGTTTGAACCCGGTGGCCACTCCGGTTTCCTCTTCCAGGGATCCGTAAAGCTCCTGCGAGTATTTCGCGAGCTTGGTCATATTGGCCGTCGCGCGCAGCTGGGCAATCAGGCCGGCCGCGTGCCAGGTGGTGCCCGACGTCAGCTGTTTGCGTTCCAACAGCACAACATCCGTCCAGCCCTTTTTGGTCAGGTGATAGGCCACCGAGCAGCCGATCACACCACCACCGATGATAACGACACGGGCCTTTTGCGGTAGATTGCTCATGTCTGTCCTCCAATTCGAAGATGAATATCAGGGTCGCGTTTCGCGATATGCGCCAAGATTGGCATGAGATTCGCGCGAATTATGCCTCATATCCGCCAATTTTGTCGGCTTTCAGACATATGTTCGCATTCCCTCCCCCTGCTTGCGCCAGGCGGTTGGGGTCACGCCAAAGTGGCGGTGAAAGAGCGATGAGAACCCGTTGGGAAAGCCGCAGGCCAGCCCCACATCCCGCACGCACATACGGGTATTAAGCAAAAGCGTGTTCGCGTGGTTGAGCCGCAGTTCGCGGTAATAGGCGTTGGGGGTAATGTTGAAATAGGCCCGGAAATGTCGTTCCAGAGAACGCTCGGAAATGCCCAGAAGCGCTACCAGTTCCGAGATCCGCAGCGGTTCCTCCAGATTGGTCTGCATCAGCTCGATACACTGATCGAGCGCCTTATTGCCGGTGAGTGACAGCGCTTTGCCGCCAAAGGGCTGAAGGCTCGACATGGCGCGGATGTTTTCGTGCAGCAGGATATCCGACACGGTGGTCACGGCGGCGGCGGAGACGTGACGACCAATCAGCGAGAGGGTCAGGTCGTAGGTGGCCGCCATGCCCGCGCTGGTGATCAGCTTGCCATCATCCGCCGCCAGCGCATAAGACCCCTGCCCCGGCGTGCCCCGTTCATTCAGCACCGCGCGGTTTTCCCAATGGGTGGTGTGGCCTTTGCCCTGTTCGCCGGTTTCCGCGATATAGCGGCTGGCGGCTTCGGCCAACAGCACAACCCGCGCGCCATGCCACAGATAGGATTTGATCACTGGTTGCACCGACAGGTCCGGGTGATCGGCGTTGGAATTGCCCAGCACAAACAGATAATCCGCCGTTGGACGATCCGGGATCGGACCCGCCGTGATGCTGGCCCCGGCCCGGCACCCCACCTGCCCGGGTACGCGCGACCGGAACGTCCAGTCAAAAGCTGGGCGTGCGGTGACGCGGTTGGCCAGTCGGATCACCTCGACGACGGCGGTCAACTCGGTCAGAACGAAATCTTCGGCCACAAGGAGTTCGACATGTACGGGCACGCTCTTTGCCGGATCGGTCATGAGTGTCCTCCTGTCTGGACGGGGGCGCTGCCCCCGGGCTGCGCCCTCCCCCGGGATATTTCTGGCCAGAAAAAAAAGGGGGAAGGACGCGGCTTTGCCGGTCAGGCGCGGATCCGGGTATTGTCGGGATCCCAGAGCGGTTGGTCCGGTTGGACCACGGCGCGGCATTTCTCGCCGTAGATTTCCACCTCCAGCTCGGTACCGGGGGTGGCGAGGTTGGGGCGCACCATGCCGTAGGCAATCGACTTGTTCACCCGGTAGCCCCAGCCGCCCGAGGTGGTTTCCCCGACAATCTCATCCCCGGACCAGACGCAGGACATGTAGGGCGCATCACAATCGCCTGCGTCGACGATCATGGTGACAAAACGCTTTTTCGACCCTTGCTGTTTCTCTGCCAGAAGCGCGGCCTTGCCCGGGAAGTCCTGTGGCTTGTCAAGGCGCACAAACCGATCCAGCCCGCCTTCGAACATCGAATAATCGGTCGAGAGATCGCCCTTCCAGGTGCGGTAGCCTTTTTCCAGTCGCAGGCTGTCGAGCGCATACATGCCGAAAGGTTTGGCCCCAGCGCCGATAAGCGCGTCATAGATCGCGGGCTGGTCAGCATTGGCACAATGCACTTCCCAGCCCAATTCACCGGCAAAGGACACGCGCACCAGACGGCAGGGGGTGCCGGCCACGGTGGCGTCCTGATGCGTGAGCCATCCGAGCGACAGGTCTGCTTCCGTGCCAATCGCTTTGAGCAGCTCGCGGGTTTTGGGGCCGGTGACGATCATCGTGCCAAATTCGGTGGAATGATCTGTCAGAGAGACACCCGCAGGCAGGCCCTTTTTCAGCACCTCAAAGTCATGCCATTGGGCCGAGGCCGCGGTGATCATGGTGAAATGATCCTCGTCGTGGCGCATACAGGACATCTCGGTCAGGATCCGGCCACGATCATCGGCGAGATAGACGAGGTTCATGCGACCCGGTTTCGGCAGCGCCCCGGTGATGCGGCCCCGCAGAAACTCGGCAGCCCCATCGCCTTCGAGGTTGAAGCGCGAGAAGCCGGGCAGGTCGAGCACGCCAACAGCATCGCGCACCGCTTCGCATTCTTCCTTGATGCGTTGCTCCCACGGGCCGGAACGCCCCCAGGTATGCGTCGCCGCAAGCGAGGTGTCGTCGCCAGGCTGCGCAAACCAGTTGGCACGCTCCCAACCGTTATAGGCCCCCATCACGCCGCCCAGGTCTTTGACCTTCGCGTGGACCGGCGAGAGTTTCTTGTCGCGCGCGGCGGGCCATTCGTGGCGGGGGAAGTGCATGGCGTATTCGTTGCCGTAAACTTCCATGCCTTTCTGGTCGCAATAGTCCTGATCGGTGTAATCGGTGTAGCGGCGCGGATCGACCGCCCACATGTCCCACTCGGTTGCGCCATCGACGATCCATTCGGCCATGACCTTGCCCGCGCCGCCGCCCTGGGCGATCCCGAAGGTGAACACGCAAGCCTCAAACGCGTTTTCCACGCCCGGCATCGGCCCCATCAAAGGCAGGCCATCGGGCGCGTAGGGGATCGGGCCGTTGATCACACTGGACACGCCCGAGCTTTCCATCAGCGGCACACGCGCCATGGCGTCGACGACGATATCCTCGATCCGGTCCAGATCTTCCTGCCACAGTTGGAAGCTGAAATCCTCGGGCATCTTGTCGTCGCCCAACCAATGCGCTTTGCAGTTTGGCTCGTACGGGCCAAGGTTGTAGCCCGCCTTTTCCTGACGCAGGTAATAGGACACATCCACGTCGCGAATGAGCGGCAGCTTCTTACCGGTCTTTTTGGTGTGCGCTTCAATTTCGGGAATCTGTTCGGTCAGCAGATATTGGTGCTCCATCACCATCATCGGCACGGTGCGGCCGCCATAGGGTTTGAACATCTCGCCGACGCGTTGGGCATAATACCCCGCCGCGTTGACCACGTAATCGCATTCGATGTCACCCTTTTCGGTGTGCACAATCCAGGTCTTGTCTTCCTTCTGGGTCACGCCGGTGGCGGGGGTGAAGCGCAGGATTTTCTGCCCCATGTCGCGCGCGCCTTTGGCCAGCGCTTGGGTCACCTGCGCCGGGTCAATATCACCATCCGACGGGTCCCAAAGAACACCCGCCAGGTCATGGATCTCAAGGAAGGGGTATTTCTCTTTCGCCTGCTCCGGCGTCCAGATCTCCATCCCGATGCCCTGGTAGCGCCCCATCGCACAGGCGCGTTCAAATTCCTGCATCCGTTCCTTAGTGTGCGCCAGGCGGATTGATCCGGTCTGGTGATAGTTCATCGGGTAATCGACCTCTTCGCCCAGACGGGCATAAAGCTCGGTCGAATAGCGCTGCATGTTCATGATCGCCCAGCTGGTCGAGAAGGTCGGCACATTGCCCGCTGCGTGCCAGGTGGATCCTGCGGTCAGCTCGTTCTTTTCCAATAGCACGCAATCGGTCCAGCCCTTCAGGCTAAGGTGATATAGGGTCGAGGCCCCGACCACACCACCACCAATGATGACGACGCGGGCTTTGGTTGGAAAGTCAGACATTGCGGTCTCCGTGTTGAGCGAGTGTTCGTTGTTTTTGTGTTCAGGTGAGGGCCAATCGGGCGGCAAGCGCGCCGAAGATCACGGCCGAAATACGGTTCATCAGGCGGGTGGAGCGGCGGATGCGGTCGGCCGCCAGCCCGGCAAAGACCCCGATCAGCGCGTCGGCAATGAAACCGCCAATGGCCAGGATCACGCCCAGGATTATGATCTGGTGCCATTCGGGGCCGACCTCGGGGCGGATGAACTGTGGCAGGAAAGCAAGGATAAACAGGATCACTTTGACGTTCAGGATATTGGTGACAAACCCCCGGCGAAACGCGCGCCACAGGTCCGCACGTCCTTCACGCTTGGATGCAGGGTCAACCGAGCGCCAGCTGCTCCAGGCGAGCCACGCCAGATACGCCGCCCCCGCGTATCGGATCACGTCCAGCGCGATGGGCGAGGCCGCGATCAGCACCGCCAGCCCAGCTGCGGCCAGAATGACGTGGCAAAACACGCCCAGAATAATCCCGGCGGTGGCCATCACCCCGGCGCGCGCCCCGCCCTTGATGCTGCTGGCGATGATGAACATCATGTCGGGGCCGGGTGTCACGTAGAGGATGATCGAGGCGCCGATGAAGGTGGCAATCACCCAAGGGTCCATGGCGGCAAGCGTGTTCAGCATGTCACTGTTCCTGTTGCGGCAGGCCATCCGCGATCTGATAATAGTCGCCTTTGTCGGCCACAAAGATGTGTTTTTCCAGCGTGACACCGGTGGGGCCGTCAACCGCCCCAAGCGCAAAACTGATCATGTCCTCGCCGGTTCCATGCCAAAAGAGGAACGACCCGCAGGTGGGGCAGGATCCGCGTCTGGCGCTGGGGCTGGCGGCATACCAGCTGACCGGGCCTGTGATGGTCAGATCATCCACCGGCACTTGCGCTGACGACCAGATGCCGCCCGATTGCTTGCGGCATTGTCCGCAATGGCACATGGATGCGCCCACCGGTTTGGCGTTGGTGGTAAATGTGATTGCACCGCAGAGGCAGCTTCCTGTGATCATCTTCGGTCTCCTGTCTGGTGGGTCGCGGTTTGACCTCGGAAAAAACCTCGTCCGGGAAGGGGAAAGACCCCGGACGCGGTCACTTGATGGTGATGTTTCAAACCACCGGGAGGATGCCCCGCCGCACGCTGTGTGGTAGAGGCAGGACAACGGATCGGCCCAAGGACCCCCATGGCGATCAATAGACCGGCGGGGCGATCACCCAGATCGCCACAGCCGGTTCGTCATAAGGGTTGGCCCATTCATAGGGTTCGTGTTTGATGCGGAAACTATCGCCCGGTCCGACGGTAAAGGACCGCCCGCCGATGATCAGGTCCAGCCTGCCCGAGACCATATACCCCACCTCTTGCGTGGGGCGGTTGGCCGGGGTTTGCATCGCGGATTTGGGCGCAAAGGTAGAGTGCACCATTTCAAAATCATCGGTCAGATCTGGCGAAAGCAGCTCTTCACGCAGGCCTTCCTCGCCAGATCCCATCGGGCGGCGGCTGCCCTCACGCACCACATAGCCCTTCTCTTCAGCCGGGGCAGACCCATGGGCAAAAAGCAGTGACATCGGAACGCCCAGCGCGTCGGCGATTGAGCGCAGATCGGAAATCGACGGGTCCGACTTGTCTCGTTCCACTTGGCTCAGCCAACCGACCGAACGGCCCAGACGGTCGGCAAGATCCGTCAACGTCATCCCGCGCTGTTTACGCAATGCGCGCAGATCAGCGCCCAGGCTTTGCGGCTTTGTTGGATCGGTCTGCAGCACGCTGCGCTCTCCTTGTTGGTCCTGACCTGTGTCTGGTCAGGTGATTCACGTCTTTATCTATGGCCGGTATGAAATCAGACGTGAAATTTTCACTAGTTTTTTCATATTGGGAAGAAAAACCGCTGATCGCAAACAGAATCGCGACATGGATATGGTCGGTTTCAGAACATGCGCAGAGGTGTTCCCGCGCTTTCACGACCTTTGGTCGACACGCTTGGGCATGGCTCACTTCGTGAGCCTGGAGGGGCTAGCCCCTCGCCGCATTCGCGGCTCACCCCAGGATATTTTTAACCAGAAAATAGGGAGAGCACTGCGGGCGCTCAGCGCGTGAAGGTGGCGGCGAGGATCTTGGTGAGTTCCTCTGCGTCTTCTTCGGTGAACGCATCAGGCTGATTGCTGTCGAGATCGAACACTGCGATGATGTCTCCGCCCGAATTTTTCACCGGTAGGACGAGTTCTGATTGGGTGGAGCTGGCGCAGGCGATGTGGCCGGGGAAGGCGTCGACGTTGGGGACCAATTGCACCTTGCCCATGCGGGCCGCCGCGCCACAGACGCCGCGCGAAAACGGGATTTGCAGGCAGCCATGGCCGCCCTGGTAGGGACCGATTTTCAGGAGCTCCGGTTCGGTCACACGGTAAAATCCGGTCCAGTCAAACCGGTCGTCAGAATGGTGCACCTCGCAGGTCACGGTGGCCATCAGCGCAACCTCATCGGTTTCGCCATCGGTGAGAGCGGCGATGGTCTGGGCCAGTTCGGTATAGTTGACCTGGGGCATGTGTCCTCCGACAAAAAAAGGGCGCGGAACCGTGCCGCGCCCTTGTCTTTATAAGGTCAGGGATCAGTCGCGTTCAATCGCAATTGCCGTGCCTTCGCCGCCGCCGATGCAGATCGCGGCCACACCGCGTTTCAAGCCGCGCTTTTCCATCGCGTTCAGCAAGGTCACGATGATGCGCGCGCCAGAGGCACCGATCGGGTGGCCCAGCGCGCAGGCCCCGCCGTTCACGTTCACCTTGTCGCGCGTGATGCCCATTTCGTGCATGAAAGCCATCGGCACCACGGCAAAGGCTTCGTTCACCTCCCACAGGTCGACATCGTCAACTGCCCACCCAAGGCGATCCAGCAGTTTCTGTGCCGCCGGCACCGGTGCGGTGGTGAACCAGCCGGGTTCCTGTGCGTGGCTTGCGTGGCCCATGATGCGGGCGCGGATGTTCAGGCCAGCCGCTTTCGCCGCCTCTTCCGAGGCCACAACCAGCGCCGCCGCCCCATCGGAGATCGAGGATGCGTTGGCCGCCGTCACCGTGCCGTCCTTTTTGAACGCCGGTTTCAGCGCCGGGATCTTGTCGGGGCGCGCGTTTCCGGGCTGTTCATCCTCGCCCACCACCACGTCACCCTTGCGGGTCTTGATCGTGACCGGGGCAATCTCGCCCTCAAACGCACCGGATTTTTGCGCCTCAAGCGCGTTCGACAGGGATTTCAGCGCATATTCATCCTGCGCCTCGCGGGTGAATTGGAACTTTTCGGCGCAGTCCTCGGCGAAGGTGCCCATCAGGCGGCCCTTGTCATAGGCGTCTTCCAGGCCATCCAGGAACATGTGGTCCACCACGGCGCCATGGCCGATCCGGGCACCGCCACGCATTTTGGGCAGAATGTAAGGCGCCTCGGTCATGCTTTCCATCCCGCCGGCGACCATGATGTCGGTGCCGCCCAGCGCCACCTGATCATAGGCGGACATGGTGGTTTTCATGCCAGAGCCACACATCTTGTTCAGCGTGGTCGCGGGCACAGCCTGACCCAGACCGGCGGCAAACCCGGCCTGTCGCGCGGGGGCCTGACCCTGACCCGCAGGCAGCACACATCCCATCAGCAGTTCTTCGATCTGGTCCGGCTTGGCGCCCGCATCTTCAAGCGCGGCCTTGATCGCAGCCCCGCCCAGTTCAGACGCGGTCACCCCTGTGAACGCCCCCTGAAATCCCCCCATCGGCGTGCGCGACGCCCCGGCAATCACCACGTTCTTCATGACCATCTCCAATTCCCTGAATTTCCTCCCATTCGCTTACCGAATGGTAACGATCCACGTCTAGTCTCATTCGAAAGTGACCCGCCGTAACAACGCATTCCATGCACCAAACAGCGGGGATTCCAAGAGTTGAAGCCCTTTCGCAAGGAGAGTACCCGTGCAACTGAACTATGAAGACACGAACAATATCCGCGTCATTACGGTGGAGGAAACGCGCATCGATGCGGCCATCGCAATCGATTTCAAAGATAATATGCGCGAGCTGACCGATTCAGGGCCCAAACGTGTTGTCGTGGATATGACTCGCGTCGATTTCATCGATTCCAGCGGCCTTGGCGCAGTGGTGGCCGCTCTGAAACAGGTCGCGGATGGAACCAGTCTTGAACTTGCCTGCCTGTCACCCACCGTCGCAAAAGTGTTTCGTCTGACACGTATGGATTCCGTGTTCATGATTCACAAAGACATGAACTCCGCCTTGGGTGGCGGCCTTGCAAGTGCTTCTTGAGCGAATGCCGTTCATGGGGCATGCTCGTGATCTACATAATATGTCGATGTTGCAACAGCATTCTGGAATAAACCTTGTCTTTCCCAGCGAAAGTTTTGCCGTCCGCAAGGCTTTAAAATCGCTGATGGGCGGGTTGCACCATCTGCAGCTATCTGACGAAACTCTCTCAATTGCTGAAATCGTCATAGCCGAAGCGCTGAACAACGTCGTTGAACATGCCTATGGCGAAAACGCCCTTGGCGTGATCGAGGTAAAGATGCGCAAACAAGACGATCAGCTTTGGGTGCAAATCATAGACGACGGTCGCGCCATGCCCGGCGATCAATTGCCACCAGGGGCAGCGCATGATCTGGACACCTGCCAAGAGGATTTGCCTGAAGGTGGATTTGGGTGGAACATGATCCGGGAGCTGACAGACGATTTGCAATACAAGCGACAGGACAATCAAAACCGCCTGACATTTTCATTGCCGATCAAAACCACCCAGTAATCCGTCGATCCCCGCCCCGTGGCGCGCGCCGCGGGTTGCGCAAGCGGTCCCCCTAAGCTCATCGGTCCTTCAGGATATCTCATCACATCCACAACTTTCGGAGTAAAGCACTGCGGCAAACGCCTCTGAATTGCCGCATTTCCTCCCTTATCCCGTCAAATTGAACCGCCATGCTGAAACCATAGCGTAAAGCTTGCCCCGGTGCTGCAAATCACAGCCCCCACCCAGTTCGTGGCACCGGGGTTTCCAGCTTTTCTTGCATCATTGTCCTGCCACGCAAGTTGACCTAATCTGGGTCCAGCCCATCAGAAATAGATGTTGGATCAGATAATTGCGCGACTTTCACCTCCCTGGGCGGTCACCGGTTCTTGCGACAAACGCAATCTGTGCATGCTCGCACCCTCTGGCCTCTCAAACAGCCATTGAAATCCTGAAATCCGGGGGAAACGCTGTTGACGCAGCCATTGCTGCGGCCGTCCTGCTGGGAATTTGCGAACCGCATATGACCGGACTCGGTGGTGATTGTTTTGTGCTTCTGTCCCCGTCTGGCAGTGATGATATCATCGCCCTGAACGGTTCCGGCAAGTCCGCGGGAGCCCTGGATCCGAACCAGCTTCGTGCCAGCGGACATGTCACCATGCCCCTTCACGACGCAAATTCCGTGACGATCCCCGGAGCAGTTGACGCCTTTTGCCGTTTGTCAGAAGACTGGGGCCGCCTGCCACTCTCCGAATGTTTGGCTCCCGCCATTCGATATGCCGAAGACGGAGTGCCCGTTGCGCCGCGTGTTGTCGCCGATTGGGAAAATGCCGCCAAGGAAAATATCCTGACCGGGGTCGCACGAGGCTATTACTTGCAATCCGGACGCGCCCCTAAGCCAGGGGATCTGTTTCGTGCGCCGAAACAGGCCGAGGTCTTGCGCCGGATTGCAAAGCACGGACGGGATGCATTTTACCTGGGTGAGGTGGCGCAGGATATGGTCGATAGTCTGCAAGCCTTGGGCGGATCCCATCAGATGAAGGACTTCGCCCTCACGGAAAGCTTCTACACCACCCCGATTTCAGGGCATTATAAGGGTATTGAGCTGGTCGAGCACCCGCCGAATGGCCAGGGTGCCACGGCCATCCTGATGGCTAAGATGCTGGAATGTTTCAACCTTCCGGACCTTTGCCCATTAGGCGCCGCGCGGGTGCATATTGAAGCAGAAGTGGCCAAATTGGCATATGACGCGCGCAATCGGTTTCTTGCCGACCCGGATCATGCAACCCGATTGGAACACATGCTGTCCCCCGCCACGGCCGAAGAGCTCGCCTCTCTGATCCACCCGACACGCGCGATGAAGCACCCGAACCAGGTCAGTGAAGCGGTTCATAAGGATACGGTTTATCTGACCGTTGTTGATCGCGACCGGATGTCGGTCTCGCTCATTTATTCGATCTTTCACGCCTTCGGGGCCGGGTTGGCGTCGAATAAATTTGGCATACTTTTTCAGAACCGTGGCGCGGGCTTTAACCTGACACAAGGCCATCCGAACGAAGCTGGCGGCGGGAAACGCCCGATGCATACGATCATTCCGGGAATGATTCGCGAGCGCGGCAAGGTGATTTTGCCCTTCGGTGTCATGGGAGGGAGCTATCAACCCACGGGCCACGCGCGGTTTCTGACCAACCTTGTGGACTACGGCATGGATATTCAGGCCGCGATCGACGCGCCCCGCGCCTTTGCAGAAGCTGGGGTGTTACGGCTGGAGCGCGGATACGGCGATCCGGTCGCGGAGCGGTTGCGCGAAATGGGCCATGTGATTGAGACACCAGAAAGCCCGCTGGGCGGCGCGCAAGCCATTCGCATCGACCATGATCGCGGCATCCTGATGGGTGCATCCGATCACCGAAAAGACGGATGTGCCTTGGGTTACTAATGCGTTTCGACTTACTGTAGAGACAGAATAATGCGGCGAAACGCCCGAAACCTATTGATGTTGCAGGCGTTTCGAAATCAATTCGTGACTCAGCTTTGTCTCGCAACGCGAGAATCGAACTATTACGATTTTACCCACCCTGCCAATCCGGACTGGGCCTCAGTTCATTTGGAAATGCAGGGGGTATTGTCCGTCTTCAAAATCGCCAAACAGGTCGGGCAAATCCGGGTGGCTGACCGGTTCACCGGAATAATCGGCGATCAGGTTTTGTTCGGACACATAGGCCACGTAATAGCTCTGATCGTTTTCGGCGAGCAGATGGTAAAACGGCTGATCCTTGTGCGGGCGGCTGTCTTCGGGAATGGCGTCATACCATTCCTCGGTGTTGGAAAACATCGCATCCACATCAAAAACCACCCCGCGAAACGGATGCTTTCGATGTCGCACAATTTGCCCCAGGTGATATTTCGCGTGTGTCTTCAACATGTCGTAGCCCCTTAACCTAGTTACTACCGTGTTCAGCGCGGGGCGTCCATGGAACCGGGCAGTTTTTATGGGAAACAAATTGTCGCCAGTCTTTGCGGCATCTCGGTCTTCAGCCCTGGTGAAGGCGCTGTTGAAATGTGATCCCTTCCCCATTTTCAAGGGGCTCCAATCCGTGTATCATGGGGCAAACAACAACAAATAATTGCGAGAGAGGCACATGAGCAGGTTTCTTCGCACCGTAGTTCTGGGTGGCCTGATTGTCGGGTTTGTCGCCGCGTGCGGCGGCGGATCCAAGGCGCCGCGCAACCTGGACAACGCGTGCAGTATTATTAAACAAAAGCCCAAATATCACCGGGCAATGAAAAAAACCCAACGAAAATGGGGGGTTCCGGTGCATGTTCAGATGGCGATCATTCACCAGGAAAGCAAGTTCGTGCAAGATGCGCGCACCCCTGTGAAATATGTTCTGGGCGTGTTGCCGATGGGCCGGCAAAGCTCGGCTTATGGGTATGCGCAGGCGTTGGATGCAACCTGGAAAGAGTATCAGCGCGCCGAAGGTGGGCGCGGGGCGAAGCGCACGGACATCCGGGATGCGACTGATTTCATGGGCTGGTATATGAATGAAACGCGCGAGGTGACAGGGCTTCCGCTGTCTGATGCGCGCGGGCAGTATCTTGCTTACCACGAAGGGCGGACCGGGTATTTGCGCGGGAGCTATCGCAGCAAAACCTGGTTGATGCGCGTGGCTGGGAATGTGGAAGAACGGTCACAGCGATACCGCGTACAACTTGCAAGTTGCCGCAGATAACAGAGGATGTCTGGCCTGTCAGGTGGCAGGCCAGAACCTTCTAAGCATCAGTTTCTAATGCGTTTTTTCGATTCCAAATGGATCGAGAACAGCGAAGACCCAAGCGACCCCCCTTTCTTGAGCTCCCCCAGAATCACCGTGGTCTGCGACCCGGCATTGTCTGTAATCACCCATTGGCGCAGCTCGGTCGGATTGGCGGTGAACATCATCTTGATGTTCCCATATTCCGGGTTGGCCGGATCTTGTGCGGTGACGGTCGTGGCGGTGCCATCATAGCCATGGCCGGTGACCATTTTGGCCTTGGAAAGATTGACATTTTTCGCAAGGATCACCGAAAGCGGGGTGCGCTTCAGCGGGTATTGGGTGGGACCGGAATTGGACTTGCCGTCAAAGATCGCCACCTGTGATCCCCCTACCACCACCAATGCATCCTGCGGCGGGTTGTATTCGAACCGCGCACGCCCCGGACGTTTGATATAGATGGTGCCCGTGGAAATGGACCCATCATCGTTTAACTGGGTGAACTGCGCCGTCGCAGTCTTCAACCCATTGAGATAGCGAGATATTTCATTCAGCGAAAGTTTCTCGGCCAGGGCCGGTGCAGCGCTGAGCATCAGCCCGGCGGCGGCAATCATCATACGAAAAGCGTTCATACTTCCTACCTTTTTTCACGGAAACCAGTCTGCCCCGTTTCACAGGGAGATTTAACCCCGGACCCTGCGTGATAGGCGATATCATGCGCGTGTCATGATGTGTCAGCACGGGGAATTCTTGATCCGGCCAGAATTTGGCACCAGCACCGTGAAACTTTAAAGTTTTTGGGGTCTCAATGGGGAAAGTTTAAACTTTTTAAGGGCGAAATTCCAAAAGTTTAACGTTTTGCGCCGCAGCTTTGGGACACCGCGGCGCAATACTCACTCGTCGTAGGCGGCGGTGATGATGATCTCGACCTTCAGCTCGGGACTGGCAAGATGGGCTGAACCACAGGCGCGGGCGGGCGCATGGCCCTTGGGCACCCAATTGTCCCAGACGGCGTTCATCTCGTCGAAATCTTTCATATCATCCAGCCAGATGATCGCTTGCAACATCTGTTTGGTCGAGGACCCGGCCTCTTCCAACAGCGCCTCAATGCGGGACAGGCATTCGCGGGTCTGATCGGCCACGCTGTCGCCGCGATTTCCGACCTGGCCGCAGAGGTAAACCACCCCTTTGTGTTTGACGATCTTGCTCATGCGATCGTTGGTGTAACGTCTTTGTATCATTCTATTGCCTCAGGGATGCGCGACGCGAGTCGCGGGGGTCTTTGTCGCCCCCTACGCTCGGTGCTTTAGATTAATTTTTAGTTGTTTTTGAACGATCCGTTACTGCTGCTCCGGGATCAAAATCTCGCGTTTGCCCACATGGTTCGAGGCAGAGACCAGACCTTCGTCCTCCATCTGCTCGACCAGGCGCGCGGCCTTGTTGTAACCGATGCCCAGTTTGCGCTGGATGTAGGAGGTCGAGCATTTGCGATCCTTGATCACAATCGCCACCGCCTGATCGTACAGCGCGTCTTCGCCACCCGTATTACCACCGGTGTTCAGGCCAAGCACCGCATCGATATTGTCGGCCTTGTCATCCGCCGGGCCATCCACAACGCCGCCGATATATTCGGGCGGGCCATAGGATTTCAGGTAATTGACGATTTCCTCGACCTCTTCATCCGAACAGAACGGCCCATGCACACGGGTGATACGCGCACCGCCCGCCATGTAAAGCATGTCGCCCATACCCAAAAGCTGTTCCGCGCCCTGTTCGCCAAGGATGGTGCGGCTGTCGATTTTCGACGTCACCTGGAAGGAAATCCGGGTGGGGAAGTTGGCCTTGATCGTGCCGGTGATCACATCCACCGACGGGCGCTGCGTGGCCATGATCAGGTGGATGCCCGACGCCCGCGCCATTTGGGCAAGGCGTTGGATGCAGGCCTCAATTTCCTTGCCAGCGACCATCATCAGGTCGGCCATCTCGTCGACGATCACCACGATATAGGGGATCTTTTCGGGCGCGAATTCTTCGGTTTCAAAGATCGGTTCGCCGGTGTCGTCGTCAAAGCCGGTCTGAACAGTGCGTTCAAACATCTCGCCTTTCGCGAGCGTGTCGGCCACCCGGCCATTATACCCTTCGATATTGCGCACGCCCATTTTGGACATTTTGCGATAGCGGTCTTCCATCTCGCCCACCACCCATTTCAGCGCAACAACCGCCTTTTTAGGGTCGGTCACAACGGGGGACAGAAGGTGCGGGATGCCGTCATAAACGGACAGTTCCAGCATCTTCGGGTCGATCATGATCATCCGGCATTCCTCGGGCGGCAGGCGATACAAGAGCGACAGGATCATCGTGTTGATCGCCACGGATTTACCGGACCCGGTGGTGCCTGCGATCAGCAGGTGGGGCATTTTGGCAAGGTTTGCGACAATGGGATCACCGCCGATATCCTTGCCCAGCGCCAGCGGCAGGCGCATGTTTGCGTCGCCAAAATCACGGGTCGAGAGGATTTCGCGCAGCACCACTTTTTCACGGTTGTCATTGGGAAGTTCGATGCCAATCACGCTACGGCCCGGCACGGTTGAGACGCGAGCAGAGAGCGCAGACATGGAGCGCGCGATGTCGTCAGCAAGGCCGATCACGCGGCTGGCCTTCAGGCCCGGCGCGGGTTCGAGTTCATACATGGTGACCACGGGACCGGGGCGGACGGATACGATTTCACCCTTGATGCCATAGTCATCCAGCACGGTTTCCAGCATCCGCGCGTTTTCTTCCAGCGCCTCGTCCGACAGGTGGTGGCGGTCGATGGTCACCGGGTCGGTCAAAAGGCCCAGCGGGGGCAGTTCGAACGCGGGGCGGTTGTCGTCGAATTTCAGGCTGGGTTGCGCTTCGGCCTTGGCCCGAGTGGACGGCTGGACCGGTTTGCGTTCCTTGTGCTGCACCACTTTTTTGGTGGGCGTGGAGAAGCCCGCCTGCGCCGGGGTATAGACGCGGGGGGTTTCGGCGGGGGCCTCCATCAGGTTTTCCACAACAAGATCATCGTCTTGCGGGGCTGCGTCTTGAACAGTGTCCGCCACACGGTCGGTACGCCAGTCGGCCACGGGGGTGTCGGCAGGCACGGGGGCCTCGGCCTGCGGCGCGTCCATCATTTCCCCTTCCAACGGCGCGTCGACCATTTCGGCCATGGGTGCGCGCGGCGCGGTATCAAGGATCATCGGATCGGGCGAGCGGCGGTGGCGGGCCACGGCGCGTTCCAGGGGCGGTTCGTCACGCAAAACGCCGGGGGCATGGGGCACGGGCGCGGTGCGGGCGCGATTTTTCAGCGCGTTGGCGACCTTGGCCTTGATGCGATCTTCACCGCCCAGCCCTTCGGGGATCTCGCCCTCGAAAGCGGGCTGTTCGACCAGTTCCGGTTCGGGCTGAGGTTGGGCGCGGCGCATCAGCGAGGCCAACAGGCCCGGTTTGGGCGCAGGCGCGGGGGCGGCAGCGGCCATCAGCACGTCGGGATCATGTGGCGCATGCACGGCATCGGCCGCGGTCATCGGGGGTTCTGCCATGTGGTTGGGCAGGTGGTCGGGGCGCATGATCTTGGCGGCGCGCAGCGGCGGCGGGGCGGCGAAATCTTCGTCGTCGATCAGGGCCTCATCTGCCTCGACCTCATCCGCGGCACGGCGGCGTGCCTCTTTCCTGGCTTGCCGGCGCGACAGGTGGTGGGCATAGATCCCTTTGGCCGTTGCGCTGGCCCCGATGGCGGCTCCTTTGGCCGCGCCTTTGGCGCCACGCCCCAGAAGCGACATGACCGCGGCATAGGTCATGACCATGCCAAACAGCAGGAACTTTCCGATCCGCATCAATTCCGTCACGTTCAGGCCCAGCGCGTATCCCAGCACAATCAAAGTTGCGCCAGCGGACAGCAGGGACATCAGTTTCAGGCCAAATCCGGTGCCAAACGGCAAAGCGGCCAGGAAGGCCCCCAGCACGGTGTCGCCAAAGAGGCCGCCAAGACCAAAACTGTGGGTCCAGGCCGCGCCGGGCACCAACGTGGACGCGTAAATCGCGGCCATCGCCACGGCAATCGGGGCAAAGATCACGCGCGACACGGCCCGTTCGCCCCCCATATGGAAGGCAAAGCGCACGCCCCATGTCACCAGGATAAGCGGCAGCGCCCAGGCGCCATAACCGGAAATCACCGACAGCGGCGAGGCGACGAAGGCCCCAAACCAGCCCAGTGCATTTTTCGCAGGCGCATCGGTGGCGGACATCCAGCCGGGATCTTCGGGCGAGTAGCTGCCCAGGATCAATGCCACGATCACGCCAGCCACCATCAGCGCAATGCCGATCAGTTCCTTGCCGCGTTTTTCGATCACCGCCTGGGTGCCACTGTCAAAAATCGGATCCCGTTGTTTCGTCTGAAACGCCATTCCGCCTACCTCATGTATAGAGACAGTCGCGAAGCTTGATCAGCCCGCGCTGCATTTCTTGTTTTGGGGCCACCATGGCGGCCCGGATATACCCCTTGCCGGGGTTAAAACCATCTACGTCGCGCGACAGATACGCGCCGGGCAGCACCCGCACGCCGGTCTCCTGCCACAGTTTCACTGCCGCCGTTTCGCCATCCTCAACCGGCAACCACAGGAAGAACCCTGCCTCGGGCGACATGTAACCCCGGACGTCGGCAAACACCTCATCCGCGATCTTGTATTTTTCCTGATAGAGCGCGCGGTTCTCGGCCACATGCGCGTCATCCGCCCAGGCGCGCTCTGACACGCGCTGTAGCGGCATTGGGATCGGGGACCCCGCGTAATTGCGCAAGCGACGAATGCGGCTGATGCTTTCGGGGCCGGTTGCCACAAAGCCTGACCGCAACCCCGGAAGATTGGAGCGCTTTGACAGCGAATGGAAAATCGTCACCCGTTCGGGGTCCGCGCCGCCTTCTTGCGCGACCTCAAGCGCACCGACAGGTGGCGTGTCGCGGTAGATCTCGGAGTAGCATTCATCGGCAAAAATCTTGAAATCGAACTTTTCCGCCAACTGGATCAGATTGGCCCAGTAATCACGGTCCGCCACCGCGCCCTGCGGGTTGGCAGGCGAACAGATATAGGCCACTTCGACCCGGTTCAGCACATCGGCCGACAGGCTGGTGTAATCGGGCAAATGCCCGGTGGCCTCGGTGGCATGCACAAACATCGGCTCTGCCCCAATGGTGCGGGCGGCCACGGCATAGACCTGATAAAACGGATTTGGCGTCAGCACGATGGGCTGCTGGCCACGGCTGGTTTCCTCGGGGCAGAGCGCCAAAAGCGCGTTGTGCAGCCCTTCGCGGGTGCCGTTCAACGCCATGATCTGCGCCGCGGGCATATCCACATTATAGCGGCGTTTCAGAAAGCCGGAGATTGCCGACAGAAGCTCTGGCGTGCCCTCGTTCACCGGGTAGCGGCCAAATTCCTGTGCATGTGTCTGGATGATGTCCATCACCCAGTCGGGGAAGGCATGTTTTGGCTCGCCGATGGTCATATGCACGGCATCATCCCCCGGATCAAGATGATCCAGAAGCGCGCGCAAACGCGGAAAAGCATAGGCCGGTAAGCCGGAATACCGCTCGGGAAACGTCATCATGAACGTCTTTTTGCTGCCTCAGAAATCGGGATCATTGCGCCCCGTTTTTATCCACAATAGGCCGCAAAATTGCCGTGGTCCAGAAAAACCCCGGTATTTTCGTGCGTTGCAAAGGCGGGGTGTGGTTTTTTGGTCAGTGGGGTGTGGTTGGGAGAGGTGGCGCAGCGGGATTTTTAACCATTCAATTTTCTTGATCCAAGGGCGACATTCTGTAATCTGCGGTCATGATAAAAGACAGATACGGTCAAGAAATTTTCTCGGAAAACTCAATTATCGTTTTCGATACTTCTTTGGACTACGACTCAGAGCTGTTCGAGGACACGGTGGGTCTCAAATTACTCAACTTCGACCGCAATCAATACGCCTCAGCCTATGAGATCGACTTTGGAGCAGGTGCTGATTGGCCAGCGGTTGCTTATGAGGTCTTGAGCAGCGTTGTACCATTTTCTGCAATCGTAGCGGTTTTCTTCATGGGCGAACGTATTGAGAAGTCTGCGTTAGCTTGGAAGCGTGTGGCCACCAGCCTTATATCTCTAATTCCAAGAAATGGATTTACCGATGCCAATGGAGCTGCTTTGCTCGCTTTGGAGAAAGTCTTTGAATATACTAATAGTTCAAATGTCAAACTGTTAGCCTATACTTGGGTTGATGAAGAGGTCATGTTTTTTGATGAGCCTGATAAGGCAAAGGCGGCATTTGAAACAATCGCAAAGCTTGACGAGATTGACCCGCGCGAAAAACAGTTCGGAAGCGGACTGCACTCCCCGCCAACTTTTCTTTTCAAGTTCGACGCTGGCGAAAAGGAAGTTCTTGTGGCGGTCCGAAAGCAAAATGTGCGTTTGACTGAGCTATAAGTATTAACAATACCGCATCTGCGCGATGCAATGAACGGCATTGCGTTACAAGACGTGTTGG
Organism: Aliiroseovarius crassostreae; assembly: GCF_049803815.1. Classification (GTDB taxonomy): domain Bacteria; phylum Pseudomonadota; class Alphaproteobacteria; order Rhodobacterales; family Rhodobacteraceae; genus Aliiroseovarius; species Aliiroseovarius crassostreae_A. The sequence goes on from NZ_JBNAGI010000003.1 coordinate 23,140, forward strand.
TTCGCATGGGCTTATCAAGCCATAAAGCCCTACCCCAACGCCGCCTCCGCCGCTGCCCCCAGCCGCAACAGACGCTCCTCCGCCATCGGTTCCCCCAGGAACATGATGCCGGTCGAGGGCAGGCCGGTGGGCAGGGTCAGACCGCTGGATCCCATCAGGTTGCCGATGCGGGTGTTTCTGAGCGCCCAGAGGTTTTCTTCGACGTAATAGTCACTCTCCGTCAGCAGGCGCTGCATATTGGGCGGCATGATGGTGGAGGTGGGCAGGACCACGGCGTCAAACCCTGCGGTCTGGGCGCGAAACTCCGCCCGCATCTTTTCCAGCGCCTGCCATGCCCGGATGAAATCGACGCCTGAAAACCTGGCCCCGGCCAGAAAACGGTCGCGGATCTCGGGGAACATCAGGTCGGGTTTCGCGTCGATTTCGTCCTTCCACGTCGCATAGGCCTCAGTCGTGAACAGAACGCCGGACAACGCCAGCGCCTCTTCCACCACGGGCAGATGGGCGCGGGTCACTTCGGCGCCATTGTCCATCAACCGGCCAATGGCGCTTTCAAAGCCCGCGCGCGGCTCATTGCGGGCATTGTCCAGTCCGTTTTCCAAAACCAATAGCTTCGTGCCGCGCAGGGTGGCCCCGCGCAAGTCTGCGGGCGTGCCGCCTTCCAAAGCGGCCAGCATCAGGGCGGCGTCTTCGACCGTGCGGCAGAGCGGACCAACCGTGTCAAAGCTCTTCACCAGCGGCACAACCCCTTTCAATGATAGGCGGCCAGAGGTGGTTTTCAACCCGACCAGATCGTTCCAGGCCGACGGGATGCGCACCGATCCGCCGGTGTCTGACCCGATGCCGCAAGGGGCCAGATCAAACGCCACCGAGGTCGCCGCGCCAGAAGATGACCCACCCGACACCGCGTCATGATCGTTCACACATGGCGAGGTTTCGGTGATCGGGTTGAGGCCAAGGCCCGAGAAGGCAAGCTCGCTCATATGGGTTTTGCCAAGGCAGACCAGCCCCTGCGCGGTGGCGTTTTTCAGGACTTGCGCGTCTTCGGTCGGGACGCGGCCCTTTAAAAACGCGGACCCGCTTTCCGTGGCCACGCCCGCCGTGTCAAACAGGTCTTTCCACGACACGGGCACCCCATCAACCAGCCCCCGGCGGTGGCCCGCCTTGGCGCGGGCGCGGGCGTCTTCGGCCTCGGCCATGGCGCGGTTTTCGGTCAGGCGGGCATAGATCCGGTCAGCAAAGGGGTGGGTGCGAATGGCGTCGAAATAGGTCACGGCCAATTCCACCGGGTCGATCTGCCCCGCCCCGATGGCACGCCCCAGATCGCCCACACTCATCTTCAACCACGCCTTGCTCATCGTCACCTCCTTGACCGTCGTGAAGGACGGTAGCGGCAGGATCGCACATGGACAATCCCTGCTGTTCGGGCGACAAAGGGCGCATGAAACTGGATGCTGATATTCTGATCGTGGGTGGCGGGCTGAACGGCCCGGCGCTGGGGCTGGCGCTGGCGGATTGCGGGTTTGACGTGACCATCGTCGACGCGATGCCGAAAGGCGCGCGAGGTGCCGATGATTTTGACGGGCGGGGCTATGCATTGGCGCTGGCCTCGCAACGCCTTTTGACCGCGATTGGTGTCTGGCCCAAAGTGGCGCCCCATGCCCAGCCGCTTTTGGATATCCGCATTTCCGACGGCCGCGCGGGCGAAGGCCCCGGCCCGTTTGTGCTGGAATTTGACCACGCTGAAATCGACGAAGGCCCGATGGGGTATATGGTCGAGGATCGCTTTCTGTCGCGCGCTTTTCTGGAGGCGGTAGAGGCCCATCCCAAGGTGACCCTGATTGATCAGGAGACCGTGGTGGCGCAAGAGGTGGGGCCTGCATCCGTGACCCTGACGCTTGGGTCGGGCAAGACGCTGACCGGGCAGATTGTGGTGGGCTGTGACGGGCGCAAGTCCGGGACAGGGGAGCGCGCCGGGATCACGCGCTGGGGCCATGATTACGGGCAGACCTCATTGGTCTGCGCGGTGGATCACGCGCTGCCGCACAATGGCGCGGCGCATCAATTCTTTATGCCCCCCGGCCCCTTGGCGATCCTGCCGCTGCCGGGCAACCAAAGTTCAATCGTCTGGACCGAAAGTCACGAGGAAGCCGCGCGCATTCAGGGGCTGGATGACGCGGGATATCTGGACGAGCTGCGCCCGCGCTTTGGGTCATTTCTGGGCGAGATTGGCCTTGCCGGAAAACGCTTTACCTATCCCTTGAACCTGACCGTGGCCGAGGCGTTCGTCTCTGTCCGGCTGGCTCTGGTGGGCGACGCCGCGCATGGGATGCACCCGATTGCCGGGCAGGGGTTGAACGCGGGGCTGAAGGATGTGGCGACATTGGCCGAGGTGCTGGCGCTGGCCAAACGGCGCGGCGAAGATATTGGTCGGATTGACGTGCTGGAACGCTATCAGGCGTGGCGCCGCTGGGACGTGATGCAGATGGTCGGCGCGACCGAGCTGACCAACCGGCTCTTTTCCAACGACAACCCCATCCTGCGCGCCACCCGCGACATCGGCCTTGGCGTCGTCAACGCCTTCCCCGGATTGCGCCGCGGCTTCATCCGCGAGGCGGCAGGGTTGACCGGGGATCTGCCGAGGTTGTTGCAGGGGCGGCAGATTTAAGGGGATATCCGTCCCACGACTTCTGAAGGATCAACGCCTGTAGATTGAATTGCCACCGGCAATTTATTCAGTTTTGCGCGTGAATGAAGCTAGTTCACATAGATCGCACAGCTATGTAACTTGATATTCATAATCAAATCGCTATATTTTCCCTAAAGGTCCCCCTCCGATGATAAGAACCCAAGGGGTTCTCCGCGAGGTAGTCGGAGGGGTCAACTTCCTAATAGTAGTAGCGAACTCCGGTTCTGAAGATATCGAATTCACTTCGTATCTGCGATGAAATAACTTTATGGGACTTGTCGTCACCTTGTTCCCATTTTCGATAAATTGCCCAATTGAAATAGTCGGCGACTTGCAGACCATAGTGTGCACGCGACGAATGGTGCACCACTCGATAGGGAACCCCTGCCGGGAGCATTCCTGCCAATACTGTTTTGACCGCTTTTTCAATGCTCTTTCGCTTTTTCGCCATTGGCAGGCTATCGGTTATAACAACAACCTCACCTACTGCATGCAGCGCCTGCTCGACGGCATATCGCAGAAGGTAACCCAGCATCTTAGGATAGAATTTTTCCGGCACCTGTAAAGCTGGCCCTGTTTTTCGTTTTTCAACTACAACTGCATCAACAGATTGCGGCAACACCGCCATTGAAAGCATGGAAAACACTTTGCCTCGAACATACCTGTTGTCATCAGCGCAATGGAAATACTCCATTTCAATACGCGGCTTTATTCGATGCTCAATGAGGTCATATTTGTAGGTGTCCAGTTCAGTATGAAGTTTGAACGGACGGAACATACTCACGCAAGTGAGGGTGAAGTACTTGGAGCCCTTTGCAGAAAAGTCAAAATTTCCTCCTTCATCCAAGAAGATATACAAAGTGGGCAGAGTGACGGTGGGTGCTTCTTCGGGCATTTCTCGGAATACTTACTTGCTCTAAGACTGGGAACAGTTTTAGGTTGTAATTTTGGCAAGAAAAAGAGGCTTTTCGGCTGAATACTCACATCCAGCCTTTTAACAACTTCCACCCCTCACTCCTCCAATTTCCGCGCCTCATCCACCAGCATGATCGGGATGCCGCCGCGGATTGGGAAGGCGATTTTGGCGGCTTTGGAGATCAGTTCCTGCGCCTCCGCATCATAGCTCAGCGTGGTCTGGGTGACCGGGCAGACCAGCGCCTCGATCATGCGGCGGTCGATTTTCGGGGCATCGGATTTCGGGGCATCAGTCATTGCAGTTTCTCATCCTTATCCCCGCAGCGCAGGGCAAATTCCATCAGGGCCATCAGTGTTTCGCGCCGCTGGGCCAGCGTCGGGGCCTCCAACAGCGCCTGTTTGTCTTCGGGCGCAAAGGGGCACAGGGTCGACAGCGCGTTGACCAGCAGCTCGTCCTCTGCCTCTTTCAAACTATCCCAGTCCGATTGCAACTCTTCCACCGCAAAATAGCGTGACAGAAGGTCCAGAAACTGCCCCCGATCCATGTCCGGGTCGCGTTCGGCCTGGCCCAGATCGCGGTGAAATTCACGCCAGTTGATGGTGGCGCGCAGATAAGGGGTGAAGCCCTCCTGCAGCTCGCCCAGCCGAAAGCGTGATACGCCGGTCAGGGTGACCATGTAGCGCCCGTCTTCGGTTTCGGTGAAGGAGGTGATCCGCCCGGCACAGCCAATGGCGTGCATCCGGTCACCGTCCCCCATGGTTTGGATCATGCCAATCATCCGCCCGGTGGTTTTCAACGCATCGTCAAACATCGCCAGGTAGCGCGGTTCAAACACATGCAAGGGCAGGCGCGCGCGCGGCAGCATAAGCGCCCCCGCAAGCGGGAAGATCGGCAGGGTATCCGGCAGGTCAGCAGCGGTGATCATATCCCACCCTACCCTGCGTTCGCGATTACACCAAGATCATTGAGGCCAATTTGCGACGACCGTTCAACGCCACCGGATCATTGGCGGCCAGCGCTTCGAAAATGGTCAGAAGCTGCGCCTTGGCGGCCCCATCATTCCACTCGCGATCGCGCCGGAACAGCTCCAGCAACTCGGCAACCGCCGCTTCATTGTCGCCAGAGGCATTGAGGGCCACCGCCAGGTCAAACCGGGCCTGATGGTCATTTTCGTTGGCCTCAACCGCGGCGCGCAGCTCGGCCACCGGGCCGGCATCTTCAGCCTGACGGGCCAGTTCGATCTGCGCGCGCGCGGCTTCCAGTTCCGGCGCATCGGCAATCTCAGCAGGCGCGCCGTTCAGAACCGCTTCGGCCTGATCCAGATCGCCCATGGCAATTGTCGCCCGCGCCAGACCGCCAAACGCGGCGGCCGATTTCGGGTCTTCCTCAAGGATCGCGGCAAAGGTCTGGGCCGCATCTTCGGCCGCGCCCGTGCCCAACATCTCTTCCGCGGCTTCAATTGCCTCGGTCAGGCCACCATCCCCGCCCAGGTCGGCCACTCGGTTGACGAAAGCCTCAATTTCGCTGGGCGGCAGCGCGCCCTGGAACCCGTCGGCGGGCTGGCCTTTCCAGAACGCATACACCGTCGGGATCGACTGCACCCGCAATTGGCCCGCGATCATCTGGTTTTCATCCACATTGACCTTGACCATGCGCACACGGCCCTTGGCGGCGGTCACAGCCGCCTCCAGCGCCGGGCCCAATTGTTTGCACGGGCCACACCAGGGCGCCCAGAAGTCAACAATCACCGGCACCTCATTCGACGCCTCGACAACGTCCTGCATGAACGTGGCTTCCGAACTGTCCTTGATCAGATCAGCGGCGGGGGTGGCGGCTTGGCCGAGGTCGAGTTCCATAGGGTGCGTCCTTCGTAAACGTGCGTTGCCCTTTAGATGGAGCAACCCCACGTCCCATGCAAGGCCCTGCCCGGGAACATTCCCACCCCTGACCCTTATTTTCTAATCAAAAATATCCCCGCCGGAGGCACAGGCTCACGAAGTGAGCCACCGCCAAGCCTGCCGACCGTCAGGTCGCAAAGGGCGCGGCAGCCCCTGATCAGAGATCAAAACTGGCAAAAACCGGCGCGTGATCCGAAGGCTTTTCCCATCCCCGCGCATCGCGCAACACGCGTGACCCGTGCGCCGCGTTGGAAATGTCCGGCGTGGCCCAGACGTGATCCAACCGACGCCCCTTGTCGGCCGCATCCCAATCCCGCGCCCGGTAGCTCCACCAGCTGTAAAGCTGTCCTTCGGGAATATCCTGCCGGGTCACATCCACCCAACCGGCGGCATCCTGCACCTCAGCAAGCGCCTCCACCTCAACCGGCGTGTGGCTGACCACCTTCAACAGCTTCTTATGCGACCACACATCATCCTCGCGCGGAGCGATGTTCAGATCCCCTACCAGAATGGATTTCCCCGGCGTCTCGGCGGCAAAATGATCGCGCATCTCGGATAGATAATCGAGCTTCTGGCCAAATTTCACATTCACCTCGCGATCTGGCACATCGCCCCCCGCAGGCACGTAGAAATTGTGGATCGTGACCCCGTTCTCCAGCTGGCCTGCGATGTGGCGGGCGTGACCGAGCGCGGCGAAATCGTGACTGACGACCTCGACCATCGGCAGGCGCGACAGGATCGCCACGCCGTTATATCCCTTCTGCCCGCGCGCCACCATGTGCTCGTACCCCAGCGCGCGAAACCCCTCGAGCGGGATCTTCTCCACCGGGCTTTTGCATTCCTGCAGACACAGCACATCCGGCGCCTCTTCCTGCAACAGCTTCAGCACAATCGGTTCACGCAGCCGGACCGAGTTGATGTTCCAGGTGGCAAGCGTGAAAGGCATGGGGGTCTCCGTCCGGGTCTATTGGGTGTCCCCGCAGATGATCCTATTTTGTTCTCAGGTGCAAGGGGAAGCTGTGGGCAGGCATGACCCCGCCCACAACCGGCCGTCACGCGGCGGGCTGATAGGAAATCACTTCCCATTCCACCCCATCATGATCGTCAAAGTAAAACCGTCGTCCCGGTTCGTAATCCGCGTGGTTATGCGGGGTGAACCCTGCTGCAGCGACCCGTTTTTCCGTCGCTTCAATGTCGTCGACCAACACCCCCACATGGTTCAACCCGGCACGGGTGGTGTAGGAATGCTGCGGGTTATTCATGTCCTGATTGGGGGTGTACAGCGCGACATAGCTGCTGTCGTCACCCACATGGGCGGTGTACCCACCCGACATCGCGTCCCCTTCCCAACGGATTTTCCACCCAAACACCGCCCCCAACCAGGCGGCGGTGGCTTTCGGGTCGCTGACGGTGACGTTTACATGTTCCAGAACTGCCATTTTGGCCTCCTTGATTTGATTCTGGACCTTTGATAATTCCTAAAGCTAACTTTAGCTCAAGCTATTTTTTCGAAACTTGCACAAGGATCGCCCCATGGACCGCCGCAACGAAATCTCAATCGGAACATTGGCAGATCGCACCGGCTTGGCCGTGTCGGCGATCCGCTATTACGAAACCCAGGGGCTGGTCTCGCCCGAACGCAACGCGGGCGGGCAGCGGCGGTTTTTGCGATCAGATATTCGACGGCTGAGCTTTGTGATGATCGCGCAGAAATTTGGCTTCACCCTCGACCGTATCCGTGAGGTGCTGGGCCGCCTGCCGCAAAACCGCACCCCCACGGCAAAAGACTGGACCGTAATCTCGCAAGACTTCCGCGCCGAATTGGACGAACAAATCGCCGCCCTCACGCGTCTCAGAAACAAGCTCGATGGCTGCATCGGCTGCGGCTGCCTCTCGCTCGACCGCTGCGCGCTTTACAACCCCGACGACGTGGCCGCCAACAAGGGCGCCGGGCCGCGCTATTTGATGGGGGATGCGGCGGTCCGGCCGGAGGATTGAGCGGGGGTATCCTTTTTACAGACAGCAGACTGTTCTGAAGCCGGTCAATGGGGGGCACGCTCCCCTTCATGCCGCCCCATCATTCAAACCTTATTCAAAAGAAATACTGGTCAGCTCAGCCTTGAAAAACGGATAAGTTTTGCCCGCAGCCGCCCGCGAAATGGTGAACTGATGCGGGATCATCATATTGTCGATCCGGCGATAATCAGACCGCGTCACATGTTCACCCGAGCCATGATAGGGCGTGTTCAAATCGCCATCTTCTTCCGCCGACAAATGGGTGATACTGCCGTCCGCCGCAAAGTGAAACAGCATCGCGGCCTGAAGCCCATCGGCACGGATAACCGCGCGTGCGCTGCGATCATCCACCGCTTCCCATGTGACCGGTCCACCGGGCAGCAAGGCCTGCGGATAGAGCGGGCTTTCCAACAGCCAGCGCCGCAGGGAAATCCGGTTTAGGTCCTCCGATTCCCGTTCATCCACCACTGTGACCGTCGACAGGATCTTGGCCTTCATTTCCATTTCACCTTCTGCAAAAAAGTCATAGGCGCGCGCCCAGATGCCGGGATAGATCGGCGTGGTCGCGGAAAACATCAGGGCCGGAGTGCCGACGGCAATGACCTGTTCCGACGTGGTGGGTTCGAAATGCTCCTGCTGCGGGCGGCGGAAATCTCCTGCGGCCTCAAGGCGGACGGCCGTGTGGGGGGCAACCGGCCCTAGAAAGGTAAAGTTGAAATAGCGCTGCACCGGGGCTGGCAACCGGGCAATTGCGATGGCATCAAATTCTGGCGCAGGGGCATTGGCGGCAATGGCGACCACCCGATCGCGAAAGGCCTGAATATCACGTTCGGTCTGGCCTGACTGATACCAGACAATCCCGGACAGCGCGGCGGCACAAAGCGCGACCCCGACGGCGATATTGCGTAAAACTCTCATCGTGAAACTCCTGTTCTTTTAAAATATCCCGGCAGATCTGCCCTTGGGATAGGGTGATCATCGTACATGCGTGTACATCATTGACTTATCGGTACACTGATGTACGATTTGCGTCAAGAAAATATGCCAGGGTAAACTGAAAGCCGGATATGAGCGACGAAAAACAAGATCAAAGACGCAGGCAAATCGAACGCGCGGCGATGGAGCTGCTGGCCGAAAAGGGATATCGCAGCACAAGTATGTTGCAGATTGCCAAACGCGCCTCGGCGTCAAACCAGACGCTTTATGCGTGGTATGGCAACAAACAGGCCCTGTTCAAAGGAATCATCGAAGAGAACGGTCAGGCGGTCTGTCAGTTTCTGGATCAGGCGCTGAACGACCACACTGACCCTCTTTTGGCGCTCAGGGCGTTGGGGGTTCATCTGCTGCGTTTCACCACCGACGACAAGGCCATCACCATGAACCGTGCCGCGATCATCGATGCAACTGAAACCGGGACACTTGCCGAAGCGGTTGATCATCTGGGCCGATACAAGGTGTTTCAACTGATTTGCGACCTGATGACCGAATTGGCCGAGACCGGGCATTTCAAGCTGGATCGTGACGCAGAGGACGCGGCAGGAAATTACGTCAACCTGCTGTTTGGCGAAGTGCAGATGCGACAGGCGCTGGGGGCATTGCCGGCCCTATCCGAAGACGACATAAAGCAACGCGCCGACCGGGCGTTTGATCTGACCTGCCGCCTGTACCGCCCAACACATTAACGCGGTTGGATTTAACCTGTGTCCGCGCAAAACCGAATCGCGGCAAAAGATAGCCATGTCGCGGGCGTTGCGGAATGAATTTGGAAGAGCATGTGTCCTACGCCTATCCCGAAGTGCTTTCCCCCTGGACAAAAAATGGAAAAAAAGCCCGGGCGCGAAGCCCGGGCAGTCAGACAGGGAGGATTGCGCCATAACCCCGGCGCAGAGGGATCTTTTCGCGGTCAGCCGTTCAGGCGATAACCGCCGCTTTCGGTGACCAGAATGCGCGCATTCGAGGGATCGGGTTCGATCTTTTGGCGCAGACGGTAGATATGTGTTTCCAGCGTGTGGGTGGTGACACCCGCGTTATAGCCCCAGACCTCGTGCAGCAGCACATCCCGGGCCACCACACCATCTGTGGCGCGGTAAAGAAATTTCAAGATGTTGGTCTCTTTTTCCGTCAGGCGGATCTTACGATCATCCTCGGTGATCAGCATTTTCATCGCCGGTTTGAACGTATACGGCCCAAGCTGGAACACGGCGTCTTCCGATTGTTCATGCTGGCGCAGCTGGGCGCGGATCCGGGCCAGAAGCACCGGGAATTTGAACGGTTTGGTGACGTAATCATTGGCCCCCGCATCCAGACCCAAAATGGTGTCGGCATCGGTGTCATGGCCGGTCAGCATCACCACGGGGCATTTCACCCCCTGTTTGCGCATCACCCGGCACAGCTCGCGCCCATCGGTGTCTGGCAGGCCCACGTCCAGAATGACCAGATCGTAAATCGCCTCTTTCGCCTTCACAATCGCCTCGGCGCCGTTCCCCGCTTCGAAGACGTCAAACTCTTCGGTCATCAACAGCTGTTCGGCCAGGGCCTCGCGCAGGTCTTCGTCATCATCCACCAGCAGAATTTTCTTCAGATTCGACATTCAAACTCTCCCTTTCGTTGGGCGCCCCGCGCCGGTCAGCCCCCGGTGCGTTCAGTTTCGCGTTTTCCAAGAGATGTGACGGGCACACGGGTTTGACAAGCTTTGCAACAGAACGCTCACGCCCTCGTGTCCCCAACCTCAGCAAATCGTGGGAAATGTTTCAGAGTTTTACCGAAATCGTCGGTAACGCCCCCACCGTCGCCCTTTCCCATTCCCCTCGCGCGCGCGGCGCACTAGATATGGGAACAAGGAGAGCGCCATGACCCGATTTGCGGACCTGATCCCGGATCTGAACGAGTTGATTGCCCGCGCCCGTGCCGATCTGCGCATGGGGGTGCCGGTGGTGCTGATGCAAAACGGGCGCGCGGTGATCGCCGCCGCCGCCGAAACCTTGGCTGCCGCCCGGCTGCGCGAGCTGCGTGGGTTGGGTGACCCGGTTCTGGCGATCACCACAAGGCGGGCCGAAACGCTCAAGGCGCGCGCCTATTCCGACACGGTGGCCCGGGTTGTCCTGCCGGATGAGGCCGACACCCGCTGGATTGCCGCCATTGCCGATCCGGCGGATGACCTGACCCACCCGATGAAAGGGCCGCTGACCACCCGTCGCGAAGGCGATGATGGGCTTGAGGCACAGGCCGTGTCCCTGACCAAATCGGCGCAGCTTCTGCCCGCGGCGGTGGTGGTGGAAATCGCCGAGGCCGAAGAGCTGGCCCGGGATCACCTTCTGACCGTATTGCATCTGACCGATGACCACGTGGCGGCGCTCAACCTGGTGCCGATTGTGCACGCCCGCCTGCCAATGGCCGCGTCAGAGGCGGGGCGGCTGCACATCTTCCGCCCCGAAGATGGGCGCGAGGAACATTACGCCATCGAAATCGGCCGCCCGCCGCGCGACAAACCGGTGCTGGCAAGGCTACATTCCGCCTGTTTCACGGGCGACGTGCTGGGCAGTCTGAAATGTGACTGCGGCCCGCAGCTGAACACCGCGCTGCGCCGGATGGGCGAGGCCGGTGCGGGCGTGTTGCTTTACCTCAACCAGGAGGGACGCGGCATTGGGCTGGCCAACAAAATGCGCGCCTATTCACTGCAGGATCAGGGCTTTGATACGGTCGAGGCCAACCACCGGTTGGGTTTCGAAGATGATGAACGCAATTTTGGCATCGGGTCCGAGATCCTGAAAACCATGGGGTTCTCATCCGTGCGCCTGATGACCAACAACCCGCGCAAGGTCGAGATGATGCAGGCCACCGGCATCGAGGTCACAGAACGGGTGCCGTTGAAAGTGGGCGAAGGCGCGCATAACGCCGCTTATCTCGCCACCAAGGCGCGCAAATCCGGGCATATCCTGTGACGCGCCCATTGCCGCGCCGCCAAGATATGATCGTCACCCGTTGGGGTGCGCGGTTCATGGGGCGACAGATCCCTTGCGCCATTGGCCGTGGCGGCATGACGGATAACAAGCGCGAAGGCGACGGGGCCACGCCCAGCGGCATCTGGACGCTGCCCGCCGGTATGTACCGCGCGGATCGGCGCGCCGCACCGGCAACCACCCTGCCCCTGCGCCCCATCGGCCCACAGGATCTGTGGTCTGACGCGCCCGAAGATCCAAACTACAACCATCTGATCCGCGCACATCGTTATCCGCACAGCCATGAAAAGCTGCGCATGGGTCCGCCGCTATACGATGTGTTCCTGATCTCGGATCAGAACTGGCCAAATGCCATACCGGGCGAAGGCTCCGCGCTTTTTGTGCACAATTGGCGCAGACCCCGATATCCCACCGCAGGGTGCATCGCCTTTGCGCTCAATGACCTCAACTGGATCCTCGCCCGCTGGCAACCCGACAGCCGCATCCTCGTGCGTTGATCCTCATTTTCTGGGTATAAATATCCCCGCCGGAGGCACAGGCTCACGAAGTGAGCCACCCCCAAGCCTGTCGACCGACAGGGAGAACAGGCGCGGGAGCATCCTCTTCTCAAGGGGCGCCTTCGCTCATGCTCCGTCGCGCTGTCGGTGGCTCACTTCGTGAGCCTGAAGGGGCGTTGCCCCTCGCCGCATTGAGGCCAGGGCTCCGCCCGTTCTTCGGGCGAAACAGGCCCCCAGCCTGTTTCCGAGTAGCCCTTGAACCCCGGGATATTTTCATCCAGAAAATGAGAAATGGACCGGATCAGCTATAGTCGCGTTCGCCGAAGATGGCGGATCCGACGCGGACGTAGGTTGCCCCCTGCGCGATGGCACGCTCAAAATCGCTGCTCATGCCCATGGACAGCTCTGACAGGCCATTGCGCTTGGCAATTTTGGCGAGCAGGGCAAAATGCAGGCTGGGCTCTTCGTCGGCGGGGGGAATGCACATCAGCCCCTCGATGGGCAGGTCCAGTTCGCGGCATTCGGCGATGAAAGCATCGGCATCCGTCGGCAGTACCCCGGCCTTCTGCTCTTCCTCGCCGGTGTTCACCTGGATCATCAGGCGCGGACAGTGGCCCTCTTCTTTGGCAATACGGGCAATGGTGCGGGCAAGTTTTGGGCGGTCGACGGAGTGGATCACGTCAAACAGACCCATGGCCTGGCGGGTCTTGTTGGTTTGCAGCGGGCCGATGAGGTGGAGTTCAACGCCGTCAAAGCGGGATTTCAGATCCGGCCATTTTCCAGCCGCTTCCTGCACCTTGTTTTCGCCAAAGACGCGGTGGCCTTCCTCCAGCACCGCCACGACGCGGTCCAGCGGCTGCACCTTGGACACGGCGATCAGCTTGGCAGAACCTTCCGGATGCCCAACGCGGGCTTCTTCTTTGGTGATGCGGGCCTGAATATCGGCAAGGGGCATGGGAAACCTCGTCAGAGAATCGTTTATCCACATGTCCCAAAAGAAAAGAGCGGGCACAAGGCCCGCTCTTCCCTCGTAATAATCCGTGAGGATTAGAACGACATGGTGATGCCGAGGTCAGCAACGGTCACGTTGTTAACTTCGCCAACAGCGCCGGCCAGGGTGGCGCCGCCGCCCAGGTCGTAGCCGAAGCCGATGCCGTAACCTTCAGCGTTAGCTACGTCGTCTTTCGAGTAAGCTGCGGTGATGGTGGTGGCACCCATGGTGTAACCAGCGGTCAGACCGTACGATTCACCAGCGGTCGAAGTCGACAGAACACCGTTGATCGAGAAGGCGTCGATGGAAGCACCCAGGCCAACCGAGAATACGTCGGTGCCGTTGCCTTCGTCGTAACCAACTGCAACCGTGTAGTTGCCCATGGCGTACTTGGCAGCGATCGAGAATTCGTTTTCTTGAACAACCGGATCAGCGGCGGTGAAGGTTGCCGGAACAGCGGCAGCGCCGGTGCCCGAGGTGCCGTGTGCAACAGCGTGGTTGGTCGAACCGTTCCACGAAGCAGCAACGGTGAAGTCACCGAAGGTGCCGGTGTACATCAGCGAGCCTTTGTCGTTGGCGTCGATTTGTGCTTCAGCGATGTTGTCGGTGCCGATGCCGTCGAAGCCCAGGTCGCCAACGCCGATGTGTGCGTCAACAGCCGAACCAACGTCGCCAGCAGCCAGCTTGCCGAAGCCGCCTTCGATGTAAACAACAACGTCGCCCACGCCACCAGCGGTGATGGTCATGTCTGCGCCGAAGGTCAGGCCACCGTCGGTTTCGCCGGTCATGGCAACGGTCAGCGTGATTTCACGGTGCAGGATCAGCTCTTCAGCTGCGCCATCGTTGTACTTCAGACCCATGTTTGCGCCGCCCGAGAAGGCGATGTCAGCCGAAGCTACGCCAGCGGTTGCTACCAGTGCGGTGGAAGCGAAGAGAATCTTTTTCATTTCGTTTTCCCTTGTGTGTTTAAGAGTGCACCTCAAATCGGGGAATCCGAATTGAGTATGGGGGTGTTTTTCCTTGTCCGGCGTCGCAATGCAAGCGCAGCAGCGGGTGGGAAATCGATTGGGGCTGATATTGGTGCTTCTTTGCCACAGTTTGTTCACAGGACTCGCGAACTCACTGAAACATACCGAAACAAAAGGGATTGCCCGGCATCAGCCCCCAATGGCGCATCCCCTTTGCCTGCCGCGACTCGCTTGGCTGAAACACGCTTCGAGGTCGGGAAAACGCTTGCCCGCCTTAGGGGGCTTATATACTAACAAAGAGACTTTGGGATAACGGGGCTTTTCTGATGAGCAGTTTTCGGAAATCTACGGCAGGTCTTCTGCTGGTTGTGGGCTTGGCCCTTTCGGCATGTGGCGGTGGCAGCGGGTCGGTTGGATCCGGCAATCTGTTCCGCACCTCTGGCGGCAAGACCCAGCAGGCCGGTGTGCAACACACCCGTCAGCCCGAGGAAAAGCGCGAAACCATCTGGGATCTGTTCAAGAACGTGGATGACCCGAACACCACGGTTGAGGTGAACAAGTATATCTGGAACGCGGCGCTGGAGACGTTGAACTTCATGCCCGTCAAGGCGGCGGACCCGTTCACCGGCATTATCGTCTTTGATTATGGTCGTCCGCCCGGTGGTGGCTCGGCCTATAAGGCCACGGTTTACGTGAAAGACCCGGCGCTGGACGCGCGATCATTGACGGTGGCGCTTTACTCGCGGTCTGGCCCGGCCAGCACGGCGGCAGTGCGCAGGGTTGAAGATGCGATCCTGACCCGCGCACGGCAATTGCGCATTCGTGACGGCAAGCTGTAAGCCATTCAATACTATGGAATGTGAAGGCGCGTCCCGGTTGGGGCGCGCTTTTTGTTTGTTCGACCTGTCAGGCGTGGAACTTGTCGGGAGTGTAAGGGGCGCTGCCCCTCGCCCTTCGGGCTCACCCCGAGGTATTTTCGGCAAGAGGAAGGGGGGAAGGACGCCCCTAAGACGCCCATGACATTGATATCTCTTACGGCGTTTGGGGGTTTCCCTGTGTCAGGTTAAAACCGAAACGCTTTCCTGTCAGCGCGTTAATGTCAGCGCGCCACGTGTTCGGGCGGGGCGGGTGGCCTGTCGTAAAGCATCTGCACCCAGTCGAGCAGGCGCGGCAGACAAGAGGTGGTGAGGTCGTAGTTTTGCTGCACCACGGCGCGCGCGGCCTGGCCAAGGCGGGTACGCTCTTCTGGGTCCTCCAGCAGGGCGGTGATGGTGTCGGTCAGTGCCTCATGGTCGTGAAAGTCAAACAGGCGCGCGGTTTCGCCGTCGCTTAGCACCTCTTCCACCGGTTCGGTGCGGCTGGCGACAATGGCGGCCTCAACGGACATGGCTTCCAAAAGCGACCAGCTGAGCACAAAGGGGTAGGTCAGATAGACATGCACGCGGCTGACCTGCAGCATTTTGGTGAACTGATCATAGGGAATGCGGCCCAGGAAATGCACCCGCGCCCAGTCTTCGTCTGAGATCTGGCCGCGCACCTCGTCGATATAGATCTGTTTCCAGCTTTGCCCTTCGGGGGGCCGCGCCCCGTAGGAGGTTTCGTCGCCTCCGGTGATCAGCACCTGAGCATTGGGGCGTTCGCGCAGCAGGCGCGGCAGGGCGCGCATGAAGATGTGATAGCCGCGATAGGGTTCGAGGTTGCGATTGACGAAGGTGATCACCTCGTCATTGCGCGTCAGGGGGCGCGTCAGCGCGGGGGTGCCCTCGGCCTGAAACACCACATTGTCGTCGCGGGTCAGTGTGTCGGTGCGGATCCCGTCATGGATCACGCTGATCTTGTCCCGAAACGCCTGCGGGAAACTGTCGGCCTGAAAACGGGTGGGCGACAGGCCCGCATCGCCGATGGCGAAATGCAGGTGGTTGGTGATGTTCTTCATGCGCAGGCGCAGGATGTCATCCGGGGTGACGTCGCCCTCAAATTCCGCCTGCTCGGGGCCATTGTAAAACTCGCAGAAAAGACCCAGCCGGGCATCGGGCCAGACATCTTTCACAAAAAGCGATTCCCCCCAGCCGGGATGGGCGATGATCACATCAGGGGTAAAGCCCCCCTCGCGCAGGCGGGTGGCGGCCTTGAAGAAACTATGCGCGCGGATGAGATGCGTGTTGGTGTTGATCAGCCAGGGATGCGGGTTCGTGGCATCCTTGGGCACATCCAGCGTATAGGGCAGCACCTTCACCCCGTTCCACAGTTGCGGTTCCTTTACCCGCAGGGTCAACGCCACACATTCATGGCCCTGCGCGGCCAGCGCCGGGGCCAGATGCACAAACTGTCCCGGAAAATTCTGGTGGATGAAAAGGAGTTTCATGGGGCCTGCCTGACGAAGATCACTCGATATTTATAATTCTGACGTGTTTACGGCAGATTATCGCGGGTGTTCCCCTTTGGATAGGGCAAGAAGGCTGGACGCCGCCGCGCCTGCCGCTTATCACCGGAAAGAATTTGCGCGAAAGACATGCGAAAGGTCATCTGGATGAGCCGCTATACCGCCGCCGACATCGAAGAGAAATGGCAAAAGGCCTGGGACGAGGCCGGGATTTTCACCGCCAAGCGGGACGAGACCAAGCCGAAATATTACGTGCTGGAGATGTTCCCCTACCCAAGCGGCCGCATCCATATGGGCCATGTGCGCAACTATACGATGGGCGATGTGATCGCGCGGTATAAATCAAGCTGTGGCTATTCGGTGCTGCACCCGATGGGCTGGGACGCGTTTGGGATGCCCGCCGAAAACGCGGCGATGGCGCAGGGTGGCCACCCCGGCACCTGGACCTATGACAATATCAAGACGATGAAAGGCCAGATGAAACCGCTGGGCCTGTCGATCGACTGGTCGCGCGAATTTGCCACCTGTGATCCGGAGTATTACGGCCAGCAGCAGGCGATGTTCATCGATTTCATGGAACGTGGTCTGGTGTACCGCAAGAACGCGACCGTGAACTGGGACCCGGTGGATATGACCGTGCTGGCGAACGAACAGGTGATTGATGGTTGCGGCTGGCGTTCGGGTGCGCCGGTGGAACGCCGCGACCTGACGCAATGGTTCTTCAAGATCTCGGATTATTCGGGCGAGTTGCTGGACGCGCTGGACGGGCTGGAGAACTGGCCCGAGAAGGTGCGCACCATGCAGGCCAACTGGATTGGCCGCAGCCAGGGTCTGCAATTCTCGTTCGAGCGCGTGGATGGCGGCGACGGGATCGAGGTTTACACCACCCGCCCCGACACGCTGATGGGCGCGTCATTTGTCGGCATTTCACCCGATCACCCGATTGCCAAGGAATTGGAAGCGCGTGACCCTGAAGTGGCCGCGAAGATTGCCGAAATGCGCAAGGGTGGCACCACCGAAGAGGCGATTGAGACCGCCGAAAAGCTGGGCCTCGACACCGGCATTCGCGTGAAACACCCGTTGGATCCCAATTGGGAACTGCCGGTCTGGATCGCCAATTTCATCCTGATGGATTACGGCACCGGCGCGATTTTTGCCTGCCCGGCCCATGACCAGCGCGATTTGGATTTCTGCCGCAAATACGACCTGCCGGTGAAAGACACGTTCCTGTCACTGGACAATCCGCAACCGGTGGAAAACGAAGCCTTCGTGCCCGGCAAAACCGAAAAGGTGAAATGGCTGGATCACTTTGCCGGCCTTGATGAAGCCACCGGCGAAGAAGCGATTGAGGCCACGGTGAAATTTGCCGAAGAGGCCGGTTGGGGCAAGGGCGTGGAACAGTTCCGCCTGCGCGACTGGGGCCTGTCGCGTCAGCGTTACTGGGGTTGCCCGATCCCGGTGGTGCATTGCGACGACTGCGGCGTGGTGGCCGAGAAGAAAGAAAACCTGCCGGTCA
Source organism: Aliiroseovarius crassostreae (assembly GCF_049803815.1). GTDB lineage: Bacteria > Pseudomonadota > Alphaproteobacteria > Rhodobacterales > Rhodobacteraceae > Aliiroseovarius > Aliiroseovarius crassostreae_A. The sequence goes on from NZ_JBNAGI010000003.1 coordinate 40,973, forward strand.
AACTGCCCGAGGATGTGTCGTTTGACGTGCCGGGCAACCCGCTGGACCGTCACCCGACCTGGCGCGATTGCGCCTGCCCGAACTGCGGCAAGCCCGCCAAGCGTGAAACCGACACGATGGACACGTTTGTCGATTCGTCCTGGTATTACGCGCGCTTCACTTCGCCCGGTGCGGCGACGCCCACGGATGCCGAAGAGGCCGCGTATTGGATGAATGTCGACCAGTATATCGGCGGCATCGAACACGCGATCCTGCACCTGCTCTATTCGCGCTTTTTTGCCCGCGCGATGAACATCTGCGGACACCTGCCGGACAGCGCGAAGGAACCGTTCAACGCGCTGTTCACGCAGGGCATGGTGACCCACGCGATCTACAAAAACGCCGAGCGCACCGATGAAAACGGCCGCGCGATTTACCACTACCCCGAAGAGGTCGAGGACCGCGACGGAGCGATGGTGGTGAAAGAGACCGGCGAGAAGGTCGACGTGATTCCCTCCGCCAAAATGTCGAAATCGAAAAACAACGTGGTCGACCCGGTGAACATCATTTCGGCCTTCGGCGCCGACACCGCGCGCTGGTTTGTCCTGTCCGACAGCCCGCCCGAGCGCGACGTGGAATGGACCGCATCGGGGGCAGAAGCCGCGCACAAGCACCTGTCGCGCGTCTGGACGCTGTGTGATCGCATCCACGACATGGATGACACGCCCGGCGAAGGGGATGAGGATCTGTTGCGCGAAATGCACAAGGCCATCCATGACGTGACCATGGGCATCGAAAGCTTTGGCTTTAACGCCGCGATTGCCAAGCTCTATGGGTTCACCAATACGCTGGCGAAATCCAAGGCCGGGAAGGCCGCGAAACGGCAGGCAATCATGACGCTGGCACAGCTGATGTCACCGATGACCCCGCATCTGGCCGAAGATATCTGGGCCCATCAGGGCGGAGTGGGGCTGGTGGCCCAGGCCCCCTGGCCCAAGGCCGATGAGGCAATGCTGATCGAAGATACCGTGACGCTGCCCATTCAGATCAACGGCAAACGCCGCGCGGAAATCAGCGTGCCCAAAGATATGGACAAGGCCGAGGTTGAAAAAATCGCGCTGGCCGAAGATGCTGTGATCCGGGCGCTGGATGGTAAGACGCCCAAAAAGGTCATTGTTGTACCGGGACGTATTGTGAATGTGGTTGTCTGATCGCCGTAAATTTCTGACAAGTCTCCTCGCAGGCGGTGTGATCACCCTCGCTGCCTGCGGGTTTAGCCCGGTCTATGCACCGGGCGGCACGGGCGACGGCCTGCGTGGTTCAGTTGCCGTGGATGCGCCCGACACAAGCGAAAGCTATGAATTTGTGAAGGCGCTGGAGGAACGGCTCGACCGTAACCTTTCAGCCCCCTATCGGCTGAGCTACAAGATCACCACCAAGACCCAGGGCCTTGGCGTGACACCCGCGCAGGAAATCACCCGCACCCAGATCCAGGGCGCGGTGGAATACCAGGTGATCGCCGTTGGCACGAGCGCGGTCGTGCATGAAGGCGCGGTGTCGAACTTCACGTCCTATTCTTCCGAAGGGTCAACCGTATCGACCGCCACCGTGGAACGCGATGCCTATCGTCGCCTGATGGTGTCGCTGGCCGATCAGATCACCACACGTTTGATGGCAACCTTCTCGGGCTGGGGGGCATGAAGCTCAGCCCACGTGACGCCGGGCGCTATTTCACCAAGCCCGAGGCCCATCGCACCGGGGTGCTGATCTTCGGCACCGATCCGATGCGCGTGGCCCTGAAACGGCAGGAACTGATCGCGGCACTGATTGGCCCCGAGGGCGAAGAAGAAATGCGCCTGACCCGCATCCCGGCGGGGGACTTGCGCAAGGATCCGGCGATGCTGTCGGATGCCATCAAGGCGCAGAGCTTTTTCCCCGGTCCGCGTGTGGCTTTTGTCGAAGACGCCACGGATCTGATCGGCGATATTGTCACCAAGGCGCTGGAGGACTGGCAAGAGGGCGACGCGCAGGTGGTGATCACCGCAGGGTCGCTGAAACCCAAGGGCAAGCTGCGCAAGCTGTTTGAGGGCCACCCAAACGCCTATGCCGCCGGGATCTATGATGACCCGCCGACGCGCGAAGAGATCGAGGCTGATTTCAAACGCGCAGGTTTGGGCGAGGTGGACCGCGAGGCGATGAATGACCTGATGGGCCTGTCGCGCGACCTTGATCCGGGGGATTTCCGCCAGACCATTGAAAAGCTCGCGCTTTACAAACTCTCTGACCCAACCCCGGTCACCCCCGACGACGTGTTGGCCATGGCCCCTGCATCCACCGAGGCCGAGCTGGACACGCTCCTGCATATCGTGGCCGAAGGCAAAACCGGCGAAATCGGCCCGGTGCTGTCGAAACTGCAGGCCCAAGGCACGGCCGCCGTGGCGCTGTGCATCGGCGCCACCCGGCACTTTCGCGCGTTGCACGCCGCCAGTTCCGACCCCGGCGGACCGGGACAGGGCATCAACCGCCTGCGCCCGCCGGTGCATTTCAAGAACCGCGACCGCATGGTGCGTCAGGCCCAGAACTGGGGCACGCACCGCCTTGAAAAAGCACTGGAAACGCTGATTGAGACCGATCTTGCGCTGCGGTCGTCGCAAAAAGCGCCGCAGTTGGCCCTGATGGAACGCACCCTGATCCGCCTCGCCATGCTGGGCGGTCGCAGATAGGGGCGCTGCCCCTCGCAAGACAAGCTTGCTCACCCCGGGATATATTTGATTAGAAAATGAAGGGAGGCCCGCAGACCTCCCCGAAACGAGTGACCTCATTTCCTAATACGGCCATCGGCGTCCCCGCCTGTTCCGCCCGTCCAAACTACACAAACGTGGTTAACAATTCCTTATTTTCTAATCAGAAATATCCCGGGGGAGACCGAAGGTCGGGGGCAGCGCCCCTTCTCAGGCTCACAAAGTGAGCCACCAAAAGCGCGCCTGAGCGTAAGCGAAGGCGCCCCTAATCTTTCAGATAATGCACAGCGGCCCGCCCTGCATGACGTCCGGTGGCCAGGCACGCGGTGAGCAGGTAGCCTCCGGTTGGCGCATCCCAATCGAGCATCTCGCCACAGGCAAAGACACCAGGCAAAGATCGGATCATCAACCCATCGCTGAGATCGTCAAACCGCAGCCCCCCCGCCACGGAAATCGCCTCATCGATCGGGCGCAGCCCGTCATGGCGGATCGGCAGAGCCTTGATCAGGGCGGCCAACGCATCCGCTTCCTGCGGCAAGGGGCGGGCAAATTCCTGCAGGAGGGCGATTTGCGCGGGGCCGAGTTTCAGTTGTTTGCGCAGGTGGTTGGTGAGCGTGGTTTTGCCGCGCGGTTTTGCAAGCCGCGCGGCCACATCGACTTGATCCCGTCCGGGCACCAGATCCACCATGAGCTTCGCCCCTTCGCGCACCGGGCGGGACATGGCGTAAATGGCGCTGCCTTCAAGGCCGCGGGCCGAGATCACGAATTCTCCTTGCACGGACACCTCGCCTGCGGTCAGGCGCGCGGGCTTGATCGGGCAACCGAAATGCTTGGCCATATGGTCAGACCATTGCACCACCAGCCCGGCGTTGCTGGGCTGAAAGGGGGCGATCTCCACACCCCTCTCCGCAAGCCACGGCACCCAGGCCGCATCTGACCCCAGCCGCGCCCAGCTGGCCCCGCCGAGCGCGAGCACGGTTGCGTCTGGGGACGTCACCATGCGGCCTTCGGGGGTGTCAAACACCAACGCATCGCCTTGCCACCCAGTCCAGCGCCAGCGGGGTTTCAGGGTCACGCCAAGGCCGTCCAGCTCTGACAGCCAGGCCCGCAAGAGCGGCGAGGCCTTCATCGCGGTCGGAAACACACGGCCTGATGAGCCGGTGAAGACCTCTTGCCCCAGCGCGCGCGCCCAGTCCATGACCGCGTCCGGGCCAAACTGTGCCGTGATATCCCGGATCCGGGGGGCGCCGGAATAGGCGCTGAGGAAGGGGTCAAGCGGTTCATCCTTGGTCAGGTTCAACCCGGATTTGCCCGCCATCAGAAACTTGCGCGCGGGCGAGGGTTTGGCCTCGGCCACGGTCACGCGGACCCCGGCGCGCGCCAGTTCGCTTGCCGCCATCAGGCCCGCCGGCCCCGCCCCTATCACCAGTGCGGTTTTCACGCGGGCAGCGCCTCGTTGTTCGACCTGTTTTTCACTTCCACAACACGATGCGGGAAGGGGATTTCGATGTTGTTTTCCTTCAGCGTTTTCCAGATCTGCACCATCACGCGCGGGGTGAACTTGTTGCGCCCGTCATCAATGCCTTCCACCCAGAATTCGAGCGCAAAATCGATGCCGCTGTCGCCAAAGGCGCGCAATTCACAATCGGGCATGTGTTCGGGTGTGTCGGTCAGCACGAAGTCGAGCGCGCCCACCGCCTCTTCCACCAGCCTTGCGACCTCTTCCACGTCGCTGTCATAGCTGACGGAAAATGGTGCCTCGTAGCGGTTGGCGCTGCCCGCGTCCGAGTAGTTCACCACGCGGGTGGTGATGAAATGTTCGTTCGGCACCACAATCCAGCGCCCATCAAAGGTTTCGAGGATGGCGGCGCGCGCGGTCATTTTCACGATGGTCCCGGCCTCGCCGCCATCGAGTTCCACGTAATCGCCCACGGTGGCCTGCCCTTCGAGCAGCAAGATCACGCCGGAGATGAAGTTTGACGCGATCTGCTGCAGGCCAAAGCCCAGCCCAACACCAATCGCACCACCCAGGACGGCCAGCGAGGTGAGGTTCACGCCCATGATATTCATCAAGACCAGGAAGGCCGCGCCAAAGATACCGATCTCGGCCGCTTTGGCGGCCAGTTCGCGGGTGGCCGGGCGCATGTCCTGTTGTTGCTTGATCAGCTGGGCGGACTGGTCGTTGGACCAGCGGCCAAACCAGAAGATGATCCCACCCACCACGGCAAAGCGGATGGCGAAGAGCAGCGAGAAGCTCATATTGCCGAGCGGCACAACCGCATTGTCCAGCCATTCCATCGCCGGATCCAACAGACCGATTGTATAAAGGGCCGCCACCGGAATCAGCACGTATTTGCCGAGCAGCTTCAGGAACGGATCCGCCAGGATTTCACGCGCGAAGGCGCGCACAGCCAGGAACAGGAAAATGCGTTTCCCGAATGCAATCACGGCACCAGATCCGAAAACAGAGCGCGTGACCGCTTCGCCGATCCCGGTGAAGGCAAAGGCCAGCAGCGGTAGCATGAGAGGCAGGAACAGAAGCGCAAAGTTCATGATCTTCGCAAAAATGTCGCCCCGGCCTTTTTTCGGCGTCAGGTATTTCAGGATCAGCGGGGTCAGTTTTCCATTGGCGTAGCGCGCGGCCAGATAGGCCACAACCAGCAGCGCAAATTGCGACCAGGCGGCGGGGGAGAGCAGCCAGCTTTGCGCCAGTTCCCAGACCGGTTCGATATATTCCCAAGCTTTCTGTACGATTTCCGGTTGGTCTTCCATCTGACACCCCTTGCGACGATACTCGTCGTAATCTGCAATGAATTTGCTCAGGTTGATAGGGGGTTGGAGGTGGAGAACAAGGGGGGAGATCCGATTTGTCCGCTCTGTGGGCGGGGGATCCCGCCTGACGTCAGGCAAAGTCGGCACCATCTGGTGCCCCGGCTACGTGGGGGAAAGGGCGGTGAGACGGTGTTGTTGCATCAGATCTGCCACAACCAGATCCATCTGGTGGCAAGAGAGACAGAGCTGGCGCGGGTATATAACACCATCGATGCCCTGCGCGCGCATCCCGACCTGGCGAAGTTCATCCGCTGGGTCGCGACGCGCCCGCCGGACTATTATGCGGTGACGAAAGGACCACGGCGTCGGTGAGTCGCCGGATGCCAAGGGCGCCTTTGCTTACGCTCAGGCGCGCTGTTGGTGGCCTCGCGTCGCTCGGGCAGGGTTGATATGCGCCGCTGCGCGTCGCGGTCAGGGGCGCTGCCCCTCGGCCTGTCGGCCTCACCCCGGGATACTTCCGGACCAAAGATGGGAGGGGCGTGCTCCTCTTCTTTCTATTTCCAGACATTGGGCTCCGCCCGTTTGCTACCTGAAATGATCCCCCGGATCATTTCCAAGAAGGTTCAAACTCCCCGCCGGAGGCGCGCCAGGCGGACCGCACGCGCGCTGGGTGCAAATCAAGCCGGCACCATCGCCTTCATTCTCGCCACATGATCCGGGCTTTGGCCACGGGCGTGATCGGCGAGGTCGAGGGCGGCGGTCATCAGCGTGTCGCCATCCTCAATGCGGTCGATCAGCCCCCAGGAGAGCGCTTCGTCGGCGAGTATCTTTTGCCCTGCCATCAGGATCATCTTGGCGCGTGCGGGGCCGATCAGGGCGGCCATGCGGGCGGGGTCTGAAGGTTGCGGCAGGAAGCCCAGTTTCATCACGGGATAAAAGAACTTGGCCGTTGGCACCGCGATGCGGATGTCACAGGCCAGCGCCATGCCCATCGCCCCCCCGGCCAGCGTACCATTGAGCGCCGCAATGGTCAGACAGGGGGCCTTTGCGATGGCGCCCGACAGCCGTTCCCACACATCATCGGTGGCCAGGCCTGCGCGCGCCTCATCAAGGTCGGCGCCTGCGGAAAACACCTTGCCCTCGCCGGTCAGGATCAGCACGCGGGCATCGCCTGCGGCATCCTGAGCGATCTGGGCCAGCTCCTCCAGCATCGCTTTGGTGAGCGAGTTCGCCTTGTCCGGGCGGTTGATGGACACCGTCCAGACGCCATTTTCCTTGGTCAGATTGATCATCCAAATACCTTTGCACGTTTGCGGATCTCGACATCCCGCAATGAAATTTCTTCGCCTTTGAACTCGTCCGCATCCGGGCCGCACATCCACAACAGCGCGCGCGCCACCCATTCGGGCGGGATGTGATCGTCCCAGTTGAGCTGCGCCACGGCGTTGATGCCAGAGGTCTTGATCTCGCGCTGCATTTGCGTCGCCACGGTTCCGGGCGACAGGCCGATGGCGCGAATGCCCTTGCCCGCGCCTTCCTTGTGCAGGGCCTTGGTCATCATATGCACACCGGCCTTCGAGGCACAGTAATGCGCCCATCCTTCCAGCGCGTTATGGGCGGCCCCCGAGCTGATCGTCAGGACAGATCCGCCGCCCTGTGCCGCCATGATCGGCATCACCGCACGCATCCCGTAATAGACGCCTTTCAGGTTCACATCGATCACGTGGCCCCATTCCTCCGGGTCGCTGGTGATCAGCGGGCCAATCGGTTCGATCACGCCCGCGTTGTTGATCAGCACATCAATACGACCAAACTTGCGCATCCCGGCATCCACAGCGGCCTTTACATCCGACCATTTCGACACGTCACACGGCACGGCCAGCGCGCGATCCTCGCCGATGGCCTTGGCGATGGCATTGATTTGCGCCGCCCCGCGCGCGGTCAGCACCACATTTGCGCCAGCGCTTGCAAAAATATGCGCCGCGGCTTCGCCAATTCCGCGGCTTGCCCCGGTGATCAGCACTGTTTTTCCCGTCATATCCAGCATGTTACGCGCCTCCTTCCCTTTAGCCTAACGAATGGTTTTCGCTTAGGCCAGACTTGCGGGACGGGTTTGGGCAGTTTACCTGAGAGAGGACACAGTGAAGGAACCGCCATGACCTCGCCCGAGACATCCCGACTTCAGACCCTGACCGAACAATTGCTGGACGCCGCCAAACGCGCAGGGGCCGATCAGGCGGATGCGCTGGCGGTGGATGGGACATCTGTGTCAATCGACGTGCTGGGCGGCAAGCTGGAACATGCGGAGCGCTCGGAGGGTGTGGATATTGGGCTGCGGGTTTTGATTGGCCAGCAGCAGGCGATTGTGTCGGCGTCGGATACGTCACAGGCGACCATCGACGAGATGGCCCAGCGCGCGGTGGCGATGGCAAAAGAAGCGCCCGAAGATCCGCATATCCGGCTGGCGCGCGCCGATGAGATTGCCACATCGTGGGATCTTGCCCCGTTGGAGCTGGCCGATCCGTCTGCCGAACCCGACCCGGCGGATCTGGAGCGCGATGCGGCCGAGGCGGAAGCGGCGGCGCTGGCGGTCAAGGGCATCACGCAGGTTTCATCCGCGTCGGGCGGCTATGGGCGGCATCAGTTCCATCTGGCGACCTCAAACGGGTTTTCAGGCGGCTACGGGCGCACCAATCGCGGCACCTCGGTGGTGGCGATCACTGGCGAAGGCGCCCATATGGAGCGCGATTATGCGGGCGAAATGCGGGTGTTTCAGGCGGATCTGCCCAGCCCGGTTGAAATTGGCACCAAGGCGGGGGAGCGCACGGTTGCCATGGCCGGGGCAAAGAAGCCGCCCACGGGGGCCTTTCCGGTTTTGTATGACGAACGGGTCTCAGCCTCGTTGATCGGTCACCTGCTGGCGGCCGCCAACGGGGCGATGATTGCGCGCGGGTCCAGCTGGGCGCGGGAATTGTTGGGGCAGGAGGTGCTGCCCAAAGGGTTGGATCTGATCGAAGACCCGCACCGCGCCCGCGTCACCGGATCGCGCCCGTTTGATGGCGAAGGGTTGGCGACGCGCCGCCGCAAGATCATCGAAAATGGGGTGCTGACCGGTTGGACGCTGGATCTGGCGACCGCCGCGAAACTGGGCATGGACAGCACCGCCAGCGCGTCGCGCGGCACGTCTTCACCCCCCGGCCCGTCGATTTCCAATGTCAGCCTCACGCAAAGTGACAAATCGCGCGAGGATCTGATCCGCGAGATGGGGACCGGGCTGATTGTCACCTCGATGATCGGATCGACCATCAACCCCAATACCGGCGACTATTCGCGCGGGGCGTCTGGCTTCTGGGTGGAAAATGGCGAGATTGTTCACCCGGTCAATGAATGCACCATTGCGGGCAACCTGATCGACATGCTGAAAACGCTGGTCCCGGCCAATGACGCCGAGGCGCATCTGAGCCGTCTGGTGCCCAGCCTGCTGGTCGATGGCATGACTCTTGCGGGGGCGTAAGTGAGCGATCTTGACCTTCTGATTGATGCCGCACGCGCGGCGGGCGAGATCTCGATGGGGTTCTTTCAGGACGACCCGGAGACCTGGCACAAAGAGGGCGATCAAGGCCCGGTGACCGAGGCCGATCTGGCCGTGGACAGGATGTTGCACGCCGAGCTTCTGGGCGCGCGCAACTATGCCTGGCTGTCCGAGGAAACCGAAGACACCCTGGCACGGCTGGATGCGGACAGCGTGTTTATCGTTGATCCCATAGATGGCACCCGCGCCTTTATCGAAGGGGCCTATCACTGGTCCCACTCGCTGGCGATTGCCACCGGGGGCATTGTGCAGGCGGCGGTGGTGTACCTGCCGGCCGCAAACAAGCTTTATGCCGCAGAACGTGGCAAGGGGGCGACGCTGAATGGCGCACCGCTGAGGGTTTCGACACGGGGGGAGATCGACGGGGCCACGGTGCTGGCCGCCAAACCCAACCTGGACCCATGGTTCTGGAAAGGGGCCAAGGCACCACCGGTGACCCGCACCTTCCGATCATCATTGGCCTATCGCCTGTCCCTGGTGGGTGAGGGGCGATTTGACGCGATGCTGAGCCTGCGCGGCACCTGGGAATGGGACATCGCGGCGGGCAGCCTGATTGTCGAAGAGGCGGGCGGTGATGTGAGCGACCGCCGCGCCGGGCTGGTGCGCTACAACAACCCAACCCCGATGGTGAACGGGCTGGTTGCGGGCAACCCGGATGTGCATCATGCACTTGTTGCGCGGCTTCTGTGACCACAGATCAGATCCTGTAAGGTTTTGTTAGAACTAACATTCAGGGAAATAAGGCTTTGCGGATCGGATATCAGGCGCTAACACTATAGGCACTGAATTCGAAAGAGGTGCCCGTATTGTCTGATCAGCCGTCCACCCCCGCCGCATCCACCCAAAATCGCCGCCCTTTGACCCTGCGCGACGTGTCCGAAGCTTCGGGCGTCAGCGAGATGACCGTCAGCCGCGTGCTGCGCAACCGCGGGGATGTCAGCCAGGCGACACGGGAAAAGGTTCTGGCCGCGGCGAAAGAGCTGGGATACGTGCCGAACAAGATCGCGGGCGCCTTGGCCTCGCAACGGGTGAACCTGGTGGCGGTGATCATCCCGTCGCTGTCCAACATGGTCTTCCCCGAGGTGCTGACCGGTATCAATCAGGTGCTGGATGAAACGCCGCTGCAACCGGTGTTTGGCGTGACCCAATATGACCCGGAGCGCGAGGAAAAAGTCCTTTATGAAATGCTGTCATGGCGGCCATCAGGCGTGATCATCGCCGGGCTGGAACACAGCGAAAACGCCAAGGCGATGCTGCGCGCCGCGGGCATTCCGGTGGTGGAGATCATGGACACGGACGGGCCCGCGATTGACGCCTGCGTGGGCATTTCGCACCGCCGCGCCGGGCGAAAAATGGCCACGGCGATCCTGAAGGCGGGCTATCGCAATATCGGCTTTCTCGGCACCAAGATGCCGCTGGATCACCGCGCCCGCAAACGGTTTGAAGGGTTTACCGAGGCGCTGGCCAAAGAAGGCGTCGAGATCATGGACCGCGAATTTTACGAGGGCGGATCGGCGCTGGCCAAAGGGCGTGAAATGACCGAGGCGATGCTGGAACGCTCGCCCGAGATCGACTTCCTCTATTACTCCAACGATATGATCGGGGCGGGTGGCCTGCTTTACTGTCTCGACAAGGGCATCGACGTGCCCGGTCAGGTGGGGCTGGCGGGGTTCAACGGGGTGGAGCTTCTGGACGGGTTGCCGCGCAAACTGGCCACAATGGATGCCTGTCGGCTGGAAATTGGCCGCGCCGCCGCCAAAATCATCGCGGATCGCGCCAATGACAACGGTCTGGCGGGGGGGGAGCGGGTGGAACTTGCGCCCAAAATCGAACCGGGTCAGACGCTGAAACGCCGCTAGACAAGCGGGCTGACGCCAATTAGACGAACACCGTCGGTCCCGTGGCTCAACTGGATAGAGCAGCCCCCTCCTAAGGGGCAGGTTGCAGGTTCGAATCCTGCCGGGATCGCCAGTAACACCATTAGAATAAATCCTTTATCGCGCATCATAACCAGGCCTGAACGGGGATTGGCTTTCTCTGCGCGAAGGCTTGGTTTTCGGGTCAACGGCGACACCCCGTTACGTCACCGCAAGGTCAGGATGGTGATAGGCTTCGGGATAACTCATTGGCTTGAGAGGTCCGTGCGGCACGACACCGTTCCAACTGCGCCCGAAATACCCTTGGCGACAATGCACCAGTGATCCTGCCTCGGCGACACCGGGCAGGGCATACACACGGCACAGCCAGCGCCATAGGTGTGGATAGTCCAGAATACGTGCGCCGTTGAGTTTCATCCTGACATAATAGACCGGATCATGGCGGTAGAGCGTTGGAAACAGGCGAAGGTCGGCCTCGGTAAACTGCGCGCCCGTAAGATATGATCTGCCGTCCGACAGCCTGTTCTCCAGCGTCTCCAGCGCTTTGAAATAAGAGTCGAAAGCAGCGCCGTAAATATTCTGGTCCGCAGAGAACCCTGCCTTATAGGCACCGTTATTGATCGAGGTATAAATCAGTTCGTTCAGATCCTGGATCTCCTTGCGAAGCGCGGTGTCACTGGGGCAAAGCCGGACTCGTTCAGCCTTGGCGATACGGCTGCCAAGCGCGTCCGCCTGTGCGTCCAGCATTCGGATGATCTCGGCGCTTTCATTGTTCACAATGCGGCCCGCGATCTTGTCATACAGGATGGGCACAGATTTCTCTTCAGACCCCTCGGCACGGTAGATGTCCTGAGCAAGCCGCACCCCCTTGCCTGTGCCGGTTTCAAGGGTGCATTCCGGCAATGGCTCACCGGTCAGGCTTGCAATGCGATCCGGTGCAAATTCCCATAGGTTCGGCCCTTCCGGATCGCCATCTTCGGTGCGGTTGGGAAAGGCCACATCCATCGTGATGCTATCTTGCAGACCCAGCACGTTGCGCGCCAGGGTCACGCGGTGGCACCACGGGCAATTGAGGGCCACGAACAGGTGATAACGACCTGACTCGGCAGGGAAATCAGGATCCCCGATGGCGTGGCGAAACCCGCTTTTGCCGCGCACGAATTCACCTCGTGCGCGGCGTTCTTTGATGGCGGTTTGGTCTTCTTCGGTTGATCGGTCTGTCATGCTGTTATCCTCTCAGCCGGTGATGCAAAATGATCGGCACCGCCAGGTCCTCCTCATCGCTTAGATGACGTTTCAGGAATGCCTCTATTGTTGCGGCGGTCTGATGAACCTGTCCGGCCTCGTCATGGGCTTGTGCCGCATCCAGCACAGACAGTTTGATCAGCCGGTTGGCCGTTCTTGTGAAGTCATCCAGCACCTTGTCCAGATCGGCATGGTCTTGTTCCAGCACCTCAAGACCCGCATCAAAACGTGGGTCAGCGGCCGAGAGTTCCGGAAAGTAACTGTGGTCTTCCCAGCCGTGATGGCCATGCAGATTTCCAACCAGATTGCCACCGTAAAAGGACAAACGCGCAGCGTAATCCTCGAGCGCGATGTTTCGATCCAGCAGCGTTTCGGCATCCAGCCGGACACGTTCGGCCACGCGACGAAACATTTGGTGGGCGCCCAGCCAATGTTTGGTCTTTTCCTGAAAGCCGGGGTGCGCCTCCCAGCTGTCCCGGGGATATTTCTCCAGAAGGAACCGCATCTCAAGTGGCATTTCGTCCTGACGAATGGTGTGAATGTCGAGCATCGATCGTCTCCTTTCCGGGAAGAGGTGGGGAGGCGCGCGCCGCTCGACCAGAGCTGCCGACGCACAGTGGGTGTGCGTTAGCGAACGCCAGCAAAGCGGATGCCGCTCAGATCCGCGATCTCTCGCTTCCATGTGGTGATGTCTCGTGGCGTAAATCCAGACAGGCTGTCATGACCACAGGCGCGGGCAAGAACCTGCATCAGTTCAACACTCGCTCCGAAAAAGCGCGCGAGCTTTTCAGCGCCGACCTGGACATCCAGACGTTTGCGCAGTTCCGGCTTTTGCGTCGCCACGCCAACAGGGCAGTTGTTGGAATGACACATGCGCGCCGCGATACAGCCCACCGCCTGCATCGCCGAATTGCTCACCGCCACCGCATCCGCGCCAAGCGCCATCGCCTTGGCGAAATCTTCGGCCACACGCAGGCCACCGGTGATCACCAGCGTCACCTCACGGCCCGTCTTGGCATCAAGATGCGCGCGGGCGCGGGCCAGTGCGGGAATTGTTGGAACCGAGATATGGTCGCGGAAGATCAGCGGAGCCGCCCCCGTACCGCCCCCTCGTCCATCAAGGATGATGTAATCGGCGCTGGCCTCAAGCGCGAAGTCGATGTCGTCTTCGATATGGTTCGCGGAAAGCTTGAAACCAATGGGGATACCGCCAGAGCGGTCGCGCACCTGGTCCGCGATGCGCTTGAAATCGGCAGGCGTGTGCAGCTCCGGGAAGGTGGCAGGCGAGATCGCAGGTTGCCCCGGCTGCAACCCGCGCACCTCGGCGATCTTGCCCTGGACCTTGTCGCCGGGCAGATGTCCGCCGGTGCCGGTCTTGGCCCCCTGGCCACCTTTGAAATGGAAAGCCTGCACCTTTGTGACATGCTCCAGATCCCAACCGAACCGCGCCGAGGCAAGTTCATAGAAATAGCGGTCATTTTCGGCTTGCTCCTCGGGCAGCATACCGCCTTCGCCAGAGCAGATCCCCGTCCCGGCCATCTGCGCCCCGCGCGACAAGGCCGTTTTGGCTTCTTCAGACAACGCCCCAAAGCTCATGTCAGAAACGAAAAGTGGAATGTCGAGATGCAGGGGCTTCGCCGCGCGCGGGCCAATGGTGACGCCGGTGGCAACAGGTGCCTCGTCAAGCAGCGGTTTCCGGGCCATCTGTGCGGGCAGAATTTGGATATCGTCCCAATGCGGCAGGTCTTTGCGGGGCACACCCATTGCCCCCATTTCTCCGTGGTGGCCAAGCTTGCTCAGCCCATCTTTGGCCAGGGCGTGGATGCGGGCGACAGTGGGTTCCTCCGCGGTCGGCGTTGCCTGCTGGGGGTCGGATTTGGGCGCCGGCGCGGCATCCCCCACCGCAAGATCACCCAGGCGCGTGTGTGAGCCATCACAGAATGGACCGTTTGCGGTGGATTTACACCGACACAACGCCGCGTCGCCGTCTTTCTCGGCTGTAAACTTCAAGGGTTTTAGACCCGTCCCGGCGTGAGACCCATCGCAAAACGGCTGTGACTGTGAGCGCCCGCATCGGCACCAGAAGTAGTCTTTCCCCTTCTCCAAAGTCACTTTTTCAGGGGTTTTGGCGGCAATGATGGGCACGTCTTTGGTCATTGTGGTCTCCTGGCTAAGTTTCGCGCGGTCCTGCACGACAGACTAGTCAATCACGGGACGTATCGGAACCACCCAAGTCAGGTTCGCGGTTTCACGGCGGCGACGTTGTGGTTCTTGAAATAGAAGGGATCGACTGTGGCATTGAAACAGAGGGGGCAAAAAGCGACGTCATCACGTCGAAAATGGTCTGACAATTCCCGGCCACGCCTGATATGGCGGTTTGGCGAAACAGGAGGGTATCATGGCGCTATCACTGGGAGTGGACACGGGCGGCACCTATACGGATGCGGTGCTGATCCGGGATGAAACGACGGTGATTGCCGCCGCGAAATCCCTGACCACACGCCATGATCTGGCGGTCGGTGTGGGACGCGCGGTTGAGGCCGTGTTGCACGAGGCCCAGGTGGATCCGGGCGAGGTCACTTTGGCGTCGCTCTCGACCACATTGGCCACCAACGCCCTGATCGAAGGGCAAGGTGAACGGGTTGGGTTGATCCTGATCGGCTTTGTCGAAAAGGACATGCAGCGTCACGGCTTGGCCGATGCGCTGGGCGATGATCCTTATGTGATCCTGACTGGTGGTCATGACCATGCGGGCAATGAGGCCGCGCCCTTGGATGAAGATGCGCTGCGCACCTGGCTGTCGACCCATGCGAATGATCTGTCGGGTTTTGCCGTGGGCGCGCAATTTGCCACCCGCAACACCGCCCATGAACGGCGGGTGTCTGAGATCATTCACGAGGTTTGCGGCAAACCGGTCAGTTGTTCGCACCATCTGAGTGCCAAGCTGAACGGGCCAAAACGCGCGCTGACCGCGGTTCTGAACGCGCGGCTGATTGGCATGATCACCCGGTTGATCACCCGCGCCCACGCCCGGTTGCAGGAGTTGGGCGTGGATGCGCCCCTGATGGTGGTGCGCGGCGATGGGGCGCTGATCTCGTCAGAATTTGCGCTGGAACGCCCGATTGAAACCATCCTCAGCGGTCCGGCCGCCAGCATCGTGGGCGCGCGCTGGATGACGGGGGCCACGGACGCGTTGGTCAGTGACATTGGCGGCACCACCACCGATGTCGCGGTGTTGCGCGACGGGCGCCCGGCAATTGACCCGGAAGGGGCGCGGGTCGGTCCCTATCGTACCATGGTCGAAGCGGTGGCGATGCGCACCACCGGGTTGGGTGGTGACAGCGAGGTGCATTTTCGGTCGCAGGGCCTGACAGGCGGCGTCACCCTTGGCCCGCGCCGGGTGCTGCCGGTGTCGCTGATCGCCACGGAAGCCCCTGATATTGTGCATGAAACCCTCGAGGCGAAACTGCGCAGCACCTATAATGACGAACATTTCGCCCGCTTTGTGCGCGCGGTCACGGGCGTGCATCGCGGCGGGTTGAAGCCACGCGAAGAAACGCTTCTGGATCGGATCGGCGATCAGATCCACCCGCTGGGTGACATCCTGTCCTCGCGTCTGGAACTGAGCGCGTTGAAACGGCTGATCGAACGGGGGTTGGTGCAGATCTCGGGCGTGACGCCCTCGGATGCCAGCCATGTGTTGGGGCACGCCGATGCCTGGGATCGGGACGCGGCGCGGATGGTGTTGGAGCTGGCCGCGCGGCAACGCACCGGCGCGGGCAAGGTGCTTGCACAGAATGCGACCGAGATGGCGCAGATGATTGTCGACCAACTGACCCACCAGACTGCATTGGCGCTGCTTGAGGCCGGGTTTGCCCATGAGGCGGAGGGGTTTGATCTGCCGGTCGAGGAGCTGGCGCGGCACTTGCTGATGCAGCGCGGCCTTGATGGACATCGCGGGTTGATCAAGCTGGATGCGGGGCTGAACCTGCCGGTGATCGGGCTGGGGGCCTCGGCGCCCACCTATTACCCGGCGGTGGGTGCGCGGCTGCACTGTGACATGGAGCTGCCGCCCCACGCCCATGTGGCCAATGCCATAGGTGCGGTTGTGGGACGGATCACCATCCGCCACAGCGGCACCATCACTTGCCCATCCGAAGGCAAGTTCCGGGTGCATCTGGAGGCGGGGCCTGAGGATTTCACCACGGCGGAGGACGCGTTGAAGCGTCTGGAAGCTGTGCTGCGCGATCTGGTGGCGCGTGAGGCACAACAGGCCGGGGCCGAAGGTATTCAGGTCACGGCCCAGCGCAACATCCAGACCGCCACCATCGACGGGCGCGAAGTGTTTTTGGATGCGGAGGTCACGGCAGAGGCCTCGGGCCGGCCCCGCATCGCGGCCTGACGCGCCCCTGACAAAGGTCATTTCAGCGGAAATCGCATGTTTTCTGGCGATTTCCGCGCCCTTTCGTCGCAAAAACACATTCTTGCAAAACTCTTGAAGCAATTCGCTGCAAAATCCATGTAACCACCAAGCAACTGCCGTGCGAACAGGAAAGGTGCCACCATGACCAAGGATTTTTTCAAGACCCTGGAGGCGATGTATCAGACGGAAAATTCGCCCTTTGCGAAATGGACCAACACCTGGCTGAAATATCAAAACGATATGGCGCAGGCCTGGATGCAGGCCGCACAGAAGGGGGGCGAGGCGGAACCGTCGCGCGACCACCGGTTCAAGGGCGAGGCCTGGAACGAAGGCATTTTCCCGCTGCTGCGTCAGTCCTATGAGATCACCGCCAAAGCGATGGCGGATATGGCCGATGAGGCAGGGCTGCCCGAGGACCAGCAAGAGAAGCTGAGCTTTTACACCCGTGTGGCCGCCGACAACATGGCGCCCTCGAACTTTCTGCTGACCAACCCCGAGGCGCTGAAACTGGCGCAGGACACCGGGGGGGAAAGCCTGAAAGACGGGATGCAGAACCTGATGGAGGATCTGCAAAAGGGCTATATCTCGACCACGGATGAAGAGGCGTTCGAAGTGGGCAAGAACCTGGCCACCACGCCCGGTCAGGTGGTGTTCCGCAATGATATCATCGAGCTTATTCAATACGATCCGATGACGCCGCAGATCCGCAAGAATCCCATTTTGGTGGTGCCACCCTGCGTGAACAAGTTTTACATCTTCGACCTGAATGAAAAGAAATCGATGATGCGCTATTTGCTGGAACAGGGGCAAAGCGTCTTCATGATGTCCTGGCGCAACCCCAGCCGCGAGATGGGTGATCGAAGCTGGGATGATTACGTCGGTGACGGGATTTTTGAGGCCCTGCGCGTGACCGCCGAGATCAGCAAATCCGACAATGTGGACATGATGGGCTGGTGCAATGGCGGCACGATGCTGATCGCCGCTTTGGCCGTGTTGCCAGAGGATCTGAAAGCCAAGCTGGGCACCGCGACCTTCCTGTCGTCCTTGATTGATTTTTCCGATCCGGGCCAGATTGGGGTCTTTATCGACGAAGCCCAGAACGAAGTTTATAAACAGCGCCTGGGGACGGAAAATGTGGCCCCCGGGCGGGACATTGCGAACGCGATGGCGATGCTGCATGTGAACGAGTCGATCTGGAATTTCGTCGTGTCGAACTATCTGCTGGGCAAATCCCCCGCGCCGTTTGACGTGCTTTACTGGAACGCCGACACGTCGAACCTGCCGGCCAATTGGTACAAATTCTTCATCGAAGAGATGTACATGAAGAACAAGCTGCGCGAACCCGGTGCGCTGACGCTGTGTGGCCGACCGGTGGACACGCGCAACATTGATGTGCCGTGTTATTTCCTGGCCGCTGATGGCGATCACATCGTGCCATGGACATCGTCCTACACCGCGACCGATCTGGTGTCGGGCGAGACCGAGTTTGTGCTGACCACCGGTGGGCACGTGTCCGGCACCGTGATCAACCACCCGGCCAAGACGCGACGCAAGTTCTGGGCGGATGGGGATACGGCGGAAACGGCCGAAAACTGGCAAGGGTCGGCCACGCTGACCGACGGCAGCTGGTGGCCACATTGGCTGGCCTGGATCGAGGATCAGAACCCCTCGACCAAGGTGAAAGCCCCCGCCAAACGGGGCAACAGAACCCACAAACCCCTTGCCCCGGCACCGGGCACCTATGTGTTGGAAAAGGTGTAAGGGATGAAAGATATGCCAGAGGGCGCGCACATGGCGGCGCCCGATACCGCGTGTTTCCATTTCTTGCGTCTGGATGGCGCACGGGTGCGCTATTTCCGGCGCGACGGTGATCCATCCCTGCCGCCGCTCTTGATCTGCAACGGGTTGGGGCAGTCGATTGAGGTGCTGCTGCCGATCATGGAACAGCTTGGCCCCCGCACCCTGATCGCCATCGACATGCCCGGCGTGGGTCGGTCGGAAATGCGCGAGGATATTGCCGTAATCCAGGATTATGCCCGCTTCACCTTTGAGGTGCTCAACGCGCTGGAGATCGACAAGGTCGATCTTCTGGGCATTTCATGGGGTGGTGCGTTGGCGCAGCAGATGACCCATGTGGCCCCCGATCGCATTGGCCATCTGGTGCTGGCAATCACATCCGCAGGTGGGATCGGCAGTTGGTGGGGCACGCCGATTGCCCTGTCGGAAATCATGTTCCCGCTGCGCTTCCTGAACAAGACCTATGGCAATTTCATCGGTCCCTGGATGTATGGCGGCGAGGCGATCTTGCATCCGGAAATCTTCCGTGAATATTCACGCCACGCCATTGCGCCCAGCCCGGAAGGGTATTTCACGCAGGTCCGCGCCATGTGCAACTGGACCAGCCTGCCGTGGCTGCGATCCATTGATAAGCCCACCCTGATCATTGCCGGGAAATATGACGGGCTGATCCCGATCACCAACCAGTTGCTACTGGCCAATATGATCCCGGATGCCACGCTGCAGATCTATTCGGCGGGGCATCTGTTGATGTTCACCAAACGCAACGAGGTCGGCCCGCTGATCTCGACCTTTCTTGACGACTGACCCCTGAAGACAGAGACGAATATGCCTGAAAACATCACCATCACCCGCGAAGGCCGTGTGGTTCTGGTCACCCTGAACCGTCCCAAACAACTGAACGCTCTGAACTCGGCCCTGGCGCGCGAAATCATCGAAGAGCTGGCCCCGCTGGATCGCGATCCCAGCGTCGGGTGTTTTGTGCTGACCGGCAGCGAAAAGGCCTTTGCGGCGGGGGCGGACATCAAGGAAATGTCGGACAAGAGCTATGACGAGATGGCCGAGATGGATTTCTTTGCCGAGTGGGAAATCTTTGCCAAGTTCCGCACGCCCAAAATTGCCGCCGTGCGCGGCTTTGCCCTGGGCGGCGGGTGCGAACTGGCCATGATGTGTGACTATATCATCGCCAGCGACACCGCGAAGTTTGGCCAGCCCGAAATCAAACTGGGCGTGATTGCCGGGATCGGTGGCACCCAGCGCATGACCAAACTGATCGGTCGCGCCAAGTCGATGCAACTGCACCTGACCGGCCGGATGATGGATGCGGCCGAGGCGCTGGAGTGCGGGCTGGTGGCGCAGGTTCTTCCCGATGCGGAGATTATGGAGCATGTGATGGCAGAGGCGGCGACCATTGCCGGTTACGCCAAACCCGTCGCGCAGATCGCACGCGAGGCGGTGCACCGCGCCGAGGAACTCTCGCTCAATGAAGGTCTGTTGTGGGAACGCCGTGTGTTCCACTCGCTTTTCGCGACCCATGCGCAGAAAGAAGGCATGGCCGCCTTTGTCGAGAAACGCGCGCCGAATTTCCGGCCTGACGAGTGAGCGAGGGCGATATTTAAGAACACAGGTCTAAGAATACAGGGCGGCGGTCAGCGCCGCCCATTTTTGTTGCTGATGGCGAGTGCGCCAGACGTCCAGGCCCCGGCGTTGCAAACCTTGATCCGCTCGTTCGCGCGAGGTCTGATCGACGGGCGCTGGTCCTGTTCCGCGCCATGGTGGGGCATTGGGAAATTAAAAAAACACACCATGTTGCAACCGATTGGGCCTTTCAAGCGTTGACTTCGAAATAATCTTCGAGGTTTCCACTATGCGTAAGCTGATCACCTGTCTCGCCATGGCCACGGCCCTGCCGGCCCTACCCGCTTTGGCCCAATCCAATCAGGCGCAATCATCCGCATCAAATGAGCCGTCTTCCGAGCTGCAGGAGAGAGCAGAGGCGACCGAGACGATGATCGAGGAGACCGACGCCGCCAACAGCCCTGCCGAGGAAAACCCGCCAAGCCCCCAGCCCCCGCTGTCTGCGGAAACAATCAACGCCGCGCAGTTTGACGGCGCCCCCCTGCCCGACGGGCAATCCGCGTTGACGGTCAAGCTTCAGGTCCTTCTCAACCGGGCGGGAATTTCCCCGGGTGTGATCGACGGCTACAAAGGCGGGATGAGCGAAAGCGCCATTCGCGGCTTTGAAAGCCGGGCAGGCCTATCGGTGGATGGTGTGCTGGACGCAGAGGTCTGGGCCGCGCTGGAACAGTTCGACACTGCGGGGCGGTGAAAGACTATACCATCGCCGAAGCAGATTTTGAGGGCCTCGTCGATGCGATCCCGAACAATGTGGCCGAAAAAGCCGAGATGGATCATCTGGGCTATACCCGCGTGACCGAGGCCATTGCCGAGAAATTCCACATGGATGAAGATTTCCTGAAGGCCCTGAACCCTGACAGCACGTTCGAACGGGGGACCACGATCAAGGTCACGGATCCGGGCGCCGCTTCCAGCGGAGAGGTGGCACGGATCGAGATCCGCAAAGCCGACCAGCGCGCGCTGGCATTCGATGCAGAGGGCCGCGTGATTTCCGACTATCCCGTGGCGATCGGATCGGAGGAGACCCCCTCGCCGCAGGGCAATGTGGAAGTGACGGCCGTGGCATATGACCCGACCTACAGCTACAACCCGGAGCTCAATTTCGAAGCCGATGGCGTGAAGGAAAAGCTGACCTTGCCACCGGGGCCGAACGGACCGGTGGGGTCAGTCTGGATCGACCTGTCGGAACCCACATATGGGCTGCACGGCACACCGGAGCCCGCGAAGCTTTTCGTCAACGCCAGCCACGGCTGCGTACGGTTCTCGAACTGGGATGCGATGGAACTGGCGGATATGGTGTCCGAAGGCACAGTGGTGGCCTTTGTCGAATGAGGTGCGCGCGTGTCCTTTTGCTGATCCTTACGCCGGGTCTGGCCAACGCGGATGATCTGGACCGCTCGCCGATCCCCGTTCCCAGACCGGCGACTGTTCCGGAACCTGCCCCAGCGAGCCAAACGGATGCTGAAGGGAAAGGAAGCGGGGCGGAGCGTTCTCCGTCTGAACGCAGCCCTGTCGCTGATGCCGCAACAGGCGATGAGGCAAAGACCGAGATTGAGCCGGGATCGGACGCGCAACCCGACTCAGATACCTCAGACACGCCGCCCCAATGGAAGGTAACGGCCCTTGCAGAAGCCGATTACACGGCATGTCTGGCCGACCTCGACGCCCTCGGCGTGAGCTATCGCGAGGGCGACCCGATCACCTCAGATGACAATCCCGATTGCGGTATTCTGCGGCCCCTTGTGGTAGACAAAATCACAACTGGTGTTGCGATCACGCCAGCGGCCACGCTGCGTTGCGATGCGGTCCGGTCTCTGGCGCGTTGGACACGGGATTTTGTGTTGCCTGCGGCGCGCCGCCTTGAGGACCGCGGCGCATTGGTCGCCATTCAAAACGGATCTGGCTATGTCTGCCGCGCCCGCAACGGCACCTCGGATCGAAAACTGTCGCAACACGCCCTTGGCAGCGGGTTTGACGTCATGGGCTTTACGTTTGAAACCGGTGCCGCCATCCCGATTGAACCGCGCGAAGCCGACGGCACGATGGCCGAGGCGTTTCAGGATGCCGTGCGCGCCTCGGCCTGCCTTGATTTCACAACGGTGCTTGGGCCGGGGTCAAATGCGGCCCATGAAAACCACCTGCATCTTGACGTGATAAAAAGGTCGACTGGCTACCGGATTTGCGAGCAGGGGGGATGATCGGGGGGGCCGGATGTCCAACACTTTGTACCGGCGGCGGAGCGCGTAACGGACCGGCATAGTGGTTGACGTCAGGGGGGGGGGGGGGGGGGCCCCCCCCCCCCCCCCCCCGAATTAAAAAAAAAAAAAAAAAGGCTGGGGGTTTCACACCCCCAGACCCCCGTGGGATATTTATAACAAGAAAAAGGGCGGAGAATTTTCCCCACCCTTGCGTGTTTTTGGTCGTAAGTTTGATCAGTCGATCACGCGCACCGCACCTTTGGCGGCAGAGGACGCGAGCATCGCGTAGGCCTTGAGCGCCTTCGATACTTTGCGCTTGCGCGGTTCAGCGGGTTTCCAGCCTTTCGCGTCCTGTTCCTTGCGACGCTCGGCCAGTTCCGCGTCCGAGATGGCGAGGTTGATCGAACGGTTCGGGATGTCGATCTCAATCTTATCCCCGTCCCGCACAAGCCCGATGGCGCCACCTTCAGCGGCTTCCGGCGAGGCGTGGCCGATCGACAGACCCGAGGTGCCACCCGAAAAGCGGCCATCCGTCAGAAGCGCGCAGGCTTTGCCCAGGCCCTTCGATTTCAGGTAGCTGGTTGGGTAGAGCATTTCCTGCATCCCCGGCCCACCGCGCGGCCCTTCGTAGCGGATCACCACCACGTCGCCTTCCTTGACCTTGCCGGTCAGAATGTCGTTCACGGCGGCGTCCTGGCTTTCGCAGACATGCGCAGTGCCGGTAAAGGTCAGGATGCTTTCATCCACGCCCGCGGTTTTCACGATGCATCCATCCAGCGCGATATTGCCGAACAGAACCGCCAGACCGCCGTCTTTCGAGAACGCATGGTCCGCCGAGCGGATCACGCCACCTTCGCGGTCGGTGTCGAGCTCCTTGAACCGGTTCGCCTGTGAAAACGCCTGCGTGGTGCGCACACCGCCGGGGGCGGCTTTGAACAGGCTCTCGGCCTCGGGGTTGTTGGCGACCTTGATGTCCCATTTGGCAATGGCTTCGCCCATGGTGGAGGAATGCACGGTCGGCACGTCATTGTGCAAAAGACCCGCACGGCTGAGTTCGCCAAGGATCGAGAAGATGCCCCCGGCGCGGTGCACGTCTTCCATGTGGACATTGTGGATGTTCGGCGCGACCTTGCACAGGCAGGGCACTTTGCGCGACAGGCGGTCCATGTCGGTCATGTCGAAGTTGACCTCGCCTTCGTGCGCGATGGCCAGAAGGTGCAGAACCGTATTGGTGGACCCGCCCATGGCAATGTCGAGCGACATGGCGTTTTCGAACGCTTCAAAGGTGGCAATTTCGCGCGGCAGCAGGCCTTTTTCTTCGTCCTGATAGTGACGCTTGGTGATCTCGACGATCTTGCGACCGGCCTCAAGGAACAGGCCTTTGCGGTCCGCGTGGGTGGCAAGGGTTGATCCATTGCCCGGCAGCGCGAGGCCCAGCGCCTCGGCCAGACAGTTCATCGAGTTGGCGGTGAACATACCCGAACACGACCCACAGGTCGGGCAGGCGTTTTCTTCGATATGCTGGACCTGCTCGTCGGTGAATTTGTCATCGGCCGCAGCCACCATCGCGTCGACAAGGTCGATCTTGTTCATGTCGAGGTCTGCAATGTCGATCTTGCCCGCTTCCATCGGACCGCCGGACACAAAGATCACCGGGATGTTCAGGCGCATCGCGGCCATCAGCATACCGGGGGTGATCTTGTCGCAGTTCGAGATACAGACCATGGCGTCGGCACAATGGGCGTTGACCATATATTCCACGCTGTCCGCGATCACCTCGCGCGACGGCAGGGAATAGAGCATCCCGTCATGGCCCATTGCGATGCCATCATCCACGGCGATGGTATTGAATTCCTTGGCGACACCGCCAGCGGCCTCGACCTCGCGCGCGACCATCTGGCCCAGATCCTTCAGGTGCACGTGGCCCGGCACAAATTGGGTAAAGCTGTTCACGATGGCGATGATCGGCTTGCCGAAATCGTCATCCTTCATCCCGGTGGCGCGCCACAATCCGCGGGCCCCGGCCATGTTGCGCCCATGGGTCGACGTTCTGGAACGGTAAGCTGGCATGTTTTCTCGCCTCTTGCAGTCTATTCAGCAGTCAATTCATCGGCACAGGGATTAGCACCCTTCCTGCGCTGAAACCAGAGGGAGTTGCGGTGCGCCGCCTTTTCCCACTTGGGTTCGCCGCATGGGGTCAGATGTCCTTTACCAGGCGCAGCGCGTCATAGATCGCCGCATGGGTGTTGCGGGCGGACACGGCGTCACCGATGCGGAAGAGCTGAAACTGCCCATCCGGGTTGCGGGTGATCGTCTGGGGGCGCCCCTCGATCAGCGCATCATGATCCACCGCACCAAGGTTGGTGCTGTCCTCGCGCAGGGCGAAATAGAGGTCATCCATCGGCAATGTGCCATAGTTCACCACCACCTGATCATAGTCCGCCGTGCGGGTGTGATCGGAGTAATCGGTGCCAATGGTCGCGATCAGCCGGTTGCCGGACTTGGCCACGTCCAACAGGCGGCGGGCGACCGTGAAGGTCACATCCTTGTCCTGCAGCGCGCGCATATAGGGCACGAGGTTCATTGCCATCACGTCCGGGGCAAAGGTGCGATCGGGGGTCATCACCTCGACCTTCGCACCAGATTCTGCGGCGATTTCAGCGGCCTGCAGCGCCGGGTGATCGCCGCTTTCATCATAGATCAGAACGTGGTCTGCGGGTTTCACATCGCCCGCGATCACATCCCATGCGGTGACCACATGCTGTGCCTCGCCTGCTTCGAACAGCTCGGTGTTTGGCAGGCCGCCGGTGGCGACGATCACCACGTCGGGATCCAGCGCCCGCACATCTTCGGCCTCGGCCCAGGTGTTGAAGCGAAACTCCACATCCCGCGCCGCACATTGCGCCATGCGCCAGTCGATGATCGAAATCATCTCGCGTCGACGGGGTGACAGGGCCGCCAGGCGGAGCTGCCCGCCGGGGTCGGGTTGGGCTTCGAACACAATCACCTCATGACCGCGCTCGGCCGCGACCCGTGCCGCTTCCAGACCACCGGGACCGGCGCCGATGATCACCACGCGCTTTTTCTCGTCCGCCGGGGGGATATCATGCGGCATGGTCAGCTCGCGCCCGGTGGCGGGGTTGTGAATGCACAGCGCTTCGCCCGCGCCATAAATCCGGTCGAGGCAATAGGTGGCGCCAACACAGGGGCGAATGTCCTCTTCGCGGCCTTCGATGATTTTGCGCACCACGTGGGGGTCGGCCATATGGGCGCGGGTCATGCCCACCATATCCAGTTGGCCCGAGGCGATGGCATGGCGGGCGGTGGCCACATCGGGGATTTTTGACGCATGGAACACCGGCAAGGTAACCGCCGCCTTGACCCGGCCTGCGAAGTCCAGATGCGGGGCGTTTTTCATCCCCTGCACCGGGATCATATCGGTCATCGCCGGGTCGGTATGGATGCGACCACGGTTGACATTGAGGTAGTCCACATGGCCGTTGGCTTCGAAAAGGCGGGCGATCTCCAACCCCATGTCTTCGTCAATGCCACCGGCTTGTGCCTCATCCGGTGCAAAGCGCACGCCGACGATGAAATCTTCGCCAACCCGCTGGCGCACGGCGGCGATGATGTCATTGGTCAGGCGCAGGCGGTTTTCGAGGGATTTGCGCCCATATGGGCCGTCCAGATCGTTTGAGAGGGGCGAGATGAACTGATCGAGCAGGTGGCCGTGGGTCATGACCTCAACCCCATCCATGCCGCCCGCTTTCATCCGCTCAGCAGCATCTGCGAAATCGGTGATGATCCGGTCGATATCCCAATCTTCGGCCAGTTTTGGGAAGGCACGGTGGGCGGGTTCGCGGTGTTTGGTCGACGATACGGCGGGCAGCCAATCGCCCTTGGCCCAATGGGTGCGCCGCCCCAGATGGGTCAGCTGAATCATCACCGCGCAGCCATGGTCGTGGCAGGCATCGGTGAGGTTCTGGATCCACGGCACCACCTCGTCCTTGTAGGCGAGGATATTGTTAAAGACCGGCGGGCTGTCCTTTGACACGGCGGCCGATCCGGCGGTCATCGCGAGCGCAACCCCGGCCCTGGCCCGTTCCGCGTGATAGGCGGCATAGCGTTCCTTGGGCATCCCGTCTTCGGGATAGGCCGGTTCATGGCTGGTGGTCATGATCCGGTTTTTCAGCGTCAGGTGTTTCAGCTGAAAGGGTTGCAGCAATGGATCTTTGGACATGTGGGTCCCTTCTGGCGAGGCGGCCCCGCCGGTTGCCGTGTGCCAATCGCGCCGCAAAGGCAGACGCGGACCCGCTGTGAGAGCGGATGCGGACCCGTCGCCCCACCCTTGCGCACGCAATTAACACATGTGTCATTAAAATTGACACTTGTGTCAAGAAAATTTAGAAAGACACCATGAACAAAGACGTCATCCCCCAACCCGATCCCAAACCCCATGGATCAGAGGCCGCCTGGCTGAGTGCGGCCTATGACGTCCTGACCGAAAGCGGGGTCGAAGCGGTGAAAGTGGGGGTGCTGGCGAAACGGCTGGGGGTCACACGGTCTGGGTTTTACTGGTATTTCAAAGATCGCGATGCGCTGCTGGAGGCGATGATTGCGCGCTGGGACGCGAAGAACACCGGCAACCTGATCGGTCGCACCGAGGCCTATGCGGAAACCATATCCGAAGCGATGCTGAACCTGTTTGACTGCTGGCTGGATGCCGATCTGTTTGATTCCAAACTGGACCTGGCCATCCGCAACTGGGCCCGCACCAACCCGGACCTGCAAGCCAAGGTCACCCGATCAGACAAGCGACGGTTTGACGCCATCTGCGCCATGTATCAACGGTTTGGCTATTCCTTTGAACAGGCCGAAGTGCGCAGCATGACGGTGCTTTACACCCAGATCGGCTATATCTCGATGCTGGTCAATGAACCGCTTGATGAGCGGATCAACCGCATCCCCCATTACATCGAGTTTTATGCCGGTCAACGCCCCAGCCAAAGCGAGATTGCCCGGTTCACCGCCAAACACACCCGCCCCCGGACCTGAACCGGAAACAGGGGAAGACCCCCTTGCCATTCCTGACAACTCTTGCATGATAAAGCCCGTGTGTACTTTCGGTATTCGTGTGCCCTTTCCGACACAAGACATCAGGACCAGGATCAATCATGCCAGCGCGCCCTTCGCCCCCTCCTGTGGACCCGATGCAAGAGGATGTGGTTGACCTGACCGAATTGATGCGCGCGCTGTGGCGCCAAAAGCTGTTGATCGGCCTGATCACCGCGGTTTTTGTTCTGCTGGGCGGCTATTACGCACAGGTCATCGCCACACCCAAATATCGCGCGACAACGGTGCTGCTGCTGGACACGAGCGGGCAGAAAATTGTTGATCTGGGCATTTCCCTGCCCAATCTTGGCTCGGATTCGCGCGCCATCAATACCGAGGTGGAGGTGCTGCACAGCCGGGAATTGCTGCAACGGGTGGCCATCGCTGCAAATCTTGCCGAAGACCCGGAATTCAACAGCGCTCTGCGCGTGCCGGGGCTGAAGGCCCGCCTGATGGGAATGCTGCGTGGCGAAGGGGGTGCAGTCGACACAGCCGAGCGAGAAATGGAACGGGTGGTCAATGCGCTGATTAAGGCGCTGACGGCCCGCAACCTGCCGAAAACCGAAGTGTTGCAGATCACGCTGGAAACTGAAGACCCGGTCAAATCCGCCGCCCTCGCCGACTTGGTCGCCCAGGAATACATTCTTTATCAGATGGATGTGAAATTCGAAGCCACCCGAAGCGCATCGCAATGGCTCAGTGGTCGGGTGGCGGATCTGAAACTGGATCTGGAACAGGCGGAAGCCCGGCTGGCCAGCTATTCCACCCAATCGGATGTGGTCAGCAAGGAAAACGTTCAGGCGCTGGAGCGGCAGTTGAAAGAGCTGCGCAGCCGGTTGGACACGGCCGAACGGGTAAAAACAGCGGCGCAGGACAAGGCCAATGGGCTGACCAGTTTGACCACCGCCCCCGATGCGGTGAAAGCAAAAAGCATAAATGATAGCCGGCTGGCCGAGATCTATAAAACCAGCGGCGCGTCCCCAGAATTTGACACAAGGTTCACCATGCTTTTGAACCGCGCACAGTTGGAGGCACGCCGGGCCCAAAGCCAGGCGGAGGCTTTGCGCGACAGCATATCCACGCTTGAAACCCAGATCGCCGCACAAAGCGATGAGTTGATCGAGCTGCAGCACCTGTCACGGGACGCCGAGGCCAGCCGTCTGCTTTATGAATACTTCCTCAGCCGGTTGAAGGAAAACGCGGCCCAAGAGGGCCTGCAACAGGCCGACAGCCGGATCCTGTCCCATGCGGTCATCCCAACCGCGCCATCCGAACCACGGAAGTCGCTGATTCTGGTGCTGTCCGCCTTTCTGGGCCTGATTGCGGGCAGCGGCACGGCATTGGCCCGCGAGGCGATGCAGAACACCTATCGCACGGCGGCGGAACTGGAAGAGGCCACCGGCATTGCGGTGATGGGGCAAATCCCGCTTTTGCCCGCGATGGATCGACAGGGCAGCCTGACCTATCTGGCCGACAAACCGATGTCCGCCGCCGCCGAAGCCATACGTAATCTGCGCACATCGGTCCTTCTGTCGCGCCTCGATGCGCCCCCCCGGGTGATCATGACCACGTCATCGGTGCCAAATGAAGGCAAGACGTTGATCTCTTTTGCGCTGGCGCAAAACCTGGTGGGTATGGGCAAGAAGGTGCTGTTGGTCGAAGGCGACATTCGGCGGTTGGTGTTCAGCCAATATCTCGACACCGAAACGGGCAAGGGGCTTTTGTCTGTCTTGTCCAACGAGGTGAGCCTGGCCGACGCGGTGCTGCATTCGTCGGTGCTGGGGTGTGATGTCCTGCCAGGTGACCCCAGCAATGTGAACGCGGCTGATATCCTGTCCTCCAACAGTTTTGATGCGTTCCTTGAGACCGCCAAATCCGCCTATGACGTGGTCATCATCGACACGCCACCAGTCCTGGTGGTGCCAGATGCCCGCATTCTGGCGCCCAAGACGGATATGGTGCTGTTCACCGTGCAATGGGACAAGACCAAAACCCGCCAGGTGGCGGACGCATTGCGCCTGTTTTCCGTGGCCGGACAAAAGGTGGACGGGTTGGTGTTGAACCAGATCGACGGCACCCAGATGAAACACTACGGTTATGGCGATACCTATGGCAGCTATGGGGGCACATATTACGCCAACTGATCCCCATTTGCGCCGCTGGACAATTGCCACTCAACTCGCCCTTAGGGCGATCTTGCTGTACCGTCAAAATTGTGCCATTGTGCCACCAATCCTGGGTGTTTCGGGCCAGCAGGCTGGTTCAAAGCGGTAAAATCGACGACGCCCGGCGCGTGCCAAATGTTATAAGTTTCCGCCTTCAGCGCGTCCCCGTTTCATGGGGAAATTGATCGATCAAATGAGGCAATCACGATGCAAGTCTTCAAGGCCCTCCCATTGGCAATTCTTGTCGCGTCGACCCAAATCGGGTTTGCGCAGAACACCACGACCCCGCAACCCTGTGATCCGCAAACGGAAAACTGTGACCCGGGTCGTTTGCCCGATGAACAGGTCACGCTGCCCCCGACCGGCGATGTGCAAAACATCTTGTTCGCCATTCTGCCCGCGGTTGGTGCGGCGGGTCTGGCGGCCCTGGCAGCCGGAGGCGGAGGAAACCCCAACACAACCACATCCACAACGGATTGATATGACGGGTCGGGCGCGGCAAAACGCGGTTGCGACCTGCCGCCATATGCCGGGTTGGAAACTCGGTGCCAGAGGGGGCACGCGCGCGAGGGGATCGCGGGGTGATCAAGGGGCATATACGGCGGATCGCAGGATCCATTGCGCAGACTGCGCCAGTGGTCCAATCAGGGACATAAATCGGGGTCATGGGGGAAATCAAATTGCGCCTTGCCATAATGCTGACGGCGGTCGGCCTTTTAACGTCCTGCGGGGCGGCCTATCACAGCAGCCGGGTTATTCAGGGGGCCAGCGACACCGCCAAAGTGCGGGTGCTTCCCATCACTGCTGAAAATGTGATGATCGCAAATCGCAATGCGTACACGCCACGCGACCTGCCCGCCGCGTTCAATGTGACGGCAGGCACCGGCGGCGGTCTTCGTGGCGGTGGGGCAATCCCGGCCCCGGCTCTTGATCCGCAGTCGCGCCCTCAGCATCTGGAAACCCGCCTGCCCCCGGCGGTCACGCCTGCGCCTTATCGCATCGGGGTGGGGGATGTTGTGCTTCTGGCCACGCCTTCGGGCAGTTCGGTCGAGCAATTGTCGGGCCTGCTGGCCGCGCAAAACAGCCGCCAGGGATATACGGTGCAAAGCGATGGCAGCATCGCCATTCCCGATGTGGGCCGGGTCGAGATTGCCGGGCAATCGGTAGAAGAGGCCGAGGCGACCTTGTTCCAGCGGCTTGTCAAAGCGCAGATCGAGCCCACGTTCAGCCTGGAAATCGCCGAGTTCAATTCAAAGAAAGTCGCCGTGGGCGGGGCCGTGGCCAAGCCCGGCGTGCTGCCAATCACCCTTGCGCCCCTGGATCTGAAACAGGCGCTGGCGCAGGTCGGCGGCAGTGCGTCACGCAATATGGAACATACGCTGGTGCGGCTTTACCGCGCCGGCACGCTTTATCAGATCCCGCTGGAACAGGTTCACAAAGATGGGCGCGCGGGCCAGATCCCGCTTGTGGCGGGTGACAGCCTGTTTGTGGATGACACCTATTCATTGGACCGGGCCGAGGCCTATTTCCGCCAACAAATGGACATTGCCAGTTTCCGGCAGGGCAGCCGCTCTGCCGCGCT
The DNA here is from genome assembly GCF_049803815.1 of Aliiroseovarius crassostreae. GTDB lineage: Bacteria > Pseudomonadota > Alphaproteobacteria > Rhodobacterales > Rhodobacteraceae > Aliiroseovarius > Aliiroseovarius crassostreae_A. The sequence goes on from NZ_JBNAGI010000003.1 coordinate 72,094, forward strand.
GCGCGATCTGTCGACCGAAGTGGCGCTGCGCCGCGCCGAGCTGAATGAAGCGCGCGACAATTACCGCGCGAAGGTCGATCTGGACGCGGTCGCGCGGGACTATGTCTATCTGGCAGGGGAAGTGAAACAGCAGGGCCGGATGGAATTGCCCCTTGGGCGTCAGGCCAGCCTCGCGGATGCCCTGTTCAACAGCGGCAAGGGGATCTCCACGAAAACCGCCGATCCCCGCCATGTTTATGTGCTGCGCGGATCCAGCGACCCGATGGCGTTTGACGCGCTGACCGCCTGGCAGTTGGACCTGCGCAACGCGGTGAATATGACGCTGGCCACACGGTTTCAGCTGCGCCCCAATGATGTGGTCTTTATTGCCGAACAACCCGTGACGCGGTGGAGCCGGACCGTGGATCAGATCTCGCCCACCCTGATCAGCGCCGGGGCAGGTGCGATAGACTGATTTTCAGATTGCTAAAATCGATACCAAAAACGCGCCTCTCGGGGCGCGTTTTTTCATTTTTTTCACACTCAGCCCCCTGATCTGGACATTCAGGCGAAAGAGATCGGGCGGGCGCTAAACCAAATCTCAACACTTTGTTGCTCTTATGTTCCAAGCCGAGGGGGTCGGCTTTGCGCGGTAAACCAGCCGCTTTGTCACATGGGGTGATATCATGACTGCAAATTTATATACGCACGTGCCGCGCGCACGTGGATGGGATAGCCGTGCGCAAAGGGTGATGGTGCGGCTTGTGATCGCGGGTCTTTCGCTGGTGTTGGCGCTTGGCCAACCCGCAAGCGCCCTGACACCACGCAGCCCGAAACCGGGCAGCACCATCGTCATTCGAAATGATTACGGCGGCAGTGTGCGCAAACGGTTCAATGAAATCCGCAACATCAATCAGCTGCGGCAGAAGGTGGAAATTCGCGGGTCGGTCTGCATGTCGAGCTGCACGATGTATCTGGGCGTGCGCAATGTTTGCGTGTCGCCCAACACCACCTTCGGATTTCACGGCCCACATCGATTTGGGGCGCGGCTGACATCGGCAGAGTTCAATGAATGGTCCAATGTGATCGCAGTGCATTACCCAAAAGCGGTGAAAACCTGGTATCTGCAGAAGGCCCGGCACCAGACCTATTCCGTGTCCCGCGTGAAGGGGAGCGAGCTGATCCGTCTGGGGGTGCGCCGCTGTCGCTAGGCCCATTGGCGCAACCAAAGCGTTTCGCCTCATTATTGTGTCTCAACAATAAGTCGAAACGCTTTAGGTCACGGATGCCACAAAGCTGCGCAGCTCTTCGACAAAGCGGTCTGATGAAAAGCGGCGGGCATGGGTGCTGATCATCTCCGCATCAAACTCCCCCTCGATCTCTTCAAATTCGCGCAGCGCCCGGCCCAGAGCGTCCGGCGTTTGATCCGAGAAATGCACCCCGGTTGCTGCCCCGTCATCTGGCCCCCGCACGGTTTCCGCGGTGCCCCCCTGATCAAGGGCGATCACCGGCGTTCCGCAGGCCTGGGCCTCTACCGGGACAATGCCGAAATCTTCTTTCGCCGCAAAGACAAAGCCGCGCGCGCGCTGCATGTGGTCGCGCATCACGTCAAAGGGCGCGTGACCCAGGAATGCGATATTCTGACCGGCAAGCGCGCGGATCCGCGCCATTTCCGGCCCGTCCCCACAGACCACCAGTTTCAAATCCGGCCGTGCGGTGAAGGTTTCGACAATCAGGTCAATCCGCTTGTAGGGCACCATGCGCGAGGCTGTGAAAAAGAAGTCATCGCGGGGGGTGTTCGCCATATGAAACCTGTCGGTGTCGACCGGGGGATAGATCACCTCAGCCTCGCGTCGATAGGTTTTCCAGATCCGTTTGCGGATGAAGTGTGAATTGGCGATCATGTGGTCCACCTGCGCCACCGATCGCATGTCCCAAAGGCGCAACCGATGCATCATCTCGCGCGCGACTTTCCGCTTCAACGCCCGCCCGACCCCGTCGATCGAATTGATATAGTCATGGGTCAGATCCCAGGCATAGCGCACCGGGCTGTGGATATAGGACACATGTACCTGATCCGGACTGGTCAGCACCCCTTTGGCAAGTGCTGCAGAGGAGCTGAGGACCAGGTCATGACCGGTGACGTCAAACTCCTCAATCGCGCGGGTACATTGCAAGATCAGATAGCGGTAATAGCGTCGCACGCCCGGCCAGCTGTTCAACCGGCTGGTGTGTATGGGAACGCCGCTGGTGATCTCGGATCGTTCCGCATCCGACAGGAAATCAAACAGGGTGTAGAGGGTCGAATTGGGAAAGGCGCGTACCATTTGCTGCACCACCCGTTCGGCCCCGCCGACCAGTGGCAACCAGTCATGCACCACCGCCACATTGCCGGTGGTGATCTTTTGCTGGGCCATCCGTTCCGATCCGCTCATGCATCCCGCCTTTCCGCTTGAAGGCAGTGTAGCTCGTTCCCCAGATCAAACAACCACACGATGAGTGTTTTCGCTTTGGATTATGGAACTTTCCTCGATTTCATTGGACCCGAACCCGTCAAGGATGTAGCTATTTCATCAGGGGCAATCGACCGGTTGATCTATTTGACAAGTGTGAATTCTATCGCGTGATACGGTCCGGTTTCTGCTGACATGTGAACGTCAGCCAGAGACAATCGGTCAATTAAAGGTGGAGCGATGATCCTGATCAACGGACGCTTTCTGTTGCAAAACATCACGGGGGTACAGCGCGTGGCCCGCGAGCTGTTGATGCAGTTGGATATACTGGCGTCTCAGGGCAGGATCGAGGCCCCGAAAGTGGTGATGCCCGCGCAGGGTCAGATGGTGTCCCCCCCTCATCTGAGGGCCTGCAGCTTGCACAGAACAGGGCGCTTTACCGGTCATCTGTGGGAACAGTTTGACCTGCCACGCATCGTCAGGGGGCAGACGGTTCTTTGCCTGGGCAATACCGCCCCGGTTGCGTCGTTGCTGGTGCGCAACACCCGTGTTGTGACCATGGTGCATGATCTGTCCTACCGGTATTTTCCAAGCGCCTACAGTTGGCAATTTCGCACCTTTTATTCAGCGCTGATGCCACTGGTGCTGCGCAAAAGCGACGGGATCGTGACGGTCTCTGAAACAGAGAAAAAGGCCATTGCCCGCCACTATCCACATTTGAAAGGGGCTGCGCATTTTCATGCGGCGGCCAATGGCGGATTGCCCGATGACATTGCCCTGAAGATTGCAGATGCCGAGCAGCCCGGGCCAGACGCGCGGGGGTATGGGCTCTATCTGGGGTCGTTGAGCAAGCGCAAGAATGCCCACGGGGTGTTGCAAGCCGCGATCCGGTTCCTGGAAACCCATCCCGAAATGCGGTTTGTGATCATCGGGGCGGGATCTTCGGTGTTTGAGGGGTTTGACATCCGCATTCCCGAAACCGTGAAAAACAGGCTGGAGCTGCGCGGGCAGGTGGACGACCCAGGTGAAATCCACAAGGCGCTCGCGTCGGCCCGGTTTTTGCTATTTCCGTCCTTCTACGAATCCAGCGGCCTGCCGCCTATTGAGGCGATGAGCTTTGGCTGCCCGGTGATTGCATCAGATATTCCCAGCCTGCGGGAACGCTGTGGCGAGGGCGCGCTGTATTGCGATCCGCACGCACCCGATACGATTTACGATGCCATAGACAGGGTGATGGCAGACACACAGCTTTGGGCGCAGAAATCCGCTGCGGGCCGGGAACGCGCAAGGAAATTTACCTGGCGCCGTCAGGCCGAAGCGGTGCTGCAAATCTGCGAGGGCCTTGCATGACCCGACCCAGGCTGCGCCTTTTGCATGAAACCAACCCGGAGAAGTATTTCCCCGCGCTTTACGAGCTCGCCCGCCGGGGCCGGGTCGATCTGGTGGGGGCGCATCGGTACAGCGTGGGCAAGGAGTGGGTGCGCGCCGGGCTGCGAGATCGCACGCCATTGGGGCAACGCAGCCGCAACGCATGGGGTGATTTTCTGTTTCGCCTGCGCGCGCCATTTGTGCGGGGCGAGGTGATCGTGATCGGGTTTGCACCTTGGGACTGGCGGTTGCTGATCTATCGCCATCTCGCCCGACACAATCGCATCCTGTATCAAACATCCTGGCATGACTGGCGGTTCGACAAGACCCCGCGCCAGCCCAAACCGCCCCTGTTTCGACGTTACATGCAGCGGCAATGGTTGCGCTTTCTGCACCAGCCAAATGTGGCCGCAATTGCGGTCACGCCCAAAGTGGCGCAGAGCGTCACGGCCGAAACGGGGGTTCAGCCCGTGGTGATCCCGCATTCTCTTCCAGATTTTTTTTTCAACGTATCCAAAGAGTTGCACCATCGGAAAGATGACAGGTTGCGATTGATCTATGTGGGTGAACTGTCTGAAAAAAAGGGGCTGCGCCAGCTTTTGCACATCGCGAATATGCTGAAGGGTCAGGGGGTGACGCTTAGCGTGGTTGGGACGGGGCCCTTGGCGGCGCAGGTGCAGCAGGCAGGTGACAACGTCACTTTCCTTGGTCCGATCCGCGACCGCACTACGCTCGCCCAACTCATGACGGAACAAGATGTGCTGATGCTGTTGTCGCAACGCACAGAGGCCTGGGAGGAGCTTTTTGGCATTGTGATCATCGAAGCCCTTGCCAGCGGGCTGGCGGTGCTGGCGACTGACCATGTTGGGCCGCGTCAGATCCTGGAACCCTGCGGCGGTGCCGGGCTGTTTGCGGAAGATGATCTGGATGGGGTGCTGGCCCAGCTTCAGCGCTTTGTGGATCATCCTCACACGGTTGCGGATCTCGTGCAAAAACAGGCGCAGGTGGCACAGGCCTATCGGATCGAAACCGTGATGGCGGCCTGGATGGATATGATTGATCCGGTATCTGCGGAGTCTGATCAGGAGGCTTCGGAATGAAGGTGCGCAAGCTGACCCTGCAAAAAGACACGATCACCGCCGTCATGCTGGCGCTGTTTCTGGGCAGCTCTGGACTGAAATGGATCCCACTTCTTAGCATCGGCCCCATTCGCGTTGAAATTCACAACGCGCTGGCCTTGGCGCTGATCGCCTATCTTGGCTATCAATTGGCCACCCGGCGCCGCTATGTCATTCCCACTTTCTTCTGGTGTGTCGCCGCCCTGACGATCTGGTTGAGCGCGGGTCTGGCCATTCATGGCACCATCAACCTCAGCCCGATCATTCTGACCTTGCCCGTGGCGCTGGCGTCTTTGGTTCTGTGCAACTTCACCCCGGCCGTTCTGGATCGGCTTGTGTTGATTGCCCTGCTGGCACAGACGATCATCGTGATCGGTTTCATCGGCAGTGCCTATGTGGGGGGGATTGACCTGTGGGGTGGGATCCAGACCTATTTCCTGTCGCAAAATCGGTTGGGATTCCTGCTGGGCACGGTGCGGCCCATCCTGAATGCGTTTTCCACCGGACCACAGGCGGGGCTGCCGGAATATGACAGCTGGCTGCTCAATCACCTGTCGGCCACGTTTTTCATCACCTTCTGCCTGGCCGTCGCCGCCCGGCCCACAACATTTCTGCAACGGGCAGGATTGGGCTGCTCTGCCTTTATCTCGCTGTTTTTCCTGATTGTTCTGTTTTCATCTTCAACCGTTCTGGCGCTGATCCTTGCCCTTGTTGCGCCAATAGTGCGTGGGCTGATCAGCCCGATGTCGCGCCTGTCATTTTGGGGGATCCTTGCCGCCTTGCTGTTGGCACTGGCCTTGCTGGCCCCACCTTTGTTTCAGTATTTCCTTTTGAACCTGGAGAGCGATATCGGGTCGGCCAGCACGCGTCTGGATCAGTATACGGGCGCGTTAGAGGGGATTTTCGAGAACCCTCTTTTTGGTGTCGGCCTGCGTACCTTCCAGGATCACACGGTGCACAATCTGTTTCTGGCCAGCTTTATGATGACGGGGATTGTTGGTGGGGTTCTGGCGGCCACATTGTTTGTCATCGCCATCGGCATTTGTGCAGAGGGAATGCGTGGCCTTTTGCGCCGGTCACCGCGCCCGGATCTTTGCCTGCTCATGGCAATGTTGCCGCTGATTTTCATCACCCGCAGCGGGTTGGCCGGTGGGTTTGGCCTGCCCAGCAATGCCGAGCTGTTTGCAGTGGCCACGGCCTATCTGGCGCGGCGGCATCATCGACAGATCAGATCCGCGCAGCAGATGCAGGAAATCCAGCCTTTGCAATTCAACGCCACAAAAAGGGCTGGCCATGCCACGTGACACCCGCCCCTCGCCCCAAACACAGCTGCGCATCAGCGCATGGCCCAAACGCAAAAACGCGGCCTTCAATCCGTTTCAAGCCCTGCTGTACGACGCGGTAGAGGCCGGGGGCGTGGCCCGGGTGGAGGAGTTTCATCCACGCCAGTTGCTTGGCATCCGCAGGCCAGACATCCTGCACATCCACTGGCCGGATGTTTTTTTGGCAGCGGGCAAGGGTTGGCGTTTCTGGCCGCGCTACATCCTTTTGCGGGGGCTGTTTGCCTTGGCTGCCCTGCGGCGCATCCCCATTGTCTGGACCGCCCATAACCTGCTGCGCGAGGGGCAACGCAATTCCTCATGGATGGGGCGTCTGTTCTGGCCCTGGTTCCTGCGCCGCGTTGATGCGGTATTGTTCATGACAGAGGCCTCGAAGCAGGCCGCGTTTGATGTGGCCCCCGACCTTGAGCAAAAACCGCATGTGGTTATCCCGCACGGGCATTACGGCCCGTTGATCGATCCCGAAAGGCAACGGCCCGCCCCCGCCACGCCGCCCCGGATCCTGTTTTTCGGGGCAATCACCCGGTACAAACAGGCGCATAAAGTGCTGCGCGCCTTTCTTGATCTGCCCGTGGGCAGGGCGGGCCTGGCCATTCGCGGCAAGATGAGCGGGGCGGAGCCGGATCTGGAATTGCTCATGCAACTCGACAGGCTGCCTGCCGCGCGGCGTGGGGAGATCAGTTTTGAGGATCGGTTCCTTGAGGAAGACGAGCTGGTCTGCGCAATCGACGAAGCCACGCTGGTGGTTTTTCCCTACACGGATGTGCTGAACTCCGGCGCAGCCATTTTTGCCCTGTCGGTCGGTTGCCCGGTTTTGGCAAGCGACACCGCCCTTTTTCGCGAGCTGCAGGCGCAGATTGGCGAAGGTTGGGTGAGGCTGATTGACGGCGCGTTGGATGGCTCGCAACTGGCGCAAGGGTTGGCGGCAGCAGAAACGCTTCGCAAAAGTGGGGAAACCCCGGATCTGACCCCGTTTGACTGGTCACGCATTGCCGCCCTGACGGTGCAGTTCTACCGCGATGTTGCCGATCCCGCGTCAGGGGGGCCATCATGACGGCGCTGCTTGCCCAACTCGGCAGATTGATGAGCCTGCGCATGTTTGCCATCGGGTTGACCTTCCTGCAAACCATTGCCCTGACCCGTGTCTTTGGCGGCGAGGTCTTCGGGCTTTTGTCGGTTGGCTTGTCGGTTTCGGCACTGCTGGTTCTGATCTTGTCATTCGGGTTGGATCAGGTGGCCATGCGCGACATCGCTATGGAGGGGGTGTCGCATGTTGCGGCAACACGGCGTTGGGCAATCCTGTGGCAATTGATCCGCAGGGTCGTGATGCCTGTCACCATGATGGTGGTCGCTGTGGGAACGGGGCTTTTGGTCCTGACCACGCTGGGTGGACCCTATCAAGTCACCCTGATCGGCGCCTTACTTCTGTTGCCGGTAATGCTTGCGCGAAAATATCTGGAAAGTTTCAGCCTTGGGGCCAAACAGGTCGCGCGATCCATCATTGGCAGCCAGATCGCCTATCCGTTGCTGATGATCCTTGGGGCCGTTTGGGTCTGGCGGATGGGAATGGGAAGTTCCGCATCCAACATCACGGCAACCTATGCGGCGGCCGGAATTGGCAGTTTCCTGGTGGCCTTGATCCTTGCGCGTCCAACACTGGTGCTGCTGCGCCCCGGCCCGGACATGCCCCACGTCGCCCCCCCCGCACCAACACCACGTGCAATGATGACAAGCGGCGGGCATTTTGCCCTGATCTCGCTTGGGTTTGTGTTGGGACAGCATGTTGACGTGCTGATGACCGGTATCCTGTCCAGCCCCGAAGACGCAGCGCTGGTGCGAATCGCATCTCGCGTGGCGGAAATGGCCGGATTGATGCGGATGATCGTGGTTTTGCAATACAAACCGCTGCTGGCCGAGGCGCATGGGGCGCGCGATAAGGCCGGGCAAATGCGCCACATTCGGTCCATGACCCTGCTGTTTCTGGCGACAGGCACGCCAATTGCACTGGCGCTTGTGGTCTTTGCCGAACCGGCAATGGCCATCTTCGGATCAGAGTTTGTTGCGGGCGCCCCGGCGTTGCGCCTGTTTGTGGCGGGCGTCTTCATATCCTTGTTGATGGGACCAAGCAGCACCCTACTGTCCCTTTCCGGGCACGAGCATCTGGCCAGCCGCAACCTGATGATCGCCATCCTCATCCAAGTCCTTTTGAACCTCTTCCTCATCCCCCGGTTTGGCGCGCTGGGTTGCGGCATGGCGAGTTTTACAGCGATTGGCGTTCTGGCGTTTCTGAGCGGCCTCGCCTGTTATCGACATCTGGGCATTGATCCCACCATTCTCGGCCTTCTGCGGCCTGCAAGTGCCACGGTTCAGCCGAAATGACAGGTTAAAAGGAAATCACCCATGCGACACGGATTTGCAGGCCTGAAACGCGCCACCAAAATCGCGCTCATACGCGTTGGCAGCCGTTTTCTGAGACGGTTTGAGCACTGGTATTTCAAACCCAACGACAGCACCATCGCGCGCAAACCCCGGCATTACGGCGTTTTTTACATCTCGTCCGAAGGAAGCCTGGGGGACGCGGCAATGGGGTATTCCATTGTGTCGCAGATCCGCGATGTCCAGCCGGACGCCCGGATCACATTCCTGATCCACCGGGATGCAGATCGTGACTATTTCAGGGAGTTTGGTGTCGACACGGTGTCAATCGAAGGTTTTTTTGACGTATTGCCCAGTCGAAAAGCCGCGCGGCGGATTGCGGATCTGGCCTTGTCCTGCACCGATTTCATCCTTCCGGGCGCGGATGTTCTGGACGGGGTCTATTCGCCCGGTGGCACCCTGCGCCGGCTGTTGTCAGGTATCGCTGCAGAACGGTTGGGGGCACGGGTTCACGCCATCGGCTTTAGCTTTTCGGACCGGTCTCCGCAGATGATCCGACAAGTGTTTCACGACCGGTGCCAGGGGTTTCAGATCGCCTGTCGCGACCCACAATCTGCGGCGCGGCTGTCAAATGTGATGCAGCGCCCGGTGCCGCATGGATCTGATCTGGCGTTCCTTTTGCCAATTGGATCACGATGCATACACCCTGCCGCTGGGGCCGCCGAGGATCATGTGCAACGCTGGAAGCGCGACGGGCGCAAGGTGGTCATTTTCAATGCCAACCCAATCAGTTTTCACAACGCGTTGCCAAACCTCCCGCGTGCGAGTGTGGTGAGGGGGCTTGGACGGGCGCTGGACGATTTCGCTCATCGCACGGGCGCGGCCCTGTTGTTTTTGACGCATGACAATCGCCCCGCCTTTTCAGATGCAACATTCATGCAGGAAATCCTTGCGATCCTGCACCGGGATTTTCCACGTCATTTTGTCCCGCAAACGGTGCAACCCTCGGACATCAAACGCCTGTGCAGCCTGTCCGATCTGGTTGTAACCGGTCGCATGCATCTGGGCATCGCCGGACTTGGCGCGGGGAAAACCACGATGATCACGGATTATCAGGGCAAGGTGCGTGGCCTCTATGACCTGTTTGACACGCCTGAACTGGCCCTGGATCTGAATGAGATCTGCGAAGGTGACAGATTGGCGGACCTGATGTTGTCAGCGCTTGAGCTGTCGACCAATTTCGAAAATCGCATCCAAAGCAAGCTGCCAGAGGTTAAGGCCCTGTCCAGAAGGAACCTGGCGCCGATTCTGGACTAAGGACCGTTTCACACAGGCCTGCCCGGCAAAACCTTTCCTGTTGCATGGCAAAAATCTTAGCGTGCGCCCCGGTTTTCTGCGTTTAACAAAGTTTTCATAGACCTCTGGGTGATCCAGCGCAGGTGCCCCCACTTGCGTCTTCTGCAATGAGAGGAGAACCCCATGTCCAACCCCTTCGAACGCCGTTCGCACGCCCTGTCCGACCCCAGCCGCGACATCGTTCCGGTCACCCCTGATGACGCCACCGACCTGGCAAAGGTGGCTGTGGCACTTTATGTTGAAACCGGCGGCAACCTGACCTTCGTGACCCCGGCCGGCCATCAGCGCACCGTCGCCGTCGCCGATTTCTCGATCCTGCCTGCAGGTGCCGTACGCGTTTTGGCCACCGGGACCACCGCCACGGGTATTCATGCCTTTACGGTGTCCTGATGCTTGGATTGTCCCGATCCTATTTCACACGGCGGGCCACCCCATTGGCCGTCCCCGTGGCGAGCTATGATTTCACCCAGGGCACCTTGCCGGGTGGGATCACCTTCACGCGTAGCAGCGAGGGGTATTACGTGGCCGGAAATGGCAACAAGACCCTTGCCGCTGTGAATGCCGCCCGATTTGATCACGCCCCTGACACATTGGCGCCTCGTGGGGTGCTGATGGAAAGCGCGCGGAGCAATATCTTGTTGTGGAACGCTGATTTCACCCAGCCCGTCTGGACCACATCAGCCTTCACCGCCAGCACACAAACCACCACGGCACCGGATGGAACATCGCTGTCCGGTTGGGATCTTGGGGATGGCTATATCTTTCAGGATGTTTCCACAACGGCGAGCGTCACCCACACGGTCTCGGTCTGGTTAAAGGCCAACACCAGCTGCACCTTGGGTCTGCGTGATCCGGGCAGCAGCTCTTATGCAAATGTGCCAATTTCGGTGGGTACAGAGTGGCAGCGGTTCACCATTACGAAATCGGTTTATTCCACAACGCGGTTCCTTTTGGATGCACGCTCGGCGGGCGGCTTTGGCACCAGCGGTCTGGTCCTGTTTATCTGGATGCCACAGATCGAACAGGGGACACATGCGTCAAGCGAGATTGCCACAACCGGTTCAGCCGGAAGCCGTGCGGCGGATGTGGCTGGCCTCGACAATCACACCGGTGTGTTTGATGTCAGGGTCACTGATGACACAAATGCCATCACAACGCTGACATCAGAATCGATTGCGCCCGGCTGGTGGCCCTCCATAGCGGCCTCTCACATCCGTTCGATCAAGCTTTATAACGCCGGTTCGCTGTAATCGACGGGTGGCCCCGGCACTTTGCGCGGGGCCACTTTTTCATTGGCAGACGGGGTCAGCACATTCCATTGCAAGGCATAGGGTAAGCCGCTAGACAGTCCCTCAAGCAAATTGCCCGACACTCTCATGTTGCGGGCAGAACCACACCCCAATGCCCGGACCTTTTCGTGATCAAGCGGCTGTTGAAATACCTCAGGATCTCTCGTTCGGCACACCCGCAAGAATTTGCAGGCGCCCCCATGGATCCGCAGCGCCCGATTGCGGTTGTCGGGGATATCCACGGGCGATTGGATTGTCTGGACGCACTGCTTGGCAAACTGAACAGCCACGCCGCAGATGCAACCTGGATCTTTGCAGGCGATTTCATTGACCGTGGCGATCACAGTGCAGAGGTGCTGGACCGGCTGTTCACCCTGACGCAACAGCGCCCCGAGGTGATCTGCCTGCTGGGCAATCACGAGGAAATGCTGCTCTGGTTTCTTGACGATCCCGCAAGACATGGACCAGCCTGGTTGCGCTATGGTGGTCTGCAAACGCTGGCAAGTTTTGGCGTTCCATTGCCTGCAGATCCCCGCAGCCTGACCGAGGTTCGCGATCTTTTGCGATCTGCACTGCCCGACGCCCAGCTGAGTTGGTTGCGGTCCCTTCCCCGATATTGGCAAAGCGGCAATGTGGCGGTGGTCCATGCGGGGGCTGATCCGACACAGCCGATTGACAGGCAGTCCGGGGCGGCCCTGACATGGGGGCACAAGGCGTTCAGACATCTGCCTAGACACGATGGGATCTGGGTGATCCATGGCCATACCCCGGTCGCGGACCCGGTGACAAAAAACGGTGTCATTTCGATCGACACGGGGGCTTATGCCACCGGCAAACTGACCGCGGCCCTGGTGGAAAACGGGTCGGTTGTCTTTTTGCAGACCACCACCAAAAGCTGAAGATTGCACGGATGACACAATCATTGGCTTTAATTGCAGCGCATGATCAATTTGGTTCAGCTTGGCCGGGTTTGCCCCTATTTTCGATGTGAAAACGCCGGGGGGCAATCATCGTGATCAGACGCAAATGGCACCTGTCCGCCATGCTGTGCGCCACATTTGTGGCCTCGGGTGCTATGGCGCAGAACACCCCGTCTTCGCCAACCTCGTTTCGTCCAACAGTTTCCAGTTTCGGCACACCCGGATTGATCGACATGCCCACGGGCATGATGTTGCCGGATGGGCAGTTGAACAACACCACCAGCTTTCATGGCGGCGCATTTCGCCACACCTTGACCTTTCAGATCACGCCGCGCCTGTTTGGCAGTTTCCGCTATGCGACAATCACGGATTACGACGGCGTGGGCAAAACCCGCTTCGACCGCAGTTTCGACATCGGCTATCTTCTGATCAAGGAAACGCGCCTGCGCCCGTCCGTTGTGATCGGCTTGCGCGATTTCGGCGGCACCGGGCTTTATGGTTCGGAATATCTGGCCGCAAGCAAACGCTTGATGGACGGTCGGCTGGCCGTGACCGGCGGCATTGGTTGGGGCAGGTTAGGGTCACATAATGGCTTTAAGAACCCGCTTTCCGCCCTGTCGGACAAGTTCGAAACCCGGGGGGCTGGACCGGAGGATATTTCTGAGGTCGGGCGGCTGGAAACGGACCAGTGGTTCCGGGGCGATGCGGCGCTTTTTGGCGGGGTGTCTTATCAGATTACACCGCGGCTGACCTTCCTGGCGGAATATTCCTCGGACGCATATGTGGATGAGGTGGCGCGGACCGGATTTCAACATAATTCTCCGTTCAACTTCGGGCTGTCCTATCGGTTCGGTAATGGCAATGACCTCACCACTTATTCCCTGCACGGGTCTGAGTTTGGGATCACGCTGAACCTTGTGACCGACCCGCGCAGGGCACGGATCCCGGGTGGACGCGAAGGCGCGCCGCCCGCCATTTTGCCACGCCAACATGTGACCGCCCTTGGCTGGGACGAGGCCCCGGTTGCAACGCAACGAAGCCGACTGGCGACGGCCCTGAAGGCGCAGGGATTGGTGTTGGAGGCGTTTGACCGAAGCGGTCCCAAAGCCAGCATCCGTATTCAAAACACCCGCTACCCCGCCGCCGCGCAAGCCATCGGTCGGGCCGCACGCGTGATGGCCAATACATTGCCCGGCAGCGTCGAGCAGCTAGAGATCGAACTGTCCAGCCACGGCATGCCCATCACGCGCAGCACCCTTCGCCGTGCTGATCTGGAGGAATTGGAATACGATCTGGACAACAGTTGGCGCAGTTTTTCGCGCACCAGGTTCGACGATGCGGCCGGCAGTGATCTGCCCCCGGTTCCCGATCTTTACCCGCGGATCAGCTGGTCTTTTGCCCCCTATCTGCAACCCGAACTGTTTGACCCCGACAACCCGATCCGCGCCGATTTTGGCCTACAAGCGGCGGCGTCCATTGAACCAGCCCGAGGCTTTGTGCTGTCGGGCGCCATTCGCCAGCCACTTGTGGGCAATCTGGAAGGATCAACGCGGCCTTCAAATTCCGTTTTGCCCCATGTGCGCACCGATGTGACCCAATACGCCATCCAGTCCGATCTTGAGGTCAAACATCTGACGGCGGAGTATTTCTTCCGCCCCGGCAAAAACCTGTATGGGCGAATCACGGCGGGGTATCTGGAAACCATGTATGGCGGTGTGTCCGGTGAAATCCTGTGGAAACCCACCCTTGGCAAACTGGCCCTTGGGGCAGAGCTGAACTATGTCAAACAGCGCGATTTTGACCAACTATTCGGGTTTCGAGATTACGAGGTTCTGACCGGTCATGCCTCGGCCTATTACGATTTCGGCAATGGCTATCACGCGCAACTGGACGCGGGGCGATATTTGGCCGGGGATTGGGGGGCCACGCTATCGTTGGATCGCGAGTTTAACAACGGGTTCAAGGTGGGCGCGTTTTTCACCCTGACAGATGTGCCGTTTGAAGAGTTTGGCGAGGGGTCCTTTGACAAGGGTATCCGCTTTACCATCCCAATCGACTGGCTGGTGGGAACGCCGTCAAAAGACGGGTTCAGCACCACAATCCGCCCGGTGCTGCGCGATGGTGGGGCGCGGCTGGACGTGCGCAACCGGCTGTACGAGGTGACACGGGACATGCATGTGAACGGGCTGAAAGACCGGTGGGGGCGGTTCTGGCGATGAGGGTAAACAAGCTGATTTTTGCAGCAGTTCTGGCCGCCCTGGCCCTGACCGGCTGTTCGTCGGATCCGGCACAGCAGGCGCTTGTGAAACAGGCCTTGCGCCCACAAGAGGCGCGCAGCCCCGACCCTGTGTTTGTCGCGCTTGCAAATTCCGGCGCACCAATGTTGATCCTGTCGATTGAAGCGCGCGATCAGGCCTATGCGCAATTTGCCCGGCAAAGCACCAATGCACGTGGCGAGGAAAGCTGGATTTCCGGCGACAACCTGTCGCTTGGACTGCAAGACGGGGTGATCATCGCCACCCGTGGCTTTGGCGGTGACATGATGTCGGCGGATGTGACCCGGATTGCCCCGCTGATCACCGGCAGGCAGGGGGGCATTTCGGAACACTTCCTGTCACATCTCAACGGCAATGATGAAGTGGAAATCAGCGCCTTTCGGTGTGAAGTTACAAGGCGCGGTGCGCGGGATGTGGATCTTGGGCCTTACGTGGCCAAAACCAGCCTGATGATCAGCCAATGCCGCAATGGCGACACCGCGTTCAAGAACCTCTATTGGGTGGAGGACAGCAGCGGGCAGGTGGTGCAATCCAAGCAATGGATCAGCCCGCATATCGGCATGGTGTCGATCCGGGTGATCCCGCCGGGCCGCTGATCAGACCTGATAATAGTCGCGATACCAACTCACAAATTTCGCCACCCCGTCGGAGACCGCCGTTTGCGGCGCGTACCCGGTGAGAGATTTCAGCAAATCCGCATTGGCCCAGGTGGCGGGCACGTCACCGGGTTGCATCTCCATCAGGTTGCGGGTGGCCTTGCGGCCCGTTGCGGTTTCGATCGCGTCAATGAAATCGGTCAGTTGCACCGCGTTGGAGTTGCCAATATTCACCACCCGGAAAGGCGCCACCGGCGACAGGCTGTCGCCCGCCGGCACCGCGCCGCCTTCGGGGCGTTCCGGCACCGCGTCGATCAACAGGCGGATACCGCGCACCAGATCGTCGATATAGGTGAAATCCCGCATCATGTTGCCGTGGTTGTAAACATCAATTGGCCGATCCTGGAGGATCGCCTTGGTGAATTTGAACAGCGCCATGTCGGGCCGCCCCCAAGGGCCATAGACCGTGAAAAACCGGAACATGGTGACCGGCAGGTCAAACAAATGGGCATAGCTGTGCGCCATGCTTTCGGTCGATTTTTTGGTCGCCGCGTAAAACGACATCTGATGATCGGCGCGATCCGTTTCTGAGTAGGGCATCTCTTCGTTGGCGCCATAGGCAGACGAGGTCGAGGCCAACAGCATATGGCGCGGCGGGTGCGCACGCGCGGCTTCGAGCAGCTCAAACGTGCCGATGATGTTGCTTTCCAGATAGGCGCGCGGGTTGTCGATGGAATAGCGCACCCCCGCCTGGGCGGCGAGGTGGATCACAACATCCGGGCGCTCCTCTTCAAAAAGCCGCACCAACAGACCCGGTGTTTCCACCTTGTCATGCACGGACCGATAGTTGGGCGATTGCAGCAACCCCGCCTCGCGCCGTTCCTTCAGCGACACGTCGTAATAATCGCTCATGCAGTCCACACCGATCACGCGCCACCCTTCATCCAGCAGGGCGCGGCACACGAACGAGCCGATAAAGCCGGCAGCCCCGGTCACAAGCGCGGTTTGGGTGGTCATGTCTTAGTCAGCTCCGAACAGGTCGCGGGTGTAAATCTTGTCTTCCACATCCCTTAGATCATCGGTGATCCGGTTGGCCAGAATAAGGTCGGCCTGCGCCTTGAACGCGTCCAGATCACGGCAAACCCGTGACCCGAAAAACGCGTCGTCGTCCAGCACCGGTTCATAAACGATCACCTCGATCCCCTTGGCCTTGATCCGCTTCATAATCCCCTGCACCGAAGACTTGCGGTAATTGTCGCTGCCCGCCTTCATCACCAGGCGATAGATCCCCACCACCTTGGGCGCCTGTGCGATGATCTGATCGGCCAGAAAATCCTTGCGGGTGCGGTTTGCATCCACAATCGCGCGGATCAGGTTCTGTGGCACGTCCGAGTAATTCGCCAACAGCTGCTTGGTATCTTTGGGCAGACAATAGCCGCCATAGCCAAACGACGGGTTGTTGTAATGCCCGCCAATGCGCGGATCCAGCGACACCCCTTCGATGATCTGCCGCGTGTCCATGCCCCCGGCGATGGCATAGCTATCGAGCTCGTTGAAATAGGCGACCCGCATCGCAAGATAGGTGTTGGAAAAAAGCTTGATCGCCTCGGCCTCGCGACTGTCGGTGAACAGGATCGGCACGTCCTTTTTGATCGCGCCCTGAAGCAAAAGCCCCGCGAATTGTTCCGCGCGGTCCGACCGTTCCCCGACAATGATCCGCGACGGGTGCAGGTTGTCATAAAGCGCGCGGCCTTCGCGCAGGAACTCGGGCGAAAAGATCACCTGATCGGTGCCCAGCCGGGCGCGCACATCTTCGACAAAGCCCACGGGAATGGTGGATTTCACCACAATCGTCGCCCGGTCATTCACCGCGATCACCGCGCGGATCACCGCCTCGACCGAGCTTGTGTCGAAGAAATTGCTTTGCGGATCGTAATTGGTTGGCGTGGCGACAATGACAAAATCGGCTTCCTGATACGCCGCCGCCCCATCGGTGGTGGCCGACAGCGACAGGGGTTCTTCGGCAAGAAAGCGTTCCAGTTCGGCATCAACAATCGGGCTTTGCCGCGCGGACAACTGCGCCACGCGCGCCTCAGAAATATCCACCGCCGTCACATCATTATGCTGTGCCAACAACACCGCGTTTGACAGGCCCACATATCCAATTCCGGCCACGGCAATTTTCATAATATGCTCTCCTGAATGATCTTTGGGCAGCAAGACCTCTGCCCCAACAGGATCAATCAGACAGGATTTTTGTCAGTTCGGCAACTTTCTGATCCAAGAGATCCGCATCCCCGCGCGTTTCGATATTCAGCCGCAACAGGGGTTCGGTGTTTGACCGGCGCAGGTTGAGCCGCCAGGCGCCGAAATCCAAACTCATCCCATCCGTATCATCGCGCGCCACCGCCTGATCTGCATAACCCGCTTCGACCTTAGCCACCGAGGCCCCAGCATCCGCCACGCGGAAATTGATCTCGCCAGAGGACGGGAACCTAGCGCGCCGATCCCGGATCAGATCGGCGAGCGAGACTTTTTTGCGCGACAGAAGTTCGACCACCAGAAGCCACGGGATCATGCCGCTGTCGCAGGCCATGAAATCGCGAAAATAGTGATGCGCGGACATTTCGCCGCCATAGACCGCGCCGCTTTGGCGCATCACCTGCTTCATGAAAGCATGCCCGGTGCGCGCCATCACGGCCTGCCCGCCCGCCGCACCAATCAGGTCGCGGGTGTTCCAGACCACACGCGGGTCATGCACAATCGGGTCGGTTGGATCTTTGGTCAGGAAACTTTCGGCCAGAAGCCCCACGACAAATTCGCCTGGCACAAAGCGCCCGTCGTGGTCAAACAGGAAACAACGGTCAAAATCCCCATCCCAGGCGATACCCAGATCCGCATGATGCGCGCGCACCACCTCGGCGGTTTGCGGCTGGTTCTCCGGCAAAAGCGGGTTGGGGATGCCGTTTGGAAAACGCCCGTCCGGTTGGTGGTTGTGGCGGATGAAATGAAGCGGCGCACCGGCCCGGCCCAGTGCCTCGGCGATCTTATCGAAACTTGGCCCCGCAGCGCCATTGCCCGCATTGACCACGATGCGCATCGGGTTGAGCGCCGTCACGTCGATGAAGGAAAGAACCCTGTCCACATAGGCCGTACGACATTCCGCAGCCCGACCCACATCATGCGACCCACCCGGTTGCTGCGGGTCAAACCTGCCCGCTTCGGCAAGGGTTTTGACCTGCGCAAATTCCGTGTCCGGGTCTAAGGGTGCGGCCCCGGTTTTCACCAGTTTCATGCCGTTATAATCCATCGGATTATGCGACGCGGTCACGCAGATGCCGCCATCCGCCGCAAAGTGTTCGGTGCCGAAATACACCTCTTCGGTGCCACACAGGTCAAGGTCGATCACCTCGACGCCCGAGGCCACCAGCCCGCGGGCCACGGCATTGGACAACGCCTCAGAGGACGCGCGCGGATCACGCCCCAGCACCACGCGACGCGCGCCCAACACCTGTGCAAAGGCGCGGGCCACGCGAAAGGCCACCCCTTCATCCAGATCGACCCCAAGTCGGCCGCGAATGTCGTAGGCTTTAAAGCAGGTCATGGGGCGTGCGGCCGGCAGCAGGTCTGTGGTCGTCATCATGGTCCCTTCGTGGTCCGTTTTGTGGGGGGTCAGCCTTTGGCCCCCTGACCACGGGCATAGACATCGTCATAGCGGATGATGTCGTCTTCGCCCAGATACGCACCGGTCTGCACCTCGATCAAGGTCATCGGAACCTTGCCGGGGTTTTCCATCCGGTGCTTGGCGCCCAGCGGGATATAGATCGACTGGTTTTCGGTCACCAGTTGTTCTTGATCCTCAATCGTGACGCGTGCGGTGCCCTGCACCACAATCCAATGTTCCGACCGGTGGTGATGCGATTGCAGGCTGAGGGCGGCGCCCGGATGCACAACGATCCGCTTCACCTGGAACCGGTCACCCGTGGCGAGGCTTTCGAAATAGCCCCACGGGCGGTGATCCTTGGGGAACTGTTCGGCCTGTACCGCGCCTTTTTGTTTCAACAGGCATACCGCCTTTTTCACATCCTGCCCGGCGCGCGTGTCCGCCACCAGAACCGCATCGGGCATGGCAATGGCAATGATGTTTTCCAACCCGACACCAACCAGTTCCACACCGCGATCTTCGGACCGCAGCAGGCTGTCTTTGCAATCAATCGCATGGGCCGCGCCATTTGTGACCACGCCGTTGTCATCCGGCGTGCCTTCGCGCAGCACCGCATCCCAGCCGCCAAGATCGCTCCACCCGGCAGAGAACGGTACGACGACAAGATTTTCGGCCCGCTCCATCACGGCATAATCGATCGAAATATCCTCGGCCTTGGCCCAGGCCGCCGGGGCGAGGCGCAAAAAACCCAGATCGGGCGTGCCCTTTTCCACCGCCGCCTGTACCGGATCAATCAGGTTGGGGGCGTAATGCAGAAAGGCCTCGATGATCGCGGAGGCGGTGAACATGAAAATCCCGGCATTCCACAAGAACCGCCCTGCATCGACCATTTCGGCGGCGCTTCTCGCGTCCGGCTTTTCCACAAAGCCGCGCAGGTCGAGCACCTCTGCCGTCCCGTCCGGGGCGTTGTCCAGTTCCAGATAGCCATAGCCGGTTTCCGCGTGGGTTGGCGTGATCCCAAAAGTGACCAGCTTGCCGGCCCTCGCGGCCCCGACCCCCTGCATCACCGCAGCACGGAACGCATCATCATCGGGGATGACGTGATCGGACGGGGCCACCAGCATCAGCGCATCCGGATCCTTGCGCGACAGCCAGAAGGCCGCGGCCAGAATGGCGGGTGCGGTGTTGCGCCCCTCCGGTTCGATCAGGATTGCGCCGGGATCCACCCCGACCTCTGCCAATTGTTCGGTCACAATGAAACGAAAATCCGAATTGGTCAGGACCACAGGGGAGGCAAATCTGTCATCCGACAGGCGCTGGACCGAGGCCTGCAACAGAGAGGTTTCGCCGATCAGGCGCGAAAACTGCTTGGGATAGGATTTTCGGGACAAGGGCCAAAGCCGCGTGCCCGACCCGCCGCATAACAGTACCGGAACAATCTGCATGAGGGGCTCCTTCTATGCGCTGCAACAGACCGAACCTAGATAGATCGATCAGCCGAGGATTGAGGGGACAGAAACAATCATGACGTGAGCAAACCGTATGCCATACACCCTTATAGCATCACAAATCACCTTGTAATTGATTTTTTCCGGCACCCACTTCACCCATAGGGTTATAGCGGGGGTAACCTTCGCCCATATGCCGGTTTCAACAAGCAACCAATCGAAGGATTTCTCCTCAAGCCCACCAGTTTGTGCTAAGGTGGCAGGCCATTTGACTGCACCGTTTTTTTCCGGTCGCGCTCATCTCATCCCCATGTCATCCAATCAGGAGAACAGATATGCTGCTTAAATCCCCGCGCGCCGGTCCGTCGATTTTCAATTTCGTGTGGTGAGTTTCGTTGATGAGTAAATCGGTTTCATTGCCATGCCAGGCGCAACAATTGATCAGATCATAGAATACGCTCTTGAAGAGCTGCTCTCCGGTGATGTGGACCGGAGGCGGGGAATGGTTCGCAATATCTGCCAGAAATGGCCGTCTGAACCTGCCCTGTCCGTGGTGTTTGCCCTGACCAATGCCGCATCCATGGTGGAAGACAACCTGGCCAAGACCCGCGCCAATGATGATCTGCGATTGGCCACCTATAAGATGGTCGCGCTTTTGGCTGCAGATGTTTACGCAGCAGAAGCCATCGGGCATTCGCCGGTTCTGGCAAAAGACCTTCTGCATTTCTGGCGCCGTGTGGACAGCTATTTCCTGACATTGTGACCGTCAGAAGAGGCCGGGCAAAACGCCCGCCCCGCCCTCAGATCATCCGGATCACATCCTTGTCGATCGACAGCATATAGCCGCGGCGGGCAATGGTTTTCACCAACAATTCGCTCATCAACTGGTTGCCCATCGCATCGCGCAACCGCTTGATCCGCGTGGCCCCGGCGGCCTCTTCGCAATCAGATGCATCCCGACCTGAAATCAACCCTTCCAGTTCAGATCCGGTCAGCACCTCGTCATCCATTCGCGCCTCGGCCAGGGCCGACAGGGTTTCAATGGCCGCTTCGGTCAGGCTCAGCTCCATATTGTTCAGATAGACGGTGCGTTCTTCGCGGCTGATCAGAAGCGAGTTCACCTGGATGCCAGCCCGTTCAATTTCGCCCATGCGACGGTTTAGACCAATGATGGTGATCAAAAACACCAGCGCGGCCACCAGCAGCGCCGAGGCAAAGACCAAAAGCACGAAGATCACCATTCGATAACTGGTCAGAGTGTCGGCAAAAGACGTGCCGGACTGCGCCAGGATCTCAAGCAGCTTGATTTCCGCGCCAGAAGTCAGATTGTCATTTTCAACAAAGATCCGCTCGACCCGCGCGTTGAACGCATTGGCATCCGGCAGGCTGATGAACAAGAACACAGCCGCCACCAGAAGAATGGCAACAATCGCCGCCATCCCAATGACGATCACCCGTGACGCCCCTTTGCGCGCATCAGAAGCGAAGGAAATATTGTCCGGCACTCTCTTTCCTTTCCTCAAGCCCGTTTTCATCGAAAATCGACAGGATGTTCAAAAGCACCCACCCTTCCGGGGAGAGGCGCGATGTGACCTGACGCGTGGCTGCGGCCTTGTCGCCACAGGCCGTGTCTGGCAGCTCCATGACACCATAATGCAGTTTCAACGGGTCGTCCCGCTTGGCTTTGTAATCGGCATAGCACGCCGCCTGTGCCGGAAGCGCAATTGCCATGAGGGCGAGGGAATAGAGGATCTGTTTCATATCGAAACCATGCGCGGGGCAGATGGGATATTCAATAACATTCGGGGGTTTGCGGGGCTGATATCCCATAACAAGGGGCAGATATGGCTTGTCTGTTCCCACCCGCCGCAAACTGGGTTCATGCCAATCACGTCGCCCGACCGGTGACAGCCTGAAAGATAAAAAACAGGAGTTGATCATGACCCGCCTTTCCTTACGCAGTTTTACCCGCGGTATGATGATGCCGTTCCTTGTGGCAGCCCTCAGCCTGAACCCGATGACCTCGGGGCCTGCCCTGGCGGGATCAAAGGACAACGAAGATGTGGGGGCCCTGATCGCCGCCCTGTTGGGGCTGGCAGTTGTGGGCACGATCATCGCGAAAAGCAATGACCGCGACGATGACCGCGCAAAACCCAAGCCGCGCCGTCATGTAAAACCTGCCCCCAAGCGTCATTCAAAGTATCGGCTTCCGAACAAATGCCTGCGCAAGTTCCAGACCCAATTTGGCAAGAAACGCTATTGGGGTCGCGGATGCCTGAACAAGCGCTATGACCATGTGAAGTCGCTGCCCAAGGCCTGCCGCGACACGGTTGTCATCAAAAACAATGACGGCGTCTGGGTGCCGCGCAAGGTGTTTCACCCGCGTTGCCTGAAGGAGGCTGGCTACCGCAAGCGTCACTGATCTTTGAACTCGTTCCGTGAGACGGTGCGGCAACCCCATCCGTTCAGCCGCACCGGCATGACCACCCTTTCCGGTCATGTTCAACTGGCAGAGGTTTCGGCCTCTGCCTTTTTTACTTGCGATACCACGCCAATTGAGCCAGTCCGAAACCATGACCCAGACAGCTCCTGATGACAGTTTCGAACAGGCCGCCCGCGCGCGCGGCTTTGCCCGTATCGCCGGGGTGGATGAGGTGGGCCGTGGCCCACTGGCCGGCCCCGTGACCGCCGCCGCCGTGGTGCTTGACCCGGCGCGCATCCCCGAGGGGTTAAATGACAGCAAGAAACTGACCGCGAAACGGCGCGAGGTTTTGTTTGACCAGATCATGGAACTGGCTGACGTATCGATTGCCCATGCCACGGTCGACGAGATTGACAACCTCAATATCTTGTATGCCAGCCACCTGGCGATGGAACGCGCGGTGGCGGGGCTCTCTGTTCCGGCCGATCACCTTCTGATCGACGGCAATATGGTGCCAAAGGGGCTGACAACCTCAAACGAAACGCTTGTCAAAGGCGATGGTCGATCGGTCTCAATTGCGGCAGCGTCCATTGTGGCCAAAATCACCCGCGACCGGATCATGGTGGATTTGGCGCAACAGTTTCCCGGTTATGGATGGGAGAAGAATGCAGGCTATCCGTCAAAAAGCCACAAGGACGCGCTGGTGAAATTGGGTGTGACCCCACACCATAGACGCTCGTTCAAACCGATCCACAATATCTTGTATCAACAGAAAAATGTAACAGGCTGATTCAAAAAAGAATTTGACCCGTTATCCACAAGCCGTCATCTTTATCCACAATGAATGAGCGCAAAAATGCGCCGTCTAAAGAGCGCGATAGCGCCGGTACATGAGGCAGAAATGACGACTAAAACCAAAAGAAAGGCGGCTCTCGAGCTGCCACTCAATGAGATATTGGCTGGTGATTGCATCGAAGTGATGAATGGCCTGCCCGAGAATTCCGTTGACCTGATTTTCGCTGATCCCCCCTATAATCTGCAGTTGAAAGGCGAGCTGCATCGCCCGGACAATTCCAAGGTGGATGCGGTTGATGATCACTGGGACCAGTTCGACAGTTTCAAAGCCTATGACCAATTTACCCGCGCCTGGCTGAAGGCCGCGCGCCGCATCCTGAAGCCCGACGGGGCGATCTGGGTGATCGGATCTTACCACAACGTCTTTCGCATGGGGGCCGAGCTGCAAAACCAGGGCTATTGGATCCTGAACGATGTGGTCTGGCGCAAATCAAACCCGATGCCAAACTTCCGCGGCAAGCGGTTCACCAACGCCCATGAAACGATGATCTGGGCGTCAAAATCCGAAGGCGCGAAATACACCTTCAATTACGAAGCGCTGAAAGCCCTGAACGAAGGCATTCAGATGCGCTCTGACTGGGTGCTGCCGATCTGCACCGGGCATGAGCGCCTGAAGGATGAAAATGGCGACAAGGCCCATCCGACCCAGAAACCGGAAAGCCTTCTGCATCGCGTGCTGGTTGGCTCCACCAACCCCGGCGACGTGATCCTTGACCCGTTCTTCGGCACCGGCACCACCGGTGCGGTCGCCAAGATGCTGGGTCGTGATTTCATTGGGATCGAGCGCGAAGAGGCCTATCGCAAAGTGGCCGCAAAACGCATCTCCAAAGTGCGCAAATTCGACAAAGAAGCCCTGCAAACCACCCAATCCAAACGCGCCGAACCGCGTGTGCCCTTTGGCCAACTGGTCGAACGTGGCATGTTGCGCCCGGGCGAAGTTCTGGTCAGCCCGCGCGGCAAAACCGCCAAAGTGCGCGCCGATGGAACGTTGATTTCCGGGGACGCGCGCGGTTCGATCCACCAGGTTGGGGCCGCCCTTGAAAGCGCGCCCAGCTGCAATGGCTGGACCTATTGGCACTTCAAGCAGGATGGCAAGAAGACCCCGATCGACGTGCTGCGCCAGCAAGTGCGCGCCGAGATGGTCTGAGCCACGCCACCAAGCTTTCTGAACAACAAGAACAACTCGGGCGCGTCACAAGCGCGCCCGGATAACGGTGTACCGCCGTGCCTGTGGCAAAATCCACGGCACACACAACTTGCCCCGCTCTTTCACGAGCGGGGCTTTTTTTTGACCAAAATCAGGGGCTTTGCCCCTCGCGCAGTCGCGCTCACCCCAGGATATTTGTGACAAGGAAAATAAGGGGTTAGCGGATGGTTGGCGGCGGCAGTTCGCCACGCTTATACGGCCCCCAATCCTCGATATCGGGGTAATAGCGTTTGCGCCAGGCCCGTACGCGCGGGTTCATGCGGCGGCGCCATAGGGGTGGGATCATCGCCATCATGGTCATCACCACATAGCCAAAGGGCAGTTGCGGGGCCACGTCATCGGGATAGGTCTGCAACAGCGGGAAACGTCGGGCAGGTTTGTAATGGTGGTCCGAATGGCGCTGCAGGTTGATAAAGAGCCAATTGGTCGCCTTGTGGTCAGCATTCCACGAGTGATGCGGGCGCACGGGTTCATATTTGCCCTCGCCCAGATGGCGGCGGGTCAACCCGTAATGTTCGACATAATTGGTCAGCTCCAATTGCCAGACGGCCACAAGGGCCTGGAACGCAAACAGCGCCAGACCCAGCCAACCGCCGATCAGCACAGCCAGCATGACGGCCATAAGTTGCAGCACCCAATAGCGCCAGAACGGGTTTTTCCCATCCCAGGCCGACAACCCACGCCGCGCCAGCATCGCCTTTTCCGCTTTCCAGGCCGAGACCGGGCTTTCGACCAAAACGCGGAAAAAGAACCGGTGAAAGCCCTCGTTGTAACGGGCGGTCACGGCGTCACGTGTTGTGCCGACATGCGGGTGGTGCACCAACAGATGTTCGGTTCGGAAATGGCTGTAAAGCACTGTCGCCAGCAACAGATCCGCCAACCATCGTTCAAACCGGTTGGTCTGGTGCATCAGTTCGTGGCTATAGACAATGCCAATGGTGCCCGACAGCACGCCCACCCCAAAGAACACGCCGAATTTTTCGCCCAGCGACAGGTGATTTGCGTCACTCACATAGATCAGCATGCCATAGATCATGCCGAACTGGATCGGGACCCAGATCATGGTGATCAGGCGATACCAGAACAGTTGTTCTTCTGTGGTTTCCAGGTCTGGATTGTCGGTGTTGCGCCCCAAAACTGCGTCCAGCCCGGTGTAAAGCCACCAGGTGCCCAGCGGCGGCAATAGAAGATACCATCCGCCTTTGGTGGCGGCCAGCACGACCAGCAGCGGCAAGATGATGGATATCCCAAACGGGGCGGCCTGCCTGAAACTGGCAATCTGACGAGCGGGGACCATGACACGTTCCTTTCCGTTACAATTGGCTTACGCTGGATTTGCAAGCGGCTCAATGCATTCCATTCCCCAGGAGGGTATCAGGGCATGGGTTTGAAAGCCTTGACGGACAATGGTCAACGCATTTCGTCCTTTCACGGCCGGGTCACGCGCCCTGCCGGATTGGCATTGGGGGCCGACAGAGTGGCCTCATTTCCCGGACCGAAATCGCCTATCTTTAGATTGAGGAATTGGCGGTCAACTCTTCTTATGGAAGATACCCTTTCACGTGTATTTTGCGTCTAATTTTCAGTTTTAACGATTTTTTTATAGTAAACTTAAACTAAACAATTTATGTATAACCCAGTTGATTAAGGGGTTTTCGCAGTCAAATTCATCTGGTGGGGTCTCAATCATGAAGGATTTTGGATATCAATTCCAACCTTACGCAGAGATTGATTCAGCGAAACCACGCCCGGCCTTCAGGTTTTATCGAGATTTCAGCAAACGCGTGCTCGACTTTGCCGTTGCGATTTTCCTTCTGCCTCTTTTGGTCCCGGTCATTGGCCTGTTCATTCTCATGATCAAACGCGATGGCGGTCCCGGGCTTTACGCACAAGAACGGGTGGGGCTGAATGGCAAACGGTTTCAGTGCTGGAAGCTGCGCACCATGGTTCAAGACGCCGAATTGATCCTGGAAGACCTCTGCGCAACCGATCCCCTGATCGCCCGGGAATGGGCAAAAAATCAAAAGCTTGCCGATGACCCGCGCATCACCCCGATCGGTCGGTTCCTGCGGGCCACCAGCCTTGATGAGCTGCCCCAGATCTTCAACGTCCTGATCGGAGACATGAGCTTTGTCGGCCCCCGCCCCTTTATGACGTCGCAGGAATTCCTGTACAAAAATGCCGGCGGGCAAGCGTATTTCCACATGCGGCCGGGCATCACCGGACCGTGGCAAGTGTCAGGGCGAAACGAAACCGGATTTCTGGATCGGATCCGCTTTGACCAGATGTATCTGGAACAGCAAAGCCTGCCAAAAGATCTGATGCTTATGCTTAGAACCGCCGGCGTGGTGGTGCGCCAAACCGGTCGTTGACCAGGCTCATACCCCCAGCTGATCCTTCGCCAGATCATAGGCCTTGCGCATGACCGTTGGCAGATCGGACGGGCGGAGCCTTTGGAATTCACCATGATCCGGACTGGTCCCCACGGGCACTTCGGCCAAACGCAGTGACATGCGCAGGTGAAAATGGGTGAAGGTATGTCGCACTTCGACCCCGGGATTTTGCCAATTTGCGGACAGAGGAGGGTCTTCGAGCGCCACCTCGCCCCATGCGGCCCCGGGCCAGCCCAACATGCCGCCCAGAAGCCCCTTTTCGGGGCGTCGTTCAACCAACCAGGCCCCGTCTTCGCGCCGCGCCAGATAGGCGATGCCGTGACGCGTGGGCTTTTGTGCTTTGGGCCTTTTGCGGGGCAATTCGGCTGCAACCCCTGATGCGCGCGCCTGGCAAGGGGTGCGCCAGGGGCAAATCCCGCAGGCGGGCGATTTCGGCGTACAAATCGTGGCCCCCAGATCCATCACCGCTTGTGCATAATCCCCCGGTCGGGTGATCGGGGTCAGCGTTGCAGCGGCGGCTTTCATCTGTGGCTTGGCATCGGGAAGCGGCGTTGTGATCTCAAACACCCGCGCCATGACCCGTTCGACATTCCCATCCACAACTGTTTCCGGCTGATCAAAAGCGATGGCGGATATGGCGGCGGACGTGTAGGGGCCAATGCCCGGAAGTGTCTCTAATCCTGCCCGATCCTGCGGAAAACCGCCCCGTTCGGCCACCACACGGGCGCATTTCAGAAGGTTGCGGGCGCGGGCGTAATATCCAAGCCCGGCCCATTCCCCCATCACCTGTTCATCCGGCGCTGCGGCCAGATCGTCGACCCGGGGCCAAAGCATCAGGAAACGTTCGAAATAGGATTTCACCGCGGCAACAGTGGTCTGTTGCAACATGATCTCGGACAGCCAAACCGCATAAGGATCCGGCACCACACCCGCCGCGCGGTCCGCGGGCCCCACCCGCCAGGGCAGCACGCGCGCATGGGCATCATACCACGCCAACAAATCGTCGGGATCCGGCTGGATAATCTGCGCTTTTTCTTGCCCGTCACACATCTGTGACTCCCCCTCGCTGCTTTCCTCTGGCATTGCTTGTATGAGGCTTTAGAATACGGTCAAACAAGGAAGTTACCAGCCGTGAGCAAAACCACCCCTCCGAAGCGCCGCAAGCGCGGGTTCGAACGCACGTCGAGCCTGCTGACCGCGCGCATCCGCAAGGCGGGCGAGGCACGCGGTTTCGCGGTGACGCGGGTGTTGACCCATTGGGCCGAGATTGTCGGGCACGAGATGTCCTCGATCGCCCGCCCGGTGGACGTGTCTTACGGGCGCGGCGGCATGGGGGCGACCCTGACCGTGCTGACCACAGGGGCCCAGGCACCGATGCTGGAGATGCAGAAAAACGCCCTGAAAGATCGGGTGAACGCCTGCTATGGCTATAACGCCATTTCGCGCATTCGCATCACCCAGACCGCCGCCACCGGTTTTGCCGAAGGTCAGGCGCAGTTCACACCGGCCCCGAAGGCCAAAAAGAAACCCGACCCCAAGATCCAGACCCGCGCCAAGGCGGACACATCGGATGTGGGGGATGACACCCTGCGTAAGGCGCTCGAAGCGCTGGCGCAGAATGTATATACAAAGCAGCAAAAAGAGGCTGAGAGTTAATGAACCGAATTCTTCCCATGATCGCCGTTGCGGCTGTCGCCGCCCTTGGCGGTGCCTTTTACATGAGCCAAAATCAGGGCTCCGTGCCAGGTGTTTCGCTGGCCGTGGCCCAAGACGCAGATGTGGTTCCCGCCAAGGACATGGTGCTGGGGGATGAAAATGCCCCGGTCACCGTGATCGAATACGCATCCTACACCTGCCCACATTGCGCCAACTGGCATGAGGACAGCTTTAAACAGTTGAAAAAAGACTACATCGACACGGGCAAGGTGAAGTTCATTCACCGCGAGGTCTATTTTGATCGCTTTGGTCTGTGGGCCGGGATGATTGCCCGTTGCGGCGGGGATGAACGGTATTTCGGCCTGAACGATATGATCTACTCTGGCCAAAAAGAGTGGATTGGCGAGGGCGACCCGGCGACCATTCTGGAAAACCTGCGCAAAATTGGCCGCACCGCGGGTATGACCAATGAAGAAATGGAAGTTTGTCTGACGGACGAAAGCTTTGCCCAGAGCCTTGTCGCCGCCTATCAGCAGAATGCCACCGCCGACGAGATCCGCGCCACGCCGACCTTTGTGATCAATGGCGAAAAGCTGTCGAATATGAGCTATGCTGATTTCGCAGCCGCGATCGACGCGCAGCTGGAGCAATAATACCTCTGACATCACACCAAAGGCGCGCCACATTCGGCGCGCCTTTTTTGCTCTCTGATGACCAAATAGGCTTTATCCCAGCCCGATTTTGACCAGAGCCTGATCAAGTGCCGTCTGATCATGCAGCTCTAACCGCACCGGAACTGTCAACACCTTGCGCCGGAAGGATTGCGGCAATCGCACCGCGTCTTTTTCCGTTGTGATCAATTGCGCGCCCAGCGCTGCGGCTTCCAGTTCCAGACGTTTCATCAAGGCCTCGGTCAGGGGCTGATGATCCGCCAGCGCTTCGGCCCGCAGCAGATTTGCCCCCAAACCACGCACCGTGGCAAAGAATTTGTCCGGGTGGCCAATCCCGGCAAAAGCCAGCACATCCATGCCTTCGAAATCCATCCCCATCTGCAAGGGTTCAAGATGCGCGGTTAGATGTGGCAGGCGCAGGATGTGAGACCATTCCTGCCGAAAACGCTTCTGTGCGCCCCCCGGACCAATCGACAAAAGCAGATTGGCACGCGCCAACCCCGCCTCTACCGGCTCTCGCAAAGGGCCGGCCGGAATGCAGCGCGCATTGCCAAACCCTTTCACCGCATCCACCACAACGATGGACAGATCTTTTTCGATGCTCGGGTTTTGAAACCCGTCATCCATCAGGATCACATCCGCCCCCGACGCCTCGGCGGCTTGCACTGATTTGACCCGATCCTTGCCGACCCAGACCGTCGTAAAGGCCGCCATCAACATCGGCTCGTCGCCGACCTGGGCAGCGCTGTGTTCACGCTCTTGCACCCGAAGCGGCCCTTCGACCGACCCGCGATGCCCGCGCGAAACGATGTGGACCGACTTGCCACGCCCCATCAAAATCTGCGCCAATGCGATGGTGGTGGGGGTTTTGCCGGTGCCCCCAGCGTTGATATTGCCGATACAGATCACCGGCACGCGCGCCTTATAGCCTGATCCGCGCACCCGACGGGCCGTGCCCAAACCATAGAGCCACCCCAGAGGCGCCAGAAGGCGCGCACGCCAATGAGGTTGATCAGGTGGGGTAAACCAGAAACTGGGCGTTTTCATCTATATCCCCCGCTTGTCCAGCATCTCAAGCACCAGCCCTTCGACAAGGCCCGATAACTCCGCCCCGCTGGTGGTAATATCCCAGGCGGCTATGGCCATCTCCGCCGCATTCTCGGGCTGCAACAGGTGATCTACTTCCAGCGCCAGACTGGCCTCATCACGCACCTTGCGTGCTGCGCCAGCTGATTCAAGTCGCTTGAACATATCGGCAAATCGGTCCTGTCGCGGACCAAACAACACCGCAGACCCCAAAGAGGCCGGATCATTTGGCGCAAGACAATCACCGCCCAGCAGGGTTTGCCCCATAAAGGTGATTGGCGACAGATGCATCCACAACGCCTCTTCCCCGGGCAGGTCGGCAATGTAAATCTGCACTTCCGGGGTCGGATCATCCCCATCAGATCGCAAAGCCGCAACCCAACCCTCACCTTCCAATTTCGCAGCCAGACCGGGGGCGCGATCAACATCGTCAGGCACCAGGACCAACAGCAATCGGTGCGATTTGCGCATCAGCTGGCGTTGCGCCGCCAGCACCGTCAGATCCTCTGCTTCGGATATATTTAACGCAAGCCAGAGGGGACGCGCCCCCAACACGCCCGCCATGTCATCCCGTTCCGCCTGATTGCACGTTGGCGGCTGGGTTTGTTCTTGCAAGGCCCCGGCAACGCGCAATTTGTGCGCGGGCACGCCCATACGGGACAACACCGCCGATGCGCCCTCGTTTTCCGCAAGAATAGTGTCGAATCCACTGGTGATCATGCGCGCCGTGCCCGGCGTCCACCGCAAGGCCGGTTGATCGGAAATCGGTGAACGCGCATTGATCCAGATCGACGCAACCCCCCGCAAATGGCTCTCGGCCAATGTGGTGATCTCCAACCGCTGATCCATCCACAACAGAAGGTCCGGTGACCAGTGATCAAGGAACGGGCGCACCTGATCCGGCACGTCTTCCGGCAACCGTTGGCATATGATCAGGTCGCTGAGGTTTTGCGGGATATCCGCATCTTTGCACCCATTGCGATGAGTGATCAGAAAACACAAGTCATCCCGGGTCTGCGTCAATTGCCGCAAAAACCCGATCAGGGCTTTCATATCATCGGCGCATCCCACATGACACCATATCAACGGGCCACCCTCAGGCCGGACCGGACGATCCACAATCTCGGCCTCGTCGGCCTCTTGCCTTTTCAGGCGATGCATCAAGCGATGCAGATATATTCCCGGTGGCAACATGCCCTGCCCTCAGCCCGCCGCAATGCCCGATCTTCTCAGGCTTTCATTTCCCTCAATCTAGGCCAGCTGAGGATTGGGGGAAAGATCAGAACGGCCAGTTTTCGTTGGCAAGAGAACGGATTGCGTGGATGATCCGATCGAAACTCTGACGCGCGCGGGTGACAGAGCTTCGCCCCCGCAGATACCCGTGAACCAGCCCCTGTTCTTCGACCCAATGGGCCTTGCCACCTGCCGCCCGTATCCGATCTCGATACGCCCCGCCATCATCCGAAAGCGGATCACATTGCGCGGTGATCACAACGGTGGGCGGCAGGCCCGCAAAATCACTGTCCAACAGGGGTGCAGAGGTCGGATCCACCGGGCCATCCACCCCGCCATACCGCATAGACATGTAAAATTTCACCTCGTCTAATGTCAGCATCGGCGCTTTGGCATGTCGGATGTAAGAGCCTTGCCCCATGTCACCACCCAGGCCGGGATAGATCAGAACCTGCCCGGCGATCTCGATGTGACCACGCGCTTTGTGGGCCACCGCTGCGGCCAGGTTCCCACCGGCGCTATCTCCCGCCAAAACTGTCACTCCGGGCCAGGTTAGAGACACATACTGCGTCACGCTCCACGCATCCTCAAAGGCGGCAGGATGAGGATGTTCCGGGCACAGCCGATAATCCGTTGACACGAGCCGCAGCCCTGTGCGCTGACAGATTTCCGCACAGACATCGTCGTGACTGTCGAGCCCGCCAACCACAAACCCGCCCCCATGAAAGAAGGCCACGGTGCCGGCCGGATCGGCGGGTTCGTAGATACGCAGGGGAATGCCCTCTGCACGATCATCACGCACCGAAATGCCAGCCGGATAACCGGAGAAAAACGCGCGGCACATGCGATCATAGATCTGTCGT
This sequence comes from Aliiroseovarius crassostreae, assembly GCF_049803815.1. Taxonomy (GTDB): domain Bacteria; phylum Pseudomonadota; class Alphaproteobacteria; order Rhodobacterales; family Rhodobacteraceae; genus Aliiroseovarius; species Aliiroseovarius crassostreae_A. The sequence goes on from NZ_JBNAGI010000003.1 coordinate 104,663, forward strand.
TGCTCTGCAACGGACAGGTGCGTGGTATCCGGGGGATAATAGTCTTCAGTCTTTCGAATGAAGGCCCAGGTTTCGTCGTCGATCAGCGTTTCATAGTCCATGACCAGACGCTATGTTTGATGCGCCGCCTTGACAAGTCACCGCATGCGTTGCGGCGCCAGCCCAAGTGCGTGATCTGCCAGGTCATCTCTGTGCGGCAATTCCACCACATTTTCCCCATGCGCGCGACCCACCCCTGGAATGATACGAGCGCGCACCCCCGCGACGCGAAATTGCGCAAGTTTAGTCTCTGTCTGGAGATCACCCTGTGCAGAACCAGACACCAGCCACACCACGCGTCGACCCTCTTTTGCGGCCTTTTCCGCGACCGGAAGGGCGCCGTTGATCACATTCATCCGCTCGGCATCCCGCCGCAGCAATGCCAACACCTCTGATGTGACGCTATGATCATGCATCACAAGGTCCGCGCGTTGCATCGCCCGCAAAGCGCGAAAGGTGACAAGATCAGCGTCTCCTGACCCCAAGCCGATGACCGTCACATCTCCGCGATTGTCGGTTGCCGCCTGGTTCAGATCCTCGTGAATCAGCGCTTCGGCATGGTCCGCATTCCCTTCAAGAAAACGATCAGCGACCGGACCATCAATCATTTGCTCCCAAAATCGGCGACGCGCGCGGCCACCAGGAATGGCGGCTTCGATCTTTTTGCGAAACCCGGACAGGAAGCGGGCCAGTTGACCGTAGTTGCTGGGCAACATGGCCTCGATCCGCGCGCGGAGAATACGGCCGATAACGGGGGCCGTGCCCCCGGTGGAGATTGCGACGGTCACAGCATCCCGCTCCACCACAGAGGGGGTGATAAAGTCGCACAGCGGCTTGACGTCAGCCACATTGACCAAAGCCCCCGCGGCCTTGCCTTCACGATGCAAAAATGCATCTCGATCGGGATCATCTGATGCACCATAGGCGACAATCACATCCTGAAAATCAGCTTGCTGTGGGACACGCGGCACATGGGTAAACCTTTCGCGTCCCAGCAAGGACAGAACCTCTGCCCCCGGCGCGGGATCAAACAGGCGCACCCAGGCGCCAGCCGACAAGGCCCGTTCCGCCCGTCGCGCCGCGCCAGTCCCACCCCCATCCACAAGGATGGTCCGTTCTTTCACATCAAGAAACAAAGGCAGGTGGTCCATGGCGCGTCTCCGGGATCGGTGTGGTTGTTTGACCCGAAATATGGAAACTGTTCCAGTAAAAGCGAGGAAATGCCCCCGTGATAAGACAAACTTCCAATTAATCCCTTTCAAACAGGATCATCTTCCCCATGATGGGTAAAAAGGAACGTGGTTTGTTTTGATGGAAATTCGCGAAGAACAGAATGTGGGCAAGGTGCACCAGAAAACTGGACTTATTGCCGATCTTATCTGGCCCTACACCCCCCGCGCACAGGCTGGTTGGGTTCAAGACCGACAGATCGAATAATTTCACAGGTGCAATAGCTTCGCCGCCACGCCTGACCCTCAAGCCGAAAGCCAGTGACAGGACAAGATGCCAAAACCTGAAGAGATACAGATTGATACCTCGCCGCCCGTGTCCGACGAGGTACGCAAAACCACCTGTTACATGTGCGCTTGCCGCTGTGGCATCAATGTTCATATGAAAGACGGTCAGGTCGCCTATATCGAAGGCAACCGCGATCATCCGGTGAACAAAGGGGTCCTGTGCGGCAAGGGCTCGTCTGGCATTATGCAGCATTACGCGCCCTCGCGGCTGCGCGCCCCATTGAAGCGGGTTGGGGAACGTGGATCAGGTGAGTTTGAAGAGATTAGCTGGGATGAGGCGTTGGACATCGCGGCGGGCTGGTTGGCCCCAATCCGCGAAAAAGACCCGTCAAAACTGGCGTTTTTCACCGGGCGGGATCAATCGCAGAGTTTCACCAGCTGGTTTGCGCAGGGGTTCGGGACGCCGAACTATGCCGCTCATGGCGGGTTCTGTTCGGTCAACATGGCCGCCGCCGGGATTTACACCATGGGCGGTGCGTTTTGGGAGTTCGGCCAACCCGATTGGGACCGCACCAAGCTGTTCATGTTGTTTGGCGTGGCGGAAGATCACGACAGCAACCCGATCAAAATTGGCTTGGGCAAGCTGAAAGAGCGGGGCGCGAAGGTGATTGGCGTGAACCCGATCCGGTCGGGGTATAACGCGATTGCGGACGAATGGGTCGGCATCACCCCCGGCACCGATGGGCTGTTCATCATGGCCCTGATGCACGAGCTGCTGCGTGCAGGCAAGGTCGATCTGGCCTATTTGGCACGTTACACCAATGCGGGGTTTGTGGTGGATGAAGACCCTAATTCAGCGGAAAAGGGTCTGTTTATCCGTGGGGCCAGCGGCAAGCCGCAGGTGATTGATCGCGACAGTGGCAAGCTGATGGATTATGATTGCCCAGGTGTCACGCCGAACCTGGCCGGGCAGATGATGGAGGGCGACGTCACCCATCGCACCGTGTTCCAGCTTTTGGCCGAGCGTTATCTGAGTGAGGACTACGCACCCGAAAACGTGGCGGGTCGCACGGGCATACCTACCCAGAAAATCAAGTCTATTGCAGCAGAACTTGCCCGCGTGGCCTTTGAAGAAGAGATTGTGCTGGACCAGCCCTGGACCGATTGGAAAGGGCAGAAACATGACAAGATGATCGGTCGCCCGGTGGCCTTCCACGCGATGCGCGGGATCTCGGCCCATTCCAACGGGTTCCAGACCTGTCGCGCACTGCATATGCTGCAGATCCTGTTGGGATCGGTTGAGGTGCCTGGTGGGTTCCGCTTCAAGCCGCCCTATCCAAAGCCACCCGAGGCCCATCCGAAACCCCATGCCGGCGTGACCCCCGGTCAGCCGCTTGATGGGCCGCATCTGGGCTATCCGCTGGGGCCAGAGCATCTGCTGCTGGATGATGACGGCACCGCCAAGCGCATCGACAAGGCGTTTACCTGGGAAAACCCGCTGTCCGCCCATGGGCTGATGCATATGGTGATTTCAAACGCCCATGCGGGGGATCCCTACAAGATCGATACGCTGTTCATGTATATGGCGAACATGGCGTGGAACTCGACCATGAACACGACCGAGGTGATGCGGATGCTCACCGATAAGGACGAAAATGGCGACTATGTGATCCCACGCATCATTTATTCCGATGCATATTCGTCCGAAATGGTTGCCTATGCGGATCTGATCCTGCCCGACACGACCTATCTGGAACGGCATGACTGTATTTCGCTCTTGGATCGTCCGATCTGCGAGGCCGATGGGGCCGCCGATGCGATCCGTTGGCCGGTGGTGGAACCGGATCGTGATGTGCGCGGGTTTCAGACCGCGTTGATCCAGCTAGGCGCAAAGCTTGGTCTGCCCGGATTTGTGAACGAGGACGGTAGCGCGAAATTCGACGATTACGCCGATTACATCGTGAACCATGAACGCCGGCCCGGCATCGGCCCGCTGGCCGGGTTCCGCGGGAAAGATGGTGAAGGAGAGGGACGAGGAGAGCCTAATCCCGCCCAAATCGACAAATATATCGAAAATGGCGGGTTCTGGGTGTCACATGTGCCGGAGGAGGCCAGCTTCTACAAACCCTGGAACAAAGCCTATCAGGAATGGGCTGTGGCACGCGGGATTTTCGACGCGGAAGCGCCTTATGTCTTTAACCTTTACGTGGAGCCGATGCGCAAGTTTCAGCTGGCGGCCGAAGGGCATGGGGAGATCCAGCCGCCGGATCATCTGCGAGAGAGGGTGCGCCAGACCATGGATCCGCTGCCGATCTGGTATGAACCGTTTGAAGACAGCAATGTGGACGTGGACGAATACCCAATCCACGCCCTGACCCAACGCCCGATGCATATGTATCATTCCTGGGGCACGCAAAATGCGTGGCTGCGGCAGATCACCGGCAAAAACTTTCTCTATTTGCCCACTAAAATCTGGGAGGCAAACGGGTTCGCCGACGGGGACTATGCCGAGGTCTCATCGGTTCACGGCTCAATCACCGTGCCTGTGGCCCATCACGCAGCGCTGAACGAAAACACCGTCTGGACCTGGAACGCGATCGGCAAGCGCAAAGGGGCCTGGGCGCTGGATGAGGATGCCCCGGAAGCGACCGAAGGGTTCCTGCTCAATCACCTCATTCACGAGCTTCAACCGCCCAAAGGCGACGGGATGAGGTGGGCCAACTCAGACCCGATCACCGGGCAGGCGGCGTGGTTTGATCTGCGGGTGAAAATTCGCAAAGCAGACCCTGAACCTGCGCAATCGCAGCCCGCGCACGCTCCGATCACCTCCCCTGTGGGCAAAGGCCCCGCGAAAGTAGCGAGGAAAATATGACCTGCTTGCCGGAAACCACACAGAAGAAGCTGGGTCTGGTCATCGACCTTGATACATGTGTTGGCTGCCATGGGTGCGTGACCGCCTGCAAGGGGTGGAACACGCAGAACTACGGCGCGCCATTGTCCGACATCGATCCTTACGGCGCGGATCCGTCGGGTACCTTCCTGAACCGGGTGTTCAGCTATGAGGTGCAGCCAGAAGAAGGCGCGGCACAAACCGTTCATTTCCCCAAAAGCTGCCTGCACTGTGAAGATGCACCCTGTGTCACCGTCTGCCCCACGGGCGCGAGTTACAAACGCGCCGAGGACGGGATTGTGCTGGTCAACGAGGATCGGTGTATCGGTTGCGGGCTGTGTGCCTGGGCCTGCGCCTATGGCGCGCGCGAACTGGACCAGGACGCCGGGATCATGAAGAAATGCACGCTGTGTGTCGACCGGATTTACAACGAGAACCTGCCGGAAGAAGACCGCGTACCGGCCTGCGTGCGCACCTGCCCGGCCGGTGCCCGGCATTTCGGTGACCTTGGCGATCCGAATTCCGATGTCTCGAAATTGGTGGCGGATCGCGGTGGGTTCGATCTGATGCCGGATCAGGGCACCAAACCGGTGAATAAATACCTGCCGCCCCGTCTGAAAGACCGGCTGGACACCCCTGCCCTTACCCCGGTGACCGAAGAAGAACCCAAGGGGTTTCTTGGCTGGCTCGACAAAGCTTTGGAGCGTATCTGATGCATCCCGCACCAAGTGTCATAATCTTCACCACCCTGTCGGGTCTTGGCTTCGGTCTGTTGGCATTTCTCGGGCTGGATATCCCGTCTGTGCGCGGCACCACGGCGCTGGCCTTTTTTGTGTTGGCTTATGCGATGGCGGTGGGCGGGCTGATCGCCTCGACCTTCCATCTGGGCAACAGGAAGAACGCGATTTACGCCTTCAGCCAGTGGCGCACATCCTGGTTGTCGCGCGAAGGGATTGCCGCGGTTGCTACGCTTTTGATCTTCGCACCGGTTGCATTGGGCAAGATTTTGTTGGGGGCTCAGATGCCGGTTATGGGTGGAGTAGGCTCTGTTTTGGCCATGATCACCGTGTTCACCACCTCGATGATCTACGCGCAGCTGCGCACCATTCCGCGCTGGCATCAGCCGTGGGTGCCTGCGATGTTCTTGCTGCACGCGATTGCCGGGGGCGCGTTGCTGTCGGGGTCGTCCATGTTGGCGGGGCTGCTTTTGCTGGTCCTGACCGGGGTCATGTACATGATGTGGACACGTGGAGATGCGTGTGAAGCCGAAAATGCAGACACGATGGAAACGGCCACCGGGCTGGGCGAGATTGGCACCGTGCGCATGTATGAAAGCGCGCACACCGCCCGCAATTACGTGATGGATGAAATGGTCCACCGTGTGGGTCGCAAACATGCCGAGAAGCTGCGCATGATGGCTTTGGTGCTGATCGGCGCGCTGCCCGCAGTGATGTTGATTGCCCTGCCGGCTGGGCATCTGGTCAGCGCTGCGTCGCTGGTGCTGCATCTCGTTGGCATTGTGATCGGTCGCTGGCTGTTCTTTGCAGAGGCGCGGCACGTTGTGGGGCTTTATTATGGGAAGTGACCTAACAGCGCGACAACTCCATAACTCCGGACAATGAAACGCGCGCCGATTGCGGTGAGTGTTCTCTTTCTGCCCATCCAGATCTTATTGGCACAAGAATTGATGGGCAACAGGGTCAGACAAATTTTGCCCCAACCAGAGTGACATCTTCCGCTTTCACTTCGCCACCTTGCGGATTGTTCAGCATTGCGACAGCCTGCCCATCCACCAGAACCTTGTAACCCGCCCCCTCTTTTTCCACCGTTAAAGTTGGAGCGGATCCATTTTTATCATATTCAACAATAATCTGATCTTCACCTTTAACGAAATCCTGGATGACTGCCTGATCCCCGGCAAACCGGGCGTCCAATACAAATGTATCTTGACCACTTTTAACGCCGTCTCCGTCACCCCAGGCGATATCTCCGCTTTTCAATGCAATCGTGTCGTTTCCTTCACCACCAATCAGCGTATCTGCCCCATCTGTCCCGGAGGGCACTTCGGCACCTTTCACGTTGATGGACTCGGCCACGGTGTCGGCACTGCCGCCCAAAGCAGATGACAAATCCAGCGTCCCGCTGGTCAAATCCGATTTCAGGGCATCCCAAAGTTCCGGCGTCATATCCGTTGCATCACCGTCTGGCTCTTGATCAAGAAAACCGCCAACCAGAACGTCATCGCCACTCCCACCTTCCAAAAGGTCTTCTCCGGCACCACCGAACAGCATGTCGTCCCAGTTGCCACCTTCAAGCGTGTCGTTCCCCTCATTCCCAGCAAGAATATCGGCACCGCGCCCTCCAGAGAGTGTGTCATCACCCTCTCCACCAAAAAGGATGTCCTGACGATCACCACCTTCGATGCTGTCATCACCTTCTCCCCCGATCAGCGTATCACTGCCGCCTTTACCCGAGATGGTGTCGTCGCCAGAATCGCCTTCAAGCCGGTCGGCTTGGTCGGTGCCTGTCAGGACCTGACCTTCCTTTTCATCAGCTTCATCAGACCCGTCAAACAATTCAACCAGCCCCCACCCCGCAAGGCCGATTGCCAAGAAAGCACCAAACATCATGGACCCGTCCTCCAATTCCTGCTCAAATTGAGTCTTTAAAATTCAACCTTTACTAGCATGGCCGAGAACGGAAAGAAAAGTTGGTTTCCCGCCGAATTGTCTCTGTTCCAGGGAAACTCTGTTTCCGTTCCATGGCGTCCAACAGCTCTGCCAGCTTTCCCCTTTCGGATACGGGTGAAAACCCGCTAGTAAAGGGCAGAACTTCGTGAGGCAACAATGACCAACCATCTTTACAAACGTGATCTGCCCGACGGGCTGGACCTTGGCCCGGTTGTGGCCATCGACTGTGAAACCATGGGCCTGAACCCGCACCGTGACCGCCTGTGTGTGGTGCAGATGTCGGGCGGGGATGGCAACGCCCACCTTGTGCAGGTTGAAAAAGGGCAAACCTCTGCCCCCAATCTGGAACGCATGTTGACCGACCCGAATGTGCTGAAGATCTTTCACTTCGGGCGCTTTGACATCGCGGCGATGCTGAACGCCTTTGGCGTGGTCACCGCCCCTGTTTATTGCACCAAAATCGCCTCGAAACTGATCCGCACCTATACGGATCGCCATGGGTTGAAGAACCTGCTGGATCAGCTGTTGAAAGTGGATATTTCCAAACAACAACAGATGAGCGACTGGGGCGCAGAAGAGCTGACCACGGCGCAGTTGGACTATGCGGCCTCGGATGTGCTTTATCTGCATCGCCTGAAAGAAGAGCTGGATGCCCGCCTGGCGCGAGAGGGGCGCACTGAAATGGCGCAGGCCTGTTTCGACTTCCTGCCAATGCGCGCACAACTGGATCTGGCTGGTTGGCCGGAACAGGATATTTTTGCCCATTGACAACGAAGCTTGAATGCGGCGCCCTGTTGGTGCCGCATTTTCAGGGCAGCCGGCAACCCTGTTGGGGGTTTGTTAACTCTTGAGGTCTAGCCTTGGGAGAATATGGTTAACACAGCCGATCAGGTCACCCTATGGCACATACACAAGCTCAATATTTGTCACATTCGTTTCGAGATAAAGAAATCTTCCGTCGCGACGGGCAAGCCAGGTTTAAACCCGGTTGGTGGCTGCTTCCGGCCGTTCTTTTGGCGGTGCCTGTCTGGATCGGTATTTTCAAACTGATTGCCTGGCTGTTTTGATCCACGTTTCAAACTGACCCTTCAAATGCAGACAGACCGCACCCGGCAAAGCTGTGCCGATTGCGCGCTATGCCCTTGGCATCAGGCCCGAAATCGCTAGATAGGAGGGGAAAGGACCCGTGATGCCCTCCTACAACAACAGCTATTCCCGCATGGTCGCCTGGCTGAAAGTTCTTCTGCCGCTGATTGCGCTTGGCCTGTTGTCCACCATGTTTCTGATTTCAAAATCCATCGACCCGACAAAATCGCTGACTTATGCGCGGGTCGATCTGGATGCGGTGATGCGAGAGCAGAAAATCACCGGGCCCACCTTTTCTTCGGTCACCAAAGACGGCGCCGCAATCACCTTTTCGGCAGACAGCGCCCGACCGGAAGAGGGCAAGAACCGCTACTCTGCGAGGGGCATGGAGGCCCGGATCGAAACCCCGGATGGGGCAACCGTCGATATCCAAGCCTCGGACGCGATGATCGACGGGGCGGCAAACATGATTGACCTTACGGGTGATGTGACCCTGATCACGTCGACCAACTACACCATTCGCACCCCCGGGCTTGCCACCGCGATGGATGCCACCCATATTCGATCCAGCGGCGCGGTCACGGCGGAAGGCCCATTGGGCAACCTGTCGGCAGGCCAGGCCACGATCACGCAGCAACCCGCAAACACCGGCACCTATCTTCTGGTGTTTAAAGACGGGGTGAAACTGGTATATGATCCCCCGCAAAAGGGAGGGGAATAGTGTTGAAGTTGCTCAAACTTGCCTTGGTTGTGGCGTCATTTGCCACGGCCAATATGGCCCATGCCCAGGCGCAAGTCGCGTTTGGAGGATTAAAACACGACAATACGCTTCCTGTGGAAATCTCGGCCGATGCGCTGACAGTTGATCAGGCCGACGGAACCGCAATCTTTGACGGCAATGTTAAGATCGGCCAGGGGGCCATGCGCCTGTCAGCCGCGAAGGTCCGCGTGGAATACGCGACGGGCACAAACACCACCGGCGAGATTTCCAAACTGCATGCCACGGGGGGTGTCACGCTGGTGAACGGCGCGGAAGCGGCCGAAGCGCGCGAAGCAACCTATACGATCGACAGTGGGCTGGTGGTCATGACCGGTGATGTGATTTTGACCCAGGGCCAAAACGCTCTGTCCTCGGACAAGTTGATTGTAAACCTGATCGCGGGCACCGGCACGATGGAAGGCCGCGTGAAATCCATCATTCAGACCGGGGGCAACTGATGCCCGAACTTGCGGTGAATAATGACGGCGCGGGCAGCGCCACCGGGCTGCGTGTCATCGGGCTGCGCAAAAGCTATCGCAAGAAAACCGTGATCCGCGACGTGACGCTGGAACTGGACCGCGGCGAGGTTGTGGCGCTTTTGGGTCCTAACGGCTGCGGCAAGACCACCACATTTTATTCCATTGCCGGGCTGGTCACACCCGAAGCCGGTCAGGTTCTGATTGACGGGCGTGATGTGACCCTGTTGCCAATGTATCGCCGCGCGAAATATGGCATCGGCTATCTGCCGCAAGAGATGTCGATCTTTCGTGGCATGAATGTCGAAGACAACATCATGTCGATCCTCGAAATCTCGACCGAGGGGCGGCACAAGCGGCGCGAACGTTTGGAAGAACTGCTCAATGAGTTTTCCATTTCGCATCTGCGTCAGGCCCCCGCCCTGGCCCTGTCAGGCGGGGAACGGCGGCGGGTGGAAATTGCCCGTCTTCTAGCGGCAGATCCGAAATACCTGCTGCTCGACGAACCCTTTGCCGGTGTTGATCCGATCGCCGTGGGCGAAATCCGAACCCTGGTGCATGACCTCAAGGATCGTGGCATTGGCGTGCTGATCACCGACCACAATGTGCGTGAAACGCTGGAGATCGTCGACCGCGCCTATATCCTGCATGATGGCCACATGTTGATGAGCGGCACCACCGATGAGGTGGTTCAGGACGAAAACGTAAAACGCGTTTACCTGGGACAGAATTTTTCGATCAATTGATCGGACTATTGATCAGCACCCTGACGATATTCCCGACAAAATCCATGCGATCTGCTTGACACCCCCGGCGATGTGTCATCGAATGGAGGGGATGAAAGACCACGCGACTCTTCGTCGTGCCGCCTTGAAAACGAGGCAAGCACCCAGATTGGCACCGCAAAACGGCGCCCCTTTTTCTGCAAAATTTACGAATATCTGCCCGCCCCGTTTGGGGTCCGGGTTCGTTGTAACCTGCAAATACCATAGGAGGTAGGATGCAATACCAAATCAGTGGCAAACAGATCGATATCGGTGACGCCCTTCAGGTTCATGTGAAAGATGAACTTGGCAGTGTGGTTCAGAAATACGCTGAACGTCCGACCGACGCCCAGGTGGTTTTTTCCAAAAGCGCCCATGAATATGTGTGTGAAACCGTGGTCCACCTGTCGACCGGCCTGACCGCTCAGGCCAAGGCGCATGCCACCGAAATCTATTCAGCCTTCGATCAATGCACCGAGAAGATGGAGAAGCAACTGCGCCGCTACAAGCGCCGGTTGAAAGACCACCATCGGGATCGTGTAGACCCGGTTGAAGTTTTCGGTGGGGCCTCTTATATCCTAGCGGCAGAGGAAGGTCCGGAAGAAGCCGACAACGCTCAACTCGAGCCCATGATCATCGCCGAAATGGAGACGCGCATCCCGTCGCTCTCGGTTGGCGAAGCTGTCATGCAGATGGAGTTGGCCCACGCGCCGGTTCTGGTGTTCCGCAACGAGAAAACCGAAGGGGTAAACGTGGTCTATCGCCGTGATGACGGCAATATCGGCTGGGTCGACCCGAAAAACGACGCCTAAACCGCCCGCAAACTTGACGGGCGGGGAGTATTATTGATGGAGCTTTCGAGCATTCTTCAACCCTCGGCCGTCAAGGTCCTGGCAAACTTGTCGTCTAAAAAGCGCTTGTTTCAAGAGCTTGGCGATATTGCAGCGGTGAACTATCACATCGATGGGTCCGCCGCCTTTTCCGCCCTACAGGAACGCGAAGCCCTGGGCCCGACCGGCGTTGGCCGCGGCGTGGCCTTGCCGCATGCACGGCTGCACGGTCTGGACAGCGTGGTTGGCTGCTTCATTCGTGTCGAAAAACCGTTTGATTTTGACGCTGTGGACAAACAGCCGGTGGACCTGATCTTTGCCCTGTTTGCACCGGAAGACAGCGGAGTTGAACACCTCAAGGCCCTGGCTTTGGTGTCGCGAACACTGCGGGATCAAACCATCTGCTCCAAACTGCGCGCCAATGGTGATTCGGCGACGCTGCACGCGCTTTTGACCGACAACCTGTCGAACAAAGCCGCCTAAAGCGATACGGTTTACCCTCCGTCAGGGTACAGGCAAATCGCGTCAAGACGCGACGTCAAGCAAGCAGGGCCTTACAACCCATCAGAGCAAGCCCGCCACGCCGCGGGTTTTCTTTGGTCAAGCGGCGCCGACTCAGCGGTTCCAGGGGCGGAAACCAAACATCATGTAATCACGCTGATAAAGCTTGCGGATCTTCTGCTCGATCCCGGTGTCATAGACTTTTGCCAACGGATAGGGCGTGTCCTCCGGCGCGTCTTCGGGGCCACCCCCAATCTCAAGCCCCAGTTCCCCAGTGATCCCCAAAAGCCCTTCCCACAGCTGATCTTCGCGCAGCACATGATCGGGCAGGGCAAAGCTGGCAAATCCCTGCAAAACGGCACTTTGCGACGCCCAACCCGCATCCACCCGGATCCCGGTCTGACCTTTCAGGTTGCTGTCGACAAAATCAATGAACTGATTGAACGCCGCCTTATGGGCCGCGAGCGTCCAATCCGCGCCGGGTTCGCCTTCGGGCAGGGCCACGTCATAGCTCTCGCGCAGCGCATGTTTGATGTCCCAATAGGTGTCCGGCCCGTGATTGACCAGATAGTTGCAAAACACCGCGTGCAACCTGGCAACCGGGTGGCGCAACACCGTGAAGCTACGATGACCCTTGTGCTGACGCTTCCACTTGCGCAGCTCCTTTTGGGTGAAGTCCCGCGTGACCTCGCCGTATTGTGCAAGCCACGCCTCGACCCCATGTGATGGCCCGCCCTTGACTGGCATGAATACCAGACCGGCATCCGACATCACGTAGGTGGTCACCGCCGCCGGGCGCGAGGTTTCAAAACTGGGAATGCGGTGCAGGTCAAAGCTGTCAATCCGCGCAACCGTGTCTTTGAGATCCGCAAAGTTAACCACTTTCTCTTCCAGTGTTTCCGGGTTCTGCTTTTTGAATTTTCCTGCAAATTCAGTAATTTCGTGACTTTCGCCCAAAAATCGTGCCAAGCCGTTGATCACATCCAGATCCTGGGCGTCTTCGTAATCGATGTAAAAGGCGGTCTGCCCGCTGCGCTGCAGACGTGCCTTAATCTCAAGCTGGAACGCCTTCATCCGATAAAACAGGCGTTCAAATTCCCACCCGTGAAACGTGGCCTGTTTCTTGATCACGTCATGCACGTCATTCAGCTGCCACTGGTCGGTTTCCCAGGCAATCTTGCGCGACACATAGCTTTCAAGATGGTTACGGGTCAGCACCACCTTGGCACAGCACGGGTCGTCGATCAGCGCCTCGAAGACCCGCGGATCGTGGTCATGGAAAAACCGGAACCCCGGGAGTTCCTCTGTCCCCTCCTTGATCGCCGCAACCAGATGCATCGGATCCTTGTCCCGTGCGCGCGTGGTCACGCCAAACAATTCCTTGGTCTTCGGAGAGACCATGAAATAGGGGTTAAACGCCTCGCCATAGCATTTCAGCCCGGGAAACTGATCCAGATTGCTTTCCAGAAAATTCGACCCGGTCCGCATTTCCGCGAAGATAATGAAGCAATCAAACTGTCGTGTCATAGGGCTGCCCGTTCAGACCGGCTGGTCATTTTATCAAGTAAGGTTTGAGCGCATCGCGCGGTGGGGTCACCGGATCGACACCCGACGGGTAATCCCCCATCAGGTATGGCTGCATGCCCTGGTTCTTGAGGTTTTGCAAAAACTGCCCAAATCCATCCAGGGGAACAAGCTTTGGTGCCTCGGTCAGCCGCGTATTCATGCGCCCGCCAATTTCATCCAGGATCAGCTGCAGTGGCTCCATCGGGTTTTGCACAATTTCCGCCATGGTCCAGATCCGCACCCTTGCCCGCGAATAGCTGGAGCGCAGAATATCCAAATGGTCGCTTTCGATCTTTTGCAACCGCGCCGCTTCGCGCCGAATATCGGTGAAATTGCGGGTGGAGCGATAAAGAGGGACCGCCCAAGCACCAGAAATCACGCTGATATAGGCGTTCGGATCCTTGGTCACATCCCAGCTGATCGCCTGATTGTCTGCTGGACCAAACTGGAAAGATTGACGTTCACCACGGGTGGACCAAATCAGGTTGGTCAGGAAGCCGCGTGGATCATAGTCACGCAGTGTCGGGCTGTCAGTCAGCGCGCCGCTGAAATCCCGTTGCCCGCCAGCGAATTCAACCCGATCCTTGGCATAAAGATGTCCGTGCACCCGCCCGCCGATGGTGCGCTCCAACCAGGGTTCAAAATCTTCAAACACCTCGGTGAAGCCTTCGAAAATCGCATAGGGACTGCCGGTCAACCCGTTTTCAAACCCCATGCGGGGAAAGCGGCTTTGCATGTAAAGGCCTGACCGCCCCTTGGTGCGCCGCTCGACCGCCTTGGAAAAGATCCGGTCGATCTTGCCGGGGTTGGGCTCTGCCCCGCTCATGATGGCTGCGGCGTCGGACAGGAAACTGTCGTAAAGCTTGTCGGCCGAGGGCCAGATCTTGCGCGCGACAAAGCAATCAGACCGGCGCAAAAGCTGCAGGTGATCGTCATAGAACACATGCGGTTTGCCCTGATAGTCAAACTTGGACAGGGTCAGGGACCGGCTTTCGATCTCGGTCGAATGCAGGCGCACGAGGGTCTGGTAATAGCTTTCATCCGGGATCCAGACCTTCTTGAAATACGCATCATAGGTCTCGCGGTCAGGATCTGTCAGGATCGTCGACAAGGTTTGTCGCGTCAAACACCACCATTGACTGCCCAGATGTGGCACCAATCCATCCGGGATCTTGCGCTTGAATTTCATCCGGCGTTGCAGCTGGACATATTTATCGAAAATCCACCGATGCCGTTTCCATGAAAACGGAAAGCGCAGCGTAAAGCGTTCCCGATCCAATCCGCCCACAGTCCAGGGCACATCTTCGGTGGTGACGCTTTCGATGAAATTGGTGCGCGGGCGCGCCTCGAGATAGCGGACCATCTCGTTTACCGGGCGCAGGGGTAGGCAGGATCCAGATGCCAAAAAGACATGGCGCACCTCGGGGAAGCTTTTCAACATCAGCTCGGATGCGGTCTGGCTGGCGGCGACCAGTGACCAGGTGCCCCATTCGCATTTATGCCGACCGCAAAAGCGCACATTGTCCAGATCGCTTAATGCATTCACAAAGGCCGCATAGGGGCGACGCTTGACCCGTTTGTCCACATGAAGAACCACCGGACAGCCATGCTGAGACCAGTGGCGCACCAGCTGCTCGGCCCGATCCAGTGCATCATGCACCAACATGACCACACCCAGGCTCATGCCCAATTCCCCTTTGACATGATCCCGAGGATCTCAAGCTGGCGCCAGTTGATGTATTTCTCGCTCCATTTGCACCACAGGTCCGGGTTGTCTTTCAGGTGCTGATGATAGGCGCGGTATTCATGGCCACCGGCATAATGCTGGTTGCGTTTCAGCTCCTCCTCCGCCTTGGCGGTGAACGTATCGAGGAACTTGGCATGGAGCAGGCAACCTGACGCCTTTTCGCCCCCCCATTCATCATAAACCAGGTTCAGACCCCGCGGCAGGATCGTGTGGGTGGAGCTGAGATAGGTGAACCCCTTATCCCATTTGACCAGAGGTATCTTGTTCAACGCGGGCGCCCGCTTCGGATCATCCTGGAAAAAGGCCCGGGTCCGAGGGCCGCCCTGAATCCACAGGTTGCCGTAGTAATTGTTCTTCTTAATCATGTAGTTGCCGCTGTCGAACCAGCAGGCAATGTCAAACGGGTTCTGCCCTTCGCGATAGGGCTGCGCATCAATCGGGCCTTTCGGATACATGTCCAGCAGCATTGCCCCAAAGGACCGCACGCCAGATGCATCGAGCCAATCCGTCAGCGCGCGCAGCGGGCGCGTGTCGCAAAACGGGTAGACCAGGAACTCATCCGGGTCGACCACCAGCGCCCAATGCCCGTGGGCATATTTGCGCTGCAGCCAGTTCAGCCAATCCACCCCGAAATGCCACCGCTTGTAACTTGCGTTTGTGCTCCAGAGCGACACGTCATCCTGCCCCGCCAGATATTCGCGCCCGCCATCATCCGATCCGTTGTCGACAATCAGAAAATGGCTGACCCCAAGGTCGCGATAATATTTCAGGAAATAGGGCAGGCGGATGCGTTCATTGCGCAGGGTGGAAAAGACCAGAATATCATCGGGGCGAATGGCACGGGTCCGATTTGACACTTCGCTCAATTCGCGGCGTTTGCGAAACGCGCGGACCTGGCGATGTTTTCGCCGTAATCTCAGGCGATATGATGTCCAGACGCCCAAAGTGTTTCCCGTCTATCCCGTAACCGATCAACCAAACCTAACCGGGTGGCTCTTGCTCATTTGCCAAGTTGCGCTCCGATAAGGGCAAACCCTGCCTCGTATTGGTCTCATTTCATGAACAATACCTTAGAATCATCCATACATGTGACAATTCTGACGGTAAACTGTTTTAAATCGCTTTAATCCCAACCACCTGCGGAAATCAGGCCCAGCGCCACAAGCTGTTGCCAGTTTTCATATCGAGTGGAGTGTGTGGTCCACAAATCCGGTGCCCCGGCCACCCCGTCATAATAGGCATCAAACTGGTCCGGCTGGCCAAAATGCTCGCGCCGCAGTTTTTCTTCCCCAGACCGTTCTATCACCCCCGGCAGGAACTTGGTGTGCAGCAGCGCGCCCGACAGCCGCGTGTCACCCGAAACGGATGCGGGACCGTCCCATTCCCGGTTCAGACGCGGCGGCAAGGCGGAGTGGGTGGAATTGGCATAGACGAAACGGCGTGACCAGTTCACCAGGGGCAGCTTGTTCAGGGTCGGCCCCCGGCGCGGGTGGTCAGGGAAAAACACCCGCTCGCGCGCGCCGCCTTGCAGCCAAAGGTTCTGCAGCGGGAGTTGTCGTCGGGCCTGGTAAGGGGCCGCGTCAAACCACCCCAGCAGCTCGGTTGGGTCTTGTCCGGGCTGGTACACCCCCTGCCCCAACGGCCCTTTCGGGTAGAGATCAAGCATCAAGGCGCCCAGCGCCGTCGCACCTGTTTGTTCCAACCGCTGCGTCAGGGCCTTTAGGTCACGGCGGTCCCAATGCGGATAGATCAGGATCTCATCGGCATCCACGCTCAGGCACCAGGCGCCATGGCCGTACCGAAATTGCAACCATGTCAGCCAATCCACACCAAAACGCGCAGCCTTATAGCTTGCATCCGTGGTCCACAACGATACGTCAGGTTGGTCCGCCAGAAACGCGGCGCTGCCATCCCGGCTGTCATTGACGACCATCAGGAAATGCCCAACCCCCAATGCCCGATAATGGGCCAGGAAATGGGGCAGTCGCGGCAATTCATTGCGAAGGGTGGTGAAGGCGAGGATCTGTCCCGGACGGATTTCTGCGGTACGATCCACAACCGAAGTCAATTGGCGGCGCGACCGAATCGCGCGAAAGATCAGGCGGCGGCGTTTCAGGCGCATCCGATAAGATGCCCAAAGACCTGACGCGCCGCCTGTCATAAGCGATCACTCGGCCGCCTTTTGCTGGGCAATCAGATCAGAAAGATAGTCCGAGAACTCATCCCGCAGCTCTTCGCGTGCAAGACCAAAAGAAACGGTGGCCTGCAGGAAACCCGCCTTGGATCCGCAATCAAACCGCTGCCCACGGAACCGATAGCCATAAACCTCGCGATCCTGATTGATCTCTTCTGCAATTGCGTCGGTCAACTGGATTTCCCCACCCGCACCGGATTTGATCTTGTTCAGGCTGCGCAGCACATCCGGGGTCAGGATATAGCGGCCAATGACGGCGAGATTCGACGGGGCATCCTCGATCGAGGGTTTTTCCACCATGCCGCGGGTCGACACCATGGATCCCATGTCTTCTTTTACGTCGAGCACCCCGTAGGCAGAGGCCTTTTCCGGAGGCACTTCCATCGCGGCCACCATGCAGCCGCCGGTTTCTTCGTAGGCTTCGACCATCTGTTGCAGGCAGGGCTTTTCTGCCGCGATCACATCGTCCGGCAGGATCACCGCAAAGGGTTCGTTTGCAATCAGGCGACGGGCACACCACACAGCGTGACCCAGGCCCAGCGCCTTGTGCTGACGGATATAAGCAATGGCGCCGCTGTCCATATTGGTGTCTTTCAGCACCTCAAGCAGCTCATCTTTGTTCTTCTTCCGCAGCTCCTGTTCCAGCACAGGAGAGTTGTCAAAGTAGTCCTCAAGCGCGCCTTTGCCGCGCGAGGTCACAAAGATAAACTCCTTGATCCCGGCGGCACGCGCCTCGTCAATTGCATATTGGATCAACGGACGGTCCACGAGGGTCATGATTTCCTTCGGGATCGATTTGGTTGCGGGCAAAAACCGCGTACCCAGCCCTGCGACCGGAAAAATGGCTTTGGTTACTTTACGTTTCATTTCTGTCCCACCTTCACTGTGCTTGTTACCATATAAAACCATGCAAGTCAGCCAGCCCTAAGGCCCGGATCTGTCGGTAACCGCACAAGATTGTTTTTTGTTTAAGGCTATCGTTTTGCACATAAATGTCACTCATTTTCTCTATATTCGGCTGTTTCACAAATGGAAACGCCGATACTGCGGCAATTTGGTGGCAGTTCGGCAGAACCCGGATTGAAAACGGGTGGATCCCCGCAACCGAACAGTTCACGGTTCCCCCATTTCCGCCATCATGGCTTCAATCCGCGGCACATCTTCCGGGTTGTTGAGCTCCCAGAACTGACGCCCCCGGGCGTCAACCTCGACGCAGAGCACCGGGCGTTCCCGCTCCAGAAATCGCAGCTGCTCCAACCCTTCCAGACGCTCCAGCGGACCCATCGACCAGTGAGGATAGGCCGCCAACGCCGAGGGGCGATAGGCATATACCCCCACATGATGAAACACATCGGATGGGGCATCTGGCGCAATGATCACCCCGTCCGTATGGGGGATCACCTCTTTTGAGAAATAAAGCGCTTTGCCTTCGGCCCCAAACACGGCTGTTGTCCCCCCGACCCGGCCCGCGCGGCGATCTTCCAGAAATCCCGACAAGGCGCGCCCATCACAGCGCAACACCGGTGTGGCCACCTCGGCTGTTGGATGTGCGGAAAGGCCCGCAATCAGATGCTCGATGAACCAGGGTGGTGTCAGCGGGGCGTCGCCTTGCAAGTTCACCACGATGTCGTAATCCTCGCCCAGCTTGTCCAGCGCCTCGGCGCAGCGTTCGGTGCCGTTCTGGCAATCCGGCGACGTAACAACCACTTCGGCACCAAACCCTTCGGCCACCTCTTTGATGCGCAGATCATCCGTGGCCACCACCACCCGATCCACATCCTGCACCTTCTGCGCCGCCTCCCAGGATCGTTGGATCAGCGGTTTCGTCACCCCCGTGGCCCCGGTAAGTGGGGCCAGCGCCTTGCCCGGAAAGCGGGATGACGCATAGCGGGCGGGGATGACGATCACGGTTTTCATGCGGGTTTCAGCTCCACACCTTTGGCGTAGGCGATGAAAAACGGGTTTTCATAGATCGGCTTGCCATAAGTGAGCGGGGAGTGGTCATCAAAGCGCACCACCGCGCCGCCGGCCCCGTTCAGCACCGCATGGCCCGCCGCCGTGTCCCATTCCATCGTGCGGCCCACACGCGGATAGATATCGGCCTCGCCCGTGGCCACCAGACAGAATTTCAGTGACGACCCCGCCGATTTGCTGTCTTTGACCTCGTATTTGTTGATGTAATCATCGGTGGCCTGATCGCGATGCGATTTCGACGCCACCACCATCAGGGCCGAGTTGTCCGGGGTCGAGACATTGATCTCTTTCACCTCGCCCAGCGCTTCTTTGTTGAACGGCCCCATCTCTTCGACGCTTTGCCCGTCGGCACGGGTAAAGAACATGCGGTCGCGCGCGGGGGCATAGACCACACCGCGGATCGGGGCGCCGTCTTTCACATAGGCGATGTTCACGGTGAAATCACCGCGGCGGTGGATGAACTCCTTGGTGCCATCCAGCGGGTCAACAATCAGGAACGCGTCCGCCTGTTGCCCGTGGCTGTCCGCCTGCTCTTCCGTCACAAGAAGCACATCGGGAAAGGCTGCCCGCAGCCCGGCAGAGATCAGCGCATCGGCGGCTTCGTCAGCAGCGGTCACCGGGCTGTCATCGGATTTCGACTTCACCTCGAAATCATCGGAGTTGTAAATCTCCATGATCACGTCACCGGCCTCCAGCGCCAGGCGACGCATGACCTGTTCCAAACGGTCAAAATCCAAAGGGCTTCTCCTTATTGCCACACCAAATCGGCGTTGTTGCCATAATTTCCGCCCTCTCTTATGGTTTCAAGGTAAAGGAACAGCAAGAATTCCCAGTTAAATTCACGAGCAACCGAGGCAAAAAGGTCATTTCATGTTTCAGACCACCAAACAGAACCGGTCTTCTCTTCAGGCCGCGATCAATATGGGAGAGGTCATTTACGTGGCCACCGTGAGATCGGTGCGTCAGTCGCATTCCAACGCGCTGATCGGGCTGATTATCAACATGATGCAGACAATGATGCTGGTTGCCATATTTTACCTGATGTTCACGATCCTCGGAAAAGGGGCGCGCATCCAGGGGGATTTCCTTTTATATGTCATGTCGGGGATCTTCCTTTACATGACCCATGTGAAATCCATGGGGGCGGTTGCCGGGGCGGCGGGGCCGACCTCTTCGATGATGCAACACGCGCCGATGAATACATTTGTTTCGATTTCATCCGCCGCGCTTGGGGCACTGTATCTCCAGTTCCTGTCCGTGGCCGTGGTTCTGAGCGTCTATGAACTCTGGACCGGCAATGTCGAATTTTACTACTGGCCCGGCGCCTTGGGCATGCTGTTCCTGGCCTGGTTCTCCGGGGTCTGTGTCGGAATGATCTTCCTGGCCCTCAAGCCCTGGTTCCCGCAATTCTCGAGCATCGCGACATCGCTTTACACCCGTGCAAACATGCTTGCGTCGGGCAAGATGTTTGTGGCCAACAGCCTGCCTGCCTACATGTTGGTGATGTTCACCTGGAACCCGCTGTTCCATATCATTGATCAGGCACGCGGCTTTACGTTCGTGAATTATTTTCCGCATCATTCCAACACCACCTATCCGCTTGTCGTGTCGCTGGTCTTGCTGGTGATTGGTCTGCTGGGCGAAAACTATACCCGCAAACACGCCTCCATCAGCTGGGGGGCACGGGGATGAAGTTTCTTATTGCAATACTCCTGTGCCTGTTGCCCGCGACAGTCGCCGCACAACACCACCCTCTGCCCGCTCTTTATGCGGTCACTGATGTGGCCTCCGACGACGTTTTGAACATTCGGGAAGCACCCCAGGCCAGCGCCGGGATCATTGGCAGCCTTGCCCCTGATCAAGCGGGTATCGAAGTAGTTGCCCTTTCTGATGACTTCAAATGGGGGCAAGTGAATATCGATGAAGGCGCGGGATGGGTCTCCATGCGCTATCTGACCCGCGACCCGGGTCAGGACTGGGGGCATATGCCCTGGCCGCTGAACTGTTCCGGCACAGAACCGTTTTGGGATCTGTTCACTGACGGCGAGAATGAACTGGTTTTGCAGCATATGGATGAAGACACGTCGCGCTTTCACATCACCATGACCACCAGTGTAATTGGACGTTCAGACCGGTTTTGGATCCGCGGCGAAGACGGGCACGGAGAGGCCTTGCTGACCATCCGGCGCGAAGAATGCCATGACGGCATGTCGGACCGCGCTTATGGTCTTGATTTGGATGTTCTGATTGACCACGAGGACGGACCTTATGCCCTGTCCGGCTGTTGTACGATAACGCCGCGTTAGGGCCTAACGCACCACCCGCATGGTCAGGTTGATCCGGCCATGGTCGCGCAACAGATCGCTGGACCCAAAGCGCAGCCGGTCAATGCCGTGATAGGCCAGCCGCGCCGCGCCACCCAGAACCAGCACATCACCCGAGGACAGCCAGGCCGATTGGGTCTTGCCACCCCGGGTGGTGGAACCGATCCGAAACAGCGCCTCATCGCCCAGGCTGATCGACACCACTGGAAAACCAAAATCCCCTTCGTCACGATCCTGATGCATCCCCATCTTCGCCCCCTCGCCATAGAAGTTGACCAGACAACTGTCCGGGCGCACGCCACAGCCTGCGACCTGATCCCAGATCGCCAGCACTTCGTTGGGAATTTCGGGCCATTCGACACCGGATGGGTGGCGCGGTTCATAGCGATACCCGCGGCGATCCGTCACCCAGCCCACCCGACCACAGGATGTCATGCGAACCGACATTTTTTTGCCAGAGGCGGTTTCCGGGTGAAAAAGTGGTGCCCGCGCCACAACCTCACGCACCCGGCCTATCATTGCTTCTTGCTGATCACGATCCAGCATCTGTTTGAAAAGCTTCGCCCCACCCAGATCCATTGCTTCCATTTCCTGCGTAATCCCTACCAAATCCCCGAAAATGAGTCACTTTTTTACGCAAAACACCACGTTTGAACGCTTGCAGCACCCATTCAGCCTACTTATATACGCTTCGACGTTGGAAACGGGTGATCCGTTTTCGGCATGTACATTGGGATCAGGGGCCGGTGCTTTGCAAGGCCGGTTCCTTCAACATCGCCTAGAAGAGGATTTTGAGCATGGCCAAAGTCATCGGTATCGACCTCGGGACAACCAACTCCTGTGTCGCCATCATGGACGGCTCGCAACCGCGAGTTATTGAAAACGCAGAAGGCGCGCGCACGACGCCTTCGATTGTCGCCTTCAAAGACGACGAACGCCTTGTCGGCCAACCGGCGAAACGCCAGGCCGTCACCAACCCGGACAACACGGTCTTTGCCGTGAAGCGCCTGATCGGCCGCAACATGTCGGACCCGGCTGTCGAAAAAGACAAAAAGCTGGTGCCCTACGCCATCGTGGATGGCGGCAATGGGGATGCCTGGGTAGAAGCCGCCGGGCAGAAATATTCGCCCTCGCAAATCTCGGCCTTCATCCTTGGCAAGATGAAAGAAACCGCTGAATCGTATCTTGGCGAAGAGGTGACCCAGGCGGTCATCACCGTGCCCGCATACTTTAACGACGCCCAGCGTCAGGCCACCAAAGACGCCGGCAAGATCGCCGGTCTTGAGGTGCTGCGCATCATCAACGAACCGACCGCGGCCGCTCTGGCATACGGTCTGGACAAGGCCGAGACCCAAACCATCGCGGTCTATGACCTTGGTGGTGGTACTTTCGACGTGACCATCCTGGAAATTGACGACGGTCTGTTCGAAGTGAAATCCACCAACGGCGACACGTTCCTGGGTGGTGAAGACTTCGACATGCGCATCGTTCAGTATCTGGTCGATGAGTTCAAAAAGGAAAACCAGGTCGACCTGTCGAAAGACAAGATGGCCCTGCAGCGCCTGAAAGAAGCCGCTGAAAAAGCCAAGATCGAACTGTCGTCGGCCTCGCAGACCGAGATCAACCAGCCCTTTATCTCGATGGGCTCGGATGGTGCGCCGCTGCACATGGTCATGAAGCTGACCCGCGCCAAGCTGGAAAGCCTGGTGTCGGACCTGATCAAACGTTCGATCAAGCCCTGTCAGGCCGCCCTGAAAGACGCTGGCCTGTCGACCGGCGACATCGACGAGGTGGTTCTGGTCGGCGGTATGACCCGCATGCCGAAAGTGATCGAAGAGGTCACCAAGTTCTTCGGCAAGGAGCCCCACAAAGGTGTGAACCCGGACGAAGTGGTTGCCATGGGTGCCGCCATTCAGGCCGGTGTTCTGCAGGGCGACGTGAAAGATGTTGTTCTTCTGGACGTGACCCCGCTGTCGCTGGGCATCGAAACGCTGGGTGGCGTGTTCACCCGCCTGATCGACCGCAACACCACGATCCCGACCAAGAAGTCGCAGATCTTCTCGACCGCGGAAGACAACCAGAACGCCGTGACCCTGCGCGTGTTCCAGGGTGAACGTGAAATGGCTGCCGACAACAAGATCCTCGGCCAGTTCAACCTTGAAGACATCCCGCCGGCCCCGCGCGGCCTGCCGCAGATCGAGGTGACCTTCGACATCGACGCCAACGGCATCGTGGAAGTGGGCGCCAAGGACAAAGGCACCGGCAAAGAGCAGAAAATCACCATCCAGGCCTCGGGCGGTCTGTCGGATGAGGACATCGAAGCCATGGTGAAAGACGCCGAAGCCAACGCCGAGGCCGATAAAGAGCGTAAAGAGCTTGTCGAAGCCCGCAACCAGGCCGAAAGCCTGATCCACTCGACCGAAAAGTCGATGGAAGAGCATTCCGACAAGGTGGATCCCACCACGATCGAAGCGATCGAACTGGCGATTGCCGCGCTGAAAGACGACCTCGAGAAAGAGGACGTGTCAGCCGAGAAACTGAAATCGGGCGTTCAGAACGTGACCGAAGCCGCCATGAAGCTGGGCGAAGCGATCTACAAATCGCAGCAAGCCGAAGCTGAAGGTGGTGAGGAAGCGGAAGAGGCCGACGGCCCGCGCGCAGCTGACGACGACATCGTCGACGCCGATTTCGAAGATCTCGACGGCGACAAACGTTCGTAAGTCTCTCTAGGTAACAGATCGGCCTGCATCACGCGGGCCGGTCTTCCTCCCCAAGGGAGAAGTCTATGTCAAAACGTGATTACTACGAAGTTCTGGGGGCCACCAAAGGTGCGTCCGCAGATGAGCTCAAGAAAGCCTATCGCAAAAAGGCGAAAGAGCTGCACCCGGATCGCAATTCCGACAATCCGAACGCAGAGGCCCAGTTCAAGGAAGTGAACGAAGCCTATGACGTGTTGAAGGATGCCGACAAGAAGGCGGCCTATGACCGCTATGGTCATGCGGCGTTCGAAGGCGGCATGGGCGGTGGTCGGCCCGGTGGTGGCTATGGTGGCCAGCAAGGTGACTTCGCCAGCGCGTTTTCAGATGTGTTTGACGATCTTTTTGGCGATTTCATGGGTGGCCAGCGCGGCGGCGGTGGCCGGTCGCGCGCGCAACGCGGGTCCGACCTGCGCTACAACCTGCGCGTCTCGTTGGAAGAGGCCTATACCGGCCTACAACAGACCATCAACGTGCCCACCTCGGTCGGCTGCGATGAATGTGACGGGACCGGTGCCGAAAGCGGCGCCGAACCGACCATGTGTCCGACCTGTTCCGGCATGGGCAAGGTCCGCGCACAGCAGGGTTTCTTTACCGTCGAACGCACCTGTCCGACCTGTCAGGGCATGGGTCAGATGATCAAGAACCCGTGCAAATCCTGCGGCGGCGCTGGTCGCAAGGAAAAGGAACGCTCGCTGTCAGTCAATATTCCGGCGGGTGTCGAAACCGGCACGCGCATTCGTCTGGCAGGCGAAGGCGAAGCCGGCCTGCGCGGCGGCCCTTCTGGGGATCTTTACATCTTCATCGAAGTGACCCCGCATGCGATCTTTGATCGCGAAGGCAACCACCTGCATTGCCGGATACCGGTACCAATGGCGTCTGCTGCCCTGGGCGGTGACATCGAAGTGCCGACAATCGACGGTGGGCGGTCACGGGTGAAAATCCCGTCCGGCAGCCAATCGGGTCGCCAGATGCGCCTGCGGGGCAAAGGCATGCCCGGTCTGCGCGGTGGGCCAGCCGGTGACATGTATATCGAACTCTCAGTAGAAACTCCGGTGAACCTGACCTCGAAACAGAAAGAACTTCTGCGGGAATTCGACAAGCTGTCAGAGGACAACAACCCGGAAAGTTCCAACTTCTTCTCTAAGGTGCGGAGTTTCTGGGACGGGATGACGTCATAAGTCATTGGCCTTCTAAAGCATAAGGTCTGTATTAACCTTTGCTTTACCAAATCCATGCGAGGGTTGGTGTATGACGCACCAACCCTTATCTTTTGGCGAAATGCCACAAACCCTCTTTGATACGGATGAAGCCCTTCCCGTTCCGGTCAAAACGGAAAAGGGGCGTCTACCATCCTATATCAAAGACCACCGGAAACGGCTGCGGGACCGGTTCATGAAAGGCGGGGCCGCCGCCCTGCCCGATTACGAAATGCTGGAACTGGTGCTGTTTCGCGCCATTCCACGCCAGGATGTCAAACCCCTGGCCCGACGTCTGCTCGACCGGTTCGGCGATTTCAACGGCGTGATATCAGCCCCGGTCACCCGCCTGCAGGAACTCCATGGCGTCGGGCCATCGGTCATTCAGGAATTGAAGATCATTGAGGCAGCAGCACATCGTCTGGCGCGCTCCCGTGTGATGCAACGCCATGTGATTTCCTCCTGGGACAGTCTGGTGGATTATTGCCACACCACAATGGCACATCGGGAAACCGAGCAGTTCCGGGTGCTGTATCTGGACACAAAAAATGTGCTGGTTGCCGACGAAGAACAGGCGCGCGGCACGGTGGATCACGTGCCGGTTTACCCGCGCGAGGTGGTGAAACGGGCGCTGGAGCTGAACGCCTCCGCCCTGATCCTCGTGCACAATCACCCGTCCGGGGATCCAACCCCGTCAGACAGTGACATGCAGATGACGCGGCAAGTGGAACAGGCCGCAACAGCGCTGGGGATCACCCTGCATGATCATCTTGTCATCGGGAAATCGGCAGAGCTGAGTTTCCGGGCCGAAGGGTATCTGTGACCCGCTGCGAAATCCGGATCAATCCACCCAGATTTCCACCCGCCGGTTCACACCCCGCCCCCATGCGCTTTCATCGCAGGCCATGGGCAAAGCCTCGCCAAAGGCTTTGACTTTCAGGGTCAAACGCGACGGATCCAGGCTCTCTGCCTCACCCAACACCGCATCCCGCACGGCCTTGGCCCGTTTGCGAGACAAGGTAAGGTTTTGGGACGCCGCCCCCTGCCCGTCTGAAAACCCCACGAAACTGATCGTCCGGCCGTCAAATCGCCCTGCCTCCAGAGCGCGGGCCAAAAGCGCGATGTTCGACCGTGATGGTGCATCCAGATAAGTAGACCCGCCCTCGAACCGGAAGGTCAGTGACAGGCGGCTTTGGCGTGTCACAAAGGCCGAGAGCGCTTGCAGGTCTTTCAAGCTAACCTCATCGCCCGCCATGGCAATGGCGTTGGCCAAACGATCCCCTTGATGCGACAGGGGCACCACGGACATGGCCTGATCCACAAACCCCGCGCGGCGGATGACCAACTGGGCGGCCTCGCTGCGCAGATAGGTCAGCAATTCGCGCCCCAGCTGTGGCAGGCGCCGTTCCGGCAGGTACATATAATTCGGCGTGGTCAGCGGGTAATCCTCGGCCTTGATCGCAAGATCGCTTGCATCCACCCCAAACCCGCATCGCCCGGAAAGTTGCACAATCTCATTGCTGCCGGTTGCCGTGAACGGCGCAATTCCGATGCCAAACGGGTCACCCGCCACGGCATCCAACAAATCCCTGTCACTGGCCAATCGGACCACCGCATCGGACAGGCGCGTGCCCTGGGCTGATATGACCTTTGTCTCGAACACGGGCGCAAACCCGGTCCCTGCTTCACGCAGATAGGCTGTGATCGGAGCATCTTCGCCGCCCAATGCGGACCAATTGGTGATCTTTCCGGCATAGATCGCCGCCAATTGCGCCATAGAGATTCGCCGCACCGGGTTGCCGGGGGACACGATCGGCACCAACGCATTCAACGCCAGCACCCGTTCCTGCCGCCGCGCATTGAGGTCGCCGAGCCCGGCTTCGTAGGCCTTGACCCGTTCACCGGACGTAACTTCGCGCTGCGACAACACGATATCCGCCTGATGACCCAACAGATCTGCAATCCCTTCGTTGGAGGATGTAGAGTGAATGCTGATCCGCGCAGCTTCCTGGCCGCTTTCCCCTTCATAAAGCGTATAAAGCACTTTCGCGTCCGGTTGCTCTTCCCGCTTCAAGGCATATCCCTGACGCAGCGCAAACCCTTCGACAAGGGCAGGCATCAGGACGGCACTTAGTTCGCGCGCACCGGAGATGACCAGATCCGCCACATAGGGGCCAAGGCTCGGGCAGCCGGGACCTTCGCAAACCACCCCGGACCCGTCCACGGTCAGGATGCCAAACTCTGTGTCAATCCGATAGAAAGCGCCGTCATATCCCACAAGATTTCCGGACAGCGAAATTGATCCGTCCCGCGCGGTCAGCGAGATATCATTTGCCTGTGCCGCAGCACCCCCCAGGACAAGAAAAAGTGCGGCACAAATGGCCGCACGCAGATTGATCATGATTGGTCCCTGCGCCACCGTTCAATTCCGCGCAAGTATGCAGCAGATCTGAACGGGGCAACAGCCTTGGCATGCGCAGATCGGCTGTCTGTTGCCGGGCTGCACGGGTTGGCAGGGATCAGTTCAGCGCCAGGCGCATCGTTTCCGGCAGGTCTTGCAATACCAGATACTCTCCTACGGCATCACATCCAGGAGAGGCGATCTCGATGGGTGTTTGGGTTATGACCTTCTTCCCATTGGTCCGCAGATAGGTGGCTTCAAGCGCCTTACCACAGGTGGTTTCCATGACCTGAGCTTCGATGGTGATCTCTGGCCCCGACAAAGAGCGCATCAGATAGGCCGGGAACGAGTAGATATCCGCCGCATATCCGGATGAAACACTGCCCAGCATGGTGGTATAGCCGCCAATCCCGGCTTCGACCCGGGACAGGTCGCCCGGTTGTTCGGCCCAGACATGCCCTGTGTCACCGTAATCTGCCCCTTCTTCGAAGGCGTGCAATTGCAGACCCGTGGCCCCATGCCAGATCAGCGCCACGCGGCGATACTGAACGGCGTCCGGCACCGCGACCTCAATGACGGAGCTGGTATCGTCTTGCAGATGGGCGACAATTTTCGCCTCGCTGGCCAGGGCGGGAAGATCCAGGGAAAGCCCCCCCTGTCCGTCCAGACGTTCGGTAAATCGCAGCCCTTCATGCGAGAACTCAATCTCTTGGTTGGCGTGACACGGGGCGGATACCGTTAAGGAAATCATCGCCATTTTGCCCGCTGACCCAGTCAGGGTCGGCGCACATTGGGTGCTGGCCATCGGAGCCTCGGTCGATGATGGGGTTGGTGCCACGGGAACCAGATCCAGCGCCGCCAGATCAAAGCTTTCATCCGCGCTCAGATCCACCGGGGGTTCAGACGGAGTGACATCAGCCATTTGTGCTGCTGCGGGCTGATCCATCGTCACGTCCTCAGTGATTTGAGGTGCCGTTGCGATTGCAGGCGTGGGGGTGGCATCCGGGGCCATGTCGCCGTCCACCGAAAGATCGACCGCTGCGCCCACATTGGTCGGCTGCCCGGGTGTGACATCAGTGGGCGTTTCCGGCGCAGCGGTTGGCAACACAGATGCGGTCTGAACCGGTACCGGTGTCAAGGTTTGCGGACCAGAGGTGTTGCCCGGTTCCTGTTGCATGTAAAACCCAGCGCCCAGCGCAATTGCCAGCGTGGCCACGGCGGTCCCGACACGTTTTTTATCAACACCCGCGATATCAACGGATTTCAGATCGATGGCTTTCAGATCGATCGACTTCAGATCAATGGATTTCAATTGGCCCAGAATGTCACGCATGACGGCCTCCTGTGAGATTAACTTAGCCTCACAATGCCGGGGGAATATGCCATATTTTGGGAGCCGGAATGGAAATTAACGACAAAGGATCACTAAGTTTTCCATTTATTTTCAGAGATGTAAACAATCCCGCCTCATTTTTGCCCAAGGCGAAACAAAATCGCGCCCCGACCGGGTGGCGAGGGCGCGTAAGGATTTTGTGTCGTTGGGATCAGCCTTCGATGGCTTTGATCATGTCGACCCGCGTGGCGTGGCGCCCGCCTTCAAACTCGGCATCCAGGAAAGCGTCGACAATGTCGAGCGCCAGACCCTGCCCGATCACCCGCGCCCCAATCGACAGCATGTTCGCGTCATTATGTTCGCGGATCATCCGGGCCGAAAACGTGTCGGAACACACGCCGCAGCGGATGCCCTTGACCTTGTTCGCCGCCATCATGATGCCCTGACCGGTGCCGCAAAGGATGATGCCCAACTGGCAATCACCGGATGCCACGCGTTGCGCGGCCTCTTCGCCATGCTTCGGATAGTGGGTGCTGTCTGAGGTCATCGGCCCGATATCTTCGACCTCATACCCCTTTGCCGCAACATGTTTGGCAATGGTCTGACGCAGCGCGATATCGGCGTGGTCGCTGGAAAGGACAATACGTTTGGTGTCACTCATGTCTGGATTCCCTCAGATCTTGCCGTGGCAATGTTTGAACTTCTTGCCCGACCCACAGGGGCAGGCATCGTTGCGCGCAGGGTTGCCCCAGGTGGATGGGTCGTTTTCATCGAACCCGACTGCTGCGCTCTGCGCCTGCTCTGACGCGTCCGCCGCGGCCATGGCGTCGGCCTGCGCCTGTTTTTGTTGCTGCATCATCTGCTGCATCATCGCGGCCTGCTCTTCCTCGGTCATCGGGCGGATTTGCGACAGGCGTTTGGTCACATCCAGCCGCAGCCCGTCAAGCAGACTTTCGAAAAGTTGGAAGGCTTCGTTTTTATACTCGTTCAGCGGGTCACGTTGGGCGTAACCCCGGAACCCCACAACCGCGCGCAGGTGATCCAGCGTCAGCAGGTGTTCACGCCATTTGGTGTCGATGGTCTGCAGCAGGATCTGCTTTTCGATCGAACGCATATTCTCGGGTCCGAAATCGACCGCCTTCTTCGCCATCATCTCGTCTGACGCATCACAAAGCCGGTCGCGGATCACATCATCATCCACACCTTCTTCTTTCGCCCAATCAATGACCGGCAGATCCATATTCAGGTTTTCGATGACAGCCGCATAAAGCCCTTCGATATCCCATTGATCGGCATAGGTTTTCGGCGGCATATAGCCATCAACCATATCGTCGATCATCTGGTGACGCATATCGCCGACAATCTCGGACAGATCTTCGGCTTCCATGATTTCCATGCGCTGACCAAAGATGGCCTTCCGCTGGTCATTCATCACGTCGTCAAATTTCAACAGCTGCTTGCGGATGTCGAAGTTGCGCCCCTCGACCTTGGCCTGGGCACGTTCCAGCGATTTGTTCACCCAGGGGTGAATGATCGCTTCGCCTTCTTTCATGCCCAGCGTCGAAAGCACTTTTTCCAGACGCTCTGATCCAAAGATCCGCATCAGGTCATCTTCCAGCGACAGGAAGAAGGCAGACCGCCCCGGGTCCCCCTGACGGCCCGACCGGCCGCGCAACTGGTTGTCGATCCGGCGGCTTTCGTGACGCTCGGTGGCGAGCACAAACAGGCCGCCCGCGTCTTTCACCGCCTGCTCATCGGCTTTATGCGCCTCTTCGACCTGAGCGCGAATGTCGGCGGGGTCAGCATCTGGGTTGGCTTCGATGGCCTCCATGATCTTGAACTCGACATTGCCGCCCAGTTTGATGTCGGTGCCGCGGCCCGCCATATTGGTGGCGATGGTGACCGCGCCCAGTTTCCCGGCATCGGCGACAATCTGCGCCTCGCGTTCGTGCTGGCGCGCGTTCAGAACGTCATGTTTCACACCGGCCTTGGTCAACAGATCAGACAGGTATTCCGACTTTTCGATCGAGGTGGTGCCGACCAGGATCGGCTGACCCTTTTCATTGGCCTTCTTGATCTCTTCGACGATGGCGTTGAATTTCTCGACCCCGGTGCGATAGACCGCGTCATGTTCGTCAATCCGGGCAATCGGGCGGTTGGTGGGCACTTCGACCACACCCAGACCATAGATTTCGTCAAATTCCTCAGCCTCGGTCAGCGCCGTGCCGGTCATGCCGGACAGGGTGTTGTAGAGGCGGAAGTAGTTCTGGAAGGTGACCGAGGCGAGGGTCACGTTTTCAGGCTGGGTTTTACAGCCTTCCTTGGCCTCGATCGCCTGATGCAAACCGTCCGACAGGCGCCGCCCGGCCATCATCCGGCCAGTAAACTCGTCGATCAGCATCACCTCGCCATCGCGCACGATGTAATCCTTGTCGCGGGCAAACAGTTTATGCGCGCGCAGGCCCTGGTTCAGGTGATGCACCAACGTGGTGCTTTCCGCGTCATAAAGCGACTGTTCTTCCGGCAGCAGGCCTTTGACGTGAACCAGCTCCTCCAGAAATTCGTTGCCCTCTTCGGTAAAGGTCGCGGACCGCGCCTTTTCATCAAGCGTGTAATGTTCCTCGGTCAGCTCGGGGATCAGCTTGTCGATGGTGACATACAGCTCCGACCGATCTTCGGAGGGGCCGGAAATGATCAGCGGCGTGCGGGCTTCGTCAATCAGGATCGAGTCCACCTCGTCAACAATCGCAAAATTGTGACCACGCTGCGACATCTCTTTCAGGTCGGATTTCATATTGTCGCGCAGGTAATCAAAGCCCAGCTCATTGTTCGTGGCATAGGTCACGTCACAAGCATAGGCAGCGCGCTTTTCATCATCGGGCTGCTGCGGGTAGACCACACCGGTGGTCATGCCCAACGCGTCGAACACATTGCCCATCCATTCAGCGTCGCGGCGGGCCAGGTAGTCGTTCACCGTTACCACATGCACACCCTTGCCACCCAGCGCATTCAGATAGGCTGGGAAGGTCGCCACAAGGGTTTTCCCCTCGCCGGTCTTCATTTCCGAGATATTGCCCTGATGCAGGAAAATCCCGCCCATCAGCTGTGTGTCAAATGCGCGCAGGCCAAGGGCCCGCTTGGCGGCCTCGCGACAGTTGGCAAACGCTTCTGGCAGAATGGCGTCCAGCTTTTCACCACCTTCAACCCGTTTCCTGAACTCTTCCGTCTTGGCCTTGATCCCTTCGTCGGACAGGGCGGCAAATTCCTCTTCCAGCGCGTTGATCTTTGCAACGATCGGGCGGGTGGACTTGATCTTGCGGTCATTGGGGGTGCCAAAGACGGCGCGGGCGATTTTTCCAAGCATATTCTTGTGCCTCAATACGGTTTGTCGCTGGTCTGACCAGAGGGTTCTTGCCCGTCCCCGTCAGGCCCCCTATCTAGGACCTCAAGAACCAGCGCTCTCAAGCCTCAAAGCGATGTAAGCGTCAGGTGCAAGATAGTCAATGTCGCCGGGCCATCCGGCCTGCTCTGAGGGAGAAATTCATGTTGAAACGCAACGCCATCCTGCTGGGAACTGCCCTGGCCACAATGATGTCGCTTCCCGTGCTGGCCGAAGATACCGCACCAGCAGCGGAACCGGCGGTGGAAGGCGCGCAGGAAGTTGCCAAGATCGATGCCGATGGCGCCACGGTTCTGGCCACGGTCAATGGTGACGACATCACGCTTGGGCACATCATTGTCGCCCGCCAGGCGTTGCCGCAGCAATATCAGGGCCTGCCAAACGATGTCCTGCTGCAAGGTCTGCTGGAGCAGGTGATCCAACAGACGGTGTTGGGTCAGGCGATGGGAGAGTTGAGCCGCCGGGCAGAGTTGCAACTGGAAAACCAGCGTCGGTCAATGATTGCCACCGAGAAGGTGGAAGAGGTGATTTCATCCGCCGTGACCGAAGAGGCGCTGCAGGCGGCGTATGACAAAACATATGCCGACGCCAAACCCACCGAAGAGTTTCACGCCGCACATATTCTGGTGAAAACCGAAGACGAGGCGAAAGACCTGATCAGCAAACTGGACGAAGGCGCTGATTTTGCCGATCTGGCCAAGGAATTCTCCACCGGACCGTCCGGCCCCAATGGTGGCGACCTGGGCTGGTTCGGCCCCGGCATGATGGTGAAACCGTTTGAAGACGCGGTTCTGGCGCTGGAACCGGGCGCGGTGTCGGCCCCGGTTGAAACGCAGTTCGGCTGGCATGTGGTGAAGCTGAACGAAAAGCGCATGAAAGGCGCCCCGCCGCTGGACGAGGTGCGTGAAGAGCTAGCGGCGCAGATCGAAACCGATGCGGTCGACGTGGCGGTGCAGAAACTGCTCGAAGACGCCACCATTACCCGGATCAACCTTGAAACCATCGATGCCGACACGCTCGGCAATCTGTCCCTTCTGGACGAGTGAGGGGCAAAGATGAGCGGAACAGACACTGTTGAAGATCTGAAACGGAAAATAGCACAGCTGGAGGACGAACTGCGCGCCGCCAAAAACCATGTGCATGACGTGTCGCCCCTGGCCCCGGATCATTTCCCGGACCTGCCGGTGATCGCGGGTGCCCGGTTTGCTGCGGCGAAGGCTGGCGTGAAATACGCCGACCGTCTGGACGTGATGCTGGCAGAACTGCAACCCGGCACAACCATCGCCGGCACCTTCACCAAATCCTCAACCCGGTCCGCCCCGGTTCTGGATTGCCAGGCCAAGCTGGGCACAGATCCCAGCGCAGGTGCGGCGTTTTTGGTGAATGCGGGCAATTCGAACGCCTTCACGGGCGCCGCCGGCACCGGGTCGGTCGAGGCCATCACCTCTGCCGTCTCCGACGCGCTGTCCGTGCCGCAAAACAGGGTCTATACCGCCTCAACTGGTGTCATCGGTGAACCTTTGCCCCATGATCGGATTGTCGCCAAGATCGACGAGCTGAAGGGCAAGCTGACCGCCCACGCGATGAAAGACGCGGCCGAGGCCATCCGCACCACCGACACCTTCGCCAAAGGTGCCACGGCCGAAGTGATGGTTGATGGTGAAACGGTCAAGATTGCCGGATTTGCCAAAGGGTCCGGCATGATCGCCCCGGACATGGCCACGATGCTGGTGTTCATCTTCACCGACGCAAAAGTGGCGCAGGAGGATTTGCAGGCACTGCTGTCCGACCTGACCGACACCACGTTCAACGCGATCACCGTGGACAGCGACACGTCGACCTCGGACAGTTTGCTGCTGGCCGCAACCGGCGCATCCGGCGTTGCGGTCACCAAGGATAACGCAGCCTTCCGCGATGCCCTGAACACTGTGATGCTTGATCTGGCACACCAGGTGGTGAAGGACGGCGAAGGGGCCACTAAATTTGTGGAAATCCGCGTGACCGGCGCGCAGTCCGATGCGGATGCCAAGATCCACGCGTTGTCGATTGCCAATTCACCGCTGGTGAAAACCGCCGTGGCCGGAGAAGATCCGAACTGGGGCCGCATCATCGCCGCGATCGGGAAATCCGGCGCTTATGCGGAACGGGACAAACTGTCGATATCCTTTGGCGATGTGCTGGTCGCGGAGAAGGGCTGGGTGTCACCCACCTACCGCGAAGAAGATGGGGCACGTTGCTTTAAAGGGGACGAGATCACAATCACCGTTGATTTCGACCTTGGCGAAGGCGCCAGCACCGTCTGGACCTGCGACCTGACCCACGCCTATATCCAGATCAACGCCGATTACCGATCTTAAACTTTGATCAACAAAACCAGAAAACTAGTTTTCTAGTATTCTGGTTTTGTTAACCCTTGCTTGGGAATTCAGATGAGCATCAAGACCGTTCTTGTATCCGCCGTGGCCCTGATCGACGCTGATGGGCGGGTGCTGCTCGCGCAGCGACCTGAGGGCAAATCCATGGCAGGGCTGTGGGAATTTCCGGGTGGCAAGGTCGAAACCGGGGAAACACCGGAGGCCGCCCTGATCCGCGAGCTGCATGAGGAGTTGGGCATCGATACTTGGGCGTCCTGCCTTGCGCCATTAACCTTTGCCAGTCATTCCTACGATGATTTTCACCTGCTGATGCCCGTCTTTGCCTGCCGCAAGTGGGAGGGCCAACCCCATCCACGTGAGGGTCAGGTGCTGAAATGGGTGCGTCCACAAGCTTTGCGCGACTATCCCATGCCGCCTGCGGACATCCCTTTGATCCCCATTTTGCGCGATTGGTTGTAGTTTTCCGCTCATTTTAAGAAAACTCTACGCATCGTTAACCAATTTATGCGATACTGCCCCATGATCTTTTAACACCTGGGGGTTGATCATGATGAGAACAATTGTTCTGGGAAGCTGCGTAATGGTGCAAGGCCACTACGTGAAAACGCTGAAAGACGGGCGAATTGTGATCCGCGTCGATGGGCGCTTGATGGCGGGATGGCCAGCAAGTCAATCCAAGGCTGCGTGATCCAGAAACCCACACGGAATAAAGAAAAGGCGCCCTCAATGGGGCGCCTTTCTTGTGTCTTGCATCTATGATCAGTCGAGCGTCCGGGCGATCTCTTCGCGTTCAAAGATCTCGATCACGTCATTCGGACGAATGTCGTCATAGTTTTCGAACGCCATACCGCATTCCTGACCAGACAGAACTTCCTTCACTTCGTCCTTGAAGCGCTTCAGCGTTTTCAACGTGCCTTCGTGGATCACCACGTTGTCGCGCAACAGGCGCACACCGGCGGACCGGCGGGCGACGCCTTCGGTGACCAGACAGCCGGCAACCTTGCCAACGCCCGACACTTTGAACACTTCGCGGATCTCGGCATAGCCGATGAAGTTCTCGCGCACCTCTGCCGACAAAAGGCCTGAGGCCGCCGCTTTCACGTCATCCACCAGGTCATAGATCACCGAGTAATAGCGGATCTCGACACCCTTCTGGTTGGCGCTGTTGCGGGCAGATGCGTTGGCGCGGACGTTGAACCCGATGACCGGGGCACCCGAGGCTTCGGCCAGGCCGATATCGGTTTCGGTGATCGCGCCCACACCATAGTGCAGGACGCGCACGCGCACCTCGTCATTGCCGATCTTTTCCATCGCCTGAACAATCGCTTCGGCAGAGCCCTGCACGTCGGCCTTCACCAGGATGGGCAGTTCTGCCACATTCTGATCCGCCTTCGCCTTGGCCATCATCTGTTCCAGCGTGGTGGCGGCACCCGCGGCGGCACGTTTGTCCTTGGCGGCTTGTTCGCGGTATTCCGCAATCTCACGCGCCTGGGCTTCGGTGTCGACCACGTTCAGAACATCACCCGCTTCGGGCGTGCCGTTCAGACCAAGCACCTCGACCGGAACGGACGGGCCTGCTTCTTTCACACGGTCGCCCTTGTCGTTGACCAGCGCGCGGACCTTACCCCACTGCTCGCCCACAACAAAGATGTCGCCCTGTTTCAGCGTACCGTTCTGCACCAGAACGGTGGCAACGGGGCCACGGCCCACATCCAGCTGCGCCTCGATCACCGCACCAGCGGCAGAGCGGGTCGGGTTGGCCTTCAGCTCCAGGATCTCGGATTGCAGCGCAATCGCTTCCAAAAGCTCGTCCAGGCCCTGACCGGTGATGGCGGACACTTCCACATCCTGCACTTCACCCGACATCTTCTCGACGATCACTTCATGTTGCAGAAGCTCGGCACGCACTTTGTCCGGGTCAGCGGCAGGTTTGTCGCATTTGTTGATCGCCACGATCATCGGCACTTCGGCCGCCTTGGCGTGGTTGATCGCTTCGATCGTCTGCGGCATGACGCTGTCATCAGCAGCAACCACAAGCACAACGATATCAGTCACTTGCGCACCACGGGCCCGCATTGAGGTAAAGGCCGCGTGGCCCGGTGTGTCGAGGAAGCTCAGCGTCACGCCATCATCGGTCTGCACCTGATAGGCGCCGATATGCTGGGTGATGCCGCCGGCCTCGCCTGCGGTCACTTTCGCGTCGCGAATGGCGTCAAGCAGCGAGGTTTTACCGTGGTCAACGTGACCCATGATGGTGATGACCGGGGCGCGCGGCTCCAGATCCTCTTCCTTGTCCTCAACCTGATCGATCACATCTTCCACGTCGGCGTCAGACACACGAACGATCTTGTGGCCGAACTCTTCGATGATCAGTTCCGCGGTATCCGCGTCAATCGATTGGTTCTGCGTGACCATCATGCCCATTTTCATGAGCGACTTGACCACGTCAGCCACACGTTCAGCCATACGGTTGGCAAGCTCCGACACCACGATGGCCTCGGGCACCTGCACGTCGCGTACAACCTTTTCACGCTCGACATTGCCCATGGCTTTCTGACGGGCGCGTTCCTGTTGACGACGCATCGACGCGACCGAGCGTTGACGCCCCCCTTCGCGGCCAGACAGCGCCTGGTTCACGGTCAGCTTGCCGGACCGACGGTTGTCGTCACGGCCTTTGCCACGGTTCTGGCGGTTGGCATCGGCGTTGCCGCGATCATCCTTTTTCGACCGCGTGGTCGCAGAGGGTGTTTTGGCAGTGCGCGCTTCCGCCGCCTGGGCCGCTGCGGGATCCGGTTTTGGTGCCGCTGCTTTCGGACGTTTGGCCGCTTCTTCGACTTCCCGTTTCTTGCGGGCTTCTTCGTCTGCCTTGGCTTTCAGCGCTTCTTCGCGTTCACGTTCGGCACGTTCTTTGGCCTCTGCCTCTTCGCGACGACGCTGACGTTCTTCCTCGCGGGCCTTTTCTTCGGCTTCGCGCTTGGCTTTTTCGTCAGCTTCGCGGGCTTTTGCGGCCTGCAATGCCTTCAGGCGACGATCCATTTCCGCATCAGAAATGCCGCCCGGGCGCTTCTTGGGATCCCCTTTTGCGGGCGACGCAGCACCACCGGCAGCTGCACCCGGCTTGGGCACAACAACGCGTTTGCGTTTCGTTTCGACCACGACGTTCTTGGTGCGCCCGTGGCTGAAGCTTTGCTTCACCTGGCCAGGGCGGCTTCCGCCGCGCAGCCCCAGGGTCTTTTTGCCGTCATTCTCGCTCATCTGGTCTTCGTACCTTTCCGGTGACCCTTGTCACCGCCGCTGTCTAGCGCCCGCATGGCTGTCAATTTCTTGGCTTCCTCTACAACACGAGAGGCCAAACCACCAGCCGCAAGAGCACCATGTATCACATTTTCCCGTCCAAACGCCATTCCGAGCTCATCCCCGGTCAGGCAGTTGATGTAACGGTCACGCTCCCGTGGGGGGCGCAGTTTCGATTTCTGACGGTCGGACCCGTCAATTGCCTGGATCAGAACCTTGGCTTCTTCCTTCGCCAGCCAGTCCTTGACCTTTTCATATCCGGCCACCGCCTGACCCGCTTTGCGCGCCATGGCGATCAGATGAACCACCCGATCGGCATAGGCTTTTTCAAGCAGATCCAAGAGCCCATCCGGCACCGTGACCTGTTGGCGCGCCGCGCGCGAAAACAGGCCTTTCTTGATCGCCGTGGCAATGGCCGCGCGGTTGGCCGCCACATAGATGCCACGCCCGGGCAGCTTGCCCAGAAGATCCGGCACAACCATTGCGTCCGGCCCCACGACAAAGCGGATGAGGCCAGCTTTCGGCTGGCTCTCGCCCGTCGCGATGCACTTGCGTTCCGGCTCTTCAGGCCGCGATTTTGATCCACCGCGCGTCATACGCCGACCCCCGAGAAGCCCGAAATCAGGCTTCAGTTGCCTCTGTGGCTTCGGCAGCGGTTTCAGCGTCTTCACCCTCTTCGGCGTCCGACACCAGTTCTTCGGGATCAACCCAGCCCAGCATGATCCGGGCGGTCATCACCATGTCTTGCGCTTCCTCCAGCGACAGACCGAATTTCTCCAGTGAGCCATCATCCTTGATGCGCTGCCCGTCCACGGTGGTCCAGCCGCCGGCCAGTTCCCAGTCCGCACAGGTGGCGAAATCTTCCAGTGACTTCACACCGTCTTCGGCCAGGGCCTCGACCATCTGTGCGGTCAGCCCTTCGAAGGCGATCAGGCTGTCTTCGGCCCCCAGCGCGCGGGCATTTTCCAGCGCCTTGGCCGCCTGGGCTTCCAGATACTCGCGCGCCCGGGTCTGCAGCTCTTGCGCGGTGCCTTCGTCCACACCGTCAATCACCAACAGCTCGTCCAGTTCGACATAGCCGACCTCTTCGAGGTTGGTGAAGCCTTCGGCCACCAGCAGCTGGGCAAAGAACTCGTCCAGATCCAGCGTTTCCATGAAGAGCGCGGTGCGCGCGGCGAATTCCTTCTGGCGACGCTCCGATTCCTCGGCCTCGGTCATGATGTCGATGTCGAGGTTGGTCAGTTGGCTGGCCAGACGGACGTTCTGACCGCGGCGGCCAATCGCCAGCGACAGCTGTTCGTCGGGAACCACAACTTCGATTTTGCCGGCTTCTTCATCCAGCACCACTTTCGACACTTCGGCCGGCTGCAGCGCGTTCACAAGGAAGGTGGGCTGATCTTCGTTCCACGGGATGATGTCGATCTTTTCACCCTGCAGCTCGTTCACCACGGCCTGCACGCGCGAGCCGCGCATACCAACACAGGCCCCCACCGGGTCAATGCCGCTGTCATAGGAGATCACGGCGATTTTGGCGCGCGAGCCCGGATCACGGGCTACGGCCTTTATCTCGATCACGCCGTCATAGATTTCCGGCACTTCCATCTTGAACAGTTC
The DNA here is from genome assembly GCF_049803815.1 of Aliiroseovarius crassostreae. Classification (GTDB taxonomy): domain Bacteria; phylum Pseudomonadota; class Alphaproteobacteria; order Rhodobacterales; family Rhodobacteraceae; genus Aliiroseovarius; species Aliiroseovarius crassostreae_A. The sequence continues at coordinate 144,333 of NZ_JBNAGI010000003.1, forward strand.
CGCCATGAATTCCGGCGCGGTGCGCGACAGGAAGATCTGCGGGCCACGGGTTTCGCGGCGCACATCCTTGATGTAGCAGCGGATCCGGTCGTTCGGGCGATAGCTTTCGCGGCCGATTTTTTCGTTGCGGCGCAGGATGGCTTCGCCGGTGCCCACGTCGACAATCACATTGCCATATTCTTCGCGCTTGACCTGACCGTTGATGATCGTGCCCACGCGGTCCTTGAACTCGTCGAACTGGCGATCACGTTCCGCTTCGCGCACCTTCTGCAAGATCACCTGCTTGGCGGATTGGGCCGCGATGCGCCCCATTTCCACCGGCGGCACTTCTTCGCTGAACACATCCCCGACCTGTGGGTTTTCCATGTACTGTTTGGCCTGCTCGACGGTGAGCTCAGCCTGGTAGTTTTCCAGCTCTTCATCCTCGACCACGGTGCGCACACGGGTAAAGGTGGCGCGGCCGGTCTTGCGGTCAATCGACACGCGGATGTCCATTTCCGCGCCGTAACGCGATTTGGCGGCCCGGGCGAGGCTTTCTTCCATCGCCTCGATCACCAGACCGGGGTCGATCATTTTTTCGCGGGCCACGGCCTCGGCGGTTTGCAGCAGCTCAAGCTGGTTGGCAGACGTGATTGCCATGGTCAGTCCTCCTCGGAACCGGTAATTTCCTGAATTTCGTCAAATTGGGCTTCGTCAATTTGCCCAGCATCCTTGCGCGCGCGCAGCACGTCCCGGATGAGATCATCTGTCATGACCAGCTTGGCATCTGCCAGCCAGTCAAAGTCAAGGCCGATGGTGACCATCTCGCCCTTGTTCTCAATCTCGATCAGCACCTCGTTGCCTTCGGTGCCCATCAGGGTGCCCCGAAAGCGCTTGCGCCCGTCGATCAGTTCGGTGGTTTCGATCTTGGCGGTGTAATCCTGCCAGGCGTCGAAATCCTTCAGCCGCGTCAGCGGGCGGTCAATGCCGGGCGAACCAACCTCAAGCGTATAATTGTCCTCAATCGGGTCTTCCACGTCGAGCACGGCGCTGATCGCGGTTGAGATCTCGGCACATTCATCCACCTCAATCCCGCCATCGGGACGCTGGGCCATGATCTGCAGCATCGGCGTATTGCCACCCTGCAGACGCAGGCGCACAAGCTCAAACCCCATGCCTTCGATCACCGGGCCGACGATGCCGGCGAGGCGTTGATCCATTGCGGTTTTGGCAACCAATTCGGTCACTGTATTCTCCTATCGGGGGTCATCGGGATACCAATCCCCCAAAAACAAAAAAACGGGCCAGCGGGCCCGTTCGTCTTACCGGTGGAGCTTCGAGTTTGGACCCCGACGCGCCGCTGTTGAATTGGGATATAGGCGGGATTGGCGGGAAATGCAAGGGGGCAGGGACACTGCCCCCATTTCAGCGCTTATCCCGGCTTCTTCGCGATCAGAAACAGAGCAGTAATACCACCTTCGGGTTTCCAGTCTTCGACGATCTCAAATCCCGCATCGCGCATCATCTGGCGCAGGTCATCCTCGGTGAACCATGTCACCGAGGGCGCTTTGCCCAGCATCTGCGCAATCGGCAGGGCCAGTTTCAGCCACCACAGTTTGCCCAGGCAGGCGGTGGAGGTGACAAACACCCCGCCGGGTTTCAACGTGTCATAGGCTTTGCGGATCGCGGCGGCGGGATCATCCAGCAGATGCAGGATTGAATGGCCCTGCACCATGTCCACACTGGCGGGGTCCAGCGCCATGGTGGTGAAATCGCCCACCTCAAACCTGATCTTGTTCGCCCCGTCCTTGGCCCGCGCGATGCGGATCATCTCGGACGACAGGTCCACCGCGTGATACTCTGCCACATGGCGCGCGTGGATCAGAGCGGTCGACCCGGTGCCGCAAGCAAATTCCAGCACCTTCATGTCTGGCCGCATATACTCCTGCGTCTTGGCCAGCTTGTATTCATAGCTCGCCATATCTTTGATCTGATCACGAGAATACTTCTCGGCAATCTTATCCCAGAATGTTTTGGGCTCAACCATCTCTGTCTCCTCAACACAATCTGCCAAGAAGATGGGGTGTCAGTCGTCGCTTTTCCACCCTTCATCGCGGTGCGTCCCATCGCAGAAGGGTTTGTTGCCCGAAAGACCACATCGGCAGAGCACATATTTCTGTGCCGATTGCCCTTCGCCCTTGGGCAGAACGGGCGGTTCGACCCCGTGCACCCACAAGGGCCCGTTCTTTTCCACCCGAATTTGCGGACCGTCGGGAACCAGATGTTCCGCTGCCCCATCCGCCCCTTTGAAGGACAGCGCGCCAGACGGGCAGGCGGTGACCACTGCGCGCAGATCTTCCATCGTGCCCTTGTCGGGCTGCACCCATGGTTTTTGGGCGGGGTTGAAGACATGGCTTGCGATCCGCCCACATTCCGCAGCGTGCGAGCAGATCATCGGGTTGTAATACACGGTGGCCTCTTGCCCTTCATAGGCAATCAACCGGTCGCGCCCCGCGGGTGTGCCGGGGCTGCTGTCAAACCCGGCCTCCACATGGCTGCCATCACAAAAGGGTTTGTTTTTCGACTGGCCACATCGGCACAGACCCATGACGGGTTTGCAGTCTTCCGCCTGACCGGTTTCGGTTTCCAGACTGGTCACATCCTTGGCCACCAACGGGCCATTGTCGCGCGCTTCGATTTTTGGCTGATCTGCCATGGTCTTTCCTCCCGTCCAGATTGGCTGTCAGTTCAGTCTGATCGACCGAGGGATTTCGCACAATAGGGCAGGGCGCACATATTTCCGTGCAATGGCGCACAGTTGGCGGTCAGGCGCCCAGCGTGTCGCGCTGGCGGGCCAGCTTGTCCATGGTATAGGTCAGCTCTTCCGTCACACCACGTTCCGACAGGGCGTGCCCCGCGAAATGCACCATGCGCAGGGTCGAACTGGGCCAGCGTTTGTGCAGGCTATGCGCGGCAACGGGCGGGCAGATCATATCATGCCGACCTTGCACAATTGTCCCCGGGATATGGGCAATCTTGGGCATATTGCGCAGAATCTGACCCTCTTCCAGCCAGGCACTGTTGTGGAAATAGTGGTTTTCCAATCGCGCAAAGGCGCGCGCGTAATCCGCAGGCGCATCCATCAGATGCCCCCGGTTCTGGATCGACGCAAGCGCGTTTTCCCACCCGGCCCAGGCTTTGGCAAAGCGCACCTCTTCGCCATAATCGCCGGAAAAGAGCCGCCGGTTATAGGCCCCGATCAGATCATCGTGCTCATCTTCAGGCACGAGAGAGGTGAACTCTTCCCACAGTTCCGGCCAGAACCGCCCAGCGCCCCCGCCATAAAACCAATCCAGTTCAGCCCGCTGCGCCAAAAACACGCCGCGCAGCACCAGCCAGGCCACCCGCGCCGGATGGGCCTGCGCATAGATCAGCGCAAGGGTCGCCCCCCAGCTGCCGCCAAAAATGATCCAACGATCCACACCCAGCGTAAGACGAATATGTTCGATATCAGCGATCAGATGCCAGGTGGTGTTCCCTTCTACCTCTGCATGGGGGCGCGACCGCCCGCATCCACGCTGATCAAACAGGATGATCCGGTAGGAATTCGGGTCAAAGAACCGGCGCATCTGCGGCGAACATCCGCCGCCGGGACCGCCATGAAACACCACCACGGGAATGCCCATGGGATTGCCGCTTTGTTCAACATAGATCTTGTGACCGTCGCCCACATCCAGCATATGCCGGTCATATGGTTCGATCGGGGGATAGAGCCCTCCGGCTGCGCTGTTTTTTCCTGCGGCCTTGTCCATGGAAACATTATATAGTGCCTCTCAGGCCCCTGCTATCAGAAAGACGCGAGATGACCCAGAGTTCCGCCACCAGTTCCGTCGACCCATCCGAAGTTGAGAAATTCGCGGCGATGGCTGCCGAATGGTGGGACCCGACCGGCAAGTTCAAACCTCTGCACATGATGAACCCGGTGCGGCTGGATTACATCACCAGCCAGATCGCGGCAGAGTTCGGGCGCGACCTGGCCGATGACAAACCCTTTGCGGGGCTGCGCATTCTGGATATCGGTTGCGGCGGTGGGCTGCTGTCGGAACCGATGGCGCGGCTGGGGGCCGATGTGGTTGGCGCTGACGCCACCGAACGCAACATCCCGGTCGCCAAAACCCATGCCGAAGAGATGGGGTTGGAGATTGATTATCGGCACACCACCGCCGAAGCCATCGAAGCGTCGGGCGAACGGTTCGATGTGGTGCTGAACATGGAAGTGGTCGAACATGTGGCCGATCCGCTGGCCTTTCTGACCTCGTGCCAGAAGCTCTTGAAACCCGGTGGGCTGCTGATTTGTTCAACGATCAACCGCAACCCGAAATCCTTCATGGTGGCGATTGTCGGCGCGGAACACGTGATGCGCTGGTTGCCGAAGGGCACCCATGAATGGTCGAAATTCATCACCCCGGACGAGCTGGAGGATATGCTGGCCGAAAGCCTGCTGCGCGTGGTGGATCGCAAGGGGTTTGTGTTCAATCCGCTCACCTGGCAATGGTCGATCTCGGACCGGGATCTGTCGGTGAACTATGTTACGGCGAGTGTGAAACCCGGCGGCTGAGCCGGCATAGGGCATGATTGACGTCTGGGCCGTACAGTGGGTATCACTGTACAAAGACCATGCAGGATTGCCCGCAGGATTGCCCTATGACCAGCCCGTCCGAAAAACTGATCAAGGAACACCGCTCGTGGCGCGATTTCGCGAGTGACGACGAAGTGGCGCGACTTAAGGTTCTGGAAGAGCGGATCGAACGCAAACGCCGCAGCCTGGATGAGACGATTTCGGAACGGCAGAAGATCATGAACCGTTCCATTCGTCGGATGCGCCGCGCAGCTGGGAAGGATTAGGGAAACAGACCCTAACACACCTCAATCCGGGGGTGGCCGATAGGCGCTGATGGTTGTTTCGGTTGGCACAAACCCGCAACGACGATACAGCCGCCCGGCTTCACTGCCCGCATCCGCCACGATCATTGGCAGCGCCTCGGGCGCACGTGGCCTGGCCCAGTCAAGCGCGTGGCACAACAGGGCGGAACAGATGCCCCGGCGACGATGTGCTGTATGGGTCTGAACAGATTGATACCGGATCAAGCTTTCATCGAAGAATATGCCCATATCCCCAAGCAATTGATCGCCTTCAAACGCGCCAAACCACTGACCATATCCCCTGGCGATCTGCGCTTTTCGCGCCTGCGTTTTTGATTGCAAGAACGCGTCCATCCCGGCCTCTGGTGCGCCGTCCAGACGAAGATCCACTGCGGCAATCGCCTCGCTTTGGGACCAGTCTTGATCAGAGGTAAAAGGACGAAACGCGACCCCCTCGGGCATGTGCGCACGGGTCAGCGTCCCGGGAAGGGTTAACGTGTCCCCTTCCTGCACGATCAACCCGGTGCCAGCACAAACCGCTTGCACCTCTGCCAGCGACAGCTGCGGGATATCCCAGCCAAGGCAGATATGGCGCGCATCCGGCACGTCATGATGGAATTGCGCGATCAGGGCGGCGGCATCCTTTGGGGGATCACGAAATATCACCCTGTTGCCAAACCAGAAATTCGGCTCGTCCTGCGTGATCTGCACCACGCGGTCCGGCAGGTCTTGCAGGTGGGTCTGACCACGCTGCACCATCATGTCACTGGCGAATTCCAGACAGGAAAGGCGCGGGCCCCTCATTCCAGTTCGCTGAGGATTTGCCGCATCTCACGCAAGACCGGCAAGGCCTGTTTGATTTTATCGGTGCCGATTTTCTTAACCATATTGCCGATGATCGGCGTAATCGACTGCAGCGCCGCGTCCCGCGCCGACCGACCTGCGGGCGAAATGGTCACGAATTTGCGCCGCGCGTCGTCCCAATCGGGGCGAATATGCACATGGCCGGCCCATTCCAGCTTGTTCAACGTGTTGGTCATCGCACCGCGCGTCACGTGAAACGCCTTGGCCAGCTGCGCCGGGCTTTTTTCCTCACCCGACCGCGCCAAATGGTTGAGCACGGAAAAATGGCTCAGCTCCATCCCCTTGGGCAGCGCTTTGGACAGGCGGTTCCGGGCCAATTGATCGGCCATGAACATCTCGCTGAACAGCGCGACGGAAAGGTTGTCCGTGTTCTGATTTGAGTTTTGCTCGGACATTCAGGGGCCTTCGTATTTGCGATCATGGGTCAATGCGGGCACGCGGGCCCGGGCCCGCTTTACCTCATTCAGGTCCAGATCGACCAGAGTAACGCCGGGTAGTTTGCCCCCATCTGCCAGAATTTCCCCCCATGGCGCAACAACCAGTGAATGACCATGTGTCGCACGTTTTTGTGTATTTTGCCCGCATTGCGCCGGGGCCAGCACAAAACAGCCGGTTTCAATCGCCCGCGCGCGCAGCAGCGTTTCCCAATGTGCAGCCCCGGTCACGGGGGAAAAGGCGGCCGGCACGGTCAGGATCTCAGCGCCCTTTTGGGCCAGGTCCCGGTGCAAATGCGGAAACCGCAGGTCATAGCAGATGGTCATGCCAATACGCGCAAAATCCGTCTTTGCCAGAACGGCCCGATCGCCGGGGCGATAATGGGCGCTTTCGCGATAACTCTCCTGGTTGTCGATCTCCACATCAAACATGTGGATCTTGTCATAACGCGCGGTGATATCGCCCAAGGGCGAGATCAGAAAGGACCGGTTGGCAAAGCGCCCGTCCGGATCATGGGTCTTCACCGCAAGCGACCCAATGAGCACCCAGATCCCCAGCGCCTTGGCCTCATCCTGTATGGCGGTCAGAAAAGCGCAGTCTTCCTCATGCGAAATCTGCGCCTCTTGCACCCGGCGCGATGAGGACAAAACATTGGTGACTTCCGGCGTCAGCACGAATTGCGCCCCACCTTCGGCGGCCTCGCGCAGGCCCGCCAAGGCTGCGATCAGGTTGGCACCCACATCCTCGCCCGAGGTCATTTGCACCAACCCGATCCGCATCATGCAGCCCCTTGCAGAAGCGTATCCAGTTTGCCAGCGCGCTCCATATCATACAGGTCATCACAGCCACCCACATGAATGTCGCCAACAAAGATCTGCGGCACGGTGTGGCGGCCGTTGGCACGAGACATCATTTCCTGACGACGATCCGGGTCGAACCCCACATCAATCTCGTCAAACTCCACGTTTTTCTGTTTCAAAAGACGTTTCGCCGCGTGGCAAAAGCCGCAAAGGGCGCTGGTGTAGATGGTGACAGGCTGCATGGTGATCCTCGGTTTGTTGCCAAGGATATATAGGACATCAAACGTCTTTCGCAACGCGCGCAAGGGACAGGATCACAACCTTGTTGGCCCCCGCGCGACGGCAGGCCTCGGTCGCGGCGGCAAAGGTTGCCCCCGATGTCATCACATCATCGACCAAGATCACGTCGCGCCCGGTCAGCTGCACCCCCCGTTTCGGGTGCGGGCGCACCGCGTCTTTCATATTGGCAAAACGCTCTTCCATCGTCAGCCCATCATGGGTGCGCGTTCGACGGGGGCGGATCAGAACATCCGGCATGAAATCAAGCCCCTCACGCCCCGCCAGTGCCTTGGCCAGCTCTGCCGCCTGATTGTAGCGCCGCTGAAAAAGACGCGTCCAATGGGAGGGGATTGGAACCACGGCGGCGTCCTGCGGCATCACCGGCCTGATCGCACGGGCCATCCACCCCGCCGCGGGACGCGCCAGATCCGTGCGATCGCCATGTTTCAACGCCAGAACCATGCGCCGCGCATTGTCACGATACAACAGCGCCGAGCGGCCATGATCCCAGGGGCGCGGCGTGGTCAGGCAATCATCGCAATGCACCTGATCTTCACCCTCATCGCCGGGCAGGGGGCTGCCGCACAGATCACAAACCAACCCCTCGATGAAGGGCGTCTCTCGCCAACACGATCCACACAGGCCGAAATCACTTTCGACCGGGTCGCCACAGCTGACACATTGCGGCGGATAAAGCAGGCCAAGGGCTGTTTGCATTTCCTGTCCCTCCTTCTATGGTCCGCGATCATGACCGATCGCAACCCGACCCCGCCCAAATTGACCGACACCGACCAGTTGGCCCAAGCCCGCGCCCGCGCGCGACCTGATGGCATGTTCCTTCAAGACCTGGCGGTGGACGAGATCCATGATCGCCTGAATATGGTTAACAGAAGGTTTACATCACCCGCGATTGTGACCGGCTTCCCCGAGGTCTGGGGCGCAGCGTTTCCAAACGCCAAAATTGTCCCGGATTCCGATGCGCTTTCGCTGGGACGCGAAGCCCATGACCTCGTGATCCACGCGATGGGGTTGCACTGGGCCAACGATCCCGTGGGGCAACTTGTGCAATGCCGCCTGGCACTGAAACCGGACGGGCTGTTGCTTGGGATTTGCTTCGGAGGGCAAACGCTTGCTGAATTACGAGCGGTTTTGGCAGAAACAGAGACGGAAATGAGGGGTGGCCTGTCCCCCCGCGTGGCCCCCATGGGGGAAATCCGCGACCTGGGGGCGCTGCTTCAACGCGCCGGGTTTGCACTTCCTGTGGCGGACAGTATGGCGCGCGACGTCACCTATGGGGATATCTACGCCCTGATGCGCGATCTGCGCTTGATGGGGGAACGTAATGCGCTCGCCAGCCGCAATCCAACTCCCATGCCCCGATCCTTTTTCGATCAGGCGAATGCCCGCTACAAACAGCATTTTCCGGCGGAACAGGGTCGCATATCTGCCAGTTTTGAACTGATCACCCTGACCGGATGGGCCCCGGATGACAGCCAACCCAAACCGCTGCGCCCCGGATCCGCCGCGGCGCGACTGGCGGATGTTTTGAACACGAGCGAGACAAAACTGACCGATTGACGGAACAGATTGTCACGGATCAATTGACCCAAAAAGAAAAGCCGCTATCTGATGGGCAGAGCAGCGCGCAGGAGCCACAGCCATGATCATGGAAAAACCCGCAGATCACCCGCAGATCAAACCCCGCAAAGTGGGCATTCTTTTTGCCAATCTCGGCACGCCCGATGGGTATGATTACTGGTCGATGCGGCGCTATCTGAATGAATTTCTCTCGGACAAGCGGGTGATCGATTACCCGGCCTGGAAATGGCAACCAATCCTGCAGGCGATCATCCTGACCAAACGTCCGAAATCCTCGGGCGAGGCGTATAAGTCGATCTGGAATGAAGAGCAGGGAGAAAGCCCGCTCATGACCATCACCAAACAGCAGGTCGCCAAGCTGAACGCTGAGCTGTCCGCGCGGTACGGTGACCGTGTGATGGTGGATTTCTGCATGCGGTACGGCAATCCATCCACCAAGTCGAAAGTGGCGGAAATGGTCAAGGCGGGCTGTGATAGGGTCTTATTCTTCCCGCTGTACCCGCAATATGCGGGCGCCACGATGGGCACGGCCAATGACCAGTTTTTCCGCGCCCTGATGGAAGAGAAATGGCAACCCGCCGCGCGCACGATTGAACCCTATTTCGACGATCCCGCCTATGTGGATGCCCTGGCGCAGTCAGTTGAACGGGGCTATGCCGCGTTGGACAAGCGGCCGGATCTGCTGGTGGTCTCGTACCACGGCATGCCGATCCGCTATCTGACCGAAGGCGACCCCTATCATTGCCAATGCCAGAAAAGCACCCGCCTGCTGAAAGAGCGTCTGGGTTGGGGCGAGGATGACATCACCACCACCTTCCAATCGGTGTTTGGGCCAGAAGAATGGCTGAAACCTTATACGGTAGAAGAGGTGGCGCGTCTGGCCAAAGCCGGCAAGAAAAACATCGCGGTGATTGCCCCCGCATTTTCCGCCGACTGCATTGAAACACTTGAGGAAATTCAGGAAGAGATCCAGGAAGCCTTTGTCGAGGCGGGCGGCGAGAGCTTCACCTATATCCCCTGCCTCAACGACGATGACGCGCATATCAAGGCGCTGGTCGGGGTGGCGGAACGCAATCTGCAAGGCTGGCTCGACTAATCCCGCGGATGGGTCGATACTTGTCGGACCCATCCCCCATCTCCATATGAGATGAAACAAATTGGAGGCATTATGGCGGAGAGTGAATTTCCCGGCTGGCACGGCACGACAATCATCGGCGTGCGCAAAGGTGGCAAGGTTGTGATTGCGGGTGATGGGCAGGTGAGCCTGGGCCAGACCGTGATCAAAGGCACGGCGCGCAAGGTGCGGCGCCTGTCGCCCGGTGGGTTCGATGTGGTCGCCGGGTTTGCCGGATCTACCGCCGATGCGTTCACGCTGCTGGAACGGCTGGAAGCAAAGCTTGAGGCCACGCCGGGCCAACTGGCCCGCGCCTCGGTTGAACTGGCCAAAGACTGGCGCACCGACAAATACCTGCAAAAGCTGGAGGCGATGCTGATCGTGACCGACGGCGCGGATCTGTTCGTGATCACCGGGGCCGGGGATGTGCTGGAACCCGAACATGATGTGGCCGCGATTGGGTCCGGTGGCAATTTTGCGCTCGCCGCTGCCCGTGGGCTGATGGAAAGCGAACAGGATGCCGAAACCATCGCCCGCAAGGCCATGGCGATTGCCGCTGAGATCTGTGTCTACACCAACGGCAATCTGACGGTCGAAGAGATATCGGCCTGATTTCAGGTGGATTAGAGCCTGTTACAACTGGATCGGGGCGGTCAGCGCCCCATATCCCGGCCAGTTGATCCCACCAGACAGCGCGTCACCGATCCTGTCCACAACCTCGGCCAGCTTTTCGTCGATGATGTGCAGATATTCGGTCCAATCCGACACGTCGGACAGGTCCGCATCGCCATCCGACACTCCGCGCAGGGCGATCAGCGGCAGGTCAAAGCGATGACAGGCGCGCAGAACGGCAAAGCTCTCCATATCCACCATATCCGCATCAATCACGTCATAAGCCGCGCCATGCACGATATTGGCCCCGGTCGACAGGCTCGCTTTGGCTACCCCCGGCACGCGGAGGGGCAGGGGCAGCTTGGCGGGCATGTCGGAAAACGGCGTCACGCCTTTTTCGAACCCTAGGGGCGAGGCATCCATGTCACGATAGCCGACGTCGGTGATCTGAAACACATCGGTTTTGCGCAGCTTCGCGGACCCGGCCGACCCAAGCGAGATCACCAGATCGGGCAGGGTGCCCGCCGCCCGCATATCAGCCAGCGCCGCTGTGGTCACAACCGCGCCCTCCACCGGACCAACCCCTGTGATCAGTGGGGTAAAGCGTTTTTGCAGATGCGGGCCGTATTCGGCATCCGCTGCCATCACAAATAACACGCTCACATCACCAAATCGGGTCACAGGGTATATCGGCGCGGGCATATGCGCATCCTTCCAAATCTACGTTCAGGCGGTATTTTGCGCGGCTCACTGGCAGTTTCAAGCCAATAGCGCTTGCGCTTGCCGCATTTGCGCTTACCTACTGTGACAAGTTTTCAAAAGAGGCCCAACGTGACCGATCTGACCCCGCGTGAAATCGTATCTGAACTCGACCGTTTCATCATTGGCCAAAACGACGCCAAGCGCGCCGTGGCCGTGGCGCTGCGCAACCGGTGGCGGCGCAAACAGCTGGACGCCGATCTGCGCGACGAGGTGTATCCGAAGAACATCCTGATGATCGGCCCGACCGGTGTCGGCAAGACCGAGATCTCGCGCCGCCTGGCCAAACTGGCTCGCGCGCCGTTCATCAAGGTCGAGGCGACCAAATTCACCGAAGTGGGCTATGTGGGCCGCGATGTGGAGCAGATCATCCGCGATCTGGTGGATGCAGCGATTATCCAGACGCGCGAGCATATGCGCGAGGATGTGCGCGCGCGCGCCGAGCAAAACGCCGAGGACCGCGTGATCGAGGCCATCGCTGGAAGCGATGCCCGCGACGCCACCCGCGAAATGTTCCGCAAGAAACTGCGTGATGGGCTTCTGGATGACACCGAGATTGAACTGGATGTGGCCGATACCTCCAACCCGATGCAGATGTTCGATATGCCCGGCCAGCCCGGTCAGAATATGGGGATGCTGAACATTGGCGACATGTTCGGCAAAGCCTTTGGCGGGCGCACCGTGCGGCGCAAACTGACCGTGCGCGAAAGTTATCAGGTGTTGATGGGCGAAGAGGCGGACAAGCTTCTGGATGATGAAACCGTGACCAAAGCCGCGCTGGAATCGGTGGAGCAAAACGGCATCGTCTTCCTTGATGAAATCGACAAGGTTTGCGCCCGGCAAGAGGCCCGCGGCGGGGATGTGTCGCGCGAAGGGGTGCAGCGCGACCTGCTGCCTCTGATCGAAGGCACCACCGTGTCCACCAAACATGGCGCGGTAAAAACCGACCATATTCTGTTCATCGCCTCGGGCGCGTTCCACATCGCCAAACCGTCCGACCTGTTGCCGGAACTTCAGGGTCGCCTGCCGATCCGGGTCGAACTGCGCGCGCTGACCGAAGGCGATTTCGTGCGCATCCTGACCGAAACCGACAATGCGCTGACCCGCCAATATTCCGCGCTGATGGGCACGGAAGAGGTGACAGTGGAATTCACCAATGACGGCATCGCGGCGCTGGCCAAAATTGCCGCAGACGTGAACCGAGACGTGGAAAACATCGGCGCGCGACGCCTATACACCGTGTTGGAACGGGTGTTCGAAGAGCTCAGCTTTTCCGCCCCGGACCGCGGCGGAGAGATTGTCACCGTGGACCGCGCCTTTGTCGATGACAACCTGGGCAGCCTGATGAAATCTGCCGACGTCAGTCGCTACGTGCTCTGACCTTTTCTGCGCCAGTCCGGACACAGAAAGGTTGAAAATGAAGCGTCGCCCTGAAAGAGGCGGCGTTTTTTCTGCGTTCCTGTTATGGAAGGGGCAGCGAACATTATGTGAGACTGTACCCGTGCGCCTGATTGCCCTTGTCATTGCCACCTTGACCCTTGTCGCCTGCGCCCCGCGTGGCGAGATCACCCTGTATGCGGGCGCGGGTGACGTGGGCGAAGTGCAGCGCATTTTTGTGGGCTCGACCCGCGATCTCAACCCGGCCACCGGTCAACCCTCGGGCGCGCGCAGTGAAAACATGCTGTTTGGCCGCGTGGATGTTTCGGTCCCGCCAGAACGGGAAGCGGGCAGTGTGACCTATGTGGGTCGCAAAGACCCCGATCCTCAGGTGCATTTTCTGGTCGACAATTTTGCCTCCTTTGCCGGGGCGGATATCTTTACAAGCGCATTGCGTCAGGAGTTGCGCGGCCGTCGCGGCGATGCACGCACCGCCGTGATCTTTGTGCATGGGTTCAACAATACTTTTGCCGAGGGCCTGTATCGCTTTGCCCAAATGGTCGAGGATTTCGACCTGCCCTTCGTGGCGGTGCATTACACCTGGCCCAGCGCCGGGCACCCGCTGGGATATGGCTATGATCGTGATTCCATGCTGTTTGCCCGCGACGGATTGGAAAATCTGATCGAAGCCACCACAAACGCCGGTGCCACTGAGGTGATCCTGGTCGGTCATTCCATGGGCGCGCTGCTGACGATGGAAAGCCTGCGACAGCTGGCGATCGGCAATAAGACATCGGTGATCAAACGGATCGGCGGCGTGATGCTGTTGTCGCCGGATATCGATATTGATCTGTTCCGCCAGCAATCGAACCGGATTGGGAAACTGCCGCAACCTTTCTATATTTTCAGCTCAACCAAAGACCGCGCATTGCAATTGTCTGCCGGGCTGAGCGGCCAGTCCGCACGGCTTGGCAACGCCGAAGACATCGCCCCGCTGGCGGATCTTGACGTGACCCTTGTTGATATCTCCGCCTTCTCGGATGGCGGGCTGGATCACACTGTTGCTCTTTCCTCTCCCAGTTTCGTGAAACTGGTGCAATCAGTGCCAGAGCTCAGCACGACAGTTGGAAACACCCGCGGCCCAAGTCTTCTGCCCGGTACGGTCCTGGTGGTGCAGAATGCGACAAAGCTGGTGATTGGCAATCCCAGCAGGCCCTGACCCTTGTCAAAATCGGCTATCGAAACCGGCGCAGGTAGACGTAATAGGCGCCCTGACCACCATGTTTGAGGTGGGCTTCGGAAATCTGTAACACATGCTGTTTCAACGGCGGCATATGCAGCCAATGGGGCACCTGATGACGCAGCACCCCGTGACGCACCGGGATTGGCCCGCCGTCGTCGCGGCTCTTGCCCTTCCCGGTGATCACAAGCACCAGCCGCCGCTGATCGGCCACCGCCTCCAGAATGAACCGCGTCAGGATCGGATGGGCCTGGGCAATGGTCATGCCATGAAGGTCGATCCGGGCTTCGGGTGACAGCCGCCCTTTCTTCATGCGTCCGAAGGTCTTTTTGTCCATGGCAAGGCGTTGTGCGGCCACTTGATCCGCCATGGAGGGGGCAAGGTCATGACCGCTGGTGCGCGGCTTGGCGGCCTCTCCGATACGAAACCGTGGCGCCTTGACCTCTGGAATTCTGGGCGAAGGACGCGGCATTTCGGGTGTGTTGGGGTCTGTTTTGGGTCTTGGAGGATGCAGGCGCTCGGTGCTGTCCGCCACTTTCTTCCAAAGGGATTTTTCTTCGTCACTCAAACCGCGGGGGCGTCGCGCCATGGATCACTCCTCCGCCTCAAGCGCATAGGCGCGCTGGATCGGAAACAGCACCAGCATCCGCCCGCCATCCTTGATCTTGCCCGCATCAATGCCGGCGTCCTGCCCGGTGCCCCAGAAAATATCCGCCCGCTGCGCGCCCTTGACGCGCGACCCGGTATCCTGCGCGACCATCAGGCGGTTAAACGGTTCTGTCCCGGCCTTTTCCATCCAGACCGGCGCGCCAAGCGGTGTGTATTTCGGGTCAACGGCCAAAGACCGATGGGCCGTGATCGACCGGTTCATCGCCCCAAGAGGCCCCTTGTGTTTCGGCATCCGCCCCAATTCGCGAAAGAACACATAGGACGGGTTCGACATCAAAAGATCATGCCCTTCCATCGGGTTGCGCTGCACCCAGTTGCGGATCACCGCCTGCGACACCTGATGTTTGTTGTAAACGCCCCGCCGCACCAGCTCTTTGCCCAGGGATTTGAACGGATACCCGTTATTGCCGCCATAGCCCACGCGGATCGCCCCACCGTCGACCAGACGAATACGCCCGGACCCCTGGATTTGCAGGAACTGTAGGTCCACCGGATCGGACAGCCAGGCAATTTCCAACCCGCGCCCGATCAACGCCCCGCCTTCCTCGATCTCGCGCCGCGTCCGCCACGCTTGCCCCGCAGGGATTTCCGGCGGTTTACGATACAGGGGATAGCGGAACGTATCCGTCTGCACCCGAGACCCCAGGATCTCTGGCTCGTAATAGGCCGTGAACAACGGGGCCACGTCGTTTTCAATCAGGACCGGACGGAAGAAAAGCTCAAAAAACGCCCGACCAGATCTTTGCCGCTGTGCCAATGCACAGAGCGGCGCCCAAAGCGGTTCATCAAGGTCGATACAGGTATCGATAAAAACGGAAAGGGCTGCGTCGTGATTGTCCTCGGCCCATCCTTTCAGCTCGGAAAACTCCAGCACTTTGGCGCGGGCATCAAAGGGCAGCTCATCCCCAAGCCCCGCAAAAGCAGGGCTGCCCAAAAGGGCCAGCGCAATTGCCAGCCCGCGCAAAATCATCCGCCCGTGGCCACCAGTTGCCAGTTGGGATTGTTGCTGCCCATGGTGCGGGCGAAGGTCCAGACATCTTTCTGGCGCTTCACTTCATTCGGGTTGCCTTCGATGATCTCGCCACCCTTGTCGCGCACAACCGAGGTCAGCTCGCCCACGAAACGCACCGTCACTTCGCCTTCATTGGTGGCCGGATCAAACGCTGCATCCACCAGCTTCAGCTCGCGCACACCCACAAAATTGGCTTCGATGGTCAGCCCCTGTTCCCGGCGGCTTTCGACCACCATGGCAAAGCTTTCATAAACTTCGTCAGAGAGGAACGGTTTGATCTCGGCCAGATCACCGGCCTCGAACCCCATCAGGATCATTTCATAAGCACCGCGTGCGCCACCCAGAAATTCACTGACCGAAAAGCTTGGTTCCTGCGCTTTCATCGCCACCAGGGCTTTGGCCGCATCGCTGCCTTCCGCCACATGGTCGGTGATGTCGCTGTCCGGCCCACCTTCGATCACTTCGAAATCGCTGCGCTTGGCGCGATTGGGGTCTTGTCGGGTGACCTGCGGTTTTTCAAACCCTTCCCGTGTTCCCAACACGTCACGCAGACGCAGGATCAGGAACAGGGCGATGCCGGCCAGCACCAACAGCTGGATCAGGGGTGAACTCATTGGAACCTCATTTTTCTGGACGCACTGGAAACGCGTTTGCCGGAAACATATGTAAGTACTGCTTGGGAACAAGTCTACTGCGCTTGGTCGATAAAACGAGGTATCCTATGTGGCTCTTTGCCCTTTTCATCGCGGTTCCGCTGATTGAAATCGCCCTGTTCATCCAAATCGGTGGGGCGATCGGCCTGTGGCCAACCCTGTTGGTTGTGGTCCTGACCGCCGTGATCGGCACGCAATTGATGCGCGCGCAGGGCGCTTTGGCGATGCGCGATCTGCAGAAAAGCTTTGGCCAACTGCAAGATCCAACCGAGCCATTGGCCCATGGGGCGATGATCCTGTTTTCCGGCGCATTGTTGCTGACCCCGGGGTTTTTTACCGATTTCGTGGGGTTTGCCCTGCTTGTGCCCGCCGTGCGCCGCGCCGCTTTCAACTGGGCCAAGTCCCGCGTGAAGGTGCAAAGCTTCACCATTGGCGGCCAGATGGGCGACGGCCGCACCGCATATACGGACCATCATAAGGACCATCGCACGCGGCCTCCGACGGAGGAGGACGTGATTGATGGCGAGTTCACTGATGTGTCGCCCGACAAGAAACCCACCCATCAGGTGGAAAAAGGCCCGTCCGGCTGGACCAAGCATTAAGCTCCGAACACAGAAGCCTTGTGATCACGCAGATAAATGCGCAGCCAAGGGGTGAACTGATCGGGGTTTTCGGCAATATCAGTCTCTAATTCAGCCAAATTTGCCCAGCGCACGGCCTGAACCTCTTCGGGGTTCAGGCCCAGTTTCGGGGGCTGATCACAGTGGATCACGTAAAGATCCACCACCTCATGTTCCACCATGCCACCACCCACATCGGCGCGATATTCCAACTGTTCCACCCAGACAGGATCCAGTCCGGTGATGCCAAGCTCTTCATCCAACCGCCGCGTGGCGCAGACCTTGGGATCCTCGCCCCAATGCGGATGGGTGCAACAGGTGTTCGCCCACAGACCGGGCGTGTGATATTTCCCCGCAGCGCGTTGTTGCAGCAGCACCTTCCCGTCGCAAATAACAAACACCGAAATCGCCGCGTGGCGCAGCCCCTTCAGGTGCGCTTCAAGTTTGTCGACCGGGGTCAGGGTGCCATCCACCCAGGTGGGGATCATCGTGTTCATGCCCGCCCTTTACCGATTTTTCCGCGTTTGGAAAAGCCCACACAGCGCAAGTGATCGCATCGGTTGTGCCCACCCGGTCAAGGTGCTAGGCATCTTCCCGACCATATTTTGCAAGGAGAAACCTCATGGCCGAGGAACAACAAGCCCCCGTCCCGCCCAAGATGCAGGTCCTGGGCCAATTCATCCGCGACATGTCTTTTGAAAATATCCTCGCCCAAAAAGGCGTGGACGGCGAAGTTCAGCCTGAAATCAGCGTCGAGGTTGCGCTGGACGCGAAAAAGCGCCCCGCTGACAATCAGTATGAAATCATCACCAAATACACCGTTGGGTCGCGCAACAAAAACGGCGGTCAGCAACTGTTTTTGCTGGAGCTGGAATATGGCGGGATCTTCCAGGTCGAAAACGTACCGGAAGAACAACTGCACCCGTTTTTGATGATCGAATGCCCGCGGATGCTCTTCCCGTTTGTGCGCCGCATCGTATCGGACATCACCCGCGACGGTGGATTCCCGCCGTTGAACCTGGATACCGTTGATTTCCTTGCGCTCTACCGCGCCGAAATCGAACGTCGCGCCGCCGCAGAAGCCGCAAGCGCGCCGCAGAACTGAGGCACGTTCAAAAGTTGAGTGATACGGTGGCGGGGATCAGTTCCCCGCCATTTTTTTCCAAAGCGCGTCCTCGCCGAGCGTTTCGACAAATTCGGCATGGGCAGTCGCCTCCGCGTCGGAAATTCGCGAAGGTAGGGGGGTGGGCCGCGCCGTGGGGCGCCAGTTTTCGGCCACATCCGTGTCGCTTGTGGCGCTGGGACCTCCCGCCAGAACAAGATCAGGCTGACGCCCGCCAATCAGCTCCAGATAAACTTCCGCCAGAATTTCACTGTCCAAAAGCGCGCCGTGCAGCGTGCGATTTGAGTTGTCGATGCCAAATCGACGACACAACGCGTCCAGCGAGGCGGGGGCGCCTGGAAATTTCTTGCGCGCGATTGCCAGCGTGTCCAGCGCGCGTTCCCACGGCAGTTCCGCCAACCCCATCCATTTCAACTCGGCATTCAGAAACTTCATATCAAACGCGGCGTTGTGAATGACCAGTTTCGCGTCACCGATAAAGTCGATGAACGCCTGCCCGACCTCTTTAAACACCGGTTTGTCTTTCAACAGGACCTCACCCGGTTCGGCGGGGCGAGGGCTGGCCAGCAGGTCGGGGCCGATGCCGTGCACGCCGAACGCCTCGTCCGGCATTCCGCGTTCCGGGTTGATATACTGGTGATAGGTCCGCCCGGTCGGCATGTGGTTGATCAGCTCAAGACAGCCGATTTCCACAATCCGATCCCCCGATTGCGGATCAAACCCGGTGGTTTCCGTATCCAGCACGATCTCACGCATTCAGCTTCTCCCGCACATGGGCCATAACCTCGTCCACCGCGGCCTCGGCCCCTTCAAGTGTTTCGGTCGGAATGATCACATCGGCGCGCGCGCGTTTTTCCGCATCAGGCACTTGTTTGGCCAGAATAGTGTCGAATTGAGCCTCTGACATGGTGCCCCGCTCCATCACCCGGGCGCGCTGCAGATCGGCGGGGGCCGAGACGACAACCACCAAATCCACATGTTCATGTGCGCCAATTTCAAACAACAACGGCATGTCGAGCAGCACAATATCAGACCCTGTTTCAGCCAAAAACCGCGCACGATCTTCGGCCACCAAGGGGTGCACAATCTGTTCGAGCTGTTTTAAGGCGCTCGGATCACGCCCCATCCACGCCTTCAAGGCCTCACGATCCACGCCGCCATCGATAATGGCGTCCGGGCAAACCGCCTTGATCGGGTCCACCGCCAGACCACCGGGGGCATAAATCCGATGCACCGCGGCATCCGCATCCCAGATCGGCACGCCACGGGCGTGAAACATCTTTGCCGTGGTGGATTTCCCCATGCCAATGGATCCGGTCAGGCCGATGATGAATGGGCCGCTCATTGGCCCAGCACCGCTTTGCGCAACTCTTCTGTCACCTCGGGCCGCGTTCCAAACCAACGCTCAAACCCCGGCACCGCCTGATGCAACAACATGCCGAGCCCATCCACAACTTGACAACCTGCCGCTTCGGCGGCTTCCAAAAGGGGTGTTTTCAGGGGGGTGTACACAATGTCCGTCACCACCTGACCCGGCTTCAACCCATCCAACGGCACGCGCAATTCCGGTTTACCCACCATGCCAAGTGAGGTTGTGTTCACCACAGTCTTGGCCTCGTCAATCATATTTCCGGCCTGCACCCATTCCACCACATTGATCCGGGTGCCAAATTCTGTGCGCAGCGCGTCAGCCCGGGTGCGGGTGCGATTGGCCAGGAAAATCTCCGGCACGCCCACCTCGAGAAGAGAGGCAATCACCGCACGCGACGCCCCCCCAGCCCCCAAAATGGCGGCCGGACCTGACTTTGGATCCCAGTCAGGGGCACCTTGACGCAGGTTTTCAATAAACCCGTAACCATCTGTATTATCGGCGTGAATCTTTCCATCTTCACGGAAGATAAGCGTATTTGCCGCCCCCATCAGCGCCGCGCGATCCGTAACCAGATCGGCCAGTTTCAGCACGTCTTCTTTGTGCGGAATGGTCACATTGCAGCCAACAAACCCGGCTTTGGGCAGGGTGCGAATGACCTCTTCCAGGTCCCCGACAGCCACGCGCAACGGCACATAATGCCCGGGCAGGCCCATTGTCCTCAACCAATGCCCGTGCAAACGCGGCGATAGGGAATGTTCAATCGGGTCGCCAATCACGCCAGCCAGGGGAATGCGGGTCTCGCTCATATCTTCAATTCTCCTCGTTCAATCAGATATGACAGGAGTTCGCTCAGCGGCAAACCCAACACGTTGAAATAATCCCCGTCCACCTTGGAAAACAGCCGCACCCCTTCTTCCTCCAGTTTATAGGCGCCAACCGAATGACGGATGCTGTCCCAATTCCGGTCGACATATTCCGCGATATATTCCGCGCTAAGATCGCGCATTTTCATACGCACGACACCCACGTGGCGCCACAACGGTTTGCCGTCTTGATACAGCACAGCCGCCGACAAAAGTCGATGGGTTTTCCCAGACATATCAGATAGTTGGGATATTGCCGCGTCCGGAGACGCCGGTTTCGACAGGATTTCCCCCGCCAGATCAGCCACCTGATCACAGCCCAAAACCAGCGCATCCGGGTGCTTTTCACTGATCTTGCGCGCTTTGAACTCTGCCAAGGCATCAGCCAGATCCCGTGAATGCGCCCCTTCGGCTTTCAAAGACATTTTAATCATATCTTCATCAATACGTGCGGGAATGACGTCAAATGTCAGCCCCGCATTGCGCAAGAGCTCTGCGCGTATTTCGGAGCCTGACGCCAGGATGAATTTTGTGGCCATGGGACAACCCTGTGGAAAAACTCTGTGTGTTTCAGGGGTTGGATCGGGGGCAAATCACGCCCTTCTCCAAACCTGCGGATAGTTCGCCACTTCCTACGCGAAAATCCCGTCGTCTTCCACTGTGAAGAAGTTTTCCACGTGGCAGAGATCTGGCCGATCCGGCTTTCTTTTCTCCTCTGACTTATCCCCAGACAGGCACCTTCGAATCGGCTAAGAAAACTTGGCAAGCCGATACTTGTCCCCGATCAAAGTGAAGGGTTGTCCACCTGTGCAAAAAGGGATGAACAAATCATTAATCCCCATTATCCACAGGCCCTACATAATCATCATCTTTTCTTTTAAATATTTATTATTTTAAGAATAGCAAAACCGGGGCGCATGAGAAAGGAAGGCTAAGAATGGGTGACATTCTGTCCGATTGGTATTTCTGGACGAAATCGCTTCACGTGGTATCCGTCATCGCCTGGATGGCAGGTCTTTTTTATCTGCCACGCCTTTACGTCTATCACGTGGAGGTCGTCGGGTCAGGCAATGACACAGACGATCTGTTTCAAACCATGGAACGGCGGCTTTTGAAGGCCATCATGAACCCGGCAATGATTTCGACCTGGATTTTTGGCCTTTGCCTGGTTCTGACCCCCGGTGTGGTCGCCTGGGACATGGTCTGGCCGTGGACCAAGGGTGCGTCGGTGATTGCAATGACCTGGTTTCACATGTGGCTTGCGGCGCGGCGCAAGGAATTCATGACCGGTACGAACACGCTGACCGGGCGGCGCTATCGGATGATGAATGAATTGCCGACGCTTTTGATGCTGGTGATCGTGTTTTCGGTGATCTTTAAATTCTGAGAAACGCCCGGAAAACTTGACTCATCCGTCAGGGCCGCTTAACTGGCGGTTAAGCAGGCCATCCGGCCGATTGCATCTTCACGACTGCACAATCCGTTACACTCGCCTCTGTGGCGCTTCCCAAGGGTATTCCCATGTCCGAAAACCGTTTGAACCTGGCTGAACTGAAAGCCAAAAGCCCCAAAGAACTTGTGGCGATGGCCGAAGAGCTGGAGATTGAAAACGCCTCGACCATGCGCAAGGGCGAGATGATGTTCTCCATCCTGCGTGAACTGGCTGATGACGAATGGATCATCGGCGGTGATGGCGTGCTGGAAGTGGTGCAGGATGGGTTTGGTTTCCTGCGCTCGCCCGAGGCCAATTATCTGCCCGGTCCTGACGATATCTATGTCTCACCCAATGTGATTCGTCAGTTTTCGCTGCGCACCGGGGATACGATTGAAGGGATCATTCAGGCCCCCGGTGAAAACGAGAACTATTTCGCGATCACAACCGTTGAGAAGATCAACTTCGGTGACCCGGAAGAGGCGAAGCACAAGGTGGCGTTTGACAACCTTACCCCGCTTTACCCCGATGAACGCCTGAAGATGGAGATCGAAGATCCGACCATCAAAGATCGCTCCGCCCGGATCATCGACCTGGTGTCACCGATCGGCAAAGGCCAGCGGTCGCTGATCGTGGCGCCGCCGCGCACCGGTAAAACCGTGCTTTTGCAAAACATCGCTCATTCGATCGAAGCCAACCACCCGGAATGCTACCTGATCGTGTTGTTGATCGATGAACGCCCGGAAGAGGTGACCGACATGCAGCGCTCCGTAAAGGGCGAAGTCGTGTCCTCGACCTTCGACGAACCCGCGTCGCGTCACGTGGCCGTGGCCGAAATGGTGATCGAAAAGGCGAAACGTCTGGTTGAACATAAGCGTGACGTGGTGATCCTGCTCGACTCGATCACGCGCCTGGGCCGCGCGTTCAACACCACCGTGCCGTCTTCGGGCAAGGTTCTGACCGGCGGTGTGGATGCCAACGCACTGCAACGCCCGAAACGTTTCTTCGGCGCCGCCCGTAATATCGAAGAAGGCGGGTCACTGACCATCATCTCGACCGCGCTGATCGACACCGGATCGCGGATGGACGAGGTGATCTTTGAGGAATTCAAAGGCACCGGCAACTCGGAAATCGTGCTCGACCGCAAGGTGGCCGACAAACGCGTGTTCCCGGCCATCGACATCCTGAAATCCGGCACCCGGAAAGAGGATCTGCTGGTCGATGCCAAGGATCTGCAGAAAACCTATGTTCTGCGCCGGATCTTGAACCCGATGGGCACCACAGATGCGATCGAATTCCTGATTTCGAAACTGAAACAGACCAAGTCAAACGGCGAGTTCTTCGACTCGATGAACGCGTAAAAAATACGTCTTAACAATGGCTTAGATATGGATACGATCTTTGCATTGGCATCTGCCCGCGGCAAAGCGGGCGTGGCTGTGGTCCGGATTTCCGGGCCACAGGCATTTTTGGCGGCCCGCTCTCTGGCGGGAAATCTCCCCGCACCGCGCCGCGCCGGGTTGCGCCGTCTGACCGCGTTGGACGGCACCTTTCTGGACGAAGCGCTTGTTCTGATCTTTGAAGCGGATGCCAGTTTCACGGGCGAACAGGTGGTCGAGTTGCAATTGCACGGTTCCACCGCCGTGGTACGTGCGGTTTTGGCAGAACTTGGAAAGATCGAAGATCTGCGCATGGCCGACCCCGGCGAGTTCACCCGCCGCGCGTTGGAAAACGAACGTCTGGATCTTGCCCAGGTCGAAGGGTTGGCCGATCTGTTGGATGCCGAAACCGAAGCGCAGCGCAAACAGGCGTTGAACGTGTTGTCCGGCGCCTTGGGGCGGGTCGCCGAAACATGGCGCCGTGACCTGATCCGCGCCGCGGCCCTGCTGGAAGCCACCATTGATTTCGCCGACGAAGACGTACCCGAGGATGTCTCGCCCGAGGTCGACGCGCTGATGTCTCGGGTGATGGACAGCCTGGGGCGCGAAGTTGCCGGCACACGCATCGCGGAACGCATCCGCGACGGGTTTGAAATCGCAATCATCGGCCCGCCCAATGCGGGGAAATCTACCCTTTTGAATGCGTTGGCCGGGCGCGATGCCGCGATCACGTCTGAAGTGGCAGG
Source organism: Aliiroseovarius crassostreae (assembly GCF_049803815.1). GTDB lineage: Bacteria > Pseudomonadota > Alphaproteobacteria > Rhodobacterales > Rhodobacteraceae > Aliiroseovarius > Aliiroseovarius crassostreae_A. The sequence goes on from NZ_JBNAGI010000003.1 coordinate 168,183, forward strand.
AACCACCCGCGACGTGATCGAAGTGCGGATGGATCTGGCGGGACTTCCGGTGACGCTGTTGGACACGGCTGGTATTCGTGATAGCGACGATAAGGTCGAGGCAATTGGGATCTACCGCGCGGTCGCACGCGCAACCACGGCGGATCTGCGGATTTTCCTGTTGGAGGACGAAAAGGCTGGCCTACGTTTAAACCCTGAACCTGATGATATTGTCGCGGTCGGAAAGGCGGATATCAGCGCAGGGCAGGGCTTTCGGATCTCGGGAAAAACCGGGCAGGGGGTTGATGAATTGATCCGGCGCATTACCTCGGTGCTGGAAGATCGGGTGCAATCCGTCGGAATCGCCACACGCGAACGTCATCGCCAAGAAATGCAACGCGCCTATGACGCTTTGGAGCGGGCTCGAATCGAAGTAGAGTTCGGCCAGGACCGGGCAGAACTGGCCGCCGAAGAATTGCGCAGCGCCGTGCGCGCCCTGGACAGTTTGGTCGGGCGCGTTGATGTGGAAATGATCCTGGACGAGATATTCTCGAGCTTTTGTCTGGGGAAATGATGGGCCAAACGGCCGTACTGAAAGAGGGAGTGTTTCACGTGAAACATTCACAGTTCAATGTTGTTGTGGTGGGCGGTGGCCATGCCGGAGCGGACGCGGCCCACGCGGCGGCGCGGATGGGCGCGACCACTGCTTTGATCACGCTGAAACGTGCGGATCTTGGTGTGATGTCCTGCAATCCAGCGATCGGCGGGTTGGGGAAAGGCCACTTGGTGCGCGAGATTGATGCGCTCGATGGGCTCATGGGGCGCGTGGCAGATAAGGCCGGGATCCAATTTCGCCTGCTTAACCGCCGCAAGGGGCCTGCTGTGCAAGGCCCGCGTGCGCAGGCGGATCGCAAAATCTATGCGCGCGAGATGCAGGCAGAAATTGCCGCAACCCCGAACCTGACGGTCATCGAAAGCGAAGTGGCTGACCTGATCATGGATGGGCAAACGGTTGTTGGTGTGCGTCTTGCTGACGGTTCCGAAATCCGCGCGGGTTCGGTGATTTTGACAACCGGGACCTTTCTTCGTGGCATCATCCACATTGGCGATGTCCGGAAAGAAGGCGGGCGGATGGGGGACCGACCATCCGTCAAGCTGGCGGAGCGGATTGAGCAATTTGGATTGCCTCTGGGGCGTCTCAAGACAGGCACGCCACCCCGCCTGGATGGGCGAACCATTAGGTGGGATCTTCTGGATCGCCAACCCGGGGATGAAGATCCGGTCATGTTTTCTTTTCTGAACAAGACCCCATTTGCCAAGCAAATATCCTGTGGCATCACCCATACCAATGCTCGGACGCATGAAATTATTCGGCAAAATTTGGACCGTTCAGCCATGTATGGTGGTCACATCGACGGGGTCGGCCCGCGATATTGCCCCTCAATCGAAGATAAGATTGTTCGTTTTGCCGATAAGGAGCAGCATCAGGTATTCCTGGAGCCCGAGGGTGTCGATGACCACACGGTTTACCCTAATGGAATCAGCACCTCTTTGCCGGTTGAGGTGCAACATGATTACGTTCGATCGATTTACGGGCTTGAGACGGCAGAGATCCTTCAACCAGGCTATGCCATTGAATATGACTATGTCGATCCGCGCGCGTTGACAGAAACGCTGGAGCTACGAGATGTACCGGGTCTCTATCTGGCGGGTCAAATCAATGGCACCACCGGATATGAAGAAGCGGCCGCACAGGGGCTGGTCGCAGGGTTAAACGCCGCTGCAAAGGTGCTGAAGAAAGACCCGATCCTCTTTTCGAGATCCACATCTTATATCGGCGTTATGGTTGATGACCTGATCACGCGAGGCGTGACCGAACCCTATCGGATGTTTACGTCGCGGGCTGAGTTCCGGCTGTCACTGCGTGCTGACAACGCAGATCAACGCCTAACGCCGGTTGGAATTCAGGCTGGTTGCGTCGGTATCGATCGCAGGCATCAGTTTGAAAAAAAGATGGACGCGCTATCGGCGGCAACCGATATTTTGACAGGGGAAAGATTTTCTCCACAAGATCTAGATAAAGTTGGGATTGAGGTTCGAAAAGATGGGACGAAGCGCTCGGGCTTTGAACTTCTCTCTTTTCCCAATATCGACTTTGATACCGTGCTGAAACTGCATTCTGACTTTCAAAATGTTGATGTTTCGGTTCGGGAGCAGATTGAAAAAGATGCGCTCTACGCCAATTACATCGAACGTCAGGCAAAAGATGTTGAGGCCTTGAGGCGAGATGAGGCGCAGGAGATCCCCGCTTCTTTTGAGTTTTCCGGGTTAGATGGCCTTTCCAACGAATTGGCCGCAAAGTTGACCGCGGCGCGCCCGCGAAATCTGGCGCAAGCGGCGCGGGTAGAAGGGATGACCCCTGCCGCACTCACCTTGCTTCTTGCCAAACTTCGCCAAGCCGAACGGAAGCTGCGCGCATGAAAGTTCCAGGAGCCGAGACGTTTACCTCCGAAGCCAATGTTTCACGTGAAACATTGGAGCGCTTGAAAATCTACGCAGCCCTTCTTGAAAAGTGGAACCCGGCGATCAATTTGGTAGCGCCATCCACGATTAACGACCTGTGGACGCGTCACTTTCTGGATTCCACGCAGGTTTTCGGGCTGCTTCCGGAAAATGCGCGGAATTGGTGTGATGTGGGCACTGGGGGCGGCTTTCCGGGTGTTGTCGTGGCTTTGATGGCAAAAGAGCTTGCCCCGGATCTACATGTCACTTGCATCGAAAGCGATATCCGCAAAGCCACCTTTCTGCGCACTGTGCTGCGGGAAACCGGGGTTGAGGCGACGGTCATCTCAGATCGGATTGAAAAAGCACCGCCACAAAACGCGGATGTGATTTCTGCCCGTGCGCTGGCCTCACTGAACAAACTTCTTGGCTTTGCTGAGCGCCACCTGTCGCCGAATGGTATCTGTTTGCTTCCGAAAGGGGTAAAACATCAGGAAGAGATTGACGAAGCACTTGAAAATTGGTGCTTTGAGGTGGATAAAATCCCCAGCGTCACCAATCCGGACGCAGTCATCCTTTCTGTCGGAGCCATCAAACGTGCATGATGAAATTCGCCCGCGCGGCCCCAAGATCATTGCTGTCACCAACCAGAAGGGTGGTGTTGGCAAAACCACAACAACGATCAATCTGGGGGCGGCGCTGGCGGAAGTTGGTCGGAATGTTCTGCTGATCGACCTGGATCCGCAAGGAAACGCGTCCACGGGTCTGGGGATCGAACCAGGCGACCGGCAATTGACCACCTATGACCTTCTCCTGGATGAAGCTCCGCTGGCAAATATTATCAAAGAAACCCAAATAGATGGGCTTTGGATTGCGCCGGCTACCACGGATCTGTCCTCCGCGGATATTGAGCTGGTGGCCAATGAAAAGCGCAGCCATCTGTTGCATGATGCGGTCCGAAGTGGGGATGCGGCTGATTTTGACTATGTCCTGATCGATTGCCCGCCTTCGCTTAACCTTCTGACGGTCAATGCGATGGTTGCCGCGAACAGTGTGCTTGTCCCGTTGCAAAGCGAATTTTTTGCACTGGAAGGCCTGTCCCAGCTGATGTTGACCATTCGCGAGGTGCGGCAGGCCGCAAATCCTGACCTGCGCATCGAGGGGGTGGTTTTGACCATGTATGACGCAAGAAACAACCTATCCCGTCAGGTCGAGGCAGATGCGCGTGACAATCTGGGGGAATTGGTCTTTGATACGATCATCCCGCGCAATGTGCGGGTCAGCGAAGCACCGTCCTTTGCGTTGCCGGTTTTGGCCTATGACCCCACATCAAAGGGAAGTCAGGCCTACCGGGACCTAGCGATCGAGCTTGACGGAAAAAAATAGGAGGCATCCATGGCGAGCAAAACAAAACCCCGCGGGCTTGGGCGCGGCTTGTCAGCGTTGATGGCTGACGTGGCCCCCGAACCGGTCACGCAGGGCGACGCGCCTGCGCCGCGCAAGGCTGATCAGATGATGCCGATTGAAAAGGTGCATCCAAACCCGGATCAGCCGCGCCGCACTTTTACCCAGGAACAGCTGGATGATCTGGCCGCATCCGTCAAAGAAAAGGGTGTGATCCAACCGCTGATCGTGCGTCCGGACCCAAAGGGCGATGGCACCTATGAAATTGTCGCCGGGGAACGCCGCTGGCGTGCCTCGCAAATGGCGCAGCTGCATGAAATCCCGGTGATCATTCGCAGCTATTCAGACACTGAAGCGCTCGAAGTTGCCATTATCGAGAACATCCAGCGGGCCGATCTGAACGCGATTGAAGAGGCCGCCGGGTATCGTGATCTGATGAAACGCTTTGGCCATACGCAGGAAAAAGTGTCCGAAGCGCTTGGCAAAAGCCGGTCGCACATCGCAAATCTTCTACGCCTTCTGAACCTGCCCGATGACGTTCAGGAATTTGTGCGCAATGGTGACCTGACCGCTGGCCACGCGCGCACATTGGTGACCGCAGAAGATCCGCTATCGCTGGCCAAGCAGATTGTCGCAAAAGGTCTGTCCGTGCGCGAAGCTGAACGGCTGGCGAAGAAGCCGACCGATACGGTCAAGTCCGCGCCAAAGCCGAAGTCAGAGAAGGACGCTGATACCAAAGCCCTGGAAGGGGATCTGTCTGCAACAGTGGGTCTGAAAGTTTCGATTGACCACAAAGCGGGCAGCGAAGGCGGCGTCGTGACGATCCGCTATCAAAATCTGGACGAACTGGACGATATTTGCGGAATTTTGGGCGCGTAACCCGAAAATCAGTCCGGCAAAATCTCTCGAAGAATCGCATTCAACACAGGGCGGCCATCCTCGGTCGCCCTTAGCGTTTTCTGCGTGATGGAAATCAAATCCATATCAGACAAGTCTTTGATTTTATTAGGATTAATCGTGGTTTGAAACTGCTGAGTCAGGCGGTCCAGATCCACGCCTTCGGTGGTGCGCAACCCCATTAAAAGGTATTCTGTTACCTGTTCGGACAAAGGTAAAGGCGCTCTCTCGCGCTTGTCAGTGTCCCCCAGGGCGTTCTCCAACCATTTGCTCGGCGAGAGAGGGGTTTCTGTAGACCATCTTTGGTCCCCAAATGACAGACGACCGTGGGCGCCGGGGCCAATTCCGACCCAATCACCCGACCGCCAATAGATCAGATTGTGCCGGCTTTCCTCTCCGGGGCGGGCGTGATTGGAAACCTCATAGGCTGGAAGTCCCGCCGCGGCGGTGGCCTCTTGCGTGTGAAAGAACATGTCGACCGCCAGATCCTCTTCCGGCAGGCCGGCGAGCTTGCCCGCATCAAATCGTGCACCAAAGGCAGTGCCGGGTTCAATGGTCAGCTGGTACAGCGACAGGTGATCGGGGGTGAAGGACAGGGCGCGATCAAGCTCGGCCTGCCAATCCGCAAGGGTCTGATCCTGCCGCGCATAAATCAGATCAAAATTCACACGGTTGAAATGCTGCCGTGCGATCTCCAGCGCGCGCAGACCTTCGTCGACCGAATGCATCCGACCAAGCTTGCGCAGGTCGTGATCGTTCAGCGCTTGGAATCCCATCGATACACGATTAACGCCTGCATCGCGATAACCCGCAAAGTTCCGCGCCTCAATCGAGGTCGGGTTGGCCTCCAGCGTGATTTCAATGTCATTGGCAAAACTCCAATGCTCCGCCGCTTTGTTGATGATCGCAGCGACGGTGGAGGGGGCCATCAAACTTGGTGTGCCGCCGCCGAAATAGATCGAAGTCAGGATGCGCCCGGGAGTCTCTTCCCCGTAGCGATCCAGCTCTTTTAGATATCCCGCCGCCCACTGCGATTGGTCAATCGATGCCGAGACATGGCTGTTGAAATCGCAATAGGGGCATTTGGCGGCGCAGAACGGCCAGTGGACGTAAAGCCCGAACCCGGCCGTTTGCCAATTCTCAGGCAAAGCTGCCTGCCACGAGTTTCGCGAAGGCATCCGCGCGATGGCTCATTTCATGTTTTTTGGCAGGATCCATTTCGCCAAAGGTGACGTCGAACCCTTCGGGAACAAAAATCGGGTCATAGCCAAATCCCTGATCGCCGCGCATCGGCCAGGTCAGTGACCCTTCGACGGTGCCTTCAAAGATCTCGTCATGGCCGTCGGGCCAAGCGAGGCACAGCGTGCAGCAAAACCGCGCGGTGCGGGGCAGGGGGGCGTTTTTCTCTTCCAGAAGGCGCCAGGTTTTTTCCATCGCCATGGGAAAATCGCGGCCGTTTTCGGTCTCGGCCCAGTCGGCGGTGTAGACGCCGGGGGCGCCATCAAGGGCATCAACCATAATGCCGCTGTCATCGGACAGGGCAGGCAAACCCGTTGATTTTGCAGCAAAATGCGCCTTGATCCGTGCGTTCCCGGCGAAACTGTCTTCGGTCTCTTCCGGCTCTTCCAACCCGTGATCACCGGCTGAGGTGACGGTGACACCAAAGGGGTCGAGCAAGGCTGCGATTTCGCGCAGCTTGCCTTTGTTGTGGCTGGCGATGACCAGCTCTTGTCCGTTGAACTTGCGGGTCACTTGGTGGCCTCGATTGCCGCTGCGGCCAGTTCTGCACCGCCTTTTTCCGCCAGATCCATCAGTTGGTTCATCTGGTCGCGGTTGAAGGTTGACCCTTCGGCGGACATTTGCACTTCGATCAGCTTGGACCCAGACATAACAAAGTTGCCATCCACGCCGGCCTCTGAATCTTCCGGGTAATCCAGATCCAGCACCGGTTGGCCCGCGTAGATGCCGCAGGACACGGCGGTGACCGGATCCATCAACGGGTCGGTGGTGATGTCGCCCGCTTTCAAGAGCTTGTTGACCGCCAAACGCAGCGCCACCCAACCGCCGGTGATGGCTGCACAGCGGGTGCCGCCATCGGCCTGGATCACGTCACAATCCACGGTGATCTGACGTTCGCCCAGACCCACCAGATCAATGCCCGCGCGCAGCGAGCGACCGATAAGGCGTTGAATTTCCACGGTGCGTCCCTGCTGTTTGCCGCTGGCGGCCTCGCGCCGCATCCGCGATCCGGTGGACCGCGGCAGCATGCCGTATTCGGCAGTCACCCAACCCTTGCCCGAATTGCGCAGGAACGGAGGCACACGCTCTTCCAGCGACGCGGTGCACAGCACATGGGTATCGCCCACGCGGATCATGCACGACCCTTCGGCATGTTTCGTGACACCGGTCTCGATTGAAATCGAGCGCATTTGATCTAAATTTCTACCAGACGGGCGCATGGCAATCCCCTTTATTTCATGTCTACAGGCGTGATACCCATGGGTCCGGCAGAAAGGCAAGGCATTAGCGCATGGAAGACGGTTCTGACCTGATCAAAGACATGAATACCCGCTCGCGCGAGGTGTTCCGGCATCTGGTAGAAAGCTATCTGGAAACCGGAGACCCCGTTGGATCGCGCACCCTGACCCGTGCCATGACGGAAAAAGTGTCGGCCGCAACCATCCGCAATGTGATGCAGGATCTGGAGTTCATGGGGCTGTTGGACAGTCCGCACGTTTCCGCCGGACGGGTGCCCACCGATCTGGGTCTGCGCTTGTTTGTTGATGGGCTTTTGGAAGTGTCGAACCTGGATCAATCCGACCGGCAGAAGATCGACGCCACCATCGGCACCGGTGATGTCAGCACGATGATGGACCGGGTGGGCCAGGCGCTGTCGGGCATCACAGCGGGCGCGAGCCTGGTTTTGACGCCCAAACATGAAGCACCGATCAAACATATCGAATTTGTGTCCCTCGCACCTGATCGCGCCCTTGTGGTGCTGGTCTTTGCCGATGGTCACGTGGAAAATCGCGTGTTCACACCGCCTGCAGGCCAGACCCCGTCGTCGTTGCGCGAGGCCGCCAATTTCCTCAACGCCATCGCCGAAGGGCGCACCATTTCCGAATTGCGCGACGCGATGGGCGCCGAAATCAGCCGCCACCGGCAGGAACTGAACACGCTGGCGCAGGAGTTGATCGACAGTGGGGCTGCGCTTTGGGAAAACGAAGGCGCGCCCTATGAACGCCTGATCGTGCGCGGACGGTCGAATCTTCTGGAAAACACCGACGACCTCGACCGTATCCGTGACCTGTTTGACGACCTGGAACGCAAGCGCGATATCGCCGATTTCCTTGAATTGGCGGACCAGGGCGACGGTGTGCGCATTTTTATTGGCTCAGAGAACAAACTTTTTTCACTTTCGGGTAGCTCTTTGGTGGTTTCCCCATATATGAACGCTGATCGAAAGATCATTGGCGCCGTGGGGGTGATTGGTCCGACCCGTTTGAATTATGGACGGATCGTGCCGGTTGTGGATTACACGGCGCAATTGGTCGGCAAGATGATCTCGGATCGAGGATGAAAGATGACGGACGAGAAAAAGACACCGGCAGCTGATGTAGAAGCCGCCATTCAGGAATTGATGACTGAGCAGGCCGGGGATGAACCGATGTCGCTGGATGATCTGGCCAATGAAGCCCCCCCCAGCGAGGAAATCCTGGCGCTGACCGCCGAGCGGGACGAATACAAAGACCGCTTCATGCGCGCGCTGGCCGATGCGGAAAACATGCGCAAGCGGTTTGACCGTGACCGCCGCGAGGCGGAACAATATGGCGGGTCGAAACTGGCCCGTGATATGCTGCCGGTCTTTGACAATATGAAGCGCGCTGTCGAGGCGGCGGCAAAGGTCGATAACGAAGCGTCGAAACCGCTGATCGAAGGGATCGAGCTGACCATGCGCTCGCTTCTGGGGATCTTTGAAAAACATGGCATCCGCCTGGTGTCCCCCGAAGTGGGCGACAAGTTTGACCCGGAAGTGCACGAAGCCATGTTCGAGGCCCCGCTGCCCGGCACCAAAGCAGGCGACATCATTCAGGTGACGGCCGAAGGGTTCATGATCCACGACCGCCTGTTGCGCCCGGCGCAAGTGGGCGTGTCATCGACCCCGGCCTAAGCGCTTTCCCCTCTACAGGGGATCCGAAATACGTTAGAACACTCCCGTCTTACTTGGCGTTCGACCTATAGTTTGTGACACGAATACCCTGCCATGCTACGCATTCTCGGGACATTCGTATCACATGTTATATAAGGTGAAGGTCGAACGCTTTAGGCGGGAGTTTTCTTTTGCGCATTCTGTTTTCGCTCATATTAATCCTATGGGGATCTCTGGCTACAGCACAGGAATACCCAGACTATTCAGAGCTTTACGTGAATGATCTTGCTGGGATCTTTAATGATCAAGAAGCGGATCGGCTGCGTGGCACTTTGCAGGAGTTGCGTGAAAAACGCGGGATCGAGTTCACTGTCGTCACGCTGAAGACCCTCTCGGATCATGGGCATGATGGCCCAATCGAACCTTTTGCCACTGGCCTGTTCAACCGCTGGGGCGTGGGGGATGCCGCGCGCAATGACGGGCTGATGATGCTCGTCGTGCGCGAAGATCGCGTGATGCGGATTGAGGTCGGATCGGGGTATGGGACCAGCCTTGATGGCCCGATGCAACGCGTGATCGACCAGACCATTCTGCCGGAATTTCGCGATGGGGATTATGTGAACGGAATTCTGTCCGGTGTGGATCAGGTGATCTTTGAGGTGACCGGCGTCTATCCCGGCGATTATGACGCCTCGCGCTACGAGGTGCTGGCCAAACAGGGGGTGGAAAAGGCCAAACGGTTCTGGCCGGTCACCCTGGCGATCCTCGCGCCCATTGGGTTCTTTCTGCTGCGCGGTATTCGGGCCATCCTGCGTCGCCGCCCGCGTCGTTGCCCCAATGACGGAACATGGATGATCTGGCTCAGCGAAAAGGATGATGACGCCTATCTGATCCGGGGGCAGTTGGAAGAAGAGCGGTTGAAAAGTGTGGATTATGACGTCTGGCTGTGCCCGGCCTGCGATCATGCGCATGTGATCCGTCGCCGCAATTGGTTCACGTCCTTCGGGCGCTGCCCGCGCTGCGAATATCACACGCTCAAGACCGAAACGACCACGCTTGTCTCACCCACCACCTCCTCCACCGGCGAGGCGCGGGACGATTACACCTGCTTTCAATGTGACGAAAGCTGGAGCGCCACGCGCATTCTGTCGAAGATCTCCAAAAGCGCGTCGTCGTCCTCGTCGGGCGGGTTTGGTGGGGGCAGTTCCAGTGGCGGTGGGGCGTCGGGCAGCTGGTAGCTGGGGGCTTTGCCCGTCGCCATTGTCGCTCGGACCAATTGCGCTTCCATGGCAACCCCCCGTATATTTCCGATTAGAAAATAAGATCAGTTCTTGAGCAGGTCCCGCAGCTCGTAGACAAGGTTCAGTGCGTCGCGCGGGGTCAGGCTATCCGGCAACACGTCGCGTAATGCGTCTTCGACCTTTGAGGGCTCTGTTTTGGCGGGCGGCGGCGCGGGGGGTGTGGCGGCAAAGAGCGGCAGGTCATCGATCATCGCCTTGGCGCCATTGCCCTCACGTTCGCCCTTCTCCAGCGCCTCTAACACAACATTGGCGCGGGCAATCACGGCCTCTGGCAGGCCGGCCAGTTTCGCCACCTGCACCCCGTAAGACCGGTCTGCCGCGCCTTTCTTCACCTCATGCAGGAAGATCACCTCACCTTCCCATTCCTTCACCGCGATGGTGGCGTTTTCCACGCCGGTCAGCTTGTCCGCCAGCTGGGTCATTTCGTGGTAATGGGTGGCAAAAAGCGCGCGGCTCTGGTTGGTGTCGTGCAGATGCTCCAGCGTCGCCCACGCAATTGACAAGCCGTCATAGGTGGCGGTGCCGCGACCAATTTCATCCAGGATCACCAGCGCCCGGTCGTCGGCCTGATTGAGGATCGCAGCGGTTTCAACCATTTCAACCATGAAGGTTGACCGACCTCGGGCCAGGTCATCTGACGCCCCCACCCGGCTAAAGAGCTGTGACACCAGTCCGATATGGGCGGATTTCGCGGGCACAAAGCTCCCGGTTTGGGCCAGAAGGGCAATCAGCGCGTTTTGGCGCAGAAAGGTCGACTTACCCGCCATGTTCGGGCCGGTCAGCAGCCAGATATGAGCGTGGTCATTGCCGTTGGACAAGGTGCAGTCATTCGCGATGAAGGGTTCGCCAGTTTTACGCAGGGCGGCCTCGACCACCGGATGACGCCCGCCGGAAATCTCGAACTTGCGGCTGTTGTCCACGTCTGGCAGACACCAACCTTCGGCGCGGGCGAGATCTGCGAACCCCGCGGAAAGATCAATCTCAGACAAGGCGCGCGCGGTGTCGGCAATATGGGCGGCTCGGTCTAGGATAGCACCTGTCAGGGAGGAATAGAGACGTTTTTCGATCTCTAGGGCGCGGCTGCCCGCGTTGTGGATCTTTGTTTCCATCTCGCTCAGCGGGACCGTGGTAAAGCGTACCGCGTTTGCGGTGGTCTGCCGGTGGATAAAGGTTTCCGACAGGGGCGGGTTCAGCATCTTGTCGGCGTGCGTCGCAGTGGTTTCGATGAAGTAGCCCAGCACGTTGTTGTGCTTTACCTTCAGCGAACCGATCCCGGTTTCCCGCGCATATTCCGCCTGCATCCCGGCAATCACACCACGCCCTTCGTCGCGCAACTGTCGTGCCTCGTCTAGTTCGGCGTCATATCCTGGCGCAATGAACCCACCATCGCGCGCCAGAAGGGGTGGCTCGGCGACCAGCGCCTCATCAAGCAGGGTCAGAAGCTCTTCGTGGCCAATCAGTTGATCACCCGCGCGCATCAATCGTTCGGGCAGGGCTTCGGCATCGGCAAGCTGTTCGGACAAGGCAATCGCTGCACCCAGCCCGCCGCGAATGGCGGCCAGATCGCGCGGCCCGCCCCGGTCCAGCCCAAGCCGGGACAGGGCCCGATCCATGTCGGGTGTCTTGCGCAGCGCAGCGCGCAAATCCTCTGCCATGCGACCCTGTTCCACCAGAAAAGACACGGTTTCAAGGCGGGACTGGATCTCATCAAGATTGCGGGACGGGGAGGACAAGCGCCGTTCCAGCAGCCGCCCACCCCCTGCTGTGACGGTGCGATCAACAACCGAGAGCAAAGAGCCCTCGCGGCCACCGGACATGGCGTGAGTCAGTTCCAGATTGCGCCGTGTTGCGGCGTCGATCTGCATGGTGCCGTGGGAAAGCTCGCGCACAGGGGGACGCAACAGCGGGAGCTTGCCTTTTTGGGTGATCTCAAGATAGCCGACGATCGCGCCCATCGCGCCCACCTCGGCGCGGGTGAAGGTGCCAAAGGCATCAAGAGACCCGATTTGATACAGTTCTTTCAGGCGCTTCTCGGCCCCGGAACTGTCAAAGGAAGCCTGACCGAGAGGGGTCGGAGAGGCGCCGGATTCAGTGACTATTCCATCTAAATCCATCATGATCTGATCTGGTAAAACCACTTCGCGTGGGGCCAGCCGGGCCAGTTCCGGCGACAGACGCATCCGCGTGCAGGGCATGACCCGAAAGACGCCGGTGGAAATGTCGACCCAAGCCAAAGCCCCTTCGTCACGCACCTCGGTAAAGGCGGCCAGAAAGTTGTGACGGCGCGCATCCAGCAGGCTTTCTTCGGTCAGCGTGCCAGGAGTGACAAGGCGGACCACGTCACGCCGCACGACGGATTTCGACCCGCGCTTCTTGGCCTCGGCCGGGTCTTCCATCTGCTCGCAGACGGCCACGCGAAACCCTTTGCGGATCAGGGTCAGCAGATATCCTTCGGCGGAATGCACCGGCACACCGCACATGGGAATATCCTTGCCCAGATGTTTGCCGCGTTTGGTCAGCGCAATGTCCAAGGCCTCGGCGGCGGCGACGGCATCATCAAAAAACAGCTCGTAGAAATCCCCCATCCGATAGAACAGAAGCGCATCCGGATAGCCTTCCTTGATCTCTAGGAACTGCGCCATCATCGGTGTCACTTTGGCGGTTTTGTCGCTCATGCCTTCTGCTTTCTGATCTGCGGTGGCGGTGTAGTGTCTGCGCTGGCGATAAGACCAGAAAACCAGAATACTAGAAAACTAGTTTTCTGGTTTTGTGGGTCGGATCAGGTGTTTTTCCGCCGAGACACCCATTGCCAGCTGGAGGCGCACATCTCTTCCAGACCCAGTTCTGCGGTGAAGCCCAACAGATCACGGGCTTTGGACGGGTCGGCGTAAACGCTGGCCACGTCCCCGGCGCGGCGCGGTGCAATCTTGTGGGGCAGGGATTTTTCCGCAGCTTTTTCATAAGCATGCAGCATATCCAGAACGGAGTACCCGGTGCCGGTGCCCAAATTCACAGTGTGGCTTTCACCGCTATCAAGCAACGCTTTTACCGAAAGTACATGCCCCCGTGCCAGATCTGTCACATGGATATAATCGCGCACACCTGTGCCGTCGGGCGTGTCGTAATCATTGCCAAACACAGACAATTCCGCCAGCTCGCCGGTGGCGACCTTTGCAATATAGGGCATCAGGTTGTTGGGAATGTCATTGGGGTCTTCCCCAATCAGCGCCGTGTCATGGGCGCCGGCCGGGTTGAAGTAGCGCAGGATGCCAAACGCCCATTTCTGGTCCGATGCGGCGATCTGTTCAAGGGATTGCTCGCAGGCAAGTTTGGTGAACCCATAGGGGTTGGTGTACCCGCGCGGGGCAGTTTCCGGCACGGGCAGCTGATCGGGCTGGCCATAGACGGTTGCGGAGGATGAAAACACCAGCCGGGTTGAACCCGCCCGTTCCATCGCGCGCAGCAGGGAATAAAGCCCGGCGATATTGGTGTTCATATAGTCCAGCGGAATTTCGGCGCTTTCGCCCACCGCTTTCAGTGCGGCAAAATGGATGGTCGCGTCGATCTTGTGGTCGGCAAAGATCTGGTCCAGCAGGGCATCATCCAGAACGTCGCCGGTATAACAGGTGACCGGCGCGCCGGTGATCACCTCCAGCCGGTCAATCACATCCGGGCGCGCGTTAGAGAAATTGTCCAGGATCACCACGTCAAAGCCCGCCTTCATCAGCTCGACATAGGTGTGCGACCCGATGAAACCTGCGCCGCCCGTTAAAAGAACTTTTTGTGCCACCTGAACACTCCTCGTCACTTAAGTTTGGACAAGGTATAGTAGGATTGGGCGCGCGGTGCATCCCGGATTTCATGGCGATCCAACCTTCGCCTCTGAATTTTCTATTGTTGCGCTAACACGTGGGAATATTTTCATCCATTGCGGATTTTATGGTGTTGGTGGTTAGAAAAATACTCAGAATGTGGTTGAGCCTATCTGTGACCCCCTGTATGGGAGGATGGTCACACTGTTGCATAAGAAGGCCCGACCCCGATGCCCAAACAACGCATTACCGATGAAGAGGCCCTGGCCTTTCACCTGGACCCAACCCCCGGCAAGTTTGAAATCTCGGCCACCGTGCCGATGACTACCCAGCGCGACCTGTCGCTGGCCTATTCCCCGGGGGTGGCGGTGCCATGCGAGGCGATCGCGGCAGACCCGTCGACCGCCTATGATTACACCAATAAGGGCAACCTGGTGGCGGTGATTTCCAACGGGACGGCGGTTCTGGGATTGGGCAATTTGGGTGCGTTAGGGTCGAAACCAGTGATGGAAGGCAAGGCGGTGTTGTTCAAACGCTTCGCCGATGTGAACTCGATCGATATCGAGCTGGACACCGAAGACGCGGACGAATTCATCAATGCGGTCAAGCTGATGGGGCCAACCTTTGGCGGCATCAATCTTGAGGATATCAAGGCGCCGGAATGCTTCATCATCGAACAGAAGCTGAAGGAAGTGATGGACATTCCGGTGTTCCATGACGACCAGCACGGCACCGCGGTGATCTGCGCGGCAGGGCTTTTGAACGCGCTGCATCTTTCCGGCAAAAAAATCGAAGATGTGAAGATCGTGCTGAACGGGGCAGGGGCGGCGGGCATTGCCTGTATCGAACTTCTGAAATCCATGGGCGCGCGGCATGAAAACTGCATCGTCTGTGACACCAAAGGCGTGATCTATCAGGGCCGGACCGAGGGCATGAACCAGTGGAAATCGGCCCACGCCGTGTCCACCGATCTGCGCACGCTGGAAGACGCGATGGAGGGTGCGGACGTGTTCCTGGGCGTGTCGGTCAAGGGTGCCGTGACGCAGGACATGGTGAAATCCATGGCCGACAATCCGGTCATCTTTGCCATGGCCAACCCCGATCCTGAAATCACCCCCGAAGAGGCGCATGAGGTGCGCAATGACGCGATTGTCGCCACCGGCCGGTCGGATTACCCGAACCAGGTGAACAACGTGCTGGGCTTTCCCTACCTCTTCCGCGGCGCGCTGGACATCCACGCCCGCGCCATCAATGACGAGATGAAGATCGCCTGCGCCCAGGCACTTGCCGAACTGGCCCGCGAAGACGTGCCGGACGAGGTGGCGATGGCCTATGGCAAGAAACTCTCCTTCGGGCGGGACTATATCATCCCAACCCCGTTTGACCCGCGCTTGATCTATCGCATTCCCACCGCCGTTGCGCGGGCGGGCATGGACACCGGCGTGGCGCGCCGCCCGATCATCGATATGGAAAGCTACGAGCTGAACCTGAAATCGCGCATGGATCCGACCGCCTCGATCCTGCGTGGCATCACCGCCCGCGCGCGTCAGCATCAGGCCACGATGATCTTTGCCGAAGGCGACGATCCGCAGGTGCTGCGCGCGGCCGTTCAGTATCAGCGCAATGGATATGGTCAGGCCCTGGTGGTCGGCCGCCAGGAAAATGTGCGCGAACAGCTGGAAGCTGCCGGCCTTGGCGATGCCGTGCGTGAATTGCGCGTGGTGAATGCCGCCAATACCGGACATCTCGAGCAATACAAAGATTTCCTCTACGGTCGGCTGCAACGCCAAGGCTTTGATCGCCACGATGTGCACCGCCTGGCCGCCCGTGATCGCCACGTCTTTGCCTCGCTCATGTTGCAGCATGGTCATGGCGACGGTCTGATCACCGGTGCCACCCGAAAATCCGCCTATGTGCTCGACCGGATCAACCACGTGTTTGACGCCCGTGCCAGCGATGGGGCGGTCGGCGTGACCGCGCTTTTGCACAAGGGGCGCATTGTGCTGATGGCGGACACCTTGGTGCATGAATGGCCCGAAACCGAGGATATGGCCGACATTGCCGAACGCGCCGCCGCCGTGGCGCGTGGGTTGGGTCTGGACCCCCGCGTGGCCTTTGTCAGCTTCTCGACCTTCGGTTACCCAGTTTCGGAGCGCGCCCAGAAACTGCATGAAGCCCCCGCCATTCTGGACGCGCGTGGCGTCGATTTCGAATATGATGGCGAGATGACCGCCGATGTGGCCCTGAACCCAGAAGTGATGGCGCAATACCCGTTCTGCCGCCTGTCGGGCCCGGCCAACGTCCTGGTTGTGCCCGCGCGCCATTCCGCGTCGATCTCGGTCAAGATGATGCAGGAACTGGCTGGCGCCACGGTGATTGGCCCGATCCTGTCGGGCGTCGACAAGCCGATCCAGATCTGTTCGACCAACTCCACCTCGAACGATATCCTGAACATGGCAGTCCTTGCCGCTGCGCGTCTGGGTGAAAAGTAAAACGGACCTGCCGCGCAGACCCTGTTTCAGCTCAAACCGGCCCTCTCATCGGGGGCCGGTTTTTCTGTGCATTTTTGCAATCCCTCTCTGCACCCACACGCGTTGAGCCACCAACGCCGGATCCCCATATCTCAGCAAACAAAGTGAAGGAGCGCATGATGGGCCGACTTGTCGAAGGCAAATGGGAAGACACCTGGTACGACACCAAATCGACCGGGGGGAAATTCAAACGCAAGGAGTCGCAATTTCGCAATTGGGTCACCGCTGACGGCACGGCGGGCCCAACCGGAACCGACGGCTTCAAGGCGGAGCAGGGTCGATATCACCTGTATGTTTCGCTCGCCTGCCCCTGGGCGCATCGCACCCTGATCGTTCGCAAACTGAAAGGGCTGGAGGGGCTGATCGACGTGACCGTGGTGTCGCCCGATATGCTCTCAAACGGGTGGGAATTCCACGACGAGATCGACCCGGACCCGCTGTTTGGCCACAGCTTCCTGCATCAAATCTACACCACAGCGGACCCGCAATATTCCGGGCGGGTTACGGTTCCGGTTCTGTGGGACAAGACGCAGAACAGCATTGTCAGCAATGAAAGCGCCGAGATCATCCGCATGTTCAACACGGCCTTCAACGACCTCACCGGCGACACGCAGGATTTCTATCCCGAACCGCTGCGCGACCAGATCGACGAGGTGAATGCGCTGGTCTATTCCAATATCAACAATGGCGTTTACAAATGCGGCTTTGCCACCACGCAAGACGCTTATGAAGAAGCGTTTGATGCGCTGTTTTCCGCGCTTGACCAGCTGGAAACCCGCCTTGGACAACACCGGTATCTGGTTGGCAACACCTTGACCGAAGCGGATTGGCGGCTCTTTACCACACTCATTCGGTTTGACGCCGTCTACCACGGCCATTTCAAAACCAACCTGCGCCGGATCGAAGATTATCCCAACCTTTCCAACTATCTGCGCGACCTCTACCAGGTGCCGGGCGTGGCCGGGACCGTGGATTTTCATCACATCAAGCGCCATTATTATGCCAGCCATGACACCATCAATCCCACAAGGATTGTCCCAAAAGGCCCGGTTCTGGACGTCTCCCGACCACATGATCGTGATCGGTTCACTCGCTGAATTGACCTGAGAGTGCAGGCCACCCTAGGCTGGGGCATGTCCTACCTCATCACCCATTGGCAGGGGCGCCAGCCGCTATGGCGCGCCTTCTGGATCAACGGTGTGGCGCTGCGCGTGGTGATCCATCTGGCGCTTCTGTCGCTCGCCCATGCCGCGCCCTTATCGGTGGTTCTGGTTGGTGCCATTGTGGTTGCCGATCTTGCGGTGCTGGTCTGGCAGGGGGTGGGCTATTTTCGCACGGCAGAGCGAAATCAGCACGGGTTAGGCACTGTTTTGCCGCTTTGGGGTGGGATGTGCGCGCTGATTGTAGGGGTGTTTGTGGTGATCTCACAATGGTGGGCCCTGGCGCTGATAAGTGATCCTTACGCGCCGGGCGAACCCTATGCTGAAATGCGCACCCGCCTGTATGCGGCCCAGTATGATGCGCGGGCAGAGGCGGGGCAATTTCGGTTTGAGGGCGAGATTTCCATTGGCTCCACGGAAAGGTTGCGTGATCTGATCGAAACCCATCCGGAAATCCGACGGATAGATCTGGACAGCCCCGGTGGCCATATTTTTGAGGCGCGGGGTCTGGCGCGATTGGTTAAGGATCATGGGCTTGCGACACAGGTCACCCGCGATTGCAGTTCCGCCTGTACGCTGGTGTTTGTTGCTGGCACATCCCGCGCGCTGAACGACGGTGCCCGGCTTGGGTTTCACAGCTATGCCCTGATCGACGCCAAATGGCATCCGGGGTTTGATATCAGCGCCGAACAGGCCCGGGACCGGGCGTTCTTTCGCGCGCAGAATGTATCGGAGGGTTTCGTCACCCAGATCTATGACACCCCGCCATCCGAAGTTTGGTTTCCGACGCGAGAGGAGCTTTTCGCGGCGGGGATTCTTACGCAAACGCCGTGATCTTGCGCCCTTAAAACTTTAAAGTTTTCGGATTTGCAGCCGGAAAAGTTACAAGTTTTGCGTTTGCCACCTGTTAAAACTTACAACTTTCAAAAATGAAAAACCCCGCCGGATCGGGCGGGGTTTTGCGTTGATGTGATGGGATCGCGCTTAGTCGATGATCGCATTCAGCGTGGCCGAGGGGCGCATCACTTTCGCTTTCAGCTCAACCGACGGGCGGAAGTAGCCACCGATATCCGCAGCGGGACCCTGCACCGCAGCCAGCTCTGCCAGGATCGCCTCTTCACCGTCGGCCAGCGCCTTGGCAATCGGGGCGAACTCGGCCGCCAGATCGGCGTCATCACCCTGTGCCGCAAGGGCTTCGGCCCAGTAGCGGGCGAACCAGTAATGGCTGTCGCGGTTGTCGGGCTGACCCACTTTGCGCGAGGGCGATTTGTTGTTGTCGAGGATGCCTTGGGTGGCCTCTTCGGCAGCGCGGCCCAGCACACCTGCCTTGGCGTTGCCTTTGACATCCGCCAGGAAGTTCAGGCTTTCGCCCAGGGCGCAGAATTCGCCCATGCTGTCCCAGCGCAGGTGGTTCTCTTCCACCAGCTGCTGCACGTGTTTCGGCGCCGATCCACCCGCACCGGTTTCAAACAAACCGCCGCCTTTCATCAGCTTCACAATCGACAGCATCTTGGCCGAGGTGCCCAGTTCCAGGATCGGGAACAGGTCGGTCAGATAATCCCGCAGCACGTTGCCGGTGATGGCGATGCTGTCGTCACCCGCCGTGATGGTTTTCAGCGACTGGGCTGTGGCTTCGCGCGGGGCCATGATCTGGAAAAGATCTGATTTTCCAGCAGCTTCCAGAGCCGGTTTGACATACTTGATCAGTTCGGCGTCGTGGGCGCGATTTGCATCCAGCCAGAAAATCGCTTCCGATCCGGTCAGGCGCTGACGGTCCAGGGCCAGCTCGATCCAGTTCTCGATCGGGGCTTTTTTCACGGTGCAGGCGCGCCAGATGTCACCGGCCTCGACCTCATGCGAATGCAGGGTGTCGCCGTTGGCGGTCACCACGCGAATGGTACCGTCAGCGGGGGCTTCGAACGTGGTGGGGTGCGAGCCATATTCCTCGGCCTTCTGCGCCATCAGACCCACGTTGGCAACCGCGCCTGCAGTGGCCGGGTTCAGGGCACCATTGGCTTTGAAGAAGTTGATCGATTCGTCATAGACGGTGGCATAGCAGCGGTCGGGGATCACGCAGTTGGTGTCGCCCTTCTTGCCCTCAGCGTCCCAGCCTTTGCCGCCCGCGCGGATCACGGCGGGCATCGAGGCGTCGATGATCACGTCGGAGGGCACGTGCAGGTTGGTCACACCCTTGTCACTGTCGACCATATACATTGCCGGGCGGTCCAGCGCGGCGATCTCGGCCTTGATGTCAACGCCGTTGTCCATGCTGTCGATGGCGGTCAGGACATCGCCAAGGCCCGAGTTTGGCGACCCACCGGCGGCCATGATGGCCTCGCCGTGCTTGTCCCACACCGGGCCAAGCCAGGCCTTGACCGCGTGGCCAAAGATGATCGGATCCGACACTTTCATCATCGTCGCTTTCATGTGAAGCGAGAACATGGTGCCGTCTTTCTTGGTGTCTTCGATGGCGTCGGTCAGGAAATCCCCAAGGGCTTTGGCGGACATGAAGGTCGCATCCGCGATGGTGCCTTCTTCCAGCGGCCAGCCGTCTTTCAGGACCGTCACGTCGCCGTCTTTGCCGACGAATTCGATCTTCGCGTCACCGGCTTGCGCGGCGGTGATGGTGGCGGACACTTCGTTGGCATAAAAGTCGTTGCCGGGCATCGAGGACACTTTGGTTTTGCTGTCCGACGCCCATTCGCCCATCGAATGCGGGTTGTTCTGAGCGTAGTTTTTCACGGCTTTCGCGGCGCGACGGTCAGAGTTGCCTTCGCGCAGAACCGGGTTCACAGCCGAGCCTTTGATCGCGTCATAGCGCGCGCGGATGGCTTTTTCGTCGTCGGTTTTCGGGTCTTCCGGGTAATCCGGCAGATTGTACCCCTGCGCCTGCAGTTCTTCGATGGCGGCCACCAGCTGCGGCACCGATGCCGAGATGTTCGGCAGTTTGATCACGTTCGCATCCGGGGTTTTCACCAGTTCTCCCAGGGCGGCCAGGTCATCGGACTGGCGCTGTTCGTCGGTCAGGTTTTCCGGGAAGGTGGCGATGATCCGACCGGCCAGCGAAATATCCGGGGTGCCCACGGTGATGTCGGCGGCGGAAACGAATTTGCGAATGATCGGCAGGAAGGAAGCGGAGGCCAGCTCGGGCGCTTCGTCTACAATGGTATACAGAATATCAGGCTGCGATGTGTCGGTCATGTCAGAACACCCCTTTTTTTCGCTGAAAGGATCACCGCCGGGCGCCTGCCCTAGGCTGGTGAGATGTGAGATTTCCCCCCTCCCATACACAAATTGCGTGAAGAAAAAAAGGGGTTTGGCGCTATCAGCGCCGTGAAAAAAGGCCGCAGCATGTGCCGCAGCCTTTGAGTGGGTTACAACCGGTCGATGATCGCTTCGGCGATCGACATGGTGTTGCCCGTGCCGCCCAGATCCGGGGTCACGCGGTCTTTGGCCTGAACGGTGCCGATCACCGCCTGTTTCAGGCGCTGGGCGTCGTCGGTTTTGCCCACATGTTCCAGCATCAGACCCGCCGCCATCAGGAAGGCGCAGGGGTTGGCTTTTTGCTGCCCAGCGATGTCGGGGGCCGAGCCATGCACGGCCTCGAAAATCGCAGCGTCCTTGCCGATATTGGCACCGGGCGCCAGGCCTAGACCGCCGACCAGACCGGCGGCAAGGTCGGACAGGATGTCGCCAAACAGGTTGGTGGTGACGATCACGTCAAACGCGTCGGGGTACATCACCATCTGCATCGCGCAGGCATCGACGATACGTTCGTCCCATTCCACCTTGCCTTCATATTCCTGGGCAACCTTGCGGGCCTCTTCCAAAAACATGCCGGACAACAGTTTCAGGATATTGGCCTTGTGCACGATCGACACCTTCTTGCGCCCGTTGGCCACGGCATAGTCAAAGGCCGCGCGGGTGATGCGCTGGGCCCCTTCCTTGGTGTTGTAACCGGTTGAAAAGACTTTGCCTTCCGGGTCGCCATTATGCTCCATATAGCCTTCGTCCGAAATGTAATACCCTTCCAGGTTCTCGCGGAAGATCACCATGTCGACATTGTCAAACCGGCCATCCAGCTTGATCGTCTTGGTGGGGCGGACGTTGGCGTAAAGGTTGAATGCCTGGCGCAGTTGCAGGTTGATCGATTTGAAACCGCCCCCGACCGGGGTGGTCAGCGGGCCTTTCAGCGCCAGTTTGGTGCGGCGGATGCTGTCAATTGTGGCTTGCGGCAGCGGTTCACCCGCAGCGTCGATCCCGGCCATGCCGGCCTGTTGCACGTCCCATTTGAAGGGCGCGCCCATGTGATCGAGGATCGCGGTGACCGCTTCGGTGATTTCGGGGCCGATCCCGTCGCCGGGGATCAGGGTGGCGTCGATTTGGGTCGTCATGGCGGATACTCCCTGCTTGTGACTTACCGTTTTGCCTGTGAATCTGCTGTCCCGTATAAACGGTATACAATGGAATACAATAGCGAAGTGACATTCGGAAACGTGAATGAATTCGGGTGGTCCCCGCATGTTAGCACGTTTTTTGGTTGCGATGATGACCGCAAAAGCTAGGGTTTTCGCGTGACGTAACCCCGGGTCAGGAGCCCCCATGACCATCTTCAATTTCGGGTCGATCAATATCGACAATTTTTACTATCTGCCGCGGCTGCCCGGCCCCGGTGAAACCATCAGCACAGACCGGCACACCACCGCGCTGGGGGGCAAAGGGGCGAACCAGTCGATCGCGGTGCGCCGTGCGGGCAGTGATGTGCGGCACATCGGGGCGGTCGGGCCCGACGGGGCCTGGTGTCGCGACGAGATGGCCCAAGCCGGGGTTGATATCACCCACGTGATGACCCGTGACGTGGCGACGGGTCACGCAAATGTCTGCATCGACGCTCACGGCGAAAACATGATTGTGCTGATGCCCGGTGCAAACCGTTACTTTGACTGGGCAAAGGTTGAAGGCGCGCTGGATGGGCTCGGCCCCGGGGACATCCTGATCCTGCAAAACGAGGTTAACCTGGTGCGCGCGGCGGCAGAGTTTGCACAAACGCGCGGCGCCAAAGTGATCTACTCCGCCGCGCCGTTTGACGCGGACGCGGTGCGTGAGGTGATGCCGTTTTGTGACCTGCTGGTGATGAACGAGGTTGAAGCCGCGCAGCTTGCGGACGCCTTGGGTGTGACGGCGGAGCAGATTGATGTGCCAGAAGTGCTGATCACCAAGGGGTCGCAAGGCGCGGTTTGGCGGGACCAAAAGACCGGAGACGAGATCTTTGTTGCAGCCCATCAGGTTACACCCGTCGACACCACAGGGGCAGGGGATTGTTTCCTTGGCAATTTCGCGGCGGGTCTGGATCAGGGTCTGGATCTCACGGACGCCCTGCGCCGGGCTTCGGCCGCATCTGCCATTCAGGTCACCCGCGAAGGCACCGCAAGTGTGATGCCCACCGCAGAGGAAGTGACCGCGTATCTGGCCGCACGTTAACCCAGCAGTTTCGCCAGCTGCATCGCGGTGGTCATGTCGCCGGACAGTTTGATCTTGCCCATCATCACCGCGGTCATCGGGTTCAGCTTGCCTGCCAGCAGTTTTTGCAGGTTCTCGGTGGACAGGCGCAGGGTGCAATCGGTGTCACGGTCCATGGTGCTGGCCGCATTGTCCGCCAGAACGATCACGCCATCTTCACCGCAATCAAACTTCAACGACCCGTTGAAACTCCGCCCCTCAAGGCCCGATTGAATACCGTCAGCGATGGTTTGAAGTGGCATGTGATCCTCCCGTTTCAGGATCGTTAGCCGGGACGAGCAGCGCAGGCAAGATTGACCTCGCGGCGGATTGCGCCGTGCAGTCAATCACGCCTGTGGGTCAGTGTTTGGCAAGCGCTTCGATGGTGCGCGCGCAAGGTTGGCCCGCGTAGAACGTCTCCAGCACTTGTCGGAACGCATGGGGTGCATTTGGCACGGCGGCAAACAGCGTCATGCTGGAGCGCAGTTTTTTCGCGTCGATATGGCCAAGAATGTCGACCGGATCGGTGCCCGCATGTTCCAGAACCAGCGATGTCACCACCAGCAAACGGCGCTTCAGCTCGTCATGATCCAGATAGGCGGCGGCCTCGTCCAGATCCTCCAAACCGTAAAGCTGCGACATGTCCGACTGGCCCAGTTCGGCCAGCTGCGGGAAGACGAACCACATCCAGTGGCTGGTCTTTTTGCCCGCCTGCAACTCGCTCAGGACATCGCTCCACACGGTGTCCTGAGCTTCGATGAACATGTCCAGTTCATCATCGTCGAAATCGTCGTCTTCGTAGGTCACTTGGCGACGCGGCGGTTGCGATCTGCGATCAGTTTCAGGCGCAGCGCGTTCAGCTGGATAAAGCCTGCAGCGTCGGTCTGGTCATAAGCGCCCATGTCTTCCTCGAACGTCACGTGCTCTTCGGAATAAAGCGAATGATCCGACCAGCGGCCCACCACGCGGGCCAGGCCCTTGTAAAGTTTCATGCGAACGGTGCCGGTGACATGTTCCTGGCTGTGGTCGATGGCGGCCTGCAGCATTTCACGCTCGGGCGAATACCAGTAGCCGTTATAGATCAGCTCGGCATATTTCGGCATCAGCTCGTCTTTCAGATGCATCGCGCCGCGGTCCATGGTGATCGATTCAATGCCACGATGCGCGTCCAGCAGGATGGTGCCGCCGGGGGTTTCGTAAATCCCGCGCGACTTCATGCCCACGTAACGCCCTTCGACCAGATCAAGACGGCCAATGCCGTGCTTGCGACCATATTCATTGAGCTCGGTCAGGATGGTTGCGGGCGACATTTTCTCGCCGTTGATGCCAACGGGATCACCTTTTTCAAACTCGATCTCGATATATTCCGGCGTGTCCGGTGCGTCCTCGGGATGCACGCTGCGCTGATAGACGTAATCCGGTGCATCCTCGGCCGGGTCTTCCAGAACCTTGCCTTCCGACGAAGTGTGCAGCAGGTTCGCATCCACCGAAAACGGCGCTTCGCCGCGCTTGTCCTTGGCAATCGGGATTTGGTGCTGCTCGGCAAACTCCAGCAATTTGGTGCGCGACCCCAGGTCCCATTCACGCCAGGGGGCGATCACCACAATCTCGGGGTTCAGGGCATAGGCGGCCAGTTCGAACCGCACCTGATCGTTGCCCTTGCCGGTCGCGCCGTGCGACACCGCGTCGGCCCCGTGCTCGGCGGCGATTTCAACCAGTCGCTTGGAAATCAGCGGGCGGGCAATCGAAGTGCCCAGCAGGTAAAGCCCTTCATATTGCGCGTTGGCGCGGAACATCGGGAAGACGAAATCGCGCACAAATTCTTCGCGCAGATCCTCGATATGGATGTTTTCCGGCTTGATGCCCAGCATCTCTGCCTTTTTGCGGGCCGGTTCCAACTCTTCGCCCTGGCCCAGGTCAGCGGTGAAGGTGATCACTTCGCACCCATACTCGGTTTGCAGCCATTTCAGGATGATCGAGGTATCGAGACCACCGGAATAGGCCAGCACAACTTTCTTGGGTGCCTTTTGCGGTGCAGTGTTGGACGAAATCATCATATTCCCTTTCGCGAGCGTGTCCCCGCGCGCTTATCCGGTTTTTGACTGAGGGGCAAGCATTGCGGGGCGTTTCAGTCCTTGTCTTTCCTACCCATCCGTGATCTGTGGGCGACATTGCACGTTTGGATTGAAGAGGTTGGTTATGTCCGGATTGGATGTATTGAAACATTCCTGGGGAATGGTGTGGCGCAACAAGGCAAAGGCTGCGCGGATTTCCGTGGTGTTGTTTGTCATGACGATTCTTATCGAAGTGGTCATGGGATTACTGTCTGCTTTCAGCTCCGATCCATTTGCCAACTATACCCCGCTGGGACCCATTGGTGATCTCTTCATTGGCATTATCAGTCTGATCATAGGGGCATGGATCGCGGTGGCATGGCATCGATTTGTGCTTTTGAATGAAACCCCAACGGGTTGGGTGCCGTCATGGCATGGGTCCGAGGTTATGCTTTACACGCTTTGGATTTTTTTGATGGCGATTGGGATGCTGGTTGCGCTTATCCCGGTGTTTGCGGCCATTGTTCCGGTCATCATGCAAATTGAAACCGAAGCTGCCCCCAATATGGGAATGGCCTTTATTGTTTCCGTCATTGCAGCCGTTTTTGTGACATTCCTGATGATCGCAATGATGCGCCTGTCGCCGGTTCTGGTCTCGCGCTCCCTTGGGCAAAACCTAAGTCTGAAACAGGCTTGGCGCGCGACGCGCGGATCCAGCAAACTGATCTTCGGTGTGTTCTTCTGGTTGTTTCTGATCTTGATCGGAATCGTGATTGTGGTCGGAAGTTTTGTCGCAATTTTGTCAGCCGCCAACCTGTGGGTGTTGCTGGCCGGGTTGGGGATCCCTGCGTATTTCGTTGGAATATGGCTGATGACATTGCTGCAAATCAGCATCATGACCACAATCTACGGCGTTTTTATCGAAGGGCGAGAACTGCCGTATTCCGGGGGCAAACTGGCGTAAACCACCTTGCCAAGCCCCGGCCCTTGGGTCAGAGATTTGGAATGAGTGATTTTCTGAAAAAGGCCCGCGTGGCAGAACAGCAGATGCGGGCGCTCTTCCCCGCGACGCCACTTCAACGCAATGATCATCTGTCAGCGATGTATGGGGC
The DNA here is from genome assembly GCF_049803815.1 of Aliiroseovarius crassostreae. Classification (GTDB taxonomy): domain Bacteria; phylum Pseudomonadota; class Alphaproteobacteria; order Rhodobacterales; family Rhodobacteraceae; genus Aliiroseovarius; species Aliiroseovarius crassostreae_A. Next base: position 194,584 of record NZ_JBNAGI010000003.1, read on the forward strand.
GGACATCTGGTTGAAGCGTGAAGATCTCTCGCCGGTGCGCAGTTACAAGATCCGCGGGGCGCTGAATGCGATGGGCAAGGCGCTGGCGGCGGACCCGGATCAGGACGTGTTCGTCTGTGCCTCTGCAGGCAACCATGCGCAGGGCGTGGCCTATGTGTCGCGGCATTTCGGGGTGAAGGGCGTGATCTTCATGCCGGTCACCACACCGCAACAGAAAATCCAGAAAACTCGTATTTTTGGCGGTGATGCAATCGAGATCCGCTTGGTCGGTGACTATTTTGACGACACACTTGCGGCCGCGCAGACCTATTGTGCCGATGTGGGCGGGCATTTTCTGTCGCCGTTTGACGACAAGGATGTGATCGAAGGGCAGGCCAGCGTCGCGGCGGAAATCACCGCGCAACTTGGTCGCAACCCGGATATCGTGGTGCTGCCCGTGGGTGGCGGCGGCCTGTCGGCTGGTGTCACCAAATATCTGGCAGAGGTCGCCCCGGACACCACCCTGCAGTATATCGAGCCCGCCGGTGGCGCGTCGCTTGCCGCCGCGATTGCGGCGGGCGCTCCGACCACGCTGGATCGGGTTGACAATTTCGTAGATGGGGCCGCCGTAGCCCGCATTGGCGCGCAGCCGTTCGAAGTGCTGAAATCGGTGCCGCGCAGCCAGGTCCATGCGATCCCCGAAGATCGGATCTGCACCACCATGCTGGAGATGCTGAATGTGGAGGGCGTGGTGTTAGAGCCGGCTGGCGCGCTTTCCGTGGACGCGCTGAAAGACCTGCGGGATCAGATCGCGGGCAAAACCGTGGTCTGCGTCACCTCGGGGGGCAATTTCGATTTCGAACGCCTGCCCGAAGTGAAAGAGCGTGCGCAACGGTTTTCCGGTCTGAAGAAATACCTGATCCTGCGCCTGCCCCAACGCCCCGGTGCGCTAAAGGATTTCCTGCAGATCCTCGGACCCGATGACAATATCGCGCGGTTCGAATACATGAAGAAGAGCGCGCGCAATTTCGGGTCTGTGCTGATCGGCATCGAAACCAGTGCGCCGAGCAATTTCGACCGCTTGTTCGATGCGCTTGCAGAGGGTGGGTTTGCCTATTCCGACATCACCGACGATGAGATGCTGGCCGAATTTGTGATCTGACCATCCATCCATACGGGCCAAAACCCTTCAACGTCTACCGCGCAGAAAAGGCCTGTTTTGATGCGTCATAGGTGTCGAAGACCGGTCCCAGCTCTACGGTTTCAGCCTTGCCCTGAGCCGCCAACAATTCGCCTTCCCCACATAGTTTCGACAGGGCTTCGAAACCCAAATTGAGGGATGAGCTTTTCAGAAAATGCAAATCCTGCTCATATTGCGCCGGTTCGGGTGTGGTACGCAGTCGTTCGATAACTTCATCCACTTCTTCCAGGAACATCTCGGCGACTTCGGCGAAGTCTTCTTCACCGATTTCGTCTTTCAACTCGTTCACGCGGTCCCAACTGATCATATTGATCCTTTCAGATCCAAACTTACACACATTATACGTTTTGTAAGGTCAGAGCCTTAACAGCTGATTATTGCGAAACAAATTTCCCTGAAAATTTTAGATTTAATCGCTCGTTAAATGCCTGAGTCGTATCCCTTGGAGAAATTGAGCGACTCATTCATGTCCATAAGGGGAATTCGTGACGCAACACGCTGCATATCCGGTGCCTGAGGTCTCTGCCAGTGCGGAAGGACCAGGGTTGGGTAATGGGGCTGTCAACACGATTCTGGTGGTAGATGACAGCCGCGCTCAAAGAATGATCGTGTCTTCGACGCTGAAACGACAAGGCTTTACTGTGGTCGAAGCCGGGTCCGGCGAAGAGGCGCTTGAAAAGGTCGGTTGTGAAGATATTGACCTTATTTTGTCCGACTGGATGATGCCCGGCATGGATGGGCTGGAACTTTGCCGGGCCTTTCGTGCGATGCCGCGTGAAAAATATGGGTACTTCATCCTTCTGACATCGAAGAGCGAAAAAGGCGCTGTGGCTCAGGGGCTGGATGTCGGCGCAGATGATTTTCTAAATAAGCCGGTAAATGCAGATGAACTGCGCGCGCGTATTAATGCCGGCGGGCGGATCATGTCGATGGAGCGGGAGCTTCATGAAAAGAACCGTCTTGTGTCCGCCACGCTGAGCGAGATTCAGGCGATTTATGATTCGATTGACCGGGACCTGATCGAAGCGCGCAATATGCAACAATCGTTGGTACGCGAACGTTTCCGCGATTTTCAAACGGCCGAAGTGAACCTGTTGTTGCAGCCCTGTGGCCATGTTGGGGGGGATCTTGTGGGGATGTTCCAACCCAATGCCGATACCGTGGCGATCTATTCCATCGATGTGTCTGGTCATGGTATTGCCTCAGCCCTGCTGACCGCCCGTCTTGCATCTTATCTTTCGGACGGATCCCCCGAGCAAAACATTACAATTGCCACCGGGCTTGGCGGCAAAACCAGGCTACGTGACCCTGAAGAAGTGGCCTATCTTCTCAATACCATGATGCTCGAAGATATGCCGACCGAACATTACTTTACCATGATCCTGGCCTATCTAGATCTGAATACAGGCCAGGTTCAGATGACCCAGTGCGGCCACCCCAATCCGGCCTTGTTGAAGGCGGATGGTACGGTTGAATATTTGGGTGACGGCGGTCTGCCGATTGGCCTGATCCGGGGCAGCAAGTATGAGCGATTTGAAGTTTCGCTCAACCCAGGTGATCGGCTCATGTTTTATTCTGACGGGTTCACCGAAGCGGAAAATGAAAATGGCAATATGCTGGACGAAGATGGGTTTCAGGATGTGATTGCCAATAACGCGTCATTAGTGCGGCAGGAGTTTCTGGACGGTCTGGTCTGGGAGGTGGACAAGTTCTGCGGCAATAAGGAATTTGGTGACGACTTGTCGATGTCATTGATTGAATACAAGGGTCGACAGGCCCATCACGCCGAAGATCAGGGCGAATAAAACTGCGTATGCCCCTTTTCCCACGTGTTGCCGCGCCCATATAGACGCGGTATGGCAAAAGAATTGCCGCAAGCACAGCCGTGGAAAGCCGATGACCTTAGGAAACCTGATCGCGTGGGATGATACGATCCTCCCATTTCAACTCGACAAAAGTGATGTGCGCGGGCGCGTGCTGCGCCTTGATGGTGTGCTCGACAATATCCTGTCGCAGCATAATTATCCGCCTGCGATCGAGGCCCTGGTGGCCGAGGCCGCTATGCTGACCGCGATGATCGGCCAGACAATCAAGCTGCGTTGGAAACTGTCGCTGCAGATCCGCGGGGATGGCCCCGCCCGTTTGATTGCCACGGACTACTATGCGCCCACCGCCGATGGTGAACCGGCACAGATCCGCGCCTATGCAAGCTTTGATGAAGAGCGTTTACAGGCAGATGGGCCATCGTTTGAGCAGATTGGCAAAGGGTTCTTTGCGGTTCTGATCGATCAGGGCGATGGGAACAAGCCCTATACCGGGATGACCCCGCTTGCTGGGCAGTCGCTGTCGGACTGTGCGCAGGCCTATTTTGCCCAGTCGGAACAGCTGCCGACCCGCTTCCACCTGACCTTCGGCCGGTCCACCTGGGCCGGTGGTGAGGAAAGCTGGCGCGCGGGGGGCGTGATGCTGCAGCACATGCCGAAAGCGGGTGAACATGTCGCGAAGGATGGCGGTTCGGGCGACGATGGCTTGTTGATGGCTGGGGACTTGATCAGCGATGACGATAAGGAAAACTGGGGTCGCGCCAATGTTCTGCTGTCTTCCGTCGAAGAGCTAGAGCTGATTGGCCCCTCCGTGTCACCCACCGAGCTTCTGACCCGTCTGTTCCACGAAGAAAGCCCGCGTGTGTTTGACCCGCAGGCGATCCGGTTTGGCTGTACCTGTTCCGAAGATCGCGTGCGCGAAAGCCTGTCGATTTATTCCGCGCGCGACATTGGTCATATGACAACCGATGACGGTCGCGTCACCGCTGACTGCCAGTTCTGCGGGGCGCATTATGACCTTGATCCAGCCACGGTTGGCAAAGACGCGACAAAAGAAGCCGGGGGCGCGGGCGGTGGTGTCTGAGATAGACAATATTCGTCAGGCCCTGACCCAACCGGGCGGGGCCAGTTCGGATTTTGATCTCAATCCCGATATCAAATTGCCGGAAGGCCGGGTGTTGCGACCGGCTGCCGTGCTTGTGCCGCTGATCTATCGTGAAGATGCGCTGCATCTGATCCTCACCAAGCGGGCGTCTCATTTGAAACACCATCCAGGTCAGATCGCCTTTCCGGGCGGTAAGATTGACCAGGGCGATGCCGGTCCGGAAGACGCTGCCCTGCGCGAAGCTTGGGAAGAGATCGGATTGCCCCGAGATGCGGCACAAATCTTGGGCATGATGCCGCCGCATGAAACCGTCACCTCCTACTCTGTCACACCGGTCGTGTCCTTGATTGACCGGGATTTCGATGTGCAACCAGAATTGGGCGAGGTCGAGGAAGTGTTCACCGTCCCGTTCGAACATGTCTCTAACCCAGCGCAATTCAGCCATCAGGGTCGAATTTGGCAGGGGCGGATGCGCCACTATGAAACGGTGCCTTACGGGCCCTATTACATTTGGGGCGCCACGGCGCGTATTCTGCGGGCGCTTGCCACGAGGCTTTCCCAATGACCCGCCTGACCGGAGATTGGTTCCGACAAGACCGGGTTTTGGCCTTGTCCAATGCCTTTGCCGCGTCGGGGTATCAGCTTCACTTTGTTGGCGGCTGCGTGCGGAACGCGTTGATGGATGAACCGATCGCCGATCTCGACCTGTCCACAGATGCCCGCCCCGATCAGGTTATGGAGCTGGCCGCTGCGGCGGGGTTTAAACCGGTCCCGACAGGGATTGATCACGGGACCATCACCGTAGTGGTGGATGGTGAAGGGTTTGAAATCACCACCTATCGCAAAGATGTGGAAACCGATGGCCGCCGCGCCGTTGTGGCCTTTGCCGACACGATGGAAGAAGACGCGCATCGGCGCGACTTCACCATGAACGCGCTTTATGCGGATGTGGAAGGCCATGTGATCGACCCACTTGGTGGCCTGCCTGACCTGTATGTGCGCCGGGTGCGTTTCATTGATGATGCCACCGCACGCATCCGTGAAGATTATCTGCGCACGCTGCGGTTTTTCCGTTTTTACGCCTGGTATGGGGATGAACAGCAGGGCCCTGATCCGGATGCGCTGGCCGCGATATCAGCAAATCTGGACGGGTTAGAGACGCTTTCGAAAGAGCGCGTAGGCTCGGAGCTTTTGAAATTGCTCGCGGCCCCCGACCCGGCCCCCGCTGTGGCCACTATGGAGCAATGTGGGGTTTTGGCGCGTTTTCTGCCGGGGGCGGATCCCACGGCTATGCCTGTTTTGGTTCATCTGGAGGCCGAGCTGTCACCTGACCCGATTCGCCGTCTGGCCGCGCTGGGCGGTGAGGGTGTGGCCGAGGCTTTGCGCATGTCGCGTAAGGATGCCAAGCGTTTGGCGGAAATGCGCAATGGGATGGGCAGTATGACGCCTTCGGCTGAACTGGCTTATCGGCACGGCGCTGATATGGCGCGTGATATCGTGCTTTTGCGTGCGGCCCAAATGGGGCAAGAGGTGGCGGCGGGGGTCATGGACGACATTGCCAAAGGCGCCCGCGCGCAGTTCCCGATTGTGCCCGCCGATCTTATGCCCGAAATTTCCGGCCCCGCATTGGGTGCCAAGTTGAATGAGCTTGAGGCGCGCTGGGTTGCGTCTGGCTTTACCCTGACCCGCGAGGAGCTTTTGTCTTGAGCAGCCAAACCCACTTCATCGATCGTTTGGGGCATCTGGGGGACGGGATTGCCGCCGGTCCGATCTTTGTGCCACGCGCCCTGCCTGGGGAAGAAGTGGCTGGTGACGTGGTGGATGGTCGAATTGACTCGCCACGCATTCTGACGCCATCGCCAGATCGTGTGAAAGCCCCCTGCCCGCATTACAACAGCTGCGGTGGCTGCGCGCTTTTGCATGCGTCAGATGAGTTTACGGCGGGTTGGAAAACCAACGTTATTCGCCACGCGCTGGACGCGCATGGGCTGGACGCAGAATTTCGCCCCATCGCAACCTCTCCGGCTTTCTCACGCCGTCGGGCAACCCTGTCGGCGCGTCGCGGCAAAAAGGGCGTGATGGTTGGGTTTCACGGGCGCAGGTCCGGTGTGATTTCCGCCATTGATCGCTGTCGGCTGCTTGCGCCCGAGTTATTGGCGGCCATTCCCGCGGTTGAGGCGCTGACGGTGGCCGGGGGATCGCGCAAAGGGGAGCTGGCGGTGAACCTGACCCTATCGCCCGCGGGATTGGATGTTTCCGTGCGGGGCGGCAAGCCGCTTGATCGTGAGTTAGAGACCAGTTTGGCGCAGGTGTTGCAGGAATACGGATTGGCCCGTCTGGCCTGGGACGGCGAGGTGATCGCCACGGAAACCGCACCGGCACAGCCGTTTGGTAAGGCGCAGGTCACGCCACCACCCGGGGCATTCCTTCAGGCCACGCGCGAAGGGGAAGCGGCGTTGGTGTCGGCGGTGCGCGAAGCGATTGGGCCAGCGAAATCCGTTGTCGACCTGTTTGCCGGTGCGGGCACGTTCAGCCTGCCGCTGGCGGAACAGGCGGATGTGCATGCGGTGGAAGGGATTTCCGCGATGATGCAGGCGCTGGATGCCGGTTGGCGTCGTGCGCAAGGGCTAAAGACCGTGACCACCGAAACGCGCGACCTGTTCCGCCAACCCTTGCTGCCGGACGAGTTGAACCGGTTTGACGCCGTTGTGATCGACCCGCCACGCGCGGGTGCCCAGGCGCAAGTGGCCGAGATTGCACAATGTGATGTGGCGCGGGTGGCAATGGTGTCGTGCAACCCGGTGACCTTCGCGCGCGATGCGCAGGTTTTGGCAACCCGCGGGTATCATCTTGACTGGGTTTTGCCGGTGGATCAGTTCCGCTGGTCACCTCATGTGGAACTGGCAGCGTCGTTTAGCAGAAACTGACCAAAAGTAAGGTGATGCGTGCGGCGGGCTTGCTTCGTTTGGAATTTCTCAGCTATCTATAGTGAAAAGATAACAAAGGCAGCAGGCAAGACAGATGCGTATCTTCATCGCGATTTTGGCCATGATCGGCCTTTTGGCAACCGCGTCATGCGGTAAGAAAACCCGACAACTGGAACGGTATACCGGTCCGGAAGTGACCCAGATTGTGGTGTCCAAAAAATATCGAAAACTGTTTCTTTTGCATCACCAAGAGGTGCTGAAGACCTATGACATTGATCTGGGGTTTGCGCCCAATGGGCCGAAGCAATTCTATGGTGACGGAAAGACACCTGAAGGGCGCTACTATGTCGACAAACGCAATGCGCGCAGCAAGTTCCACCTGTCTTTGGGCATATCCTATCCGAATTCACATGATCGCGCCTATGCGGCCGCGCTTGGCCGAAAAGCGGGTGGGGATATCTTTATTCACGGCGAACGCCGCCGCAAGGATCCGAAAGGGCCGGATTGGACGGCGGGGTGCATTTCGGTGAAGAACGCGGATATGGAAGAGATTTGGACGATGGTTTACACCGGCACTCCGATTGACATTCTACCCTGACCCCTTCTCAAAGACGCCTGCAGGCAAAAAAAACCGCGTCCGAAAGGGGCGCGGTTTTTTGTTTCCTGTCAGTGAGTGGCAGGGTCTGGGTTAACTGCCCATCAGCAGGGTCCACCAGATTTTGCCCCCCGGTTCCTGCAGCCAGGCGAAGCCCAGATTGCGCGCGCGTGGTTCGAGCAGGACATTGCGGGTGCCGGGTTCCGCCATCCATGCTGACAGGGTTTCCAGCTCGGTCTCATATGTTTCGGAAATCGCTTCGCCAAGCATCAGGCCGGGATACCCAACCCGGGCCACGCGTTCGATGGGGGAAGACCCATCCGATCCGAAATGCCAGGGGCGGTTCTGCACGGACATGTCGCGCGCATGGGTGGCGGCTGCGGCATTCAGTTGGGCGTTCAGTGTCACAGGCGGGGCTCCGGCGGCCTGACGCAGGCTGTTGACCGAATCCAGCATGTTGTACTGGATCTTGGACTGTTGGCCCGGCCCAATGCGATAAATTTTCGCCACCGTGCCATCAGGGCGTCGATAGGTGCCTTCACCGGTGCAAGCAGCCAAGGCCAGCGCAGCAGCGACGCCAAGTAAAAATTTCCGTTTCATTCAAGTCATCCGAAATCGTGAAGTCGTATCCATCTACAGAGCTTTGTTGCGTGGATCAAACGCTGCAAGCGAATTTGTGCGACTTAACGCTTGTTTGATTTGCGACTGCGGCCTTCGCGCCATATATAATGCGCAAATTGCCAAGATTTATTGGAGAGACATGATGGCCAACCGGCATTCTAAACTGCTCAGCAGGCGCTCGTTTCTGGGCAGCACCGCCGCTGCTGCGACGGTGTTGGGTACCCCTGCCCTGGCGCAAACCGGGGATGATACGACTGAAATCGAAGCTGAAATCACCGAACGGGTGCGGCGCAACATTTCAAGTTTTCGGTCGCTGGACTGGCGCCCCTACTTCTCGAACACGAAAAACGGTGTGATCCTGGTGGATATCACCTCGCGTGCGCTGCATTACTGGTCCGAGGATCAGTCGGTCTACAAGCTGTACCCGTCATCGGTGCCGCTGACCGAGGATTTGACGCGCAAAGGGCGCACCAAGGTCGTGCGCAAGGTGGAAGGGCCCAGCTGGCGCCCGACGCCGTCGATGAAAAAGCGCAACCCGGAATGGCCGGAATATGTCGGCCCTGGCCCGGACAACCCGCTGGGAACCCATGCGCTTTACCTCAGCTGGACCTATTACCGGATCCACGGCACGCATGACACGCGCAAGATCGGGCGCCGGTCATCCAACGGCTGTATCGGGCTTTATAACGAGCATATCGCGGAATTGTTCAGCCGCGCCAAGGTGGGTACGCAGGTGTTGATCATCTGACTGATGCCGCTACCAAATCTAGAGAGCCCCGCCCGTTTTTGGCGGGGCTTTTTTATTACAAACCAATAAACTCCCTTGTTTTTGAAGGGTAAAACAAACCGCAATTTGCTTAACAATTGTCAAGATTGTCTCGGACCGCGCCCCGTACTTTGGACGGGAGAAGCTGAGTTTGGAGACTAAAATGCGGGAAGTCATGACAAAGACCATGGCGCGCAATGTGTTCTATGGCGGCTCTCTGTTCTTTATCGTCGTGTTCCTGATCCTGTCGGCCCAGTCCGTCAGCCATATCAAGAACAAGTCGACCGCCCATGCGGAGCTGACAGAGAGTGTGGCCAAAGGCAAGCGTGTCTGGGAAGAGAATGCGTGCATCAACTGCCATACGTTGATGGGCGAAGGGGCGTATTTTGCGCCTGAACTGCAAAACGTGATGGCACGCTGGGGCGTCGAGGACGACCCTGAAGGTGCGTTTGAGGTGCTGCAAGGTTGGATGGAAGCCCAGCCCAGCGGCATCGAAGGCCGTCGCCAAATGCCCCAGTTCAACCTGACCGAAGAACAAATTCGCAACCTTGCGGACTTCTTCCTCTGGGTGAACGGGATTGATGCCCAGGGCTGGCCGCCCAATGAGGCAGGCTGAGGCACGGAGGAAAGAACATGAAATATCAAACACAGAAAATTGCCTACTGGTATTTCCTGGCTGCGATGATTCTTTTTGCAGTACAGGTGTCTGGCGGGCTTATCGCTGGTTGGATCTATGTCCAGCCGAATTTCCTTTCAGAGCTTTTGCCCTTTAGCACCATCCGGATGCTGCACACCAACTCGTTGATTGTGTGGTTGCTGTTGGGGTTCTTTGGGGCCGCCTACTTCCTGGTTCCGGAAGAAGCTGAACGCGAAATCCATTCGCCGATGATTGCATATCTGCAGCTGATCTTGCTGCTGGTGGGCACCCTGGGCGTGGTTGTGACCTATGTGTTCGACCTGTTCCACGGCAACTGGTTCCTGGGCAAGGAAGGCCGCGAGTTCATCGAACAGCCGGTCTGGGTCAAGCTGGGCATTGTCGTTGCGGCGCTGATGTTCCTTTACAACGTGACCATGACGGTTCTGAAGGGTCGTAAGACCGCGATCACGAACGTGCTGCTTCTGGGCCTCTGGGGCCTGGCACTGCTGTTCCTGTTTGCCTTCTACAACCCCCACAACCTTGCGCTGGACAAAATGTTCTGGTGGTACATCGTTCACCTGTGGGTGGAAGGGACCTGGGAACTGGTGATGGCCTCGATCCTGGCCTACCTGATGCTGAAACTGACCGGTGTTGACCGTGAGATCATTGAAAAATGGCTCTACATCATCGTGGCCACGGCGCTCTTCTCGGGCATCCTCGGCACGGGTCACCACTACTATTGGATCGGCACCCCCGGGTACTGGCAGTGGATTGGTTCGATCTTCTCGTCGCTCGAAGTCATCCCGTTCTTTGCGATGATGTCCTTCAGCTTCGTGATGGTCTGGAAAGGCAAGCGTGATCACCCGAACAAAGCGGCCCTTCTGTGGGCGCTGGGTGCAGCCACCGTGGCCTTCTTTGGTGCCGGTGTGTGGGGCTTCCTGCATACGCTGCACGGTGTGAACTACTACACCCATGGTACGCAGATCACCGCAGCCCACGGTCACCTGGCCTTCTTCGGTGCCTATGTCTCCGTGAACCTGGCGATCTTCAGCTATGCGTTCCCGATCCTGAAAGGTCGTGATCCGTATAACCAGGTGCTGAATATGGTGAGCTTCTGGCTGATGACCGGCGGTATGGCCTTCATGACCTTCGTACTGACATTTGCCGGTACGGTTCAGACCCACATGCAACGTGTGCTGGGCGAGAACTTCATGGATGTTCAGGAAGGTCTGAACCTCTTCTACATCATGCGCTGGGGTTCTGGTGCGGCTGTGGTGATTGGTGCGATCCTGTTCATCTACGCTCAACTGGCACCGCGTCGTGAAGTGATCACGCAAGGTACTGGCGAAGAAGCCTAAAATCAAAGGACTAAAATAAATGTCTACCGTTCCACAAACCAAATCGGAGGGGGCTCACGCCCCCTCCACCCCCCCCTTCTACGCCCCAGTCGGACAGGAATGTGACCTGTTCGAAACGGCGTTCAACAATGAATTGCCGGTCCTGCTGAAAGGCCCGACCGGATGCGGCAAAACCCGTTTTGTCGCCCATATGGCCGCCCGCCTGGGCCGCCCGCTTTACACCGTGGCCTGCCATGATGACTTGTCGGCGGCAGACCTCGTTGGCCGTTATCTGCTCAAGGGCGGGGAAACCGTCTGGGTGGATGGCCCGCTGACCCGCGCGGTGCGCGAAGGCGCGATCTGTTACCTTGATGAAGTGGTCGAAGCCCGCAAGGACGTGACCGTCGTTTTGCACCCGCTGACCGATGACCGCCGCATTCTGCCCCTCGACAAAACCGGCGAAGAGATCGAAGCCGCCCCGGGCTTCATGCTGGTGGCCTCTTATAACCCCGGCTATCAGAACATCCTGAAGACCCTGAAGCCATCAACCCGGCAACGTTTCCTGTCGCTTGATTTCGATTTCCCGACCCCGGATCGCGAAGTGGACATCGTGATGCGCGAAAGCGGGCTGGATCAGGACCGCACCAAGAACCTGGTGCGCCTTGCCGGCAAGCTGCGTGGCCTGAAAGGTCAGGATCTGGAAGAAGGTGTTTCGACCCGTCTGATCATCTATTGTGCCACGCTGATCATGGCCGGCACGCCGATGGAACAGGCGATCAATGCCGCGATGATTGAACCCCTGTCCGATGATCAGGACGTGAAGCAAGGCTTGCTTGATCTGGTCACGGCAATATTCGGATAATGGTCGATGTCTCACCCAGAAATCGACCTGTTCGAACCGGAAGAAACCGTCGGTAAAATCTGGCACGCTTATGCGAGCCGCCTGCAGGAACCGGATGCCCATGACGAGGCCGCGGTCACCCTGCAAGAGATTGAAAACCGGCTTGGTGTCTTCTTTCGTGGTCTTGGCGGCGGTCATGCCGTCGAGATCAAAACCGCGACCCCCATGGTGTCCGAACACCGCCTGTCGACCTCGCGGATGTTGGGCACCTGGCGGGAACGCGTGGCGCGGCCCAGTTTCGATGGCGAGGCGCTGCGCCTTCCGGAAAAGATCAGCGACTTTCCCGCGCGCGAAGCCAATGCGGCGCTTTACTTCTGGCTGGCCGCATCGGTGGCCCATGCGGCTGATCCGATTGCCGAAGAGGATGCGTTGCGCGCGGATATTCAGATGTTGCGCGCCTCGGTGGCAATGACACGTGACACATTGCGCGACTGTCCCGGCCTCAAGGGGTTTTATGAAACCCTGATTGATGCCTGCCGTGCGTTGCGCCCCTCGATCTCCCTGCCGCGCTATGAAGAGGCGTTGGAGCAGGTGGTGTTGCACCTGTTGGGTGGGCCGGAGCCGAAAAGCAAAACCGGCCTCAAACTGCTGACCTATGTGCGCCAACCGGATGCGGATCTGTCTGACCTGTCCGCCCCGCATGGCTATCGCCCCTATCGCCCGGTGCCTTTGTGGCCAGATCTGCGCGCGTTGGCCGGGCGCAACATGGCCGACCGGATGCCGGAATCGGAAGAACAAGGCGGCGGGCCGGATGCGCCCGAAGGCATGAAAAAAGCGCGCCGGTCGGAAAGCGACCAAGCCGAACGCCGTGACAGCCTGATCCTGCACAAGTTCGAAGCGATTTTCTCTTGGGTCGAAAGCCTGAATATGAACCGTCGCGTCGAAGACGATGACGAGGACAATGCCCGCCGGGCAGCCGACGATCAGGATGAACTGGCGCTGGGCCAATTGTCGAAAAAGACCGCGACCCGGTTGAAGTTCCACCTCGACCTGTCACCGGAAGACGCGGATCGCGAGAAAATCTCGGGCACGCATCTTTACCCGGAATGGGATCATCGCAAATCGAGCTATCTTCCCGATCATTGCCGCGTGCTGTCCAGCCAGGCGGATATCAGCGAAGAACCTGCCGAGTTTGCCACCGACCCCGGTGCGCAGCGACGTATTCGCGCCGTGAAGCGCCAGTTTGAGGCGCTGCGTCCGAAACGGGTGATTTTGCCCCGGCAGTTGGAAGGCGACGAGCTGGATCTGGAAGCGGCGATTGCCGCGCAGGTCGAATTGCGCGCAACGGGCCATGCCTCGGATCGCGTCTATCGCGCGGCGCGCACACAAGATCGCGATCTTGCGATTTCGGTGCTGATCGACGTGTCGCGGTCCACGGAAAGCGCCATTGGCGAACGCTCCGTGATCGAGGTGGAGCGCGAGGCGCTGGTGGCTTTTGCCTGGGGGTTGGACGCCTGCGGCGATGACTTTGCAATCAACACATTCTCTTCGCTGAAACGCGACCGTGTGTATGTGCAAAGCTGCAAGGGGTTCGACGACAAGATGGGCACGGTGGTGGAGCAGCGGATCGCCGGTGTGAACCCCGCCTTCTACACCCGACTTGGCGCGGCGATGCGCCATGCCACGAAAGAGCTAAACGCGCGGCCGAACGCGCGCAAACTCCTGTTGGTGATCACTGATGGCAAGCCCAATGATCTGGACCATTACGAAGGACGCCACGGCATCGAAGACAGCCGCATGGCGGTGCGCGAAGCGCGGCGTTTGGGACAGGCCGTGCATGGGGTTGTGGTCGATCAAAAAGGACAGGCCTGGGTCAATCGGATTTTCGGGTCGGATGGGTTTTCCATTGTGCCCGACGCCAACCGCCTGACCGCTGCCCTGCCCGAGATCTATCGCCATATCACCGGGGGTGTTGCGTGAGCGAAGCCCCCGCCCCTGCAGTCTCAGAACAGCCCCACCCGCTGGACGATCTGCCCGGCGACCTGATGATGTGGGTGCTGATCGTCAGCGAGCTTTTGGTGTTCGGCGCCGGGCTTATGGCCTTTCTCGGTGTACGAATCGCCGACCCTGTGGGCTTTGCCGCCGATCAGGACCACCTCAATCGTGTGGCGGGCGCGGTGAATACCATTGTGCTGATCACCAGCGGGTATTGTGCGGCGCGCGCGGTGCACAGCCCGGGAAAGATGCGCTTGTGGCTATCGGGGTCGATGCTGTTGGGGGCCGTGTTTCTTGTGGTGAAGTGGATGGAATATTCCGCCAAGGCCGCGCAGGGGATCGATATTGAAACCAGCCAGTTCTTCACCTTCTACTATCTGCTGACCGGGTTTCACGCGATGCATGTGGTGGCGGGGCTGGTGATCTTCGGCCTGGTCATGCGCTGGCGAAACCCGCGCAATCTCGAGGCGGCGGCGATGTTCTGGCACATGGTTGATCTGGTCTGGGTGCTTCTTTTCCCAATTATCTATTTGGTGAGGTGACATGACCCAAGCCGCCCTGACACGCGCTTTTTTGACCCTTATCGCCCTGTCGGTGACCACGACCGTGTTGACCGAATTGCGCCCGCAAGCGGGGATGGGATTTGTCGCTTTGGTCTTGATCCTGGCAGGCCTCAAGGCGCGGGTGATCCTGATGGATTACCTCGACCTGCGCAGCGCACCCAAATGGCAACGCGGGTTCAATGCGTTTCTGGTGGTGTTTCTGCTGACAGGATTTGGTCTCTATCTCGCCGGATCGTGAGGGATCAGGACCGGCGCCCCCGGACCGGCATCCCTTCGTCATCCGAGACAAAGGTCTTCAATTCGCTGATCTCATTCACGCGAACGGCCTCGCGTTGCACCTCAACCCCATGGGCGCGCAGGTTGGCAAAGGAGCGTGACAGGCTTTCGGGCTTCATGCCCAGACGCTTGGCAATCAGGATCTTGTCGTAGGGCAGCACGAAGGAACACGGTCCCTCTTCCACCGGGGCGAGCGAAATCAGGAAGGTCGCCAGACGCTGTGCGCCGGTCAGGGCCTTCAGGTTCTCGATCTCCATCACCAGTTCGTGCAGGTGGCTGAAGGTCGAGCTGAGCATCGCCACGGCCAGTTCGGGTTCGGTGCGCAGGGTTTCAAACACGATCCGCGTTTCCACCTGCAGAAGGATGCTGTCCTGCACCGCTTCGACCGTGACCGGGTATTTTCCGCCCTTCAGCGCGATCGCCTCGCCAAAGCTGTTGCCTTCGGGATAGACCGCCACAACCACCTCGTCCCCGCCGGGGGTGATCCGGGTCAGCTTCACACAGCCCTTCAGGACCACATACATGAAGTTTGCCGGGTCCCCTTGCACAAACAAGGTGTTGCCGCGCGGACAGGACGTTTTGTGGCACTTCTTCAGAAGGCCCTGCAGCATGTCATCCGGCACGTTCGCGAACAGCACGGATCGCTTGGTCATCTTGAGTTCGGCTTGGGTAAGCAAAAACTTGCCTCCTGGCGGTTGGGTCAAAACGTCTCACCATGCACTCAATACACATTAGGTTATTTTCTCTGCATTGACGAAGATCAAGCCGAAAGTTGGGGGTGGGCGCTAGGTTCAGCGCAGGATGTGACGGAGGAATGTCATGAAATTTGCGCGAACACCCCTGATTTTCTTGGCTATGGCCGGGCCTTCCATGGCCCACCATGACAACACGCCACTGCGCGAGGCGGTCATAGATGGCCATTCCCACGCCGTGGGTGGGGCCACTGTTTGGCTGGCGATCGCAGTGATTGCCATGGGCTTGTCCCTTTATGCTGTGCATCATGCGATTTTCCGCAAACCCAAGGGGTAGGCATGGCGGACAATCCGGAAAAAGACGGGCGCTGGCCCGTGTGGTTGCTGGCCGTTGTCAGCTATCCGTTCATGGCGGGCGCGGTGGCCACAAATGTCTTCTTTGCCAGCCTGATTGGTCAGGCCGCAGGGTGGGAAACGGTCATTGCGCCCGTTCCGTCGATCCTGATCTCACTTATTCTTGGGGTGCCCGCTGCCTGGGTCACCGGGCGGTGGTTCCGCGCCAAGATCGACGAGGCGGAAAGCCAGTCGGACAACGAGGTGTGAACCGATGAACACTGCAAAACCCGCACGCGCGGAAAAGCTGGATGATCTTCGTGAAACCTTTGGCGATCAACAGGTTGCAGAAGAAGGGCGCCGCGATGCGGTGACCTCTCTGTTCGATCGGATCGCGCCGCGCTATGACCTGATGAACGATCTGATGAGCTTTGGTACACATCGGATGTGGAAGGCCGTGATGGTCAAAACCGCCTTACGGAAACTGGCCGGCAAGGCCGGTCCGCTGGTTGATCTGGCCGGGGGAACGGGCGACATCGCAATCGCGATCAAAACCGCTGATCCGACCCGCGATGTGATCATTGCGGATGCCAGTTCTGGAATGTTGAATGAGGCGCGGCAGCGGGCTGGATCGCAGCTGGATTATCTTCATGCCCCCGCCGAGGGGCTGCCCCTTTCGGATCAATCCGTGGCCGGTATCACCCTTGCCTTTGGCCTGCGCAACATGACCCATCCACGACAGGCGCTGGAAGAATGTGCGCGGGTATTGAAACCCGGCAGCAGCCTGGCTCTGTTGGAGTTTTCCAAACCCGCCGCCTGGTTTGCGCCGTTTTATGGCATCCATTCGCGCTATATCATCCCCGCGCTGGGGGCGTTGGTGGCGCGCGACAAGGGGGCCTATTCCTATCTGGTCGAATCGATTCGCCGTTTCCCCGAAGCGGGTGCCATTTCGCGCGAATTGGACGCCGCCGGGTTCACCGTGACCGAAACACGTCCCTTCATGTTCGGTGTTGCCATGCTGCATGTCGCGGAGGCGAAATGACCTCCCACTCCCCCTCTGGCGAGGCGGCATTGGCGCGGCTTCAGGCCCTGCCGCGCCCCGTGTTGTGGGTGATCGCCGCGCGGGTGAAAACGCTCAGCCTGTCCTTGGTGCCGGTGATCGCAGGCAGCTGGATCGCGGCCCTGTCCGGCGGATGGCGTGCAGATGTGGCGCTGGCAGCGGGCGGGGCATCAGCGGCCATTCAGGTGGGGACCAATCTTTGGAATGACGCCGCGGATGCGGCCAGTGGCGTGGACGGGCCAGAACGGCTTGGCCCCCCACGGCTAACCTCGCTTGGATTGCTCGATGCGGTCAAAGTGCGGCGCGCGGCAGCGGCGGCATTTGGGCTGGCTGCACTTTTGGGCCTGTATCTTGTTGCCATTGGGGGATGGCCGATTATTGCAATTGGCTTAGTGTCCCTGGCACTGGGCTTTTTCTATTCGATGGGGCCACGCCCCCTGTCTGGCACTCCGTTGGGCGAACTGTTGGTGATCGCGTTTTTTGGTGTCGTGGCCGTGGCGGGCACGGTGTACCTGCACGGGCAGAGGATCAGCCCGGATGTGATCTCGCTGGGGCTTTTGGTTGGATTGCCGGCGGCGGCGATCCTGTTGATCAACAATCACCGTGACCGGACCACAGATGCGCGGGCGGGGCGGCAGACCCTTGCAATCCTGATCGGGCGCATGCCGTCACGTATGCTTTACGCAGGGTTGCTGTTTTTGTCGGTGATTGGCGTCTACGCGTTTGCGCCTTGTCTCGCGGCGCTTTTGCCGGTGGCCATCGCAGCCGGGGTCCTGTCGTTCATGATGCTGACCACACCGGTATCCGCGGCGCTGAACCGGTTGATCCCCGGCACCGCCTTGTTTCAGATTGTGGTCTTGGTTGCGATTGTGGCGGGGCGGAGCCTTTGCGGCTGACCGCCCCCATCTGATTGGTCAGATCCGGATCAGTTCATGACCTTCATGGCGCCGGGGCCCATGATTGGAAGTTTCACAGAGACCTCGCCCGCCTGTTCAAAACTCAGGGTGGCCTCCATCATCTCGCCTTCCACCAGCTGTCCGGTCAGGTCAATGCACATCAGGTGAAAGCTGCCCGGTTCCAGCTTGACCGCACCACCGGCGGGCACCTCGATCGCGTCGACCTGGCGCATCCGCATGACGCCATTGTCATGAATATGGGTGTGCAGTTCCGGGCGGTTGCAGGCAGGGGATGTGAAGCCGACCAACCGATCCGCGTCGCCTTTTGATGTGATGGTCATGAAGCCGACCCCGGCCTTGGCCATTTTCGGGGAGGCGCGGCTGAACCCATCTGAAATCACAAGATTATCTGTTGATACCTCTTCGGACATCCCAGGGGTTGCAAACACAAAACACGCCGCAACAGAGGCGGCGATAAACGAACGGAAATCCATCAGAAATGGTCCTTTGTTTCACGGGTTATATATATACGATCATATTCGTATTTCATTTTTCTCCCTTAACATTAATCAAGAAACCGCTCGCGCGTTCGTGATCAAACAAAGGCGGACCGGACCACCGGGCGCCGGGTCCATGCGTGCCGACTACACGCGTTCAACCGCCCGGACATGAGGACGCAAAATGATCAGCAATATTCGCAAGCACTTTGGTGCAACAGCGAGCGTCATCACCTTGGGACTTGCCATGGGCGCCAACACGGCCGCGGCTGAAAGTCTTGATGAAGTGATGGAACGCCGGGGTCTTTCGCAAAAAGACCTGCTTGCCGCCGCAAAAACATATACGCCGACCGGGGGGCGTGACGAGTTCATCGTGTTCTCCTCGGGCGGTCAGTCGGGCCAGGTGATGGTGTATGGAGTGCCGTCGATGCGTATTTTGAAATACGTATCCGTGTTCACCCCTGAACCCTGGCAGGGCTATGGGTTTGACGAAGAATCAAAAGCCATTCTGGAATCCGGTAAAATTGACGGCCGGGAAATTCACTGGGGCGACACCCACCACCCCGCGATCACCGAAACCAATGGTGATGTGGACGGGGAATACCTGTTCATCAACGACAAATCCGCCCCGCGTGTGGGTGTGATTTCGCTGCATGACTTTGAAACCCAACAGATCGTTGTGAACCCGATCCTGCAATCCGAACATGGCGGCACCTTCGTGACCCCGAACTCGGAATATGTGATCGAAGCCGCCCAATATCCGGGTGTGCTGGGCCGTGGCTTTGCGCCGCTCTCCGAGTTCAACGAAAAGTTCCGCGGTGCAGTCACCTATTGGAAGTTTGACGCGAAGCAGGCCGGATCGACGAATCGAAGTCCTTCTCGATTGAGCTGCCGCCCTATTCGCAAGACTTGTCGGATGCCGGTAAAGGCGTGTCTGATGGTTGGTCCTTCACCAACTCGTTCTGTGCAGAACGTTATGTCGGTGGGATCGAATCGGGTCGCCCGCCGTTCGAGGCAGGCTGTTCGCAAGCCGACACCGATTACCTGCACATCATCAACTGGAAAAAAGCCGCCGAGGTTTATGAAGCTGGCAAAGTGACCATGATCAACGATCACCCGGTCATTTCGATGCAGACCGCCATCGACGAAGGTCTGGTGTATCTGGTTGCTGAACCGAAATCGCCGCACGGTGTGGACGTGTCGCCCGATGGGAAATACATCATCGTTGGCGGTAAGCTCGACACCCAAGGGTCGGTTTACTCGTTCGAGAAAATCAAAGCCGCGATCGACGCCAAGAAGTTTTCGGGTGTTGATCCCTATGGCATCCCTGTGATCGCCATGGAAGACGCGATCCACGTGCAGGTTCCGCTGGGTCTGGGTCCGCTTCACACCCAGTATGACAGCAAGGAATGCGTGGTTTACACCTCGCTTTACGTGGACAGCCAGGTTGCCAAGTGGGACTACTGTGAAGGTAAAGTTCTCGACAAGATCTCGATCCACTACAACATCGGCCACCTGACCGCCATGGAAGGTGAAACGGTGAACCCGAAGGGTAAATACCTGATCTCGCTGAACAAACTGGCGATTGACCGGTTCAACCCGGTTGGTCCTCTGCACCCGCAGAACCACCAGCTGATCGACATTTCCGGCGACAAGATGGAACTTCTCTATGATATGCCGGTGCCGCTGGGTGAACCCCACTACGCCACCGCCATTTCGGCCGAGAAGCTGAAACCGCTGGTCCGCTACCGCTACGGCACCAACTCCCGCACCGGCGGCAAGCACGAAGGTGCTGTTCGTCCGGGTCAGGAACGCATCGAGCGTGACGGCACCAACGTCAAAGTGTACATGACCGCGATCCGCTCGCACTTCACACCCGAAATCATCGAGGTGAACGAAGGCGACACGGTTGAGTTCATCATCACCAACTCGGAACGCGCCGAAGACGAAACCCACGGGTTTTCGGTGTCGACCTATGACGTGAACCTGTCGCTGGAGCCGGGTAAAACCGCAACGGCCAAGATCACCGCCGACAAACCCGGCGTGTTCTCCTTCTACTGCACCGAGTTCTGTTCGGCCCTGCACCTTGAAATGCAAGGCTATCTGGTTGTGAAACCGGAAGGCTATGTTGAAGAGAACGCAGAGCTGACGGAAGGCGCGACCTATGGTCAGGCCGACTATGACAAGCAGTTCGCCGTGAACATGGAAACCCAAGCCGTCATCGACAGCGTGGTTGCCTATATCACCGGCCGCAACTTCAAGGACTTCCCGGAAGTTGTCTCGCTTGTAGAAGACGCCACCGACCAGCTGAACTTCGCTGCTGAAGCACAAGCCAAGGCCGAAGAACTGGCCAAAGCCGAAGACTGGCAGAACGCGACCCTCTGGGCCGGCCAGTGGTGGCAGTACCAGGTGAAAGCCGCGGATATCGGTCTGCGTGCGAAGAACTTCCTGGACGAAAACGGGGCCGTGAAGGTCGAGTGATCTTTACCCCTAAATTAGGCAACGGGGGCGGCGTGTATCGCCGCCCCCAATTCCCCAAACAAACATCAGGATAGACCGTTATGCGCGCTCTACTTTCAGCATTCATTCTTGGCCTTGCCGGGACCGTGGCCGCCCCAGCGCTTGCGCAGGACGATGCCCTTAAAGCCGGTAAACGGGTCTATATGACCAAGACATGCCTGGCCTGCCATGGCCGCAACGGCGCCAAGCCGATCATGTCTTACCCCGCATTGGCCGGTCAAAACGAGAAATACCTGGTCTCGCAGCTCGAGATCATCAAGGAAGGCGGCCGTGTTGGCACCATCGATGAGGCCACCGGACACCCCTATATCAAAGGCATGGCCGACATCATGCACCTCCTGAGCGAGGATGACATCAAGAATGTCGCCAAGTACCTGGCTGCCCAACCCCCTGCCGCCCCCGAAGTGCTGGATCCAGCCCCGGATGAGGCCACTTTGGAAGCGGGCGCCAAGGCGTTCAAAAAGCTGGGCTGCAAATCCTGCCACGGCAAGGATGGCACCAAAGCTTCGAACAAGGCCTACCCGATCATTGCCGCTTTGGATCGCGACTACCTGATCCGCCAGATGACCGAAATGCGTGACAAGGTCCGCACCAGCGGCAAATCCAAACTGATGTTCGGCGTGATCAAACGCGCCAGTGACGAAGATATCGAGGCGATCGCGACCTGGCTGAGCCAGAACGCCCGCCCGGAAAAATAACCCTGAAAGGAAGCGCGACATGAAAAAGGCAGTAACAGCAATTTTCGCCGCCGCCCTGGCGCTGGGCGCCTCGGCCGCAATGGCGGATGAAAGCCACACTCCCGCAGATGGTTGGAACCAGGGGGGCGGCGAGCAAGACGAAGCCCTGGGCCTGGAGCCCGATCTGGAAAACGGTCTTTATGTGTACGAGGTCTGCTCGGCCTGTCACCAGCTCAATGGTTGGGGTCTGACCGACGGGACCTTCCCTCAAATCTCGGGCCAGCACCCGAACGTGATCATCAAACAGCTTGCGGATATCCGCGCGCTGAACCGTGACAACCCGACCATGTACCCGTTCGCCCTGCCGCAGGAAATCGGCGGATCGCAATCGATTGCGGACGTGGCGGCCTATATCTCGAAACTGCCGATGAACCCGAACCCGGGTGTGGGCGCAGGCGATGATCTGGAGCACGGCGAAAAGCTTTACAAAGAAAACTGCGTGAAGTGTCACGGCGAAAACGGTGAAGGATCGAACGAGAAGTTCTATCCCGCCATTTACGGCCAGCACTACAACTATCTTGTGCGCCAGTATGAATGGATCCGCGACGGGAAACGCCGCAACGCGAACCCGGACATGGTGAAGCAGATCGAATGGATGACCGAACGCGATACCAAGGCCGTTCTGGACTATGTCAGCCGCCTGAAACCGCCTGCGGAAATGGTTGGCGATCCTGACTGGGTCAACCCGGACTTTGACTGGTAAGTGAAACGGACGGGCGGCCCAAGGGTCGCCCGAACCTTCCTGAAGACACGCCAAAAGGCACAAACCCGATGACCAACACCCAACAAAAAGACCGCCGTGGTATTGTCTACCGCGTGCTTACCGTTCTCGCCGTCGCATTGATTGGCGCGTCTTTTTTCTCGCCCGGTTGGTGGGTCTCGCTGACCGCCCCGAACTATCCCGAAGCCACCTTCCCGCAAGGCATCCGCATTCTGTTCCATATGGACTCGGTGCAAAACGGCTGTGAAATTCGCGACAGCCAGGAGGTGCGCGAAACCGAAGCCCTGGATTGTGTGCACGAGATGGACACGATCAACCACTATGTGGGCATGTATCCGATCGCCTCGGGTGGTCCGGTGGAAAAGGCGTTCTCACCCTTTCTGTTCGCGATGTTGGGCGTGATGGCCCTGACCTTTGCCGCCCCCGGTCGCATTCCGCGTATGGTGGTGGCCGTGGGCGGATTTGGGGCGGTTGCGACCTGGATGACGCTGGCGATGTATGGCGAAAACGGGATCAGGTTGACGACAACCAATTACCTAGAAGGCATGGTCGTGTCGCTTGGGCAGGACGCCAGCGACAGCACGTCCTCCTCTCATCTGCCACCCATCGTGCAGATGTTGAAAGAATCGCTGGAAGAAAGCGAACGGGACGAGGCCGCCGCATTGGCCGAGGGCAACGACCGCGACCTTCTGGTGGCCACGCTGAAATATGCTTATGAAACCGAGCAGAAAAAGATCCCTTCCTACAAACGCGAAGAATGGAATGGGTCGATCATGCAGGTGTTCAAATGGCACTATGCCAAATCATTGGGGCGCTGGTTCAACGAACCTGAACGTAATGATCCCCTGGTCCGCACCATGGATGGGGTTGCCCAGATCCTGTATGCTGGGGTCATGGCCTTCATGCTGTTGATGATCTTCGCGGCGTGGTCAGTGCGCTCGATCTTCCACTGGTTGCTGGTGATCGCCCCGATGGCCCTGCCGGTTGGGTTCCTGGCGGAATATGCCGGGTGGCTTTGGTGGTATGGTCACAGCCTGAATGAAATGGGGGCGTTCACCCTGAAGCCCTTCATGCCGACGGTGTTTGGTGACGGCAAGGTGGCGCAGTTCACCACCCACTCCTATCCCGCAACCGGGTTCTTCCTGATGCTGGGATCGTCTGCGCTACTGCTTCTTGCTGCTCTCATTCGCCTGAAACAGGTGCGTCTGGCTGGACCGGACGCCGCCAAAATGTAACCGCAACAAGGACAAAAGCAATGCCACGTATCCGTTCCATAATGGCAATGCTTCTGGTGGTGGCCCACACATTCTGGGTGGGCCCCGCCGTGGCCGAAACATTGCAGGACATGATCGACGCCGCCGATGATGGCGCCGAGATCGTGCCCCCTGCGGGTGTCTACAAAGAGCAGATCGTGCTGACGCGCCCCATCACCATTGATGGGCGCGAGGGCGTGGTGATTGATGCGGATGCGACGGGCACCGTGGTGACAATCGACACCGATGGCGTGACCCTGAAGAACCTGAAACTGCAAAACTCCGGCCGGCTGCACAACAAGATCGATGCGGGCCTGCGCATCAATGGCAGCTTCAACGTGATCCGCGATGTCGAGATTGAAAATGCCCTGTTCGGCATCGACATGAACCAAGCCAACAACAATGTGATCCGCCGCGTCAAGATCAGCTCCAAGGACGTGTCGATGGGGCTGCGTGGCGACAGTATGCGGATTTATTATTCGAACAATAACAAGGTCGAAGACAGCCAGATCAGCGATGCCCGCGACGTGGTGATCTGGTATAGCGAAGGCAACACCTTCCGTCGCAACAAGATCAGCGACAGCCGCTATGGCATCCATTTCATGTATGCCCACAAGAACACGGTCGAGGATAACGAGATTTCCGATTGTGTGGTTGGTGTCTTCCTGATGTACGCCAACAACACCATCGTGCGGGGTAACCAGATCCTGCGCGCCTGGGGGGCATCCGGTGTCGGGGTGGGCTTCAAGGAAAGCTCTGGCGTGACCATCGAAGGCAACAACATCATTGGCAACGCCACCGGCATCTATCTGGACCCGTCGCCCTGGGATCCGGATCTGCACAACCATTTCGACAACAACGTGATCGCCTATAACGGCATCGGGATCGAGTTCCACACCGATTGGACCGGCAACCATTTTCGCGGCAACGCGATGATGTCGAACTTCACCCAGGTGTCCGTGCGCGGGCGCGGCACCGCGCTGCGCGAAGGGTGGGAAGGCAATTACTGGGACGATTACGCAGGGTTTGACAAGGATAGCGACGCCAAGGGCGATGTCCCCTATGAGATCTACAATTACGCCGACCGGATCTGGATGGAGGTGCCCGATGCGTCTTTCTTCCGGGGGGGTCTTGCGCTGGCCGCGCTCGATTTCGTTGAACGGCTTGCCCCGTTTTCCGAACCCCGACTGCTGGTGCGTGAACAGGTGCCGTTGATGGAAAAATCCTCTGACCGGGCGCTGGCGCAGGCTGAAGAAGAGACACAACCAAAATCCGCTTTGGAGATGTTGATGCAATGACCCAGGAAAGCTCCCAGGCAAAGCCGACCCCGCAGAAAAAGAGACTAACCCGCCGCGAATTGGAACGCCGCCGCATGTTGATCCGATCAGGTGCCGCGAGTGTGGCCGCCGTCGCAGCGGGGCTTGTCGGCTGGTATCCGGTGCGCGCGCAGGTGTTTGATCGGCTGCGTCCACCCGGCGCGATCCCGGAGGATGATTTTCTGGCGGCCTGCATCAAATGCGGTCAATGCGTGCAGGTCTGCCCGGTGGAGGCGATCAAGCTGGCGGATGGGGACGAAGGCTATGGGCTGGGTGTGCCCTATATCGACGCGCGCGGTCAGGCTTGTGATTTCAGCTGCGACGCGGTGCAATGTGTGCTGGCCTGCCCCACGGGCGCGCTGTCGCATGACATTTCGGTCAAGGAAGAGGTGTCGATCGGCTTTGCCCGCCTCGCCCGCCCCTCGGCCTGTCTGGCGATGCAGGGGCTGGGGTTTGAGGGCCACGCACGCGGCCAGGATTTCGAAGGCTTGCTGCGCTACGAAGACATCGACCGCTGGACCCCGATCAAGGTGGCGGACCACCCCTATGATCTGGAGCTTTGCGACCTTTGCGTGCGCGAATGCCCCATCGAAGGGGCAATTTATCTGAAACCTCTGTCGAGTGATCCGGATGAAAAGCGTCACCAACCCATTGTCACCGACAAATGTGTGGGCTGCGGCGCGTGCGAAATGATGTGCCCCACCGAACCGCCCGCCATCGTGATCGACACGGAACTTGCCTTGGAACGCCAAAAAGGAGCGGTCTCATGAGCGTGAAATGGTATCTGCACAAGCTCGCCATGATGTTCGGGGCCGAACCGCGCCGCCCCACCAAGGACGAGGAAACCGACGCTGCGCGCGAGATGAAAAAGTTTCAAAAGACGCCCGAGCAAACGATTGAACGCCGCAAAATCATCCAACACGAGCTGGACTTTCCGGTCGTAAGCAACAAATGGAAATACGCGCGCTGGACCTCGATCATCGTGATCAACGTGATGTTCATCGTGTCCTTTGCGTGGGATGTGCAACTGGTCGAGGGCGCGCTGACCGCATCGCGATTCCTGGGCTTCCACATGGCGGATCCCACTGCCGCGATGCAGGTGATGCTGGCCTTCAAAGAGGTGATGCTGAACCTTCTGATCGGCACGGTAACCGTGGTGATCATCTGGTGGTTCTTTGGCGGCCGTGCCTTTTGTTCCTGGGCCTGCCCCTATCACCTTCTGGCCGAATGGGCCGAAGCGATCCACCTGTTTCTGGCCAAGCGCGGATGGGTCAAGGACCACCCGTTCCACCGCGGAATGCGCGTGGTTTTATGGTTCGTTTTCATGGGGTTGGCGCTGTTCACAGGCTATACCGTGTTTGAATATATAAATCCCGTCGGCATCGTGTCGCGCGCGCTGATTTACGGCCCGACGCTCGCGTTGCTCTGGGTCGCGTTTCTGTTGTCGATCGAGATCTTCTTCTCGCGCCGCTTCTGGTGCCGCTATGCCTGCCCGATGGGGTTGACCTATGGCGTGATTGGCACCGCCGCCCCGATCCAGATCAAATACGATCTGGATAAATGTGTGCATGAAGGGGAATGCCGGGCGGTGTGCCTTGTGCCCCATGTGCTCGACATCACGAAAATGGGCTATGCGCAGGACACCGAGGAATATATTGCGCCGGATTGCACCCGGTGCGGCCTCTGTGTCGATGCCTGCCCGCAAGGCGCGCTGAGCTTCAAGCTGCGCGGTTTGGATAACATTCTTTAGTGAGGTGGCCCCATGGGCATGATCCGCATCAACAAACTGACCAAACGGTTCGAAAAGCGTGCCGTGCTGGATGAGCTGACCCTGTCGATCAATGCGGGTGACCGGATTGCCCTGATCGGCTCCAACGGCGCCGGGAAAACGACCCTGTTTCGCTGCATCCTGGGTCATTACCGCTTTGGCGGTGAGGTCGGGTTTGATGGCGCTGGCAAAGCGCGGCGTGACCTCGACATGCTGTCGCGCGTGGCCTTTGTGCCGCAGATGCCCCCGCCGCTTCGGATGCCGGTGGGCGAGCTGTTGGCCTTTTCCGCCAAAGGATCGGGCGCGGATCCCGCAAAGATGGACAAGATCGCGGGCGAAATGGGCATTGATCTGAAAGAGATCGCTTCGCGCCCGTTTTACCGTCTGTCCGGCGGGCAAAAGCAGAAAGTTTTGGTGACCATCGCGCTGGCCCGCCCTGCTGACCTTTTGATCTTTGACGAACCCGCCGCCAACCTCGACCCCGCCGCGCGGGCCGTGTTCATCGACCTTCTGGCAGATCGCAAAGATGCCTCGATGTTGATTGCCTCGCACCGGCTGGAAGAAGTGGCCCCCCTGGTCAATCGGGTGATCGAGCTTGACCGCGGTCAAGTGGTGTTGGACGACAGCGTGGTAGACAGGCTTAAGGCCGGGCAATTCCGTTCCTGTCGCATCGGCCTGTCGGAACCACACCCCACATTTTCCTCGGCGCTTGAGGAATGGGGGTTTGTCACGCAAGATGGCACCCTGTTTACAGGGCAGGTTCCCGCAGGTGACACGCTGCGTTTTCTGGGATTGCTCAGTCGCTACGCAAGTCTGGTGGATCGCCTGTCATTGGAAACCGACGCGGATCTAACCGAATAAGAAGCCCGATTAAGAAGCCCGATTAAGAGGACTGAACCATGTGTCGTTGCTCCCATAACCATTCGCGCCGCGCCGTTTTGGCGATGCTCGTGGCCACGCCCGTTGTCGCCGCCTGCAAGCCGAAGAAAGAAGGGCCAGAGCCGATTCGCTGGGGTCGCGAGACCTGTGAGATCTGCGGCATGATCATTTCCGACCCGCGCTATGGTGCGGAAATCCGTGGCGGCGTGGATCGCAAGCTGGTCAAGTTTGACGACATTGGTGATGCGGTGCATTGGCTGGACATGCAGGATTGGAAAAACGATCCGGATATCGAGTTTTGGGTGATGGACAGCAATAATGGCGAGGATTGGCTGGACGCCCGCACCGCCTATTATCATCCCGATACGGTCAGCCCGATGGATTACGGGTTTGCCGCCGTGCCGTCCGCCGAACCCGGCACCGTGCGGTTTGACGAAATGGTGGACACGGTGATGCGTCGTGGCCTATCCAGCCGCTGTTTGCCGGTGGAAGAGGTCGCCCTGAAATGAACACAGCCATTCGTACGACACTGGGGCAGATGCTGCGGCTCGAGCTCCAGGAAAGCCTGCGCTCGCGCTGGTTTCACTTTTACGCGGCGGTGACCGTCGGCCTGATGCTGCTGTTGATTTTCACCGGCGTGTCGGAAAGCCGCGTGTTGGGCTTTACGGGTCTTTCACGCCTGCTGGTGACGTATATCCAGATCACCATGGCGGTTCTGCCATTGTTCATCATTGTCGTGACGGCCCGGTCAATGGTTGGTGATCGCGAGGCGGGGAACCTCGAGTATATGCTCGCTTTTCCCATCGGGTTGGGCACCTGGTTCTGGGGCCGGTTTCTGGCGCGTTTGGCGTTGATCCTGGTGCCGGTTTTTGCGGCGCTGGCGATTGCCGCCGTGTTTGGTGCCTTGAAAGGCCATGAGATCCCCTGGCGTCATATCAGTCTCTATTCCGGCCTGACGGCGGCCTTGGCGACCTGTTTCCTTGGGCTTGGCTTTCTGCTGTCCGCAGTCTCCCGGTCGACGGAAATCGCGCTGGGGGCGAGCCTTCTGATCTGGTTGATGCTGGTCGCCCTTCTGGACCTTCTGTTCCTGTCGATCCTGATCAAGGCGCAGTTCATCCCGGAATTTGTGATCGGCATCGCGCTCGCCAACCCGCTGCAAAGCTTCCGCACGGCGTCGATGATCCTGTTCGATCCGCAGCTGATCCTGCTTGGACCGGCGAGCTATGTGATCTTGGACAATTTTGGCGTGAACGGCTATGTGCTCTGGGCGCTGAGCTATCCAACCCTGCTGGGGCTGGGGTTTGCGGCCCTTGGGTTCTGGCGGTTCAGCCGGTCAGATCTGGTCTGATGAAAAGGGGCGCCTCGGCGCCCCTTTATTAGATCTCCAGTGAATTCAGCCAGGATAGGGTCTTTTCATCGTCCCAAATCGCCTCTCCCGCGATGGTGAACCGATGCTTCCCTTCGGGGCCCAACACGGCTGTTGTGGGCAAACGCGACAGGCCCAGCGTGGCATCCAGGTTTTCACCATCGCCCATGTAAACCGGGAAATCCGCAACCTCGATTTCATTCAGGAACTTGCGCACGAAATATGGTCCGCGCCAGTCAAAGGCCAACGGCAGAAGACGCACACGTTTGGTGTCGAGCTGGCGGGACATCCGGGCGACGGAAGGCATTTCATTGCGGCACTGAATGCACCACGGCCCCCAGAGGCTGAGCAGGGTCCAGGTCCCGAGCCAGCCCTCAAGGGAGACCGGTGCTTTTTCTTCATCCTTGATCTTCAAACCCAGCGCCGAAGGGCCGTTTTCGACCGCCTGCACCAGATCCACGGCCGAGGGCAGGGGCGGATCATCCGCATCCCCAGTGGCCCAAGCAGGCGTGGCCACAGATGCCGCCAACCCGAACAGCGTATGACGACGGGTCAGCCTCATTGCATTTCCCGGGCCGACCGCATCGCCGCTTGAATGTAGGCGGTGATCTTGTCTTCGTGCATCCCGTGCGGGAAGCGTTTGATCAGCGTTCCGTCAGGGGCAACAAAGGCGATTGAGGCGGTGTGATCGACACCATACTCCTCGGGGTGTTCCGGGTCGGGCACATAGAACTCGTATCGGGCGTTGAAGGCTTTCACCATGTGATCGGTATAGGCCTTTGGCCCACGCAGGCCGATGATGCGTTCATCAAAGAACCCCAGATATTCGCGTAGGGCTTGGGCCGTGTCCCGTTCGGGATCCACGGTGACAAACAGAACGGCCAGCCCTTCATTGTCTTCCTCACTCAGCTTGTCCATCACATTGGCGATGGTCGAAAGCGAGGTGGGGCAAACATCCGGGCAGCTCATATACCCAAAATAAATCAGGACAAATTTGCCCTGCAGATCCTCGTCCTTGACGATGTTTCCGTAGGTATCTTCCATCAGATATCGACGGCGAACGGGTTGGTCATCCTGGCTGGTGTCAGCGGCCAGATTGGTGTCGGTGGCCCAGCTGGGCATAGCAGCCCCGATACTGGCGAGGGCGGTGGTGATCAGAAAGGAACGGCGATCATGCATGTTGGGTCTCCATATTCTTGCTCTGGTTACCCGCAAGAACGCATGCACACCTTGATATTTGTCATGGTCTGCCCCCTTGAGGAGCTTATCTTGATCCGAAACATGTTCACGATGGGATGGCGCAATGACGGATATTTTGGCGAAACTCCTGCCGCTGGGGCTGGCGCTGTTGATGTTGGTCGTGGGATTGCGTCTGAAGCCACGCGATTTCGCGGTGGTGTTTCGCCACCCCAAGGCGTTGGCGGTTGGTCTGGTTGTGCAGTTGATCACCTTGCCAGTGCTGGCCTTTTTGTTGGGCCGCGTGCTTGGTTTGACGCCCATGATGCAGGCCGGTCTGGTTCTGGTTGCGGCGGCGCCCGGGGGGGTCACATCCAACTATATTGCACATCTGGCCCGCGCCGACCTGGCCCTGTCCACCGGCATGACATTGATGACCACGCTCCTCGCATCCGTCACTATTCCAGCGGTTTTGGCCTTGTTTGGTGTGGCTGACCTTGGCGGCGCGGCCGGCATTGCCAAGCTGAGCGGCGCTATGTTTGCGGTGTCGATTGTGCCCATGTTGCTGGGCATGGCGCTCGGGGCGGTTTCGCACCGTTGGCAGCATCGACTGCTGGTGGTGTTGGAGCCTGTCGCCAAAGCCATTTTCGCCGCGATGGTGTTGGCGACCTTTGTGCAAAACTGGCAGCCGATGCAGGCCAATGTGGCCGAGGTTGGCCTTGCCGTCATTGGCTTGAATCTGGGGGCGCTTTGCTTTGCCCTTATGGCGTCCAAATTCGCCAACTTGCCCTGGGCACAAACCCGCGCCATCATGGTCGAAGCGTCGCTGCAAAATGTTGCGGTGGCGATGTTTGTGGCGGGCAGCCTGCTGGGGGAACCGGCGCTTGTGGTGCCGGGTCTGCTCTATGCGATGATGATGAACCTCTCGGCGCTGGTGCAGATCTATTTGGGTAACCGAGAGGCCGCCGCACAAACAGCTTAAGGACTCGGGTAATGCCCCTTATGATCATCAGCACCTGTTGTGACAGCCGATCCGAGGCTGACGATATCGCCCGTTTCGGGGTGGAACAGGGTCTTGCGGCCTGCGCGCATGTGGAAGAAATCCGCAGCATCTATCGTTGGCAGGGCGAGGTTTGTGACGCCTCGGAATGGAAGGTCAGCTTCAAGTCGCTCGAGGGAAATTTCGACAAGATTGCCACCTTGATCCGCAGCCATCATTCCTATGATGAACCGGCGATTTATGCGGTGCCGATCCTGCGGACCTCTGACAGTTACGGTCGGTGGATCAAGGCGGAAAGTAGACTGTGAAATAAAAAAGCCCCGCTTCTGGCGGGGCTTTTTCTTGGATTGAAGGTGGTTCAGATGCTCTCGTCGATCCAGGACTGCAGCGCCGCTTTCGGGGCCGCACCCACCTTATTGGACACAACCTGACCGTCCTTGAACAGGAACAGCGCCGGAATGCCGCGCACGCCCATTTGGGCCGGCGAATTCGGGTTTTCGTCCACGTTCACCTTCGCAATCTTGATCTTGCCTTCATATTCGGCCGACAGCTCTTCCAGCGCCGGACCGATCTGTTTGCACGGGCCACACCATTCCGCCCAGAAATCCACGATCACCGGGATGTCGGAATTGCGCACTTCGGCGTCAAATGTGGCGTCGGTTACGGCGACAGTTGCCATGTCATATTCTCCTGATTTCTCGAGTTGGGATGAACCTATGAACCCGCCCCGCGAACGTCAAGGCGGCGATAAGCTTCGTCAAGCAAGGTGGGGTCAAGTGGCATCAGTTTTGCGTGATGGGTCCAAAGGATTGCGGCATGTATCGCGCGATCCGGATAGATTTGCGCAAGCGCAACCCGATAGGCTGCCATTTGGCGCAAAATCCCGTCCGGTGTGCTTTCTGGTCGCTCGGGCACGGCGCGGTTGGTTTTGAAGTCCACAACCGTCACGGCGTCGTTGGTCACAATCAGACGGTCGACAATCCCAACCATAATACGATCATGTGTCGGCAGAGGGGCGGTCAGCTCAACCTCGGCCAGGTGTTCGGCTGCGAAGAGGTGTTCAAGATCCGGTGCGCTCAGAACCTTTTTCGCCTCTTCAAACAAAGCCGGGATTTCCGCAATGTCAGCCGCGTCATTGCCGGAGGACAACAGCGTTTCAGCGTGTTTTGACCAATCGCTCACCGGGTAGTTCGGAAGATGCTCCAACAGAAGGTGAATTTGTCGCCCCCGTCGTTTCGCCGCCTCTTCGTCCTGGTCACCAAATTCAGCATTGAAAAGAGCTTTCGCCCCCCCAAGATCAGATGGCGAGACCGCACCCGGTTCCTCCAACGGGTGTTCAGCAGGTGTTGTGATCCAATCTGGAAGCGCCGCGGTGACTGGTCCACTTTCAGTCCCTATTTCAGCGGAAAAGGATGGGTTTTCCCAATTTCCGGTTTCGTACCTGCGGAAGGAAAAACCATCCCGTTCCACCTGAACACCGCCTGCACGCTCCATTGCGTCGATTGCGATATTGTACCATTCCTGTTCACTTTTCCCGATGGTCCCCGCAGCGGCCATGATCAACCATTGCTCTGCACGCGTCATCGCCACATAAAATAGCCGAGTGGCTTCTTCCTCCTGGGCTTTTTTGTCCCGCTCTTGCGCCTGTGCCACAACGTCGGTCCGATCCTTGCTGGCGGGTTTCCACACGACATGCCCGTTTTCGATTTCAACAAGCTCGTCGCGGTTGCGTGGTTGGCTTCGGGCCATATCGGGCAGGATCACAATAGGGGCTTCCAACCCCTTTGAGCCGTGAATGGTCATTACCCGGATCTGTTGTCCGACGCTGTCCATTTGTCGCTTTATGGTCACCTCTTCCGTGGCCAGCCAAGTGACAAAGCCGGTCAAACTGGGGGTTTCCAAACGCTCATATGCCAGGGCCTGGGCCAAAAACGCGTCAATCCCGTCTTCGGCTTCCTGCCCAAGGCGCGCCAGCAGTTTGCGCCGTCCGTCGAACCGGGTAAGCACCTGCTCGATCAGCTCAAAGGGGCGCAGGAAATCGGCGCTGTCTCGCAACTCTGACAGCATATCAATGATTGGGCCGTGCAACTCGGCCTGGTCACGCAAGGCGCGCCAGAGATAGGTGTTCTTGCCGCGGGGATGCGCCAGTCGAAACAGGGCGTCTTCGGTCAAGCCGACAAGCGGTGATCGCAGGACCGCAGCCAATGACAGGTCATCTTCAGGGGTGGCAAGAAAGGCTAGAAGTGCGGTCAAATCCTTGACCGCCAGCTCACCCCCGATGCGCAGACGGTCAGCGCCAGCAATGGGTAGGCCTTCCTGTTTGCAGGCCCGGATAATCTCGTGAAACAGCTCGCTGCGCTTGCGCAAAAGCACCAGAAAATCTCCGGCATGTGGGCGACGGGTTTCACCATTTTCTGCTGGAACAGTCTCTGTTTCAATGATCCGCTTGATCTCTTGCGCCACTTTGCGGGCCAGTTGTACGCGGTGGTCCTCTTCGCTTAGCTTGTCGATCGGGTCAAACCAGTCGCGGTCTTCTTCGAACTTCACCGGGTCAATCACCGGCCAGAGATCAACGCGCCCGGGTTTGTCGAAAAACGCGCGGTGCACAAAAGAGTCGCCCAGTCCGGATTTGGCCTGCAAAGCGTGATCCACAAAACCCAAAATGGCGGGGGATGAGCGGAAGGAAAATTCCATTGGCAGGTTTTGAAATGGCTTGCCGACCTGTTCCAATTTATCCCGGAACGCGTCACGCATCCGCTCAAACTCGTCCGGTTTGGCGCCCTGGAAGGAATAGATCGACTGTTTCGGATCGCCGACGACAAAGAGGGTACGGTTCACGTCGTCCCGCGCCCCCAGCCCACTGGTAAACTCTCGTGACAGATTGTCGATCACGCGCCATTGGGCCGGGCTGGTGTCTTGCGCTTCGTCCACCAGGATGTGATCAATCCCCCCATCAAGGCGATAGAGCACCCACGCGGCCACGGCCGGATCGGTCAATAGATCCCCGGCTTTGGTGATCAGATCGTCAAAATCAAGCCATCCCCGCAGCTGTTTGGCGGCTTCGTATTTCTGAATAAACACCCTCGCGAACTTATGTAGAGCGATGGTTTTGCGGGCAGAGACATAGCCGGCGCGCAGAGGTTTTGTGTCGGCGACGCGCTCCATCATTTGTTCCAGATGCGGCATCAGGTCTTTGCCGGAGTTTTTCTTTACATCTGCGCTGGGGAATGTCTTTTTGGGGCGCCCTGCACCAGCCCCTTTTTCTGATAGAAACAGTTCTTCAAGCCGGGTCAGAGACGAGAAATTCGGTTTCAACGGAAGGAGAGCCGAGAGTTTTCGAGCCGCGGCCGCATCGTTCCGATTTTCCAAATTCAAGAGCGGCAGAAGCTGGCTCAACACCAATCCATCGCCCGGTCCAAGGGCGCGGGCGAGGATCTGGTCTTCTGTCAAAACTGCTGGAATGCCAAACCAGCTGTGGATTTCGGCATCTGGGACGTCCGCCTGAAACATGTCGCGATATTTGACAATATCCTGCGTCAGACCGTCAAAGTCTTCTGCGGTGTAGTGCTGCGCCAGGTCGGCCACAACATCAGGGTGGTCCATCGCGATGAGATCCACGGTCTCTGCTCGCAGGACGCGCGCGGCCCGATCATCCATTTCGGTGAACTGGGGTGTGATCCTGGCCTCCATCGGAAAGCGTCGCAAAAGGCCAGCACAATAGGCATGAATGGTCTGAATCTTGAGCCCACCCGGTGTTTCGATCGCGCGGGCAAACAGCCGACGCGCCTGTCGCAGGTCAAGCGCATGGGTGGGGATGCCCAGCTCCAACAACGCGTGTTTTAGCGTGTCGTCATCTTTCATTGCCCATTCGCCAAGCCGTTTGAACAAGCGGTTTTGCATCTCGCTTGCCGCGGCTTTGGTGTAGGTCAGGCAAAGAATGTTTTGCGGGCTGACCCCGTCCAGCAATAGGCGCGCAACCCGGTCGGTCAGAACACGCGTCTTGCCGGATCCTGCATTTGCGGACAACCAAGTGGAGCTGGCAGGATCGGCGGCATCAATTTGGCGTTGCGTGGCTTCGTTGAAGATCATTGTCCGACCTCCTCGTCGCTGCCGGGCTGGCTTTCATCCCATTCCCCGAAACGTGCGAGGTGGTCATAGTCCCCTTCAAATCGCTGGGTCTGAACAGCCCGACGCGACAGATACCCCTGTTTCGGGCTGTAATAGGCTCTGATCAGAGCGGCGAGCTCTTCCTTGAGCTCGTCAACTTCTGCGCGGGCTAGCGGGATATCGACCTGTTCGGGGCTTGCCCCGAGCCCAATATAGCTCACTTGGCTGACCGGCGTTTCCGGCAGGTTCTCAAACCCACCGCTTTCTGCAATCACCGCCTCCAGAAGCAGTTGTTTGTCGAAGTGCTGTTGTTCTTTGGCTGTGGGGGGCTTTCCTGTCTTGTAGTCGTAGATCAGTAATTGCCCGCTTTCATCCCGGTCAATTCTGTCCGCCGTCCCGGTCAGGGTGAAGCCGAGATCCTCAAACGTCACACGGCCACGTATTTCGTTCGCAATATTGGTGGAACAGGCTCTTCGCTTGGCTTCCTCAGCGACAAACCAATCCGCAACGCGGCCCAATTTGGCCAACCACAACGCACGGGTGGCTGGCCAGGGGGCTTCTTGTTCAAGCACGTCCTGAGCGATGGAAATCAATCGGAGTTTTGCAGCATCTTCTGTCTCGGATTCCGGGTGTGTTTTGATGAACTCCTCGAGAACCTGATGAAGCACCGTGCCGCGCAAGGGGGCATCCGGGGTTTGGTGAAGCGGTCGCAGTTTGCGCAGTTTCAAAACCTGCTCAGCATAGATCGCATAGGGGTCACGGATCAGTTTCGAGATGCGCGTGACTGACAAGCGGTTTGGCCGAGCGGTCAAAGGGGGGCGCGGTGATGGCCGGTTTTCAGCCGGAATAGTCTCTTGTGGACGCTCCAGTCGCTCGGCGATATCCAACCAGAGCTGCCCGCGCTCACGCATCGCGTTCAAGGCATTGGCGCCATCCTCAGACATGCCCGACATCAGGTTGGTCAAGCGGTTGATCCAGCGGGAGGGCACGGTTTCACTTTCGTCATCCCGCGCCGCGCGGGTGAGGAAAACATGCTTGGCGGCTGCCGCCTGTTGGAAATCATGGGCGGACAGGCCGATCCGCCGTTCGGGAAGCAAAAGCCCGGCTTGCTGACGCATCTTGCGGTTCATCCAGGGATCCGGGCTGGGCGCCTCTGGCCAGCTGCCTTCGTTCAGCCCGGCCAGGATAACCGTGTCTGTGCCTTGCACCCGCGCCTCAAGCGTACCCCAGAACATGACATGTGGGTGGGGCGCATTCGGGTCGCGCACTTCCCAAGCGTTAAGGATGGCGGAGAACAAGCTGACATAGTCTTGGGCCGTCACCGAGCCGCCATGATGCGCCTCGTTTTGCAGCTCGGTCAGCCGGCGTGTACATTCGCGCCCGGCCGGCAGGTCCCACAACCCGCCAGACCCTTCAGGATCGGTGCCCCGTGCGATAGCTTCTGTTAACGAGATATGTTGCTCAACCCAGCGCTCCAGGTCTTGCAGATGTGGCATTTCCGGCAGGAATAGAGACTGATTGATCCAGTCAATCCAGTCCTGCAGTTCTGTATCGCCTTCGCGTTTCTTTGCCCAATCTCGCAGCGCATCCTGCGTTGGGTAAGGCAGCCCGCCGCGCAGGTGTTCCAGCTCCAGATCACGGGTCCAGCGCAGGTGATTGCCGCGATCGGATTGGCTGTGGGTGAGCGGGTGTTTCAATATGGCAAGCAGCGTGTTGCTGGTGAGGGGGCCGAGAAACAAATCACCGATATGGCGAAACAGGCGGCCCGGCGCGGACAGAGCCAGCGGGCGTCCGGCGCTGTCATCGGGTTCGATGCCCCAGCGGACCAGTGCGGCGGTCACCTGACGGGTCAGGTTGCGATCAGGCGTGATCAAGGCAATTGGCTCTTTGCGCGAAACGGCTTCGCGCAGGATCACGGCAATGGCCAGGGCCTCTTGACGCGAAGATTTGGCTTCGATCAGGCTGACATTTTCGCAGGCCAAACCAACGTCACGAAACATTGGGCCTTCGATCTGCCATTGGTCGGTGACGGGGGCCGGACGCAGGGCCAGGGACAAAAGGCGATTGCGGGCGGGGCTTGCGGGTTCGCGATTGCTCCAGCGGGTAATGTCTTTGGGAGACATTTCAAGTTTGTGTGCCAAATCGGCAAATCGATATTGCGGATGGTCCTCAGATAGCAATGCATCATCCAGTTGCGCCCAGGCCGCATCGGGCATGTCGAAATCGAAACCGGGCAGAATCACGGCCCCCTGGGGCAGCTTTGCCACGGCCCGCATCAACAAGGATGTCGCCCCGCGTGATCCGGTTGACCCAGCGATGATAATCGGGTGCGACGGCGGTTCTTCTGCCCACCGGGTGACCTGACGTTCGATCACTTGCCTCTGACGACCCTCGCGATCAGGATGGGTCTGCGCTGTTTCCCCTAAGAAATGTTCAACCAGCGAGACGAATTGCAAGGCACGCTGCCAATGGCCTGATTGATCCTCGACATCCAGAGTGTGCAGTGTCTTGGGCGACACCCCCTCTCCCTGCATTTCATCCATCAGGCCTGCAAGGCTGTCAGCGAGATTGTAGATTGAGCTGCGGGGGGCGAGGTCGGGTTGCTGTTTGACCAACCGGGACACCAGTTGAGCCAGTTCCAAACGGCGGCGCAATGGCGAGATCGCGGGCGGAATATCTGCGACAGACAGGTTGCTTCCCAGATCGCCCAACACCCGAATGCGGGGCAAAAGTCGCGCACCGCCATCCGCGAATAGCTGGCGCATCCGGCGTTGCATCCTTTGGGTGTTCACAAAGATCTCGACCCGCGCCACCTGCTCTGGGGGCAGGTGGGACATCCGATGCAATAGCCCGTCAACCACAGCTTTTGGGAAATCAACCCCAGGCGGGAGCGCGAAGAGGCGGGGGGTATCGCTTTTCTCAAACATTTGTTTTCAATAGGTTTTCTGATAGCTCTATGCCGGCGGGGTGGCCAACATCACACCATCCGCCTTGATGGATGATCCCGTAAATACGCGATGTGTTTAACATCTGGTTCCAGATATCCCACATGGAAAAAGCGGATCTGTCATGGGTGTCAAACAGATTGGTTTTGATGATTTGACAGCCGGTATAGACATGCCCATCCCCTGGTGTCAGGCGACCGTCAGGGTCGATCAGGAAATTGCCAGGACGCGTGTACCCCACTGCACGCTCTTTCGGGACAAGAGCCATCAGGGCGTCCATGCGTTCGGGATCCCAGGATGACAAAAGCGCCTTTATCGGGTTGGGGCCGGTCCAGACCGCGTCGGAGTTCAAGGTAACCACCGGGTCCGACCCGAGCAGCGGCAGTGCTTTTCGCAATCCGCCACCGGTTTCCAGGATCTCATCGCGCTCGTCCGAGATCTGGATATCCAAAGGGGCAAGGTGTTGGATCAGCAGATCGGGCAAGTAATGCACATTCACCACCACCCTGCTCAGGGGCGTTCCCCGGACAAGATCAAGGGCGTGATCGATCAGCGGTTTTCCGGACACCTCGATCAGGGGTTTCGGGCGATCGGCGGTCAGCGCCCCCATTCGGGTACCAAGCCCGGCGGCGAAAATCATGACGGCGTTGGGCATGGCACTTTCAATTTGTTCAGGAACTCAGGGGTGGGATCCGGCAATAGGGGCACCAGAACATCGCGCAGCGGGTGCAGCGCCGGGTTGGACAGGTCTTCCATCAGCATCCGCCAGACCCGTGGAATCAGGTCTACATACTGTGGTTTCTGATAAAGGCGCGACAGGCGGGCAAAGACGCCCAGGATGCGCAGGTTGCGTTGCACCGCGATCAGCGCAGCGCTGGGTTCCAGCATCTTGATGTCCTGGCCGGTGTTCGCGGCGTAGCGGCCAAGGCAGGCAATCACAAGCTCTGGCGACACATCGCGCCGGACGTCACGTGTCAGCGAAATCAGATCATACAGCGGGTGTGATGCAACGGCATCCTGAAAATCGAGCAACCCGACGCGCCTGTGGCCCTGCCTGTCGGGCAGCCAGATCAGGTTTTCAGCGTGATAGTCGCGCAGTGTCAGCACGGGGGTCACATGTTCGTCGGCCAGAAGCGACTGCAGCATGTTGATGGCGGTTTTGGCCCGATCGGAAAGCTCTGTTTTCACCTCGAGTTGATACCAGAGGAAAGCCAAATAGGTTGCCAGCGCCATTTCCACCGGGCCATAGGCGGGAACATCCGCGGGCTCAGGTCCGTCATGAAGAGGCATCAGAAGATCAGTT
This sequence comes from Aliiroseovarius crassostreae, assembly GCF_049803815.1. Lineage (GTDB taxonomy): Bacteria > Pseudomonadota > Alphaproteobacteria > Rhodobacterales > Rhodobacteraceae > Aliiroseovarius > Aliiroseovarius crassostreae_A. The sequence continues at coordinate 233,819 of NZ_JBNAGI010000003.1, forward strand.
GCGGCGAAATAGAGACTGTTTTCCAGGGACGCATCGCGTTCGACGTCTCGGGCGAAGACGGCGTCGCCCAGATCTTCGAGCACCAGAAACCCGTGCGTGTGATCTTCGGCAATAATGGCCGGCGGAGAGAGATCTTTCCGGGTCAGCACGTCAGCCACCCGGATAAATGAGAAAAACCCGCTGCGATCCTCAGACGGATCATCCATGACAATCCAGCTTTCCGCACCTTGGTACAACCGCTCATAGCGGCGCGAAGAGGCATCCCCAGTCAATGAAACGCGTTTGGCATCTGCAAAACCGCTTCGCGCCAGAAAGGCGGTCAGGTTTTCGGCGCGGCTCATGACAGGGCCCCTGTGATGCGCGGGATCCAATTGGGGGTGTTGGAGGTGAAAGATGCCTTGCGTATTCCCAGCGTTTCGGTGGTGGCCAAGTCGATCAAAAGTGCGTTTTGCGGCCGCAACGCGCCCAGCCGGTCAGGCCATTCCACAAGGCAGATGGCGTTGTCAAAGGCGTCAATCAGCCCAAGCTCATCCACTTCATCGGGGTGGGTCAGGCGATAAAGGTCGGCGTGCCACAGCTCTGCCCGATCATCTTCGTAGGTCTGCACCAAAGTGAACGTCGGTGAGGGCACATCTTCGACCCGCCCGGCATGGGCCAGCCGCGCCTGTATCAGACTGCGGGCGAAATGGGTTTTGCCTGCGCCGATCCCCCCTTGCAGCAAGATCACGTCGCCGGGGTGCAAATCTGGCGCAAGACGTGCGGCAAACCGGGTCGTTTCATCGGCGCTTTGAAAGATGTGGGTCAGGAAGGGCGCGTGGGTCATGCCGCGAATATGAGCGGCGGCCCACGCGGGCGCAAGCCCGATTGCGAAACGGGGGCGGTTGACCCGGATGTGCGGCCGGACCCGGGTCTGTATTCCTGGGGATGCTGGCTTTGGATCACACCGGGGGAATAAGCGGCGCCTTTACGAATTTCGGATTTGAAAGATCCGGTTGCTTTATCCGTTGCCGGGTTGGCGAACTGGGCAGATTTTCCGATGCGGCAAAGCTGACCATTGTGGCGCCACGCACCATTGGTTTGATTTTGCAGGTCACTTTGCGCCCATTGAGCAGGTTGAACTCTTCGCTCCACGCGTCGCGCTTTTCGTGATTGGCCACGGCGATCTGCACCTTGTCCCAGATGTCGGTTGGGCGGGACTTGTGGCGCCAGGACATGCAGGCATCGGAAATACTGACGTCCAACAGCGAGGTTTCCGGGTCGCTGCCCCACAGTTTCGCATAGGCCGCGTTCGACATTGCCAGTGACCCGCCTGGCGCGAAGACGGCGATGGCATCTTCGATGCAATCCAGGGCGGATTGCCCCATTTCCAGCTCGGTCCGGAAGCGACGGGTGAGCGAGATTTCAGCCGAGATGTCTTCGAACAGGAAGGCCACGGCACCCTCCGGATGGGGCCGACCTGTCACGCGATAGGTCTGGCCGGACGGGAGCGACCAGGTTTCTTCATAGGTGCCGTTCACCGCGGCTGCTTCCAGTTCCGACATTTGCTGTCGCCAGGATTTGTAATCCTTGGGTTCCGGCATCATCCGTTTTTCGCGCAGATGGTCGAGGAAACTGAACAGGGTCGGTTTGCCGACAAGGAACTCGATCGGCAGAGACACAAGATCGGTCAGGGCCGGGTTGAACAGGGTCAGTTGGCGTTTGCGATCAAAGATGGCCAGGCCAATGGGCAGGTGGGCAAAGGTCTTGGTCAGCGTCGCCACAAATTCTGACAGGCTGTTTTCGGCTTTCACCAATCGGTCCGCGGGCAGCGCGGTGATGACGGTTTCATCGCCCAGCACGCTTTCGTGCAGTTCAAACCATTTCCGACGGCCTTTTGGCCCGTGGGGCAGGGCAACGCGGCGGGGTTGATCCGTTTGTGTCGCTTCGGCCAGTTTGGGCTGGTCAAACAGTTTGCGCGGCGGCCACGGGGCGGTGTCGTCGGTGGTGTTCATGGCGTCGGCCAGATCCAGATAATGGTGATTGGCCCAAGTAATCGTGTGGTTTTGATCTTCACGCCAGATCAGGAAGGGCAGTTCTTCTGTGGTGGAGCGCAGAGAGGCCACTTCGTTTTGCAAGGCATGTAGGCGGTGACGATCAATGCTTGCGGTGCCCTCTTCTTCCAGAAACTCGACGCGTGCCAAACCTTTGCGCCATTGTGCCCGCAGACGCACCGGGCTGTCTTTGCCGCGCAGATCCACCTCGCCGGTGTCCGCAAGCTCCGCCATTCTGGCATCAAGATCGGGAAAATAGGGCAGTAAAAGGTGGGACAATTGCTGCCATTCTGATGCATTGGTTGGCTTTTCCGTTGCCTGAAGCATCTGCCAGCCGCGTTCAGTTGCATCCACCAGACGCTGATCATCAAACAGAAAGATCGCCGTGGTGCGTTCTGTGCTGGCGTCATGATCCAGACCATGGCCCCGCCGTTTTGCGGAGATCGACAATGTAAAGAGTGCAGCAAGTGCGACGCTGAACGCGGTTACCACCATGGCTGCGGCCATCAATGTGTTTAGCATGTTTCCTGTCCCAAGATGGGTTTGTTAACCCTGATCTAAAGACTGGGACAGGAAGGTTAACGAAGGTTTAATCCAGACCCGAAATGCCCTTGTTTCCAAGGATTTCAAGCTATTCGAAGTGAATATTATCGCCCAGACCGCGCATGTTCTCTTTCCGTTCCAGACCCGAATCACTCCGTTGCCAGGAGACCTGCACAATGGCCCCCGATTTCTCGCGTGGGTGGGGGCGGCCCGTGTAGGGTTCCGCGCCATTGGCAAAGCTCAGCACCGCCCCAGTGCGTTCCAGTAGGGTCTTGGCGATGAACAGGCCCAGCCCCATCCCTTCGTAGGCCTTGCGCTGTTTGCGCTGGGCATCCGGGGCGCGACGACGGATGAACGGATCACCAATCCGGTCGATCACATGGGGGGCATAGCCGCGCCCGTCATCAATCACACGGATGGTGATGTTCCGCTCGGACCAGCTCAACTCGATCCAGACGGCGGTAGAGGCAAAATCCACCGCATTCTGGATCAGGTTGCGCAAGCCGTGAATGATCTCGGGCCGCCGCGCCATTTCCGGCTGGTGGGCCTCATCCCCGTCAATTTCGATGGTGATCTCCTTGCCGCGGTCCATATGGGGATCGGCGGCGTCTTCGACCAAGGCTGAGAGCGGCACGAAACGGATATGCATGTCGTCTTTGCCCGCGCGGCCCATGGAGCGCAGGATGTCACGGCAGCGGTCGGTCTGTTCGCCGATCAGGCGCACATCCTCGATCAGGTCTGGCTGGCCGTTCAGCTCTTCCACCAGTTCGGAAGAGACCAGCTTGATGGTCGCCAGCGGCGTGCCCAACTCATGTGCGGCCGCAGCCACAACGCCGCCCAGGTCGGTCAGTTTCTGTTCACGCGCCAGCGCCATCTGGGCGGCCAGCAGGGCCTCGGACATGGATTTCATCTCGGACGAGATACGGCGGGTGTAAAGCCCGATGAAACCGATCGAGACCACAACCGCAACCCAAAGGCCAAAGACAAAGATCTCGGGCATCCGCAGGGCAAACCCCATTTGTGTCTGAAGCGGCAGGTTGAAATCGGCGACAATGGTGGTGGCGGCGATGGCCGCGCCGCCGACAACCATGGTGGCGCGGGTCGACAGCGCCGTGGCGGCCACCGTGACCGGGGCGACAATCAGCACCATGAACGGGTTGTGCAACCCGCCGGTCAGAAACACCATGAAGGCCAGCTGAAACGTATCAAACAGCAGCCACAGCGTGGCTTGTTGTTCGTTCAGGCGGGCATTGCGCGGGTAAAAGGCCAGGGTGATCAGGTTGGCGGAGACCCCCAGGCTGATCGCCATCCCCACCAGAAACAGATTGATGTCGAGCGAGAAGAACAGGATCGCGACGATGATCGCGGTGATCTGACCCAGGATTGCTGCCCAGCGCAGCACAATCAGGGTGCGAAGGCGCACCCATTGTCCGCTGACATTTGGGGTGTCAGGGCGTGTTGAGGGGTCAAGCATATGTGATCGCTCCTGTCGCGAAAAGCCGAAGATGGGGTTGCGGCATCGTGAACTCTTGTTAGTCCTGTGCAAAAGCGCAATCAATGCCTGTAGGACGGATTGGAGAATGTCGATGATGCGAGTCTATGCTGCCAGTGCTGCAGTGGCGGTTGCCGCCCTGTTGGGGGCCACCTGGTATATGACCACCGGGGGCGAAGACAAGTTTGCCCAATGTCGCGGTTCTGCGGTTGGCACGGGGGCTGCATCCATTGGCGGCCCGTTTGAGCTGACCGATGAAAATGGCAAGGCGGTGACCGACAAGGATGTGATCACCAAACCGACGCTTTTGTATTTCGGCTATACGTTCTGCCCGGATGTCTGCCCGCTTGACAATGCACGCAACGCCGAGGCGCTCGATCTGCTGCAAGAGCAGGGGTATGACGCGCAGATGGCCTTTATCACCATCGACCCGGAACGTGACGGCGTCGAACAGGTGCGCGATTTCACCGATTACCTGCATCCCGACATGATTGGTCTGACCGGCACGCCCGAGCAGATCAAGGCCGCCAGCCAAGCCTACAAGACGTATTATCGCAAACAGGACGGCGACCCGGAATACTATCTGGTGGACCATTCGACCTTCACCTATTTCGTGACACCGAAAAGCGGATTTCTGGAGTTTTTCAAACGGGACGACACCCCCCAGGACATGGCCAACCGGATCAGCTGCTTTATCGATGCCGAGGGATGAGCGCGAAAGTTGCATTTTGCGCATGGCCGGTAACGTCGCGTAGAATTTGACCCCGGGGAAGCAAAGCCCTACATAAATTCAGAAGATTGCAAGCGACCCGAAGGGGGGTGCCATGTCAGATCAGGACCTACACGAAATCGGCCACGAAATCGGCGAAGACAAGTCGCTTTTGCTTGTGGATGACGACGAACCGTTTCTGCGCCGCTTGGCGCGGGCGATGGAAAAACGTGGGTTCGAACCGGAAATGGCCGGATCGGTGACCGCGGGCAAGGCGATTGCCACCGCCCGCCCGCCTGCCTATGCGGTTGTGGATTTGCGGCTTGAAGACGGCAATGGGCTTGATGTGGTCGAAGTGATCCGCGAAAAGCGCCCTGATGCGCGGGTTGTGGTGTTGACGGGATATGGTGCGATTGCCACGGCTGTGGCCGCCGTGAAACTGGGGGCCACCGATTACCTGTCAAAACCCGCCGATGCCAATGACATCACCAATGCGCTTTTGGCCAAATCGGACGAGCTGCCTCCGCCGCCCGAAAACCCCATGTCAGCCGACCGGGTGCGTTGGGAACACATCCAGCGTGTCTATGAGCTTTGCGACCGGAATGTCTCGGAAACGGCGCGCCGCTTGAATATGCACCGCAGGACGCTACAAAGGATCTTGGCAAAGCGTAGTCCCAAGTAAGCAAAGTGAGGTCCGATGGGCAGCGAACATGAACTGGAGCGGCCCTCGCCCCACGGGGGGTGGTCGGTTGAGATCACACATGTGACGGATGCGCGGATCATTCCGCCAACGGAAAGCAATCTGGTGCAAAAGGCCGGGGTGTTTGACGGGGACGGCAACTATGTCCCCGAAGCCGCGCTTTGGCGGCGTCATCGTCCGATCATGGAACAGCCCGAAAACGTCACTCCGACGGGTGAGAAGCTGAAAGGCAAATGGCTTTGGGGTGGCGTGCTGTGGATGCATTTTGGCCACTTCCTGGTGGAAAGCACCGGGCGGCTTTGGCCCTATCACGATCTGGAAGATGAAATCGAAGGCATCCTGTTCATCCCGAAACGTCCGCGCAACAAGGACCAGATTGTTGGATACCAGACCGATTTCTTTGATCTGCTGGGGGTGAAGAAGCAAGTCAAAGTGGTCTTTGATCCCACCGACGTGGAAGAACTGGTTGTTCCCGGGCAAGGGTTTGGCCTTGGTCAGATTGCAGATGGCACCGCGCCAATGCGCGCCATGATCCACGAGTATTTCGCCAAGGATGTGAAGGCAGACGGCCCCGAAAAGCTTTATGTCTCGCGTGCGGAACTGCGCGCGCATCTGGGCGGGGTGCTTGGTGAAAAGCGCATCGAGAATATGATGCGCGCCGAAGGGTACGAGGTGTTCTATCCCGAAAAGCACAGCCTGCGCGATCAGGTGGCGCGCTACAAGGCGGCCAAGACCATTGTCGGCCTTGATGGGTCGGCCTTTCACATCGCGGCCATGGTGGGTCACAAGGACCAGAACGTGGCGATGATCTTGCGCCGCGAAGATGGGGCGGTGAAATATCTGCAGATGCATCTGGACAGTTTCACCGGTGTCACGTCGCATAAGATCGACGCTTTGCTGACCGAATGGGTGCCGGAAAACAAACCGAAATCCAACCGTCTCTCCTATGGTGAGCCGGATTTTGAGAAGCTGGGGCAGATGTTGTTTGACGCGGGTCTGATCAAGGACCTGGACCCGTGGAAACCGCTGGACAAGAAGGAACGCAAGGCGCTCTGGGCGGAAAGCGGGTTGGAACATGGCAAGGGGTATAAGGAATACTTCAAATATATCCGTAAACGCCGCCGCGCCCGCCGTGCGGAACGCGAGGCAGCGGAAGCAGCGGCCAAATGAAACGGGGCGCGTTGCTGATCTTATTTCTTGCAGGGTGCCAATCGGCGATGGCGCCCACCGTCGCCCCTTCCAGCATCACGCTCGTCCCCGACGCTGAAGGGCTGATGGTGTTGCCGCTGGGCAAACGCATCGATTTCGGCCGGTCCCCCAAAGGGGTCATTCCTGCCCTGGACCGCGAGTTGGGCGCGCATACCGATCTGCCCCTGACCGGCTGCCCCGCCGGGATCATCGCGCGACATCGCTGGGGAAATCTTGAACTGAGTTTTACCGCAGAACGTTTTGTGGGATGGCGGCAAGACGGGCAGACCCAGGGTCAGATCTGCGGCGCGGCGTCGGCTAGTCCAGGTCAAACCGCTTAAGGATCTTGTCGACCACCTGCCCATCGGGCAGCACCGCGTTGGGCAAACGACCATAGGTCTCAAACCCACGGCTTTGGTAATAGGTCAACCCGCCCGCGTTGTCGGCCCGGATAAGCGCGCTGATCCAGCGATAACCCAGATCCTTTGCCGCGCCCCGCGTGGCATCAAACAGCCGCGATCCAATGCCCAATCCGGTTTGGCCCATCTGGACAAAGGTGGCGATAGAGCAGGTGTCCCCCGGCAGTTCGGGGTGGGGTTCGATCCATTGAAACCCAACCACCTGTCCCTGATTGGTTTCCGCCACATGCCAGATCGCCCGCGCACCACCTGTGCGCATCCACCCTGCCAGGTCATCCGCGGTGACGGGGTCGGTCAACGCCGTGGTGCCACCCGTCGCGATGATCTGGTTCAGCAGATCGGCCATCGCCCCGGTATCCCAAAGACCCGCGCGGCGAATGATCAGATCTGCGCTCATGCGCCGTCCTTCAGGTCGAACCGCTTGCGGATCAGGCCGGGTTCGGTGGCGTAGGTGACAAACCCCATGGCGCCGTAATAGCCAAGCCCCTTGTCGTTATCTTCGCCGATTGACGCCTCAATAGTCTCTATTCCGGCCGAACCGGCAGCTTTTCGCGTGGCGTCAAACAGCGCCCGCCCGATCCCGCCGCGCCCCGCATCCAGCGCGACATAGGTGCCTATCTCTCCCCATCCGGCGGGTGTGCCATAAGGGTTGTCCGCGCCCGGCAGGATCAGCGATTGAAAGCCAATGATCCGCCCTGTTTCATCCACCGCCACGGTGCAGCGGATATTGTCGGGATGCTGGATGTAATACGCCAGCATATGGTCCGGGTCCCCACGCCGCGCGCTGTTCCACCCCTTCAGAATCGGGGTGATCAGGTCGCTCATGCCCTGGGCGTCTTCCGGGCGGGCCTCGCGCGTGGTGATCATAGCTGCCTCAGGAGTTCTGCGTGGCGGGCGGTGAAGGCTTCGCGCACCTCAACGGGCGGGCGCAAATGAATGTCGAGCCCGCGAATGACGTCAGGGTTGGGGCGACCAAACAGCTTGTTGGCCTCTTCGACGGAAAACCCGGCGATTTGCGTGGCCTCAAGCCAGGCCGAGATTTTATCTGCCCGTTTGATGCCCTTTTTCACCGTGGCAGGTGTTTTTGCAGGCAGGCCAAAGCGCACGTGAATGGCCGTGGTCAGCCGTTCATCCAGATCGCCGTACCCTTCGCCCACCGCCGCCTTCACCGGTGAAATCATATCGCCAATCACGTATTCCGGCGCGTCATGCAACAACGCCGCCAGCTGCCATTTCACCGGCGCTTTCGGGTAAAGCCGGGCATGGATTTCTTCAACCAAAAGAGAATGTTCCGCGACCGAATAGGGGTAATCCCCCAGCGTCTGCCCGTTCCAACGCGCAACAAAGGCAAGGCCATGGGCAATGTCCTCGATCTCGATATCCATTGGGGTCGGATCCAGAAGGTCCAATCGGCGCCCGGATAGCATTCTTTGCCAAGCTCTTGGTTTTGAAGCCATTTTTTGCTATACTCCAGATGGTGGCGGAGGGGTCACGGAACAGTGTCCGCCTTTGATGTGCATCTGTTTGGCACAGCCACCATATTTATTGAAGACAGTATTCATAACCGGGTGGGCTGCCCCAAGAGGCGTAACAGACACATCAGCAACATGGCAGCGTCCCCGTTTCATACGGAAAGGAATTCGTCATGTTCAAACGTCTCGTGACATCAGCGCTTATCTTTGGCGCGGCCTCTTTGGCCCCGCCCATCCCGATGGCCCACGCGATGCCAAGCTGTGCCCCGCGCACGGATCTGGTCGAAAAGCTCTCGGTACACTATAGCGAAGGGCTTGTCGGAGGGGGGCTGCAAAACCAGAAAGAACTGCTGGAGGTCTGGTCGTCCCCGGAAACCGGCAGTTTCACAATCCTCGTCACCAATGCCAATGGGGTCAGCTGCATCGTTGCGGCGGGCAAGAACTGGCACGGCAAATGGCCTGACCCGCCATCCGTGCCCGATGTGGCAGGGTAAACGTCCCTACATTGCGTGTTAACGCCTGTAATGATACGAGGCCTCTGAAACAGATTTGTTATGGAGGTCCCCGTGACCCAGGATTACGTCGTCAAGGACATCACCCTGGCAGAGTTCGGCCGCAAGGAGCTGGACATTGCTGAAACCGAAATGCCCGGCCTGATGGCCCTGCGCGAGGAATATGGTGACACGAAACCGCTCGCTGGCGCGCGCATTGTCGGTTCGCTTCACATGACCATTCAGACCGCGGTTCTGATCGAAACCCTGGTGGCGTTGGGCGCGGATGTGCGCTGGGCGTCGTGCAACATCTTCTCGACCCAAGACCATGCAGCGGCGGCGATTGCCGCAGGCGGCACCCCGGTTTTTGCCGTGAAAGGTCAATCGCTTGAAGAGCACTGGGATTACCTTGATCGTTCCTTCCTGTTCCCGGAAGGCCCCAACCTGATCCTCGATGATGGCGGCGATGCGACGCTTTACATCCTCTTGGGCGCGCGTGTCGAAGCGGGCGAGGTTGACCTGATCGAAACACCCACCTCGGAAGAAGAAGTTGCGGTGTTTGCGCAGATCAAGAAACGCATGAAAGCCAGCCCCGGCTGGTTCACCAAGATGCGCGATCAGATCAAAGGCGTGTCGGAAGAAACCACCACCGGGGTTCACCGCCTTTACGAGTTGGTGAAGCAGGGCCAGCTGCCCTTCCCGGCGATCAACGTGAACGACTCGGTCACCAAATCGAAGTTCGACAACAAATACGGCTGTAAGGAATCGCTGGTCGACGGCATCCGCCGCGCAACCGACACGATGATGGCGGGCAAAGTGGCCGTGGTTTGTGGCTATGGTGACGTGGGCAAAGGCTCGGCCGCCTCGCTGCGCGGTGCAGGTGCCCGTGTGAAAGTGACCGAGATCGACCCGATTTGCGCGCTTCAGGCCGCAATGGACGGGTTTGAAGTGGTCGGCCTGGAAGACGCCGTGTCATCGGCCGACGTGTTCATCACCACCACCGGCAACAAGGACATCATCCGCATCGAGCATATGCGCGCGATGAAGGATATGGCGATTGTCGGCAACATCGGCCACTTCGACAATGAAATTCAGGTGGCGGCGCTGAAAAACCACAAATGGACCAATATCAAGGACCAGGTGGACATGATCGAAATGCCCTCGGGCAACCGGATCATCCTGCTGTCGGAAGGGCGTCTTCTGAACCTTGGCAACGCCACCGGACACCCGTCTTTCGTGATGTCGGCAAGCTTTACCAACCAGGTTCTGGCGCAGATCGAACTGTGGACCAAGGGGGATGAATACAACAATGACGTCTACATCCTTCCCAAACATCTGGACGAGAAAGTGGCCAAGCTGCACCTTGACCGGATCGGCGTGAAACTGTCGAAACTGTCGAAAGAACAGGCCGACTATATCGGGGTCACGGTGGATGGCCCGTTCAAGCCGGAACATTACCGCTATTGATCCGGGGTCTGAGACCGTAAAATGAAATCGCCGCCTGTCCTCGGGCGGCGATTTTCGTTTCGGCGCGCGGATATCCACCGATGACGCGGCTGTGTCTTGCACCGACTCGTCGCGTTGCACATGGTCCCTCACCATGCGCTTGTTGTTATCTGTCTTGTGGCGGTTGCTTTTGGTTGGGGGGATTTTGGTCGTGATTGCGGTGCCGGTCGCGGTGCTGCATCCCGAAAGCCCGCTGCCTGTGGAATGGAACCCGACCCGTCCGTTGGACGTCTCCGCGCCACTGACGCCGGTTTCAAAACTGCAATTGCGCCGCGCATTGAACGATGGGGCCACCTGCCGCGCGGTTCTGGCGGAACATGGGGTGCAGTTTCAGCAAAAGGCCGATCTTGAAACCTCTGACACCTGCCACATTCGCGACCGCATCCTGTTGCAAAGCGTCGGTGGGGCGCGCGTCAGCCCGCTGGAAACCCGCTGCGATCTGGCTTTGCGCCTGGCGATGTGGGAACAGCATGGCATTCGCCCGGTGGCCGAGGAATACGGGGTGGAAGTGACCCGCCTTTATCATCAGGGCAGCTACAATTGCCGCAAGATGCGGACCCGGCGCGGGCAATCCGAACGGTGGAGCGAACACGCGGTGGCCGGGGCCATCGACATTCGCGCCTTTGGTCTGTCAGATGGTCGGCAAATCGCCCTTTTGAAACACTGGGATGGTCCACATGCCCCGTTTCTGCGCGCGCTGTGGCAGAGCTCATGTGATTGGTTCAACCTTGTCCTGAGCCCGGAATACAACGCCCTTCACGCTGATCACCTGCATCTGCAGGCCAGCGGGTGGGGGTTTTGCCGATAGAGGGGAAGGCCGAAAGAAAAGAGGGGCGACACGCGCCCCTCAGATCGGTTGTTACGCCTCGTCTCCGAAGCCGAAGGTTTCGGTGACATAATCAATGTCCTTGTCGCCGCGGCCCGACAGGTTGATCAGGATCGACTTGCCCGGATTTTTCGGCGCTTCGCGCATGGCGAAGGCAACCGCATGGGCGCTTTCAAGCGCGGGGATGATGCCTTCGTGACGTGACAGGGCATAGAAAGCGGCCAGCGCTTCCTTGTCATCCGCAGCGGTGTAGTTGGCCTTGCCGGTGCGATACAGGTGTGCGTGTTCCGGGCCAACGCCGGGGTAATCAAGGCCGGAGGCGACGGTGTGAACCGGGGCTGGTTCGCCGTTTTCATCCTTCAACACCATGGTGCGGAAGCCGTGAATGTCGCCGTCTTCACCAAAGGTGATGGTGGCCGCATGTTCACCCAGCTTCGACGAGGTGCCCATCGGCTCCACGCCATAAAGCGCCACATCTTCATCGTCGATAAAGCCCGAGAAGAGGCCCATCGCGTTTGATCCACCTCCAACGCAAGCGCCAACCATATCGGGCAGTTCGCCGGTCATTTCGAGGAACTGTTCGCGCGCCTCGATGCCGATTACATGCTGGAAATCGCGCACAATCATCGGGAAGGGGTGCGGTCCTACCACGGAACCGATCGCGAAAAGCGCGGTGTCGGCTTGCGGCACATAGGCGTTGAAACAGCTGTCGACGGCCTCTTTCAACGAGCGCCCGCCAAAACCCACCGGCACCACATTCGCGCCCAACAGCTTCATCCGGGTCACATTGGGGGCTTCTTTCTCAATGTCGATCTCGCCCATGTGGATTTCACATTCTAACCCGAAATAGGCCGCAGCGGTGGCCAGCGCCACGCCGTGCTGACCGGCCCCGGTTTCGGCCATCAGCTTGGTTTTGCCCATGAATTTCGCCAGCAGCCCCTCACCCATACAGTGGTTGAGCTTATGCGCACCGGTGTGGTTCAGATCTTCGCGCTTGGCATAGATGCGCGCGCCGCCACACATGTCAGACAGGTTTTTCAGATAGGACACCGGGGTCGGGCGGCCCTGGAAATGTTTGCGGATGTGGCGCAGTTCAGCGATGAAATCAGCCGATTTGGCGATCCGGTCATAGGCCTCGCGGATTTCCTTGAAATGCGGCTCCAGCGGCGGCGGCAGCATGGCCCCCCCGTAGTCGCCAAAGTAACCATCGCGGGTTGGGGTGGATTTGAGGTAGCCCATGCGGCAGCGTCTCCTGTCATGTCTCGTTCTTTCGCGTGGGATCAGACAGGGAATCGGCGTGAGGCTCAAGTCAAAAATTGCGACATATGAATGCGTGAAGTAATTTTATTGCGGGAAAAGGAAAACGCGGCCGGGATCCGACCGCGTTTCAGTTGTAGATATTGGGTGCTGGTTACTGCGGAATGCGCAGGTTTTGGCCCGGATAGATCTTGTCAGGATGCGACAGCATCGGACGGTTGGCCTCGAAGATCTTTTCGTAATGTGCGCCATTGCCCAGGGTTTTCTCGGCAATCGCCCAAAGCGTGTCACCTTTTTCGACGGTGTGGAACACCGGTTCGTTTTCCAGCTCGGCCTCCACTTCGGCCACGCCTTCCACGTTGCCCACCGCCAGGATGACCTTCTCGCGGTCTTCTGCGCTCAGCCCTTCACCACCGGAAACAGTGACCTTTTCACCGTCCAGCTTGATGTCCAGACCGGATGTGTCGATGCCCAGATCGGCCACTTCCTTGGTCAGGGTTTCTTCGGTTGACGCATCGTCACCCCCGAACAGAGCCTTGCCAGCCCCTTTTACGAAATTCCAAAGACCCATTACGTCCTCCATATATTCATTACGGTTGGCATCAGCCTGACCCAATTCCACGAAAATTCCTAGGGGGAATGGCGCGGCAATGTTTTCCTTTGTGTTGGTGCGAATTGCGCATAGAGTTCGGTTCAGAATTACAACGCCTTCATGCAACTATTGGGAGCACATCATGGGTAAGAGAGACGACCTGATCGCAAAATATGCAGATGATCTGAAGAACAAATGCGGCATGACGCCGGATATGGACCTTCTGACCAAAGTCACCATCGGCTGTGGCCCTGCGATCTACAACGACGATGCTTCCACCGTGGCTGCAACCCAGGACAGTGAACTGGAAACCGTGAAGAACAACTTTCTGATCAAGAAGCTGGGTCTGTCGGATGGCCCGCAATTGATGGATGCAATCAATGCCGTGATCAACACCTATGGTCAGTCCGAGCGCAATAAATACCGCGCTGTGGTTTATTACATGCTGGTCAAGCATTTCGGCAAAGAAGCCGTTTACGGCTGAACCGGATTGATTGTTCAGGAAAGCGCGGTGCCGAATTTCGGCGCCGCGCTTTTCGTTTTACGCCACCCCTCGAGGGCGGGTTAACAGACCCTTCCTATAACGTATTGGTTTTGAATAGTTTTGAAGGTGAAACGAGATTGATTTCCGGTCTGATTTCCCGCTAGATAATACACGAAGACCAGGACGGTCGGACCTCTTACATTTAGGAACACGTGTGGTGCTGAGGGAGCACGTGGGGTGGAAGGAGAGGGTCCGACGGGTCGCGGTCCCTCTCCTTTTTTTGTGCCGGCGGATGCCGGTTTTTTTGTGTCTGCAGCTGAGTGTGTGGTGACGGGCAGGTTGGGTCAGAACAGGCCCAGAACCAGGCCCGCGACCGCGCATCCCCCCGCCGCATATCCGCCATCCATCCAGATCAGCGACTTTGATCGATCAGAAAACATCACATTGTTCACGATCCAGGGGGCGGCGACAAACAGGCCAAGACCCAACCCGGTGATCAGGCCTTTCCCGGCACTGTCGATCCCCGCCATGATAAAGATATGGCGCATCATGCCGGCCACCAGCAAGGCCATGATGAAGGCCACGATGAAGGGTTTCGGATCGCTTGCATTTACCGGGCGACCGTCTTCGCCCACCGTGACACCCGATGCCGCCATCCATGGTTTCGCCAGTGCCATGTACCAGACCGACCCAAAGGCATAGGCCGCAATTGCTGCGACCAGAACGGACAAAATTCCCATTGGTGTTTCCTTCCCTGTCCAACGATTTGGGAAGGAGTATGACCTCAGGTCTGGTCCCCGGCAAGCTCCAGCACAATCGCCCATTCGTCCGGGGTCACCGGCTGGACCGACAGGCGGGTATTGTTGACCAGCACCATATCTGACAGGCGCGGGTCGTCCTTGCACATCGCCAGGGTCACGGGGCGGGGCAGGGCGCGCACCGCCTTGATGTCCACACATTCCCAACGCTCATCATCGGTGGTGCTGTCGGGATGGGCCTCGGCGCAGACCTCGACAATGCCGACGATCTCTTTTTCCTTTTGCGAGTGGTAGAAGAACCCAAGATCCCCGACCTTCATGTCGCGCATATGGTTGCGCGCCTGGTAATTGCGCACGCCATCCCATTCTTCACCCGCCTCGCCTTTGGCCACCTGCTGGTCCCAGCTCCAGGTCGAGACCTCGGATTTGAACAACCAATATTGCATCAGATCACCTTGTTCCATTGCTCCAGCCGCACGTCAGCGAACAGGCCCGCCTTGGCGTAGGGGTCATTTGCGGCCCAGGCCTCTGCGGCGGCCATGTCGTCCACGTCCAGCACCACCAGGGACCCATACATCATGCCGTCGGCATTCAGAAACGGACCCGCCTGCACCGCGCCGGTTTCCTTCAGATAGGCCACATGCGCCTCGCGATTGGCCTTGCGCGTTTCAATCGCGCCTTCCTTGTCGGTGCAAATTACGGCTACCAGCATGTCAGTTCTCCTGCGTTATTCTTCTTTCAGGGGCCGGGTCAAAAGGGCCTCGGCGGCTTCTTTGATGGTCAGATGTTTGTCCAGAACGGCGACGACCATATCGGCAATTGGCATATCCAGACCCTGCGCGCGGGCCAATGCAGACACGGCCTTGGCTGTGGCTTTCCCTTCAACCGTGGTCTCCTCAGGCAGGAACTCGGACCGGCCCAGCGCAAAGCCAAAGGCAAAGTTGCGGGATTTTTCAGAGGCGCAGGTCAGGGCCAGATCGCCAAACCCGGACAGACCCGCCAAGGTCTCTGGTTCGGCCCCTTGCGCCACCGCAAAGCGTTTCATCTCGGCATAGCCGCGCGTCATCAGGGCGGCACGGGCGCTTTCCCCCAAGCCTGCCCCCATGGCGATGCCGCAGGCGATGGCCACCACGTTTTTCAGCGCCCCGCCAATCTCAACCCCCACCAAATCAGAAGACCGATAGATACGCAGATTGTCGGTCGACAGCATCTGCTGCAGGTCTTCACCGTTTTCACAGGCCAGCGTCAGCGCAGTGGGCAGGCCGCCTGCAATGTCCACGGCAAAACTGGGACCGGACAGAATGGCCGGGGTGGCATTGGATATTTTGCTGCGGATGATTTCCGCCGGACCGTGCCCGGACGCCAGATCCACGCCCTTACAACATGCCACCAGGGTTTTTCCCGCCAACAAGACGTGGTGTGTGTCCAGAAACCCGGCCAATTGCTGCATCGGAACCGCCAGCAACAGCACATCTGCCTTGGCTGCTTTTGCAAGATCCCCGGTCGCAATCACACTGTCGGGAAACTCACATCCGGGCAGGCGACGCGTGTTTTGGCGTTTTTCCTGCATATCGCCGGGGTCACGTGCCCAAAGCGTCACGGGCCGCCCGTCGCGGGCAAGCGAAATGGCCAAGGCCGTGCCGAAGGCGCCAGCGCCCAGAACAGAGATGCTCATGCTTTGGCTCCTTTCTTACCTGATCCCAACATGGCGGGCGCCGTGCGGTCAAGCGGCCAGCGCGGGCGGGCGGACAGCTCCATCCCATCAACCTGACCTGCGCGAAACCGTTCAATTCCGGCCCAGGCAATCATCGCGGCATTATCGGTGCAAAGGTGTAGAGGGGGGGCAAGGAAGGTGGTGTCGTGTTGTGCGCATATAGTCTCTAATGCACCACGTAGGGTCTTGTTTGCGGCCACTCCACCGGCCACGGCAAGGGTGGGGGCGTCAGGTGACAGGGTCAAATACTCGGCCAGTGCACGGCGGGATTTTTCGGCCAGAACATCGCGCACCGCGGCCTGGAACCCGGCGCAAAGATCCGCACGATCTTTTCTCAAAAGCCCACCATGTTCTGCCACCAACCGGTCCCGTTCGCGCAGAAGGGCGGTTTTCAGGCCAGAAAAGCTCATGTCGCATCCCGGTCGATCCAGCAGGGGGCGGGGGAAACGAAAGCGGTTCTCGTCGCCCTTCATTGCCTCGGCCTCGACCGACGGTCCGCCGGGTTGCGGCAGACCCAACAACTTGGCGGTCTTGTCAAAGGCTTCGCCGGGGGCGTCATCGATTGTGCCGCCCAGACGCGTGAATTCTTCCGGCCCTTTGGCGATCAGAAACTGGCAATGCCCGCCTGACACCAACAGCATCAGATAGGGAAATGGCGTCTGATCTGTCAGGCGCGGGGTCAGCGCGTGGCCCGCAAGATGGTTCACACCCAGCAATGGCAGACCCGATCCGGCAGACAGCCCCTTGGCACACATGACACCAGCCAGCACCCCGCCAATCAGGCCCGGGCCGGCGGTGACGGCAATGGCATCCAGATCCTTCAACCCCAGACCTGCCTCTTGCAGAGCCTCTTCCACACAGAGATCCAGTTTCTCGGTATGCGCACGGGCGGCAATTTCCGGCACCACGCCGCCGAAATCCGCGTGCAGATCGGTTTGCCCGGCAACCACAGTGGACAGAAGTTCAGGTGTTTTCCCCGGTACGTGGCGCACCACCGCCGCAGCGGTGTCATCACACGAGCTTTCCAGCCCCAGAATAGTCACGGTCTCTGTCATACTGGCCTTCCACGCAGGTTGCCCACACCTGCGGGCAGTTGCGATTGATGTTCTGCCGAGGTAACACCCTGAGACAGATGAAACAACAGCCCACCCTTACAGAGCATAGCAGCGCCAAGCCAATCCTGCTCCTGACCCGGCCCGAAGCCGGGGCGCAGCGCGTGTTGCAGGCTTGTGAGGAGGTTATCGGATGTGTGCCCGATGCGCTGGTTTCACCAGTGCTTGAGATCACCCCGGTGGGTGATTGGCCGGATTTGACCCCATATAAATCGGTTATTCTGACGTCTGCCCATGCCTGCCTCGGGACCTTGACTGGGTGCGAGGCCTATTGTGTGGGGGAACGGACCGCCGCCGCTGCCCGTGAAAAAGGGGCAGAGATAGTCCATGTCAGCCCGGATGCCGCCCGCTTGATGGATGAAGTTCCCGCAATGCATCATCGGGCCATCTATCTGCGTGGCAAAGAGATCAGTGCAGATCTGGCCGCGCAGTACGGCTGTGATGAAAAGATTGTCTATGATCAGCAAGCCCGCCCTCTGACGGATGCCGCTAAGACCGCGCTTGCCGGGGAACGCCCTGTGATCCTTCCCCTTTTCTCGCCCCGCTCTGCGCGCTTGGTTGCAGAAGGGGTGACGATGTTGGGGCAAAACATACATGTCCTGGCGCTGAGCCCTGCCGTGGCCCACGCCTGGGAAGCGGCATTGCCAGCGGGGGCTTGTCCAGTTCCGGTTGAAATTTGTGCCACCCCGACACAGGTGGAAATGGTGGGCAGGATTGTCGCATCCCTAGGCCCGCAACAAGTCGATAAAGATAAAGGGTAAGTTTGCTTGAGACCCTGCAAGGCCCAAGCTAAGCTGGTGCGGCACAACTGCTGCCCTAATTTACAGGTGAGATTCGAGAGGTTCCGACATTGGCCAATTCCCGAAAACCCGCAAAGGGCTCTTCCGAACAGGCGACATCAAAACCGGCTGACAAGCCTGTAGAGGATGCTGTGGTGGTCGAAGAGACGTCGGCCAAGCCCGGCAAATCCGCCGACCCGGCCAAACCAGCGGACGGAACACCCGCAAAATCCGGAGGGGCGAAGCCCGCAGCGGGTACGAAAGCCAAGTCGACAGCCAAGGCAAAAGCGGTGAAAGCGACCGAGGCCAAGGGCGCCAAGGACGCGAAAACCAGCAAGCCTGCTGATGCCAAACCTGCGCCGAAATCCGACGCCAAACCGGGCGATGCCAAACCGGCGGCGGCTGGCAAGACGGCCGCTGCAAAATCAGCGTCTGCCACCAAACCTGACGAAAAACCCGATCAAGATGCGAAAAGCAACGCGGCGGGCCAAAAGCCCAGCGCGCCCAAGAGTGCGCCCAAGCAAGAGCCGAAACCCGCTGCTGCTGCGCAAAAGCCCGCTCAAAGCCCGGCTGTGAAACCCGCCAGAGGGGGGGTATTTGTGCCGATGCTTTTGGGCGGTGCGATCGCAGCCGCCATCGGCTTTGGCGCTGCACGCTACCCTGATCAATGGCCCTTTGTGACCGGCCCGGTGGAAGATCCACTGGCAACCGAATTGGCCGCCCAAGGGGATCAGTTGGCCGCGATCGAGGAACAGGGCAAGGCGCAGGCCGAAGCCATCGCCGCCCTGCAATCTGACGACAGTTTGAACGTGGCGCGTGGTGAAATTTCTGGTGAATTTGCCCAGCTGCGCACCCAGCTTGAAGCGATGAGTGGCAAGCTGAGCGAGCTTGAGAACCGCATTCATACGGTTGAGAAGCTGCCGCAAGGGTCCGGCATGGAAGCCGCCGCTGCCGCCGCTGCCGCCTATGAACGCGAATTGGCGCAGATGCGCGAGATGCTGGATGCCGAACTGGCCAAAATCTCATCCGCCAAGGAAGACGCCGAAACGCTCGAGGTGAACGCCGCCGAGGCCGCCAAGGCCGCCGGTGCCCGCGCCGCTTTGGCCCGCGTTCTGGCTGCGCTGGACACGGGAAAACCCTTTGGCGACGCGCTGTTTGATCTGACCCAGCAGGCCGACGTGGACGCCCCCGTCGCGCTGGCGTCACAGGCCGAAACAGGTGTGCCCACGCTGGCCGAATTGCAGGCAAGTTTCCCCGATGCAGCCCGCGCTGCACTTGATGCTTCTATCCGTGCGGCGGTCGAAGCCGGGGAAATGGATCGGGTTTCGGCCTTCCTTCGCCTGCAACTTGGCACGCGATCCCTGTCGCCCAAAGAAGGCGCAGACCCCGATGCGGTTCTGTCGCGGTCTGAGGCTGCGTTGCAAACCGGTGACCTGGAGGCCGCCCTGCAAGAGCTTGCTGCGATGCCGGAAGCAGGCCAGCCGGCCCTGGCCGATTGGATCGCCGACGCCACCGCCCGTAAAGATGCGCTCGCTGCCGGTGATGCGCTCGCCCAGCTCGTGAACAGCAAATAAGGACAGGTCGATGCTCTGGTCTCTTTTCAAGATTATCCTATTCGTCGCAGTCATCGCCGGCCTGACCTTCGGGGCCGGGGCCCTGATGGAGCTGGATGGCGGCATCCGTGTGGCCGTCGGGTCCATCGAGCTGAACCTTGGGCCGCTGCAAGGTGTGATCCTACTGGGGATGATGATTGTTGCGGTCTGGTTGCTGGTGGTGCTTCTGGGGCTCCTGCGCGCGGTTGTGCGCTTCCTGAACGGGGACGAAACTGCGATATCGCGCTACTTTGATCGCTCCCGTGAAAAGAAAGGGTATGAGGCGCTGGCTGACGGTCTGATGGCGCTGGCGTCTGGCGAAGGGTCGACCGCCATGGCCAAGGCGAACCGGGCCGAAAAATACCTGCGCCGCCCGGAACTGACCAATCTGATCACCGCGCAGGCGGCCGAGATGTCGGGGGACAAGCTTAAGGCCACGCAGGTTTACAAGAAATTGCTGACGGACGAACGCACCAAATTTGTGGGTGTGCGTGGGTTGATGAAGCAAAAGCTCGACGAAGGGGACACGGCCACCGCGATGCGTCTGGCCGAAAAGGCACTGGCGTTGAAGCCGCGTCATGTGGACACGCAAGACGCCCTGCTGGGGATGCAGGCCAGCGAAGGCGATTGGTCGGGCGCGCGCAAGACCCTGACCACCAAGCTGAAATATGGCGGGCTGCCGCGCGATGTACACAAACGGCGCGATGCGGTGCTGGCCTTGTCCGAGGCGAAAGCCGTGCTGGAAGAGGGCAAAAGCATCGAAGCACGTGAGGCGGCGATTGAAGCCAACAAGCTGTCACCCGATCTGGTGCCTGCTGCTGTCATGGCGGCCCATGCCTATATCGAACAGGACAAACCGCGCTATGCCGCCCGTGTGCTGACCAAGGCCTGGACCGCGCAACCGCACCCGGATCTTGCCGCCGCCTTTGCCGCCATCGAGCCGGAGGAAAGTCCGCAGGCCCGTCTGAACCGGTTCCGTACCCTGACCAAACATCGCGAAGGGGATGCGGAAACCCGGATGCTGGTGACCGAACTGAACATTGCCGCCGAAGATTACGTGGCAGCACGTAAGGCGCTGGGCAATCTGCCAGAGAGCGATCCGTCGCAACGGGCGTTGACCCTGTTGGCGGCAATTGAACGCGGTGAAGGGGCCGAGGATAAAACCGTGCGTGCCCTGCTGGCCCGTGCTGTGACCGCCCCGCGTGGGTCGCAATGGGTTTGTGACAAATGCAAACACATCCACGCCCAATGGGCGCCGGTCTGTGACAATTGCGATGGGTTCGACACGCTGTCCTGGACACAAGCACCCGAGACCGAGGGGCAGATGACCGGCGGGGCTGACATGATGCCGCTGATCGTCGGCGAAGATGCTCCGGTTGAGGGGGATGCGGTCGCGAAGGCAGAGGATGAGCCGAAAGATGTGACACCTGATGCGCCGCTGGACGGCGAAGTGGTGGCCACACCATCGGATCACCCCCCCAAAGAAACAGCGTAAATTTCAACTTGCGTTGCTTTTTGGACTACACATGGGCGCGGGACGGTGTTAAAGACCCGCGCACCAAAGTGCCTCAATAGCTCAGCTGGTAGAGCAGGTCCTTCGTAAGGACAAGGTCGGGGGTTCGAGTCCCTCTTGAGGCACCACTTTTCCGGACAATTAGGCCAAAGCCACTGTGCAGATGGTTAAGATGCTCGGTGTTCTTTTTCCGTCAGCCAGCGAAACACCAAACCCGCACGGGCCGAGGATTGGTTGTGCAGTTTTACATAAAAATCCAGTGGTGTTGAAACGGTGTCAGGGATCAGCTTGACCAGTTTGCCGGAAGACACAAGCTCTTGCGTCAGCCCTTCCCAGCCCAGCACCGCCCCCATGTCGTCGCGAGCGGCTTGCAATGCGATGATGTAATTGTTCACCCGGTGGGCGAGTTTGACCTCGCCCGTGTAGCCAAGGGCGTGGCACCAATCTTCCCATTCGGTCCAACTGTTCTCCGGGGCATCCAGCTGTATCAAGGGCACCTTCACCAGGTCTTTCACGGTTTTCAGTTTGTGTTTGGCAGCAAATTGCGGGCTGCCCAACGCCATGATCTTATCGTGGAACAGGGCGCGGCAGGTGCCGGTTTCCTTGGTCATGTCCCCGTAGTGAATGCTGATGTCACAATCTGACCCGCTGATTTCCAGGTCGCTGACTAACTGCGCCACCGAGATATGCCCGTGTGATTTCCAGAACTGCGCCAGCCGCGGGGTCAGCCAAAGTGAACTGACCGCCGTAGTAGATCGGATCGTGACCATCGCGCGGCCACGCTGCGCGCGCAGCTGATCCACCGCTTCCTCAATCCCTTCAAAGCCGCGTTGCAGGGCCACCAGAAGATAGGCCCCGCTTTCGGTCAGCTCGACCCCGCGATGAAAGCGGTTGAACAGGGGGCAGCGCAGCTCTTGTTCCAGCGCCTTCACCTGATGGCTGATCGCGGCGGGGGTGACGTTCAACTCTTTTGCGGCGGCCTTGAAGCTGACATTCCGCGCTGCGGCCTCGAAACTGACCAGGGTATTGAGCGGCGGCAGGCCGTAGGGGCGTTTGGGCAAATTCTTGTGATCCTTGGTTTTGACGGTCTCTTAATACCTGCGGCAAAGAGGTGGAATGGATTACTACAGCTAATCCAAGGTGAATTTTTTTGCAATTGCCGGATGGGGAGGAAGGGCAAAGACTGTGGCTCTGTTCGATGCACCATCCCATCGCCACCATCGCAAAAGGAACATCCACATGAAGTCACATGCCAAAGTTGTCGTTGTCGGGGGCGGCTGTGTCGGGGCCTCGATCCTCTATGGGCTGACGGAACATGGGTGTTCCGATGCGGTCATGCTGGAACGCACCACATTGACATCCGGGTCCACCTGGCACGCGGCGGGGCTTTTGGTGACGTTTGTGCGCTCGCATAATGTGTCGAAGATGACGATGGAAACGATCCGCATCTACACTGAGGTTGAGAAAAAGATGGGGGCGTCGGTCGGGCTGCGCAAAGTGGGCCAATTGCGGGTGGCGAACACGGAAAAGCGCTGGGACGAGTTTCAGTCCTATATCTCGATCGCCGAGGCCGCCGGGGTGCCGTGCAAGCTGCTGACGCCGGAAGAGATTGCCGAGGTGCATCCGCTGCTCAATCAAAGCCCGGATATTCGCGGCGGGATCCTGCACACGGAAGATGGCTATGTGAACCCGGCGGATATCACCATGGCGATGGCGAAACTGGCGCGCGATGCTGGGGCCAAGGTCTATCAGAACACCGAAGCGCAAGCGTATGAGAAACTGGATAACGGCCATTGGAAGGTGGTCACAAATCAGGGCGAAATCACCTGTGAACACCTGATCTTTGCCACCGGCAACTATGCCCGCGAAAACGCCCGCCGGGTGGGGCTGGATCTGCCTTGTATTCCAATTGTGCACCAATATTGGACCACCGAAACCGTGCCCTTGTTGAAAGAACGCAAGGCAAAGGGGTTGCCGGAGTTTCCGATCCTGCGGGACGAGGATTACGGGGCGTATCTGCGCGAAGATGTGGGCGGTATTCAGTTTGGCCCTTACGAATTCACCAAAGATCTCAAACTCTTCGCCGAAGATCGTGTGCCGCCTGATTTTGGCGCTGACCTTCTGCCGGAAGATTTCGAAGCGGTGGAAACCCAATGGGAACGCGCGCTGGAACGCGTGCCGACCCTGGGTGAGGTTGGCATCAAGGCCAACACCCGTGGTCCCTTTCAGATGACCCCCGATGAGCTGCCGCTGGCCGGTCCCGCGCCGGGGCATGACAACCTGTGGCTGGCCGAGGGTATGCCCGGCGGGATCTTGTGGGGGGGCACCGTGGGCAACCGTCTGGCGCAGTGGATTGTGAACGGCGATCCGGGCATGGATATGTCGGAACTCGACCCGCGCCGCTTCTCGGATTACGCGTCGAAACGTTGGACCATGGACAAGGTGCGCGAAACCTGGGGCACCCATATGGACGCCCATGTGCCGGGTGAAGATTTCCCCGCTGCGCGCCCAATGAAAACCGTGGGCAGCTATGATTTATTGACGGCCCATGGCGCGGTCTGGACCAGTTTCAACGGCTATGAATTCCCGCGCTGGTTTGCCCGTTCACCCGAAGAGGCGATCCCGGAACATAGCTTCCGTCGCACGGATCACATGGAACTGGTGCAGGAAGAGGTGCGCCGCACCCGTGAAGAGGCCGGTTTCATCGAAATGTCGCCGATGACCAAGTTCACCGTGCGCGGGCCGGGGGCCGCGAAATGGCTGGATGGTCTGATGGCCAACAAGCTGCCCAACGTGGGCCGCATGACCCTGTCGCTGATGCTGAATGACAAGGGCGGCATGGATGCGGAATACACCATCGTGCGACACGCGGAAGATGACTTCTATCTGATCTCGACCCCCAATTGGCGGGCTTACAACTGGGATCAGCTTTGCCGCCTGTTGCCGGGTGATGGTTCGGTGGTGATGGAGGATATTTCGGAACAGTTGGGTGTGATTGCGCTGGCCGGACCGAAAGCGCGCGAGATCCTGCAGCCGCTCACCGACAATGACCTGTCTAACAAAGCCTTCCCCTGGCTGTCGGCGCAGATGGGTGAGGTGGGCTATGCCAAGGGCGTACATCTGTTGCGGGTCAGCTATACCGGCGAGCTGGGATGGGAAATCCACCACCCGGTCGGTTACAACCGTCACCTCGTTAATCTGCTGCTGAAAGCGGGCGTGAAACCTTTTGGGCTTGAGGCGCTGGAAAGCATGCGGTTGGAGAAATCCTATCGTGCGATCAACCGTGAGATCTGCAAGGACATGACACCTTACGAGGCGGATCTGGGTCGATTTGTTGCCCTTGAGGGGCGTGATTTCATCGGTAAAGCGGCGCTTCTGGCGCAACGGGAAGCGGGCGATCATCAGGTGCTTGTCACCCTGAAACTGCCGTTCTGCGATACGTCGGTGATGTTTGATGAAGGTGTCTATTCCGGCGGAAAACTGATCGGCCGCGTCACATCGGGTGGCTTCTCCTACTACTGCAACCACGATATCGCGATGGCCCTGGTGCCACAGGACAAGACCGCGCCAGGCACAAAGATGCAGGTGCTGGTGCACAATGAAATGCGCGAGGCCGAGGTGATCGACACCTGCGCCGTTGACCCCACCAGCGCCCGCGCGCGTGCTTGATTGGAGAGAGTGACATGGCTGAAAGAAAAGCCCGCAGCGGACGCGGCGGTGGTCGCGCTGCCCGGATCAGTGCCCGCACCAACCCGCCCCCCGTCTATCTGCCCACGCTGAACCGCGCGATTGGGCCGATTGATCTGCTTGGTCCGGACGGGGTCGAGAAAATCCACAATGCCGCCATGACAATCCTGGAAACCACGGGGATCGAGTTTCGCGATCCGGTGGCGTTGGCTGATTGGAAAAAATACGGCGCGGATGTTCAGGGTGAACGGGTGCGCATTGGCCGTGACATGTTGATGGATCTGATTTCGTCGGTGCCCGAGGAATGGGCCTATGCGGCGCGGAACCCGGATCGGTCCTTGCGGGTGGGCAACCGGCATTCCGTTTTTGCCAACGCCTATGGCGCGCCTTTTGTCTATGACCTAGAGGGCAAACGTCGTCCATCGATGCTGGAAGACGCGCAGAATTTCTTCAAGCTCAGCCAGATGAGCCAATCGATGATGGTGCCGGGTATCCTGCCGGTGGAACCGCAGGATGTGCCCGTGCCGCACCGGCATCTGGAACTGGTCCATGCGGCGCTGACGCTGACCGACAAGCCGATCAAGGGCTCTGTCCTGTCGGAACAGGCGGCGCGTGACAGTGTTGATATGGCACGCATCGTGTTTGGCGAGGAATTTTTCGACAACAATGTGGTCATGGCCGCGCTTCTCAATTGCAATACGCCGCTGGTGTGGGATGAAACCATGTTGGAAAGCTTGCGGGTCTACGCGGCGGCAAACCAGCCCTGCCTTCTGTCCCCCTTCGTTCTGGCCGGGGCTTCAACACCTGCCAGCCCGCAGGGTGGTGTGGCACTGTTGATTGCCGAAAGCCTGGCCGGCATGGCCTATAGCCAGATCATTCGCCGTGGCGCACCGATGGTGCTGGGGGTTGCGATCATGGGTGTGTCGATGAAGACCGGCGCGCCGATGATGGGGTCGCCTGAACCCGGGTTGATGAACCTTCTGGTCGGTCAGATGGCGCGGTTTTACAAGGTGCCGTGGCGCACCTGCACCATGTGGACCGGGTCCAAAACCCCGGACATGCAGGCCGCCTTTGACACCGCCAACTCGATGTGGCCCGTTCTTCTGGGCGGTGCCAATTACATCGTGCATTCGGCGGGTTTTCTGGAAGGGGCGTTGGGGGTCAGCTATGCAAAATGGGTGCAGGATGCGCGGCAGCTGGAAAACTTCCACCGCTTCTTCTCGGGCCTGCAAGAGGAAAACCTTGGGGCCATTTTGGGGGATATCGCAGAGATTGGACCGGGCGGGCATTTCCTCGGCACGGATCATACCCGCGAAAATCCGATGCATATGAATCCGCTGCAAAACAATGACAGTTTTGAACAATGGGAAGCGGAAGGCGCAAAAACCGCTGCGGATGTCGGGTTGGAAGAGGCCAAGCGGATGTTGGAGCATTACGTGGCGCCCCCCATGCCCGATGATCAACGTGGCGCATTGGATGAGTTCGTGGCAAAGAAACGTCTGGAATACCCCGTCTGAAGGGGTGGCGTTTCAACGCACTTCCCTTACAACATGATCTGAACAGCAGACAGGAGCGGCGCGACATGAGCGATATGGAAACCACTCGGATCACACTGGATGAGGTGCGCAGCCTTGCGAAATCGGTCCTTCTGTCCGGTGGCATGGATGAACGCGGCAGCGACGTGCTGGCCAATCTCGTGACCTTGTCAGAGCGGGACGGGCCGCGCAGCCACGGCTTGCGCATGTTGCCAGTGTATCTGCAAAGCTTCTCGTCAGGTTATGCCAATCCGACCGCCAATCCCACGATCACCCGTCAGGCTGCGGGTGTGTTGCGCGGCGATGGGGACAATGGCTATTTCCAGATCGCGGCAGAGATTGCGCGGGAGGATCTGATCGCGGCGGCGCGGGACAATGGGATTGCGGCGTTCAGTTGCTCCAATTGTCACCATCTGGCCGCGCTGCGCTTTGACACCGAACCGCTGGCGCAGGCGGGTTTGATCGCGCTGGGCGTGGTCAATTCCCTGTCGCTGGTGGTGCCGCATGGCGGGCAGCGCCCGGTCTTTGGCACCAACCCGATGTCCTTCGCCTGCCCACGCGACGGGGGCGACCCGATTGTCTGGGATCAGGCCTCATCACAGGTGGCGCTGATGGATATCAAGATGGCCGCCGCCGAAGGGCATGACCTGCCGCGCCCTGCGGGTCTCGACACCAAAGGCCAGCCGACCACGGATCCAAATGAGATTCTTGAAACCCGCTCCATGTTGCCCTTTGGCGATCACAAAGGGGCGGCGATTGCGTTTATGGTCGAGGTGCTGGGCGCGGCGCTGGCAGGCGGCACCCTATCCGTGGACAATGACGACCGCCTGGCCCATGACGCATTGAACATCAAAGGTGGGGCGACACTGATTGCCATCGATCCGGCCCGTTTTGGTCATGCGGGGTTCAACGCCCATATCACGCGCATTTGCCAGGAAATCCAAGGCAATGGCGAGGCCCGTGTGCCGGGGGACGGGCGGCTTGCGAAACGGGCCAAGGCAACGGAAGAAGGCGTCAGGCCCAGCACCGAGCTTCTGAACCAATTGCGCGCGCTAGTGTGAGGTGGTCAGGGCTGACATCCTCACCGATGTCAGCTCTGCCCATATCCCGATCACTTTGATTGCCGGGCGAATGCCGTGCCAGGATGGCTCGTGTCGCGCGTCGGGAACTATTTCTTCTCAAACACAATAATCGCTTCGCCGATACGGACCCCATACCGCGAGACATAGGCGCGGTTTAACACACGATCGTCTGTCAGCATCCACATCCAGTCGTTGAAGTCGACGCGCATCGTTCCTTTTCGCACCGGCAGATCAATGCGATAGGTCCAGTTGAAAGTATCACCCACCTCGCGGCCGGTTGCGACGCCCAGAACGCCGGGGGCGGTGCCTTCCCAACTGTCTTCACCAGTCTTTCGAAGTGTCCAGATCCGTTGTTCGGTTTCACCGTCATCATAGGTGAAATCTTCGACCAGTCGCAGGATGCGGCCATCCCATGTGCCGGTGATCTGCACATCAAAGCGGCGTTGAACATTGCCAAAGAGGTCTTGAAACTGACCATGTGCGACAGATTTTCCGTCAAAGAACTCTTCCAGGTTGAAGTTCCGCGAGGACAAAGGCTGGTCGTCCAGATCAGGGGTTCCGGCGCAGGCAGACAGCGCGAGTATGGTGAGCAGAGCAAATAGGTGTTTCATGTGTCTGTGTCCTCTTTGTCGGGTTTTGAAATCCGGGCGCGTCGTGTTGCGTACCTATGGCTGGCCGCCTGTATCGGGACGCATCGTGGCCACCAACTCTGCCACCTTGATGCCGAATTTGCGCATTTCGGATTTGTTCATGATCACGCCATTTTCTGTCAGATACAGCCAGTCGGTCACCGAGAGGGTGTGACCCCCCGCCTCTTCCGGCAGAACGATCTTGTAGTCCATCTTGATGGTTGCGCCGGAGACAATACCCTGCGCCGTTCCGACAATATCATCGGCCGTGGCGGTAAAGGTGTTTCCCTCCCCCAGTGTCAGGAACCACTTGCGGCTTTGCTGTTTGCCGTTGGAATAGGTGAATTCCTCGCTCAGCGTTCCGGTGTCGCCGTCCCATTCGCCAACCATCCTGGCGACGAAGCTGTTGGTCATCTTGCCGGTGGGCCCATAGATCAGCCCCTCGGACAGGATTGGACCGGACAGATGTGTTTTCATCACAAAGGCGGGGTCTGTGCTTGCATAATCTTCCGGGCTTTGGGCGCGAAAGCTCAGAAACAGGGATTTGGCCATCACGACCAACAGAAGCAGGATGGGAAGAAGGGTGAGCAGTTTCATGTGGTTTGACCTTCGGACGGAAGCGCGAGGACAAGAGCCAAAGCGCCGAGTTTCAGGATGCAGGGAATGACGGCGTAAGAGATGTTTAGCGTGGTCAGCGCAGTGGCGTCGTTGGTCACGCCGGGCGTAAAGCCGCTATGTTCCAGGACCGGCAGAACAAGAAACGCGGCCAATGCAAGGCCAAGCTTGCCAGCAAATGACCAGATGCCAAAAGCAAGTGACGGCTCTAACCCCGCCCGGTTCAGGGCGAGCGAAAACATGGCGGGCAAGATCACCATATCTGCCCCCAGCGCGGCCCCGGAGGCAATGCAAACAACCGCGAAACCAACCAGATTGCCGGGGGCCAGAAACGCGGCCCCGACAAAGCCAAGAATGGCCAGCGGCATTGCAATCAGCAGTGTAAGTTTCGACCCCACCCGACGGCTGGTCCAGGTCCATATCGGCAGGCTGAGGCCCGCGCTCAGGAAAAACAGGATCAACAAAGGACCGGCTTTGCCCGGCAATTGCAAGCGATCTTCGACAAAGAACAGAAACAGGGTGGACGTGATGGCGACGGGCAGGCTGTTGACCAGGGCCAGAACAAGAAGGCGTAATGCTCCTGATTGGCTGAGGCCGGTGAGGGAAATGGGTTGTCCCGGAACGGGGTGTCGCCGCCAGATCGGGAAAGAAAGCAGGGCACAGATCACGGCGAGTGCGCCAAGAAACAGCCCAAAAGCCGGATACCCCTGTGCGCTTGCCCCCATTGCGACGAACAGGGTCGGGACGATCGAAGCAAGCACCACCCCGCTCAGCATCCCCCCTTCGCGAAAGGCTGCCATGGTCATCAGATCGCGGGGCGCGGGTGATGCGGCAAGTGTCGCGCTGCGGGCATAAAGAAGGATCATGCCCAGGCTGTAGGATGAAAACAACAACACGAGGATCGCGATGATCTTGGGGACGGCATTGGGTCCGGCCTGCAGTGCAAACAGCATGGGAAATCCAATGGCCAGGCCAATCGCCGAAGTGGCGGCAAACGCGCTTTGCGCCTGCGGCCAACGGTCAATCGCCCAGCCGATCAGCGGATCTTGCACAAGGTCAACCAACCGGATCACCAAAAGGATTGTGCCGACCGTGCCCAGTCCGATCCCCAAATTCAGCGACGCAAAGCGCGGCAGGTGGATGTAAAGCGGGATGCCCGCTGCCGCCAGCATCAAGGCGTATAGGCTGACGCGCGGGTACAACATCACTCGCCCTTCAGTTTGCGGGTAAAGGATTTCGACCGGGTGTTGTTACCCAGGAAAATCCCCATGAAACGGGCTTTGATCTTTGGATGCGACAGGGTGCAGGTGGGCGTGCCATTCAGCCAGAATGCGACCCTGTTTTGCCCCCTGGACACTGCAAGATACCGATCCCCTTTTCGCACGTTTTTAAAGCAGGTATTCAACTGATCGCGAACCGGCAATGCAGGCCCAAGCCGCGCAAGCTCGCGCATTGTGCCTTCGACCAGATCATATTGGGTGAGGTTTCGCTGGTACTGCAGTTCCAGCGCAAAATCCGCGTTCCAATCCAATGGCGCGCCAGACTTGGTAAACAGACGCGCTTTGTAGAGCGGAAAGCCGATGAACCGAAAGGTCGCTGCACCACGCACTTCCGCATTAGGGAGCAGGGTTTGAAGGGAGTTCGCCTGCGCACTGACCGGGATCAGAATCAACCAGAGACAGGTTATGAACCTACGCATGGGCCAGCTCCACCTGAACGACATTGGTGTGACCCACCGCAAAAGACGCCGCGCAGATTTCAAGGTAATATTGCCAGTTGCGAAAGAACCCTTCGCTATACCCCATCTCGGTAATCCGGCGTTTCTGGGCACTCAGACGCTCGGCCCAGATGCGGCAGGTTTGGGCGTAATCCTGGCCAAAGGCAAAGCTGTCACGCACCGCAAACCCCGCCGCGTTGGCCTGATCTTTAATCACGCTATCTGACAGCAACATGCCGCCGGGAAAGACGTATTGGCGGATATAGTCGGATGATGTTCTGTAGGTTTCAAAGAAACTGTCCTTGACGGTAATTGCCTGCAACAAAACCCGCCCGCCATCGGCCAGATTGCGCTTGAGGGTGGCGAAATAGCTGGGCCAATAGCGCGCGCCCACCGCCTCGATCATCTCGATCGAGACGATGTTGTCGTATTTCCCGTCGATGTCCCGGTAATCGCGCAGCTGGATGTCAGCACGCCCGTCAAGGCGGCACTCCGCATAGCTGTGTTGATTGCGCGAGATGGTCACGCCGGTCACATGGCGGCCTTCTTCGCTGGCATGTTCAGCAAAACCACCCCAACCGCAGCCGATTTCCAGAACCCGCTCGCCCTGACCCAGACGCGATAACGCCCGATCATTCTTGCGGGCCTGCGCGCGTGCCAGATCGGTGTCGCCCGGGTCAAACAGTCCCGAGGAATAGGTCATGCCGTCATCCAGCCAAAGCGCATAGAACTCGTTGCCAACATCATAGTGAGAGCGAATGTTTTTGCGCGATCCGCGGCGCGAATTGGCGCGCATTACCGTATCGACCAAGCGGAACTTGGCCTTGTGAAACGGGCTTGCCTGATCATAAGCGCCAAGATGGTCGCGATTGGTCATCGCCAGGGCCATCAATCCTTCGACCGAAGGCGTGTCCCACATGCCCTGAACATAGGTTTCCCCCAGCCCAACCTGCCCATGTGCAGCCATGGCCGAAACAGCCGCCCAATCGCGAATAACCATTTCTGCCTCAGGGCCTGAGGTGCCAAACTGATACCGTTCGCCCTCGGGTGTGCGCAGCGTCAGCTGACCCTCACGCAGACGCTCGCAGGTCGACAGGAAGTTCGACTTCAGGGCTTTGTTCGTGAAACGCATGGTCTGGTCCTTCGGTTTGGCCTTTGATGTGGTGAGAGTTGGTCAGTGCGCGCACGAGGCGCATGGCGCTGGCGATGCCGTCTTCATGAAATCCGTGGCGGTTCCAGGCGCCGGCAAACCAGGTGTTGTTTTGCCCTTGCATCTTGCGGATATCCTGCTGGGCGGTCAGGGCCGCCTGGTCGAATACCGGGTGATGAAACTGCACCTCGTCGTAAATCGCGTGTTTCGGAATGGGTTTGGATGGGTTCAACGTGACGAATAGCGGGTCATTTTCGGGAATGCCCTGCAGCTTGTTCATCCAATAGGTGACGCCGATATCACCGTCTTGCGACCGATAAGACCAGCTTGACCAGCACGCTTTGCGCTTTGGCATCTGTCCGGTGTCGCAATGCAGAACGGCTGTGTTTGGCTGATAGCGGATGCTTCCAAGCGCCTTGGCTTCGGCCTCGGTGGCGGTGTCCCCCAGGATCTTCAGAGCCTGATCCGTGTGACAGGCCAGGATCAACTCATCAAAGGTGGCAGGCTCCTCTTCATCGGTATGAAGGTGAACACCCAACGCGTCGCGCTGCACCTGCTGAACCGGCACCCCCTTGCGAAGGTCACAGCCTCGCGCCACCAAAGCGGCCTCCAACCTGCGCACATATTCGATGCTGCCACCTTTGACGGTCCACCACTGATGTTCGCCGTGACCAGCCAGCAGCGCGTGGTTGCGAAAAAATTGCACCAGGGATTTCGCCGGAAACTGATCGACCTCGGAAACCGGTGTCGACCAGATCGCGCCACACATTGGCATCAGATAATTGTTGCGAAACCAGCCCCCCAACCGAAGGTCGTCCACCAGCTCTCCAATGGTTTTTTCGTCATCTTGGGCGGCGGCCTCAGCGCGTTTTCCAAACCGCACGATGTCGGCGATCATCTTCAGGAATTGCGGGCGCAACAGGTTTTCCTTCTGCGCCGTGATTGCGCGCAGCGTGTTCAGACCATATTCCAACCGACCGTCATCGATACTTGCCCCAAAGCTCATTTCGCTTTTGATCACCGGCACGTTGAGATCACGAAAGAGCCGCGTCAGGTAGGGGTAGGTGACGTAGTTGAAAACGATAAACCCGGTATCGACCGGCTGGTCCCCATTTTTCCCGGCCGTGACGGTGCGCGCGTGCCCACCCAATCGCGGGGCAGCTTCGAACAATGTGATGTCGTGGAATGGGGATAAATAATATGCGGCAGAAAGGCCCGAAATGCCGCCACCAACAATGGCGATCCGTTTGCGGGGGCCGTGAGATTGATCGTACATGCTGTCCTCGCCTCAGGGGTAGTATGTCAATTATACGTAAGGCCTTGGCACCCGGATCATTTTTGTTTTGAAAAACTTTCACCTACAGTGATCCAAACATCCATCGCGTGCGTAGAAAACATATGATGTTGGAACATATTCAGGCCCAAACCCACCATGCGCGCCGTGGCGCGCTGAAAAACGCGTTCACCTATGGGGTGGATTACGTGCTGACCGATCTTGGCCCGGCGTCCCCGCGCCTGATCTCTCGCAATCGATTTAACCTGTGGTCGCTGTGGGATCACCGTCATGGGGGAAAGCGCGATGAGGGGCGTGGCGTGGCGTGGTTCCGGTCGATCCTTGAAGAGCGAGGATTCGCGGCAGACAATGCTCAGCTTCTGTTGCTCACCCAGCCCAGCTTTCTTTGGTTTCATTTCAACCCGGTCAGCTTCTGGATCGCCCTTGTGGACGGGACGCCGCGCGCCTTCGTGGCCGAGGTCAACAGCACCTTTGGGCAGCGCCACTGCTATTTCTGCGCGCGCCAAGGGTTCGCGCCGATCCGCAAGCGGGACACGTTGGTTGCCGAGAAGCTTATGCATGTTTCGCCGTTCCAGAAGATCGCCGGTCACTACGAATTCAATTTCGGTATGACCGAGGACAGGATCGATATCCGCATTTCGTTCAAGAACGCAGACCACGGAGTGTTGGCAACCCTGGCCGGCAAACGCCGACCTGCAACCAGCGGGTCTTTGGCCTGGGCTGCGATCCGTCGACCTTTAGGGGCTGCACGGGTGGTGGCATTGATCCATTGGCAGGCCGCGATCCTATACTTCAAACGCGCGCCATTCTTGAAAAAACAACGCCCCCCCGAAGAACTCGTCAGTGACGGCTATGATCTGCGTGGTGCAAAAGAATGACCCAGTTTTCCGGAAAAACCTATTGGCTGATCGGGGCCAGCGAAGGCCTGGGGCGCGCCCTGGCGAAACGACTTGATGAGGAAGGTGCGCGCGTGATCTTGTCTGCGCGCAGTGCAGATCGTTTGGAAGAGCTGCGCAGCGAGTTGCAAGATGCGCGGGTTGTACCGCTGGATGTCACAGACATGCAGGCCGTTCGGAACGCCGCGGCATCTGTCGGCCCACTGGATGGCGTGGTCTACAATGCAGGCGCATACGACCCCATGCGCGCCACGGACTGGAACAGTGAGGCCGCGCTCAGAATGAGCGACGTCAATTTCACCGGGGCGCTGCGCGTGTTGGGAGAAGTGGTGCCGGGCTTTGTGAAAAAAGGTCAGGGCGACATCACGTTGGTTGGATCTTTGGCGGGCTATCGCGGCCTGCCTGCGGCCATCGGATACAGTGCCAGCAAAGCTGCGCTGGTCAGCCTGGCCGAGTCCATGCGCTTTGATCTGAAAGGAACAGGGGTGATCGTGCGTGTGGTCAATCCTGGCTTTATCAAAACCCGCCTGACCGAGAAAAACAGCTTTCGCATGCCGATGCTGATGTCGCCCGAAGACGCGGCCGAACGTGTGCTGTCGGCCATGTCAAAACGCCGCTTTCGCACGGATTTCCCGGCGCCGTTTTCCTGGGCTATGCGCTGTTTGGAATACCTGCCCGATATTCTCGTCTATCGCGGCAAGTGACTTTGTAAAGCTGCCGCCCAGCGCACCCTCTACCCACCACTGCCTCTCCACCGCGGCTCAACACCGCACATCACCATCGCGAACAAAAAACCGGCGCACTTCAAAGAAGGCACCGGTTTTTTTGCGCTCCGACCCGGGGGCCGGAGCGCGGGGGAACCCGAAACGCTTTAGTGGCAGGCCGGGCGTGTGCCAGGCAACAGCACCTTGTCGACCACGTGGATCACACCATTGTCGGCCTTGATATCCGCGATAATCACATTGGCCATCTCGCCGGTGCCATCTGCGATCATCACCCCGTCAGACCCTGCGGTGATGCACAGGCGTTCACTCGCCAGGATCGGCTTGAAATAGTTCGAACCAGCGGGGATCATATCTGCGGTCAGCATCCGGTCATCCACATGGTAAAGCAGAACATTGGTCAGCTGCTCTTTGTTCTCGGGTTTCAGAAGGGTTTCGACCGTTCCCTCCGGCAAAGCAGCAAAGGCATCGTTCACGGGCGCATAAACGGTGAAGGGGCCCGGGCCCGACAACGTATCGGCAAGACCGGCTGCGGTCACCGCTGCCACGAGGGTAGAAAAGCGATCATCGCCAGCAGCAATATCCACAATGGTGTCAGCATGAGCAGCGACGGCGGTCACGCTCAGTGCGGCGGCGGCGATGGCGGTTTTGAACTTCGATTTCATTATCAGTACTCCTTGTCGGCGAGCGGCTGTCGCACAGTTTGATTTCATGTTGGTATAAAGGTTACGGACCGGCGCTTTCTTTGGATGACATGTTCACGAATTCGTGAACTAAGTGTATGAAAACAAAAAATAAACCACCGGAAATCCGATGGTTTATTCAAGGGTGAAATGTAAGGGATATCAGATCCGGAACAGAGGCTGTAAAAGCCTTGGCATCAGCGCGTTGAACCGCAATCGCGCGTCGGTTGCGGCAAGGCATATACAGGCTTCTCCTGGATCCGCAATGGGCGTATGCTCCAGTGTTTCATCGGCGATTTCGATATCGCCCACGCCAAAGCGGCCGGTTTCATCACTGAAGCTGCCTTGCAGGACAAGCGTCATTTCCAGGCCGTTGTGGCTGTGGTCCGGCACGGCCTGTCCGGGCGGGATATAAAGCAGCCGAACCGACCCATGGGCATCTGCGGACAGGATGTCTTGCCGCACCCCCATACCCAGTTTCTTCCATTTGGGCGCACGGCCTTTCATGATCTCCATCACCGGACCCGGATAGATCCCGTTCCGGTCATAGACAGGATCCGGCGTAAAGGGGTCATCCAATTGGGCAAGAATGGTCTCTTTCAGCGACGGCGACACGGCCACCGCTTTGATGTCCTCCAATACGGCCCCACCGACCGCCTGATGCGCTTCAAGCGCGGCGCGGCATGTCACACAGAGCGACACATGGCTGGCCACGGCCACAGCAAAGGCATAAGGCAGGGTGCCTGCTGCATAGGCTGCCAACATGGCGTCGGGGACATGATGGTTTATGACACTCATTGTTTGAGGTCCTTTAACTCGTGTCTCAGGCGTTCCAGCCCCAGCCGGATACGCGATTTTATGGTTCCCAGTGGAAGGCCGGTCTGGTCACTGATTTCTTGATGCGTCAGTTCACCCAAATAGGCCTTCTCGATGATCTCGCGCTGCTCTGGTTTGAGATTGGCGAGGGCGTGTTTCAACTGTCCCGTTTCTTGCTCAAGACCAAATATCTGGCTGGCATCGGGTTCCATGCCCGGTTCTTCTTTCAACTGTTCCGGCACGGGCCGGTTTTCTTTGCGCGTAATGTCGATCTGGCGATTGCGCGCGATTTGGTAGATCCAGGCAGACACCTGCGCACGGTGTGGATCAAACATCGCGGCTTTGCGCCAAATGGTCAGCATCACATCCTGAACAATTTCTTCAGCTTGATGGGCCGAGGCACCAGATCGGATGATGAACCCTTTCAGACGTGGCGCGAAATGGTCGAACAGAGCGGCAAAGGCGATGCGATCACGATTGTCGCGCACGGACAGCATCCATTTGGTCTGTTGGGAATAGTCAGTTTTGCTTTGCGACACAGGCTCTCTTTCGTGGCGAGACATCACGTATACGCTTTTGGCGCTGCTCGGCTTATCTAAGGTCTGTGTCAACATAGCCTTATTACGTGAGCCTGGGAAATACGGATCACATTTTTATGCCGTTCTCTTAATCGGCGTCTCAAACCAGGCGTCTCAAACCAAAGGTAAATTGACGTTGGCCGGCGGGGGGGAGTACGCCTGATGAACATGGTGGGGGTCTGTCCCCGCATCCGTATTCCGCGATGCAGGGCCTAAGTGCGCATACGGATCTCGCATGATGTGGCTGTGTGGACGTGCAGGCCCGTGGATCAGGGCCTGCCTACCGATGACGCCGTGCCCGGGGCGCCTGTGGACGTCTACTGTGTCTATGCGAAGAAAACTGGTGATGCGAAGAATGATGTCAAAAACAATGCCTTTGACCAAGCTGTCCCCAATGTAGGTCTTGACGCTCGATATCACCTGAATTATGCACCGAATTCACTGAGCGGGTATGGTGAAATGGTATCATAAGAGCCTTCCAAGCTTAAGGTGCGGGTTCGATTCCCGCTACCCGCTCCAGCCTCACCCCCGCAGCAGGATCAGGTCGATACGCCAGGGCTTGCTGTTGGTCGGGTCCCCCCTTACATTTCCCGGCATGACTGCCATTCGATCCACCCTGTTGGCGCTTGCCTGCCTGTTGATGCTGACCCTGTCAGTTGGGTCGTCCGTGGCCGGGATGGCATTTGACTGTGACGGGTCGCATTGCGCCGAACTGATGCAGGATGCCTCTGGTCATGAGACCGTGCATGAGGATGTTGCGGATGAGGGCTGCGGGACGGATTGTGGGCCGGTATGTCTGCAAGTGGTGATGACAAAGCCTGATTTTGTGGTGATGAACCCACTTCTTATGGGCCAGTTTGATCGTCGCGGAGCGCGGCTTTTGCTGGGGTCCAACCCCGACCTGCCAGAGCGACCACCCTCTGTGTTGTGAAACGGAACGTCTGCCCTGCGGGGCAATCCCTTTTCACAATATGAGACTGAACAGATGAAACCATCATATATCCTTCTGGCGGGCACAGGGTTGGCTGGCCTTGCGGCATTTGCGTTCTGGGTTGGTGTGCAGGGGGAAACCTCTGCCCCTTCCGACCAGATCGCGGGACAGGCCCAAAAATCCATTGTGCCTGATCTGGTCCTGCCCGAGCTGACCGATACGGCCCAGATTGGCAAAAAGATCTTCGATACGGCCTGTGCCTCCTGCCATGGTGCAAATGCCGCCGGTCAGGACGGGGTGGCCCCGCCGCTTGTCCATAAGATCTATGAGCCAAGCCATCACGCGGATGAGGCGTTTCAGCGCGCCGCAGCGGTTGGGGTCCGGGCGCATCACTGGCCGTTTGGGAGCATGCCCCCGGTTGAGGGGATCAGCCGGGGTGAGGTGGCCATGATCACCCGTTATATCCGCGAACTCCAACGCGCAAATGGGATCAAATAAGGGTGACCGCCATGTTGAAAACATCAAGTTTTATCTGTGCCATGCTGATCAGCGCCCCCCTTTGGGCCGGACATGAGCTGGACGGGCGTGATCTTGTGCGCGGGCAGGGGCTGTATCAGGACAATTGCGCCTCGTGCCACGGGGATAATCTGGAGGGCCAGCCCAATTGGCGCGATCTGGATGAGGATGGGGTGATGCAGGCCCCGCCCCATGATGAGAACGGACATACCTGGCACCACGACAACCGTTTGCTGTTCAATTATACCAAGCTGGGCGGCGCCCTGATGTTGGAACAGATGGGGGTGACGGGTGTGAAAAGCGGTATGCCGGGGTTTGGCGACGTGCTGAGTGATGATGAGATCCTCGATGTGCTGGGCTTTATCCGCTCCACCTGGCCCGCGCGCATTCAAGAGATGCAGGCCAGCCGCAATCCACCGCATGAGTGAGTGATTTCGGCTATGGGCGGATCACGGCAACAGCCGGAAACGCCTTGGGTGACATAAAAAACCGGCCCGCAGTTTCGTGGGCCGGTTTGGTTTTTCTGCCTGCGGGTGGGATCAGGCCGGTTGGGCCACTGCCGCCGCCCTTTCCCGTTTCTCATCCCCTTTGAAGAAGATGTAATAGAACACGGGTGCCGCCACCAAGGTGAGGATCGAGGCAAAAGCCAGACCGCCCATGATGGTGATCGACATCGACACGAAGAACGCATCGGACAAAAGCGGCGCCATCCCAAGGATTGTGGTGACCGCCGCCAGGGCCACGGGGCGCACCCTTGAGGCCGAGGCATCGATGATCGCCTTGCGCAGCGGCACCCCTTCTTCGCGCACCAGATCGATTTCCTCGACCAGCACGATCCCGTTCTTGATCAGCATGCCCGACAGGCTGAGCAGACCCAGAAGCGCGGTGAAGGTGAAGGGCAGGCCGGTGCCAAGCAAACCAATGACAACCCCGTTCACCGACATCGGCACCAGAAGCCAGATGATGATCGGCTGACGGACCGCGTTAAACAAGAGGATCGAGATCATCACCATGATCAACAGGCTGAGCGGCAGCTGTTTGCCCAGGCTTTCATTGGCCTTGGAGGAGTTTTCAAACTCGCCCCCCCATTCCATCGAATAGCCCAGCGGCAGATCCATTGCCTCAACCGCGGCACGGATTTCGCTGTGCACGGATGCGGCGGTCAGTTCGGCCGGAATATCGGCCCCCACGGTAATGGTCGGCACCCGGTTCCAGCGGTTGAACTGGGTGTTTTCCACCCGGTATTCAAACCCGTCCGTGACCTGTTCCAGTCCCAGATAACTTCCGCTGACCGGGGAATAGACCAACTGATCGCTCAGACGATATTCCCCATCGACCGGACGGCGCGAGATGATCGGGATCAGGCGTTCGTTTTCACGATAGGTGCCGGCCCGGGTGCCGTCGGTGGAAAACAATAGGGTCTGCGCAATGGCGTCGCGGGTTACACCTGCCGATTGGGCCCGGTTGGTGGCGTAGATTGGCGCGATGCTCAGTTCCTGTTCGCGCCAGTCGGTGCGCAGGTTCAAAAGGTTGTCCGAGGCATCGGTCATCACCTTCGCGGTTTGGTCTGCCAATATGCGCAGCACCTCTGGGTCGCTGCCCGACAGGCGTACCTGGATCGGTGCTCCGCCCCCCGGACCAAACACCAGACGCACAACCCTAAATTCCCCCTCGGGGAAGTTTTGGGTGCCAAAGGCCTCCAGCCGTTTGCGCAGATCCGGGATCTCGTCGATCGTGTCCGTGCGGATGATCATGTGACCGTAGCCCGGATTGCCCTTGCCGCCGTCATAGGTCAACATGAAACGGGTGGCCCCATCGCCGGCATAAGACGCCACCGAGATCACCTCTTCCTGCTCCAACAGCCAGCGTTCCATCACCTTCAGGTCTTCTGACGTTTTGGTGATCGATGTGCCCTGCGGCAGTTGGTAATAGACGAAAAAGAGCGGCGTGTTTGAGTTCGGGAAGAACTGTTGCTTCACCATGCCAAAGCCCGCATAGCAAACCACCGTCACCGCGATCAGACCCGCGACCACCAGCCAACGCATCGACAGGGCCTTGTCCAGCGACCATTTGTACAGCCGGAAGAATGCCCCGGAATAGGCGTCAGCCGCATCCACATTGCCATGTTTGAACAGCATATGACCCAGATAGGGGGTGACGGTCAGGGCCAGGATCCAGCTGAGCATCAGCGAAATGCCGATCACCGCGAAAAGCGAGAACATGAATTCACCGGTGCTGTCCGGGGACAGGCCAATGCCGGAAAATGCCATGATGCCAATCACGGTTGCCCCCAGCAGCGGGATCTGCGTTTTCTTGGCGGCATCATCTGCGGCCTGACGCGAATTGCGCCCCCGCAGCATGGAGATTTGCATCCCTTCGGCCACCACAATCGCGTTGTCCACCAACATCCCCATGGCGATGATCAACGCGCCCAGGGAAATCCGCTCCATTTCAATCGAGAAAAGCCACATGAACAGGACTGTGCCCACCACCGTCAAAAGCAGCGTGGTGCCAATCACGATGGCGGCGCGCCAGCCCATGAACAGGCCAAGCACTACAATCACGATGCCCACCGACATGGCAAGATTGACCAGGAAGTCGTTGGACGCCTGTTCCACCACCTGATGCTGTTGATAGATCGGGTGCAGTTCGACGCCGTAAGGAATGTCCATGGACAGCTCCGCCAGGCGTTGATCCACCCGGTGCCCCACTTTCACGATGTCTTCGGTTTCAAGCCCCGCCACCGCGATGGTGAAGGCGTCTTGCCCGTTGAAGCGGATGATCTGGCGCGGGTTGTCCTTGCGCGCCCGGGTGACGGTGGCAAAGTCGACCAGGTTCAGAAGCTGGCCATTTACCCCGACACTCAACTCGGCAATGGCCGACACGGTGTCGGACCCTTCAGGCGTTTCGATCCGCGTGCGGGTATCCGCGCCGCTGATAGCACCCGCTGAGGCGACCGAGTTCGCATCCACAAGGGCGGCATTGATCGCGGTGGGCGGAATGCCCTGATTGACGGTCAGTGTCATATCGGGTTCGACATAGATCACTTCCTCTGGCAGGCCAGAGACATCCACGTCTGCAACACCATCCACCACCAGAAGCTCGCGCCGCAGGAAGGTGCCGATGTCATGCAGTTCCGCATCGGAAAATCCGGGCGCGGTCACCGCGTAGTACAGGCCAAACACATCGCCGAACCCGTCGTTGACCTGTGGCGGTTGCACCCCTTGCGGCAGGTTGCGGGCGGCGTCTTCCACCTTGGCGCGCAGACGCGTCCAGATCCCCGGGAGCTCGTCCGGGCCGTAAGTGTCCTTGATCTCGACATCAATGCGCGAAACACCGGGTTGGTTGTCAGAGGTGATCTTGTAGACCTCTTCCATTTTCTGAATGGCGCTTTCCAGCGGTTCAGAGACTTCCGTCGCCACCTGTTCGGCGGTGGCACCGGGGTATTGCGTAAAGACCACGGCCTGTTTGATGGTAAAGGCCGGGTCTTCCAGCCGGCCAAGGTTAAAGAACCCGTAGACCCCACCAAGCAGCATGGTCAGGATCA
Source organism: Aliiroseovarius crassostreae (assembly GCF_049803815.1). Classification (GTDB taxonomy): domain Bacteria; phylum Pseudomonadota; class Alphaproteobacteria; order Rhodobacterales; family Rhodobacteraceae; genus Aliiroseovarius; species Aliiroseovarius crassostreae_A. The sequence goes on from NZ_JBNAGI010000003.1 coordinate 275,394, forward strand.
GAAGCCACGTATAAAGCGGCTTTTCGATCGAAGCGCGTGCAATGTTCACCATGGGATGTTCCTAGTTCGACAGGCCAGTGAAGGGGCGGACCACTTCACCATCCGCCACACGATTGGCCCCGGCGGCCACGATGATTTGCCCCACCTCCAGACCAGAGGTCACGATGAAGTCACCGTTTTCCGATGGGGTTGCCTCGATCGCGGTGCGCTTTACCACGCCTGATCCGGCATCGGTTTCCTGATACACCATGACCGACAGGCTTTTGTCCGCAGCGGCCACGATGGCGGTTGATGGGATCACGATTTCCGTATCACCCGTCAGTGCCGTCGCGCGGACATCCACAGAAGAGCCGGGCAGGATCAGCTCACCCGGAGGGGTCTCCATGCCAAGGGTCAGACGATAGGATTGTCCGGCGACAGAGGCCTCGGCGTTGAATTCGCGGATGCTGAGCGGGTATTCCTGATCGCTCACCGGAAAGCGGGCGGTCAGTTTGACCTGATTGTCGCTGCTGGCCTTTTGGAACAGGATTTCGGGCACGTCGATATCAATGCGGATCTCGCTCATGTCATGCAGGCGCACAACCGGGGTGCCGGGTGCAGTTGTGACGAAGTTGCCGACATTGCGGGTTGCGACCAGTGCATCAAACGGGGCCACCAGCGTAGTGTGTTCAAAATCGTTTTGTGCCTTGCGCAGCGCCACATCTGCCAGGTTTGCCTGGGTGGTGGCGTCGTCAATCGCAACCTGACTGACCGTCTGACCCTGCAGTTTGGTCAGGCGGCCAACGGTGCGATCCGCCTGTTCTTTTTGCAGCTCGGCCTGTTCCAGCGCCAGGGCGTATTGTTCCTGGTCCAGTTGGGCAATCAAAGACCCTTTCCTGATCACATCGCCTTCGATGACGGGAAACTTGACAATCTGACCGCCGACCTGAAAGGCCAGATCGACGGACTGGCGGGCCACAACCCTGCCAAAGAACAGGCGATCAAGGCTGGACGCCCCTTCGGCCACATCCATCAGCTTGACAGGTTTGATCGGATCCTGGGCGTGGGCGGGCGTGAACGCCAACCCCACGACGAAGACGGCCGCACTTACAGCGGGTGTCAGGATTTTCATGCGGGTTGTCCCTCTTGTTGGGCCTGAATTAGGTCGGTGATCAGGTCTGGATTTTGAATGGCGAGTTGAATATTTGTGTGAAGCTTGGTGCCGATCTGCGCCAGCATCGCAAGCTCGTCATCGCTGAGTTTCAGTAGGTCCTGAAACATCACACGGGACATGCGGATAAATTCTTTGCGCATGGCTTGCCCCTCATCGGTCAAGACCAACAGCCAGGCGCGCCGGTCATTTGGATCCCGCTGACGCACAACAAGCCCCATCCGTTCCATCTGATCCGCGGCGGCGGTCATGGTGGAGGGCAGTGAATTTGTGTCGCGCGCCAATTCACCCAGCCGCTTTGGTTGGCCCAAGCGGACAAGGATACCGCTTTGCTGTTTGGTCAGGTCTTTTCCCGGCCCGCAATCGCTCAGCTGGTTTTCCAGAAAAGAGTGCAGGGCGAACATTCCCATGAAGGCCCGAAATTCGGGTTCCAGGTTCGGGTCTGCGTGTTGAAGGTGAAGTTGCTCTTCCGTGCAGGATGCCATGTTAACGCCTTAGATATTTCGATCTGCGCTATATAGTTCATTAAATGAAATATCCAATAGGAAAAATAAAATTTGTCCTTCAATGGAAAATCTGAACTTTTTTCACGGTCGAACGCCCAACCCGCCGTAACGTCAACCAGACGGGGCCTTCGTGCGCTAAGTTGCGGAATCTACAGGAAAACAAGGGCGCGGATACAATTCATGAGATTGGCAAGGGTGATACCGCTCGCAATTGGTAATCTTAGCTTACCACATCTGGAAATTATCATTTGAAATCTGTGCCCAGTTCCGTAGTAATGACGGGGCAAACTGGACTGACCCTTGGGGAGTGACATGGATCAGACCGGTTCGACAGAATAAGAGAACTGAAAACGTAATATGACTCGGAGGAGGAATTTTCATATGGAACGCCGTAAGTTTCTGACAGGCGCAGCACTGGGTGCAGGCGCGACCGCATTGGCGACGCCCGCCCTTGCCCAAAGTGGCAAGACGATGACCGTGGTGTCGACCTGGCCGCGCGACTTCCCGGGCATCGGTATGTCGGCCCAACGTCTGGCCGCCCGCATTGCCCAGCTGTCGGATGGTGCCCTGAATGTGGAATATTTCGCTTCGGGTGAACGTGTTGGTGCGTTCGATGTGTTTGACGAAGTGGCCTCGGGCAACGCCCAGGCCTATATCGGTGCGGAATATTACTTCACCGGCAAACATCCGGCTTTTGCCTATTTCACCTCGGTGCCGTTTGGCATGACCAACCCGGAATGGAACGCCTGGATCAAGTTCGGCGGCGGCCAGGAACTTTGGGACGAGCTGTCCGGTGAATTTGGCCTGAAAGCCTTTACCGCAGGCGCAACCGGCACCCAGGCTGGTGGCTGGTTCAACAAGGAAATCGAAAGCCCGGATGACTTCAAAGGTCTGAAGATGCGTATCCCCGGCCTCGGCGGTCAGGTGATCTCGAAACTGGGTGGTTCGACCGTGTCGGTTCCGGGCTCGCAGATTTATGAAAACCTGGTATCGGGCGCCATTGACGCAACCGAATGGGTTGGTCCGTTCAACGATTACTTCATGAAGTTCTACGAAGCGGCCAAATTCTATTACACCGCCGGCATGCACGAGCCGGGTGGCGGGCTTGGCTTCTCGATGAACAGAACCTGGTTTGACGGGTTGTCCGATTGGGAAAAAGCCGTGATCGAAGCGGCCTGTATGGAAGAAAACGCCGCCGCCTACGAAGAAAACATCGCGAAGAACGGCGAATACCTGGCCAAGCTTGTCGACGAGCAGGGTGTGCAGGTGCGCAACTTCAACGACGATGTCTGGGATGCGTTTGGCGAAGCCGCAGAAGAAGTGTTCGAAGAAACCCGCGATCACTCGGATCTGGCCGCACGTGTGAACGACTCGTTCCAGACCAAGCTGCGCGAAATGGGCACCATGAACGCCAATTTCGAAATCGGCTACGTGAACCAGCGCAACCGCGTGCTGGGTCTGGTCTAAGCGCCGACAGGCATCATGAAATCAGGGCGGGGCTTCGGTCCCGCTCTTTTGCAAGCGCCGTCCCGCATCAAAGGATGACGGCGCGCTGTGGGGGAGCACATGGCGAGCGATTTTTCTGACATTTCACGCGAGGGTGACCCCGCCATTTTGCCCAGGTCCTTTGCCTGGGGCATGTTGGCGGTGCTGTTTGCCTTCCTGGTGAACAACGCTTTGGTGGTTGGATACGGCATGCCGGGTGTCAAACCGATCCTGTCTGGCAATGCCAGCGGCGGGGCCTGGATCAACCTGGGTCTTTACGTGATCTCGGTCGCGGTGGCGCTGCTTTACGTCATGCGCACGCGCAGCACCTCGCTCAGATGGGATGCCATGTCGATCCACCGGTTCAATGTCTACCTGATCCGCGCCTTTTTCTGGTCGGTACTTCTGGTTGGCGTGGCCGACAGTATCATCGCCTTCATGCGGGTGGAAAACCTGTTGGCGGCCTTCTTCTCTGACGACACGACCAAGCTGTTTGCCAAATCACGCTGGGTGGCCCCCTATGTCCATATCCCCCTTGTGGTCGCGGGCTTTGTCATTGCCTTCTTCACCCGGACGCTGGGCTTTACCTGGCTTGCGCTGATGATTGTGGTGGCTGAACTGGCCATCGTGATCTCGCGCTTTGTGTTTTCCTACGAACAAGCGCTGATGGGCGACCTTGTGCGCTATTGGTACGCGGCGCTGTTCCTGTTTGCCTCGGCCTACACGCTGTTCGAAGAAGGTCACGTGCGGGTGGATGTGCTGTATGCCGGGTTCGGCCGCACCACCCGAGGGTTCGTGAACGCCTTCGGGTCGATTGTGCTGGGCATGTCGACCACCTGGGTGATCCTGATGGTGGGCTTCAACGGCAAAACCTCGATCATCAACAGCCCGGTCGTGAATTTCGAAATCTCGCAATCCGGCGGCGTGGGCATGTTTATCAAATACCAGATGGCCGTGTTCCTCGGCATCTTCGCGATCACCATGTTGATCCAGTTCGTCAGTTATTTCCTTGAGGCCGTGGCCGACAGGCGCGACGAACCGGGCCATCGTGAAATCGCACCTGCGGCACATTAAGGGGATCCCGGACCATGGAACTTTATTTCCTCGCCCTTCTCATCCTGATCATGGCGGCCGCCCTTGGCTCTGGCTATCCGGTGGCCTTCGCGTTGCCCGGGGCCGCGATCATCACCATTGGCCTGGCGGCGGGGGCCGGCTATATCTTTGCGGGCTCGACGGATGCCTATTTCCATTCCGGCGGGCCAAGCCAATGGCTCTCGGCCGGGGTGACCAACCTCAGGGGGGTCTATTGGGAGGTCGAGCGGGATACGCTCATTGCCATTCCGCTCTTTATCTTCATGGGGATCATGCTGCAGCGTTCAAAGATCGCTGAGGATCTGCTGGTCACCATGGCGCAGCTCTTTGGCCCGGTGCCGGGGGGCTTGGGCATTTCCGTGGTCTTCGTGGGCGCGCTGTTGGCCGCCACCACCGGGATCGTTGGGGCAACCGTTGTGGCGATGGGTCTGATTTCGCTGCCCGCGATGCTGCGCAACAATTATTCCTCGCCGCTGGCAACCGGGACAATTGCCGCGTCTGGCACGTTGGGGCAGATCATTCCGCCGTCGATTGTGCTGATTATTCTGGCCGACCAATTGGCCTCGGCCACCGATCAGGCGTCGACCGCGCGCAAGGCGCTGCACAAGGAAGCCACCGGCGAGCTGTCCATGCCGTCCGTTTTCGACGTGGCCTCCACCTCGGCGGGCGAAATGTTCCTTGGGGCCTTTGTGCCGGGCATGTTGCTGGTCGGGCTTTACATGCTCTATATCCTTGTTTTCGCGATCTTGCGTCCGAAACTGGCTCCGGCTGTGCCCTATAAAGGCAAATATGATCTTGGGTTCGTAAAGAATGTGGCGCTGACGCTGGTGCCGCCGCTGGCGCTGATCTTCCTGGTGCTTGGCTCGATCATCGGGGGTGTTGCCACGGTGAACCAGGCGGGGGCCATTGGCGCTGCCGGGGCCATGATCATGGCGGGGTATCGTCTGCCGACGGGCGGTAGGGGGCTCTACACGCCCGCGCTGATCGCCATTGCAGCCTTGATCCTGCTCACCTTTACGCTGGCGAATTTCGAGATGAACGTGAAGGCGATCAACACGGGCGCCGACAAGCTGGGCATTACGCTGGGGGTGATCGGCACGGTGATGTTGCTGGTGTCGCTGATCTGGTCGGGCGCGCGGATCTTCAAGATCGAGAACACGCTGCAGGGTGTGATGCTGGAAACGGCGAAAACCACGTCGCTGGTCTTCATCATCCTTCTGGGCGCCGCGATGCTGACCGCTGCCTTCCGCGCCTTTGGCGGGGAAGAGCTGGTGAAAGAATTCCTTCTGGGCTTGCCCGGCGGCTTCTGGACTCAGTTTGTGATCGTGATGCTGGTGATCTTCATCCTCGGCTTCTTCCTCGATTTCATCGAGATTGCCGTGGTGGTGGTGCCGATCGTGGCGCCAATCCTGTTGGCGGATCCGTCGGCCAATATCACCGCCGTGTGGCTGGGTGTGATGATTGGTCTGAACATTCAGACCTCCTTCCTCACGCCGCCCTTTGGCTTTGCGCTCTTTTACCTGCGCGGGGTCGCGCCCGCCGTGGTCAAGACCGTGCAGATGTACAAAGGCGTGATTGCTTTTATCCTCCTGCAAATCTCAGCGCTCGCCATCGTCGGGGCCTACCCGCCGCTGGTGAATTACCTGCCCAATCGGGTCAGCTTCCTGTCCGAAGCCAGCCCGCCGCCGCGCAACCCGAAGTTGCAGCTGTGTCTTGAGGATTATGTCGGCCAGCAACTGCGCGAAAGCAGTGCCACGGCGGATGCGGTGAAACTTGCCCGCGGTCTGGATCTGTCGCCCCTGCCCAAGGATCTGGCGAAGGATCTGACAGCTGGGTTTGATCAGGCGGATGAGGCGATTGCCAAACTGACCGAAGCGTTCGAGGCAGAAGCAACGGTTCAGGCTGCTGCGCCGGGGTATCGCCCGATGCATGATCAGGTGCGCGGGATCGAAAAGCAGATCCGCAACCTGGAAGCCGAGGCCAAGAAGCTGAGCACCCGGATCAGCCGGATGCGCGATGAAAGCCAGGCCGCGAAACGCGCCGGTTTGCAGGCGCATCTGGACGAGATCACAGCTGAAGTGGAGGCGTTGCGCGCCACCATTCCAGCGGAATGGGCCGATCAGCAGGCCACGTTCCTGAAACTGACCCAGGCCGAAAACAAGGCGCGCTCGCAATATCGTCGAGCGGCGGATGCGGCCTATGAAGGCCCGCTGGAGGTTTTGGCGGTTCTGGATGCCAATGACGCCTATGCCAACCTGCAGACCGACCTGCTGTCCCTGCGTCAGACCATCGAAACCACGCCGGAAAAAGAGGCGGAAGGGATTGTGAACGAGTTCGCCAAGCGTGTTGGCAAGATTGAAGGTGCGGGCGACGTGAAAAAGGCGCTTGGCAAGGCGCGTAAGGCGCTAAAGGCCAAGACCCCGGATCGCGAAAAAGCGCTGGCCGAATATGACAAGGCGGTAGAGGCATATGAGGCGCAACTTGCCTGGCGGACCGAAGCAGATGCCAAGCTGCGCCCGGGCATCGAGGCCTATCTCGCGGGGATTCGCGGCACGTTGGGCGTGCGCGTTCAGCCCAGGTTCAACCGCGAACAGGCGCTGTCCATGGCCTCTTGCGCGGCCTATCACCGCGACATTTCGCTGAACTTCTGAATTCTCGCGCGAAATTAATGAAAAGACCGGGGCTCGCTCCGGTCTTTTTTATTGCGTGACGGGCGAATGTCGCAAACAATCTGCCCTGTGTCGTATAAATGATATGGCTGGTCGGTTACGACCCTTGTCATTCGCTAACTTCTGAGCAAAGTTTTGACTTAACAGCAAGAAGAAATAAGGCCCGAACGGGCCGAACAACGGGAGCTATAAATGTCCAACGAACTCGAATATCTTTCCAAACGTGTTGCACAGAGCAAGATGTCGCGGCGCGACTTCATGGGCCGTGCCTCTGCGCTTGGTGTTTCGGCGGCTGCAGCCGGTTCGATGCTGTCCTCTGCCGCCCTGGCCGAAGGGCCGAAAAAAGGCGGCACCATGAAGATCGGTATGATGGGTGGCGAAAGCACCAACACGCTGGACCCGGCCGCCGCTGCCACTCAGGTTCCCGGCATGAACCTGCGCCTCTATGGGGATCAGATGGTGGATGTTGCCCCGGACGGAAGCGTTGAGTTTCGTCTGGCCGAAAGTGTTGAAAGCACACCTGACGCGAAGACCTGGAGCTTTAAGGTTCGCAAAGGTGTAGAGTTCCACAATGGCAAGACCGTCACCTCGGAAGATTTCCTGCGGACGGTAGAGCGTCACGCCAACGAGGATTCGAAATCCGGTGCGCTGGGTGTGCTGCAAGGCATCAAGAGCATGAAGGCCGATGGCGACAACTTTGTTGTCGAGATGGAAAACCCGACTGCCGACCTTCCCTATCTGATGGCAGACTGGCACCTGGTGGTGCAACCGGATGGCGGATTTGACAATCCGACGGCTGGTATTGGCTCAGGCCCCTATACGGTCGAAGTTGACGAACCGGGCGTGCGTCACGCGTTCAAGAAAAACGCGAATTACTGGGATGACACCCGCGGACATGTGGACGAGGTTGAGGTGCTGGTCATCAATGACAACACCGCCCGTATGTCGGCCCTGCAATCGGGTCAGGTTCACATGGTGAACGGTGTCGACCCGAAAGTGGCCAGCCTTCTGAACCGCGCGCCGAACCTGGAAGTGCGCAACGTGGCGGGCCGTGCCCACTATGTGTTCATCATGCATTCCAACACCGCGCCGTTCGACAACAAAGATCTTCGTCTGGCCCTGAAATACGCCATCAACCGCGAAGAAATGGTCGACAAGGTTCTGCGCGGCTTTGGGTCTGTTGGGAACGACATGCCGGTCAACGCAGCCTATCCTCTGTTTGACGACTCGATGGAACAACGCAAATACGACCCGGAAATGGCGGCCGAGCTTTACAAGAAGTCGGGCCATGACGGATCGCCGATCATCTTGCGTGTGTCGGACGCCGCCTTTGCGGGCGCCGTTGATGCCGCACAGCTGTTCCAGCAATCTGCCGCTGCTGCCGGTATCCCGCTGGAAATCAAGCGTGAGCCGTCGGATGGCTACTGGTCGGAAGTGTGGAACAAGCAACCCTTCTGTGCCTCTTACTGGTCGGGCCGCCCGGTGCAGGACCAGATGTACACCACCGCCTATCATTCGCAGGCGGACTGGAATGACACCCGTTTCAACAATGCCGAGTTCGATGATCTGCTGATCAAGGCCCGTGGCGAGCTGGACCCGGCCAAGCGCAAGGCGATGTATTCGCGTATGGGTCAGCTGGTGCGCGACGAAAGCGGCCTGATTGCGCCGATGTTCAACGACTTTGTTGATGGTGTGTCAAAAGATGTGGTTGGCTATGAGGACGACCCGAACGGGTTCCTGATGTACTCGTGGGCACCGATCAAGTGCTGGCTGAATGCCTAAGGACAGCACATGCATCCCATCCTGAAACTGGTTGCTCAGCGCCTTGCGCTGAGTGCCCTCCTTCTTCTTGCAGCGTCGGTGCTGATCTTTGTTGGCACCACCATCCTGCCAGGTGACGTGGCCCAGAGTATTCTGGGTCAGGCCGCCACCCCCGAAAGCCTTGCCAACCTGCGCAAAGAGTTGGGCATGGATGTGCCCGCGACCCAACGCTATTTCAACTGGCTGGGTGGTGTCCTGCAAGGTGACCTTGGCACGGCGCTGACGAATGGTCGCGATATTGCCGACAGTCTTGGCGGGCGCCTGAAAAACACGCTGTTCCTGGCGTTCTGGGCCGCTGTCGTGGCGGTGCCTCTTGCAATTTTCCTTGGCCTTTTGGCCGTGCGCTACCGCGAACGTTGGCCGGACAAGTTGATTTCGGCCGTGACGCTTGCGTCGATTTCGGTGCCGGAGTTCCTGATCGGTTACGTGCTGATGTTCTATGTCGGTGTGCAGCTGGGCTGGGCCCCAACCGTCTCCACGATCTATGACAGCATGTCGCTTGGCGAAAAGCTGAACGCCATCGCGCTGCCGGTGACGGTTCTGACCATGGTGGTTCTGGCGCATATGATGCGCATGACCCGGGCCGCGATCCTTAACGTGATGCAGTCGGCCTATATCGAAACCGCAGAGCTGAAAGGGCTGACCAGTTTCCAGGTCATCGCCCGCCACGCGTTTCCCAACGCGATTGCGCCGGTTGTGAATGTGGTCATGCTGAACCTGGCCTATCTGGTGGTTGGCGTTGTCGTGGTCGAGGTGGTGTTTGTCTATCCGGGCATGGGCCAATACCTTGTGGACCACGTGGCCAAACGGGACGTGCCGGTTGTGCAGGCCTGTGGTCTGATCTTCGCCGCCGTCTATATCGGTCTCAACATGATTGCTGATATCGTGTCGATCCTCGCGAACCCAAGGTTGAGGCACCCGAAATGATGAGAATACCTCCTGCGGCCTTGGTTGGCCTTTTCTTCACCGGGCTCTACTTCTTTGTGGCCATCTTCGCCCAATGGGTTGCGCCCTATTCGATGACCGAGATTGTCGGCGATGTCTGGGAACCCGCATCATCCGAGCATTGGCTGGGCACCGACAATATCGGCCGCGACCTGCTGACCCGTATGATCTATGGGGGTCAAACGACGATCCTGATCGCCACGGCGGCCACGATCCTTAGCTTTGTGACCGGGTCCGTTCTGGGGTTCACAGCCGCCGTGATCGGGGGCTGGATTGACCAGGTCCTGTCGCGTTTCGTCGACCTGATCATGTCGATCCCGACGCTGATCTTCGCGCTGGTGGTTTTGTCGGTGATGCCGGTGACCCTGCCGATCCTGATCCTTGTCATGGGGCTGTTGGACAGCACACGGGTCTATCGTCTGGCCCGCGCCGTGGCGGTGGACATCAATGTGATGGACTTTGTCGAAGCGGCCAAGCTGCGGGGCGAGGGCAATCGCTGGATCATCTTCCGCGAAATCCTGCCCAACGCGCTGTCGCCACTGGTGGCGGAAATGGGCCTGCGCTTCATCTTTGCCGTGCTGTTCGTTTCGACCCTCTCGTTCCTTGGCCTTGGCGTGCAACCGCCAAACGCGGATTGGGGCGGCATCGTGAAGGAAAACAAAGACGGCATCGTCTATGGCATCCCGGCGGCCCTGGTGCCCGCCATCGCCATCGCCACGCTTGCGATTTCCGTGAACCTTGTGGCCGACTGGGTGCTCAACCGCACCACCAGCCTGAAAGGGGGCCGCGGATGACCGAGAAGATGTTGAAAGTCAAAGACCTCAAGATCGGCGCACGGATTTATCCGCCGGGTGAAAAGCCCAGGGATATCGAGATCGTGCATGGCGTGTCGTTTGAGCTGGAGAAGGGCAAGGTGCTTGGCCTGATCGGCGAAAGTGGCGCCGGCAAATCCACCATCGGCCTCGCCTCAATGGCCTATGGCCGGGGGGGCGTCGAGATCACTGGCGGCGAGGTCTGGGTCAATGGGCGGGAAATCCTGTCGACCAATCTGAAGGACCTGCGCAAGCTGCGTGGGCTTGAAGTGACCTATGTGTCGCAATCGGCGGCAGCGAGCTTCAATCCCGCCAAGAAGATCATGGAACAGGTGATTGAAGCGTCCCTTCACGCGGGCAAGTTCTCGAAGAAAGAGGCCGAAGCGCGCGCGGTGGAGCTTTTCACCAAGCTTGGTCTGCCGGATCCCGAAAACATCGGCGACCGTTATCCGCACCAGGTGTCGGGTGGTCAGCTGCAACGTTGCATGACCGCGCTGGCGCTGTGTCCGGAGCCGGATCTTGTGGTGTTCGACGAACCCACCACGGCGCTGGATGTGACCACACAGATCGACGTGCTGATGGCGATCAAGGACGCGATCCGGGACACCGGCGTTGCCGCGCTTTATATCACCCATGATCTGGCGGTTGTGGCGCAGGTGTCGGATGAAATCATGGTGCTCAAGATGGGTGACATGGTGGAACATGGCACCACCGATCAGATCATCAACAACCCGCAGGAAGAGTATACCCGTGATCTTGTCTCGGTGCGCTCGACCCAGCACGAAGGCAAACCGCCCACCGACAATCCGGTCTTGCGCGTGGAACATGTGACCGCGCGATACAAGGGCACCAATTTCGACGTGTTGCACAATGTGGTGATGGATCTGCACCCCGGCCAGACGCTTGCGGTTGTGGGCGAAAGCGGGTCGGGCAAATCCACCACGGCCCGCGTGATCACCGGGCTATTGCCGCCGCGTGACGGCAAGATCATCTTTGATGGGCGCGAATTGTCACCGGATCTGGAGGGGCGCACCCGCGAGGATCTGCGCGAGCTGCAGATGATCTATCAGATGGCGGACGTGGCGATGAACCCGCGCCAGACCGTCGGCACCATCATCGGCCGCCCGCTGGAATTTTATTTCGGCATGAAGGGCAAGGAAAAGCGCAAGCGGATCATTGAGCTTCTGGACGAGATCGAACTGGGCGAAGCCTTTATCGACCGCTATCCGGCGGAACTGTCGGGCGGGCAAAAACAGCGTGTCTGTATTGCCCGCGCACTGGCCGCTAAGCCTAAGGTGATCATCTGTGACGAGGTGACCTCGGCACTGGATCCGCTGGTGGCGGACGGCATCCTCAAGCTTCTGGAAAACCTTCAGAAAATCGAGGATGTGGCCTATCTGTTCATCACCCACGATCTGGCGACCGTGAAGGCGATCGCTGATAGCATTGCGGTGATGTATCAGGGCAAGGTCGTGCGCTATGGCACCAAGGCCGAAGTGCTGTCCCCGCCGTTTGACGATTACACCGATCTGTTGCTCAGCTCGGTGCCCGAGATGCGTCTGGGCTGGCTGGAAGAGGTGATTGCCCATCGCAAGATGGAAAGCGCCGGGAACTGATCATACCCCTCGCCGGGCAACTGGCGGGGGAGCGCCTTATACGTGAGAGGTGTTTTGCTTCCCTTAGGGAAACTCTCTTGAAGATTGTGTGAAACGGCCTACTGTACCCGTATAGGGGCAGGAGCGCCGGATGAGCTATCGTATTGACGTATTTCCAGAACATAGCATAGCGCTGTTTCACATGTGGGGTCTGGTGACCGTGAAAGAGGCCAAGCAATGCTTTTTGGAGTACGTGGCCCACCCTGATTTTGATCCCACCCATGTGATGCTGACCGATGCGCGTGGCGTGGACGAGATTGAGGCCTCTTATCGGGACATTCTGCTGAACGTGATGGGGTTGATCAAACCGCTTCGCCATTTCAAGGACAAGGCCCTTAGCGTGATCCTGGTTGAAAATGATATGGCATATGGCATGGCGCATATGTTGCAACAGGTGTTGGACAGCGTGTCGCCGATCCGGGTGCAAACGGTGGAAGATGAGGTCTCTGCCCTGGCCCTGATTGACCGGCCCGAGAAAGATTTCACGACGTTTCTTGCGGCGCTTGGGTATTCATTGGATATGTCGTTTTCAGACACAGCTTTGGCGCAGAACTGATACAGTTTCAGGGTAAGACATCCCAGTCTGGCTGAAACGCATCTCACTCAGGATTTGTGACACTATGGATAGAAAACTTCTGCTGCTCATCATTGACGGGGTGCCAAAGCGCAACTGGCACCGGCTGTTTGGAAATATGGAAGGTTGGGCGCAATCGGGCGAGGCCAAGCGGTTCACCATGCGGGCGGTGCTGCCCTCGACCTCGGCCAGCTGTTATGCCTCGATCCATACCGGCGTGACCCCGCAGGACCATGGCTGCACCGGCAACAACAACGTCTTTCGCCTGTCTCATGACGACATCTTTTGCCAGGTGCGCAAAGCGGGCGGCGTGACCGGTGCGGTGACCCATTCCTTCTGGTCAGAGTTCTTCAACCGTGCCCCCTTCGACGTGGTGCGTGACATTGAATATGACGAACCGGACAGCGAGACGATCAACCATGGCCGCTTTCACACCATGACGGGCTACAACCTGATCAACCAGACCACCCCGGCGGACACCGATCTTTTCGCCACGCTGACCCTGCTGTGCCAGCGGTTTGGGCTGAATTACGGCATCCTGCACACGTGTACGCTCGACAGTCTGGGGCATCGGTTTGGTCATGAAAGTCACGAGATGGACCATGGCTGTTTTGCCCTCGACGAACAGATGGCCCCGTTCATCCGCCGTTGGCGCGAGATGGGATATGATCTGATTGTCACCGCCGATCACGGCCAGACGGATCGCGGTCATCATGGCGGGCATGAGGATCTGCAGCAGGATGTGGCGCTTTATTATTTCGGCGATGCGGACGTGGCGGATGACAGCGAAATCCTGTGCCAGACCCAACTGGCCCCGACCGTGCTGTCCCTGTTGGGCGCGCCGATTGCCGACACAATGAAAGGCAAGGTGTTCTTGAAATGAACTGGGCTTTTGATCCCCCTATGCGTCCCGCCCTGCCCATCCTCGGGGCTGGGGATCACTTCCCTGTGCGGCGTATCTTTTGTGTCGGGCGCAACTATGCGGCCCACGCACGCGAAATGGGCCACGACCCGGACCGCGAACCGCCGTTTTTCTTTTCAAAGCCGTCGGATGCCTTGGTGGCAGATGGGGCCACGATCTCCTATCCCCCCGCCACCGAGAACCTGCACTTCGAGGCAGAGCTGGTGGTGACCCTCGGCAAAGGTGGGGCAGGCATTCCCGCAGAGAAAGCGCCAGATCATGTCTTTGGCTATGCCATCGGAAACGACCTGACCCGCCGTGATCTGCAAGCGGCGGCCAAGAAGGCAGGCCGTCCCTGGGACATGGCGAAGGGGTTTGATCTGTCCGCCCCTATCGGCCCGGTGCATCCGGTGACCGATATGGGGCACCTGACCTCTGGTCGCATTGCGCTGTCGGTGAATGGCGAGATCCGACAAGAGGCCGATCTTTCCGACATGATCTGGTCGGTGCCCGAGGTGATCTCGCATTTGTCCAATCTGGTCGAACTCTGCCCCGGTGACCTGATCATGACCGGCACGCCCGACGGGGTTGGGGCGCTTCATCCGGGCGACACATGTGTGGTCGAGATCGAGTCGCTTGGCCGGCTGACGACCCATATCGCGGTTTCCTGACCGCCCACCCTTTCAGCGAACACATCTTTTTCTGCCTGTTTTTCAACAGGTCAGCCTGTTTTGCTGCGTCGCGGCGGTTTTTTACTATTTGGTAAAAAATGAACCTGTGCAAAGCTGGAAAAAAATAGAACAACCCAACAGCCAAAGGGAGGCACCCTTGTCCAATTCCCAGCAGACGCCAGGAATTGTCTCGGGTCGACTGAATAGCGACGCATATCGGGATAATTTCTCAGACCTTCATCCGCCTCTGGATGACCACGAAGCACAGGTGGCCGCAGACCGGTGTTACTTCTGCCATGATGCGCCTTGCATGGAGGCCTGCCCCACATCCATCGACATCCCCCTGTTCATCCGCCAGATCGCGACGGGCACCCCCGAAGCGGCGGCGATGACCATTTTTGACCAGAATATTCTGGGCGGCATGTGCGCCCGGGTCTGCCCCACGGAAACGCTCTGTGAAGAGGTTTGCGTGCGTGAAACCGCCGAAGGAAAGCCGGTGGTGATTGGCGAGCTGCAACGCTATGCCACCGACAAGCGCATGGATGCGCATCCCTTCAGCCGCGCGGCCGCAACCGGCAAACGCGTGGCCGTGGTCGGTGCCGGACCTGCGGGGCTTGCCTGCGCCCATCGTCTGGCGATGAAAGGTCATGACGTGGTGCTGTACGATGCGCGCCCCAAAGCGGGTGGCCTGAACGAGTTTGGCATCGCCAGCTATAAAAGCACCAATGATTTCGCCCAACGCGAGGTCGATTGGCTTTTGTCCATCGGCGGGATCGACCTGCAATTGGGCAAGGCTCTGGGCAATGGGCTCAATCTTGATGCGCTCACGGCGGATTTCGATGCGGTCTTTCTTGGGCTGGGTCTGGCGGGTGTCAACGCGCTGGGCTGTGACGGTGAAGACAAGGACAACGTGCTGGACGCGGTGGATTTCATTTCCGACCTGCGTCAGGCCAGTGATCTGTCCACGCTCCCTGTGGGCCGTCATGTGGTCGTCATTGGCGGCGGCATGACGGCAGTTGACGCCGCGGTGCAGGCCAAGCTGCTGGGGGCTGACGATGTGGCACTGGTCTATCGCCGCGGGCAGGATCGGATGAACGCCTCGCGCTTTGAACAGGATCTGGCTACGTCAAAAGGCGTGCGCCTGATCACCCATGCCAGCCCGATCGCGGTGCATGGCAATGGCGCGGTGCGCGAGATCGAGTTTGCCTATACCGAAGACACGCCGGATGGCCTTAAGGAAACCGGAGAAACCTTCCGTCTCAAGGCTGATCAAGTGCTCAAGGCCATTGGTCAGACGCTGGGCGACGGGCAGGGGCTCGCGCTCGAAGGGCGCAAGATCAAAGTGTCTGACACCGGCCGCACCTCGCGCGATGGGGTCTGGGCCGGGGGCGATTGCGCATCCGGTGGCGATGACCTGACCGTGACCGCCGTGGCCGAGGGTCGTGACGCGGCCGAAGACATTCACAACACTCTGATGGGGGGCTGAGACATGAAAGACATGTATGGCGCAAACCTGCATTCCACTTTCCTGGGCATCGAAAGCCCCAATCCGTTCTGGCTGGCCTCGGCCCCGCCCACCGACAAAGAGGTCAACGTGCGCCGCGCGTTTGAGGCCGGATGGGGCGGCGTGGTCTGGAAGACGCTGGGCGAGGCGGGCCCGCCCGTGGTGAACGTCTCTGGCCCGCGGTATGGGGCCATTTTCGGGGCCGACCGTCGCCTGTTGGGCCTGAATAATATCGAGCTGATCACCGACCGTCCGCTGGAAGTGAACCTTGAGGAAATCACCCGCGTGAAGCGCGACTACCCGGACCGCGCGGTGATTGTCTCGCTGATGGTGCCGTGTGAGGAAGAGCCGTGGCGCAAAATCCTGAAAGAGGTGGAACTGACCGGCGCGGACGGGGTTGAGCTGAACTTTGGCTGCCCGCATGGCATGGCCGAACGCGGCATGGGATCCGCCGTGGGGCAGGTGCCCGAATATATCGAAATGGTCACGGGCTGGGTGAAGAAACACTCTAAATTGCCCTGTATCGTGAAGCTGACGCCGAACATCACCAATATCCTTGGGCCGGCCGGGGCCGCCAAGGCGGGTGGCGCCGATGCGGTCAGCCTGATCAATACGATCAATTCGATCACCTCGGTGAACCTGGATGAAATGTCACCCGAACCGATGATTGACGGCATGGGCACCCATGGCGGCTATTGCGGCCCGGCGGTGAAGCCGATTGCCATGAATATGGTGGCCGAGATTGCCCGCAACCAAGACACCGCAGGCCTGCCGATTTCCGCGATTGGCGGCGTGACCACCTGGCGCGACGCGGCAGAGTTTATGGCGCTGGGGGCATCGAATGTGCAGGTCTGTACAGCGGCGATGACCTATGGGTTCAAAGTGGTGCAGGAAATGGCCTCGGGCCTGAGCCAGTGGATGGCCGAGAAGGGCTATACCAGCACCGCGGATTTCGTCGGCATGGCGACGCCCAAAGTGACTGATTGGCAGCATCTGAACCTTGATTACGTCACCAAGGCCGAGATCAATCAGGAGGATTGCATCAAATGTGGCCGCTGCTTCGCCGCCTGCGAAGACACCAGTCATCAGGCGATCGAGATGTCCGAGGACCGGGTGTTCACCGTGAAAGACGACGAATGCGTGGCCTGTAACCTCTGCGTCAATGTCTGCCCGGTGGAAGGCTGCATCACCATGCGCGAACTGTCGGTGGGTGACAAAGATGAACGCACTGGGATGACCATTCCGGCGGACAAGCGCACCTGGCTGGAACATCCCAATAATCCGTCAGCTGACCCCAATACCTGCATCATTCGTGGGCAATAAGGGAATCAGCCTAAACTGACGGTTACAAAGCTTGACTGACCTCGGCGCTGTGTTAGCGTCGAGGTTGACCAAACGGTAAAAAAGAAACCGTGACACGAGACGCGCCAGATCCCGGTGAACCGGGGCAAGAGCGCCGACACAGGGAGCCAGAGGGGCCATGCCCTCGCGCCGCCTGCCGCCCGGACCCCGTGGCGCAGGGCCTGACATTGCGCATCTTCCTGTTGCACCAACACACACGCGGTTCCTCCGCGTGGCTTCGACAGGAGAGACAGAGATGGCCGCACCCGGCGAGAACATCAAAATCAACGGCGACAGGCTGTGGGACAGCTTGATGGAGATGGCCAAGATCGGCCCCGGCATTGCGGGCGGCAACAACCGCCAGACCCTGACCGATGAAGACGCCGAGGGGCGCGCCCTGTTCCAGACCTGGTGCGAAGCGGCGGGGATGACGATGGGCGTCGACACAATGGGCAATATGTTTGCCACGCGGGCGGGCGAAGACCCTGATGCGCTGCCGGTTTACGTGGGCAGCCACCTTGATACCCAACCCACCGGCGGCAAATATGACGGGGTGCTGGGGGTGCTGGGCGGGCTGGAACTGATCCGCACGATGAATGATCTGGGCATCAAGACCAAACATCCCATCGTCGTGACCAACTGGACCAACGAAGAAGGCACCCGGTTCGCGCCCGCCATGCTGGCCTCTGGCGTGTTTGCGGGCAAGCACACGCAGGATTGGGCCTACGACCGCGAAGATGCTGAGGGCAAGCGGTTTGGCGATGAGCTGAAACGCATCGGTTGGGTCGGTGACGAGGAGGTCGGCGCGCGCAAGATGCACGCGATGTTTGAGCTGCATATCGAACAGGGGCCCATTCTGGAAGCTGAAGGCAAAGACATCGGCGTGGTCACCCACGGGCAGGGTCTGAACTGGCTCGAAGTGACGATTGTGGGCAAGGAAAGCCACACCGGGTCGACCCCAATGCACATGCGCGTCAATGCTGGTCGCGGGTTGGCCCTGATCACCGAGCTGGTCCATGAGATCGCGATGAAGCACCAGCCCAATGCGGTTGGCGCGATTGGCCATATCGACGTCTACCCGAACTCGCGCAACATCATCCCCGGCAAGGTCGTTTGCACTGTCGATTTCCGCTCGCACCTGCAAGAGGTAATCGACGCGATGATCGCGGAATTTGACGAACGCGCGCCGAAACTTTGTGCGGATATTGGCGTTGAAATGAGCTGGGAGATGGTCGGCACCTTCGACCCGCCCGCCTTTGACGAGGGCTGTGTTGCCGCCGCGCGCAATGCGGCAGAGCGGTTGGGATACTCCCACATGGATATCGTGTCGGGTGCGGGTCACGACGCCTGCTGGATCAACGAGATCTACCCCACCGCGATGATCATGTGCCCCTGCGTCGACGGGTTGTCGCACAACGAGGCGGAAGAGATCAGCAAGGAATGGGCCACCGCCGGCACTGATGTTCTGATGCATGCCGTGTTGGAAACGGCCGAGATTGTGGAGTGACCCGAAGCAATGATCCGCCAATCCACACCCCAAATTAACCATCCCGTGCGCAAGCTGCGGGCATTGGTTCATTTGGAGGATTTGGTGATGCGAATGATCGCCTTTGCAATGGCGCTTTGGGCGGGGCTGACCGCGGCCTTTGCCGGAGATGGGTTTGTGGTGGATATGGAAACCGAGGACATCCGGCGACTGGATGGGCGAAAGTACTTGTCAGACATCGCGGTCGGCGAAACCACAGAGGTCAGCATTCTGCGCGGCTGTATTCGTGAGGGGCGGTTGCTCATTGAGCAAAGAACTGAACAGCGAGAGCGCCCGACCGCCGCGACCCGCATCCAGGCCACCCGTGAAAGTGATGCGGAAGTCTCTTTGCAGATTGTGGCAACCGATCGCGCATCGCCGGAACGAATCCGGTCAGCAGCTGCGCGTTTCGGCTTCTTCGACTGTAAAGACATGGCGGGATTTGCGTTGTTTGGCCCAACCTATACCGTGACCAAAATCAACGGCGCGACCAGCTTTACCGACCTTCTGAAAACGCCACCTTTTGCTGGGGTGGTGATGAACTAGATCCACCCGGTGGAAGAACCCCGCCGGGGAAACACTCATAGGTACGGGCGCAAGATCCGACCTTTAACGACAGGGATATGAACCATGACAACAGTCATCAAAAACGGCACCATCGTGACCGCCGACCTGACCTATAAGTCCGATGTTCTGATCGACGGCGGCAAGATCGTTGAGATCGGCGAGGGGTTGAAAGGCGATAAGGAGCTGGACGCGACCGGCTGTTACGTCATGCCCGGCGGCATCGATCCGCATGTGCATTTGGAAATGCCCTTCATGGGCACCTATTCTTCGGATGATTTCGAAAGCGGCACGCGGGCGGGGCTGGCGGGGGGCACCACGATGGTGGTGGATTTCTGCCTGCCCAATCAGGGCGAAAGCCTGCTGGATGCGATCAAACGGTGGGACAATAAATCGACCCGCGCGAACTGTGACTATTCCTTCCACATGGCCGTCACCTGGTGGGGCGAACAGGTCTGGAACGACATGGACGAGGTGGTGAACAAGCGCGGCATCAACACGTTCAAACATTTCCTCGCCTATAAAGGCGCGTTGATGGTGAATGATGATGAGCTCTTTCACAGTTTCACCCGCTGCGCCGATCTGGGCGCGACCCCGATGGTGCATGCCGAAAACGGTGACGTGGTGGCGGAACTTTCGGCCCGTCTGCTGGCGGACGGCAACAATGGCCCCGAGGCACATGCCTATTCCCGCCCCCCGCAGGTGGAAGGCGAGGCGACCAACCGCGCGATCATGATTGCCGACATGGCCGGGGCGCCGCTTTACGTCGTGCATACGTCTTGCGAAGACAGCCACGAGGCCATTCGCCGGGCGCGGATGCAAGGCAAACGCGTGTGGGGTGAACCGCTGATCCAACACCTGACGCTGGATGAAAGCGAGTATTTCAACAAGGATTGGGATCATGCCGCACGCCGTGTCATGTCGCCCCCGTTCCGCAATAAGCAGCATCAGGACAGCCTGTGGGCGGGTCTGCAATCCGGGTCGCTCTCTGTCGTTGCCACCGACCACTGCGCCTTCACGACCGAACAGAAACGCTATGGCGTGGGGGATTTCACCAAGATCCCCAATGGCACCGGGGGGCTTGAGGACCGGATGCCGATGCTCTGGACGCACGGCGTCGCCACGGGGCGGATCACCATGAATGAATTTGTCGCCGTGACCTCAACCAATGTGGCGAAAATCATGAACTGCTATCCGCAGAAGGGCGCGGTTCTGGTGGGTGCGGATGCGGATCTTGTGGTCTGGGATCCCGAGAAGGAAAAGACCATTTCGGCCGACAGTCAGCAATCGTCGATCGACTATAACGTCTTTGAGGGCAAGCATGTGAAGGGCCTGCCGCGGTTCACCCTGACCCGTGGTCAGGTGGCGGTGCATGATGGCGAAATCCGCTGCGAGGAAGGGCATGGCAAGTTCGTCGCCCGCGACCCCAACGCCACAGTGAACCGCGCGTTGACCCAATGGAAAGACCTGACCCAGCCGCGCCCGATCGAGCGCAGCGGCATTCCGGCGACTGGGGTGTGATGTGAAGGACAATATGGTGAGCGAAGCCGTCATCGAGGCCAGCGGGCTGGACCTGACTTTTCAAACCAATGACGGGCCGATCCATGCGCTGAAGGGTGTGGATCTGACCATCAACAAAGGGGATTTCGTCAGTTTCATTGGCCCGTCGGGCTGTGGCAAGACCACGTTTTTGCGGGTGATCGCAGCGCTGGAACATCCCACCGGCGGGTCGATCACCGTGAACGGGATGACCCCGGATGAGGCGCGCCGCAACCGGGCCTATGGCTATGTGTTCCAGGCGGCGGGGCTTTATCCGTGGCGCACCATCGGCGGCAATATCAAGCTGCCGCTGGAGATCATGGGCTATTCCAAATCCGAAATGGCGGCGAAGGTCGCCAAGGTTTTGGAGCTTGTGGATCTGGCCGGGTTTGAAAAGAAGTTTCCCTGGCAGCTGTCGGGTGGGATGCAACAACGCGCCTCGATTGCCCGCGCGCTGGCCTTTGACGCCGATCTTCTGTTGATGGACGAACCTTTTGGGGCGCTGGATGAGATTGTCCGCGATCACCTGAATGAACAGTTGTTAAAGCTGTGGGCGCGCACCGAAAAGACCATCGGTTTCGTGACCCACTCGATCCCCGAGGCGGTCTATCTGTCGACCAAGATCGTGGTGATGTCGCCTCGCCCGGGTCGCATCACCGATGTGATCGAAAGCACGCTGCCGAAAGACCGCCCGCTGGATATCCGCGACACGCCGGAGTTTCTGGATATTGCGCATCGTGTGCGCGAGGGGCTGCGGGCGGGGCATGCTTATGACTAAGCCGGGCCGATTTGCATCTGTGCTTCCCGTGTTGACTGTGGTCGCGGCCATTGTTGTGCTTTGGTATGCGGCGGCGATCGGCATGAATGGCAAATGGGCGCGCGATCAGGCGGCGCGGGCTGAGGTCACTCTGACCACCTCCGAGCTGATTGCGGACACCTGGAGCCAGGAGCGCCCCGTTTTGCCTGTGCCCCATCAGGTGCTGGGTGAACTTTGGAAGACCACCGGCGAGATGGCCCTGAAAGGCCGCGCCTTTTCCAAACGATCCTTGATTTTCCACGGTTGGATCACCCTGTCCGCCACGTTGTTGGGCTTTGTTTTCGGGACCGGAGCGGGGATCCTTCTGGCGGTTGGGATTGTGCACAACAAAGCGATGGACATGAGCGTGATGCCCTGGGCGATTGCGTCCCAAACCATCCCGATCCTGGCGATTGCGCCGATGATCATTGTGGTGCTGAACTCAGTCGGCATTCAGGGGCTGGTGCCTAAGGCGATCATTTCGGCCTATCTGTCATTTTTTCCGGTTGTGGTGGGCATGGTGAAAGGGCTGCGCAGCCCGGATGCGATGCAGCTGGACCTTCTGAAAACCTATTCCGCCAGCGGGTCGGATACGTTTTGGAAACTGCGCCTACCGTCCTCGATGCCCTACCTTTTCACCGCGTTGAAAATCGGCATGGCGGCGAGCCTTGTGGGTGCCATCGTTGGGGAACTGCCCACCGGCGCCATCCGGGGCCTTGGCGCGCGGATGCTGACCGGCAGCTATTATGGCCAGACGATCCAGATCTGGTCAGCACTTCTGGCCGCAGCGATCCTTGCGGCCAGCCTTGTGGGGATCATCAGCCTGATTGAACGGCGGATGCTGAAACGGATGGGGGCGGTGAAATGATCTGGGTTCTTTTTGCGGTCGTTTTTTGGATCTTCACCTGGTGGCTAAATGGCTGGATCGCCAAATCGCCCCAAGCCGGCACGCGCTGGGCGCGGCTCGCGGTGCCGATCATTTTCGGTGTAACGGTCCTGGTGGTGTGGGAGGCCTTGGTGCGTGGGTTAAATGTGCCGCCGGTGATCCTGCCGCCGCCCTCGGCCATTGCCGCCAAAGTGGCAACCTCGCTTGACGTGTTATGGGTCGATTTTGTGCAGACCTTCGTGAAAGGCGCGTTGACCGGGTATCTAATGGGCTGTGGCGCGGCCTTCGTGATCGCGGTGCTGATTGACCGATCGCCGTTTTTGCAACGCGGCCTTCTGCCGGTGGGCAACTTCATCGCCGCCCTGCCGATCATCGGCACCGCGCCGATCCTGGTGATGTGGTTCGGGTTCGACTGGCAGTCCAAGGCCGCCGTCGTCGTGGTCATGGTGTTCTTCCCGATGCTGGTCAATACGGTACAGGGGTTGGCGGCAACCGACAGTATGCAGCGCGATCTGATGAAGACCTATTCGGCCAATTACTGGCAAACGCTCCTGTCGCTGCGCCTGCCCGCCGCCATGCCCGCGATCTTCAACGGGCTCAAGGTGGCGACGACGCTGGCGCTGATCGGGGCGATTGTGGCCGAATTCTTCGGGTCGCCCATCAAGGGCATGGGGTTTCGCATCTCGACCGAGGTGGGCCGGCTGGGGCTGGACATGGTCTGGGCGGAAATCACCATCGCGGCCATTGCCGGATCGGCCTTCTACGGTATCGTTGCACTTATCGAAAAGGGGGTCACCTTCTGGCACCCCTCACAAAGAGGCTGACAAACAGCCATTACACAACAGGGAGTTGGATATGATGAAATACATGAAAGGCGCGATTGCCGCGTTTGCCTTGGGGTCGTCGGGGGCGATGGCCGCCGATGATCTGACATTGCAACTGAAATGGGTCACCCAGGCGCAGTTTGCTGGCTATTACGTGGCGCTGGAAAACGGGTATTATTCGGACGAAGACCTGAACGTGACCATCAAGCCGGGTGGGCCGGACGTGGCGCCCGTGCAGGTGCTGATGGGCGGCGGGGCTGACGTGATGGTCGATTGGATGCCCTCGGCGCTGGCCGCACGTGAACAGGGCGCGCCGGTGGTGAACATCGCCCAGCCGTTCAAATCCTCGGGCATGATGCTGACCTGTCGCAAAGACACCGGCATCACCAGCCCTGACGATTTCCCGGGCAAGACGCTTGGCGTGTGGTTCTTTGGCAATGAATACCCGTTCCTCAGCTGGATGTCCTCGCTGGGCATCAGCACCGAAGGGGGCGACGGGGTGACCGTTCTGAAACAGGGGTTCAACGTCGATCCGATCTTGCAAGGGCAGGCCGATTGTGTGTCGACCATGACCTATAATGAATATTGGCAGATCATTGATGCGGGTCTGACCGCCGACGATCTGGTCACGTTCAAATATGAAGATCAGGGCGTCGCGACGCTGGAAGACGGGCTTTATGTGCTGGAAGACAAGCTGTCGGATGAGGCGTTCAAAGACCAGATGGCCCGCTTTGTCCGCGCGTCGATGAAGGGCTGGAAATGGGCCGAGGAAAACCCCGAAGACGCCGCGATGATCGTACTGGAATATGACGAAACCGGCGCGCAGACCGAAAAGCACCAGGTGCGGATGATGGGTGAGATTGCCAAGCTGACCGCAGGGTCAAACGGCGCCTTGGACCCGGCCGATTACGAACGCACCGTGGCCACCCTGATGGGCGGCGGATCGGACCCGGTGATCACGAAAACACCAGAGGGCGCCTATACGCTCGACATCACCGATATGGCGCTGAAATAAGTCCCTATCGTAGCGAATAGAGACGAATACGTTTCGGTCTTAACCTGACACAGGGGTAAACCGAAACGCTTTAAAAAGACCGGGCCGCGCCATCTGGGGCGGCCCTTATGTTTTGCTCAGGTGGTTCAGCAAGCTGTCCTTCGCCCCCAGAATATGCGCGCGGGTCAGCTCGGCGGCCGCGTCGGCGTCGCCTCGCTCGCAGGCGTCCTGAATGCGGGCATGTTCGTCATTGGCGCGCGCCATGCCGTCTGACAGAACCAACTGCGCGCGCAAATACCGGTCAACCCGGTCCAGCGCGCTTTCAATCGCTTCGAGGTGAAAGGCCAACCCGGACGCGTTGTAAAGTGTTGCGTGAAACTGGCGGTTCAGATTGCCCCATTCCATCGGATCATCCGACTTGGCAAACGCCTCCAGATACCCGCGCGCCTCGGTCAGGTTGTCTTTCGTCATGCGCGGCACGGCGGTGCGGATCACATGGGGTTCCAGCAGGGCGCGATAGTCGAAAATCTCGCCCGCCTCACTGGCCGACAGGCCCGACACCACCGCGCCCTTGTAGCGTTGCGATTTCACCAGCCCGTGTTCCTCCAGCCGCGAAATCGCCTCGCGCACCGGAATGCGCGAGGTGTTGAACATGCGGGCAATCTCGTCCTGGCGCAGCGGCGCGCCTTCTTCCAGATCCCCCTCGATGATCGCCTTTTTCAACGCGTCAAAAATGATCGAGGCGGCCGAGGCGGTTTTGGAAATATCGACTGATTTTAACTGCATGATCCCTCTCTTTTCAGAAAACTATCAGGTTCCGCGAATGGAATGAAGGATTTTGCAAGACTGATATTGAATATTGGATCCAATTTAGGTATAACGCCCTCAAACGCGCCGACACCGCGCCCAAGCCCCTGCACCGCAGGCCCAGTTCAGGAGAACGCCATGTCCAATATTTTCACCGGGACCATCCCCGCCCTCATGACCCCTTGCACCGCGGACCGGACCCCGGATGTCGACGCGTTGGTCAAAAAGGGAAAAGAGCTGATCGCCGCTGGCATGTCGGCGGTGGTCTATTGCGGGTCCATGGGCGATTGGCCGTTGTTGACCGATGAGGAGCGGATGCAGGGGGTGCAGGCGCTGTGCGATGCGGGCGTGCCGGTGATTGTCGGCACCGGGGCGGTGAACACGAAACTTGCCGCCGCCCATGCCGCCCACGCGCAAAAGGCGGGCGCGAAGGGGTTGATGGTGATCCCCCGCGTCCTGTCGCGCGGATCGTCGATTGCCGCACAAAAGGACCACTTCAAGGCGATCCTGTCCGCCGCCCCCGAACTGCCCGCCGTGATTTACAACTCGCCCTATTATGGCTTTGCGACCCGCGCCGACCTGTTTTTTGCCCTGCGCGCGGAACACCCCAACCTCGTGGGCTTCAAAGAGTTCGGCGGCGCGGATGATCTACGCTACGCGGCGGAAAACATCACCTCGAAAGATGACGATGTGACCCTGATGATCGGCGTCGACACCACGGTTTACCACGGGTTTGTGAATTGTGGCGCCAGCGGAGCGATCACCGGCATCGGTAACGCGCTCCCGCGCGAAGTGCTGCACTTGGTGGCGCTCAGCCAAAAGGCGGCGACGGGCCATGCCGAAGCGCGCGTGAAGGCGAAGGAATTGGAAGAGGCGCTGGGAGTGCTCTCTTCGTTCGATGAAGGCCCCGATCTGGTGCTTTACTACAAGCATCTAATGGTGCTGAACGGGGACGAGGAATATCGGTTGCATTTCAATGAAACCGACGCCCTGTCTGATGCGCAGCGCAACTATGTCGAGGCGCAATATACGCTGTTCAGAACCTGGTACGCCGACTGGTCGCAGCAGGGCGGCGTGGTGGCCGAATGCGCGTAATCGACAGTCACACGGGCGGCGAACCCACGCGGGTTGTAATCGAAGGCGGACCGGACCTTGGAGCAGGGTCGATCGCCACCCGCGCCGCTCGCTTGTGGCGCGACCACCCCGATTTCTGCCCCTCGGTGATTTGTGAGCCGCGCGGGCATGATGCGATGGTCGGCGCACTGTTGGTGGAACCGGATGATGCCAGCTGTGTGACCGGGGTGATCTACTTCAACACGGTGGCCAATCTTGGCATGTGCGGTCATGCCACCATCGGGCTGGCCGTCACACTTTACCACATGGGCCGGATCGGGCTGGGCGTACATCGGTTCGAAACCCCGGTTGGCGTGGTCGAAGCCGAGCTTCTGTCACCTAACCGTGTGCGCGTGGTGAATGTCGAAAGCTATCGGCACCGGGCCGGCGTATCCGTCGATGTGCCCGACCTTGGGCGGGTGACTGGCGATGTGGCCTATGGGGGAAATTGGTTCTTTTTGGCCGAGTTAGACACTCTTCCACTGGAATTCACCCGCTTGACCGAACTGACCGCTGCCACCACCGCCATCCGCGATGCGCTGGAACGCGATGGGGTTACGGGGGCAGGTGGCGCCTATATTGATCATGTTGAACTCATCGGTCCGGCCCACGGCGCTGCCAATGCCCGCAATTTCGTGCTGTGTCCGGGCGGCGCCTATGACCGCTCGCCCTGCGGTACGGGGTGTTCGGCCAAACTGGCCTGTCTGGCCGAGGACGGAAAGCTGGCACCGGGCGAAATTTGGGTGCAGGAAAGCACTATCGGCAGCCATTATGACTGCAGCTTTCAACCCGGCGAGGTCGGCGTGATCCCGACCATTATTGGCGAAGCCTATGTCACGGGTGAAACTCAACTGATCTTTACTGAAAAGGATCCCTACCGCGCCGGTATTCGACCCTAATCAAGCGTAACAATGGCGATTGTAACGTGCGGCAAGACGTGGCTAAAGTGACCGAAACAAGCCACCAGATGAGGACCCGATGGCACAGACCACCACCCACGATATCATCGTCATCGGTGCCGGGATCATCGGCATTTCAGCGGCCCTTGCGCTGCAGGCCCAGGGGCGCAAAGTCACGCTTTGGGATCGCAAGGGCATCGCAGAAGAAGCCTCAACCGGAAATGCCGGGGCCTTTGCCTTCGCCGAGGTCGAACCGCTGGCGACCCCGGGCGTGATGAAAAAAGCGCCGAAATGGTTGCTGGATCCGTTGGGTCCCCTGTCTGTGCCGCCATCTTATGCCTTCAAGATCGCGCCGTGGATGCTGCGCTTTTGGCGGGCCTCCTGGCGGGATCGCTATACGGCGTCGATGCAGGCGCAGGTGACCCTGATGCGTCACTGCGAGGCCGCATTTGAACGTCAATTGCAGGCAGATGGGGATGCGTCCCTGATCCGCCGCGAAGGGCAATTAAGTGTCTATCAGGGCGAAAAGCAGTATCAGGCGGCTTTGCCCGGCTTAATGCATCGTCGCGATTTGGGGGTCGAGACCGATCTGATCGAGAGCGCAAACGCGTTGGCCGATATCCAACCCGGTCTGGATCGCAGCTTTACACATGGTGCCTATACGCCGGGGTGGTTCAACACCGAAGATCCGAAGATCTGGGCACAGATGCTGGCGGATCGGTTCTTGGAAAAGGGTGGCGTGTTCGAGCGTAGAACAGTCTCTAATCTGCGGAACAGAGACACATATGTTGAGGTCACGGCAGAGGGTGCTCTTTATCGCGCAACCCATATTGTGGTCTGTGCGGGGGCGTGGTCCCATCACCTTGCGGCCATGCTTGGTGATCGATTTCCGCTGGAAACGGAACGCGGATATAATACCACCTTTCCGACCCGATCCATCGATTTGCGCACGCATGTCACCTTTGGCGCGCATGGGTTTGTCATGAGCAAAATCGGAGAAGGTCTACGGGTTGGCGGCGCGGTTGAACTGGGCGGGCTGGACCTGCCGCCGAATTACAAACGGGCTGACATCCTGCTTAAGAAGGCCAAGTCCTTTTTCCCGGATTTGGACACAGATGGTGGCACGCAATGGATGGGATTTCGCCCCTCGATGCCCGACAGCCTGCCCGTCATCGGCACCTCCACCCGTGCGCCGCGGGTGACCTATGCCTTTGGGCATGGGCATCTTGGCCTGACCCAATCGGCCGGCACGGCCGAGCTTGTTGCAAGCCTGGTTGAGGGCAGCGCACCCGTCATCGATCTTACCCCCTATCGGCCGTCACGGTTCTAGGCGCAATTTCAGGAGAACATCATGCGGTCTTCGAAAACCATTCATGTCGTGTCCTGCCATGCCGAAGGCGAGGTGGGCGATGTGATTGTGGGCGGCGTTGCCCCGCCGCCCGGGGATACGGTGTGGGAACAGCGCAACTGGATTGCCGAGGACGAAACATTGCGGCGCTTTGTGCTGAACGAGCCGCGCGGCGGTGTGTTTCGCCATGTGAACCTGCTGGTGCCGCCCAAACACCCCGATGCCGATGCCGCCTGGATCATCATGGAACCCGAAGACACGCCGCCGATGTCAGGGTCAAATTCGATCTGCGTGTCCACTGTGCTTCTGGACAGTGGCATCCTGCCAATGGAAGAACCTGAAACGCATCTGACGCTGGAGGCCCCCGGTGGATTGGTGCGGGTGCGGGCGGAATGTCGTGATGGCAAGGCCGAGCGGATTTACGTGCAGAATGTGGTGAGTTTCGCGGACAAGCTGGATGCAAGGATTGAGGTCGAGGGGATCGGCAGTTTGCGCGTGGACACCGCCTTTGGTGGCGACAGTTTCGTGATGGTCGATGCCGAGGACCTGGGGTTTGCCCTGACCCCGGATGAGGCGGCGGATCTGGCGCGCACGGGGGCAAGGATCACCGATGCGGCAAATGAACAGCTGGGGTTCAACCATCCGGTGACCGATTGGAACCATATTTCCTTTTGCCAGATTGCCGGGCCGCTTGCGCGCGAAGGCGATCTTTTGACGGGTAAAAACACGGTGGCGATCAAGCCGGGCAAGCTGGATCGTTCGCCTTGCGGGACCGGGGCGTCGGCGCGGATGGCTGTGTTGCTGGCGAAGGGGCAGATGCGCCCCGCCGACCGCTATCACGCGCGATCGGTGATCGACAGTGAGTTTCGCTGCCGCATTGTTGCGCAGTTTGACCTGAATGGGCGCCCCGCAATCACGCCTGAAATCTCTGGCCGTGCCTGGATCACCGGCACACATCAACACATGCTGGACCCGTCCGACCCGTGGCCGGGCGGGTATCGTCTGTCGGACACATGGGGTGCGCGCTAGACCGTTTATCAGGCACAGATCAAAGGCGATCCCCGGCAAAATCACGCAGCCCCGCGACGTTGCTGATCTGAACCAAGCGGTCACGGTTCTGTACCCCAACGGGTATCAGTTGGCGAAAGGCGCGCGACAGGCTTTCGGGTTTGATCCCCAGTTTTCCGGCCAGCACCTTTTTCCCATAGGGCAATGTCACTTGGGCCGAAGCCCCCTTGGCATCGTAAAGTCCAAGCAGAAACTCCGACAGGCGCTGGGCGGCGCTGCGCCCTTTCAGGTGTTCGATATGGGTGATCAGGTCATGGGCGTGATCATGGGCGGCGGTCAGGACGGCCAGATGCAATTCGGCAAAGGCGTTTTTGCAGGTGCAGATCGCGCTGAGGTCAAGATGCAGCACGGTACAGTCGGTGATGCCTCGGACGAATAGATCGCGGCACTGGATGAAAGCGCCGGAACCTCGTCAAAGCTTTGCCCGCGCTCCAGCATCGCCAACGCGGCCTCTTCGCCGCCAGAGGTGACGCGAAAGAGTTTGACCCAACCGGACACCATGATTTTCAGGGTCGGGTTCTGGTCCCCCTGCAGGGCGATGTTTTCGCCCCGCCGATATGTGCGGGAGGTGGATTTCTGGATCAGACAGGCGCGAACATGCGGTGATAACTGGGAAAAGAACGGCAGTGACCCCAGGGTGTCAGGGTGTGTTTCGCGCATGGGTGTTCCTCTGTATTGGAAGAACACCTTAACGGGTGAAGTGTGTCAGCAGATTGACGCAGGTCAAAGTTAACGGATTAATTTACCACCTGGTCAAAATGACGTATTATCAATCCTTTAGCGCCTGCGCATGGATGGCGACCACCCCCATCAGTGTTTCCATGGATTGATAGGCGCGCAGATCATCGCGGGCCAGAACCGCATCCATAACGGCGATATGACCGTGTCCCAGCCGCTCCATGCTGTCGCGCGAAAAATAGCGAAACCAGAACCGGCGTGAATGGGTTTGCAGCGGGGCAAGGATGTTGGTCAGATACTGATTTTCAGCCGCCCCCATCAGGGCCTCGTCAAACCCCTTATCGGCCTTGAGATAAAGCTGAGCGTTCTGATCCGGCAGGCTGTCCAACATCATCTGCCGATACGTCTTTATGTTCTCAAGCAGGTTTGGCGTCGCGAAGCGGGCGGCGGACCGGGCCAGGCGCGGTTCCAGCACCTGCCGCAATTCGGTCACCTTGGCGCAATCCTCGGCGCGGATGTCGGCGATTTTGATCCCGGCGCGCGGCCGCACCTCGATCAACCCTTCCCATTGCAAACGCTGCATCGCTTCGCGCACCGGGGTGCGGCCCAGCCCGATCATGTCGATCAGGCTGCGTTCGGAAATCAGCGACCCGGGTTCCAGGACCAGGGTGACGATCCGTTCTTCGATCGCAAGATAGGCTTGCGTGGCAAGGTTTTGTGGCTTGGACATGGGAGCGGTTCCGAAAGACGGCCTGGTTTTGGCGCATTACTAATATATCAGTGGTTCGGCAATTTTGAAGCGATTTCCGTTTGGTCAAGTGAATCACCAGGGGGCAGATGCTTTACCAAAAGATCAAAATCCCCCATGATGGCGGTAACAATATTGCGTAAACACATGTTAACACGACAAATATTTTGCTGATATATCAGTGTTGATTTGCGTTAATCTTCCCCATAAGCTGCCCTCATTCCGCGCCGTCCGGCGCGAAGACCTGATTGGGAGGAACTCATGAAAAAACAATTCACGCTGGCCGGCTTTGCCGCGGCCGCAATCATGACTGCGTCGACGGCTCTGGCCGGTGGCACGCTGGTCTATTGCTCGGAAGGCTCGCCGGAAGGGTTTGACGCAGCACTTTACACCTCGGGCACCACGTTCGATGCGTCGTCGAAAGCGATCTACAACCGTCTGACCGAATTTGAAACCGGCACCACCAACATCATCCCCGGCCTGGCCGAAAGCTGGGAAGTGTCGGAAGACGGGCTGGAGTACACGTTCAAACTGCGTTCGGGCGTGAAATTCCACTCGACCGATTACTTTACCCCGACCCGCGACATGAACGCGGACGACGTGATCTTCACGTTTGAACGTCAGGGCGACGAAGCCAACCCGTATAACCAAGTGTCCGGCGGCACCTGGGAATATTACAATGGCATGTCGATGCCGTCGCTGATCAAAGAGATCGTGAAAGTCGACGACATGACCGTGAAATTTGTGCTGAACCGTCCGGAAGCGCCGATGGTGTCGAACCTGGCGATGGATTTCGCCTCGATCGTGTCGAAAGAATATGCCGACGCGATGCTGGAAGCTGGCACCCCCGAGAACCTGAACCAGCAACCGATCGGCACGGGTCCGTTCCAGTTTGTGGGTTACCAAAAAGACGCCGTTGTGCGTTACGCGGCCAACCCGGACTTCTTCCGCGGCCAAGCTGACGTCGACAACCTGATCTTTGCGATCACCCCGGATGCGGCGGTGCGTTATCAAAAGCTGAAAGCGGGCGAGTGTCACGTGATGCCTTACCCGAACCCGGCTGACGTGGAAGCGATGCGCGCGGATGCCGACATCAACCTGACCGAACAGGAAGGTCTGAACGTGGGCTATCTGGCTTACAACTCGATGGTTGCGCCGTTCGACAAGCCCGAAGTGCGCAAGGCGCTGAACATGGCGATCAACAAGCAGGCGATCATCGACGTGGTGTTCCAGGGTGCGGGTAAGATCGCGAAAAACCCGATCCCGCCGACAATCTGGTCCTACAATGACGCGGTTCAGGACGACCCGTATGATCCGGTGAAATCGAAAGAGATGCTGGAGGCCGCAGGCGTCACCGATCTGTCGATGAAGATCTGGGCGATGCCGGTGCAGCGTCCCTATAACCCGAATGCCCGCCGTATGGCCGAGCTGATCCAGGAGGATTTCGGCAAGGTTGGCGTGAATGCCGAGGTGGTGTCTTACGAATGGGGTGAATACCTGTCGCGTTCGAAAGACAAAGACCGTGACGGTGCGGTTCTGCTGGGTTGGACCGGTGACAACGGTGACCCCGACAACTTCCTGGCCGTTCTCCTGGGCTGTGACGGTGTGGGTGGTTCGAACCGTGCGCAATGGTGTAACGACGAATTCCAGGCTCTGATCGAAGAAGCCAAGCAGGAATCGGATACCGCCAAGCGGACCGCGCTGTATGAAGAAGCGCAGGTTGTGTTCAAACGCGAAGCACCCTGGGCCACCATCGCCCACTCGATCGTGCACATGCCGCTGCGCAACGAAGTGAAGGGCTATAAGATCGACCCGCTGGGCGGTCACATCTTCTACGGTGTTAGCCTCGAAAACTAATGCGTTTTCAATGAAATAAGGGCCGGGCGCATCATGTGCCCGGCCCAGCCAGTTCAAGCGAGCCACAAACATGCTGTCCTTTCTGCTGCGCAGACTGCTGACCTTCGTGCCGACGTTTTTCGGCGTGACGGTCGTCTCCTTCCTCTTCATCCGCCTTCTTCCCGGTGACCCGATCCTGCTTCTGGCAGGGGAACGTGGCGTCGGCGAAGAGCGCTATGCGGAACTCATCAAACAATTCGGGTTTGACCAGCCGGTCTGGAAACAATATCTCGACTATCTTTGGGGGGTGATGCAGGGCGATCTGGGCAACTCCTTCGTGACCAAGAAACCGGTGGTATCCGAGTTTTTCGCGCTGTTCCCTGCAACGCTGGAACTGTCACTTTGCGCGATTATCCTGGCGATTGTCGTGGGCATCCCGGCAGGTGTGATCGCGGCGGTGAACCGGGGCAAGTTCTTTGATCAGGCGCTGATGACTGGTGCGCTGATCGGGTATTCCATGCCAATCTTCTGGTGGGCGCTGCTGTTGATCATCGTGTTTTCCTCCGGTCTGGGCTGGACGCCAGTCTCTGGCCGCATTTCGTTCATGTTCTTCTTCGACGAGGTGACCGGCTTCATGCTGATCGACAGTTTGCTGTCCGGTCAGAAAGGTGCCTTTGCCTCCGCCGTCAGCCACCTGATCCTGCCGACAATTGTGCTCGCCACGATCCCGCTGGCCGTGATCGCCCGCCAGACCCGGTCGGCGATGCTTGAGGTGCTTGGCGAAGATTACGTGCGCACCGCGAAAGCCAAGGGGTTGTCACCCCTGCGCGTCAACGGCCAGCACGCGCTGCGCAACGCCCTGATCCCAGTTGTGACCGTAATTGGCCTCTTGGTCGGCACGCTTCTGGCCGGTGCGATCCTGACCGAGACGATCTTTTCCTGGCC
The DNA here is from genome assembly GCF_049803815.1 of Aliiroseovarius crassostreae. GTDB lineage: Bacteria > Pseudomonadota > Alphaproteobacteria > Rhodobacterales > Rhodobacteraceae > Aliiroseovarius > Aliiroseovarius crassostreae_A. The sequence continues at coordinate 309,090 of NZ_JBNAGI010000003.1, forward strand.
GGGCATCGGCAAATGGATGGTCGATAGCATCTTCCGACGCGACTATCAGGTGGTGCAGGGCGGGCTGTTGCTCATTGCCTCGATCATCATGATCGTGAACCTGACCGTGGATGTGCTCTACGGCTGGATCAACCCGAAAATCAGAAAGGGCTGAGCGCGATGACTGATACTTCTGCGAGTGAAGCCACCCCGACCCAAACAGCCATGCAACCGCCCAGCCCGCTGCGCGAGTTCTGGAGCTATTTCCGCGAAAACCGTGGCGCCGTGGTCGGCATGTATATTTTCATGGCGTTCTTCATCATCGCCCTGATCGCGCCCTTGCTTGCGCCTTACACCCCACATGAACAATTCCGCGACCACCTGCTGCAACCACCGTTCTGGCAGGATGGCGGATCAACCGAGTTCCTTCTGGGCACCGACCCATTGGGTCGCGATATGCTCTCGCGCCTGCTGCATGGCGCGCGGTTTTCCTTCTTCATCGGTGTGATCGTGGTGTCGATCGCATCGTTCTTCGGGGTGATCATCGGCGTGATTTCCGGTTTTGCCCCGAAATGGATGGACACGCTGATCATGCGCCTGATGGACATCATCCTGTCCTTCCCGTCGCTGCTTCTGGCGCTGGTGCTGGTGGCCATTCTCGGGCCGTCCCTGATCAACGCGATGATTGCCATCGCGCTGGTGCTTCAGCCGCATTTCGTGCGCCTGACCCGGGCCGCGGTGATTTCGGAACGCACCAAGGATTACGTGACCGCCGCGAAAGTGGCGGGCGCGGGCCGTCTGCGCACCATGTTCGTCACCGTGCTGCCCAACTGTCTGGCGCCGATCATCGTGCAGGCCGCGCTGTCCTTTTCCACTGCCATTCTCGATGCCGCCGCCCTTGGCTTTCTTGGCATGGGCGCACAGCCGCCCACGCCGGAATGGGGTACTATGCTCGCCGAAGCGCGCGAATTTATCCTGCGCGCCTGGTGGGTCGTGACCCTGCCCGGCATCTGCATCCTCGTGTCCGTTCTGGCCATCAACCTGATGGGCGACGGGCTGCGCGACGCGCTTGATCCCAAGCTGAAACGGAGCTGACGCATGAGCCTTCTCGAAATAAAGAACCTCACCGTCGAGTTTCGCACCGCCAACGGGCCCTTCCGCGCGGTGGACAGTGTCGACATGACCGTAAACGCGGGCGAATTGGTCGCTATCGTGGGCGAAAGTGGATCGGGCAAATCCGTGTCGATGCTCGCCATGATGGGGCTTTTGCCCTGGACCGCCAACATCACCGCCGACAAGATGGAGTTCGACGGTAAGGACCTGTTGCGCATGTCGCCCAAAGCGCGGCGGTCGATCATCGGCAAAGACGTGTCGATGATTTTTCAGGAACCGATGTCGTCCCTGAACCCCTGCTACACCGTCGGCTTTCAGATCAGGGAGGTGTTGCGCCAGCACACCGATCTCAGCCGGACAGAACGTCAGTCCCGCGCGGTCGAGCTGATGGAACAGGTGGGCATCCCGGACCCGAAGAAACGCCTGAACGTCTTCCCGCACCAGCTTTCGGGCGGGATGAGCCAGCGGGTGATGATTGCGATGGCGCTGGCCTGTAAGCCCAAGCTGCTGATTGCGGATGAGCCCACCACCGCGCTCGACGTGACCATTCAGGCGCAGATCCTCGACCTGCTGATCGACCTGCAGAAAACCGAAGGCATGGCGCTGATTCTCATCACCCATGACATGGGCGTGGTGGCCGAAACCGTGGAACGCGTCAGCGTGCAATATGCCGGTCAACGTGTGGAAGAGCAGGAGGTGAACGCCCTCTTCTCAAACCCGCATCACCCCTATACGTCCGCGCTTCTGGCGGCCCTTCCCGAGCGCGCCATCGGGCGGCATTTGCCGACCATTCCCGGTGTGGTGCCGGGGCAGTTTGACCGCCCGCAGGGCTGTCTCTTCTCGCCGCGCTGCGCCTTCGCCGATGACCTGTGCCGCACGACCCCACCGGTTCCGGCCAGCGCAGACCTGGGCAAGGCGCTGTGCCACCGCCCATTGGATCACGGCCAACCGCAAGAGCAAAAGGAGGTCCCGGCATGAGCGCCCCAATCCTGACCGCAACCGACCTGCGCCGCCATTTCGAAGTGAAATCGGGCCTGTTTGGCGGCACGAGCACCGTGCGCGCGCTGGATGGAGCCAGCTTTGAACTGGTGCCCGGTCGCACCCTTGCCGTGGTGGGCGAAAGTGGCTGTGGCAAATCCACCCTCGCCAATCTGGTGACGATGATCGACACGCCCACCGCGGGCAGCTTCTCGATCGACGGGCAGCAGATCCGGCCGGGCGATGAACTGCGCGACCGCGAGTTGCGCGCCAAAGTGCAGATCGTGTTTCAAAACCCCTACGGGTCGCTCAATCCGCGCCAAACCATCGGCAAGATCCTGATGGAGCCGCTGCTTTTGAATCGCCCGGACGTCTCGGCAGAAGAACGCGAGCGCCGCGCTCGGGAAATGGTTGAACTGGTGGGTCTGCGGCCCGAACATTTCAACCGCTACCCGCATATGTTCTCGGGCGGGCAACGCCAGCGGATCGCGGTGGCCCGCGCGCTGATGCTGGACCCGGAGATCCTCGTCCTGGATGAACCCGTGTCGGCGCTGGACCTGTCGATCCAGTCACAGGTGCTGAACCTGCTCACGGATCTGCAGGACAAGTTCAACCTGGCCTATCTGTTCATCAGCCACGACCTGTCGGTGGTGCGCCATTTTGCCGATGACGTGATCGTCATGTATCTGGGCAAACCGGTGGAGCAGGGCGCCAAGGACGAGGTCTTTGAAAACCCGCGCCACCCCTACACCAAGGCGCTGTTGTCCGCGACGCCGATGGCCGATCCCGCGCGGCGTCAGGAACGGATCAAGCTGGAAGGGGAATTGCCGTCACCGCTGAACGTGCCGGTCGGTTGCGCCTTTAACCCGCGCTGCTGGAAGGCCACGGAAGAGTGCCGGGCCAAGCGGCCGGATATGAGTGGCGACAGTCACCGCTTCGCCTGCTTCCACCCGGAAAACGGCGCAAACTAACTCCAAGGGGTGCCCATGCGGCGCCCCTTTTTTCTTGCGATAAATACCTCCGCCGGAGGCTCAGGCTCACGAAGTGAGCCCCGCCCAAGCCTGTCGACCGAAGGGAGAAAAGGCGCGGGAGATCCACCTGGTCCAAGAGCGCTTTCGCTTATGCTCAAGCGCGCTGTTGGTGGCTCACGATGTGAGCCTGTTCAGGGGCTTTGCCCCTCGGACTGCGTCCTCACCCCAAGGTATTTCAGGCAAGAAAAAAAGGGGGCGAATTTCAGAATCAGCTGCGGATGATCATGTCGCGCGCGAGGTCCGAGAAGATCTCGGGGCCGGTGTCGCGCAGGATTACAATCTCTTCGAGCCGGATGCCGAACTCCCCCAACAGGTAGATGCCGGGTTCGATCGAAAACACATTGCCCTCTTCCAGCACCACGTCAGAGTTTGACACGATGTCGGGTTTTTCGTGCAGGTCGAGGCCAAGCCCATGCCCGACGCGGGCCGCGAGGGTTTCGCCGTAGCCTGCGGCGATGATCACGTCACGGGCGGCCGCATCAACCGCGCCGGAGGTCGCGCCCGGTCTGGCGGCTGCCAACCCGGCGGCGACGGCCTGTTCGACAATCTCGAAGATCTCTCTGTAGTGATCGGTCGGGGTGCCGAACCAGCCGCATCTAGTGTTGTCGGCGGGATAGCCCAGGTAACGACAACCGCAATCGATTTGCACGGCCATGTCGCGGGCCAGCTTGGTCTGGCCGGTGTGGTGGTGCGGGAAGGCGCCGTTGGGGCCAAAGGCCACGTTGATGAATTCGACCTTGGCATCGTGCTGGGCGTAAATATCGGCGATCATATCGGCCATGTCTTCCTCGCTCATCCCCTCTTGCAAGCTGTCAAACGCGTGGGACAGGGCGATGTCATTCACCCGGTGGCTTTCCTTCAGCGCGGCGTATTCGCCGGGTTCCTTCACCTTTCGCAGCGCGCCGATCGTGTCTTGCATGAAGCCATGCGCAGCACCAGGCAGTTTGCCCAACAGCAGGAAGGAAAAATCCGAGCGCATCATTTCGTCCAGCGCGACCTTCGGTGCGGCGGGCAGGGCGAGGCGGGTGAGGATCTGATCCAGCGCATCATGCGGCCCGTCGGCATCTTTCCAGGTGGTGAAGGGCAGGTCGGTGTGCTGGCGCACGCTGTCCGCGTTCAGGGCGGGCATCAGAAATTCGGCATGATCTTGCGTGATCAGCAACAGCACCGGGCGCTCATCCCCATGTGGATCCAGCCCAGTCAGCCAGGCCAGATGGCTGGTGGGGCCCACGGCGACCAGATCGGTGCCGTTGTCGCGCATTTTATCGCGCAGGCGGGTCAGTCGAGAAGTGTAATCGATGGTCATGGGGGCCTCTTTCCTTGCCTGCCTCATAGGCGCACGGGGGCGAGGTAAGGTCAATCGGATTTTGGATCCAATGCGGATGTGAGCCGACTTCCAAAAGAAAACGGAGGCCGAAGCCCCCGTTCCCCGTCGCGCGTTTTCGGTGCGGTTACTGAAGGCCCCATTTTGCGGCGGTGGCTTCAAAGAAGCCCTTCTCTTGTTTCAGCTTGATCCAGTTGTTCACATAGTTGATCCAGACCTGATCGGCCTGCGGCAGGATCATCGCAATCGGCGTGGGGCGGGCGGGGGCGTCCACGTCCATCCGGCGCACCTGCGGAAACTTTTCCGTCAGCGTCGCCCCTTCGATGTTTGAGGTGATAAAGACGTCAGCGCGCCCTGCGATCACTTCCTGATACCCCCGCGCCGGGGCCTCAACCACTTTGATGTCGGCATTCGGGAACCAATCGCGCACCATCTTTTCAAACGAGGTGCCCAGGGTGGTGGCCACTTTCACATTCGGCTGGTTGATCGACGCGAAATCGGGGAAATTCCCCAGCTTGTCTTCGGTTGTGTACGGTCCGATCTGCACCGAAATATATGGGTTGGAAAAGCCCGCCACTTTCATCCGCGAGGGCGAGATCGAGGCAGACCCGGTCATATGGTATTTGCCCGCAACGATGCCGTTCACCAGGGTCTTCCAATCGGTCGGCACAAATTCCAGCTCGACCTCCAGATCCTTGGCCAGTTCGGTCATCACGTCGATGTCGTACCCCTTGTACCCTTCGGTGGCCGGATCACGCACCGACATCGGGTTCCAATCTCCGGTGGTGCCAACTTTCAACACGCCGCCCGACAGAATGTCGTTCAAGGCGGATTGTGCACTGGCCGGCGCAATAAGGGCCAGCCCCGCCACCAGGGCGGCGCCCAGAGTTCGCAGAAATGTCATTGGGAAGATCCTTTTCTAGGCTATCAGATATGTCTCGATTTCTTATACTAGAACAAAATGTGAATTGTGGTCCCCTCTTCACGAAGTGGTGAACACTTGTAAGGAAACGCGATGAGTGCAGCAGTCAGCCTGGCCGGGCTCAGCAAATGGTTCGGTGATTTTCAGGTGTTGAAAGACGTGTCGCTGGATGTGGCACCGGGCGAGAAACTGGTGATTTGCGGGCCGTCCGGGTCGGGAAAATCCACGGTGGTGCGCTGCATTGCCAATCTTGAACCCTTTGAGAGTGGCCTGTTGGAGGTGTTGGGGAGTGCGCCCGCTGACACCGGGCGCGGCGATGTGGGCATGGTGTTTCAACAGTTCAACCTGTTTCCCCATCTGAGCGTTCTCGACAATCTCACCCTTGGGCCGATGCGCGCGCTGGGGCTTTCCCGGCGCGACGCCGAAGAGCGGGCGCATGCCCTGCTGGAACGGGTCAAGATTCCGGATCAGGCGATGAAGAAACCGGGGCAACTCTCTGGTGGGCAACAGCAGCGGGTGGCGATTGCGCGGGCCTTGTGCATGGAACCCAAGGTGATGCTGTTTGATGAACCCACCTCGGCGCTGGATCCTGAAATGATTGCCGAAGTGTTGGAGGAAATGGAGGAACTGGCCGCGGACGGGATGACGATGATCTGCGTGACCCATGAAATGGGATTTGCGCGGCGCGTGGCCGACCGGATTGCCTTTATGGATGCCGGTGAACTGGTCGAGGTGGGCACGCCCGAACAGGTCTTTTCCGCGCCAAACTCCGCCCGGTTTGCCGATTTCCTTGCCAAGATCCTGAGCCATTGAGGGCGCTTTGATGAAACGATTATTTCCGTTTGCCGCCCTGCTTTTGCTGGCCAGCTGTGCATCCCAACCCGGTATCTGGGGCTGGTATGTGATCGACCCGACGACCAAGGCGGGCTGGACCAACATCCAGTTTCTGATGCGCGGGTTCACATCAACCATTCAGGTGTCTTTGCTGGCGGCTGTGGCCTCGATCATCATCGGGCTTTTGGTGGCACTGCCCAGCCTCTCGCCCAGCCGCTGGGTGCGCCTGCCCAACCGCATTTATGTGGAGTTCATCCGCGCCATCCCGCTTTTGCCGATGCTCTTTTGGGTCTTTTACGGCCTGCCGGTGGTGCTGAAATCCATGGGGGTGAACCTGAATATCGACCCGTTCTGGGGTGCCGTGATCACGCTGGCCATTTCCGACAGCGCGTTCACGGCCGAGATCTTTCGGTCGGGTATCCAATCCGTGCCGCGTGGGCAAAGTGAGGCCGCGCAGGTGATCGGCCTGACCCGCGCGCAGGCGATGCGTTACGTGATCCTGCCCCAGGCGGTGCGCCGCATCCTGCCGCCGCTTGCAAACCAGTTCATCTATATCGTGAAAATGTCAGCCTTTGCCTCCGTCATCGGGATGCAGGAACTGACCCGCCGGGCCAACGAACTGGTGGTCACGGAATATCGCCCGCTGGAAATCTACACGCTGTTGATCCTCGAATATCTGGTGCTGGTGTTGATCATTTCCGCCGCCGTTCGGTGGCTGGAACGGCGCATGGGCGCGGATGAACGCTAGGTCGTCCACTGCATCACCCGCTGATCACGACCGCGTCAGGGGGGCTTTCCCTGATCCCGTGCCTGCCCAATATGGGCATGACGCAGACAGAAGGAGAAGGCGTGATGGACTGGGACGCATTCATGGCGGAAACGACCGGCAATATCGGCAAGTTTGGCAAGGATGTGCCAGACACGATGAAGGGCTTCACCCAGATGGGCGTGGCCGCCAAGAAAGACGGTGCGCTGTCGGAAAAGACCAAGGAATTCATCGCACTGGGCATTGCCATCGCCACCCGCTGCGACAGCTGTATCGGTTTTCACGTGCAACATCTTGTGCGGCTTGGGGCCACCCTCGACGAGCTGAACGAAGCGCTGGCCATGGCGACTTATATGGGCGGTGGCCCGTCGCTGGCCTATTCCGCCAAGGCCCGCGCCGCCTTTGAGCATTTCAGCAAGTAACGCCAAGTGAACTCGCCTATGGTGTATCATAGGCGGGTTTTTCACCGTATAATCGTTGCATATGAAACGAACTTGACAAACGTTGCATTTGCACCGAATGTGCACCTGTTAAGAAATTCCGTCGGGAGAGGAGACCGCGCCCCATGAAAATCGAACAGATCCACCACGTTGCTTATCGCTGTAAAGACGCGAAGGAGACCGTGGAATGGTACGGCAAGATGCTGAATATGGATTTCATCCTGGCCATTGCCGAAGACCACGTGCCGTCGACCCATGAACCCGATCCCTATATGCACCTGTTTCTGGATGCCGGGAACGGCAATGTGCTGGCGTTTTTCGAACTGCCCACCAAGCCGGAAATGGGCCGCGATCCGAACACCCCGATCTGGGTGCAACACATCGCCTTCAAGGTCAAAGATCGCGAAACGTTGATCGAGTTCAAAGAGCACCTCGAAGCCAACGGCGTCGATGTGTTGGGCGTGACCGACCACTCGATCTTCCACTCGATCTACTTCTTCGACCCCAACGGCCACCGCGTTGAACTGGCCTGCCCGGACCCGGAAGAAGAGGCGATGCTGAAGCGCATGGACGCGGTGAAATGGGACATGCTGAATGAATGGTCGGTGACCAAGAAGGCCCCGAAACACGCCGATTGGCTGCACGCCAAAGAGCTGAACAAAGGCTGAAAAGGGCTGCACCACTCACGACATCGCCGTCATGCAGCCCTCCGGGCAGGGGAAACTCTGCCCGGTTTTTTGCGTCATTGCTTTTCGCGGATCAGCCGTTCGATCTCATCGAGCCGCGTCAACACGTCGTCGCGATAACTGTCCGTCTTGGCCACGTCTTCCTCGTGATGGGCGTCCTGCATCGAGTTCACAATAAGACCCACCAGAAGGTTCACCACCGCAAAAGTGGTCAGCAGGATGAAGGGCACAAAGAACATCCAGGCGTAGGGGTACACCTCCATCACCGGGCGCACGATGCCCATTGACCAGCTTTCCAACGTCATGATCTGGAACAGCGAATAGGCCGATGCGCCCAGTGATCCGAACCACTCGGGGAAGCTTGCGCCAAACAGTTTGGTCGACATCACCGAGCCGATATAGAAGATCACCGCCATCAACAGAAACACACTGCCCATGCCGGGCAGGGCCGTGACGAACCCCTCGACCACCCGGCGCAGACGCGGTGCCACCGAGATCACGCGCAACACCCTGAGGATCCGCAGCGCGCGCAACACGCTGAACCCTTGGGCGCCGGGGATCAGCGAAATCCCGACAATCCCGAAATCAAACAGGTTCCACCCGTTCAGGAAAAACCGCAGCCGATAGGCGTAAAGTTTGGCCAGCAGCTCAATCACAAAAATGCTCAGACACAGCGTATCGAGCAGCGTGATCAGCCCGCCCGCCTGTGCCATCACCGTGGGCGAGGTTTCCAGACCCAGCGTGACCGCATTGAACAGGATTACCCCCACGATGAAATTCTGCACGACGGGGCGTTCGATCACCGCCTGCACACGGGCCCGCAAACCGGGCGGGGTGGTTTGGGTCATGCTCATGATTGCTCCAGTTTCAACAGCGCCGCCAACCCATCCTGATAGGTGGGATAGCGCAGGGTCACGCCCAGCTCGTCCTTGATCCGATCATTGCGCACCCGTTTCGATTCCGCATAAAAACTGCGCGCCATCGGGGTCATCTCTGCGGTTTCGAAATCCTCGGATGGCGGCACGGGCAGGCCCAGAAGGTCCGCTGCATGGGCCAGCACATCCTCGGGCGGGGCGGCATTGTCGTCACAAAGATTATAAATTGCCCCGGGGTTCGGGCGCGCAATGGAGGCGGCCAGAACCTGCGCGATATCCGCGACATGAATGCGGGAAAACACCTGGTTCTTCTTGATGATCCGCCGCGCGGTGCCATTGCGCACCTTCGCAAACGGGCCGCGCCCCGGGCCGTAAATCCCCGCGAGGCGGAAGATGTGCAGGGGCAGGCCGACCTCTTGCGCCAAGGCTTGCCAGTTGGCCTCTGCCGCCACCCGCATCTGTCCGCGTTTGGTGGATGGGGTCAGCGGTGTGTCTTCATCCACCCAGCCCCCGTCGTGGTCGCCGTAAACCCCCGTGGTCGACAGATACCCGACCCATTCCAGACGGTCAGCGGCTGCCACGATCTGATTGCGTGCGCCACGCAGAACCGGATCCCCCTCGGCATCTGGACCGGCCGAAATCAGCAAATGGGTGGCCTGTGCGAGCGCACCTGAAATATCCTCACCCGGCCAACGAATGGTCCCGTCACGCCCCTCGCGCGAGGTGCCGATGACGGTCCAGCCCTGAGGTGCCAACTCACGGGCCAGCGCCTGCGCCGAATACCCGTATCCGAAAATGAAAAGCGTCTTATCCATGCGTCCCATGTAGCGACGCAGGACGCGTAGGAAAAGGGGGTGTCCAGAAACCCGCCCGGATCACGGGGTTTTAGGCCATCAAAAGATGGTTGCGCTTATTTGCCCTTCCACACCGGATCGCGTTTTTCAGCAAAAGCGCGCGCGCCCTCCAACTGATCCTCACTGCCATAAAGCACATCAACCGTGCGCAGCTGGCGTTGAGTGATGCGGTTCATGGCATCCTGAAACTTGCTGTCCTCGGCATCGCGCACCACCTCTTTGATCGCGGCATACACCAGCGGCGGGCCTGAGGCGAGCAGCCGGGCAAGCTCCCACGCGCGATCCAGCAATTGATCCGCCGGCAGCACCTCATTGATCAGCCCCCAGCGATGCCCTTCTTCCGCATCAAACCAGCGACCGGTTAGCAAAAGCTCCATCGCGATGTGATAGGGGATGCGCTTGGGCAGCTTTACACTGGCCGCATCCGCCACGGTGCCCGAGCGGATTTCAGGCAGGGCAAATGTGGCGCTGTCCGCCGCCAGGATCATGTCGCCGGAAATCGCCAGCTCCAGCCCCCCGCCGCAGCAAATGCCGTTTACGGCAACAATCACCGGCTTGTTCATGTCGCGCAATTCCTGCAAACCGCCAAAACCGCCAACGCCGTAATCGCCGTCCACCGCGTCGCCCTCGGCGGCCGCCTTCAGATCCCAACCGGGGCAGAAAAACTTGTCCCCCTCGGCGCGCAGGATGGCCACCCGCAAATCCGCATCATCCCGAAAGGCGGCAAACACGTCGCCCATAATGCGGGATGTCGCCAGATCAATCGCATTGGCCTTGGGGCGATCCAGTGTGACCTCCAACACCGCACCGTCGCAACGGGTTCTAACTGGTCCCTCGGTTAGATCTTTAAACTGAGCCATCTGCGGGCACCTCCTTGATAAGCGCATCCGCCGCCACCGCCCGGTCAGGCGTGCAGAGCAGCGGGTTGATTTCAATCTCTTCGATCCGGTCGGCATTGGCGATCACATAGTCCTGCACCGCCATGACGGCGTCCAGAATGGCGTCTTCATTTGCGCCGGGTTTGCCGCGATATCCGGCGATCAATTTGGATAGTTTCAGCCGTATTAGAGCCTGTTTGACGTCGTTTCGTGTTGCCGGGATCAGCACACTGGACGCGTCTTCCAGCAATTCGGTCAGGATGCCCCCTGCGGCCAGGGTCAACACGAACCCATGCGCGGGATCGCGGGTCACGCCAATCAAAAGCTCCGCCACCGCGCCGTCGATCATTTCTTCGGCAAGGAATGTATCACAAGGCATGTTTTGCGCAGCAATAGAGACTGATTTCACCGAGTTTAACCCCAAAGCCACCGCGCCTGCCTCTGTCTTATGGGCAATGCCTTCGCCCTTCAGAACCATCGGAAACCCAACCCTTTCGGCCAGCAGAGTCGGGTCGCCGCCGCGTGCGAATTTCGGGATCACCACCCCATGGTGTGACAGCCGCGCTTTTGCCTCGGCTTCGCTCAACACTTGCCCCTCACGATCCTTTCCCGCCGACAGCAAGGGCGCCTGAAGATCAGGCAGTTTCAGCGCGGCTGCCCCTGCCGCCGATATGGCGTCCTGCAACCCGTTCAACGGGATCACGCCAGCCCGCATCAATTTCCGTGCTGCCGTTTCCGGCAATAGCTCCGGCAATGTGGCGACCACCGCAACTTGCCCGCCCGTCCGTTCGCGCGTGGCAATCGCCGCGTCCAGCGCAATGTCCCAATCTGACGGGTCACATCGGTCGGCGCGTGGTAGATCCAGGATGATCATGGTCAGGGCAATCTGCGGGTCAACCAGCGCAGACCAGGCCTGGGTCATCGCCTCAAGATCGCGCCAGATATAGGTGTGGTAATCAAGCGGATTGGCCAGGGCCACCATCGGCCCCAGCGCCTGCGCCAGATCATGACGTTGCCGCGCGTTCAGCGGGGGGAACACCACATCCTGTCCATGCGCTGTGTCCGCCGCAAGGCTCGCCTCGCCGCCAGAACAGCTGATCGATGCGATTGTATTCGTCTCTAACCCGCCAGAAACATGCAAAATCTTGAGTGTCTCCAGAAAGGCCGACAGACCATCAAGCCGTGCGATGCCCAGCCGGTCAAGAACAGCCTGTGCGCCCACGTCCCCTCCGGCCAGAGATGCGGTATGAGAGATTGTTGCGGCCTGCGCCTGTTCAGAACGGCCGACTTTCAATGCGACGATGCGCACACCCTTTGCCCGCGCTTTCAGCGCCAGAGCCTCCCAATGGGACAGATCGCCAAACCCTTCGATATGCACCCCAATGGCCGTGACTCGCGGGTCGTCCAGCAGCGCCCGCGCGATCTGCGCCTGGCTGGTCTGCGCCATGTTTCCGCAGGTCACCATATAGGCGATTGGCAGGGCGCGGGACTGCATGGTCAGGTTGATCGAGATGTTGGAGCTTTGCGTCAGGATCGCCACCCCCCGGTCCACCCGCTCCGCCCCATGCTGGTCCGGCCACAATAATGCACCGTCCAACGCATTGATGAACCCATAGCAGTTGGGGCCGAGAATGGGCATCTCATCCGCCGCTTCCATAAGCTGCGCCTGCAAATCCGCCGCGCTGGCATCTTCGGCGGACGCTTCTGAAAACCCGCTGGCAAAACAGACCGCCCCCCCGGCGCCAATGTTTGCCAATGCGGCCACCGCTTCGATGGTGGCAAAGCGGTTGATGCCGATAAAGGCCGCGTCGGGTGCGTGGGGCAGATCCTCGACACAAGGGTAAACCCCCGCGCCACCCTTGGGATGCACCCGCCAGATCTCGCCGGTGAACCCCATCTTGTGGCACTGATCCACAATGGCCGCACACCACGCCCCGCCACCGATGACGGCGATGGATTTTGGTTGCATCAAACGCGAAAGGTCACGTGTCATTCATCTGCTCCGCAGGTCCATTTGGCACCGTTGGCGGGGCCGGAACCGCGGCAGGGTTGACCCTGCCATCTTTGGTCCCGAAATATCCTCGCCGAAGGCAAGAAAACTCTTCACCAGCGCCGCCGGGCAAATGGGCGTGCGGGTCAGGTGTCGTTGCTGCTCCTGTCGATATGCCCAAGGTCCCGATCCGGATCGATCTGATCGCGCACCCGTTGCTTCAACTCTTTCGCCTCCGGGAAACCGCCATCGCGTTTGCGCTCCCAGATCAACGCGCCATCCACCGTCACCTCAAACACGCCGCCCATGTCGCCGGGGATCAGGGTCACACCGCCAAGGTCGGTGGAAAAGGTCTGCAGCAACTCCTGCCCCAGCCACCCGGCGCGCAAAAGCCAGTTGCAGCCGGTGCAATAGGTGATGGTGACAAGTGGTTTGGTCATGGTTGTTCTCCCGTGTCAGGCGCCAAGCGGGCGCAGTAGATCTCGGGAAATGATATGCCGCTGGATCTCGCTTGTCCCGTCCCAGATGCGTTCAACACGGGCGTCGCGCCAAAACCGTTCGATCGGGAAGTCATCCATCAGGCCCATACCGCCAAAGATCTGCAGCGTGGTGTCGGTGACCCGCGCCAGCATTTCGGAGGCATAAAGCTTGGCCGAGGCAATTTCGCGGTTCGCCGGAAGGTCCTGATCCAACCGCCAGGCGGCAGACAGTGTCAGCCAGTCAGCCGCATCAATCTCGGTGATCATATCGGCGATCTGAAAACCCACGCCCTGAAACTTGCCAATCGGCTGGCCAAACTGCTTACGCTCGGCAGCATATTCCAGCGCGTGATCAAAACAGCGGCGCGCGCGCCCCACGCAGAAGGCCGCTACGGTCAGGCGGGTGGCGTAAAGCCACTCGTTCATCACTGCAAATCCGCCATCGACCTCACCCAGCACCTGAGCGTCCGTCAGGCGGCATTCGTCAAATGTCAGGATGTAATTCTTGTAACCCTTGTGACTGACCGAATTGTAACCGTCACGCACCTCAAACCCCGGCGTACCGCGATCCACGAGGAAGGTGGTGATGCGTTTCTTCGGCCCCTTTGGGGTCTCATCCACACCGGTGGCGATGAACACGATGAAGAAGTCCGCGTGCTCGGCGCCCGAGATAAAGTGCTTTGACCCGTTGATCACCCAATCGCCGCCATCGCGCCTCGCCTGGCATTTCATCCCCCGCACATCGGACCCGGCGTCCGGCTCGGTCATTGCCAGGGCATCCATGCGCTCACCCCGCACGGCGGGCAGCAGGTAACGTTCGCGTTGTTCGTCATTGCAGGCCATCAGGATGTTCTGCGGCCGGCCAAAGAAATGGGTCAGTGCCATCGAGCCACGCCCCAACTCGCGCTCCACTAGGGTGAAATCAAGGTGGGACAGACCCGCACCGCCGACCTCTTCAGGGAAATTGCAGGCGTAAAAGCCCAGATCAATGCATTTCTGCTTGATCTCTTGGCCCAGCTCATGCGGCACATGCCCCGTGCGTTCAACCTCGGCCTCATGCGGATAGATCTCATTCTCCACAAAGCTGCGAACGGTCGAGACGATCATCTCCTGTTCTTCGGACAGACCAAACTGCATGGCATTCCCCCTTCTTTGCGGTGGTCGCGGATCTTGCGCGTTGCCGTTTGACGTTAGGAAGATTTCACCTATTAATCGTGCAGCAATCATCAAAGATATGCAGGAATGACAGAAATTATCGACTTCCTTCTGTTTGATCGCTTCTCGGCGCTCTGCCTGGCCAACAGCGTTGAGCCGCTGCGCGCCGCCAATGATCTGGCGGGCAAAAGGCTTTATGCATGGCGATTTCTGACGTTGGATGGTGACCCCGTGCGGTCGTCATCCGGAATGCAGGTCACATCAGAATTGCGGCTAGCGGATGCGCGAGGGGACATGTTGGTGGTGCTTCCCTCCTACGGGTTTCGCACCCATGCCTCCCCGGCAAACGCGCGGGCGCTGGCGGCTGCCGCGCGGCGGTATTCAATAATGGCAGGGTTCGATACGGGGGCTTGGCTGTTGGCGCAGGCCGGGCTTTTGGATGGGCATCGCGCCACGATCCATTGGGAAGAACTGCCCGCTTTTGAAGAAACCTTTCCCGAGGTGGATGCGGTCCGCGAACGCCATGTCAAGGACCGAAACCGGATCACCTGCACCGGGGCTTTGGCGGCGTTTGACCTGACATTGGACCGGATCGGGGCAGCCCATGGGGCGGCGTTGCGGTTGGAGGTGGCGATGCTGTTCATGGCCCCCGGTGCGGCCCCATCCTCGGCCCCGCCCATCGCCAAATCCCGCGTGGTGGGGCGGGCGCTGTCTGCGATGCGGGCGGCAATCGAAGACCCTCTTCCGATCACCGAAATTGCCAGGCGTGCGGGCTGTAGTCTGCGCGATTTGGAACACCGCATGCGCGACGAACTGGGCGAACCCCCGTCTGCGATCTATCGCCGAATGCGCCTGATTTCGGCCCGAAAGGCCGTGATAGAGACCAATCTGCCGATTGCAGAGGTCGCCTTGCGCGCCGGATATGAGAACGCGTCGGCCATGACGCGGGCGTTCAAGGCCGAGTTTGGCGCGACCCCAAGGCAGATGCGGGCGGGGCGATAGGCGGCCTCCTTCTGTCACGAAACCTTCACCAATTTGGGGGTTGCGCTAACATCCGATTTGTCGACAATTGTTCCATGGAGACAAGAACAACGAAAAAATCCACCCATCCTGAATTCAAAACCTGGGCCGAAAGTGCGGCGGACCTGATTGCGGTGGCGGCGGGGCGTGCGCCTGCAGATCTGGTGATCACCGGGGGCCGCGTGGTGAATGTGCATACGCGCGAAGTGCTTGACTGGCAGGTGGCGGTCAAGGCTGGGCGGTTTGCCTATGTTGGGTCGGATGCGGGCCATTGCATTGGCGACGGCACGCAGGTGATCGACGCGGGCGGGCGGTATCTGATCCCCGGCCTCTGTGACGGGCATATGCATATCGAAAGCGGCATGTTGACGCCCGCCGAATTTGCCCGCGCGGTTATTCCCCACGGCACCACCACCATGTTTGTCGACCCGCATGAGATCGCCAATGTGCTGGGCCTGGAAGGCGTGCGGTTGATGCATGACGAGGCGCTGTTGCAGCCCGTCAATATCTACACGCAAATGCCCAGCTGCGCGCCCTCGGCCCCCGGTCTGGAAACCACCGGGTTCGAAATCACCCCCGAAGATGTGGGTGAGGCGATGAACTGGCCCGGCATCATCGGTCTGGGCGAGATGATGAATTTCCCCGGTGTGATCAACGCCGACCCCAAGATGCTGGCGGAAATGGCGGCGACGCAGGCGGCGGGCAAGGTGATTGGCGGGCATTACGCGAGCCCCGATCTTGGACCGAACTTCCACGCCTACGCTGCCGGTGGCCCCGCCGATGATCACGAAGGTACCGTTGAGGGCGATGCGATTGCCCGTGCGCGCCAGGGGATGCGGGTGATGATGCGGCTGGGGTCCGCGTGGTTTGACGTGGAGAAACAGATCACTGCGGTCACGGAACAAGGCCTTGATCCGCGCAACTTTATCCTTTGCACTGATGATTGCCATTCCGGCACGCTGGTTGAGGAAGGCCATATGAACCGCGCACTGCGCTATGCGATTTCCTATGGCTGTGACCCGCTGGTGGCGCTGCAAATGGCGACAATCAACACCGCGACGCATTTCGGGTTGGAGCGTGAATTAGGCTCTATTACACCCGGACGCCGCGCTGACGTGATTTTCACCGATGACCTGACCCGCCTTCCGATCAACCGCGTGATCGCGCGGGGGCGGGTGGTGGCCGAGGACGGTACGATCACTGTGGATTGCCCGCATCTGGACTGGCCCGCGCATGCCAAGGCAACCATGCATCTGGGCCGCGACATCACCGAAGCGGATTTTGTGGTCAAAGCGCCGGAGGGCAAGAACTCCGTCACCGCCAAGGTGATTGGGATTGTCGAAAATCAGGCGCCGACCAAGGCGCTGACCCGTGACCTCGGGGTGATCGACGGGATTGTCGAACCGGATGAGGCGCAGGATGTGGCGCAGGTGGCGCTGGTTGAACGGCACAAGGGCACCGGTGTGGTGCAAAACGGCTTTGTAAATGGGTTTGGCTATAAGGGCCCGATGGCGATGGCCTCGACCGTGGCCCATGACAGCCACCACATGATTGTCGTCGGCACCTCGCGCGCGGATATGGCGCTGGCCGCCAACCGCCTGGCCGAGGTCGGCGGGGGCATGTGTGTCTATCAGGACGGCAGGGAATTGGCGCTGGTCGAACTGCCCGTCGCGGGCCTGATGTCCGACGCGCCGGCGGCCGAGGTGGCGGTGAAGGCGCAGGGGATTGTGAAGGCGATGGAGGCGTGTGGCTGCACGCTCAACAACGCGTCGATCCAGCACAGTTTCCTGGCGTTGGTGGTGATCCCGGAACTGCGGATTTCCGACCTTGGCCTGGTCGACGTAAACAAATTTGAACTGACCGAGCTTTTTGAGGATTAAATCATGCCAATGAGTGACATGACCATTCCGGTGATCACCCCCGACACAGGCGCACACGAGGTGTTCACCGATGCCACGCAGGCCGTCGCGCGATTGATCGAGCTATATGACGCGGCCTGCGCCTTTCTGTGCAAGACGTTTGAGGAAAACGCGTCAGGTTCCAAACCTACCAGCCGGTTTCGCGCGTTTTACCCGGAAATCCGCCTGACCACGACCAGCCATGCGCAGCGCGATACGCGGCTGTCTTTTGGGCACGTCTCGGCCCCCGGCACCTATGCCACCACCATCACCCGGCCGGATCTGTTTGCCAATTATCTGAAGCAGCAGATTGCCCTGATCATGGAAAACCATGCACAGCCCGTGGAAATTGGCCCGTCGACCACGCCGATCCCGGTGCATTTTGCGGTGGCGCGCGACCCAAACATCTCGGTCCCGCAAGAGGGTGCAATGGAATATCCGCTGCGCGATGTTTTTGATGTGCCGGATTTGGCCACCACCAATGATGACATTGTAAATGGTGTGGCCGAACGGGAAAACAGCGGGCCCGCGCCGCTTGCGCCCTTTACCGCGCAACGGGTGGATTATTCACTGGCACGCCTGTCGCATTACACCGCGACCATGCCCGAGGACTTCCAGAACCATGTGCTCTTCACCAACTACCAGTTTTACGTGGAAGAGTTCGAAGCCTATGCGCGCAAGATGCTGGCCGATCCGGACAGTGGCTATGACGGGTTTGTCGGGCCGGGGTATCACCGGATCACAAAGCCGGATGAAAATCTGCCCAGCCCCCCGAAATTGCCGCAGATGCCCAGCTATCACCTGACCCGGCCGGATGGGCAGGGGATTACGCTGGTCAATATCGGGGTGGGACCGTCCAATGCAAAAACCGCGACCGACCATATTGCGGTTCTGCGCCCCCATGCCTGGCTGATGGTCGGCCATTGCGCGGGGCTGCGCAATTCGCAGCGTCTGGGGGATTTTGTGCTGGCCCATGCCTATCTGCGCGAAGACAAGGTGCTGGATGCGGACCTGCCGATCTGGGTGCCCATCCCGCCCTTGGCCGAAATCCAGATTGCACTGGAACAGGCGGTGGCCGGGGTGACCAAACTGGAAGGGTACGATCTGAAACGCATCATGCGAACCGGCACCGTGGCCTCTTTTGATAACCGCAATTGGGAGCTGCGCGATACAAGAGGTCCGGTGCAGCGCCTCAGCCAATCGCGCGCCATTGCGCTGGATATGGAAAGCGCGACGATTGCGGCCAACGGGTTCCGGTTCCGGGTGCCTTACGGGACGCTTCTTTGCGTGTCTGACAAACCGCTGCATGGCGAACTGAAACTGCCCGGCATGGCGTCGGATTTCTACAAGGACCAGGTCGGGCGACATCTGTTGATCGGTATCCGGGCGATGGAAATCCTGCGCGACATGCCGTTGGAACGCATCCATAGCCGCAAGTTGCGCAGCTTTGAGGAAACCGCCTTCCTGTGAAGATTGCCGCGCTGCAGCAGATGCCTTGACGGGTCGAGTCACGGGAATTTCGAAAAACAACTGAAATGTTGGCGCAAACCGCCGCGAGGTGCATTTCTCCCTCTCAAGTATAAGGAGAGAGGGTTTGACCAAACGGAAAAGGGCAAAAAACCGCATATTTCGCCTTTTTTTCTTACACAAATCGTTGTGTCGCCCCTCTACATACAGTTAAATGCCGCCAATGAAGCCCAAGCAATGGGCGATTTGAGGAGTGTAAATACATGTCGAAACCGATGACCAAAACCCAACTGGTTGCTGCCCTTGCTGAAGAAATGGGCGCTGACAAGAAAACCGCCGGCTCCGCTCTGGAAGCCATGGTGGGGATCATCACCAAAGAAGTGTCGGGTGGCGGCGCTGTGACCCTGCCGGGTGTTGGCAAGATTTATTGCCGCGAACGTCCGGCCCGCACCGTGCGCAACCCTGCCACCGGCGAGCAGATCCAGAAAGAAGCTGACAAGGTGGTGAAAATGACCATCGCCAAGGCTCTGAAAGACAGCGTGAACGGCTAAGCCTTCGCGGGTCTTCTGGACCAGATATTCGGAAAGGGTCGCCAACTTGGCGGCCCTTTTCTTTTGCGCGCGCCACTGTCGCGCGTGTCTGCCGGGACGCACCATACGGTAGCGAATGGGCAGGAAACGGATCGTCTGACTGCGGCGCATCCGCGAAGGTCAGGATGCATCATGATGCACCAAGAGGACCCCAATGCCGAACCGTTTTGACTTGCCCGCCGCCGTGATGCTGATCACCCTCGCCGCTGTTTGGGGCGGATCGTTCTTCTTTGCCGAGATCGCGCTGCGTGAATTGCCGCCCCTGACCATCACCCTGCATCGGGTGGTTTGGGCGGTGCCGATCCTGCTGTTGATCTTACGCCTTCGCCACATCTCTCTGCCGCGCGCGCCAAAGGTCTGGGGCGCCTATCTGGTGATGGGGGCCTTGAACAACGCCATCCCCTTTTCGCTGATTTTCTGGGGGCAGCAGCAGATTGAAAGCGGCCTTGCTTCGATCCTCAATGGCACCACGGCGGTGTTTGGCGCGGTGGTGGCCGGGGTCTTGCTGAAGGACGAGCCGCTGACCCCCAACAAATTGATCGGGGCCGCGCTTGGTCTGGCGGGGGTGGCGGTGATCATGGGGCCGGGGGTTTTGACCGGGCTGGACCCCAGCAATCTTGCCCAGCTCGCCATTATCGCGGCGGCACTGTCCTATGCCTTTGCCAGTGTCTGGGGCAAGGCCGTGCTTGCCGGGCAACCGCCCCTGATGAACGCGGCGGGGATGTTGACTGGATCTGTCGTGTTGATGGTGCCGCTGGTGTTGATTGTGGATGGCGTGCCAAACCTGTCATTGCACCCCACCACATGGGGCGCGCTGATCGGCGTGGCCGCCCTGTCGACCGCGCTGGCCTATGTGCTCTACTTCGCCATTCTGGTGCGCGCAGGCGCCGCCAATCTGATGCTGGTCACGCTTCTGATCCCGCCCTTTGCGATCGGGCTTGGCGCGGCGTTTCTGGGTGAACGCCTTTCTGCAACGGCCTGGGTGGGGCTTGCGGTGATTGCGTTGGGGCTGGCGGTCACGGATGGGCGACTTTTTCGCCGTACCTCGGTTAAGCATAGCTGACCTGACAGGGCAGATCATTCAACCTTTCCCCGCATTGCCACCACCCCCCTTCGCCGCCTAGGGTGTGCCATTACCCAACGTTGCATTCAGGAGCGGCAGATGGACATTCGCGCAATTTTCATGGGGTTGGCCTTCGCCCTGATGTGGTCCTCGGCCTTCACCTCCGCCCGGATCATCGTGGCCGATGCGCCGCCGCTTTATTCGCTTTCGCTGCGGTTCTTCATCTCGGGCCTGATCGGGGTCGCGATTGCCAAGGCGCTTGGGCAAAGCTGGCGCCTGACCCGCGCCCAGTGGAAAGCGGTGCTGATTTTCGGGGTCTGCCAGAACGCGTTGTATCTCGGCCTGAACTTTGTGGCGATGCAGTGGGTCGAAGCGTCGCTGGCGGCGATCATCGCCTCAACTATGCCGTTGATGGTGGCCTTCGCGGGCTGGACGCTGTTTGGTGACCGCCTGCGCCCCATGGCGGCCTTTGGCCTAGTGGCGGGGGTGATCGGCGTGGCCCTGATCATGGGCGCGCGCCTGACGGGGGGCGTGGACATGGTTGGCGTGGCGTTCTGCTTCATCGCCGCCGCCGGGCTGACTGTTGCCACCCTGTCCGTGCGACAGGCCAGCGCGGGCGGCAACCTGATGATGATCGTCGGTCTGCAGATGTTCGTGGGTGCGGCGGTTCTGGTGGTCTTCGCCGCCGTCCTTGAAACCCCGACCTTCACGCCAAGCCTACGCCTTTTGGCGGCCTTCAGCTACACTTTGCTGGTGCCCGGCCTTTTGGCCACCTTTGTCTGGTTCGCGCTTGTGGGCCGGATCGGCGCGGTGAAGGCCGCGACGTTCCATTTTCTCAACCCGTTTTTCGGCGTGGCCGTGGCGGCGGTGTTGTTGGGTGAGGCGTTGGGCTGGCTTGATATCCTTGGCGTCGCGGTGATCACCGTGGGGATCCTGGCGGTGCAATTGTCAAAACAGCGACCCACGCCGCGCGCCACGACACCCCTACCCAAGACCGGAAACCCCACCTGATCTGCGGGTCACATGCACCTTACCAGTCCGGCGCGGGCTGCTCCAGCTCCTCCGCCAGATCGTGCAAAAACCGCCGCAGCACATCGGCGCGGTCGCGCGCCAGGCGCCGGCCGGTGTCTGTCTGCATCTGATCTGGCAGGGACAAGAGTTTCAGGCGAAAGTGGTCCACTGCAAAGGCAGTGTCGTCCAGATCGCGCTCTGTACCAAACGGATCGCGGCCATGAAACAAGGGCCGCCCCAACGCGCCGGACACCGCGAAACAGCGCGCCAGCCCGATCGCGCCCAGGCTTTCAATCCGGTCCGCATCCTGCACCACCTTGGCCAAAAGCGTGTCGCAGGGGATGCCGGCGGAAAAGGAATGCGCTTCGATGGCGTGGCACACCTCGTCCACCTCGGTTGTATCAAAGCCCAGCCGGGTCAGAAGGGGCCGCGCCGCCGCAGCCGACAGGCGCGACGCGCGGTGGCGTGCGGGGTCATTTTTCGGCAGGGTCACCAGATCGTGCAGGTAACAGGCGGCCATCAAAAGATCGCAGCGTTCCATCCCCTCGCCGCGCGCAATGATCCGTGCGTTCCGCCAAACCCGGTCGGCATGGGCCACGTCATGCGCCGCGTCACACGGATCGACATCCGACAGGGCCTTGCGCAGCGCGGCCTGCAGCGCCTCAGCCGATCGGGCCACGCAGGCCCCCGGTTTGCGCGCGATCCAAGAGCAGGTGATCGAGCACGACACAGGCCGCCA
Organism: Aliiroseovarius crassostreae; assembly: GCF_049803815.1. Lineage (GTDB taxonomy): Bacteria > Pseudomonadota > Alphaproteobacteria > Rhodobacterales > Rhodobacteraceae > Aliiroseovarius > Aliiroseovarius crassostreae_A. The sequence goes on from NZ_JBNAGI010000003.1 coordinate 331,182, forward strand.
TCGCCTCGCCCACGGGCACGGCGCGGATGCCCACGCAGGGATCATGGCGGCCCTTGGTGATCACGTCGATGGGATCGCCCGTCTTGGTGATCGACTTGCGCGGGGTGAGGATCGAGCTGGTGGGTTTGACCGCAAACCGCACCACGATGTCCTGCCCGGTGGATATCCCACCCAAGATCCCGCCCGCGTGGTTCGAGCTATATTCAGGTCCGTTTTCGCCCATGTAAATCTCGTCGGCATTGGTGGTGCCGCGCAGACCGGCGGCGGCCATGCCCTCGCCGATTTCCACGCCTTTCACCGCGTTGATCGACATCATCGCGGCCGCCAGATCCGTGTCTAACTTGGCATAAACCGGCGCGCCAAGACCGGCGGGCGCCCCGCGTACAACCACCTCAACGGCGGCGCCCACACTGTCATTGTCCTTGGTGCGCAGACGGGTCAGATAGGCTTCCCACTCGGCCACGGCAGTTGCGTCGGGCAGCCAGAAGGCATTCTGGTCAATGGCCTCCCAGTCAAACTTGTCGCGGTCCAGATGCAGCTCGCCCATCTGGGTCATATAGCCCTTGATCTCCAGCCCCGGCACCAGCGCCTTCAGCACTTCGCGCGCCACACCCCCGGCAGCCACCCGGGCCGCGGTTTCGCGCGCCGACGAGCGCCCGCCGCCGCGCGGATCGCGGATGCCGTATTTCTGGTGGTAGGTGATATCGGCATGACCGGGGCGAAAGGTCTTTTCGATCTCGCCGTAATCCTTTGACCGCTGATCGGTGTTCTCGATCATCAGCTGGATCGGCGTGCCGGTGGTTTTGCCCTCATAGACACCCGACAGGATCTTCACCTGATCGGGTTCATTCCTTTGGGTCGTGTGCTTGTTTTGACCCGGGCGGCGCTTGTCCAGCCAGACCTGCAGCATCTCGGCCTCCAGCGGCACACCCGGCGGGCAGCCATCCACCGTGGCCCCCAGCGCGGGCCCATGGCTTTCACCCCAGGTGGTGACACGGAAAACATGACCAAAGCTGTTCATCGACATGGGCGCGCTCCTTTGCTTGCTCCCTGATAGCGGGGCGGGACGCGAAAGGGAAGAATGCAGTGGAGCACTTCTTATCCATGGGGCACATCAGGGCATATGTGGACCCAGGAAAGGGGCGCTGCCCCTCGCCTCTCCGAGGCTCACCCCGGGATGTTTTCAGACCAAAGATGGCAGGGCGCGCGCTGTTTTTTCTTGTTTCAAATATCCTGGGGTGAGGCGGAACGCCGAGGGGCGAAGCCCCTATTTTGCCCCCTCAACCGGGCGGCGGTGTTTGGGTTTCGGGCTGACCCCGGCGTCATAGCGCATATTCGGGTTGCGCAGGATCGGGTTGCGCTCGGACACTTGCGGGCGGCTTTCGCGCCAGACGATGAAGACGCCAGAGGCAATCACGATGCTCGCGCCAATCCCCACCCAGATGTCGGGGAACTCCGCAAAGAACAGGGCGCCAAAAACCGTCGCCCAGAGGATCTGGCTGTATTGTGTTGGTGCCACCACGGCGGCCGGCGCGGCGCGATAGGCGGCGATCAGGCAAAACTGCGCCAGCACCGACATCAGGCCGACCGAGGCCGCCAATCCCAGATCCACCAGCTGCATTGGCACATAAACCATTGGCAGGGCCGCGCCCATGAACAGGATTGACGAGAGCATGGGGTAGAGGATCATCACCGCCGTGCGTTCCTCTCCGCCGATCTTTCGCATGATGATCGACCCTGTCGCTGACATGAAGGCCGCGGTCAGCGCCGCCACATGCCCGGTTGTGATCACCGTCACGCCGGGGCGCAGCACCACAATCACCCCGATCAACCCCACCAGCACGGCAGCCCAGCGTTGCGCGCGCACCGGTTCCCCCAACAGCAGGGCGGACAGGGCCGTGATCACCAGCGGTGTGGCGAACAAAAGCGCGTAAACCTCGGCCAGCGGCAGCACGGTGAAGGCGTAGAAGGCCGAGGCCATGGCGATCACCGACGTGGCCGCGCGCAGCAGGATCAGCCACGGGTGGCGCGGGCGGAAATTATCCACCTGCCGATCCGCCAACATCACAACCGCCATGGGCACAAAGGCAAACAGCATGGCGAAAAAGATGATCTGAAAGACGGAATAACTCATCCCCAGCGATTTGATCACCGCGTCATGGGTGGCAAAGATTGCAAAGCCGCCAAAGGCATAGCCAAGGCCGCCCAGCGGCGTGCGAGTGGTGTCGGGCATGGCGGCTCCGTCCAGTGTGGGATGTTGGGTGTTACCGCTCACATTGCGCAAATTCAGGAACAGGTCAAGGGGGGCTGTGGGGCGTCACGACATGTGTATCAGGTTTCGGCCTGCGCCGGGGGCGCGATGCTGCCCGCGAGCAGCCCCCCGTCCAGGTTGATCTCGCTGCCCGTCATATACGCCGCCTCGTCGGATGCGAGCATCACGCAGATCGCCGCCACCTCCTCCGGCGTGCCAAACCGACGCAAGGGCGTGTCCGCGATAAAGGCCGCCATGCGCGCCTCGCGGTCCGGGCCATCGCCCAGCATCGGGTCCCACATCGGGGTCAGGATCGCCGCCGGGTGGATCGAATTGCAGCGGATCGCCAACCCCTGTTCGGCACAATAAAGCGCCACGGTTTTGCTGTGATTGCGCACCGCCGCCTTCGAGGACGCATAGGCCGCTGCCGCCGGGATCCCAACCATCCCGGACCGGGACGAGATATTGATGATCGCCCCGGCACCTGTCTTGCGCATGGCCCCAATGGCATAACGACAGCCCAGAAAGGTGCCGTCCAGATTGGTGCGATGCACCGCGCGCCAATCGGCCAGCGCGGCATGTTCGGGGTCGTGGGCGCAGGGGCCATCCTCAAACCCGGTGATGCCCGCGTTGTTCACCAGCACGTCGATCTCGGGAAACTCCCCCGCAAACCGCGCCCAGTGATCCTCGTTCCGCACATCCAATTGGCGGGCGGTGGCCTCGATCTCTGCAGCCACGTCCTGCGCGGCGGTCAGGTCGATATCGGTGACAATCACCCGCGCGCCTTCGCGGGCAAAAGCGGTTGCAATCGCGGCCCCAATGCCGCGACCCGCGCCGGTTACGACGCATGTCTTCTGGTTCAAACGTGTCATGAAATTCCTCGGAGTGTTCAGTATATCAGCAACAATTCCCCCCGGCGCTGACCGGGTGGATTTGGGATAATTTCGGCAATGCCGTGTCAGCTGATCACTGGACCTACTCCTTGATTGAAATAGGACATACGAAATTTTCCGCTGTTTTTCAAGGCCCTGCCCTGCCTGCCGGATGGTCTTGTCCTGCCGGATGCACTGCCCCCTTGCCAATCCCCCCCATTTGCGGGCATTCAGGGGGCACCTCGGGGTGCCCTGGATGATCCATGGCTGAGATGCGCGTGCGCGGACCCGTAGAACCTGAACCGGTTAAGACCGGCGGAGGGAAGGTCGGTCATCCATCCGAACCCACCCAGACACCGTACGATACTTGGCCGCCGCCATTGGAGGATGATATGAAAAGAACTTCCCTTGTTGCAGGTGCATTGCTGATTGCCGGCGCTGCACATGCTGAAACCCTCACCGTCTATACCTATGACAGCTTCACATCCGACTGGGGCCCCGGCCCGGCGGTGGAAAAAGCGTTTGAGGCAGAGTGCGGCTGTGACCTGCAATTTGTGGCCGTGGGTGATGGGGCCGAACTCTTGTCGCGCCTCAAGCTCGAAGGCGCGCGGACCGAGGCCGACGTTGTGCTGGGTCTGGACACCAACCTGACCGCCGCCGCAAAAGCCACCGGGCTTTTCGCCGATCATAACGTCAGTGCCAATTGGGCGCTGCCGGTGGAATGGACCGACACCACCTTCATCCCCTATGACTGGGGCTATTTCGCCTTTGTCTATGACAAGACCAAAGTCACCAACCCGCCGAAATCCTTTGATGAACTGGCAAACTCCGACCTGAAAATCGTCATTCAGGATCCGCGCAGCTCGACCCCCGGTCTGGGCCTGCTGATGTGGGTGAAAGACGTCTATGGCGACAAGGCCCCGGACGTATGGGCCGGGCTGAACGACCAGATCGTGACCGTGACCAAAGGCTGGTCCGAAGCCTACGGCATGTTCCTGGAAGGCGAGGCCGACATGGTGCTGTCTTACACCACCTCGCCTGCCTATCACCTGATCGCCGAAGAAGATGACAGCAAAGCCGCCATTGCGTTCGACGAAGGCAATTATCTGCAGGTCGAAGTGGCAGGCAAGATCGCTGGCACCGACCAGCCGGAACTGGCCGACAAATTCCTGGCATTTGTCGCCTCTGACGCGTTCCAGTCGATCATCCCGACCACCAACTGGATGTACCCGGCGGTGACCCCGGCAGGCGGTCTGCCCGACGGGTTTGAAACCCTCGCCAAACCGGGTAAATCGCTGCTGATCCCGGCTGACAAAGCCGAGATGGTGCGCGACGCTGCCCTTGAAGAATGGCTGGCGGTATCCGCGCAGTAAGCCGCATAAATCGCACCACCACCCTCGGGCTGATCGCCTTGGGGGTGGTGGTCTGCCTGACGCTTGGCACGCTGGGCGTGGTGGCGCTTCGGGCAGAAGGTGGCACGGGCGGCCCGTTGCTTTTGTCGCGCGACTGGGCCGCGATCCGCTTCACCCTCTGGCAGGCGGCCCTTTCGGCGGCCCTCTCGATCCTCCTTGCCATCCCCGTCGCCCGCGCACTGGCCCGCCGTCAGTTCCCCGGTCGTGCGGCGCTGATCACCCTGCTGGGAGCACCTTTCATCCTGCCGGTGATGGTCGCCGTGATCGGTCTGATCTCGGTCTTTGGCCGCAAAGGCATCTTGTCACAGACCCTGATTTGGGCCGGGTTAGAGCCTGTTTCTATCTATGGCTACCACGGCGTGATCCTCGCCCATGTGTTCTTCAACCTGCCGCTCGCGACCCGGCTGATCCTGCAAGGTTGGCTTGCCATTCCGTCAGAACGCTTCCGCCTCGCAGCCTCCCTTGGCTTGTCCCCGCGCGACATTTTCCGCACGCTGGAACGCCCGATGCTGCGCGAGGTGATCCCCGGCGCGTTCCTTGTGATCTTCCTCATTTGCCTCACTTCTTTCGCCGTGGCGCTGGCGCTGGGCGGCGGGCCAAAGGCGACCACGGTAGAGCTCGCGATTTATGAAGCCTTCCGTTACGATTTTGACCTTGGCCGCGCATCTAAACTGGCGCTGGTGCAGTTTGCGCTGGGGGCAATTGCCGCCGTCCTCGCCTTTCGCGTCGCCATTCCGCAAGACATGGGCGTGGGGCTGGACCGTGCCGTGACGCGTTGGGACGGGGTCGGGCGGCATCGGGTCTGGCAACGCGCGTTCGACACGGTGGCGATCACGCTCGCCGCCCTGTTCCTGATCCTGCCCTTGTCGATGATCGTGATGAACGGGGTGCCGGGCATTCTGTCGCTGCCCCACAGCGTCTGGGCCGCCGCCGCGCGCTCGCTTGCCGTGGCGCTTTCATCCGCGGCCCTGACACTCCTGCTCACCTTGCCCATCGCCGCACTGGCTGTGCGGCGTGGATCGGGGCTTGTCGAAGGCATCGGCTATCTGACCATCGCCGCCTCGCCCCTGGTGATTGGCACGGGGCTGTTCATTGTGATCTTCCCCTTCCTGCGCCCCTCTGATCTGGCCCTGCCGGTCACAGCTTTGGTCAATGCCGCGATGGCGCTGCCCTTTGCGCTGCGCATCCTTACCCCCGCGCTGGCCGGGATTGAACGCGACTTTGGCTCGCTTGCCGATGGGTTGGGCCTGACCGGGTTCGCACGGCTGCGCCTTCTGTGGTTGCCGCGCCTCAAGCGCCCGATCGGCTTTGCACTGGGGCTGGCGGCGGCGCTGTCGATGGGCGACCTTGGCGTGATCGCGATGTTTGCCGACCCCGAGATTGCCACACTGCCCCTGCAACTTTATCGTCTGATGGGTGCCTATCGCATGGCCGATGCCGCCGCTGCGGCGGTGCTGCTGCTGGGCCTGTCGCTTTTTCTTTTCTGGATTTTTGATCGCGGAGGCCGCGCGGATGCTGATACTTGAGAACGCGCTCATTGATTTGGGGGATTTCCAGTTGTCTGCCGACCTGACCGTGCCAAAAGGCGCTCGGGCGGCGGTGCTTGGCCCCTCCGGGGCGGGGAAGTCCACGCTGCTCGCCGCAATTGCCGGGTTTCAAACGCTGGCCCAAGGGCAGGTGTCTTGGCGAGGCCAGCGCATGGCCGTGACCCCCGCCGCGCGCCCGATCAGCATGGTGTTCCAGGACAACAACCTGTTTCCCCACCTGACGGTCGCGCAAAATGTCGGGTTGGGAGTGCGGCCCGATCTGAAACTCTCGGCGGATGAAAAATCCCGCGTGGATCAGGCGCTCAGCAGGGTTGGGCTGGAGGGCCTGGGCGCGCGCAAACCCGCGCAGTTGTCCGGCGGTCAGATCGCCCGCGTGGCGCTGGCCCGGGTGCTGTTGCGCGACCGCCCGCTGCTGTTGCTCGACGAACCGTTCAGCGCGCTGGGACCGGCGCTGAAATCCGATATGCTCGTGCTGTTGCGCGGGCTGCTGGAGGAAACCGGCACGACGCTTTTGATGGTCAGCCACGACCCGCAGGACGCGCGTGTCCTTTGCGATCAGGTGGTGCTGGTGGCCGATGGGCGTGCCCGTCCCCCGGTCGCAACGGATGAGATTTTTTCCAATCCACCCGAGGAGTTGCGCGATTATCTGGGGGCATGACCCGCGGGGCGCGCGCCTGCGTTTTTGAGAGAATCCCACAATTGTGCTATCATCCGCCCTTTCAGGCCCCCTAAGCGACCTGCGCCCGGCGGGCCACTGCTGCTTTAAAGATTTCAAAACTGTTGATGCAACCCGGCTGGGGAAAAGCGCTGAACACCGGCGACTTGCCCGTGGTCATTCTGTTTTCAATATCTGAATTCGCGGGCGTGGACCCGGCCAATACACATAAGGGAGAACGTGATGTTTTCACGTGTCACGGAGTATAAAATGAAAGCCGGCACGCGGGAGGCTGCGACCGAAAAGCTGAACGCCATGAAATCGCAGATTATGGCGATGCCCGGCATGGTGCAGTTCATCAATGTGATGAACGAGGATGGATCCGGCTATGTGGTGGCACTGGTGGACAACAAGGAAACGTCGGATGCAAATGCCGAAGCGGTGCAGGCCGCCTGGGATCAATTTGCCGATTACCTGGAGGCCACGCCCACGCCCAAAGGGTATGACGTGATCGCCAACTGGCCAGGTTAAGCGGCGGATCAGGGGCTTTGCCCCTCGGCCTCGCTCGTTGAGCGTGTCCTCACCCCAGGATATTTGAGGACCAAAGATAGAGGGTGCGGGGGTGGGGCATCTTTGGTCCGCAAGTATCCCGGGGTGAGCTTTTCCAAAGCGAGGGGCAGCGCCCCTGCAATATGGGTCGCCTGTGACATTGTGTGTGGGGAAGCATTCCCCGAAGCCAAATGCGTGATGCCGGGGGATACCCACAAATGAAAAGGGCGCCCCGGAAGGCGCCCTTCTTAAACTCGTCTGATCCTGCGTTTACAGGTCCAGTTTCTTGCCCTTATGCGGGGCCCAGAGTTTCTTGTTGGTCAGATAGAGAAGCGAGGTCAGCACGACCAGCAGCAGCACGGCGACAAAGCCGGATTGCTTGCGGGCCATCATCTTCGGTTCCGCGGTCCACATCAGGAAGGCCGACACATCTTCGGCCAGATGATGGGCCGAGTTGTTGTGACCGTCGTCATAGTCGACCGAGCCATCTTCCAGCTGCGGCGGCATCGAGGTCCATCCACCGGCAAAGGCGTCGTTGCCGTTCAGGATGTTGCCAGCCACTTCTTCTTCCTTGCCGTTAAAGCCGGTCAGGAAGCTATAGATGTATTCAGCGCCACCCATGCCGCGGACAAGCTGGTTGATACCAGTGCCTGCCGGGCCGTGGAAACCAGCGCGGGCCTTTGCCATCAGGCTGAGGTCCGGACCCATGCCATCACCCGTCACGGTCGGGAAGTGATCTGCCGGCTTGCGCGGGCGGTCATCATCCAGTTCCGGGTCATAGATGGTGAAGTTTTCGGCCGCATAGGCGCGCACTTCATCTTCGGTGTATTCCGGCCCGCCGGGTTCCGACAGGGTGCGCAGCGGCACGTACTGAAGGCCGTGACAGGCCGAACAGATCTCGGTGTAGACCTTCAGACCGCGACGCAGCTGTTCCTTGTCATAGGTGCCAAACGGCCCTTCAAACGAGAAGGCCACGTCTTCGATATGCTGCTCGCCACCCCCGGCGGCCTGAGCCACACCAGTGGTGAGGCCCAATGCCAGGATAGCGGTTGCTGTGAGTTTCTTGATCATTGTTCTCGATCCTCTCACTCGGCTGCGCCGGGATAATGGGCGTTAAAATCTTCCTCGATGGTCGCCGGCGGGGTGCTCGGTTTTTCGAACAGGCCCAGAAGCGGCAGGATGACCAGGAAGTATGCGAACCAATAGGTGGAGCCGATCAGCGAAATCCAGTCATGCGGGAAGTTCGTGTCACGGGCGCCAACCCACATTAGGACGAAGAAGTCGACCAGAAGCAGGCGATACCACCATTTGAACGCCGGGCGATATTGACCCGAACGGACCGACGAGGTGTCGAGCCACGGGGCCAGGGCCATCACGGCGATGGCGCCGAACATGGCCAGCACGCCGAAGAACTTTGCGTCCACAATGCCGCCGGTGATGAAGCTGACGAATTGCACGGCCCAAACCTCAGAGGTGAAGGCACGCAGGATCGCGTAGAACGGCAGGAAGTACCATTCCGGCACGATATGTGCGGGCGTGACCAGCGGGTTCGCTTCGATATAGTTGTCCGGGTGGCCAAGATAGTTCGGCATGAAGCCGACAATGGCGAAGAACACGATCAGAACCATACCCAGACCCACGAGATCCTTGATCACGAAATAGGGCCAGAACGGCAGGGTGTCTTTCTCGGCTTCTTCCTTCGACCCGGTGCGCACGTCAACGCCGGTCGGGTTGTTGTTGCCGGTGTTGTGGAAGGCCCAGATGTGCAGACCAACAAGCGCGGCAATCACGAAGGGCAGCAGATAGTGCAGCGAGAAGAAGCGGTTCAGCGTGGCGTTGTCCACGGCCGGGCCGCCCAACAGCAGGGTCTGGATCGGTTCACCAATCCACGGGATCGCACCAAAGAGACCGGTGATAACGGTCGCGCCCCAGAACGACATCTGACCCCAGGGCAGAACATAGCCCATAAAGGCGGTGCCCATCATCATAAGGTAGATCAGCATACCGATGATCCACGTGATTTCGCGGGGTGCCTTGTAGGACCCGTAGAACAGGCCACGGAAGATGTGGATGTAAACGGCCACAAAGAACAGCGACGCGCCGTTCATGTGGATATAGCGGAGCATATGCCCGCCGTTCACGTTTCGCATGATGTGTTCCACGCTGGCAAAGGCCAGGTCAACATGCGGGGTGTAATGCATCACCAGGATGATGCCGGTGACGATCTGCAAAACAAGGCAGAAGGTCAGAACGATGCCCCAGATCCACCACCAGTTCAGGTTCTTCGGGGTGGGGATCATCAGGGTGTCATAGGCCAGGCCGATGATCGGCAGGCGCTTGTGCATCCATTGCTCGAAACCCGACTTGGGTTCGTAATGGTCGTGAGGAATTCCGGACATTTACGCCTCCTTAGCCAAGTTTGATAACGGTTTCTTCAACGAATTCCGCGGGCGGAACCGGAAGGTTTTCAGGGGCCGGACCTTTGCGGATACGGCCGGACGTGTCGTAGTGCGAGCCGTGGCAGGGGCAATACCAGCCGCCAAATTCACCAGCGCCATCACCCAACGGCACACAGCCCAGGTGGGTACACACACCCATCATCACCAGCCATTCGCCAGCTTCGTCCATCGCGCGGTTCTGGTCGTCCGCCGACAGGGCCGGGTCGCGGTTTTCGTTGCGGGCAAAAGCATCGATCAGGTTCGACGCGTCATTGTCGGCGCGCGCCTGTTCAATCTCTTCTGCGGTGCGGCGGCGGATGAACACCGGCTTGCCAAGCCATTTCACGGTGATCTGGCTGCCAACAGCCACGTCGGCGATATCGACGCGGATCGAGCTCAGCGCCCGGACATCAGCAGAGGGGTTCATTTGGTTGACGAGGGGCCAAACCGCTGCACCGGCCGTTACGGCTGCGGCGCCACCGGTCGCATAATAAAGGAAATCCCGGCGGGTTCCTTCGTGGTCGTCGGCGTGTGACACGTGCGCATCTCCTTAGCTGGGCCGCAATTCGTGCGACCAACACGACATGAGACCGCAAAAATGCGGCCTGCTTCGCGGCTGTTTAGCCAAGGATGGCGCGCCAGTCCAGAAGTCATTAGAGCGCAGGAGCGGCTTTTCAAGGCATTGACGCCCTGAAACCATACCCAGCCCACGCTGTTGGCGCGAACATGTGAAAATTCATGGGTGATTCTGTAAAAAATTGCGTCTGCCCACCATGATTTGCCTCAAATGCGCGCGACGATCCGTCACGTGAGTCGCAGGGTGGCATTGGCCCCAACCGTTCGCCGCCGCCCCTAGCACCCCCGTCAAACCGGCGCCACCCGCCCCCAAAGCATGGTCGTTTCGACCTGCCCTGATCTGCATGTCGGTTTTTATCTGTAAATATTCGCAAAAGGCGCTCATGGCGCCGACAAACCCGCATATCTGGGCAGACTGGCGCAACGTCGGGCGCAGAGTTTCGAAAACTGCGGATTTGCGCTATGGTTGCATAACAGAGGTTTAACACCCAAGGGAGGAAGAATATGTCCAACAAGATTGTGGTCGGTTTCGACGGCAGCGGCGGCGACACCGCAACGCTGGATTTCGCCGTCGATCTGGCAAATGCACAGGGGGGCAGCATCGTTGTAGCCCATGTGCTGGAATGGTCACCCTATTCGTTTTTGACCCCCAGCGAGTTGGAAGAGCGCCACAAACGGCGTGCCGAAGAACTGGAACGCGCCGAAACCGCCGTTCTGGCCCCGGTGATGAAGCTATTGGAATCGCGGGGCGTCACCGCCACCACCGCGCTGAAATACGGCAATATCGCCGAAACCCTCTGCAAGATCGTCACGGAAGAGGGCGCAACGCAGATCGTGGTCGGACGCAACGCAAGTTCAAGCCTGTCATCTCGCCTGTTCGGATCTGTGGCCGGTAGCCTGGCCCAGATCTCGTCGGTGCCGGTGACCATTGTTCCATAAGAAAAAAAGAACAGGGATAGTAATGCAAAAGACAACATTGGCCGCGGCCCTGACCGCGACGGCCATGCTGGGCACATCCATGCCCGCACTGGCACAATCCATGGACGAAAAAATCAACGACGCCTTTGCCGGGGCGACAGGTTGGTTCGTCAGCTTCATCTTCAGCCCGTTTCCCGGCACGTCCTTTCCGTGGATCGTGGCCTGGCTGGTGATCGCCGCAACCATCTTCACGCTGTATTTCGGGTTCATTCAGTTCCGCGCCTTCCCCCATTCGATCTCGCTGGTGAAGGGCGATTATTCCGACCCTGATGACGCGGGCGAGGTCAGCCACTTCCAGGCGCTGGCCACCGCGCTGTCCGGCACCGTTGGCCTGGGCAATATCGCCGGCGTGGCCGTGGCGGTGGGCATCGGCGGGCCGGGGGCCACGTTCTGGATGATCCTTGCGGGTCTGATGGGCATGGCGTCGAAATTCACCGAATGTACGCTGGGTGTGAAATACCGCAATGAATACGCCGACGGCACCGTGTCCGGTGGCCCGATGTATTACATGACAAAAGGCTTTGCCGAACGCGGCATCCCGGCGGGCAAATTCATGGCGGTGCTGTTTTCGGTCTTCTGTATCCTCGGTGCCTTTGGCGGCGGCAACATGTTCCAGGCCAACCAGGCCCACGCGCAGATTGCCAATGTGGTCGGGGATTACCCGGGCTGGATCACCGGCGTCATCTTCGCGGGCATCGTGTTCGCGGTGATTGTGGGCGGCTTGAAATCCATCGCGCGCGTGACCGAAAAAGTCGTGCCGTTCATGGGGGTCCTTTATGTGCTGACGGCACTGGTGATCATCCTGATGAACGCCGATATGGTCGGCTGGGCCTTTGGCCAGATCTTCGAAGGGGCCTTCACCGGTCTGGGTGTTGCGGGTGGCATGGTCGGCGCGCTGATCCAGGGCTTCAAACGCGCCGCGTTCTCGAACGAAGCAGGGGTTGGGTCGGCTGCCATCGCCCACTCGGCCGTGCGCACGAAGGAACCGATCACCGAAGGGTTCGTGTCGCTTTTGGAACCGTTCATCGACACCGTGGTGATCTGTACCATGACCGCGCTGGTGATCATCATCACTGGCCAACTGGTGACCGACCCGGCCACCGGTATGTATCTGTTGGACGAAGGGGCCAGCACCATTCAGACCGTGGATGGCAACACGGGCGTGGCGCTGACCTCGGCGGCGTTCTCATCGGCCTTCCCGTTCTTCAAATACATTCTGGCGATCGCGGTGATCCTGTTTGCCTTCTCGACCATGATCAGCTGGTCCTATTACGGCCTGAAGGCCTGGACCTTCCTGTTTGGCGAAGGCCAGACGAAAGAGATCGTGTTCAAGGTGATCTTCTGCATCTTCGTGGTGATCGGCGCATCGGCCAACCTTGGCCCGGTGATCGACTTCTCGGATGCGGCGATCTTTGCGATGGCCGTGGTGAACATCATCGCGCTCTACTTCCTGATGCCGATCGTGAAACGCGAACTCGACAGCTATCTGTCGCGCCTCAAGTCGGGTGAGATCAAGAAGTTCAACTGACGCTTGCACCGTCCTGAAGCAACAAAAGCCACCGAGTGATCGGTGGCTTTTTTCGTGGCATCTTAGTTCAAAGAGCCTGAGCCCGGACAGCGCGTCGCGGGCCCATCTCACCCCGGTTTCGTCGCCGTGAAACTGTCGCGTTGAGAAAACACCGCAAACCAATCGTCCAGCGCATCCCGCCCCTTGCGCCAGTTGCGGTCGTCATGGCGAAAATCGAGATATCCCAGCGCGCAGCCCACAGCGATCTGGCCCATGTCAACCGGCCCCGCCAGATGGCTCATCCAGCGGTCGTTCAGCGCGTCCAGCGCGCCCTCGATCTTGCCCCATTGCGCATCCATCCAGCCGCCAAATTGCATGTCTTCGGGGCGGCAGCGGTTTTCATAGACCATCAAAACCCCCGCATCCATGATCGCATCGCCCGTGGCCTCCAGCGTCAACACATCCCAGATCCGGGCATCCGGATACAAGCCGCCGCCGGATCGCGCATCCAGATACCGGGTCACCACCCGGCTGTCATAAAGCGTGCCTCCGTCTGATCGTTTCAGCGCCGGGATTTTCGACAGGGGATTGGCCGCCCGCAGCTCTGGGTGTGGTTCGGTGGGCGAGGACATGATTTCGACCACCTCCACATCCTCCTGCCCGGTTTCCAAAAGCAGCACCTTGGCTTTGCGGGCAAAGGGCGACGCGGGGGAAGAGATCAGTTTCAGGGCAGTCATGGGGTCAGCCTTCTGATTCTGCGCCTTTAAAAACTTTAAAGTTTTCGGATTGGACCCTTAAAGAGTTTAAAGTTTTGCGCTGTGGACCTTTAAAAAGTTTAAACTTTGCGAAACCGGATCCGGGTCAGGGAAATGGCGTCGATTTCCACGCCCGGCCCGTTTGTACCCAGGCGGAACACCCGGCGCATACGTCCGGTCGCATTGACCTGGTTGCGTTCATGCCCATTGCCACGCCGTGCGGTCAGCCCCTCGGGTACATCATCCAGCGCATCTTCGGCCCGCTGATCACGGCGCCCGCGTTCCATTTTGCGTGCAATGGCATAAGTGGCCACAGCCACGGTTCCATAGCGCAGTGCCACGGCGGCGATTGGGGCAAGGGGCAAAGCCATCGGTTCCTCCCGTCTGGTTTACTGCCTTCAAATATAAGAACTCCTGGGCAAAAGTCCACTTACCCGGGCGGCGAGCGCATCAACTCGGCAAGGGATTGCAGCTCGTGTCCCATGCCACCCGTCAGCTGTTCTGCGGCCCCAAGGCGGGCGGGGTCCGTCTTGTTCTGGCCCAGTTTCCAGGTGCTTTCTATGCGTTCGATGGCCATACGCGCCGGGCGGATCATGCGCATCATGCGGGATAGTGCATCCTCGTCCATTTTATCGAGCGTCCACGGGGCCTTGCCGTCAATATTCCCTTCGAAATCAGCGGTTTGACGTTCAACGATATCCCGCAGTCGTTCATCCGGAAGCCCCTCGACATGGCCGCGCAGATGCACGGCGACATAGTTCCAGGTCGGCACCTGCCCGCCGTCGCCGTACCAGTCTGGCGAGACATACCCATCGGGCCCGTTCACCGACAGGGTGGCCGGGATCGGCTGGGACAAAAGGCGCGAAATCTCATTCGAACGCACCAAATGAAACTCGGCGAACTTGCCATCATCACTCAGCAGAAATGGCACATGGATCATGATGGGTCCGACCGATCCATTCACCCCCAAAACGCCAAAACCACGTTGGCGCGCAAACGCCAGACTGGTCGCATCATCAACCTGACGGAAAGCGGGATTTGGATGCATTGGGGGCCTCGTGCAGAATCAATATCTTGAAAACAACCGAGGACAGAAGATCAGACCAGAAGCTGCCCGTCTAGGTGGTTTGTCGGGATTGCCGTGACAATCGCCCCTTCAATTTGTGGGCTGCTGAATTTTACCTCGGCAAAATGTTCGGTGCGGCCCATATGAGGATTTTCCATAAGGATATTATGGGTTTGTCCCAGCTGCGAGGTCAGATAGTCCTGCACCGCCGCGTCCCCTGCGGCGCGCAACCGGGCGGCGCGGTCCTTGATCACCGTCCCATTCACCTGGTTCGGGATTTTTGCCGCCGGCGTGCCGTCACGTTTCGAATAGGGGAAGACATGCAGCCAGGTCAGGTGGCAGTCGCGCACCAGCTTCACCGAGTTTTCAAACTGCGCTTCGGTCTCGGTCGGGAAGCCCGCGATGATGTCAGCGCCAAAGGTGATGTCGGGGCGCAGGCGGCGCGCCTCTTCGACAAAGGCGATGGCATCGTCGCGCAGGTGACGGCGTTTCATCCGTTTCAGGATCAGATCGTCGCCATGCTGCAACGACAGGTGCAGATGCGGCATCAGACGGGGTTCCGTCGCGATCGCCTGCATCAGGTTCTCATCCGCCTCGATCGAATCGATCGACGAAATGCGCAGGCGCGGCAGGTCCGGCACCAGCTTCAGGATCCGCATCACCAGATCGCCCAAGCGCGGTTTGGCGGGCAGGTCATCGCCCCAGCTGGTCAGGTCGACGCCGGTCAGAACCACCTCGTTAAACCCTTTGTCCACAAGGCGTTTGATCTGATCCACCACAACGCCGGCCGGCACCGACCGCGAGTTACCGCGGCCGTAGGGGATGATGCAAAACGTGCAGCGGTGGTCACAGCCGTTTTGCACCTGAACATAAGCGCGGCTTCGCGTGCCAAACCCGTCAATCAGGTGGCTTGCGGTTTCCGTGACCGACATGATGTCATTGACCTGCACGCGTTCCGTGTCGCCGATCAGGTCGGGCGCCAGTCCTGCCCATGTTTCGGGCGACATCTTTTCGCTGTTGCCAATCACCGCGTCCACTTCGCCCATCGCGGCAAAGGTTTCCGGTTCGGTCTGGGCCGCGCAGCCGGTGACGATCAGCTTGGCCTCGGGGTTGTCACGGCGCAGTTTGCGGATTTCCTGCCGCGCTTTTCGCACGGCCTCGGCGGTCACTGCGCAGGTGTTGATCACCACCGCGCCTTCCACACCCGCATCCTCCGCCAGCCGTTTCATGGCTTCGGTTTCATAGGCGTTCAGGCGACAGCCCATGGTCGCAAAGACGGGCGGTTTGCTGGTCATATTAAAGACCCTTCAGAAAGGCGGGCGTCAGCTGGCCTTCAAAAACAAACGCGGTGGGGCCGGTCATCCAGACGCCATCCTCGCGGATATCCAGCGTCAGCCAGCCGCCATCCAGCTCCATCCGCACCTTGGGCCCTGTCAACCCGCGCTGATGGGCGGCGACAGCGGTGGCACAGGCCCCTGACCCGCAGGCCAGCGTGATCCCGGTGCCGCGTTCCCACACCCGCATCCTGATTTCTTCGGGGGAACGGACCGTGGCGAATTCGACATTGGTCTGTTGCGGAAACAGCGGGTGATGTTCAAACTTGGGTCCGATCCCGGCCACATCCACCTGATCGGCGTCTTCGACAAAGAACACGCAATGCGGATTGCCCATGCCCACCGCCGCCGGGTCGCCGTCAATCGGCAGATGGGCGGTGTCGACCTCCTCCGCCAAGGGCACATCTGCCCACGCGGTTTGCGGATGGCCCATATTCACCGCCACCTGATCCCCGTCGGCCCGGGCCATAAGGATGCCGCGCGCGGTACGGATGGTCAGCTCTGTCTGACCCGTCTGATCCATCATGTAACGCGCCACACAGCGGGTCGCGTTGCCACAGGCCCCCGCGCGCGATCCATCGGCATTCCAGAAGTCCAGATCAATATCCGCCAGGTCCGAGCTTCGGATCTCCGCCAGCTGGTCAAACCCAACGCCCCGGTTGCGATCGCCCAGAGCTGCGGCCAGATCGCGGGTGACAATGGCTTCCCGCCCCCGTGAATCAATCATCACGAAGTCATTTCCCGCCCCATGCCATTTCATGAAGCGCAGGTTTTGAAGGTCGAAGCCATGTTCCATGACGCGCGATATAGTCCTTTCAGAAAGGATTTGCCAGAGATCGTGAAATTTCTGCGTTTTTTCGCTTGACCCCCTCTGTCCACAACACTAGAACCCGCCCTCACAGAGTGGGCCGTTAGCTCAGTTGGTAGAGCAACTGACTTTTAATCAGTGGGTCGAAGGTTCGAATCCTTCACGGCTCACCACTTTCACCTTACCTATCAAGGTGTTGCGAGCCGCGTCGAAAGACGCGGCTTTCGTGTTTCTGGTCACTGAGTGCCGATTGGAAACCCCCGTTAGACCCCTGTTTTGCTCGCGGATGCTGCGCGGCGATTCCCCGGATGCAGAGGCGAGAGCATGGGTTAGATGCTCTGCCGTGGCGCAGCGATCTTGCAGCCGTGGTTGCCCGGGGGACCCGGCGCTTTAGGCGGGTGTGCTTTCCAGTTCTTTGTCGAGCGCATCCACGTCCAACCCGTAGTCCAGACAACACTCCCGGTGCGCTTTTCGCATCATGTCATAATCCGGGTGGTCAGGGCCGAGGTTCTGGGTCTGCCACCAATCTTCGGACAGATCGAAAAGTTCGGTGTTGCCGTCCTGGTACCGGATATAGCGATACTTGCCTTTGCGAATGGCGGAATTGTCGAACAGGAAGGTGGGAACCGCGCGATTCTTGTCTTTCTTGCGGCCCTTGGCATAGGGGCGCAATGAACGTCCCACGCAGTCCTTTATCGGTGGCAGGTCCAGGTAATCCATGACCGTTGGCCCCACGTCGATCAGCCCAACCGGATCTTCGATCACCTTGGCTTTGCGTTGCTTCGGGTCATGCAGGACAAGCGGAACATTTGTCACCTGTTCCCACAGCGTATGTTTTCGAAACCGATCCCGTTCTCCGAGGTGCAATCCGTGATCCGAAACAATCATGACAATCGTATTGTCGGCGTGGCGGGAGGCCTTGAGTGCATCCCAGACCCGGCCCAGTTGGTGATCCACATGGGTTACCGCAGAGAAATAGTTGCGCACGCTTCGCGCCCAGAACCTGTAATGCCGCGAGTCGATGTTTTTGGGGCCGACCTCGTCAATGGCAGCCGCATCGGAAAATCCATTTTTCCACGCGGCGGGCTTTTTGAACTTCCAAGGCGGGTACATGTCCTTGAAGCGCCGGGGTGTGGTCCAGGGGCCATGCGGACCGGAAAAGCCGACCTCGCGATAGAAGGGGGCGTCGCCATCGTAAGTTTCAAAGAACTCCAGCGCTGAATCGGCAACCTGATGATCGTAAAGCTCCCGGTCGGATTTGTCGTCGATCGTTGCCGGACCGCCGCGATAACCACCATATTCGATCTGGCCCGGGATCTTCCGATCTTTGAAGTTCCGCTTGGGTGGCCCCAGTCTGAACTTCTTGGGGGCGTCGGAAAAGAGCGTCTGATGCACCTCGTCCGGAAGCGGTACATAGCCGCGCATCACCTTGCCGCCCGATGAACAGAAATACCCGTTTTCTTTCAGGCGAAAGGGCCACATGGAGCTGGGTGAAATCTTGTTGAAATACTGAGAGTCAGAGCTGGTCACACCGGTCTGATGCGGAGAAAGGCCGGACATGAAACTGGCCCGTGACGGGCTGCAGACCGGGGCCTGGCAATAGGCGTTGTGAAAGGCGGTGGATTGCGCGCAGATCCGGTCGAAATTCGGGGTCTGCAATTGCTGGCCGAACAGGGTTTTGTATTTCCAAAGGGCGACAGCATCATCGAAACTAATCAAGACCAGGTTCTTCTTGGAAGGCGAAGCCACAATAATATCCTTTGCACAACTCCCTGCGAAACAGGGCAAACTGATCCAAATGGGTCTGTGGCGGTAACTTTGCCCGTCCGGCGCAAAATGACAAGTCTTTCCGAAGGGCGTAAGAGCGCGTGGCGGTCGCAGAGCGCCAAGCCTATCCGGCGCGCATCTCAAGCACGCCGCGCGCACATCACCGTTATGCGGTTTTTTGTGTCTGCCATTTCGGGGGGAAATGGTGCCCAGAAGAGGACTCGAACCTCCACGTCCATACGGACACTAGCACCTGAAGCTAGCGCGTCTACCAATTCCGCCATCTGGGCACGGTTGGTGAGGGGCGATGTAATGCGTGGGGCAGGGGGCGTCAAGCGGATATTTTGAGAAACTTGGAAAAAGCTTTGCACCTTGCTCAATTGGGCCGGGAAAGCTATGCATTTGCGCGAGAAATGCGATAAGCCTTGCGCGAGATGTGCGCATGAGATTTGCAAGGAGGACATCGATGTCCAAGCTAGTGACCATTTATGGCGGTTCCGGTTTCGTGGGACGTTACGTGGCGCGCCGTATGGCCAAGCAAGGTTGGCGTGTTCGTGTGGCGGTGCGTCGCCCGAACGAAGCCCTGTTCGTCAAACCCTATGGGGCTGTTGGTCAGGTCGAGCCGATCCTGTG
The DNA here is from genome assembly GCF_049803815.1 of Aliiroseovarius crassostreae. Taxonomy (GTDB): domain Bacteria; phylum Pseudomonadota; class Alphaproteobacteria; order Rhodobacterales; family Rhodobacteraceae; genus Aliiroseovarius; species Aliiroseovarius crassostreae_A. Next base: position 350,330 of record NZ_JBNAGI010000003.1, read on the forward strand.
CAATGTGCGCGACGATGCGTCGGTGCGGGCTGCCATGCAGGGGGCCGATGCGGTTGTGAACTGCGTGGGGGTCTTGTTGGCTGTTGGCAAGAACACGTTCCACCAGGTGCATGATGTTGCTGCCGAACGGATCGCGAAAATCGCTGCCGAAGAAGGCGTGGGGCAGCTGGTCCATGTCTCGTCCCTGGCCTCCGATCCAGAGGCGCTCAGCCAATATGGCCGCACCAAGGCGCGCGGTGATGCTGCGGTGCAAGCGGCCTTCCCGAACGCTGTGATCCTGCGCCCCTCGATTATTTTTGGTCAAGAAGATCAGTTCTTCAATCGTTTCGCCAATATGACCCGGATGAGCCCGGTGATCCCCGTGGTGGGTGCGGACACCCTGTTCCAGCCGGTACATGTGGATGACGTGGCCGCCGCCGCCGAGAAAGGCGCGCTTGGTCAGGCCGAGCCCGGAATTTACGAATTGGGCGGACCGGAGGTGGAGAGCTTCCGCGATCTGCTGAAGCGGATGCTGCGCCACGTACAGCGCCGCCGTGGGATTGTGAACATTCCCTTCGGCATCGCCCGCATCAATGCGTTCTTCTTTGACATGGTGCAAAAACTGACCGGCGGTCTGGTGCCCGCGCTTCTCAGCCGTGATCAGGTGCGCAGCCTGCGCTCTGACACTGTGGTGCATGAAGGGGCGAAGACCTTTGAAGACCTGGGGATCTCGCCCAAACCGATGGATGCGATGCTGCCCGATTATCTGTGGCGCTTTCGCGATGGGGGGGAATATGCTGATATCACCGCCTCGGCCAAGAACCTCAAGACCTGAGGGCAGCCCCGCCTGAAGGTGACGCTGGAATGACAAAAGGCGCGGCATCGACCGCGCCTTTTTTGTTGCCTCAGCTATAGGCGATGACCAGCAGTGCCACGCCAAGCACCACGCGATAGATCACGTAGGGGGTGAAGCTGACCGAACGCAGCAGTCGCATCATCAGGCTGAGCGCCAAGAGGGCCGCAACGAAGGAAAACCCGGCGGCAATCGCGCCATCAATTGCGGCCTGCGCATTGGCGGTGGCAATCACCTCGCCCCCCAGAAGTACACCCGAGGCAAAGATCGTCGGGATCGACATCAACATGGCAAGCTTCGCCCCATCCGACCGTTCATACCCCAGCGCCCGCGCCCCCGAGATCGTTGCGCCAGAGCGCGAGGTGCCGGGGATCAGCGCCAGCGCCTGCCACAAGCCCATGATCAGCGCATCCTTGACGGACCAATCCCCGGCCCGTTTGGTCACGGCACCTTTCTGGTCCACCACGTAAAGCACGATGCCGAAGATCAGCATGGTCCAGGCGATCACGCGGATGGACCGCATCGCATCATCCAGCCCGGTCAGTTTCAGCATTAGACCAAACAGTACGGCGGGGATCGTGGCGATCATCAACAGAAAAGCGAGACGCGCGCCGGGCGTGTCGATCTTGCCGGTCAACATGCGTGGAATGCCCGCAAGCCCCATGCGCACGTCGCGCCAGAAGAACAAGACCACGGCCAGCAGCGTGCCCAGATGCACGGCCACATCAATCACCTGTCCCTGATCGGGGTATCCGGTCAGGATCGGCAGCAAGGCCAGGTGCCCGGAAGAGGAAACCGGCAGGAATTCAGTGATTCCCTGAATGATCGCGACAAGAAAAAGATGGGCCAGTGACATTAAGCGCGCCTGCGGATTATGGTTTTCGGCAAGCTACCGGGTTTTTTTGCAAATCTGAATCACTCATTTTGGAATTCCGGAAAGCAGGGCGGTTCTTCGCGGATTTGCCGGGGATGGCGTTGTTTTGAAGGGGGTTGGCGAAAGAAAAGTCAGCAACGCTGACTAATAACGCGTTAAGTTTGCAAAAAATCCCACAAGAAAACCTCAAAAACCAACATATAGGTCAACTGTGCTGACTTTTCATTTCTCCCGAGCTTAAATAAAAGGGCATTCCCAGCCATGCGTTCATGAAACGCTCGAGTGACGGAGAGCAAGGAATGGCCAAACAGCCGATGTTGAAATTTGTGAGTGTCGACCGCGATATGCCTGAAAAGCGGCCTGCCGACACCCGCAAAGAAGATTTTCAGGAAATCTATGCCGAGTTCGCAGCCGCCAAGGCCGCCGAACAGGCTAGCCGCTGCAGCCAATGTGGTGTGCCCTATTGCCAGTCGCATTGTCCGCTGCACAACAACATCCCCGATTGGCTGCGCATGACCGCCACCGGTCGCCTGCAAGAGGCCTACGCCCTGTCGCAATCCACCAACACCTTCCCGGAAATCTGTGGCCGCATTTGCCCGCAAGACCGCCTGTGCGAAGGCAACTGCGTGATTGAACAATCCGGCCATGGCACCGTCACCATTGGCGCGGTCGAAAAATACATCACCGACACCGCGTGGGAAGAAGGTTGGGTCGAAGACATCCCCGTGGGTCCTGCCTCCGGTCAAAGCGTTGCCATCATCGGCGCAGGCCCCGGGGGAATGGCCGCGGCTGATGTGCTGGTGCGCGCGGGCCACGCTGTCACCATCTATGACCGTCACGACCGCGCGGGCGGGTTGCTGACCTATGGCATCCCCGGCTTCAAGCTGGAAAAAGACGTGGTGATGCGCCGGGTCGAGCTGCTGGAGCGCGCGGGTGTGACCTTCACGCTGAACACCGATATCGGCAAAGACGTCAGTTTTGCAGATCTGCGCGCGCAACATGACGCTGTGCTGATTGCCACGGGCGTTTACAAAACCCGCGACCTGCAAGGGCCGGGGTCGGGTGCAAAAGGCATCGTGCGGGCCATCGACTATCTCACCTGTTCGAACAAGACCGATTTTGGTGACACGGTGGCCGAATTTGAAAGCGGCGAGCTGAATGCCAGGGGTAAGAAAGTCGTCGTGATCGGCGGCGGTGACACCGCCATGGACTGTGTGCGCACCGCGATCCGTCAGGGCGCAACCTCGGTCAAATGTCTTTATCGTCGCGACCGCGCCAATATGCCCGGATCGCAGCGTGAAACACAAAACGCCGAGGAAGAAGGCGTGGAATTTGTCTGGCTTGCCGCCCCCAAAGGGTTCACCGGGGATCCGGTATCTGGCGTGGTTGTTCAGCAGATGCGCCTTGGCGCACCGGATGCCTCAGGCCGTCGCAGCCCCGAGGTGATCGAAGGGTCGGATTACACGGAAGAGGCCGATCTGGTGATCAAGGCGCTGGGCTTTGAACCCGAAGATCTGCCGACCCTCTGGGATCAGCCGGACCTGCCGGTCACCCGCTGGGGTACGGTCAAGGCCGCCTTTGGCACGCATCAGACCGACATGGATGGCGTCTGGGCCGTGGGTGACATTGTGCGTGGCGCGTCCCTTGTGGTTTGGGCGATCCGCGATGGCCGCGAAGCTGGCGCGCATATCGTCGAGACCCTGGCCGCCAAAGCCGCGCTCGCCGCAGAATAATCAGGACATATCCCGGGCATGCCGGGCCGTCACGGCCCACGCCCGATGAGGAGACAGAAGATGACGAAATATGATGAAAACTGGGTGGCCCGCGAAGAAGCGAAGCGCGCCTATATGTCGGAACACAGCCTCTATCGCGAAGAAGACGAGCACAGCTCTTGTGGGGTTGGCCTTGTGGTTGCCACCGATGGCAATCCCTCTCGTCAGGTGGTGGAAGCAGGCATCAACGCGCTGAAGGCAATCTGGCACCGCGGGGCGGTGGATGCCGATGGTAAAACAGGCGATGGGGCTGGTATCCATGTTCAGATCCCGGTGCCTTTCTTTTACGACCAAGTGCGTCGCACCGGGCATGAGCCGCGCGAAAATCAACTGATTGCCGTGGGTCAGGTCTTTCTGCCGCGCACGGATTTTGGCGCTCAGGAAGCGTGCCGGACCATCGTGGAAACCGAAATTCTGCGCATGGGCTATTACATCTACGGCTGGCGCCACGTGCCGGTCGACATCACCTGTCTGGGTGAAAAGGCCAACGCCACCCGCCCGGAAATCGAGCAGATCATGATCTCGAATTCCAAAGGTGTGGATGAAGAAACCTTTGAACGCGAGCTTTATGTGATCCGTCGCCGGATCGAAAAAGCCGCCGCCAATGCCAATATTGCCGGACTTTACATCGCATCGCTGTCGTGCCGGTCGATCATCTATAAAGGTATGATGCTGGCCGAACAGGTGGCCGTGTTCTATCCGGACCTGATGGATGAGCGGTTTAAGTCGTCCTTCGCGATTTATCACCAGCGCTATTCAACCAACACCTTCCCGCAATGGTGGCTGGCACAGCCGTTCCGCATGTTGGCCCATAACGGCGAGATCAACACGCTGAAGGGCAATATGAACTGGATGAAGTCGCATGAGATCCGCATGGCTTCGTCTGCCTTCGGGGATCTGGCGGAAGACATCAAGCCGATCGTGCCGGGTGGGTCGTCTGACTCGGCCGCACTGGATGCGGTGTTCGAAGTGCTGGTGCGCGCGGGCCGGTCGGCGCCGATGGCGAAAACCATGCTGGTGCCCGAAAGCTGGTCGAAGCAGGCGATTGATCTGCCGCAGGCCTGGAAAGACATGTATTCCTATTGCAACTCGGTGATGGAACCCTGGGATGGCCCCGCCGCCCTTGCCATGACCGATGGCCGCTGGGTTTGTGCGGGTCTTGACCGCAACGGGTTGCGCCCGATGCGCTATGTTGTGACCGGTGACGGGCTGCTGATTGCGGGCTCTGAGGCGGGCATGGTGCCCACGGATGAGGCCTCGGTGGTCGAGAAGGGCGCGCTGGGTCCGGGTCAGTTGCTGGCCGTCGATATGGCCGAGGGGAAGCTCTATCACGACACGGAAATCAAAGACAAAATGGCGGCTGCCCAACCCTTTGGGGACTGGGTTGGTAAAATCCACGATCTGGAAAAAGATCTGTCCGGGATCGAGGAAAAGCCACTCTTTTCCGGGGATGAGCTGCGCCGCCGTCAGGTGGCTGCGGGGTATACGCTGGAAGAGCTGGAACAGATCCTCGCCCCGATGGCCGAAGACGGAAAAGAATCGCTGGCCTCGATGGGCGACGATACCCCCTCGGCGGTTCTGTCGACCAAATACCGCCCGCTCAGCCATTTCTTCCGCCAAAACTTCAGCCAGGTGACCAACCCGCCAATCGACAGCCTGCGCGAGTTCCGCGTCATGTCGCTGAAGACGCGCTTTGGGAACCTGAAAAACGTGCTGGATGAAAATGGCGGCCAGACCGAGATTATCGTTCTCGACAGCCCCTTTGTGGGCAACGAACAATTTGGTGCCATGATCAAGGCGTTCGAAGCGCCGATGGTCGAAATTGACTGTACCTTCCCGGCGGATGGCGGTGACGGTGCGCTGCAGGCCGCCCTGGCCGGCATCCGCGCCCAGGCCGAAGAGTCGATCCAATCGGGGGCCGGCCACCTTGTTCTGACCGATCAGGGGCAGAGTGAAGAGCGTATTGCCATGCCGATGATCCTGGCCACCTCGGCCATTCACAGCTGGCTGGTGCGCAAAGGCCTGCGGACCTTTACCTCGCTGAACGTGCGCTCTGCCGAATGCCTTGATCCGCATTATTTCGCGGTTCTGGTGGGCTGTGGTGCCACCACGGTCAACGCCTATCTGGCCGAGGATTCGCTTGCTGATCGCATCGACCGGGGCCTCCTGGATTGCTCGCTGACCGAAGCGGTGCGCCGCTATCGCGAGGCGATTGATCAGGGTCTGTTGAAGATCATGGCGAAGATGGGGATCTCGGTGATCTCATCCTACCGCGGTGGCCTGAATTTCGAAGCCGTGGGTCTGTCGCGCGCCATGGTGGCGGAATATTTCCCCGGCATGATCAGCCGCATTTCGGGTATCGGTGTCTCGGGCATCCAGAAGAAACTGGAAGAGGTGCACTCTGCAGGCTTTGGCACGGGCAATAAGGTGCTGCCGGTGGGTGGTTTCTACAAGGCGCGCAAATCGGGCGAGACCCACGCCTGGGAAGCGCAGAGCATGCACCTGTTGCAAAACGCCTGCGACCGCGCGTCCTATTCGATGTGGCAGCAGTATTCCAAGCGACTGCAGTCGATGCCGCCGATCCACCTTCGTGACCTCTTGGCGATCAAGCCGCTGGGCAACCCGGTGCCGATTGAAGAAGTGGAAAGCATCACCGCGATCCGCAAACGGTTTGTGACCCCCGGCATGTCGCTGGGCGCCCTCAGCCCCGAAGCGCACCGTACCCTGTCGATTGCGATGAACCGCATCGGCGCCAAGTCGGATTCGGGTGAAGGCGGCGAAAGCCCCGAGGATTTCACGCCCGAACCCAATGGCGACAACGCCTCCGCCAAGATCAAACAGGTGGCATCAGGTCGTTTTGGCGTGACCGCCGAATACCTGCTGCATTGTGAAGAGCTTGAGATCAAAGTGGCACAGGGCGCGAAACCCGGCGAGGGCGGCCAGCTGCCCGGCATGAAGGTCACCGACCTGATCGCCAAGCTGCGCCATTCGACCAAAGGCGTGACGCTGATCTCGCCGCCGCCGCACCACGACATCTATTCGATCGAGGATCTGGCGCAGCTGATCTATGATCTCAAGCAGATCAACCCGCATTGTAAGGTGACAGTGAAACTGGTGGCCTCGTCGGGCGTTGGCACCATCGCCGCCGGTGTGGCGAAGGCCGAAGCGGATATCATCCTCATTTCGGGTCACAATGGTGGCACCGGGGCCTCGCCCGCGACCTCGATCAAATTTGCGGGTCTGCCGTGGGAGATGGGTCTGACCGAGGCACATCAGGTGCTTGCCATGAACAACCTGCGTGACCGGGTGACCCTGCGCACCGATGGGGGCCTGCGCACCGGGCGTGACATTGTGATGGCCGCGATGATGGGGGCCGAGGAATACGGCATCGGCACCGCAGCGCTGATTGCGATGGGCTGTATCATGGTGCGTCAGTGCCAGTCGAACACCTGCCCGGTGGGCGTCTGTACACAAGATGATGACCTGCGCGCTAAGTTCACGGGGTCGGCGGACAAGGTGGTCAACCTGATCACCTTCTATGCGCAGGAAGTGCGCGAGATCCTCGCCTCGATCGGCGCGCGGTCGCTGGACGAGGTGATCGGTCGGGCCGACCTGCTGTCGCAGGTGTCGCGTGGCTCTGCGCATCTTGATGACCTCGATCTGAACCCGCTTCTGCTGACCGTGGATGGGTCGGACCGGATTTCCTATGACCGGGACCGCCCGCGCAACCCGGTGCCCGACACGCTGGACGCCGAGATCGTGCGCGATGCCGCGCGGTTCCTGAAGGATGGCGAGAAGATGCAACTGTCTTACGCCGTGCAGAACACCCACCGGACCGTGGGGACCCGCACGTCTTCGCATATCGTGCAGAAGTTCGGCATGCGCAACAATCTGCAACCCGATCACCTGACCGTGAAACTGACCGGGTCTGCCGGTCAGGCGCTGGGCGCCTTTGCGGCGCCGGGCCTGAAGATCGAAGTGTCGGGCGATGCCAACGACTATGTGGGCAAGGGTCTGTCTGGTGGCACCGTGGTGGTGCGTCCGCCAATGGCCAGCCCGCTGGTCGCATCCGAGAACACGATCATCGGCAACACCGTGCTTTATGGCGCAACCGACGGGTATCTCTTTGCGGCGGGCCGTGCCGGTGAACGGTTTGCCGTGCGCAACTCGGGCGCCAAGGTGGTGATCGAAGGGTGCGGATCGAACGGGTGCGAATACATGACCGGCGGTGTGGCCGTGATCCTGGGGTCGATCGGCTCGAACTTTGGGGCTGGCATGACCGGGGGTATGGCCTATCTCTATGACCCGGAAGGTGAAATGATTGACCTGATGAATATGGAAAGCCTGGTCAGCTGCCCGGTGACCGTGGACCATTGGGAAGCTGAACTGAAAGAGCTGGTTGAACGCCATGTGGCCGAAACCGGATCGGCCAAGGCGGCTGAAATTCTGCGCCATTGGGACATCGAAAAGGGCAACTTCCTGCAGGTTTGCCCGAAAGAGATGCTGGATAAGATCCCGGCACCCTTGTCGCTGGAAGCGGCGGCTGTGCCGGCTGAGTAAGCCAGTGCCGTCACAAATTCAGAAAGGCGCCCGCCATGGTGGGCGTCTTTTCTTTTGTGTTTTAACTTATTGAAACAATCACCTGCTGAACTCCTCAATAGACGGCGGGGCGGTTCCGCCCTAGCCTTGCCATGACCAAATCAGGAGGGTCCCATGCGCCGTTTCATTCTTTGGCTGATCACCCATGGCATTGCTGTGGGGCTTGGCTTTGCTCTGGGCATTTATGTCCTGCCAATCCTGACGGCACCGCCTTCCCCCAACGCCACAATGCTGGAAGAGATGGCGCAGGACGCCGTTTATACCGGCAGTTTCACGCGTGACCTGCCAGGCAGTGACCTGTTTCACTGGGGGGAAGGTAAAATCAGCCTGACACCGACCCGGTTGATCCACGAAGGCGCCCTTGCGCCGGGGCCCGATTACATGGCCTATCTGGTGCCGAATTTCGTGACTGATGAGGCCGGTTTTCTTGCGGTGAAAGACCAGGCACAGGTGATTGGGCCGGTGAAGACCTTCGAAGGGTTCATTTTGGACATGCCCGATGATGTGAATTTGGACAACTACGACACCGTGTTGATCTGGTGTGAGGCATTTTCCGAATTCATCACCGCTGCGACCTATCGCTGATCACTTCGCCCACGATCATTGACCCCCCGCGCGCCCTGTGGGAAAATTCACCGTGGCAAAGAGCAAGACAGGCAAAAAGCCCGCCGCCAAAAAGGCGCGCAAGGGCAAGACAGGCAAAGCCAAAACCAGCACCGGGTTTCATCCGATCCGCTGGGCGCGGCGTTGGCTGCGTCGGTTTGTGCTTGCCATTCTTGCGATCATGGCGCTGGCGGTTGCCGCATATGCGGTGCTGAATCCTTTCACTACGCCCTACATGATTGCCGAGAAAATGCGCCTTGGATATGTCGATCATCAATGGGTGGACATGGATGAAATTGCCCCTGTCATGGCGCGCGCCGTGGTGGCGGCTGAGGATGCAAATTACTGCCTACATTGGGGGTTTGACATGGGGGCGATCCGCGCGGCCCTTGACGATGGCGCTGCGCGCGGGGCCTCCACGATCTCTCAGCAAGTGGTGAAGAACACATATCTCTGGCAGGGTCGATCCTGGCCGCGCAAAGCGTTGGAAGCGGTTTTGACCCCGGCTGTGGAGCTTGTTTGGACCAAGCGGCGCATTATCGAGGTTTATCTGAATGTCGTCGAATTTGACGAAGGCGTGTTTGGGGTTGAGGCCGCCAGCCGCCATTACTTCGGTGTGGGGCCCGGCAAATTGACCCCCCGTCAGGCCGCGCGCCTTGCGGCGGTTCTGCCCAATCCGAAAGAAAGATCGGCCTCAAGACCCTCAACCGCGCTTCAAAAACGGGCAGCACGCATTGCAGATGGGGCCGCCACGATCCGCCGAGATGGGCGGGCGGATTGTTTCGAGGATTGATCCCTTCGGCCAAAGCGGGCAATACGGGGGGCAACATATCTCAACTGACACGCGACCCGACATGATCCGACTGTTCCACGTTCCCCTTTCCCCGTTTTGCCGCAAAGTGCGCCTGTCGCTTGCGGAAAAGAAGCTTGAGGTGGAGCTGGTGGAGGAGCGGTATTGGGAGAAACAGACAGATTTCCTGCGCCGCAATCCGGCAGGCAAGGTGCCGGTTCTGAAAATGGATGGCAAGCTGCTGACGGAAAGTGCGGCGATTTGCGAATATATTGAAGAAATGCACCCAACCCCGCCTTTGATGCCCGGTGACGCCGAAGGCCGGTTCGAGGTGCGCCGCCTGGTCAGCTGGTTTGATGACAAGTTCCACAATGAAGTGACCGCAAATCTGCTGTACGAGCGTGTGAACAAGAAGGTGATGGGGGCAGGTTACCCCGAAAGCGCACGGATCAAGGCCGGGGCGAAGGCGATCAAATATCACCTCGATTACATGGGGTGGCTTTTGGAACAGCGTCGCTGGCTGGCCGGGGATGCAATGACGCTGGCCGATTTTGCGGCGGCATCCCACCTGTCGGCGCTTGATTACATTTCGGACGTGGATTGGAACCGCAATGAAAACGTGCGGGATTGGTACAGCAAGATCAAATCCCGCCCGGCGTTTCGCGCGATCCTGGCCGATCAGGTGTCGGGCTTCCCGCCGCCTGCCCATTACGCGGATCTTGATTTTTGACATCCGGCCCGGTGGATACCGCCGCCCTTAAATCTGCGATTGCGGAAAAAGCGCGGGCTGAGGGGTTTGCGGCTTCTGGCGTGTGCCGTCCCGATGCAACACCGGAAACCGCTGAACGTCTGGCGCAATATGTGGCCGAAGGGCGCCATGGGGACATGGCCTGGATGGAAGAGCGGATGCATTGGCGCGGATCGGCGGCGGCGCTTTGGCCCGAGGCGCGTTCCGTGATCATGTTGGCAGAACCCTACACGCCGGAACATGATCCGCTGGATGTGCTTGGTCTGCCCGACAAAGGTGCCATTTCCGTTTACGCCCAGAATCGCGATTACCATGACATCGTGAAGAAGCGCCTGAAACGGGTGGGGCGCTGGATGGTTGAGCAGTACGGCTGCGAGATTAAGGTTTTTGTCGACACCGCCCCGGTGATGGAAAAACCGCTGGCCGCGGCGGCGGGGCTTGGCTGGCAGGGAAAACACTCGAACCTTCTGTCGCGTGAACTGGGGAACTGGTTTTTTCTCGGCGCGATTTTCACCACGCTGGATCTGCCGCCCGACGCGCCCGCGCGGGAAAACTGCGGCTCTTGCCGGGCCTGTCTTGATGCCTGCCCCACTGACGCCTTCCCCGCACCGTTTCAGGTGGATGCGCGGCGGTGCATTTCCTATCTGACCATTGAACACAAAGGCCCGATTGAGGAAGAGTTACGGGGCAAACTGGGCAACCACATCTATGGCTGCGATGATTGTCTGGCCGCCTGTCCGTGGAACAAATTTGCGGTCGAGGCGCAGGAGTTGCGCTATGCGGCCCGAGCCGATTTGATTGCGCCAGATCTTGCAGAGTTGGCGCAACTGGATGATGCCGCGTTCCGCGAGAAATTTTCCGGCAGTCCGATCAAGCGGATTGGTTGGGGGCGGTTTATGCGCAACGTGCTTTATGCGATTGGCAATTCCGGCCGATCAGAATTGGCCCAATCTGCTAATCTGCATATTCAATCAGAAGATCCATGCGTGCGGGACGCTGCGCATTGGGCGCTGAATGAGTTAACAAAAACAGCGGGTTAAGTAAGCGTCCCGCTTTTAGAATTGATCTAAATCAAAGACATTTTAGAATCATTATTAGAAAGCTTCTAAAAAAGGAGGCTTCTCATGAAACATGTTTCTTTCCCGATTCTTCTGACAACCGCTCTCACCCTTCCAGGGATGGCTTTGGCGCAGGGCGATCTACGCGAAGCTGCATTGGACGCATTCAAACCGCTCCCGTCCACTGTGCCCGCCGTGGCCGACAACCCCAGCACGCCTGAAAAGGTGGAACTGGGCAAAATGCTCTATTTCGATCCGCGCTTGTCGGCGTCTGGGGTGTTCAGCTGCTATTCCTGTCACAATCTGGCGACGGGCGGGGATGACAATCTGGAAACCTCGATTGGGCACGGGTGGCAGAAGGGGCCGCGCAACGCGCCGACTGTGTTGAACTCGGTTCTGAACGAAGCGCAGTTTTGGGACGGGCGCGCCGCTGATTTGGCTGCGCAAGCCAAGGGGCCGATCCAGGCGGGTGTTGAAATGGCAAACACGCCTGACAATGTTGTCGCCACGCTGAACTCGATGCCGGATTACGTGGAGCGCTTTAACGAGAGCTTTTCCGACGGGGTGAACTTCGACAATATGGCGAAGGCGATTGAGGCCTATGAAGCCACGCTTTTGACGCCCGCCCCCTTTGATGCCTGGCTGAATGGGGATGACAGCGCGATGAGCGCGGACCAGTTGGCGGGGCTGGAGCTGTTTATGGACAAGGGCTGCTCGTCCTGTCATTCGGGCGTGAATGTTGGCGGGCATGGCTATTATCCGTTTGGCCTGATTGAAAAACCCGGCAGCGAGATCCTGCCCGAAGGGGATAAGGGGCGATTTGCCGTGACAGAAACGGCGGATGATGAATATGTGTTCCGCGCGTCACCGTTGCGCAATATCTCCATCACCGCGCCCTATTTCCATTCCGGCAAGGTCTGGGATCTGGACGTCGCCGTTCAGATCATGGCGGAAAGCCAGTTGGGTGAATCGCTTTCAGATGGCGAAGTGACCCAGATTGTCGCTTTTCTTGATAGCTTGACCGGCGCGCTGCCACCGCAAACCACGCCTGTATTGCCAGCGGAGACCAAAGCCACGCCGCGACCGTCAGCTGAGCTGATGCCGATGGGGCAATAGGGCGTGTTGCCTGTGTGAAACGGACGGGCCGCCTGATAGGGGCGGCCCGTTTTCCGTTCGTCGTATCAGGATCTTTTCCCCATGCGATAGGCGGCGACAACGCTTTGCACGACGCGTGGGGTTTCTGTCAGTCGCATAGGGCCAAACTCGGAAACACCAACTTTATAGGTGACATGAATGAACCGGGACCCGTTCACGTTTCGGAACACCACATGGGCGTCTATCCCTTTCGAGAGGAACGCAGAACGCAGTATTTTCTCAACGTCGTCTTGTGTCTGCGGGCCTGATGCATCGCTGCCCCAATGTACCTCAACCAGAATGTCATCCCCACCGGCGAAATACCCGCGCAACTGTTTCACCGACGCTGCCAAGGGGCGCAGGGTCGGGTCGCCCGTAGCGGCGTAATAGGTGAGCATCGATACGGTTGGTGTGACGACCACGGCGATGATCGCGAACAGATATTGAAGTTTGTCGTACATGGGTTTGCCTGCGCGTTATTTTGGCTCAAATGGGTGGTTCATGCGATAGGCCGCCGTCGCGGCATTGATGCCCTTGGCGGCGTTTGAGGCTGGGAAGGGGCCTATCGTGGACGGGCCGACTTCGTAAGTGACGGCGGTTCCGCCGCTCCCGGATGACATCTTGACCTTCACCCGAAGCCCCTTGGCGGAAAATCCGTTGGTCAGCGCTCGGGTCAGCGCGTCTTGTGAAGGAAAGCTGGGATCCGACGGGTCCCAGTTTACATGGGCATAGATCGCCAGAGCATCGCCATCGGCTTCGCCCTGATCCTGCAACGCCTCTTGCGTGATGCCCAGCGGGCGCATCATCGGGTCACCAGACCAGTGATGCCACAACAGGGACAGGCCTGAAGGCAACACGAGGGCCACGATGATGGTGCCCAAAGTTGTAACGGTTGCCGTCTTTACCATCCGCGCCCTTTCCCGGGCAAAAGGTGCCCGCGAGGAACCCTAGCAATTGGACGTTCAAAACAGGTTAATGACGACGGGAAATTTGCAGTCTTGAAGGCGCTGCCAAAATGAAAAACCCGACGCGGTGGGCGCCGGGTTTTTTGATGAATTTATGGGGATTGCCTCAGCTGCGGACCAGCTTTTCGTAGTCTTCGGAAATCTCGCGGGTCAGCGCGCCAACTTCGAATGTGTAGTCACCGATTTGCCCGACCGGAGTAACTTCGGCGGCGGATCCGGTCAGCCAGCATTGTTCGAAATCGGCCAATTCTTCGGGCATGATGTGGCGTTCATGCACGGTGATGCCTTTTTCTTTCAACATGCCGATTACGGTCTGGCGGGTCAGGCCGTTCAGGATTGCGTCGGGGATCGGCGTGTGCACTTCGCCGTCCTTCACGAAAAATACGTTGGCGCCGGTCGCTTCGGCCACGTAACCGCGATAATCCATAAAGAGCGCGTCGGAACACCCTTTGGCCTCGGCTGCGTGTTTCGACATGGTGCAGATCATGTAAAGACCGGCGGCTTTGGCGGCGGTCGGAATGGTTTCCGGGCTCGGGCGTTTCCACTTGGCGATATCGAGCTTGGCGCCCTTCATCTTGGCGTCGCCGTAATAATCGCCCCAGGCCCAGGCCGCGACCGCCATGCGCACCGGGTTCTTGGCAGAGCTGACACCCATGTCTTCGCCGGCGCCACGCCAGGCCACCACGCGCACATAGGCATTGGTCAGCCCGTTGGCTTCGACCACCGCCTGTTTGGCGGCTTCGATTTCGTCAACAGTGTAGGGGATGGGCATGTCCATCATCTCACCGGACTTCAGCAGCCGTTCAGAGTGTTTGCGCGACAGGAAGATCTTGCCGTCATAGAGGCGTTCGCCTTCAAACACCGAAGAAGCATAGTGAAGTGCATGGGTCAGGATGTGGACATTTGCGTCGCGCCAGTCGATCAGTTGGCCATCCATCCAGATTTTGCCGTCGCGGTCGTCATATCCGCTCATGGTCCGTTCCTTTGCAATGCGGACGCTGGGCGCCGCGGGTCAATTGGAAGGCGGCAAGCCGGGGGTCGCATTCTTATCCCGGCAAGTCGCCTTTGCGAAAGTTGCGCAGAATAAGTCCGCATCGGGCATAATGTTGCGCAAAAACTGAGCATCGCTAACAATTGATTCTTGGAAAGTCAACAACACTGACATAAAATCCAAACTTGTAACATTAATTGTGAAGATGTCTTGTGGGACTGGATGTCGATCAGTGCAGAGAGGGAACGGGCATGAGTGACACGAGATCACCGACCCCCGGTGGGCAGGCGTTGCTGTTTTTGACAGATGAGCAGCTGCGCAAGGGGATCGAAGCGATGTTCTTTGCGTACAGGGGGTTTACCGCCGATCCGGATCGCATCCTCGAAGAAAAAGCCTATGGGCGCGCGCATCACCGGGCGATCCATTTCATTTCCCGCAGCCCTGGCACCACGGTGAACAATCTTCTGTCTATTCTTGGGGTGACCAAACAGTCGCTTAACCGTGTGTTGCGGACCCTGATCGAAGATGGGCTGGTGGAAAGCCGGGTTGGCACCAAGGACAAACGCGAACGCCACCTGTTTCTGACCGAGGCCGGTGAGGCATTGGAGCAGGAACTGTCGGATGCGCAACGGACG
Organism: Aliiroseovarius crassostreae; assembly: GCF_049803815.1. Lineage (GTDB taxonomy): Bacteria > Pseudomonadota > Alphaproteobacteria > Rhodobacterales > Rhodobacteraceae > Aliiroseovarius > Aliiroseovarius crassostreae_A. The sequence continues at coordinate 365,331 of NZ_JBNAGI010000003.1, forward strand.
CGAATGCGTGCGGCCTATCGCGAGGCGGGGCCAGAGGCGGTTCAGGGATTTCGGGCTGTCCTTGAGGCGATGATGGATCCGGAATTGCGGCGGCATTTCAATCGATTGAAGGAGGCGCAAAATGGCTGATCTGGCAGACGCCCATCTTCTGATCATTGATGATGATGAACGTATTCGCACCCTGTTGCGCAAGTTCCTGATGCGCCATGGGTTCTGGGTGACGGCGGCGCGGGATGCGGAACATGCGCGCAAGATCCTGTCGGGGCTGGATTTCGACCTGATTGTGTGTGACGTGATGATGCCGGGGGAAGACGGCATTTCCCTGACCCGCTCTCTGCGGGCCAATCTGACAACGCCGATCCTGCTGTTGACCGCCAAGGGGGAAACTGAAAACCGGATCAAAGGGCTTGAAGCGGGGGCAGATGATTATCTCGCCAAACCGTTTGAACCAAAAGAGCTTTTGCTGCGCATCAATGCGATCCTGCGTCGGGTGCCCGCGGTGGAGGAGGTGGCGCCAACCACGCTGGGCCTTGGAACACTGCGTTATGATATCGAGCGTGGAGAGCTGTGGCAGGGGGAGGAGTTGGTTCGCCTGACCGCCACCGAAAGCCAGTTGATGAAGATTTTTTCCGCCCAGCCGGGAGAGCCCGTGTCGCGCGGATCTTTGGTTGAGCAACTGGGCCGTGATGCCGGTAAAGACGGCGGTCAGGCCCAGGAACGCGCGGTGGATGTGCAGATCACCCGGCTGCGGCGCAAGCTTGAGGCCGACCCGAAGCAACCCCGTTATCTGCAAACCGTGCGCGGTGCGGGTTATATGCTGGCGCCGGATTGACGCGGCCAGCCGTGGTGGCTGGGGGTTTTGCACCCCCAGACCCCCGCAGGATATTTCTGGACCAAAGATGGCAGGCCGTGATCACTGGTAAAGCTTTGCGCATTCCGCGGGCATGTCTTCGGGCCAATCTGTGACGGGCAGGGCGCGGGTTTGAACGGTGATGCGGGTGGTTTCGCCAGTTTGTCCGAGGGTGATTTCGCCTCTGCCGGACAGGAGGTTCAGATCGCAGGTGCCAATGTCGTCAAGGTTCAGCGTGTCATACCAGCGGAACGTATAGCCCGCGACGCGCATGGCCCCGTCGCGAAAGGCAAGCGTCAGGACCTGCTCCCACCGGTTGCGGCCAATGGCGCTGTTTTGTGAGAAGACTTGAAGGGATCCCTGTGGGGTGCGTTCCAGCCAGGGTTTCTGCCCAATCCCGCCGATCCAGACGAGGTTGGATTTGGTCACGGCGGGGGCGTTGCTGAGGGTCAGATGCAAGGTGCCTTCGCCCTGCACGGTCTCGATGATTTCTGCGCTGTCGGTCACCCCGTCGCCGGTGAAATCGCCTTGCAGCTGGGTGGGGAAAGGATCTTCGGCGGAGGCGGGGCTGGTTGCAATCAGCAGGGGAAAGATCAGGCGCATGAATGTCTCCTTGAGAATGGGGATACAGTATCTTAGCGTCGCTCCATGACAACCTTTCTCTATACCCACCCGAAATGTCACGACCATGTCACGCCACCCGGTCATCCGGAACAGGTGGCCCGGCTGTCCGCGATCGAAGCCGCGCTCTCCGCGCCGCTGTTTGACCGGCTGAAACGGCGCGAGGCCCCCATGGCGACACCGGACAAGGTTGAGCTGTGTCACCCGCGCCGCCATTACGACCGGATCGTTGCCAATGAGCCGCAAGAGGGGTGGGGGCAGTTGGACGGGGACACGTTCATGGCGCCGGGGTCTTTGGAGGCCGCGATGCGGGCCATTGGCGGCAACCTTGAGGCGATTGATGCGGTGATGGCAGGCAACGCGCAAAACGCTTTTGTGGCCTGCCGCCCGCCGGGCCATCACGCAGAAACGGAAACTCCGATGGGGTTTTGCCTGTTTTCCACCGTCGGCATCGCGGCGCGCTATGCGGCCGAACATCATGGCCTGTCGCGCATCGCTGTGCTGGATTTCGACGTGCATCACGGCAATGGCACACAGGATGTGTTGTGGAATGAGGATCGGGTGCTGTTTGTGTCCTCACACCAGATGCCGCTTTATCCCGGATCGGGCGGGCGCAATGAACAGGGCGCGCATGGTCAAATTCTGAACAAACCACTCGAATCAGGGTCCGGTGGTGTGAAAATGCGCGAGACCTGGGATCGGGTGATCGACACGGCGCTTCGCCGGTATGAGCCGGAACTGATCCTTGTCTCCGCCGGGTTTGATGCGCATCAGGCCGACCCATTGGCGGGGCTGAACTGGTCCACCGATGACTTCGCCTGGCTGGCCCGGCGGATCTGCGATCTGGCGGATGAAACCTGCGCAGGCCGGGTGGTGTCTTCGCTGGAGGGCGGTTATGATCTGACCGCGCTGGGCGAAAGTGTTGGCGCCTATATTGAAGTGATGATGGAGCGGGGCGGATGAGCGACACACCAGTTGCCGAGATGAGTTTCGAAGAAGCGATGCGCGAGCTGGAGGCCGTGGTTGGCCAGCTTGAGCGCGGCGACGTGGCGCTGGACGCGTCGATCAAGCTTTACGAGCGCGGGGCCGAATTGAAGGCGCGCTGCGAAGCCAAGCTGAAAGAAGCCGAGGAAAAGGTGGCCGCGATCACGCTGGATGCCACCGGCACCCCCACCGGCACCACCCCCGTGTCAGATTCAAACGGCGGCGCGTAAATGTTCAAATCCCGATTGGAGGCCACGTCGCTGGCGGCGCGCGCTTGTCTGCATGGCGAGATCGCCCGCAAAGGTGCGTTGGCCGAGCCGATGAAATACGCGACCGGTGGTGGCAAAGGGCTGCGCGGCTTTCTGGTGATGGAAAGCGCGCATATCCACGGTGTGCCGGATGACCGTTCGGTCTGGGCGGCGGCGGCGATCGAGGCGGTTCATGCCTATTCGCTGGTGCATGACGACATGCCCTGCATGGATGATGATGATCTGCGTCGCGGCCTGCCCACCGTGCACAAGAAATGGGACGAGGCGACCGCCGTTCTGGTGGGGGATGCGCTGCAAACGCTCGCGTTTGAACTGCTGACCCACGGGGCGTTGGCGGGCGAGACCGGCGATGCGCGTATCCCGTTGATCCGCTCCCTGTCGCTGGCGGCCGGGCAGTTGGGGATGGTGCACGGGCAGGCGCTGGATATCGCGGCGGAAACGGCGGCGACCCCCCTGACGTTGGAGGACATCACCCATTTGCAAGCGGGCAAAACCGGCGCGCTGATTTGCTGGTCCGCAGAAGCCGGTGCCATTCTGGCCGGGGCGGACACCCAGCCAATGAGTGATTACGCCGCCGCTCTGGGCCTGGCCTTTCAGATCTGGGACGATGTGCTGGATGTTGAGGGCGATGCCGCTGCCGTGGGCAAAGCCGTGGGCAAAGATGCCGATGCTGGCAAGGCCACGTTCGTCTCGCTTTTAGGGCTTCAGGCGGCAAAGACCCGCGCAGAGGGGTTGATCGCCGATGCCTGTGACGCGCTGTCGCCCTATGGTGACGCGGCAGATACCTTGCGAGAAGCCGCCCGTTTCGTTATCCAGCGCGACAGGTAGTTTTCTGGTTTTGCCCAAGCATTTCACGTCAGGCCCCAAGGTGGATACATGACCCAGCGCCCGCATACTCCGATCCTCGACCGTATTTCGCGGCCCGCTGACATGAAATCCCTGTCAGATGCACAGCTGACCCAGCTGGCCAGTGAGGTGCGGGCCGAAACCGTGTCTGCCGTATCGGAAACCGGGGGGCATCTGGGCGCGGGGCTTGGTGTGGTCGAGCTCTCTGTGGCGCTGCACGCTGTTTTTGACACGCCGCGCGATCGGTTGATCTGGGATGTGGGCCACCAGTGTTACCCGCATAAGATCCTGACCGGGCGGCGCGATCGCATTCGCACCCTTCGCGCGGAAGGCGGCCTTTCCGGTTTCACCAAGCGTTCTGAGAGCCCGTTTGATCCGTTTGGCGCAGGGCATAGCTCCACGTCAATTTCCGCGGCCCTTGGATTTGCCGTGGCACGTGATCTGGGCGGTGCGCCGGAACATGGCATCGGCGATGCGGTTGCCGTGATCGGTGACGGGTCGATGTCGGCGGGCATGGCGTTTGAGGCGATGAACAATGCGGGCCATCTGAACCGGCGCCTGTTTGTCATTCTCAACGACAATGACATGTCGATTGCCCCACCGGTGGGCGCGCTGTCGTCCTATCTGTCGCGCCTTTACGCGGGTGAACCGTTTCAGGAATTGCGCGCCGCCGCCAAAGGCGCGGTGAGCCTTCTGCCCGAACCTTTCCAGGAGGGCGCGCGCCGGGCGAAGGAAATGGTCAAGACCATGACCGTGGGCGGCACCCTGTTTGAAGAGCTTGGCTTTTCTTACGTTGGTCCGATTGACGGGCATGACATGGACAGCCTTCTGTCGGTCCTGCGCACCGTGCATGACCGCGCCACCGGGCCGATGTTGATCCATGTGATCACCAAGAAGGGTAAGGGGTATGCGCCCGCCGAAAATGCGCGGGATCGGGGCCATGCCACCGCCAAGTTTGACGTGCCCACCGGCAAGCAACACAAAGCGCCGTCAAACGCGCCCAGCTACACTTCGGTGTTTGGCAAAGCGCTGGTGGAGCTGGCGGGTGAAGATGACAAGGTCTGCGCCGTGACCGCCGCGATGCCGGATGGGACGGGTCTGAATCTGATGGCCGAGCGTTATCCCTCGCGTTGCTTTGACGTGGGGATTGCTGAACAACACGGCGTGACCTTTTCGGCCGCCCTGGCTGCGGGGGGCATGAAGCCCTTCTGCGCGATGTATTCGACTTTTCTGCAACGTGGGTATGACCAAGTTGTGCATGATGTCGCGGTGCAGCGCCTGCCGGTGCGTTTTGCCATTGATCGCGCGGGTCTGGTGGGGGCCGATGGTGCCACCCATGCGGGCAGCTTTGACATCGCCTTCATGGCCAACCTGCCCGATATGGTGGTGATGGCCGCCGCCGATGAGGCCGAGCTGATGCATATGGTCGCCACGGCGCATTCGATCAACGACCGCCCGTCCGCCTTCCGCTATCCGCGCGGCGAAGGGGTGGGGGTCGAGCTGCCGGAAAAAGGTGAGGTGCTGGAGATCGGCAAGGGGCGGATGATCCAACAGGGCGCCCGGGTGGCAATCCTGTCCTTCGGCACCCGCCTGTCAGAGGTGGAAAAAGCGGGTGAAGCGCTGTCCGCCAAAGGGATCACACCCACCATTGCCGATGCGCGATTTGCCAAACCGCTGGATCGCGACCTGATCCTGGACCTGGCCGCAGATCACGAGGCGCTGATCACCATTGAGGAAGGCGCGGTTGGCGGATTTGGCAGCCATGTGGCGCAGCTTTTGGCGGATGAGGGCGTATTCGACACCGGGCTCAAATTCCGCTCAATGGTCCTGCCTGATACGTTCATTGATCACGCCAGCCCCGCGCGGATGTATGAAGAGGCTGGCCTGTCAGCCAAGGACATCGAAGCCAAGGTGCTGGACGTGCTTGGCATCGCGCAGATCGACGCCAAGCGCGCTTGATGATGCGGACTGCGTGCGGCCGGGTCAGGCCCCGCTGCGCTTTTGCGGCACCAGTGCACGGACCAGCGCGCCCATCTCCAACTGTCCCACGGGCTGACCGTCACGCATGACGCGATACAGCCCGTCGGACGCGCCCCCGGTCTGCGCGATCACCTGTTCCAGCGTATCTTCGTGCTGCACCTCGCCCACAAAGCTTTCCACCCCGTTCAAGGGCGCCATGATCGAGCGGGTGCGCAACACGCGGGCGCGATTGATGTCGGAAATGAAGTCGACGATGTAATCGTCTTCGGGGTTGAGCAGGATATGCTGCGGTTCGTCCTGTTGCACAACCTCGCCATCCTTCAGGATCACAAGGTGATCCGCCAGTTTCAGCGCCTCGTCCAGATCGTGGCTGATGAACACGATGGTTTTGTTCAACTCTGTTTGCAGTTCCAAAAGCAGATCCTGCATGTCGGTGCGAATGAGCGGGTCCAGCGCCGAGAACGCCTCGTCCATCAGCATGATCGGTGCATTCGACGTCAGCGCGCGGGCGATGCCCACCCGTTGCTGCATCCCGCCAGAGAGTTGGTGCGGATAGTTTTCTTCGTATCCTCCAAGCCCCACCCGGTCGAGCCAATGCAATGCGTTCGCCTCGTAGTCGCCTTTCGCCTCGCCCCGCACGATCGGGGCGGTGGCGGTGTTCTGCAACACGGTGCGGTGGGGCAGCAGGGCGAAATGCTGAAATACCATCGACATGGTGCGCCGGCGCAGCTCGCGCAGGCGGGCTTCGTCATAGTCGAGCACATTTTCACCCGCGACCAGCACCTCGCCTTCGGTGGGGTCAATCAGCCGGTTGATGTGGCGCACCAGGGTCGATTTCCCGGACCCAGACAGGCCCATGATCACGGTGATCTCGCCTTCGCGCATATCGACATTGATGTCGCGCAGGCCAAGCACGTGGTTGTGCGCGGCGTTCAGCTGTTCCTTGTCCATACCCGCGTGGACATATTGCATCATGCCTTTGGGGTCACCGCCAAACACTTTGTAAAGATTGCGGATCGAGATCATAGCGTCGCTCATGGGGCCGCCTCCTTAGGATTTCTGCGCGGCGTTCACGCGCGCCAGCGCCGATTTGGTGACGCGGTCCAGAATGATCGCAAGGATCACAATGCCAAGCCCGGCGACAAGACCCACGCCCAGCTCCAGTGACCGGATGCCGCGCAGCACCAACACGCCAAGGCCGGGGGCCGAGACAAGCGAGGCAATCACCACCATGGCGAGGCTCATCATGATGGTCTGGTTCACGCCCGCCATAATATTGGGCAGGGCCAGCGGGATCTGCACTTGATAAAGCTTTTGGCGTGGCGTCATGCCAAAGGCCTGCGCGGCCTCCAACACCTCTTTGTCGACCATGCGGATGCCCAGATCGGTCAGGCGCACCACAGGCACAATGGCGTAAAGGATGATCGCGATGCCATAGAGTTTGCTTTCCGTCACGCTGAACAGAAAGATCAGGGGGATAAGGTAGACGAAGGTGGGCAGGGTTTGCAGCATGTCGAGCACCGGGATGGTCATGCGCTGCAATCGGTCGGATCGGGACATGGCGATGCCGATGGGCACGCCTAGGGCGACACATATGGCCGCACAGACAAAGATGATCGACAGGGTTTGGATTGCGTAATCATAATGGTCGATGAAGGCGAGCCCCATGATTGACGCCGCCACGCCGATGACCAGCGGCCAGGAGCGCGAAATCAGGTAGGTCACCAGAAGCAGAAGCGGGATTACGATCCACCAGGGTGTGACCTGCGCCAGATGCAGTGCCCCGTCCAGAAGCCAGCTAAGCGGTTCGGTGATCGGGTCCAGCACAAAGCGCAGCGTGTCCTTGATGGCAAGAAACCCATCCTCCAGCCCCTTGGTCAGGTCGCGGGTTTCCGGCACCTGCCCGCAGGCTTCGTTCAGCGCATCCAGTGACGGGAAAGGGAATTCCCACGCCGTCACCTTCGCCTCTTCGCCGCTGGCTTGCGCCAGCAGGTCGGCCATCGAGGTGGGGGCAGAACTGCCTGCCGCATCGCACCAATCGCGCATCCCCATCCCGTCAAACAGGAAATCATAGCTCGCCATCTGTTCTGCCCCCTCTGGCCTGTGTCTCTGGCATAGAAAAAGGGCCGCCCTGTACAGGCGGCCCCGCAAGGCGCAGCCGCCTTTAGTTCAGGATTTTTGACAGGTTGCCTTTGGCCGTGTCATCCAGCCAATCCGCCCAGACATCCTTGTTGTTCAACAGGAAATTCACCGCAGCCTCTTCGGCAGACGCGCCGTTTTCATCCTGCCAGGCCAGGATCGACGACATGGCATCAACATCGAAGGTCAGCTTGGACAACATGGCAGAGATCGCGGGTTTTTCCGCTTCGAACTCTTTGGTCACAACCGTCCAGACCGGCGAGGGCGGGAAGTCGGAGATTTCCGGCGCATCGCGGTCTTTTTCCTGGTTGCGTGCATGGATTTCCGGATCCACCGGGCCCAGTTCCACCTTGGTCATTTCATATTTGCCAAGCACCTTGGTGGGCGCCCAGTAATAGCCGAACCAGGGTTCTTTGTTTTCAAAGGCCGAGGCGATGGACGTGGCAAGGGTTTCGCCCGACCCGTGATTGAAGATTTCAATCCCGCTGTCGGCGACGTTCAGGGCGCGTGCCAGGTTGTCGTTCAAAATGCGGCAGCCCCACCCTTCGGGGCAGTTGTTGAACCGCCCATCGACCAGTTCAGGATTGGCCAGAACGCCTTCAATGGTTTTCAGCTCGGGGTGTTCTTCGGCCAGCCAGGTCGGGATCCACCAACCTTCAACCCCACCCGGATCCAGCACCGGGGCCAGTTCCGCAACACGGCCTTCGTCGCGCAGCTTCAGATAGGCCGGGCCGCCGCCATTGGTCCACATTTCTGTGACGATGTCCGGTTCGCCATTTTCCGCAAGCGAGGTGACCGCGGGCACGGTTGAGGACGGCACGGTTTGCACCGTACATTTATAACCTTGCTCCAGCAGGAACTTCGCGACCTGTGTGACAATCGCGGATGACGCCCAGTTCATTTCGGTGATCGACACCTCGCCGCAATCTTCAGCGGCGGCCAATCCGGGCAGCATGGCGGCGCCAAGCACCGCACCAATCATCAGTTTCCGCATGAATTTCTCCCTATGTTTTCGCGCAACTTTGTATGGCTATTAATTAGTTTAGCTAAGCTAATAGTTTGTTTTGTGACAAGGTTCAGGCAATCAACCCGTTTCTTTGCCGTGGCTTACGGGTGCCTTGAAGGGGTACGTGGCCCGAAAACACTTAGGTAGGCATAGTAATACCTGCTTGGCCGAAACCAGTTTCCGGAGTAGAGGATAGATATGGACCGCACCAACGCCACATTGACCGCCCTCAGGCAGATCCTTCGCGCCACCGAGTTGCACGGTCGTGAAGTGGCGAGCGCGGTGGGGCTGACGGCGGTGCAGCTGCGACTTTTGAAAATCACGCACGATGCCGGTGGGGCGACGGCCACGACGCTGGCCTATCATATGCGGGTGTCGCAGGCGACGATCACCGCGCTCCTGGACAAGCTCGCGGCGAAGGGGATGATCGAACGGCGGGTTTCGGATCAGGATCGGCGCAAGAAAACCATCCTGATCACGGATGCGGGGCGGGAGGCTTTGGAAAATGCGCCCGACCCTATGCAGCGTGACTTTGCCCGCCGCTTCGAGCGTTTGGAAGATTGGGAGCAGGCAATGCTGCTGGCCGCGGCAGAGCGTCTTGCAGCCCTGATGAATGCGGATGAAATCTCGGCTGCGCCAATTCTTGCCACGGGTGACATTACCGATGATGCGGGTGCTGCCAGCTGAGCATTGCCAAGTTGGCCAGGGCTAGGGCAAACTAAAGCTCCAACCCGCGCGGTTGTCTTTTATTGGGGCCACATGTGTTCGTCGCTTCGAACCAGGTCGCTTGTTCAAGAATGCGGAATGCCAATGCGGAGATGCCGGGTATTCTGCGGCTTTCCGATTGATGCATATCATGGACGCGAAAACGCGTGGGTATGACAGTGCCCCTACCGGACCGCACGGGTCCGGCCTCCCGTGCGATCCGGTTGCGCAACCCGCCAATCGGCCGAACGGAGGATCCCCATGTCAGACACCACATCAGGTCAAAAAAACGGCGCCAGAGTGGCGGCCCTTGTCGGGCCATATTCCAGCGGCAAAACCACTCTCATGGAAGATATTCTGTTTGCGGCGGGTGCAATCCCGCGACGGGGCACGGTGAAAGACGGCACCACATTGGGGGACGCGTCCCCCGAAGCGCGGGCGCGCGACATGTCGACCGAGGTGAATGTCGCGACCTTCGACTATCTGGGCGAAGATTGGACGCTGCTCGATTGTCCGGGATCGGTTGAACTGAACTATGATGCGCAATGCGCGATGATGGTGGCGGATATCGTGGTGGTGGTCTGCGACCCGAAACCGGACCGTGCGGTGACCTTGTCGCCGATCCTGCAATTCCTGGATGATCGCAATATCCCGCACCTAATTTACATCAACAAGATGGATCAGGAGGAGGCCTCGGTGCGCGCCACGTTTGAAGCGTTGCAAACCGTGTCCTCGCGTCCGCTGTTGATGCGCGAAATCCCGATCCGCGATGCGGACGGGCAATTGACCGGCATGGTGGATCTGGTCAGCGAACGCGCCTGGCGGTGGGAGCCGCACAAGAAATCCGAGATGATCACCCTGCCCAAGGATATGACCGATCTGGAAGGGGATGCGCGCAACACGATGTTGGAATCGCTCGCGGATTTTGACGATACCCTGATGATGGAGCTGCTGGACGACGTGGTGCCCTCGACCGATGAGATCTATGAAAATCTGACCCGGGACCTGCGCGAAGATCTGATTGTGCCGGTGTTCTTCGGCTCGGCGGAAAATGAAAACGGCATCCGTCGGCTGATGAAAGCACTGCGCCACGATGCGCCAGATGTGGCCGCCTCTGCCGCGCGGCTCGGCCTGCCAATGGACGGCCCGGTGGCGCAGGTGTTCCGCACCGCCTATGCGGGTAAGGCGGGCAAGCTGTCTTATGCGCGGGTCTGGGCGGGTGAGGTGTCGGGTGGCGATACGCTCAATGGAACACGGGTTGCCAATATCCGTCGCCATCTGGGGGCCAAATCTGAGCAGGTGCAGTCGGCTGGCGCGGGCGAAGTTGTCTCTCTGGGTCGCATGAATGATGTGCAGACCGGGGATCTTCTGACCCGCGACGGCACCGCCACGGCCAATTGGCCCACGCCGCCGTCACCACTTTTCTCGGTGGCTTTGCAAACCGAACATCACGCGGATGAGGTGCGCTTGTCCGCAGCGCTGGGGCGGTTGACCGAAGGCGATCCGTCGATCCGGGCCGGGCACGACCCGGCAACCGGAGAGCTGGTGTTGTCAGGGCAGGGCGCCATCCAGCTGCAGATCGCGTTGAAACAGCTCGAGGCCGACAGCGCGCTGACGCTGACCCAATCGTCCCCGAAAGTGCCGTTTTGCGAAACCATCACCAAGCCGATCACCCAGAAGGCGCGGCACAAAAAGCAATCCGGTGGGCATGGGGAATTTGCCGATGTCGAGATCGAGATCAAACCGCTGGCGCGTGGCACGGGGTTTGCCTTTGACGACCGCATTGTGGGCGGTGCGGTGCCCAAGCAATACATCCCGGCGGTCGAAAAAGGTGTGCGCGAGTATTTGCAGAAAGGGCCAAACGGCCACCCGATTGTCGATCTTGCGGTGACGTTGGTCGATGGCAGCCATCACAATGTGGACAGCTCTGACATGGCCTTTCAACGCGCCGCGATCAAAGCGATGAGCGAGGCCATTCCGCAATGCAAGCCGATCACGCTGGAGCCCATTCACAAGGTCAGCCTGTCGGTGCCCGCCGAGTTCACCCCCAAAGTGCAGCGCATTGTGTCCGGGCGGCGCGGGCAGCTGTTGGGGTTTGACGCCAAACCCGGCTGGTCCGGTTGGGACGAGGTACAGGCGCTGGTCCCGCTGGCGGAAATGACCGATATCGTCACCGAGCTGCGGTCGGTCAGTCTGGGGGTTGGGACCCATGTGTCGGAATTTGACCACCTACAGCAGGTGTCCGCCTGATCACGCGCCGATTATACACGCGCCGATTATAACTGTGACAGCTTGCGCCGTTTTGCGGCGCGGGCTTCGCGCTCGGCCTGCTCCTGGCCGATCCGAAAGCTGGTTTCCACGAAATCAAGGTGGTTGCGGGCGGCCGCCTCGGCGCGGTCTGGATCGCCGTCCAGAATGGCCTCGACAATCTCGCGGTGTTGATCAAGCAGCTTTTTCCCCGTGCCATCCATCGTGCGCAGGAATTTCCGGTTATAAAACAACCCCTGCCGGGTGAGGTCATAGATCGACGCCATCATGTGGATCAGCGTGGTGTTCTGGCTGGCATCCACCACGGCGACATGAAGCGCCAGATCGGCCTCTTCGCTGGCATCCGTGTCACCGCTTTCCCAGGCTATCTGCAGCGTGTTCAGGATGTCGCTCAACCGGTCCTTGTCCGATTGGGTGGCGCGCTGGGCGGCAAGGCGGCTGGCAAAGGCTTCCTGCTCCCGGCGATATTCCAGATAGTCGTAAAACGCGGATCCATGCCGGGTGTAAAGCGCCAGCATCGCAGGGGACATGGCGCGCCCGGACAGCGATGCGATATGGGTGCCCTCGCCGTGGCGCACATGCACCAACCCCCGGTCTTCGAGCGTCTGAAGGGCTTCGCGCAACTTGGGACGCGACACACCCATCGCCTCGGCCAGTTCGCGTTCCGACGGCAATTTGCGCCCTTCTTTCAGGATTCCATCCACGATCATCGTCTCGATCTGCTCGACCACGGCTTCGGCCAACGATTCGTGACCGACCGGATCGAAGGGGCTGGTGTCGCTCATATCTTGGCTCCTTGATGATGGGTCGGTGAAGGAACATGTTCTTTATCTTTACCACTGACCCGCGCCAGATCAAGCGAAAGCGTAGGTCGAAGCCGCGCGCGACGGTGCGGTGCAATCATTTGTCATTGATAGAAAATATCAGAAAATGAGGCGTTTTTTCGCGGCTTCTGTGGGGGCGAAGCGGGGCTGAACGCAGCCGATCTTGGGCAATCAGTGGTAAATAATCTTGTTGACATAATAAAGTGGTAAATATTATTGACCAATAATGCCGTGCTGAATTGGCACCGGTTGAAGCCGTGGAGGCGGCTTGCTTGCATTCTGGAGGAGACCCACATGAAAAAGACCCTGACCTCGGTGGCGATGGCTGCCACCCTGCTGACCGCCCCGATTGCGGAAGCTGCTGACAAACTGCTTTTGAAAACCCCGATCGCGTTTTCGACTGCGCTGCCGGGCCTTGGCTCTCCGATCCCGCGTGTTGCCGAACAGCTGCAATTGATGTCGGGTGGCACGCTGAAAATGAAGGTATATGAGCCGGGCAAGCTGGTTCCGCCGTTTGAAATTCTGGACGCCGTGTCGTCGGGCAAGATCAACTCGGGCTACACCACGGCGGGCTACTGGGCCGGGAAAATCCCCGCAGCCCCGCTGTTTTCCGCCGTGCCGTTTGGCCCTGAGGCGGGCGAATACATGGCGTGGCTTTACTATGGCAACGGCATGACCCTGTATCAGGAAATGTATGACCAAGCCGGTTTCAACGTGAAGGTTCTGCCCTGCGCGATCATCGCCCCTGAAACCTCGGGCTGGTTTGCCAAGGAAATCAACCAGCCGGGCGATCTGGACGGGTTGAAAATGCGCTTCTTCGGTCTGGGTGGCAAAGTGATGCAACGCCTTGGCGTCGCCACCAGCCTGCTGCCCGGCGGCGAAATTTTCCCGGCGCTGGAAAAAGGCGCGATTGACGCGACCGAGTTTTCGATGCCCGCCATCGACGCCCGTCTTGGCTTCCACAAACTGGTCAAATACAACTACTTCCCCGGCTGGCACCAGCAGGCGACCGTGTTTGAACTTCTGGTGAACAAGGACGTGTGGAACGAGGCCAGTGACCAGCATAAGGCGATCATCGAAAACGCCTGCAAGGCCTCGATGACCGATAGCTTTGCCGAAGGTGAAGCAATCCAGCACGCGGCCCTGATCGACAATGTTGAAAACAACGGGGTCGAGATCAAAAAGTGGAATGACGAGATGCTCGCCACCTTCCGCGAAAACTGGGACGCCGTGGCACAGGAAGAGGCCGCCAATGACGCCTTCTTTGCCAAGGTTCTGGGGGACATGACCGAATTCCGCGACGGTTATGCCATCTGGAAAGAAAACGCCTTCCTCCCGCGCAAGTAACCCATTTGCTTGCGCATGAGGGGCGGTGGCCTACCCGCCCCTCACCCTCGCGCGGCACCACCCTGCCGCGCGCCTTTTCCCACACAGATTTGTGACTTTTCCATCCCGTGAGCCGCGCCCATTTCGCGCCAGTTTCTGAGGAGGACGCCCCATGGCCCAAAATGTGACCCAGAATATACCTGCCCCCAATGATCCCGATCTGGATCCGATTGACGTCTACGAACACATCCTGGAACACGAGGATCGTGACACGCAGGTTGCCGCCGTCGCCATCGACAAGACGGTCAAGGGGATCGGCAATGTGGTGATGTGGGCGAACCTGCTGCTGGTCGCCGCGATCGTGACCCAAGTTGGCCTGCGCTATCTGTTCAACGTGAACCTGCCCAAGCTGGATGAGGTGCAGTGGCATTTCTATGGCTTGGTCACCATGGTGGGCATTTCATATGCGCTGGTCACCGACAGTCACGTGCGCGTCGACATCCTGCATATGCAGTTGTCGCGTCGTGCCCAACGGGTGATTGAGGTGATTGGCATCCTCGCCCTGCTGGTGCCGTTCATCTATCTGATGATCGATCAGGGCTATGACTATTTCTATGAAAGCTGGCGGGTAAACGAACGTTCCGACAGCCCCACAGGTCTGCCCGCGCGCTGGGCGCTGAAGGCGGTGATCCCGGCCAGTTTCGTGCTCTTGGCATTGGCCGCCGTCGCGCGCCTCATTCACGATGCCCACGCGATTTTCGTGGCGCATAGCGAAGAGCGGATGGGCAAGGACCTGCGCCTGATCCTCTGGGCGCTTGTGGCCTTCGCCGTGGTCGCAACCGGGCTGACGTTCCTTGTGGAAAGCACCGAGGAAAAGCTGGTCATCGCCATGTTCCTCACCTTCATCGCGCTTTTGTTCACCGGCTTCCCGGTGGCTTGGACCCTGGCCGGTGTTGGCGTGGCCTATTGTGGGCTGGCCTATCTTTTTGACAATGATCTGATGCTGTGGACCGGGTTGGAAAGCACCTTTACCGGGCTGGATTATCTGACGCTGGGCGCCGTGGTGAACCGGGTCTATGCGACCATGTCCAACGCGGTTCTGGTGGCCCTTCCGATGTTCATCTTCATGGGATTGATGCTGGATGAAAGCGGCGTGGCGGAACGCCTTATGTCCGCAATGCAGCGCCTCTTTGGCACGGTGCGCGGCGGACTTGCGATCACGGTCACGATGATCGGTATCATCCTTGCCGCTTCGACCGGCATCATCGGGGCCTCCGTTGTGCTCTTGGGCGTCTTGTCGCTGCCCTCGATGATGGAGCAGAAATATTCGCCCAGCCTTGCGGCCGGTGTGGTCTCGGCCTCAGGCACGCTGGGCATCCTCATCCCGCCCTCGATCATGTTGGTGATCATGGCGGATCAGATGGCCTTGTCTGTCGGTGATCTGTTCATGGCAGCGGTCTTTCCCGGGGTGATCATCGGCGGGCTCTACCTGACCTATATCTTCGTGATTGCCCTGATCAAACGCGACGTGGCCCCGGTGCCCGCGGGGGCAACCCGCCCGGATTGGGCCGCTGTGAAAGATGTGTTGATCGCGGTTTTGCCAACGCTGGGCCTGATCCTCGCTGTGCTAGGCTCGATCTTCGCGGGGCTGACCACGCCGACCGAAGCCTCGGGTGTGGGCGCATTGGGCGCGACCCTTCTGGCGCTTGGCTATCGTAAGCTCACCCTGCGCAAACTGGTGAACGTGCTGAAGGCCACCTTCAACACCACCGCCTATATCTTCGCGATCTTCCTTGGTGCGACGGTGTTCAGCTATGTGCTGCGTGAACTTGGCGGGGATGCCCTGATCGAAGACATGATCCACGGCGCGGGCCTGGGGGCCAATGGCACGGTCTTCATGATCCTCTTCATCGTTTTCCTTCTGGGGTTCGTCTTGGATTGGATCGAGATCACCCTGATCGTGCTGCCGCTGATGCGCCCGATTGTGAACGCGCTGGGGCTGGATATTCCCGGCTTTGGGGCCATCGACGAACCTGCCCTTGTGTGGTTTGTGATCTTGGTCGCGGTGACGCTTCAGACCTCGTTCCTGACGCCGCCAGTTGGCTTTGCGCTCTTCTACCTCAAGGGGGTCTGCCCGCCGGAAATCAGACTGACCGACATTTACAAGGGCATCATCCCCTTCGTGCTCTTGCAGCTCCTGGGCTTGATGTTGGTCTTCCTCTGGCCCGCGCTTGCCACCTGGTTGCCTTCGGTTGCCTATTAAGAAAGGGTGGGGGCATGACCGATCACGACCTTATCAAGACCTTGCAAAACATCTGTGGGCGCCGCCATGTGCTCACCGATGCCCGCCGCACCGCCCGCTTTCGCAAGGGGTTTCGGTCGGGCGAAGGGGATGCGCTGGCCGTGGTGCAACCCGCCACGCTTCTGGAGCAATGGAAGGTTCTGCAGGCCTGCGTGGAGGCCGACAAGATCGTGATCATGCAGGCGGCCAATACCGGCCTGACCGAAGGGTCGACCCCAAAGGGCCGATATGATCGCGACGTGGTGCTGATCAACACGCGGCGCATGGATCGGTTGCAGCTGATCAAAGATGGTACGCAGGTGATTTCCTTCCCGGGGTCCACCTTGTTTGCGCTGGAAAAACTGCTCGCCCCCCTGAAACGCCAACCGCATTCGGTGATTGGGTCGTCCTGCATCGGGGCGTCCGTGGTGGGCGGCGTGTGTAACAATTCCGGCGGCTCGCTGGTGGAACGTGGGCCGTCTTACACTGAACTGTCGCTTTACGCCCGGATCACCGAGGAGGGCCGGTTGGAGTTGGTCAACCATTTGGGCATCAATCTGGGCGACACCCCGGAAGAGATTTTGACCCGGCTGGAGGCAGGCGATTTCACCCCCGCCGATCTGGAAAGCTCCAACCGCAAAGCGTCGGACACCGATTATGCCCGCCGGGTGCGCAATGTGAATGCCGATACGCCCGCGCGGTTCAACGCGGATAAATCGCGCCTGTATGAAGCGGCGGGCTGTGCCGGCAAGCTGGCGGTCTTTGCCGTGCGGCTGGACACCTATCCGATGAATGACGCCGAACGGACCTTTTATGTCGGCACACAAGACACCGCCGCCCTGACCGAGCTGCGCCGCCGCATTCTGGCCGATTTCGAAACTCTGCCGGTGTCCGCCGAATACATGCATGAAGAGGTGTTCGACCTGTCTGACCGCTACGGCAAGGACACGATGGTGATGATCGACAAGCTGGGCACCGACCGGCTGCCGATATTTTTTGCGCTGAAAGGCGCGGTGGATGCGCGCCTGGCGAATGTGCCGGGGATGGCAAACTTCACCGACAAGTTCATGCAAGGTTTGGCGCGGATCTGGCCGGATATTCTGCCTGCGCGGATGCGTGATTTCCGCGCCCAATACCCGCATCACCTGATCCTGAAAATGCGCGATGGCGGGATTGCCGAAGCACAGGCGCTGTTGTCTGACATGAAAGCCGCCGGGCAGCTTGATTATTTCGAATGCGACGCGCGCGAGGCCAAGATGGCCGGGCTGCACCGCTTTGCCGCCGCCGGGGCCGCGGTGCGGTACATGAATGTGCATCGGGCCGAGGTCGAAGATATCCTTGCGCTGGACATCGCGCTGCGCCGCAATGATCGGGACTGGTTCGAAGAGCTGCCCGCCGAGATCAGCGATCAACTGGTCAGCAAGCTTTATTACGGCCATTTCATGTGCCACGTGCTGCATCAGGATTACATCGTGAAGAAAGGCGCGGATCCCAAGGCGCTGAAGGCCGCGATGTTGAAGATCCTCGATCAGCGTGGAGCGGAATATCCGGCGGAACATAATGTGGGGCATCTTTACACCGCCAAGCCGGACCTGGCCGCGTTCTATAAATCCGTCGATCCGACCAATTCCATGAACCCGGGCATCGGGAAAATGTCGCGCAACAAACATTACCACTGACGCGCCACCCCTTGTGTCACTGGACCACGCCCGCTATCTGGGCCGCATGACTGACAGCTACACCCCACCCCAGGATCCACTGGTAATCCTGCATCAGGACCATGAAATCCTCGTGGTCGACAAGCCGTCCGGCCTGCTTTCTGTGCCGGGGCGGGGCGCGCATCTGGCCGATTGCCTGATTGCGCGCATTCAGGCGGTGTTTCCCGAGGCGCTCTTGGTGCATCGGCTCGACCGGGACACTTCTGGCGTGATGGTCTTTGCGCTCACCCCTCACGCGCAGCGCCACCTTGGGCTGCAATTTGAAAAGCGCCAGATGAAGAAAACCTATGTGGCGCGGGTCTGGGGTGAGATGGCGGAAAAAGAAGGCACGGTGGATCTGCCGCTGATCGTCGACTGGCCCAATCGCCCGAAGCAGCATGTGAATTTTGAAACTGGCAAGCCTGCGCTGACCGACTGGAAGGTGATGCGCTTTGAAGGTGGCAACACCCGCGTGCGCCTGTTCCCCAAAACCGGCCGCAGCCACCAGCTCCGCGTGCATATGCTCGAACTCGGTCATCCGATCCTTGGCGATCCCTTTTATGCCACGGGCGAGGCGCGCGATGCACCACGCCTGATGCTGCACGCAGAACAGCTGCGCCTGCGTCACCCGGATGGTGGCAGGGGCATGAATTTCCGCGCCAAAGTGCCGTTCTAGGCGGTTTCGCGAGATTGACGAAACGTCACCCACCTTGCCCTTGCGCCCCTTATTTGCTTGAGTGTCGGGATCCAAAGCGTTTCCAGATTAAGTTGGGTCACAACTTCATTTGGAAACGCCCACAACGGCTATATGTTCCGGGCGTTTCGACTTTTTGCTGTGAGGGGCAACAAAGTCAAAACGCTTTATGAGGAGATCCCCATGTTCCAACCCGTCATCTCTGGCACCGGTGTGTTCACCCCCAGCGAAATCATCACCAATGAAGAATTGGTTGTGGCTTTTAATGCCTATGCCGACCGGGTGAATGCCGAAAATGCCGATGCGATTGCGGCGGGTGACGCGGAATCGATTGGGCATTCCAGCGAGGAATTCATCGTCAACGCGTCGGGCATTCAGCAGCGCTATGTGATGGACAAATCCGGTGTGCTTGATCCGATGGTGATGCGCCCGAAACTGCGGGAACGCGCGGATGACGAACTGGGCATTATGGCCGAAATGGCGGTGGAGGCCTGTGGTCAGGCGCTGATCAAGGCCGGGGTGCGGGCCGATGAGATTGACCTGGTGATCTGCGCCGCCTCGAACCACGAACGCGCCTATCCGGCGATTGCGATTGAGATCCAGCAGGCGCTGGGCGCGGGAGGCTTTGCCTTTGACATGAATGTCGCCTGTTCCTCGGCCACGTTTGGTATTCAGGCGGCGGCAGACATGATCCGGTCGGGGTCCGTGCGCCGCGCGCTGGTGGTCAACCCGGAAATCTGCTCGGCCCATCTGGAATGGCGCGACCGGGATTGTCATTTCATCTTTGGTGATGTCTGCACCGCAACCGTGTTGGAGCGCAAAGAGGACGCGAAGGGCGATCATTTCGAGATCCTCGGCACCAAATGCCTGACCCAGTTTTCCAACAACATCCGCAACAACAATGGGTTCCTGCGTCGCGCCCGCGAAGAGGGCGGCGCGCTGCCCGACCGGCGCGACATGCAATTCATGCAAAACGGGCGGAAGGTGTTCAAAGAGGTGCTGCCGATTGTCTCGAAACACATCCTTGGCCACATGGAAGAGCTGGGCATCGGGCAGGATGATCTGAAGCGGATCTGGCTGCATCAGGCCAACAAGACCATGAATGATTTCATCGGGAAAAAGGTGCTGGGTCGGGTGCCGGAAGAGGGCGAGCAGCCCAATATCCTGCAAGACTACGCCAATACCTCGTCCGCCGGATCAATCATCGCGTTCTCGAAATATTCCGACGATCTGCAGCCGGGGGATACCGGGGTGATCTGCTCGTTTGGAGCGGGTTACTCGGTGGGGTCTGTGGTGGTGCGGCGAAGTGAGTAAATGTAAAGTAGGAGCCGATTGATTGGAGCACTTGGCTTGTATCGAAGGTAGCAGTTTCTGGCCCTTTGTTTACTTCTGGGGGGCAGCATTCATATGTGTGTGGCGTGAAGCTAAATCCATTGGATACAATTGGGTAGAAGCCATCAAACGGAATATAGGATTAAGCAGTAGAGCCTATACGCTGAAAGGCTTTTTGCGTTCTATGCTTGTTGTCGTGCCAACTCTTGGGCTGTGGCTCTACCTTGTTTGGAAATGCGATCCGAATATCTTTTAGGCCAAAAGGGCCCGCAAATTGCGAGCCCTTTTGTGTTTACTGTGGCCGGGGTTTACCCGTTAAACCAACCCGACACGGCTTTCACTTCGAGGAAATCCTCGATGCCCAATTCGCCGCCTTCGCGGCCGATGCCGGATTGTTTGTAGCCACCGAAGGGTGATCCAGCGGCGCGGGAAGTGCCGTTGGCTTCGACCATGCCTGACCGCATCTGGCGGATCACCCGGTTCAAGCGCTCGCCGTTTTGCGTCTGCACATAGTTGGTCAAGCCGTAAACCGTATCATTGGCGATCTCGACCGCCTCTTCTTCGGTATCGAACGGGATCATGGTCAGGACCGGGCCAAAGATTTCCTCGCGGGCGATGGTCATCTGGTTGTTGGCGTCGGCAAAGACGGTGGGTTTGACAAAGTAACCCTTGTTCAGACCTTCCGGGCGGCCAAGGCCACCGGCCACAAGGCGCGCGCCTTCGTCGATGCCTTTCTGGATCAGATCCTGAATTTTGCCCCATTGCAGCTCGCTCACCACCGGGCCGATGTGACGACCTTCTTTATGGGCCACGTCCACGGCGGTTTTCTCGGCGGTTTCACGGGCAATCTCAACCGCCTGGTCATAGATCCCGCGCTGCACCAGCATCCGTGAGGGGGCGTTGCAGCTTTGCCCGGTGTTCTGCATCATGTGGCGCACGCCGCGCACCACGGCTTTGTCATCGGCGTCATCAAAGATGATGTTGGCGCCCTTGCCACCCAGCTCCAGCGCCACGCGTTTGATCGTGTCGGCGGCGGATTTGGAAATCGCGATGCCCGCGCGGGTGGAGCCGGTGAAGCTGACCATGTCCACGTCGGGGTGCGAGGTGAGTTGCGAGCCCACGCCCATCCCGTCGCCATTGACCATGTTGAAGACACCGGCGGGAACGCCTGCTTCGTCCATGATTTCGGTCCAGACAATCGACGACAGCGGTGCGATTTCAGAGGGTTTCAGCACCATGGTGCAGCCCGCCGCCAAGGCGGCAACCACTTTCAGGGCCACCTGGTTCATCGGCCAGTTCCACGGGGTAATCAGTGCTGTCACACCAACGGGTTCATAAAGCAGGCGGTCATTCGGGGCGTGGTCGCCCAGCATCCGGTCGAATTCGAACTTCTTGAACGCCTTGATGAAATTGGCAATGTGCCAGCTGCCGGCCCCAACCTGATTGTTGCGGGACAGATCCAGGGGCGCGCCCATTTCCATCGTCATGGCCTGCGCCAGATCCTCGGCGCGCGCGCCATAAACCTCGAAGATCTTTTCGATCAGGGCCAGGCGGTCTTCCTTCGACGTGATACCCCAGGTTTTGAACGCCTCTTTGGCGGCGGCCACGGCGGCGTCGGTGTCGGCCTGATCGCCCAAGGAAATAACCGCGCAGACCTCTTCGGTCGACGGGTCGATCACCTCGTAATCATGTGCCTTGGCCGGGGCGACCCACTGGCCGTTGATGTAAAAGTCGCGTTTCTCGATCATATTCCTGACTCCATGGACGGATTTGGCTGCACTCTTGCACTCCTTATATCGGGGCGCAAGCCCGGAGTGCAATAATTTGATCAAATTATATTTGCGACATATCCACGCCCCTTCTTCAAATTCCCGAATTCACACGTAAGTTGATAGGGAATGACACAAAGAGGAGTTCAGAAATGGGCCTGCGTATCAACGACACCGTCCCCAACTTCACCGCCATGACCGATCAGGGCGAGATCATTTTTCACGATTGGATTGGCGACAACTATGCGATTCTGTTCTCGCATCCCAAGGATTTCACCCCCGTCTGCACCACCGAATTTGGCGCGGTGGCCCAGTTGGCGGATGAATGGGAAAAGCGCGGCACCAAGGTGATCGGCGTGTCCGTGGACAGCGCCGAGGAGCACCGCAAGTGGAAGACCGATATCGAAGGGTTTGCCCAGACCAAGGCCGGGTTCCCGATCATCGCGGATGAAGGGCTTGAGGTGTCGAAAGCCTTCGACATGCTTCCCGCCGAGGCCTATCTGCCAGACGGGCGCACCCCCGCCGACAGTGCCACCGTGCGTTCGGTGTTCATCATCGGGCCGGACAAGAAGCTGCGCCTGTCGATGACCTATCCGATGACCATTGGCCGCAATTTCGCCGAGGTGCTGCGGGCGCTGGATGCGATCCAGATGACGGATGGCAAACCCCTGGCCGCCCCGGCGAACTGGACCCCGGGCGAGGACGTGATTGTCGGTCTGGCGCTGGATGATGATCAGGCACGCGAACAATACGGCGATCTGGACATCAAGCTGCCCTATCTGCGGTTCGCCAAGGCCCCCGGCGCGTAACGCGCTGGCCATAGAACCGGCTGCCAAGACCCCTTGGGGCGGCAGTCGCGCGGGGGCACCGACCGGGCGCCCCCGCTTTTCGTTGTGCTGCGATTACTTCAACGCGGATTTCGCGGTTGAGATCGCCGCGCTCAGCACCGCGCGATCGCCGATATGATTGGCGAGCACCAGCAACAGGCGCGCATTCAGCGCATCGCTTTTCTCTTTCGAAAGCTCTTCATGCGCCTCCAGCAATTCGGCATAGAAATCATCTGCCCCATCGATATTTGGGGTCAGGATCAGGTCGGTTGGCATGGTCTCGTTCATGGGACTCACTCCTTGCCAGTGGCGCGACGGATGGCGGCGCGCATCAGGTTTTCATCGAAATTGGGGCGACGGGCGGCCACGTGCTGATCCGGGCGGATCAGGTAGACCGCACTGGGCGCATCCCCCAAATAGCGGGCTTTGAGCGCACCGGATTTGTCATCTTTGACCGACAGGGCCAGCCGGGTGACTTCGACCCCGTCTTCCTCGATCACATCGGGCGCCTCCGCGTCGATGGTCAGCAGGGTGAACTTGCCCCCCAGTTTCGGCAGCAAAAATGCATCCCTCAAAGGTACATCCGGGCAGGGAGACCCAGGACGGGTGCGATCCGGGCCATCCAGCGCATCGGAGGAGTTCAGCGGCGAGCCATCATAGGTGCAGGGCACCGAGAGGCGGCCGGAATTCACCAGCGGACGGGCAAATTCGAACTGCTCCGACAGATCCAGCACCGCATCGCGCAAAATGCGGGACATCTCGGATTTGGGCGTGATGAAATCGGTGGAGCGCGAGGAGTTCAGGATGTTTTCATCCGCGCCATGCACCCGTTCCATGTCATAGCTGTCAAGCAGGCTCTCGGGGGCCTTGCCTTCCATCACCAGTTTCAGTTTCCAACCCAGATTGTCGGTGTCTTGCAGGCCGGAGTTTGCCCCCCGTGCGCCAAAGGGCGACACCTGGTGGGCGGCGTCCCCGGCAAAGAGCACGCGGCCATGGCGGAACTGTTCCATCCGGCGGCATTGGAACGTGTAGATCGACACCCATTCCAGTTCGAACTGCACGTCTTCGCCCAGCATGGCCTTGAGGCGCGGGATGACGTTTTCCGGCTTCTTCTCTTCGTCCTTGTCGATGTCCCAACCCAGTTGCAGGTCGATGCGCCAGACATTGTCGGGCTGTTTGTGCAAGAGGGCGGACTGGCCGCGGTTGAAGGGAGGGTCGAACCAGAACCAGCGCTCGGTCGGGAACTCTGCCTCCATGATCACGTCGGCGATCAGGAAGTTGTCTTCAAAGACGCGACCGACAAAATCCAGCCCCAGCATCTTGCGGGTTGGAGAGGCGGCGCCATCACACGGCACCAGCCACTCCGCTTCGAGGTTGTAAGACCCCTCCGGCGTGTCGATTTCCAGCGTCACATGGTCATCATGTGTGCCAATGGCGGTGACCTTGTTGTTGCCACGAATTTCAATCGGCGCGCCTTCGGCCTCCAGCTCGCGGACCCGATTCACCAGATATTCTTCGAAATAATATTGCTGCAGGTTGATGAAGGCCGGGCGTTCGTGGCCTTCCTCTGGCAGCAGGTTGAACTGATAGACCTCGCGATCGTCAAAGAACACCTTGCCGACATTCCATTCGACCCCTTTGTCGACCATCGGCTGGCCGCAGCCCAGGCGGTCGAGGATTTCCAGCGGGCGTTTGGCGTAGCACACGGCGCGCGACCCGAAGGATACTTTGTCGTTGTCATCGAGGATCACCACCTCGATGCCTTCCTGGGCCATTTCGATGCCCATGGCGAGGCCAATGGGGCCGGCGCCGATCACCACGACTTTGCGGCGCGTGGGGGTTTCCACGTCCTGATCGGGGCTCCGCTTATAGGCATAAAGCGGGGTTTCAAAGATTTTCGTCATGTCGTTCCTCCTCCGACAAGCGGCCGCCCTTTTTAGGAAGGGAACGGCCATGGGTTCGGCGCGTTTCGTTGGACCCGCGCCCTCTCCTCTTGCGCGGGTCCGTTTTCTTTTGTTGGGTGCCTCCGGCGGGGATATTTGAGGACCAAAGATGGCCCCACACACCGGGGTGTTCCGTCAGCCTTGCAGCGCGTCCCACATCTCCAGATCGCGCTGGGCGGTCCAGATGCGCGGGGTATCGATGCCGCGGGCCTCGTCATAGGCGCGGGCAACATTGAACGGCAGGCAGTGTTCATAGATCGCGTAATCGGCGAATTTCGGGTCACATTCGGCGCGCACTGCATCCCAGGCTTCTTTCAGCGTGCCATTGCGCGCGGCAACCTTGGCGGCGGGACGATAGGTGCTTTCCACGAAATCGCGGGTGTTCTCGATCGCGGCGTTCACCATCTCTTTCCCGACCAGAGCATCGCCACGACCCGGCGCAATGGCGTCTACGTCGAAGGCGGCGATATTGTCGAGCGTGTCGCCCCAATCGCTGAAATGCCCGTCGCCGCAATAGCAAGCCGAGTGGTATTCGACGATGTCGCCGGTGAACATCACGTTTTCATCCGGCACGTGGATCACGATGTCGCCTGCGGTGTGGGCGCGCCCAAGATGCATCAGGTCGATGCGACGGTTGCCGAGATAGACGGTCATGTCTTCGGAAAAGGTGGTGGTGGGCCAGGTCAGGCCGGGGATGCTCTCGTGGCCTTCGAAGAGGCGCGGGAAGCGTTGAAACTCGCTATCCCAATCTTCCTGGCCGCGCTCCACAACCATCGCGCGGGCGGTGTCACCCATGATGATCTGATCGGCGCCGAACGCAGACGCGCCCAGCACGCGCACGGCGTGATAGTGGGTCAGCACCACGTGGCTGATCGGTTTGTCCGTCACCGAACGCACGCATTCGATCACCTTGTTTGCAAGGCGCGGCGTGGCCTGGGCCTCGACGATCATCACGCTGTCATCGCCAATGATCACACCGGAGTTCGGGTCGCCCTCGGCGGTGAAGGCATAGATGTCGCGCCCCACCTCTTCGAAGGTGATTTTCTTCTCAGTCATGTCCCCTTGGGACGCAAAAGCTTTTGCCATGGTTGGGTTTTCCTTCCTAGACGCAGTCAGAATAACGTGATTCTGTTCCTGCATGTTTGATCGACGTCATTTGCCCTATTGGGCGGTTTTCGGTGTCACCATCGCGATGTTGGTGATTTTGCTTCTGATGGGGCGCAACCTGTATTGCCCCTGCGGATATGTGCTCTTGTGGTATTCCGGCGATGACAGCGGGCAGGGGTCGCAGCATTTGCTGGACTGGTACGCGCCCAGTCATCTGATCCACGGCTTCCTGTTTTACGGGATCACCTTCCTGACCATGCGCCGGTTCGCGCTGGGCTGGCGATTGTTGGTTGCGACCGGGGTCGAAGCCGCGTGGGAGATTGCCGAAAACACCGAGGCCGTGATCAACCGGTACCGCGAGTTCACCGTGTCCGGTGAATATTGGGGCGACGCGGTGATCAACTCCGGCGCGGACCTGTTGGCGATGTTCCTTGGCTTCTGGCTGGCGCTGCGCCTGCCGATCTGGGCCTCGGTTGCCATCATCGTTGGGTTCGAGGTGCTGACCACTTACCTGATCCGAGACGGGTTGGCGCTCAATATCATCATGCTTTTGATGCCCTCCGAGGCAATCCTCGAATGGCAATCGGCCGCAGGATGATCTGAGCGCCAGACCCATTATTTCGGCCAGCTTTTGGCGGGCAGGATCTGGCCGACACAATCGCCAAAGCCGATCTGGAACCCGTCGCCTTTGGCGGCCCCGCGCAGGGTGAGCGTATCGCCGTCCTCGATAAAGGTGCGGGTCTCGCCAGTATCAAGCGTGAAGGGTTCGCGCCCGGCCCAGCTCATTTCCATCAGGGAGCCGTATTCGGTTTTGGTAGGGCCAGAGATGGTGCCCGATCCCAGCAGATCACCGACATTCATGCCACAGCCCCCCACCGCGTGGTGGCACAGCTGTTCGGCGGCGGAGTAATACATGCGGGTGTAGTTGGTTTCGCCCACCACGGTCGCTTTCTCCGCGCCTTCCGGCTGCATCAGCACCTGCAGGTCGATGTCATAAAGACCGTCCTTTGAGCCATCGAGATACGGCAGCAGTTCCTTCTCGCGCTCGGGCGTGGGCGCGCGGAACTCTTCCAGCGCGGCGGCGGTGACGATCCACGGAGAGATCGAGGTACCAAACGCTTTGCCCTGAAACGGCCCAAGCGGTTGATATTCCCAGCCCTGAATGTCACGCGCGGACCAGTCATTCAGCAGCACGTAGCCAAAGATCATGTCGTCGGCTTCGTCCACCGTGATCGGCTGGCCGAACTCTGACGCTTTGCCGACAATGGCACCCATTTCCAGCTCGATATCCAGACGCATCGAGGGGCCGAAGCTGGGCATCTCGGCGTCGGGTGCTTTGCGCTGGCCGTTGGGGCGGTGGATCGGGGTGCCGGAAATCACCACGGAGGATGCGCGACCGTTATACCCGATTGGGATATGCAGCCAGTTGGCGGGCAGATCCGGGGATCCGCGCAGGATTGCGCCCATATTGGCGGCGTGCTGACGACCCGCATAGAAATCGGTGTATTCCGCGACAAGGAACGGCATGTGCATTTCGGCGTCGGCTTGCGCCACCAACAGGGGCTCTACTGCCTCACGCTCGCCTGAATTTTCACTGAGAAGCTGTTCCATACGGGTGCGTAGGGCGGCCCAGGCATCGGACCCCAGCTCCATCACCTCGTTCCAGAACGGCACGTCGAAAACGGGATCGTCGCTGATTTCAACCAGCCCGGCCTCTTCGGCTGCGGCCATATCAAGGATCATGTCCCCAATGGCCACACCACAGCGCGGTTCTTCGTCGCCGATAGAAAAGACGCCGTAGGGCAGGTTGTTCAGCGGAAACGGTGTGTCAGCGGAGTTGGCGCTGTCCACCCAGGATTTTTTCAGTTGGCTCATGGTCTCTCACTCTGCATCAAATTGGGCCTCGGGGGCTGCGTCGGCAAAGGCCGGCAGCGCGAGGCAGGTTTGTTCGATCTCGGTCAGGCGCGGATAGGGGGCCAGGTTCAGCCCCCATCGCCTTGCGTTGTAATATTGGGCAACAAGACAGATGTCGGCCAGTGACGGCGTGTCGCCAAAGGCGTATTTTTTGTCCTTCATGACCATTTTCTCAAGCGCATCAAAGCCCTTGGCCATCCAGTGACACATCCAGTCTTTCTTGGCCTCAGCGTCGGCCCCGAACACGTCGCCCAGATGCGCTGCAACCCGCAGGTTGTTCACCGGATGGATGTCCATGGCGATCACATGGGCGGCGGCAAGAGTGCGGGCGCGCAAAACGGGATCAGCGGGCAACAGGGCCGGGGTGGGTTTCAGCGCCTCGAGATAGTCGATGATTGCCAGCGATTGGGCCAGCACCGTGCCATCCTCCAGCTCCAGTGAGGGCACCAGATGGGTCGGGTTCTTGGAAACATACGCCTTCGTATGTTGCTGCCCACCATCCTTGACCAAATGGACCGAGGTCATATCGGCCTTGATCCCCTTGAGGTTCAGGGCAATCCGCACCCTGTAGGCGGCGGTCGAGCGCCAATAGGTGTAGAGCTTCAACGCCATCACATCTCACCCCTCATTTTTCACCCGGTGTGCCGTCGAATTTCTTCTCAAGGCTGTCCCAGCAGTCGATATATTCGTCCTGCAACGGGGCCTCTTTGGCGGCAAATTCGGTCAGGTGTTGCGGGAAGCGGGTTTCAAACATGAACGACATGGTGTTGTCGAGCTTCTCGGGTTTCAGATCCGCATTCGACGCGCCTTCAAACGCATCGCGATCCGGCCCGTGTGGCAGCATCATATTGTGAAGGCTGATCCCGCCCGGCACAAAGCCCTGCGGTTTCGCGTCATATTGGCCGTAAATATTGCCCATCAGTTCGGACATGATGTTCTTGTGATACCAAGGCGGGCGGAAGGTGTTTTCGGCCACCATCCAGCGTTCGCGGAACAGCACAAAGTCGATATTGGCGGTGCCCGGATGGCCCGACGGCGCGGTCAGCACGGTGAAAATCGAGGGGTCCGGGTGATCAAACAGGATCGCCCCAACCGGGCAATAGGTGGTCAGGTCGTATTTGTAGGGCGCATAATTGCCGTGCCACGCCACGACGTCCAGTGGCGACTGGCCGATTTCGGTCTTGTGGAACTGGCCGCACCATTTCACGGTGATGGTTGAGGGCACTTCGCGGTCTTCAAACGCCGCCACTGGCGCCTTGAAGTCGCGCGGATTTGCCATGCAGTTTGCCCCGATGGGCCCGCGTCCCGGAAGCTCGAATTTCTGACCGTAGTTTTCGCAGACAAAGCCACGCGCCGGGCCATCCACCAGCTCGACCCGATAGACCAGACCGCGCGGGATGATCCCAATCTCTTTCGGTTCCAGATCAATCACGCCCAGTTCGGAGTAAAACCGCAGCTTGCCGGCCTGCGGCACCACCAACAGTTCACTGTCGGCCGAGAAGAAATAATCATCCACCATGCTTTCGGTGACCAGATAGACATGGCTCGCCATCCCGACCTGGGTGTTCACATCCCCCGCCGTGGTCATGGTGCGCATGCCAGTGATCCAGGTCAGCCCTTCGGTGGCCTCGACCGGGTCCCAGCGGTATTGCCCCAGCGAGATCACATCCGGGTCAACATTGGGGGCGGATTTCCAATAGGGCATATCCACCTTGGTGTAGCGCGCCGAATGCTTCACCGACGGGCGGATCCGGTAACACCATGTGCGTTCCGGCGGGTTGGCGGTGAAGGCAGTGCCGGACAGCTGTTCGCCGTAGAGCCCATAGTTGCAGCGCTGCGGGCTGTTCATGCCCTGCGGCAAGGCGCCGGGCAGGGCTTCGGTTTCGAAATCATTGGCCCAGCCGGGCATATATTCCACATCGGTGCCGACATTTGACACCGCGCGCGTCATCTCGCGCAGACCGCTGTTGTTGCTCATGCTGTTTCCCTGTTCCTGACGCCCGGCCCTGACGGTTTGGGCGGATCCTTTCGCTGGTTAAATAATATTGTTGCATATGCAATGAAGTCAAGGAAAACAGGCCAATCGGTCGGCTTTAGTGGAAATGCTGACAATTTGAGGGGTTAAGCGGGCGTAAACGCCTCTTTGCTATTCATGATCCTGGGTGAATAAAAATGAGGTGGTGGGATGAGTGCGCAAGGACAAGCGCCTATTATCATCAAGAAAATCAAGAAGGGTGGTGGCGATGGTCACCACGGTGGGGCCTGGAAAGTGGCCTATGCCGACTTCGTAACCGCCATGATGGCGTTTTTTCTCTTGATGTGGCTTTTGAATGCAACAACCGAAAAACAACGCAAGGGGATCGCGGATTATTTCAGTCCAACCATCCCGGTCAACCGGGTGTCGGGCGGTGGATCCGGCTCTTTCGGGGGGGATTCGATCTTTACCGAGGAAACGCTGGCCCAATCCGGGAACGGGGGGCTGCCGCGCAATCCGACCGAGGATCGCGAAGGGGAACACTCTGGCGGTCGCAAGGCGGATGAAGCCCAGGAAGACAGAGAGGCGATTGATAAGGTCGAAGAACTGCTTTTGGGCAAATCCGGTGAAAGCATGGTCAGCGATGAAAGCCGTCGCCACATTGTGACACGTGTCACCGATGAAGGTCTGCTGATCGAACTGTTCGATATTGAGGGCGAACCGCTTTTCGACCCGGTAACCAATGCACCAACCCCGATTATGGTCGAGTTGGCCGGATTGATGGCGCGCACGTTTTCCCTTGTGCGAAACGGAGTGTCTGTTGAAGGCCACGTGCGGTCGCAACCCGTGGTGGTTGCCGAAAACACCGCTTGGGATCTTTCCGGGGATCGGGCGGACATTATGCGAGAGCTTCTGGAAACGCATGGATTGGACGGGTCTCGTGTTCGGCGGGTAACCGGGCATGCAGACAGAAAGCCGGCTGCGCGCAACCCGATGGCGCTGCGCAACAACCGCATCGAGCTAATCCTGCTGAGAAAAGGACGGTAGCGGTCATAATAGATGTTGGGCAAACTCCAACCGTCCTGAAATCTTCCGCATGAAACAAATTGGATTTTAGCTGTTAGGCCGCTGTTAAGGGGTGAGCGGCTAAGGTCCGATTTGAACATAGATGATGCAGCAGAAAGGCGCACCATGACGATTTCATCTTCGCTGAGTGCCGGAGTCGCCGGGCTGAACTCCAACGCAACGAAACTCGCCACGATTTCGGATAATATCGCAAACTCCTCAACATTTGGGTACAAACGGGCCACAGCTGATTTCCAGAGCATGGTTATTGGTGGCAATGCCGGGGCAGGGACCTACTCTGCTGGTGGTGTGCGCGTGTCCACCCAGCGGTTGATCGATGAGCATGGACCGCTGATCTCAACGTCCAACCCATTGGATATCGCCATCGGCGGGGGCGGCATGTTGCCGGTGACGCAAGAGGTGTACCTGGGGGGGAACTCTGGCGAACGCCCGATGATGATGACCACCACCGGGTCATTCCGCACCGATAGTGAAGGTGTGTTGAAGACGGAAACCGGGTTGGTGCTTTTGGGATGGCCAGCGGATGCTGATGGGAATGTAGGTGTTTATCCACGCGATACCGCCGCGGCGCTTGAACCGATTGTTATCAACTCCAACCAGACTGCAGGCGACCCGACGACACGCCTGAAACTTGGTGTGAACTTGCCAGCTGTCGATACCGAGGTTGGAGCGTCAGGGAATTCTCTGCCGTTGTCCGTTGAATACTTCGGGAACCTCGGAACATCTGAAACGCTGGATTTCACCTTTACGCCAACCGTGCCAGCCAGCGGCACCGCACCATCAAATGTTTGGACAATGGAAATCCGGGACAGCGCGGGTGGGAACAACCTGATCGGTGAATATACCCTGACCTTTGATGACAGCCGTGCAGACGGCGGGACCTTGGCTTCGGTCGCGGTTGTTTCCGGCGGGGCCTATGATGCGGCCACGGGCGAGCTGGCCCTGACCGTTGACGGTGGTCCGCTTACTCTGACCATCGGTAAGATTGGTGACCCGAACGGGTTGACCCAGCTGTCCGATAGTTTCGCGCCAAGCTCGATTTCCAAAGACGGTTCACCAGTTGGCAATCTGACCGCGGTTGAAATTGATGAACATGGCTATATCAAAGCCACTTATGATACCGGATTTACGCGCACCATTTATCAAGTGCCGCTGGTCGATATTCCGAACCCGAACGGGCTGAAATCCCTCTCGAATCAGGCCTACCAGGTTTCTCCGCAATCCGGTTCTTTTTTCCTGTGGAATGCAGGGGATGGTCCGACCGGTGAGGTGGTCGGATTTGCCCGGGAAGGGTCGACCACGGATGTGGCCGGCGAACTGACGTCGCTGATCCAGACCCAAAGGGCCTATAGTTCAAATGCCAAGGTCATCCAAACTGTGGATGAAATGCTGCAGGAAACAACGAACATCAAACGGTAACTTCCGGGGTGGGTTCGGAGGTTGAGACATGACCATTGCAAACTCGATGCAAAATGCCCTGTCAGGGTTAAACGCAGCGTCCCGAGCGGCAAACCTGGTGTCGTCCAACGTGGCCAATGCCATGACCGAAGGTTATGGACCCCGGTCACTCGAACTTTCGTCCCGTTCGCTCGCCGGGTCCGGCTCGGGTGTTTTTGTCGAAGGGGTGACCCGCCACACCGACGAAGTGCTGATTGGGGACCGAAGGTTGACCGATGCCGCGGTTGGGTATGATAATACGAAAGCTGACTTCCTGAAATCTGTGGAAAGCATGATCGGGACCCCGGACCAGGCCGGGTCCCTGTCTGGTCGGCTTGCCCAATTTGAGGCCGCATTGATTGAGGCGTCATCTCAACCCGAAAGCCAGGCAAGGCTGTCGGCGGTGAACGAGGCCGCAAAAAGCATTGTTTCACATCTCGAATCGACATCCGGCAATATCCAGAAGGCAAGGCTGGATGCGGATCAAGATATCGCCGCTCAAGTTGGTCAGTTGAACACCGGCCTCAAGCAGGTTGAACAATTAAATGTCAAAATTCAGGAAGCAGTCACCCGGGGCGTGGATCCTTCTGGTTTGATGGACCTGCGCCAGCAAACCATTGATCGGATTTCGTCGATTGTTCCCCTGAAACAGATGCCACGTGAAAATGGAATGGTTACCTTGATGACCACCGGTGGCGCCATCGTGCTGGATCACAAAGCCGCTGAGTTCGGCTTTACCCCGGTAAACATGATTGTTCCGGAAATGTCCCAATCGGGTGGTGCATTGTCGGGGCTGACCATGAACGGCCAGCCGGTTCGCACGGATGGTGTGCGGAGTCCGATCCATGGTGGGTCACTTGCGGCCGAGTTTGAAATTCGTGATGAACTTGCGGTAGAGGCCCAAACCCGCCTGGATGGATTTGCCCGAGATCTGATGGAGCGCTTCGAAGACCCCGCACTCGATGGAACGCGACCCCCGGGCGATCCTGGGCTATTTACGGATAATGGCGCCGTTTTCGACCCCCTTACGGAAATCGGTTTGTCTGGTCGTCTTGCTGTAAACGCTCTGATCGACCCTGCTCAAGGCGGAAATCTGTGGAAAATAAGGGATGGTTTGGGCGCAACGACACAGGGACCGGTTGGCAATGCCAGCCTCATTAATGATCTTGCAGATGCGTTGAACGTTGCCCGGGCCCCGGCCTCTGGCGGGTTTACCGCGGCGGCGCGTTCATCCGCAGGACTGGCAGGGGATTTGCTGTCTTCGATCAGTGCGGACCTTGCTGCTGCGGAGGTTCAGCGCAGTTTTTCCATGTCGCAGAACACCACGCTGAAGCAAATGGAATTGACAAAGGGCGTGGATACGGATGCGGAGATGCAAAAACTCATGATGATCGAGCAGGCCTACGCAGCAAATGCCCGGGTCATTACCGTTGCTGACGAGATGATCCAAACCCTGTTGGGAATGTAAGGAGGATCCGCGCATGTTTTCCACATTTGGTGATCTCGCCACCGCGTTCAACAGCCGTGGTATGAGCGCTCGGTTGAAGGCGGACATGGCGCGTTTGGGGCAAGAAGTTGCAACGGGCGTGCGTTCAGATCTGAACACCGCTGTGTCAGGAGATTTCGGGCCTTTGGCAGGGATCGAACACAGCTTGAAAGCATTGGAAAGTTTCAAGATTGCCAATGTGGAAGCTGCGGCTTTTGCCTCTGCAGCGCAATCATCACTGGATGCGATCCAGACGCAATCACAAGACCTGACCAAAAGCATCATCGGTGCGACAGGTTCGAAGAACAAGGTCATGATGAGAACTGTCGCCGAAGATGCCCGGCAAACTTTCCTTTCAACTGTGTCCCAGCTTAATACCACCGTGATGGGACGGTCATTGTTTGCAGGGGCTGCGACCGATCAGCCGGCCCTGGCTTCGGGTGAAGACATTCTTGCGGCCATTCAAACTGACATTGCAGCTGAAACCAATGCGGCGGGGATTTCAGCCAGAATTGACGCTTGGTTCGACGACCCCGCCGGTGGATTTGCGACGATGGGGTATATGGGGGCCGATCAACCCATGGGACCGGTTCGGCTAGGAAATGGTGAAACCGGAAATATGCGGCTTCGGGCGGACAGCCAGGAAATCAAAGATACGCTCAAAGCCATGGCCAAGTCTGCGGTAATCGCAAACGGAACCCTGTCGGCGAGTTTGGACCAGCAAACCGCTCTTTTTGAGGCCTCGATGAATGGTTTTCTCGCCGCTAATGACGATCTTGTCGGGGCCCGCGCAGAGATCGGAACGCTGGAGCAACGGATTGAAGATGCCACAACACGCAATGAAGCGGAAAAAACAGCTCTGGAAATATCTCGAAATGGCCTGATTGCTGTGGACCCCTATCAGACCGCCACAGAATTGAAGGCGATATATGGTCAGTTGGAGAGCCTCTACACGGTCACCGCGCACCTGTCAAAACTCAACTTCACGGATTACATGCGATGAAAAAACTGTTGATGGCACTTGGCCTTCTGATTGCCACGGTGGGTATGGCCCAGCCGAATACGATCCGGATCAAAGACCTGGTGGAGTTTGATGGCGTACGGGGCAATGATCTGATCGGCTACGGGCTTGTGGTTGGGTTGAATGGAACAGGTGATGGGATCCGAAACGCTCCATTCACCGAGGACATCATGTCAAACATCCTTGAGCGGTTGGGTGTCAACATCACGGGAGAACAGTTTCGGCCCAAAAATGTCGCAGCAGTCTTTGTAACCGCGACGTTACCACCCTTTGCCCGGTCAGGGTCGCGTATCGATGTGACCGTCTCGGCGGTTGGAGACGCGAAAAGTCTTCTGGGTGGAACGCTGATTATGACACCTCTGAATGCTGCGGATGGCGAAATCTATGCGGTCAGCCAAGGGACAGTCATTGCCGGTGGGGCCTCTGCCGAAGGTGATGGAGCGAGCGTCGTTCAGGGCGTGCCAACTAGCGGTGTGATCCCTGCGGGCGCAAGGGTTGAACGAGAACTCGATTTTGACTTCACCAAGCTGAAATCTATTCGATTGGCGTTGCGAACACCGGATTTCACCACTGCAGAACGTATTGAAAATGCGATCAACCGCAAGTTTGGCCGCGTTGTGTCACGCATGTTGGATAGCGGTACGGTGCTGGTGGATATCAAGGCAACAAGTGCTCTTTCGCCAGCCCACGCGTTGGGGGATATCGAAAATCTGCGTGTGGAGCCAGAGCGAAAGGCGCGAGTTGTTGTTGATCAGCGCTCGGGAACCATTGTTATGGGGGAAGATGTCCGCATCAGTCGGGTCGCTGTTTCACAGGGCAACCTTACTTTGCGCATTCAAGAGCGGCCATTGGTGGTGCAGCCCAATCCGTTCACCGATGGACAAGCGATCGTCATTCCCAGGACAGAGGCGGAAATTCAGGAAGAACCGGGAACCGGGCTTGCCGAAGTTGATGGTGGCACTTCTCTGTCAGAGGTGATCGCGGGATTGAATGCGCTTGGTGTCTCGCCAAGAGACATGATTGATATCCTCAAAAGCATCAAAGCGGCCGGTGCGCTTCATGCTGATTTTGTAGTCAGGTAGCTGCGCAGTGTTCGGGTGGACGGGCATCGTATGGGCACGCCAATTGCGGGCGGAATGAATCAGAAGGCGGTGATCAGGACTTCGGTTGTCAGCACCGATGAAGTGTTTGCCAAGACGCCCGCTCATACGCGAGAGAGACGCACTTTTCACGCAGGAAGTGTTTGAATGCCCTGAGGTGAAAGCAATGCGGTGGGGGAAGTGCCTGCAGCATCACGACAGAATGAGCAAGCGCTTCTGACCAGAGCTTGGGGGGATCTACTAATTCGCCATAAGCCGGTGGGCTTGGCGTGCTGCTTTCTGAATTTATAAGATACTCTGAACGG
The DNA here is from genome assembly GCF_049803815.1 of Aliiroseovarius crassostreae. GTDB lineage: Bacteria > Pseudomonadota > Alphaproteobacteria > Rhodobacterales > Rhodobacteraceae > Aliiroseovarius > Aliiroseovarius crassostreae_A. Next base: position 401,123 of record NZ_JBNAGI010000003.1, read on the forward strand.
TCTATTTCCTGATCGATCTTCTCCGCAGTGACAACACCGGAATGAACCCTTCACATGGCTCACTTTTGAGTTTTATTCCTGACTTTTAAATCGGTACGGCGAACGTCTTACAAAGCCAACGTCTGCCCTGGTCCTCCCGATGGGCGCTCGTTTGAAAACTTGCGTGGTCTGCAATGTGACGGCCGGGTTGTTCACTGCGGGCAGCAAAGTGCCTTTGATCTAAGGTGGAAATCTGCGGGGAACGTCAAGTTCGAGAAATCAGATATCCTGCCGCACGATATCGGTGACCAAAACTTCGATGACATGTGTTGTCATTGTCTTGCTCGCGACCTCCTCTAACGCCTTCCGGAGACCAGAAAGCTTTACGGAGTCCGTAAATACACCATCAAAACCACCCAGGTTCGCGTGGTCAAAAAGAACCTGAAGAAAGGCATCGCGCAACTTCGGTTCTTTTTGGTAGAATTCCTCGCTGCCACCAGCGGAAATTTCCAGGCTAAGGGACAAAACGACAAGAGAACGTACTTGGCCATCGCCGACCACGGGGATGACGAACTGATTGTTCATCTTTACAAAATCGCTGGTGGGTGCGCCCTCATCTGTTGGCGTGACATCGCCCGCATCGGCCTTACTGATATCCGTTTCAGCAGGTAAATCTCCACACGGATTGATTTCTGCCACTTCGGGGGCGGGTCGCAGTGCAATTCCGGCTCCGACGCCACCACCCAAACCAATAAGAGCCAACAAGATCGGAAGGATTTTACCCATAGTTTGCTCCTGTTCAGAAAGGAAGAATGATATCGGCAACCTGTTGTCCGATACGCGGTTGCTGAACGTCAGAGATCATGCCACGACCGCCGTAAGAAATTCGGGCTGATGCAATTTTGTCATAGGCAATCTCGTTCTTGCGAGAAATGTCTTCGGGCCGCACGAAACCTGTTACCAACAATTCGCGAAGCTCGTAGTTTACCCGTACCTCCTGGGAGCCTTGAATTTGCAGCACGCCGTTTGGCAGAGTTCCGAGCACGGTCGCGGCCACGCGAAGTTCAAGTTTCTCATTTCTGCGGACAGATCCATTACCCCCAGCCGAGCTTTTCGAGTTGAACGATACAGCATTGTCCATGCTCGCCCCATCCGGCATGGACTTGTTGATGTTTTGTGGAATGCCGAATAGAGATGGCACGCCCATCTCTTCGGACCCGTTTCGCGATCGCGCTGAACTGTTCGAAAACTCTGCCCGGTCGTTGATTTCAATAACAACGGTCAAAATATCCCCGGCCTGCTGCGCGCGCCGGTCCCCAAGAAGGGATTGGCGACCGCGGCTCCAGGTGGACGCATGAGAAGAAGAGCTTTTGGGCAGTTGCGCCACCGGAAGGACCGCTGCGGTCATGGCATGATGTTCTTGGTTGATTTCAACCGGTGAAAGAGCCGGGGCCTTTCCGACCTCTTCCAGACGAGCGCAACCGGTGATGAGGCTGGTGACACAGAGAAGGGAAATGAGCAAACGCATGAGAAAACTTTCAGGATCCAGGGAGTGTGGGAGGAGCGACATTGATGGTCCCGTCAGCCAGAACCGTGCCGGTAACCGTGCTGCGGGAAGATAAGTTCATAACGCGAACCCGATCGCCGACCCCACCACGTGCAAGGGACCGCCCTTCGGTGGCGATCTGCAGGCCCCCGTTATCGTACATAAGGGTTACGATCTGATTTCGGTCTACCAGTGCTGGGGGTCCGACATCTTCGATACGAATGGGACGGCCAGCATAAAGGACCACGCGGGTTTCTTGACCAACAATATCTTGGATGGATGCATAGGTTCCGGGAATGTCGCCGGACGAGATTTTCAGATCTGCTGTCGTCAAAACACTGTGTGGCCGCATTGTCCGAGCGGCCAATACGGTATCGGCCAGGGCAACGCCCGGTATGAACGTCAAGAAAATGAAGAGCGAACGGAACATCAGCGCACCTGTGTGGTCGCAGCAAGCATTTGGTCAGATGCAGTGATGACTTTGGAGTTGAGTTCATAACCGCGCTGGGCTTCGATCAGTTCAGTGATCTCACGCACGGCATCCACGCTGCTGTTTTCCAGATAATTCTGTCGGATCGTACCCAACCCGTCTTCTCCCGGGGCCGAGGTCAAGGGGGGGCCGGATGCGGTCGTTTCAACATAGAGATTGGACCCCACCGCTTCGAGCCCTTTTTCATTGGTGAAAGCGGTCAAGGTAAAGGCACCCATCAGCTCAGGCTCTACGACGTCTTTGAAATAGACATGAACTTCACCCTGCGCGTTGATCGAGATTGATCGCGCGTCATTGGGAATGGTGATTTCCGGAACCACGACATAGCCGTCAGAGTTTACGATTTGCCCATCGGGGGAGAGTTTCAACGCCCCATCACGCGTATAGGCGGAGTTGCCGCCTGGCAGGGTGACTTCAAGATACCCCTTGCCTTCAACAGCGACGTCAAGTTCGCCGTTTGTCTGAGAAAGGCTGCCTTGCTGCACCATCATGGTGACCGAGGCGGGACGAACCCCCAGTCCAAGTTGAACGCCGGTTGGAATAACAGTGCCGTCGGCGGCGTTGATTGTGCCGGGGCGGGTGGCCTGCTGATAATGCAGATCCGCAAACTCTGCGCGACGGGCGTTATATCCCGTGGTGTTCATATTGGCGAGGTTGTTCGAAATGGTTTCGACACGCATCTGTTGGGCCAGCATTCCGGTGGCGGCAATTTGCAAAGAACGCATTATGTCCCCCTATTTAATAACGGTTTTGAGGACGGAACGAATGCGTTCATCCTCTTTTTCCATGAACATCTGACCCAACTCGTAACTGCGCTGAACCTCGATCATTCGGGTGATTTCCTGCACCGGATCGACATTGGATCCCTCCAGAAAACCTTGCAGGATGGTTGCCCCTTCAATCACTGGTTCGGTCCCGCCAGGGGCCGCAAATCTAACCCCTTCGCGATGCTTCAGGTCATTTGGATCTGTGGGCAGGTAGAGCCCGATCTGCGTCAGCGGCCGACCATCAGCAGAAAGGGTGCCATCTGCCGCCAAGGACACGGATTTTGCATCCGGCGGCACAAACACCGGGGCGCCACCCGCATCAAGCAAGCGTAATCCATCGTTGGTGACAAGCTCGCCCTCTGGAGACGAAGTGAACGCGCCGGCACGGGTCAAAAGCGCTCCGTCGGGGCTTTCCACCATGAAAAACCCGTCACCCTCGATGGCAAAATCAAAGCTGCCATTTGTTTGAGTCAGCGCCCCTTGTTGAAGATCAATCAGGCGGGCGTTTGCGGTGGCCATGGACAGCGAATTATCCCCCTTGTCCAACGCCTGAACATATTCTGAAAAAATCACCCCTTCGCGCCGATACCCGGTGGTCGAGGCATTTGCGATATTATTGGCCACGGATTGCATTTCGCGCATCAACCCGGATTGTCGTGTCAAAGTAGTGTAGCCGATATTGTCCATGTCAGCTTCCTGCAATCAACGGGATGATCTGATTTTGGAAAAAACCAGTAAGCGTTTCTGTCATGAAGCTCATCGAGACCCAGAACACGACCAGGATTGCCGCCAGTTTGGGTACAAAGGTCAGGGTCATTTCCTGAATGGATGTGAGCGCCTGAAACAAGCCAACAATTAGACCGGCTACCAGTGCAACTGATAGGATCGGCAGCGAAATCAAAACCGCATTCCAAAGGCCGGCCCGGAGCGTATCAAAGAAAATAATCTCACTCATCAGACCGGCATCCTTAGAATTTCCTGATAGGCCTCAACGACCTTGTCACGGATTGTGACAGCGGTTTCCACCGCGAGCTCGGTCTGTGCCAGGGCCTGAACCAGCGCATGCGGATCTGCGTTTCCCGACATGGCCGCCATGGCTGTTTGTTCACCTTGTTGCACGGTGGCGGCGAAATCATTTGCCATTTTGGCAAAATCCGCCGCCGGTCCGTCTGCCCGGGCCTTTGGCTGCGTGGCAGGACGTGTGGCTGCATAGCCTTGTGTCGCAATTGAGGATCTAACGTCCATTCTGGAGTCTCCTATCTGCGTAGAAGTTCAAGCAGGCCTTTTGACATTTGCTTGGCCTGATCGAACATTTTGAGGTTCGCCTCATAGCTGCGCTGCGCTTCGCGCGCGTCAGCGATTTCAACCACCAGATCGACATTCGAGCCGTCGTAGTAGCCTTGTTCATTTGCCATCGGATGAGACGGGTCGTAGATGCTGGGCAATGCGCTGCGATCCAGCCGTACTTTGCCGGTTTCCACCATGCCGGTGGCATGACCGCCCTCCATGATTTCGTTGAAGCTGACCAGTTTCCGCCGATAGCCGGGGGTGTCCACATTGGCGATATTTTCAGACACGTGGCGCAGCCGGGCCGCTTGGCTTTTCATGCCGGATGCGGCGGCGGAGACGGAGTTTCTAAGATCACTCATGACACATCCCCCTTACCGACGCCCAACTGACGCGCGCATGATATTCATCGAGCTTTTATAAACTGCGAGTGCAAGATCATGATCTCGCTTGGCTTCCGCCGCGGCCATGATTTCGGTTTCCAGAGAGACAGAGTTGCCGTTGGGGGACATGGCACCAGACCGAATCACGGTTTCGGCTTGTGCCCCTTTGTGCAGGCCGTCGAAGGGCATGGCGTGCTTTGCCCGCGTGATGCGCATGGAAGTGTCTGATGACGAATAGGTGTCATTAAAAGAGGCCAGATCGCGGGCGCGATAGCCCGGCGTATCCGAATTTGCGACATTCTGTGCAATGGTCGATTGACGCGCTGCGGCGTGCATAGCCAATCCCTGGCTCATGCGAAAAATTTCCAGTTTATCGAACATCGGGGCTTCTCCCTCGATTGGTTTCAACTAAGGCTTAACCCTGATTCCTTTAAAAACAGTTTCACGAACCAATAATCGGGAGAACGCCATGAAATCCGTCGGGTTTGAGCAGTTAACCGCAGAAGTGGACGCCGTTCGCGCCATTGCGGATGTTGGCCGTATCGTTGAAATCCATCGCGGCACCATCGAGGTGGCAGGTCTGTCGCATGTTGCGGCGCAAAGTGATCTGGTTGAGATTCGCTCAAATGGGGTCACCCGGCTGGGCGAGGTTTTGAACCTTTCGGCCGACCACGTTACCGTTTTGCCGGATGGGGATGTCGAAGGCCTGCGGATTGGTAATCAGGTCGTGCTGTGTGGGGTCGGGCAGTTGGCACCGGACGACAGTTGGATCGGCCGTGTAATCGATCCGTTTGGCCAGGCCCTTGATGGTGTCAAGGTGTTGCGTGGCATCAAGACGCGCACCTTGCGCGGGGAAAGCATCAATCCGACCGAACGCAGGGTTTTGGGTGCGCGCCTGGAAACGGGTCTGGCCGTTTTCAATACACTGCTTCCTATCGTGAAAGGGCAGAGGATTGGATTGTTTGCGGGGTCAGGGGTCGGAAAATCCACCTTACTGGCCAAGCTGGCCCGTGGCGTTCAGGCCGATGTGGTGGTTATTGCACTGATTGGCGAGCGCGGGCGTGAAGTTCGTGAGTTTGTGGAACGCGTTTTGGGACCGGAAGGCATGAAACGCTCTGTTGTGGTTGCTGCAACCTCGGACCAATCGCCCCTTGTGCGCAGGCGCGCGGGGTGGGCGGCGATGACAGTGGCTGAACATTTCCGGGACAAGGGGCTGCATGTGCTTTTCCTGGCCGACAGTGTGACCCGGTTTGCCGAGGCCCACCGCGAGATTGCATTGTCCTCGGGCGAAGGAAGTTCATTGCGGGGATTCCCTCCGTCCACCGCACAGCAGATCACGACACTTTGTGAGCGGGCTGGGCCGGGCAGTGGCATGGCAGGGGATATTACGGCAATTTTCTCGGTACTTGTGGCCGGATCCGATATGGAAGAACCTGTTGCGGATATTTTGCGTGGCGTCCTGGATGGGCATGTTGTGCTTGATCGTCAAATTGCAGAACGTGGTCGGTTTCCAGCTATTGATTTGCTGCGCTCGGTTTCACGCGCTTTGCCGGGGGCTGCTACGGATGCAGAAAATGCCCTGATCTCGGCCGCACGTCAGCGGCTTGGTGCCTATTCCAAATCTGAAATGATGATTCAGGCAGGGCTGTATTCCGAAGGCAGTGACCCAATGATTGATGCGGCAATTGAGTGTTACCCCAAATTGGATGCATTCCTTGCTGAAGATGAGCTTGATGACACCGCGTCCAGCTTTCGCAGACTGGGTGGATGTATGACTGCTGAGAAGAGTGAAAATTAAAGATTCTGCAGCAAGGTCAAGGCGATAGAGCTGCTTGAAAGGCCGGCGGTGCCATTGGCGATTTCTGACCGTACCAGAAACAGTCGGTTAAGCTCTTCCATTTTCGCAGGATCAGAAAACTGTTCGATGGTGCTGTCTCCAAAATAGGTTTCAGCCTTTTCACGGAAGGAGTCGAGTTGAAGCTCCAGATCCAGGGTGCCGAAGCTTTTCGGCAACCCGAATGCTGTTTCAAAGATGTTGCGCAATGGTGGGTTACCCATGACCGAATACCACTTGCCAACATCTGAAGTGGTTTTTTTGACAATGTCGCCAAGATCGCGCTCAAGCGCCATCGAAAGGCGCAGATTGGGATCTTGTTCACCCACAGCGATTTCGAATTGCCTATCCTTGTAGGCAGCAGTCGTGATGTCGCCAAAATCGGATATTTTGGTGCGCGGGATTTTATAGTCACCAAACCCAAAATCTCGTGCCATTTCGTAATAACGTTTGTCAGATAGCTTGTTGGACAGGTCGTCGGTGTCCAGCGTACCGTCTTCCAGCACTTTCTGGATGAAGTATTTGTTGCCAATATCATCATCCAAGCCGTACGCCCCAAGGGCAACTTTCAGCAACCGAAAATCTTCGACCAACTGTTCGGCCGTGCTGACCTTGCTGATGTTTTCTTGGAAGTATGCGATATCCCGTTGCATTACGGGCGAGGCGGCAAAGGCCTCTTTCTGGGAGTCTTGCGTTCTTTGCAAAAATGCCCAGCCGGCCATGCCGCCCAAGGGAATGACCGGCTGAAAACTCATGACAGGCGGGCCGCCATAAGGCGATCTTCGCGGGGAAGGAGTGCGCGAAGGGATTTCAGAGCCTGATAAAACTGATCTTCCATCACGGCATCGGTTGCCCGGGTCATGTGTTCCCGGCTGTCCGGATCTGTCAGGACCTGGCTGAGCTGTTCAATGCCGCGCAGCAACTGGAGGCGGGCTTCTTCCTGCTCCGCATCTCCGGAGAGAACAAGTTGGGCGATATAGCAGACGCGGCGCACTGGTGTGTTCACCTCTTCCGGGTGAATTGCATCGCGCAGACGCAAGATATTGGCGTTGGGTGTAACGATGGACAGTCGCGAGCGACGATCACCGTTTTCAATGACAGCCCCGTTGATGAGCACCCGCTCTTTCGGGCTGAGTTTCAATACAAGTCCGCTCATGCCACTTCCGCCTTCTGTCTTAGACCGCGCATAATCGCGGTGTTGATTTCAACAAGCACCTTGGCTTCGGTTGGGTCCTTCAGAACCTTACTGGATTGCAGATTGGTAAACTCTGCGAGGTAGAAAATCTTTGCGCGAAGATCCGGGGGCAAGGTGTTGCCCTGTTCAGCGACATCGGTGGCCAGCAAGGTCCAAAGACGGCGGTTTTCGTGTACGGCGCGGGACAGTTGTACAAACCCAGCTCGGCCTTTTTCGGCGGAGGATTTGATATGGTGTGTGACACGAGCAAAGGCTTCGTACTCGATGCTTCGCGGTGTTCTGATTGGGGTTTGCGAAGCGGCATAGGCCGTTTTGGCCATGTTCATTGCGTTCACGGTTTTTCCTTCCGTTAAACGTTGAAATCAAGAAACGTTAGTGCGGCGAGGCGCCGTTTTGGCGCCTCGCCAATCTATTCCTTAGCGGAACAGAGACAGGATGTTTTGCGGCGCCTGGTTCGCAATTGACAGCGACTGGGTGCCCAGCTGCTGTTGAACCTGGAGGGCCTGCAGGCGTGCAGATACTTCTTCCATGTCTGCATCAACCATTGCACCAATGCCTGATTTCAGAGAGTCCGAAAGCTTGCCGATGAAAGTGCTCTGGGTCTCAATTCGACCTTGTGCAGAACCGAAGGCTGCGGCTGCGTCGATCGATTGATCGATCAGTCCTTCAATCGCCGTCAGAGCACCCGTTGCACCGGAGTCACTGGTCACATCAATGTTTTGCAATGCGCCCAGACCACCTGAGGCGGCAGACGAACCTGCGGTGCCGCCAGTTTGGGCACGCAGACCCACTTTGACGGCTGTTGCATCACCGCCAGCCGCGTTGGCAACTGTAAACTGGTTGGCGTTGGAGCCAGTGCCTTGAGTGACGGTGTACCCTTCACCCGAGTCAGTTGCAGCACCGAAGAAGGCATTGATCTGAGCTGTCAGATTGGCGGCGACTTCGGCAGTACCATCGGTCGAGCTGGCGACATATTCAAAAGTCCGCTGACCCAGGGTGCTGCCACCACCATTCACGTTGACATTCACATCATCCAGGATGATCTGATAGCTGTTGCCTTCTGCCACTGTACCGATTGTAAAGGTTTGGCTGCCGCCATCTGTGATCGATACGGTTGGGCTGGTGGGGTCAAATGCCGTGTCATCATGAACCACGGTTCCCGAACCTGCCGTGATCAGGGCCGCTGCCGCAGCTGCATCAGCCAGGTCAGTGGTCCCGAAGGTTTGTGCGCTCACTGGTGTGGTTGTCGACAGGTTCTGACGATCCACGTTGATATGGGCGGCCGTCACATTGCCACTGGAATCACGGTCCAACGACGACAATACGTTCATTGCATCGGTGCTGGAGCCATCAATCAGGTTCAACCCGTTGAACTGGGCTGCACTTACCACCGAGCCGATTTGATCACGTATGGCAACGATATCGGTCTGCAGCTTGGCGCGGTCGACGTTTTCTTCCTGAGCGGCAACGATCTTGCCTTTCATCTTGGTCAGAAGATCGGTCACGGTCTCTGATGCGTTCCGGGCAACGGCGATGGTTGATTCACCCAGCGAAAGGCTCTCGGAAATCGCTTTGAAGCCTTTCACATCCGAATCCATCACTTTCGAAATGGCCCAGACCGCAGAGTTATCCTTGGCGGTTGCGACTTTCTTACCGGTCGAAATCTGGTTCTGGGTATCGAACATGTTCGAGTTGATTGATTTCAGGGTTTGCAGCGCGACCATTGCGCCATTGTTTGTCAGAATACTGGACATAAAAGTTATCCTTCAGTCTTTCGATGCTTTGCACCGGATTGGATTTCCGCCGCGATGGGCGGGATGTACGAGCTGTTCTGAACTCTGCGGAATGTTCGGGTTGTCCCTACCGCGCCACCCCCTCAGGAATGCGTGATCAGGTGACGCCTAAAAGCTGAAGGAAATCTGAATCTGCGATCATCATATAGATTGCATTTGATGCAATCCCTTCCTTCATGCGCGCTTTTCAAAGGTGGTGGCACGTTTGGCCAGATTTTTGCTGTGCCCACCGGCATCATATGTACGCAGTTGGGTTTTTTGGGAGCGCAACGCCTCCAGACGTCGCGACACTGCTCTGATTCCTTTGCTCACGGCCACCAGCAATTCCTGGTTGCGATCGGCCTTACGGCGCAGCGCCTCCACCTGCTGGGAGGTGGCCTTCGCTGAAGGCAACTGATTCAGAAGTTTTTCCTTTTGGGGGGCAAGCCGCGGCAATGCTTCGATCTGACCTGAAAGAAGAATTTCACGTTCTTTATCCAGCAATGCATCAAGGGCATCCGGTATCGCGGGGATTTTAAAGAGAGCCATCTGCACGCTCCTTCAGGGCTTCGAATAATGATTCGGCCAATCCGATCCCCCCAGCCTTGACCATCTCTTCCGCCTGTGCGCGCACCAGGAAGGAGCCAAATTGATCTTCCCCGACGCCGCCCCCAAAACTTTCCCGGGGTTTGCCAACACCTGCGGCTTTCAGCATTTCAGCCAGAAACGAAGCCTCAAGGTCTTGTGCGGCCTGTCGCAGTGCATCGTCACGATGACCTTGGGCAGGGGGCGATGAGAGATCAAGGGACGGCGTTGGTCCCATGGGACGTGTAATCGGATCCATGTCACATCCTTTCAAATGCAAACTACTTTTTCGTTTATCGCTGCCAGCGGTAAAGATCCGGTAACCAAGTGCTGCCATTATCGTCGGAAACGGAGTCAGAACACCCGGAAGAACATATGCAGCTTGGATCAAGTTTCCCGTTGGTTGGCGGGACGGAAAAAACCTCGACCAAGGCGGATACCGCCGACACATCTCTTGAAGGGGATGTCAGTTTTGGGGACGTCGTGTTGCAATCTCACGAAAACGCACCCCAAGATGAGCAGGCCAACATGTTGCCAATGGTGGGGCCAGAGGGCATCCAGGTTGAACTGCCCCGCGCTGGAGAGGGGTTCGGGCGCGCCAGCACGAACATCGCGGCTGACGCCCATGTGGCAAATGATGCTGATGCATCGGACCAGCCTTTGCGTATTTCTGGAAATGAAACTCTGGGGGATGTGCGGATCCCTGCAGAGGCAACCATCGCCGAGGCAACGATAAAAGGGCAATTGTCTGGACAAGCCGCGGATGTCCCGGCTGCTCTCAACAGCGGGGCAGCTGTCGTGAAGAGCACAAGCGTGGATGCGAATGTGCCGTCTGACAAGCCGTCAGTCCCTCAGGAACAGATGAACGTGCCAACCGCGAAAATGCGCTCTGCTGCAGTGGCTGAAACGCCGGGTGATTTCCTGTCACAGTCGAAGTCTGCTGCCTCTGTAAGCAAAACCGAAATGGCTGTTCCGGTTCAGCTTTCGAAGGTGCCTATAGCGTATCAAGGTTCGGCCAAGAGCGGTGAAGAAATCTCTTTGTCGGCGAAGGATTTGGTTGCCGCGCTCCACAAGGATGAGGGATATCTGAGGGCTGAAGGGCCGCCAGCATCGCCCAAACTTGCGCCAGAGAACTCTAACTCCGCAAACTTGGGTGCGATTTCCAAGCCTTTGAGCGGCGGAGCAGCTGTGCAGACGGTCAGCTTGGGTGACCCTCATGGAGACGTTGACGCCACACCCCAAGACACGCCTGAGGGAGAAGAGCCCAAAACGACACCCGCGGTACAGGCCCCTGGATCCTTCATCCCCGGTGCAAAAAACCAGACGGGAACACCGTCACTCGCTTCGATACAGGCGGTCCAGGATTTTTCCGACGCCAATCAGGTATCAGAGATGTCTTCAGGGATAGATGTCGTTACCGAGCTGGCAGCGAACGATGTTCGAGCAGCCGAAACCCTATTGGCGCGCGCAGAAATTTCTGGGCATTTGCGGGCTGAGTTGCCGCGTCATATTGCGGTGCAACTGGCGGACGTTGCGCGTCTACAACCCGATCGGCCTGTTGAATTGACGCTAAGCCCGGAAGAGCTGGGCCGGTTGCGCCTGACATTCTCGGGCGACATGTCGGCCATGACGGTGTCGGTAAATGTTGAACGCCCGGAAACCTTGGATCTCATGCGTCGCCATATTGATCTGCTTGCCCAGGAAATGCGCGATATTGGATATGGTGAGGTTTCATTTTCGTTTGAGCAATCCGGCGCAGATACGGGCGGGACGTCGGACGACACTTCCTCCGGAACGGGTATGTCATCCGGTGACACCACTGAAGAAGACAACATATCCAGCCTCGCCGCCACCCCGCTGCAATTGAACCTGTCAGATCACACAGGTGTCGATATCAGACTGTAAGGATTTTCCCATGGTTACCACTGCGACGACCCCTAAACTGCCTGCGTCCCTGACGGCCCCACCGGCCAAGCCGGGTGAAACGACTGATGGAAAATCTGCTGCTGCGACGCTTTCGTCAGATTTCGAAACCTTCCTGAAGATGATGACGGTTCAGATGGAAAATCAGGACCCGTTGAATCCGATGGAATCGACTGAGTTTGCCATGCAGCTCGCAACCTTTTCAGGGGTTGAACAGCAGGTGCAAACCAATTCTTTGCTGGAAGGTATGGCAACCCAGCTTGGCCTGATGGGGATGACGGATATTGCGGGCTGGGTGGGGATGGAGGCGCGTGTTCAGGCTTCGGCCAAGTTTGATGGCAGCCCGATCACCCTTCATCCGAAACCGCCCTCAACGGCGGATACAACCAATCTGATTGTCAAAAACAGTAAAGGCACAGTGGTTCAAAAAGTCGGTATCGATGCAGATGGCGGACAGCTTGATTGGGCTGGTGTGGATGACAGCGGAACACCGTTTGCAGCCGGAACTTACTCGTTTGAGCTCGAAAGCTGGAGCGAAGGTAAGCTGCTCGATACCGTTCCTGTGGAGGTTTATGCCCGGGTCGTGGAAACACGCAATGAAGGCGGTTCGTTGAAGCTGGTTCTTGAGAGCGGTGACCTGGTAAAGGCTGACGCCGTTTCCGCTCTGCGCGAAGCTCCATGACCCTTGCGCCCCCTTTGCCCTGCCCTTAGCCTGCCGGGACACGTGATCTGGGCGGAAGGGCAAGATGCAGAAAAATAAGGGACATGCTCCGCCTGCAGCGCTTGTCGCGGCCTGGGAAAAAACCGGTTTGATCGCACCCGAGGCCCGGTGGTTGCGGCAATCAGGGGGGCACAGCAACCCTGTATGGCGAGTAGGGGCCGGAGAACGGGACCATATTTGCAAACTGTACCAGCCCGAGAATCATTCGCCGCTATTTGGCAATGATCCTGATCTCGAGGCTATCGCATTGACGGCCCTGGCAGGGGAGGGGATTGCACCCCGCCTGATTTCGAGATTGGAATGTGATGCGGGGAAAAGTCTGGCCTACAGCTATTTGCCCGGCCCGCAATGGCGAGGGGATGTCGGACATGTTGCACGTCTGATGTCCCGCCTGCACGCCGTCCCTGCACCAGATGCGCTGCCCCGGATACGATCCTCTCCGGACGCTTTGGTTGCGCAGACACGCGAGATGCAGCCGGATATGGTGGCCATTGATCTCGGAGGTGAGCTCCCACCTGAACCGCAACCGGTTTTCCTGCATGGTGATGTGGTGCCTGGAAACCTGGTTGAGACCGATGACGGGCTGCGTTTGATCGACTGGCAATGCCCTGCTGCTGGCGACCCTTGCCTTGATATCGCGATCTTTCTGTCTCCGGCGATGCAGGTGATATATGGGCATCGCGCATTGTCGGATGCGGAAGTTTCCCTGTTTTTCCAAATCTACGGCAGACCTGAGGTCACGCGGCGGTATCAGGTTCTCGCACCGCTTTTTCACGCAAGGATGGCCGCATACTGCCTGTGGAAAGGCGCGCGGGGGTCGGCGGCACATGCCGCAGCTGCCGCATTGGAACTTCAGGCTTTAAAGTAGCGTAGACACCCAGACCGCCATCAAGGCAAGCGCGCCCCCCAGGCTGACATATCCCATGGCGCGCATCGGGCGCGCACGGTCGACCTCGGGCAACGGTGTGGCCTGACGGATCAGCGCGGCCTCGGCCAGTTCGGGCAGGCGCGGGCCAAAGCGTGACAACACGCGGGCGGTGCGCAAAAGGTCCCTCGCCAGGGCCTTGGGGCCGATGCTTTCCTTGATGTAATCCTCGACCACGGGACGGGCAGATTGCCAGATATTGATATGCGGGTCCAACGAGCGCGCCACACCTTCGACCACCACCATAGTCCGCTGCAGCAGGATCAGTTCAGTGCGCGTTTGCATCCCGAATTTCTCTGTTACTTCAAAGAGGTACGACAAAAGTCGCGCCATAGAAATCTGCGTCGCATCCATGCCGGCGATCGGCTCGCCCACCGCGCGCAGGGCTTGGGCAAACTCGACCACGTCCCGATCGGCGGGCACATATCCCGCTTCGAAATGCACTTCGGCCACGCGGGTATAGTTGCGGGTGATAAACCCATACAGAATTTCGGCATAGACGCGACGGGTGTATTCATCGATACGGCCCATGATGCCAAAATCAATCGCCACCACATCGCCGTTTGCCGCGAATTTCAAGTTGCCCTGATGCATGTCGCCATGAAACAGCCCGTCGCGCAGCGCATGGCTGAGGAAAAGTTGCAAAACGCGTTCGCCCAGTTCGGTCATGTTCAGGCCAGAGGCGCGGATGCTGTCGAGGTCATTGGCCGGAATGCCTTCGGCCCAGCCCAGGGTCATCACCGTGCGACCGGTCAGACCCCAGTTCACCTCGGGCACCACAAATCCCGCATCCTTGGCGGTGTTTTCGGCAAATTCGCTGGCCGAGGCACTTTCAAGGCGCAGGTCCAGTTCGCCCATCACCACGCCTTCGAAATGTTCCACCACATCGGTGGGGCGCAGGCGGCGGGTCATCGGCAAAAGCCATTCGATCATCTTCGCAGAGAAATGGAAGGCATCGATGTCTGTGCGGAAGGCGCGCAGGATACCAGGGCGCAGCACTTTGACGGCCACTTCTTCCCCGGTGCTGGCAAGGCGGGCGCGATGGACCTGTGCGATTGAGGCGGCGGCAACCGGTTCAGAGAACTCGGAAAACACTTCGTCCACTTCGATGCCCAGCTCGTCTTCGATCATCTCGCGCGCTTGATCCAGCGGAAATGGGGGCAGTTTGTCTTGCAGGTATTTCAGTTGATCCGCCAGATCCGCGCCCACCACATCGGGGCGCGTCGAGAGGATTTGACCGAACTTGATATAGGCCGGCCCCAACGCGGTGATGGCGCGGGTCACGGGCGGCAACGCGGTGTCGCCCTTCTTGCCGAGCCACGCAAATGGAAAGCCGATCACGCGGGCGGCCACGCGCAGGGCGGGCGGCGCGTTCATCGCGTCCAGCACAACCCCCATGGCGCCAGTGCGTTGAAAGGTGGCGCCGGTGCGGATCAGGCGCCAGATGTTGTGCGGTCCGCGCATGTTAGATTTTCCACCCTGAATGAAGGGCCGCGATGCCTAGGGACAGGTTGCGGTACTTTACGTTCTCAAAGCCTGCGTCGCGGATCATACCTGCGAAGGTTTCCTGATCGGGGAACTTGCGGATCGATTCCACCAGGTATTGATAGCTGTCGTAATCATCCGCGATCAGCTTGCCCATGCGCGGGATCACGTTGAAGGAATACAGGTCGTAAAGCTTTTGCATGCCGTCATTGGGCAGTTGGCTGAACTCCAGCACCATCAGGCGCCCACCGGGTTTCAACACGCGATACGCTTCTTTCAGCGCGTCGGGAATGCGGGTCACATTGCGGATGCCGAAGCTGATTGTGTAGCGGTCAAAGCTGTTGTCTTCGAACGGCAACGACATTGCGTCGCCCACCACCCAATCGAGGCGATCCGCCATATTCCCGGCCTCGGCCCTTTGACGGCCTTCCACCAGCATCGATTCCGTCATGTCGAGCACAACCGAACTGGTGCCTTCAGCGCGGTTTAGAAACCTAAAAGAAATGTCACCAGTGCCGCCCGCCACATCCAACAGGCGCTGACCGGGGCGGGGGGCGAGCCAATCCATCATCGCGTCTTTCCAAAGACGGTGAATGCCGACCGACATGACGTCGTTCATGATGTCATATTTCGACGCCACATTGGTGAAGACCCCATGGACCATTCCGGCCTTTTGATCTTCGTCTACGGTCTTGAACCCGAAATGGGTTTTTTTGCTGGAGTTGCTCATCGGGCTTGCCCATTGTGGTCAGATGCTCCCTCTTATCCCGTGTGTGCGGGACAGACAATGGAAAGGCGAAGAACATGCCCGAACTGCCCGAAGTTGAGACGGTTCGTCGCGGATTGGCCCCCGTGATTGAGGGGGAGCGGATTGTGAAGGCTGACGTGCGGCGCGACGGGCTGCGCTGGCCGTTCCCGGATCATATGGCAGATCGGCTGACCGGTGTGCGTGTGATGCGGTTGGGGCGGCGGTCGAAATACCTGTTGGCAGATCTGGACAGTGAAGAGACCTTGATCGTGCATCTGGGCATGTCGGGGCGGATGCTGATTTCCGGCCACGCGTTGGGCAAGTTCCACCATGAACACCCAGCGCCTGAAAAACATGACCATGTGGTCTTTGACATGGCGAATGGTGCAAGGGTGACGTTTAACGATCCACGCCGGTTCGGGGCGATGGACCTGTGCCCGACCGCTGATCTGGACGCGCATAAACTGATCCGTGCTTTGGGGCCCGAACCGTTGGGCAATGATTTCAACGAAGACTATCTGGTTGCACGGCTGGCAGGCAAAAATACCGCGATCAAAACGGCGCTTCTGGATCAGGGGATCATCGCGGGGCTGGGCAATATCTATGTCTGCGAAGTGTTGTTTCGTGCGGGCATTCATCCGGCACGCAAGGCCGCGAAAATCTCGTCCAGGCGGGTGGCGGGGCTGGTGCCGATCATCCGCGACGTGTTGACCGAGGCGATAAAAAGTGGCGGATCTTCGCTGAAGGATTACCGGCAGGCGGATGGCGATCTGGGATATTTTCAACACAGTTTTCAGGTCTATGGGCGCGAAGCGGAACCTTGCGTCACCCCTGAATGCAAAGGACAAATCGCCCGAATCGTGCAGGGGGGCAGATCCAGCTTCTATTGTGGGCAATGCCAAAGATAACTTGATTGGTGGAATTTGCGCGCGTAGGACTCCCCCTTGACCATTACTGGTTTGGGACGACCACTCGGGACAAAGGCAGGGGAACCATGGCCTATAAGAATATCATCGTCGAAACTGAAGACCACGTGTCGTTGATCCGGCTCAACCGCCCGGACGCGATGAACGCTCTGAACCTGGAGCTGTTGGCGGAACTCGGCGAAGCGCTGGCTGAAGCGCAAGACAATGACAAGGTGCGCTGCATCGTGATCACCGGATCCGAGAAGGCATTTGCCGCCGGGGCGGACATCAAGATGATGGCAGAGAAAAGCTTTGTCGACGTGTTCGTGGGGGATCTGTTCACCCGGGAAGAAGCGTCGGTCATGCGGATCCGCAAGCCAATCATCGCGGCCGTATCCGGCTATGCGCTGGGCGGGGGCTGCGAACTTGCCATGATGTGTGATTTCATCATTGCGTCCGACACGGCCAAGTTCGGCCAGCCCGAAGTGAACCTAGGGGTGATGGCGGGCCTTGGTGGCACGCAGCGCCTGACCAAACTGGTGGGGCGTGCCAAAGCGATGGACATGAACCTGACCGGGCGTTTTATGGACGCCGAAGAAGCCGAGCGTTCGGGGCTGGTCAGCCGCGTGGTGCCCGCCAAGGATTTGATGAAAGAGGCGATGGGGGCCGCCGTAAAGATCGCCGAGAAGTCGATGATCACGGTGATGGCCATCAAGGAATCGGTGAACCGTGCCGAACAGCTGCCGCTGACCGAAGGGCTGCTGTTTGAACGCCGCCTGTTCCACTCGTTGTTTGCCACGCAGGATCAGAAAGAAGGCATGGCCGCCTTTGTCGAAAAGCGCGAGGCGCAGTTCCGCGACAAGTAATCCCGGCCAATTGGCCGCAGATATGGGGTTCCCTTTCCGGGCAATATGCCCTAAAGGGGGCCGCAATATATGCGTGTGAGGCCCGCTTTGGCCAGAATCACCGGTTCTGAACCCGGCGGGTGCTTAGGCGCAGTCACGAGAAGTGGCATGGAAACGAAACACCCGAAGTAAGGGATCAGAGATATGGCAAATTCGCCCCAAGCAAAAAAACGCGCCCGTCAGGCCGACCGTCGTTTCGCCGTCAACAAGGCACGCCGTTCGCGCATCCGCACCTACCTGCGCAAAGTTGAAGAAGCCATCGCTGCTGGCGACCAGGCTGTTGCAGCCGCTGCGCTGAAAGAAGCCCAGCCGGAACTGATGCGCGGCGTGTCGAAGGGTGTTCTGCATAAGAACACCGTTGCGCGCAAAATGTCGCGCCTGTCGGCCCGCGTAAAAGCCCTGGGTTAACCTAGGGTCAGGCAGTCCGCAGACGTTTCGTTTGGACTGGCCTGTGGCAAAATTGTCAGCCCGTGGAAACGGGTGTTATACATGAGATGAGCGCGCCAAATGGGCGCGCTCATTTGCGTTTTTACGGGTGGCAATTCCGGCGGCTGAAGGTGGGTCTGGGATTCGTTTTGGGAAAGACAGAGTCAAGCGTGAAGTTCTGTTGCGCGTCCCGCGGACCAATTGCTAGCTTGTCCTCAGCGATTCACGTCGCTGACTTGGGACAATGATGAATTGGGATGAAAAGCCTAGCAATAATAGTGGCTTAACCCTTTTTACACACGGGTGGGGATCGATTCCTCCTCGCGATCGCAGCGCGAAACCTCCGTCGAGGGGGACGGAATTCGTGTTGCCAAACCGCTGACATCGCACCCTGTGCCTGGGGTTGCGTGCTTGGCAAATGTCATGTCTCCGATTGCCCCGAACCGGGGCTGCACACGCCAAGCCACCATGGCTCGGTCGTGATGGGTTTTGTCGTGCCTGTTACCGCGCAAAGCGGGCCAGGGCCGTGGCAGACCAGGGGTCAGTTGTGAGGCATCGGCCGGGAAGGGGCGGCTGATGTGCACCTGTTGGGTCGTGGGTGACGGTGCTGTGGCAGGCGCCTGGGACGAGTTGGAATGATCTGGAACAGACTGCTTGCATCAGTCTTGAAGAATAAGAATGGGTCGAGGTGACATGACGAACGAAGAATGGGGACAGGTCCGGTCCAAGCTGCAAAAGGCAGTGGGGCAGAACAACTATACCAACTGGATCGAACCCCTGGAATTTGCAGAGCTGGAAGGCGGTGTAATGACCTTTCTGGTGCCCACCAACTTTATGGGCAACTGGGTCGAACGCAATTTCGGTGACAAGATTCTAAGCCAGCTGGTTGGTGCCGGTGTGCCGGTCTCGCGTCTGGAATTTGCAGTGCCGCAAAAGATGGCACCGCGCAAAGCGGCCAATGTGGCGGCGCCGGTTGCAGCGGAAAGCGGGGATAAACAGGCGTCACACGCTGTGGCCCAGGCGGATGCGCAGGATGATTTGCCCGGTGCGCCGCTGGATGCGCGCTTCACGTTTGACAGTTTTGTGGTTGGCAAGCCGAACGAACTGGCCCACGCCGCCGCCCGCCGCGTGGCAGAAGGTGGCCCGGTCACCTTCAACCCGCTGTTCCTGTATGGCGGCGTCGGTCTTGGTAAAACCCACCTGATGCACGCGATTGCGCACGAGCTGAAGACCCGTCAGCCTGATTTGCGCGTCGTGTACCTCTCGGCGGAGCAATTCATGTATCGCTTCGTCAAGGCGCTGCGCGAAAAGCAGATGATGGACTTCAAACAACTGTTCCGCTCGGTGGACGTGCTGATGGTGGATGACGTGCAGTTCATTGCCGGCAAGGATTCAACCCAGGAAGAGTTTTTCCACACGTTCAACGCGCTGGTGGACCAAAACAAACAGATCATCATTTCCGCCGACCGTGCCCCAGGTGAGATCAAGGATCTGGAAGATCGCATCAAGTCGCGCCTGCAATGTGGCCTGGTGGTGGACCTGCACCCGACCGATTACGAGTTGCGTCTGGGCGTGCTGCAAACCAAGGTTGCGGCCTATCGTCAGCAATATCCAGGCCTGCAAATCGCGGATGGTGTGCTGGAGTTTCTCGCCCATCGCATCTCAACCAATGTCCGCGTGTTGGAAGGGGCTTTGATGCGCCTCTTCGCCTTCGCCTCGCTGGTCGGTCGCGAAATCACCCTGGAACTGGCGCAGGATTGTCTGGGTGACATTCTGCGTGCCTCGGATCGCAAGGTCACCGTGGAAGAGATCCAGCGCAAGGTCAGCGAACATTACAACATCCGCCTGTCGGACCTGATTGGCCCAAAACGCGTGCGCACCATTGCGCGACCACGTCAGGTGGCGATGTATCTGGCCAAGCATATGACCTCGCGCAGCTTGCCTGAGATTGGGCGCCGCTTTGGCGGTCGCGACCACACCACCGTCATGCACGGGGTAAAACGCATCGACGAGCTGAAAGCGGTGGATGATCAGATCGCTGAAGACCTCGAGCTTTTGCGCCGCGCGTTGGAAGCCTGACCACCAAAACGGACAGGGCAGCCACGCGCACGCACCACAGTTGCTTGCAAAGGGCGGGTTTGGGGCCGTTTGGCCTTGACCCGCCCTTCAAACCATTGGACATTCCAGCAAAAGAACCTTTTGCGGGGCGAAAGCATCGGCTTTCAGCCCCTCTATTCGTCAGGAGTGGGATATGAAGATCAGCATTGAACGCGGCGCACTGCTCAAGGCCGTGGCCCAGGCGCAATCGGTTGTGGAACGCCGCAACACCATTCCAATCCTGGCCAATGTGCTGATCGAAGCGGAAGGCGACAGCGTGTCGTTCCGCGCGACCGACCTGGACATCGAGGTGGTCGACAAAACCGCCGCGATGGTGGAGCGCGCGGGCGCGACCACCGTGGCCGCCGTCACCTTGCATGAGATTGTGCGCAAACTGCCCGACGGGGCGCTGGTGCAGCTGACCGATGATGGGGCCACAGGCCGCCTGACCGTGGAAGCGGGCCGGTCGAACTTCTCGCTCGCGACCTTGCCGAAAGAAGATTTCCCGGTCATGGCGTCGTCGGAATACTCCGCCAATTTCTCGGCCCCTGCGCCGGTTCTGCGCCGCCTCTTTGACAAATCGAAATTTGCGATCTCGACCGAGGAAACTCGTTATTACCTGAACGGCGTTTACATGCATGTGTCGGACGCCGAAGGCGGCAAGGTGCTGCGCGCTGTGGCCACTGACGGGCACCGTCTGGCGCGCATTGATGCCGAACTGCCGGCGGGCGCCGAAGAGATGCCGGGCGTGATCGTGCCGCGCAAAACCGTGGGCGAGCTGCGCAAGCTCTTGGATGATGACGACGCGACCATCGCAGTATCGGTGTCGGAAACCAAGGTGCGTTTTGCGACCCCGGCGATCACCCTGACCTCGAAAGTCATCGACGGCACCTTTCCCGATTACACCCGCGTGATCCCAACCGGGAACACCCGCAAGATGGAGGTGGATGCGTCTGAATTCGCGCAGGCCGTCGACCGCGTGGCCACCGTGTCGTCAGAACGGTCGCGCGCAGTGAAGCTGCAGCTGGACGAAGACCGCCTGGTTCTGTCGGTGAATGCGCCCGATGCGGGGGCCGCCGAGGAAGAACTGGTTGTGGCCTATGGCGACGAGCGGTTGGAAATCGGCTTCAACGCCAAATACCTGCTGGAGATTGCCAGCCAGGTGGACCGCGAAAACGCGACCTTCATGTTCAACAATTCCGGCGACCCGGCCCTGATGCGCGAAGGCAATGACACCAGCGCCGTCTATGTCGTCATGCCGATGCGTGTTTAAGCAGCGTCAGGAACTTGGTTTTCTTGCCTTCGGCGAGGATATTTCTGACAAGGAAAAAGGGGCATCTGCGTGACCAGCCCGCTGGCCCTTGAAGAGCTGACCCTCAGCCATTTCCGCAGCCACAAGCGGGCGCGCCTGTCTCTGGACGGGCGGCCCGTGGTGCTGCATGGCGCCAATGGCGCGGGCAAGACCAATATCCTCGAAGCGATTTCCATGCTGTCCCCGGGGCGCGGGCTGCGCCGGGCGACCATGGACGAGATGATCCGCAAGCCCGAACAGGTGGGCTGGAAGATTTCCGCCATTCTGAAAAGCCTTGGCCAGAGGCACGAGGTGGACACCTGGGTGGAACCCGGCCAGGGGCGCCAGGTGCGGATTGATGGCAAGGTGGCGACGCAGGTCACTTTGGGGCGGATCACCCGTGTGGTGTGGTTGGTGCCGGTGATGGATCGGCTGTGGGTTGAGGGGGCCGAGGGCCGCCGCCGCTTTCTGGATCGGCTGACGCTCAGTTTCACCCCCTCTCATGCCGATGCGGTGTTGGCGTATGAAAAGGCGATGCGCGAACGCAACCGGTTGCTCAAAGACGGGCAGCGTGACGCGCATTGGTATCGGGCGGTCGAGGCGCAGATGGCGGCCTCTGGCACTGCGATCCACGCCAACCGGTTGAACGCCATTGCCCTGCTGCAGGACGCACAGGCCAGCGCGGAAACAGAGTTCCCGGTGGCGGAGCTGTCGTTGACGCAGGCGGAGGAGGTGCTGGCCCCCGCGACGGAAGACGAGCTGGCAACGGCGCTTTCCGAAAGCCGCCCACGAGATCTTGCGGCGGGGCGGACTTTGGTTGGCCCGCACCGGTCCGATCTTGGCGCGATCTATACCGCCAAAGGCGTGGCAGCGCGCGATTGTTCGACCGGCGAGCAAAAGGCGCTTTTGGTCTCGTTGATCCTTGCCAATGGCCGGGCCCTGGCGCGCGATTTCGGGGCGCCACCGATCTATTTGCTCGATGAGGTCGCGGCGCATCTGGATGCCGGGCGTCGCGCGGCGCTGTATGACGAGATCTGTGCCCTTGGCGCGCAGGCTTTCATGACCGGCACCGGGCCGGAGCTGTTCACCGAGCTGGGCGCGCGGGCCGCACATTACGAGATCTGCGATGATGGCGGGAATTCACAGGTAACGGAGGTGACCCCATGAAACAAAACCGAGTGACACTGATCACCCTGGGGGTGGAGAGCATCGAACGCTCCTGCACCTATTACCAGGCCTTAGGGTGGGAGCCTTCCGCTGTGCTGCCAGACGTGGCGTTTTTCGACATGAACGGGATGAAGTTTGGCTTTTTCACGCTCGAAGGACTGGCGCGCGAAACGGGGCGTCCGTTGGACGCGTTGGGCAATGGCGCGATGACGCTGGCGCAGAATTACCCATCAGAGGCCGACGTGGATGCGGCCTTTGACAAGGCGATACGCGCCGGGGCCACGGCGGTCACCAAACCCACAAAAACCGATTGGGGCGGGTATTCCGGCTATGTTGCCGACCCGGATGGTCACTTGTGGGAATTTGCCTTCAACCCGTTTTGGGACCTCGACGCAGATGGCCAACTGATCTGAAAATCAACTATTCAGAGACCGCGTGACGGGGCTGCGCAGAATGCCGCTGGCCCCGTGCCCATTTGACACCAAATCTTGTGTCGGATAGGTGACATTACCCCCGAAAACACCTATGTTTGGGGGAACCAATAACAGGAAGGCCCACATGGCTGACGACGCGCAAAACAACGCCGAATACGGCGCAGATTCCATTAAGGTTCTCAAGGGGTTGGAGGCGGTTCGCAAGCGCCCTGGCATGTATATCGGGGACACCGACGATGGGTCCGGTCTGCACCACATGGTCTACGAGGTGGTGGACAATGGCATTGACGAGGCGCTGGCCGGCCATGCGGACGCCGTGACCGTCACCATTCACGCCGACAATTCGGTTTCTGTTTCGGACAACGGGCGCGGCATTCCGGTGGATATGCACCCGGAAGAAGGCGTATCCGCGGCCGAGGTGATCATGACCCAGCTGCACGCGGGCGGGAAATTCGACAGCAACTCCTATAAGGTGTCGGGCGGCTTGCACGGGGTGGGGGTGTCCGTTGTGAATGCGCTCTCTGACTGGCTGGAGCTGCGCATCTGGCGCAATGGCAAAGAACATGTGGCGCGCTTTGAACGCGGCGAAACTGCCGAGCATCTGAAGGTGGTGGGCGATTGCGGCGATCGCACCGGGACCGAAGTGCGGTTCCTGGCCTCGACCGACACGTTCTCGAACCTTGATTATCAGTTCAAGACCCTGGAAAACCGCCTGCGCGAGCTGTCTTTCCTGAACTCCGGCGTGCGCATCATCATCGAAGATGAACGCCCCGCCGAAAAGCTGCATTCGGAAATGCATTATGATGGTGGCGTGAAAGAGTTCGTGAAATATCTCGACCGTCACAAGACGCCGTTGATGGAGGACCCGATTTTCGTCACCGGTGAAAAGGACGGGATCGGGGTCGAAGTCGCGATGTGGTGGAATGATGGCTACCATGAAAACGTGCTGCCCTTTACCAACAACATCCCGCAGCGCGATGGCGGCACGCACCTTGCGGGCTTCCGCGGCGCGCTGACCCGTACGCTGAACCTGTATGCGAACTCGTCCGGGTTGGCGAAAAAGGAAAAGGTGAACTTTACGGGCGATGATGCGCGCGAAGGTCTGACCTGCGTGTTGTCGGTGAAAGTACCGGATCCGAAGTTCAGTTCACAAACCAAAGACAAGCTGGTGTCATCCGAGGTGCGCCCGGCGGTTGAAGGGTTGATGAACGAGAAGCTGCAGGAATGGTTTGACGAAAACCCGCAGATCGCCCGCATGATTGTTGGCAAGATTGTCGAGGCCGCTTTGGCCCGCGAAGCGGCCCGCAAGGCGCGCGAAATGACGCGCAAGAAATCTTCGCTGGATGTGGCGTCGCTGCCCGGCAAGCTCGCGGATTGTCAGGAGAAAGATCCGGCGAAACGCGAACTGTTCCTCGTCGAGGGTGACTCGGCAGGCGGGTCCGCCAAACAGGGGCGGTCGCGTCATGACCAGGCCGTGCTGCCGCTGCGCGGTAAGATCCTGAACGTGGAACGGGCACGGTTTGACCGGATGCTCAGCTCGCAGGAAATCGGCACGCTGATCACCGCGCTGGGCACCGGCATTGGCCGCGATGAATTCGACATCTCGAAACTGCGTTACCACAAGATCGTCATCATGACCGATGCGGATGTGGATGGCGCGCATATTCGCACGTTGCTGCTCACCTTCTTCTTCCGTCAAATGCCGGAATTGATCGAAGGCGGATACCTCTACATCGCCCAGCCGCCGCTGTACAAAGTGTCGCGCGGCAAGTCCGAGGTCTATGTGAAAGACCAGACCGCGCTGGAAGATTACCTGATTGATCAGGGCATTGACGGCACCGTCTTGCGTCTGCCGTCGGGTGAAGAAATTGCCGGCGCTGATCTGGCCCGCGTCGTTGACGGGGCGCGCAATTTCAAGCGCATACTTGATGCGTTCCCAACCCATTATCCGCGCAATATCCTGGAACAGGCCGCGCTGGCCGGGGCCTTTGATCCGGGTCGGGCCGATGCGGATCTGCAGCGTGTCGCCGATGATGTGGCCGCGCGTCTGGACAAAGTGGCGGTGGAGTATGAACGCGGCTGGCAAGGCCGGATCACCCAGGATCACGGCATTCGTCTGGCCCGCGTGCTGCGCGGCGTGGAAGAGATCCGTACTTTGGATGGGGCGGTTCTTCGCTCTGGCGAGGCGCGGCGACTGTCCGAAGTGTCGATGGAGACGCGTGATATCTATAAAGACAGCGCAAAAATGTCGCGAAAAGAGCGTGAGATCCTGGTTCAGGGGCCGATTGACCTGCTGAACGCCGTTCTGGCAGAAGGCGAAAAAGGCTTGACCCTGCAACGCTATAAGGGGCTGGGCGAGATGAACCCGGATCAGCTTTGGGAAACCACGCTGGACCACGAGGCACGGACACTGCTGCAGGTGAAGGTGGATGACCTTGCCGATGCTGACGACATCTTTACCAAGCTGATGGGTGATGTGGTGGAACCGCGCCGCGAGTTCATCCAACAAAACGCACTTTCGGTCGAAAACCTGGATTTCTGATCGGGTGTAGGATGCCCCATAATCGTTCGCGACACCCATAAGTTTTCGCGAGACACCCAAAGTCGTTCGTTTTGCTGAGTTTTGGCGAGTTTCGGGACAGGCACGAAAATGCCCCGAAATTCGCCAAAATCTGAAGAATTGGCGAACGTCGATGTCAGCATTGTTGGCACTGCCATAATTGTCCGAATTCTGGCTGTTGAGGTCAGCCTTCTCTGCAGCCTTCGCGGTTACGATATTCAGTCATCCTTCATTGCCTTCTGCATGCCGTGAGAACAGGACGAGCAGTATCGATCCAGAGAATTGAAATCTTCGGGATCGCACTCTGTTCCACAGAAACCGCAGGTTTGCATTCCCTCGTTGCAGAAAATGCATTTCCGGTCCCAGCGGCTCCAAGACATCCGGTCACACTCCGGGCAAGTTGTTACGAATGGCATCTCGCCCTTCTTGGCAGCCACATAGGACTGACTTTCTACCAGTTCACTGAGAGCGAGAATGAAGGCATCTTCATGATGGATCTCCTCGTTACATTCCGCACAATCCAACCAAAGACGGTCGAACTCCATCTTCTCGGTTTCGACGCAGCGGACGAGGGATGAGTTGCAGTGCGGGCAGGGTAGGAACCGCACTGCGTCGGGAACAATCTGTGGCGAAAAGGTCGTTGGCACCACGAGTAGAGGAGCACTGGTTCGGATTGCCACATTAGCTCAGGCATCATTACTCGTCAGATCGTGGTGATGAAAACGAAATGGTCCCTCGCTTCGCAACAAATCAAATCACATAGCAGCGAGCGTGTGGGTCAGGCCGTTCCGAATGTGTAATTCCAACAGGTCTTTCGCTTTTTGTGCATCTCGCGCCAAAGCAGCGTTGAACATTTCCTTATGCTCTTGCACGGCTTCTTCGCCGCGATAGGTCAAGACAAGGTTCTGATACCGCAGATATTTATCATAGAGAATCGCGTGCAGAGACAGAAGGTTTTTGGAATTGCAGGCTTCGATCATGGCCAAATGGAACTCCCAGTCATACCGTTTCCACATTTCCTTGTCGGACTGGTCGCCGGATTGCATACGCTGTTCCATAAGGTGCAGCTTGTGGTGCGCAGCCACAAGATTACCTTCCCAATCGGTGTCTCCATTCGCAATTGACAGCTCCAATGCATGACATTCCAGCAAAACACGCAATTCGGCCACTTCAACAAGATCTTCACGCGACACCGGCGTAACATAGAACCCGCGTTGGGCGGGGCTTTCGACAAAACCTTCGCTGGACAAACGGTTCAGTGTTTCGCGAAGTGTCGAGTTGCTGGTCTCATAGCGCGTCTTGAGTGTGTCGAGCTTCAGCTTTGACCCAGGTTCCAGCAGGCCAAAGATGATGTCGTGTTTGATCCGCTGGTAGGTGCTGGATCCGATGGTGGCGGTTTGTTGGGTCATCATTCTGTCCGATGATTTTGAGTATACCATGCATTTATCATGCCAGTGTGTTGGCAACAATCATACAATAAATCAGTCAAAATTAAAAATATCAGATATTATTGCCAGTAACTGTGTTTACCGTTACGGTGATTCCAACGGCGGGGTCAGCCTGCCAAGTGAGAATCGGCACAGGGTATCTACCCAGGGGAACAGAGTTGAAACATACGATACAAATCGCAATTGCTGGCGCGGGTCTGGTGGGAAGGCGGCATGTTGCGGCCATAGATCAGCTAAAGGATGTAGCGCTTTGCGCAGTGGTCGATCCTGGTGATGATGCGCGCCAATTTGCCATTGAGCGCGGGTTGCCTTGCTATGATACTTTGCGAGAGCTCTTTCAGAACCAGTCCCCGGATGGGGTCGTTCTGGCCACGCCGACCCCTCTTCATGTGTCCCAGGCATTGGAATGTGTCGCCCAATCTTGCCCGGTTCTGGTGGAGAAGCCCTTGGGAACCTCTGCTCAGGAAGCGGCAAAACTCGTCGTTCAGGCTGAGGAAAACAGTGTTCCGCTTTTGGTGGGGCACCATCGCCGCCACAATCCGTTGATCCGTAAGGCCTATGAGGCCGTGTCGGGTGGTGAGATCGGGGATGTGCGAGCAGTGCACGTGAACTGCTGGTTTTATAAGCCTGATGACTACTTTGAGGTGGCACCCTGGCGCAAGAAGCTGGGGGCAGGGCCGATTTCGGTCAACCTCGTGCATGATGTGGACCTGATCCGTTATCTCTGCGGTGAGGTGGTTTCGGTGCAGGCACAGGCCGCCCCATCCGCACGTGGATTTGAAAACGAAGATGTGGCCGCAGCGGTTTTGCGCTTTGAAAACGGGGCAATCGGAACCATCACCGTGTCCGACAGCATCGTGTCGCCCTGGAGCTGGGAGCTGACTTCACGCGAGTATCCGATTTACCCGCCAACACCGGAAAGCTGTTATATGATCGGGGGCTCTCACGGATCGCTTTCGGTGCCGGATCTGCGCCTCTGGACACATCAAGGCGGGGCGCAGGATTGGTGGACGCCAATCTCAGCAACATCTCTCACGCGGGGGGCTTCGGATCCATTGGTAAATCAAATGGCGCATTTTGCCCGTGTTGTTCGTCGGGAAGAAGCGCCACTGGTTTCTGGAACCGAAGGATTACTGACCTTGCAAGTCATTGAAGCCATTCAACAGGCCTGTGCCAGCGGAGAAGCTGTGCAAATACCGGGCACTCAAATGCTTGAGTTTTCGAAGGAAAAGCAGGCTGTAGAATAAAATATCAGATATTTTGCAAAAAATATTGCAAAAATATCAAAATCAGGCAAAGTAACTATCGAGCTGATCACGCATTGATCTCAGGGAGGAGAACCATGATCACCAATTTCACCCGCCGGGCAGCACTGTCCGCACTCGTCGCCGCCGGCGTCTTGGCCGGGGCCTCGGGCGCCAGCCTTGCCGCTGACAAAATCCAGCTGCGTCTGGCCACATCCGGGTCTGAAACCGACCAACGCTCGGTTGCCATGGCCGAAGTCTTTGGCCCGATGGTCGCCGAGTTTGCCGATTATCAGCCCAGCTATAACGGCACCATCTTTGCCCAAGGCACCGAGCTTGACGCGATCTCGCGCGGGAACCTTGAGATGTCGATCGCTTCGGCACAGGAACTGGCACAGTTCTTCCCCGAGTTCTCGATCTTCGCGACCGGTTATGTCCATCAGGATGCTGCCCACCAGGTTGCCGTGTTCAACGATCCTCTGATGGATCCGTTCAAGGCGACTGTTGAAGACGAACTGGGCATCAAGCTGCTGTCGGTCATGTATCTGGGCCGTCGTCAGGTGAACCTGCGTCAGTCGAAAGACGAGCTGACCGTCATGAAGCCAGAAGATCTGGCCGGTGTAAACCTGCGTATGCCGGGCACCGATGCATGGCAGTTCCTGGGTGCCGCTCTGGGTGCCGCGCCGACCCCGATGGCGTTCTCGGAAGTCTATACCGGTCTGTCGACTGGCGCCGTAGACGGCCAAGACAACCCGCTGCCGACCGTCGTGGACAAGAAGCTGTACGAAGTGACGAAGCAAATCATTCTGACCTCGCACTTGGTTGACCTGAACTACATCGCCATCTCAAAGGCGGTATGGGACGGCATGACTGCCGACCAGCAGGCAACCGTTCAGAAAGCTGCTGACGCTGCCGCCGAAAGCGGTCGCCAGAAACAGCTGGAGCTTGAAGAAAGCCTTGTTTCATTCCTAGAGGAGCAGGGACTTGAAATCTACGAGCCGGATCTGAATGCTTTCCGCACCCACGTGCAGGCTCAGTATGTCGGTTCGGAGTTTGCCGAAGCTTGGCCCGAGGGCGTGCTTGAGAAGATCAACGCACTGGGCAACTAAGCCAACCTGACAAGAGGGAGAACGACTATGGAGAAAGCATTCAAGTGGTTCTCCCGTCTTGCAGAAGCGATTGCTGGCGGCATGCTGGCAGCAATCTTCCTGACCTTCCTGTTACAGATTGCCCTACGCTACCTGTTCACGCCTGCGGGCTGGACGTTGGAGCTGATCGGCATTCTCTGGGTCTGGGTGATCTTCTTCAGCTGCGCCTTTGTGGTGCGCGAACAGGATCAAGTAAAATTCGATATCATTTACCTGTCGGTCAGCAAACCCGTCCGCCGGGTCTTTGCGCTCATCTCCGCCGTCGCTTTGGTTGTTGGCATGCTCTACACGCTGTTGCCGACCTTGGATTACATCGACTGGATGAAAATCCGAAAGACCTCGACCGTGCGCAACCCGTTCACGGGCAACAAGATACCGCTGCGCGATGTCTTCTCGATCTACGGAGTTTTCATCGTCGCCATCGCCATACGCTACGCCTGGCTGTTTATAGATGTGCTGCGAAATGGTCCCCCCAAAACCGAGCTTGAGCTGGCCGTCGATGCCATACACGAAGCGGAGGTTGCCGACGCAGCCGAGGATACAGAAGAGGACACAGATAAATGAGCTTTGAGCTGATTTCCCTACTTGTCACCCTCTTCTTCCTGGCAGGGATTGGCACGCCGATCGGATATTCGATCCTGCTGGCCTCTGTTGTCTACCTTGGTGTCGCGGGCCTTGATGTCGCTTTGGCGGGTGAAAAGATCCTTCAGGGGTTCTATCGCAGCACGATTCTGCTGGCCGTGCCGCTGTTTATCGTGGCTGCCAATATCATGAATGCCGGGTCTATCACCGACCGGCTTTTGAACTTCTGCGTGGCCGCCGTTGGCCGTTTCAAAGGTGGTCTTGGGCACGTCAACGTCGTGGCGTCCCTTATCTTTTCGGGCATGTCCGGGTCTGCGGTTGCGGATGCGGCTGGCATAGGCAAAATCATCATTGAGATGATGACCAAAGGTGACCGTTATCCGCGTGGCTATGCCGCGGCGATCACCGCGGCCACGGCCACAATCGGCCCGATCATTCCGCCGTCTATTCCCATGGTGCTCTATGCGCTGGTGTCCAAAGCGTCGATTGGGTCGCTGTTCCTGGCAGGCATCTTGCCGGGTCTGATCATGGGGGCCGTGTTGATGGGCATAAACGGCTATCTGGCCCGCAAGCGCAACTTTGCTTTGGAAGCGCCGGTGCCACTGCGTGAACTGCCCAAGAAGACCGCAAATGCCTTCCCGGCACTGCTGATGCCCGCGATCCTGCTTTACGGAATTTACGGCGGCGTGACCACGCCAACCGAAGCCGCCGCCGTCGCCGCGTTCTACGCCCTGATGCTGGCGTTCATGTTCTACCGCGCCATTTCACTGGGCAATCTTTATCGGGTGTTTGTTGACAGCGCCCGGTCCTCGGCTTCGGTCGGGATTGTGATCGGTGGTGCCTTCATCCTGAATTTCATCGTGATCCAGGAACAGATCCCGCAAGCGATTTCCGCCATGCTGGAAGGGTCGGACATCAGCCCGATCATGTTCCTGATCATGGTGAATGTCCTGATCCTGGCGCTGGGCTGTGTGCTGGATGCGACCACGATTATCTTGGTGATCGTCCCGCTGTTCATCCCAACTTGCGAGGCATTGGGCATCGACCTTGTTCACTTTGGTGTGCTGGTGGTGGTGAACTCGATGATTGGTTTGATTACGCCGCCCTATGGGATCCTGCTCTTTGTCATCAATGCCGTGACTGACATCCCGCTGCGCGAAATCATCGCCGAGATCTGGGCCTTCCTGATTGTGCTGGTTCTGGCGCTCATCGCGATGATGCTGTTGCCTGACATGATCCTGTGGCTGCCGAGGCTCTTTGGATACCAAGGCTGATGACACTATCCATTTCAACAACTTCCATCCCCGGTGATCTCGAAGCCAAGCTTGAGGCCATCGCGGATGCAGGGTTCACCTCTGTCGAATTGCATGAGCCGGATTTCACCGGGTTTCATGGATCTGCGGCTGATCTCGCAACACGGGTTCAGGATCTGGGGCTATCCATCAACCTCTTGAAGCCCTTTCACGATCTGGAAGGTTGGCAAGGGGATGCTCGCAGGCAAGCTTTTGAACGGCTTGCCCGCAAACTTGAACTGGTGCGCGCATTGGGCACGGATATGCTTCTTGTCGCGGCCTCTGCGGCGGAGTGTTCCGACATGGAGCAGGTCGCCGATGATCTGTCGCAAGCCGCTGAAATGGCCGCTGAAAATGGCGTGCGGTTGGCTTATATCGCGCTGCCCTGGGCCGGGCATGTTCAGTCTGATGATCAGGCGCTGTCTTTGGTGCAGGCCGTGGGCAATCCGCATTTCGGGTTGGCCCTGAACAGCTATTTCTCATTGGCCGATGGCACCAAACCCGCTCAGATGCGCCATGTTCCCGGCAAGCACCTGTTTCATGTGCAGCTTTCTGATGCCCCGCGCGCATTGGGGGACATTCGCGGGTTGAAACGCCATTTCGGCTTGTTGCCGGGGCAGGGCGCGCTGAATCTGTCAGGTTTTGTCAAAGTGCTGGCCCGGGCAGGATATAACGGTCCATGGTCCATTGCGCGTGTGAACGAACACAGCCCCCGACCGGGTGGGCGCACCCTTGCACTGGATGGCTACCGTTCGCTTGTGAATTTGCTGGACGAGGTGTCGCGTCATGATCCGGACCTGACATTTGACATCCCTGATCTTCCGCCTCGCGTTGACACATCAGGGTTTGAGTTTATCGAGTTCGCGGCGGATGACAAAAGCGGCAAGGAACTGACCGATCTGCTCTCTGCGCTCTGTTTCCGCATGGAGCGTCGCCATGTGTCCAAATCGGTGGAGCTGTGGCGGCAGGGCGGCATCAACATTGTCGTGAATACCGAAAAAGAGGGGTTTGCCCATTCCGCCTTTCTCGGTCACGGACCATCGGTCTGTGACATGGGGTTGCGAGTAAAAGATGCGGATCAGACTGTGAAACGCGCCACCGCCCTTGGCACACCGCAGTTTTCACAACCTGTTGGCACCGGAGAATTGGACATTCCCGCTGTGCGGGGCGTGGGCGGCAATGTGGTGCATTTCATTGATGAAAAATCCGATCTGCACCGGGTCTGGGACATCGAATTTGAACCGGTTGCCAAGACCAAGGCCACGCCGCCTGCCGGGTTGCGCCGGATCGACCATCTGGCCCAGACCATGCGCTATGAAGAGATGCAGAGCTGGTTGCTTTACTACATCTCGACCTTCGAAATGGCGAAATCGCCGATTGTCGATGTCGCTGACCCGTCGGGTGTCGTGCACAGTCAGGCGATTGAAAGCCCGGAAGGGGAAGTGCGCCTTAACCTCAATGGCGCAGAAGGGCGACGCACCTTTGCTGCCTCCTTCCTTGCCGACCGTTTTGGGGCTGGTGTGCAGCATATTGCTTTTCTGACTGATGACATTTTCGAGACTTCAGATCGGTTGCGCGAAAACGGATTTGCGCGGCTGGAGATTTCACCCAACTACTATGACGATCTACAGGCGCAGTTTGGCCTGGAGGACGAGTTGGTCGCGCGCCTTCGTGCAGCCAACATGCTTTATGACCGGGCAGACGGGGCAGAATATTTCCAGATCTACAGCCAGCCAATTTTCAACGGGTTCTTCTTTGAAATTGTCGAACGCCGCCGTGGCTATGCCGGATATGGCGCGCGAAACGCGTCGGCGCGACTGGCCGCACAAATGAAGCACCAACGCCCAGCAGGGATACCAAGAACATGAAAGCCGCATTGATCGGACAGGGCATTTCGGGGTCGTTGACGCCCGATATGCATATGGCTGAGGCCCGCGCACAGGGGTTTGATTATGACTATATGCGCTTTGACACTGCCACCGCGCCCTATGCGGGGCAAAGCCTGACCGCGCTTTTGGATTTGGCACAGGATCAGGGCATGGCTGGGGTGAATGTCACCCACCCGTTCAAATCGCAGGCGGCCGAGGTCATGGATGATCTGTCCGACACCGCGCGGCTGTTGGAGGCCGTGAACACGGTGCTGTTTCAGGGCGGTCGCCGGATCGGCCATAACACCGATTACGTCGGCTTCCGATCTGCCCTGCGGCGTGGGCTGCCCCATGCACCCATCAGCCGCACATTGATCGCAGGGGCTGGTGGAGCAGGTGGCGCAGTGGCGCTTGCGTTGATCGATCAGGGGACAGAGTCGCTGTTCATTTTTGATCAGGATCACGGCAAGGCGGAAGATCTGAAATCCCGCCTGACAAAAGCGCGGCCACGCGTTGCGGTGGGTGTCATTGATGCCGTGGCAGACGCCCCATTTGAGCAGATGAGCGGCATCGTTAACGCCACACCGATGGGAATGACGGGGCATCCCGGCATGGCACTGGATCCCAGAAGTCTGCCACCCGGCGGCTGGGTGGCGGACATCGTCTATTTCCCCCGGCAAACTGCACTGCTCAAACACGCCAAAAACCTGCGGCTTAGGACAATGGATGGATCCGGCATGGCGATCTATCAGGCCGCTGCGGCTTTCCATCTGCTGACTGGCAGAACCGCGTCCCCCGACCGGATGCATGAAAGCTTTGAACGGCTTGTGCCGAATGGCGAAGAGGTGCCTGCATGACCCAGTCTTCCACAGAAACCCGCACAGATGCCGACAAGGTCCGTCAATGGTGGCGCACCTCAATCATCGACATGGAGCCCGGCAAAATCGCCTTTCGCGGCCATCCCATCCAAGATCTGATCGGCACTGTCTCTTTCCCGCAGATGATCTGGCTAATGGTCGCCGGCGAGATGCCCACTCCCGACCAAGCCGCCCTGTTTGAAGCCGCTCTGGTGGCAGGGGTGGATCACGGACCACAGGCCCCCTCCATTGCCGCCGCACGTATGGCGGCGACCTGTGGGGTCGGGCTGAACAACGTGATGGCCACTGCTGTGAACATGTTGGGTGATGTGCATGGTGGGGCCGGTGAACAATGCGCCGAGCTTTACTATGGCATTGCTGCCCTGATGGACGAGGGCGCTGAGCTTGATCAAGCTGTGCGGGATGGGCTGGATGCCTGGCGCGCTGAGCATGGCAAGATCGTCTCGGGCTTTGGTCATCGCTTCCATAAACCGGTTGATCCCCGTGCGCCCCGCCTGATGGATCTGGTGCGCGAGGCGGCTGCCAAGGGCACAGTGTCCGGCAAGTTTGCCGAGATTGGTGAGGCCGTGCAGGCCGAGCTGGGCCGCCAGCGGGGCGGGCGCCCAATCGCGATGAATATCGACGGGGCAACCGCGGTGATCTTCTGTGAACTTGGTTTTCCCGCGCCGCTGTCGCGCGGCCTTTTCTGCCTATCCCGTTCCGTTGGTGTTCTGGCCCATGGCTGGGAACAGATGGGGCAGGGCGGGCGCAACAAGGGGCCGATGCCCCCAGAATACCTCCCACTATATGAAGCGAAAGAAGATGACCGGTGAGATACCGAAAACCTTCCGGGTCGGCCTTGTTGGATGTGGCCGTATAAGTGACATCTATCTGACAACACTTGCGAAATTCCCACAGATTGAGGTGGTGGCCTGTGCCAGCCTTGATCTGGAAGAAAGCCGGGCGAAGGCTGCGCAACATGACATTACGCGTGCCGCGACGGTGGAGGAGGTGATCACCGATCCCCAGATCGACTGTATCCTCAACCTGACCATTCCGGCGGCCCACGCCGATATCACCCGGCGGGCGCTTTTGGCGGGCAAACATGTCTATTCGGAAAAACCCTTTGTGACGGATATGGACGAAGGGCGCGAGCTCCTGACCTTGGCCAAGGCCCGTGGACTGAAGCTGGGCAATGCGCCTGACACGTTTCTGGGCGGGCGTTGGCAGACGGTCCGGCGGTTGATCGACGAAGGGGCAATTGGCCGTCCGACCGGGGTGTTTGCGCATGTGGGCACGCATGGCACGGAACGGCACCACCCGAACCCGGACTTCTATTACCAGGCAGGCGGTGGTCCGCTTTTGGACCTTGGCCCCTATTACCTGACCGCCATGGTGTTCTGCCTTGGCCCGGTTGCGCGGGTGGCCGGCATGGCAAACCGCGCCTTTGATCGACGCCAGATCGAAAACGGCCCCCGCAATGGCGAATGGATGGAGGTTCAGGTCGACACCCATTCTCTGAGCCTGATCGAGTTTGAAAACGGGGCCATTGGGTCCATGATCATGAGTTTCGATGTCTGGGACAGTGAAACCCCTCGGTTCGAGATCTATGGCGAGGACGGCGTGATCTCGATCCCCGATCCGGATCCGGTGCATGGGGCCAATGATTTTCACGGTCCGGTCTGGCTGCGCACGCGCGAGACCTCGCGCTGGACGCACCAACCCCGTCCCACGGGTCGCGAGGATTGGCAGGTGGTCGAAAACCGCCACGGATTTAATGAAAACAGCCGGGGGCTGGGGCTGCTCGATCTGGCCCTTGCGGTGCGGGACAACCGGCCCGTGAGAGCCAGTGGCGAACTATCGTTTCATGTGTTCGAAGTTATGGATGCTATCGCCCGTGCGCCCCGCGAAGGGCTGTATCAGCGCATCGACAGCACGTGCTCTGTGCCTGAACCGCTTCCCGAAGCCTTTCCCGCCAGTGAAACCACCAATACACAAGAGGCCGCCAATGCCCATTGAAACCGTCACCATTGCCGAGCCGTTTTTTGGGATGTGCCACGTCACGGAAGAGGCCCAATATGAGGTCACGGATCGCGTGATTGTGCTGAATGTCGCTGACCGACCCATTCGGATTGAGGGGCAGAGCTTGGCGCCGCTGCAATCGGCTATCTTTGCAAATGTCACTTTGCACGATGTGGACCGCGCGATTGTTGTGGAGCGCTTTGACGCCCATGGCGATGACGCCGCCCTTTGTGCGGAGGTGCGCAAACGCTGGCCCTCGGCATTTCAGGTGCGCGGCGAAGATCGTTTGCGCGGGGTGGAACATTATATGTCGCCCAAGGTCTTCGTCGGCAATATCGGCCTGACCATCTATCATTCGGCCTCAGTGCCGTTGAACGTCGGTCTGCACAAGGACCACCCGTTCTGCCCGGTTCCGGGTTTTCGCGAAGTGCACACGCAGATCGTCGGGTTCGGCAAGATGCAGCAATGCCGCGAATGCGACCCGGCCACTCTTTATCTGGAAGAACCGATGGCGCCGGGTATGACCCATCGCCCGATGTATGACGACCAGGGCAACTATCCCTGGCACCAATATGAAACGACCACGCCCAGCATCTTTATGGCGCTGGAAATTCTGCCTGAAGGGGCAGAGATCCCGAAACTGGGAGGATAAAATGACCGAGAAACTTCTACCCGAAAATCTGGATTTCAACGGGGCTTTCCCCAGGCTTTCTCGCCGTTTGCGCCTTGGCGTTGTCGGCGGAGGGCGCATATCGGCGACGCAGGCCACTGCGGCGCGGATGACTGACCGATGGGATGTGGTGGCTGGTGCCCTGTCCTCGGACCCAGCGCGTGCGAAGACACGAGGGGCCGAGTGGTTCATGGATCCAGATCGTTGTTACGCATCGTTTGAAGATATGGCAAAGGCCGAAGCCGCACGCCCGGATGGCGTTGACGCGGTGATGATCACTACGCCAAACAACCTGCATTTCCCTGCCGCTAAAGCGTTTCTTGAGGCGGGGATTGATGTGATCTGCGACAAGCCTCTGACCAATGAGGTTTGTGAGGCCACCGCGCTGATCGACCTGGCCTCACAAACCGGGCAGGTGTTCGGTGTCGGCTATGCGATGTCCTGCTTCCCGATGATCCGGCAGGCGCGTGAGATCGTGGCCGAGGGGCGCATTGGCAAAATCAACCAGATCCATGTGGAGTTTTTACAGGACTGGATGACCCCCGAAGACGTGGCCGACGCGCCACATGTGAAATGGCGGCTTGACCCGAAAGTGTCTGGCCCGACAAGCTGTGTCGGTGACATCGGCACCCACGCGGCTCATTTGGCGAGCTTTGTCTCGGGGCTGGAGATGACCGACCTGCGGGCGGAGTTTCATGTCTGCGGCGCGCCAAAGCCGCTTGAAGACACGGTGTTCATGTTTACGCGCTTCCAAAACGATGTGCCGGGCACGTTGATGGCGACCCGCCTGGCACCAGGCAATCGGGGTGGTTTGCGGTTGCGTGTCTATGGTTCCGAAGGTGGCGTTGAATGGGATCTGGAAAACTCCGAGCAGCTGAAATTCTATCGCTATGGCGAGGCGGATCAGGTGATCAGCCGGGGCCATGGTCACGGGGTCAGCGCGGCCACCGAACGTCTGGTGCGCACCGCGCGCGGCTTTCCTGAAGGGGTCATCGAAGCCTGGGCCAATCTTTACACGGAGTTCGCTATGGCCGTGGCTGCCCGGCGTGATGGAGTGGCCTCGCCAGATGGTTGGGTGACCTTCCCGAAAGTGGCAGAAGGTGCTGCCGGGGTGCAGTTCATCGCAGCGTCTGTGCGTTCAAATGAGCAAGGGGGGGCGTGGGTCACGATCTGACTCGCGATCATCAGGCAATGGGTCTGAAATCAGCAATTGATATTTTATAAAATATCAGATATTTTAGATTGCGTAGGATAATCCTGCGACTCGCTGATTTCACCCGGAGCCTTCCAATGCCCGACTGTGCCCATCAGGCCGATGACACTCCTCTGTATTCATTGGCACATCTGACCCTGATCGGAGCCTCGCCGCCCGAGCTGGTCTATATCGCTGCGCGTGCGGGCTATGACGCGGTCAGCCCGCGTTTCATCCCCATGAAAGTGCCGGGAGAGTTCAAAGAGCCTCCGGTGGACAAGGCGCAGGTGCAGGCGACCAAGACGGCGCTGGCTTCGACAGGATTGAAGGTTCTGGACGTGGAACTGGCCCGCATTACCGAAGATGTGGATCCACGTAGTTTTGAACGCGCCTTGGAGCTGGGCGGCGAATTGGGGGCCAAGCGCATGATCATGTCGGCCTGGACGCCGACCCGTGATGACCGAAACTTTCTGGTCGATGTTTATGGCGAGACCTGTGATCTGGCCGCGCCCTATGGCATCACCGTTGATCTGGAATTCCCGTCCTTCTCACGTTTGCGCACCTTGGACGAGGCTCTGGATATCGTGCGGGCTGCGGACCGACCGAATGGTGGCATTCTGGTCGATACACTTTATCTGCATCTCAGTCGTGTTGATCTGGGCGAGCTTTTGCACGTCCCATCCGAGCTGTTTCATTTCCTGCACATCTCGGATTGCCTGCCTGGCATTGCCGATACCCGCGAAGGGATGATCCAGCTGGCCCGTGATGCGCGGCTGTATCCGGGCGAAGGCTGGATTGATTTTGCGGGCATTATCGAGCGGATGCCACCGGTGGATTATTCGATCGAACTGCCCAACCAGAGCCGCGTCGCGGAATTGGGTTACGAAGAACATGCGCGGCGTTGTCTGCAACACGCGAAACGAACTTTCGGCGAGGCGCGCTCACAGCGCCGGATGCCGGACACATCTACTCTCCAACAGAATGAGGATCATCATGAGCAAAGAGCTCACTGACGCGGACCGCCAGCTGGCGGCCGACATGCTGGCGCGTGCGCGTGCGGCCATGGCTGAAATCGAAGACTGGTCGCAAGATGACCTGAACCGCCTGTCTCAGGCCATCGCGTGGTATGCGGGCAACGAGAAAACCTTCACCCGCCTTGCCGAGCAGGGCGTGGATGAAAGCGGCATTGGCGACCGCGCGGGCCGCCCGGCCAAACGCTTCAAAATCCAGATGGTGCTGCGCGATGTGCTGCGCACGCCGTCCACCGGTATCGTTGAGGTGGACGAGGAAAAAGGGCTGGTGAAATACGCCAAACCCGCTGGTGTGATCGCCTCGCTGATCCCGATGACCAACCCGGCGATGACGCCACCCGTAACCGGTGTGTCGTCGGCCAATGCGCGCAATGCGGTGATCTTTTCACCCCACCCGCGCACGGCCCAGACAACGTGGGAAATGACCGAAGTGATGCGGGCCGCCTGTCGTGCTGTCGGTGCGCCGGAAGACCTGTTCCAAGCGATCCGCAAACCGTCCATCCCGCTGACCCAGTACCTGATGGAGATCTGTGACCTGACGCTTGCCACCGGCGGCAAACCGATGGTGAAAGCGGCCTATAGCTCGGGCCGTCCGGCCTATGGCGTGGGGGCGGGTAACAGCTCGATCGTGATTGACGATACCGCCGATCTGGATATCGCTGCGATGAACACCCGCATCTCGAAAACCTCTGATTTCGGGTCGGGCTGTTCGGCGGATGGCAATATCATCATCCAGAAGTCGATCTATGACGACATGGTCAAGGCGCTGGAGGCCGAGGGTGGCTATCTCTGCTCGTCCGAGGAAAAAGCGATGCTTGAAGCCGCCATGTGGGACGAGAAGGGCAATCGTACTTTCCCGACCATCGCCTGCCGCCCGCAGCAGACCGCCGAGGTCGCCGGGTTCAAAATCCCTGAGGATCGCAAGTTCCTGATGGTGGAAAACCAAGGGCAGATCGGGCCAGAGCACAAGTTCTCGAAAGAGAAGCTGACCACGCTGATGGCGCTCTATCATTTTGACACCTTCGATGATGCGCTCGATACCGTCAGCCAGATATACGCCACCGGCGGCAAGGGCCATTCCTGCGGCATCTATTCGCATAATGACGAAAACATCGACCGTCTGGCCCGCTTGGCGCCGGTCAGCCGCATGATGGTGCGCCAGCCGCAATCCAAGGCCAATGCCGGTGCCTGGACCAACGGTATGCCGATGACC
Organism: Aliiroseovarius crassostreae; assembly: GCF_049803815.1. Taxonomy (GTDB): domain Bacteria; phylum Pseudomonadota; class Alphaproteobacteria; order Rhodobacterales; family Rhodobacteraceae; genus Aliiroseovarius; species Aliiroseovarius crassostreae_A. The sequence goes on from NZ_JBNAGI010000003.1 coordinate 441,115, forward strand.
AGCTCGCTGGGTTGCGGCATCTGGGGCGGCAACATCACCAATGAAAACGTCACCATGAAACACATGATGAACTACACTTGGGTCAGCAGACCCATCGCCGAAGATCGCCCCTCGGAAGAAGAGCTGTTTGGCGAGTTCTTTGGACAGGAGGTCGCGTGATGGACGGAGCGAAAGTAGACGGCAAAACGGTTGCCGAGCATATCGTCGACTTTTTGCAGAGGCGCGAGGTCAAGCACGTGTTTGGCCTGTGTGGTCACACCAATATCGCGGTTCTGGCGGCTCTGGCCGAAAGCCCGATTGACTTCATCACCGTGCGTCATGAACAGATCGCCAGCCATGCAGCTGATGCCTACGCCCGTGTGACGGGCAAGGCCTCGGTGGTGCTCAGTCACCTCTCTCCCGGTTTGACGAACTGCGCCACCGGGGTCGCAAATGCGGCGTTGGATTGTATTCCGATGGTGGTGATCGCGGGCGACATCCCAACCCACTACTATGGCAAACACCCGCACCAAGAGGTGAACCTGCACGCCGACGCCGCCCAGTGGGAAATCTATCGCCCCTTCGTGAAACGCGCCTGGCGCGTGGACCGGGCAGACCTGATGGCCGAGATCCTGGAAAAGGCGTTCCACTTGGCCGAAAGCGGTCAGCCCGGTCCGGTTCTGGTCAACGTGCCGATGGACATCTTCTCGGAAGTGATCCCGTCGGACACATTTGACCGCATCTTGGACAACACCCGCGCGCTGAAGAAGCCGTCGATCGACGACGAAACCGCGCGTGAGATTGTCGAGAAACTGGCCCAAGCAAAAAACCCCGTGGCCTATGTCGGCGGCGGTATTCTGTTGGCGCAGGCCAGCGAAGAGCTGCGTGAATTTGTTGAGCATATGGGACTGCCGGTCGCGCACTCCCTGATGGGCAAAGGCGCGCTGCGTGACGATCACCCGCTGGTCATGGGCATGACTGGGTTCTGGGGCACCGAGCTTGTGAATCAATCTTGCCTGAACGCCGATTATGTCTTCGCCGTGGGCACGCGCTTTAAAGAGGCGGATTGCTCCAGCTGGTATCCCGGTTACACGTTCAACATCGGCGGAAAGGATGACACAACGAAAGTCATCCATATCGATATCGAACCGCAGGAAATTGGCCGCAACTATCCGACGGAAATCGGTGTGGTCGCAGACGCCAAAGCCGCGTTGCGCGTGCTGACGCGTGTGGCGAAGGAAATGTATCCGGACGGCTTCCCCCGCACCGAGAAGAAGGCGGAGATTGCCGACTTCCGCGGCCGTTTCAAAGCCTCCAACACCGAGATGCAGACCTCGTCCGCGTTTCCGATGATGCCGGAACGTATTCTGGCAGACACGCGCAAGGCGCTTCCCGATGATGCGATCATCACCACAGATGTGGGTTGGAACAAGAACGGCGTCGGGCAGCAGTTTGATATCCTGACCCCCGGCTCGATCTTGACGCCAGGTGGCTTTGCCACGATGGGCTTTGGCCCGCCCGGTGCGTTGGGGGCCAAGCTGGCCGCCCCTGATCGTGTGGTGATCAGCCTTGTGGGCGATGGCGGCTTTGGCCAGAACCCGTCGATGTTGGCCACGGCGGTCGAGCTGGATCTGGGCATCATTTGGCTGGTGATGAACAACAACGCCTTCGGCACCATCGCGGGTCTTCAGAAAGCCCATTACGGGCTGACCTATGGCACGACCTTCCCCGGCACAGCCGCCGCACCCACCAATGGGCCGGGCTATGCCGAGATTGCACAGGCCTATGGTGCGGTTGGGGTGCGGATTACGTCTGCTGACGAACTGCTTCCTGCGCTTGAGGCGGCGATTGCCAGCGGCAAACCCACGGTGCTGGACGTTCCGATGATCAACAACCCGACGCCTACGACGGGGCATTGGAACATCCTCGATATCTATTCACCCGACAAAGACGTAAGCCACGTCGCAACCTGAATAATTCGCCGGGGCCACATGGTCCCGGCGGTCCATAAGGGACCTGCCCATGTTCAATACTATCCTTGTTCCCATTGCGCTGGATCACAGCGAAACCGTGTCGCGCAAAATGGAGGTCGCACAAAAGCTCTGCGCACCGGGCGGCAAGATCATCGCCGTGGCCGTGCTGGAGGACATCCCCGCGTATGTGGCGGAATACACGATGGTGAAACCGGATCGCACCCGGATGGTGAAAGGGATCAGGCAGGCGTTTGACGCTGCACTTGAGGGCTATGATGGGATCGAGAAGGTGACCCTGACCGGCAAACCAGGTGTCGTCTTGTCAGAGTATGCCAAAACACGCGGCGCTGATCTTATAATCACGGCCGCCAGTCGCCCGGGCAGCGAAGGCTATGCGCTCGGTTCAACCGCTTCCCGTCTGGCAAGGCGCGCGCCTTGCTCCGTTTTTGTCGTCCGGTAAACCATGACAACGGGCTGATTGGCTCCGGGGGCTGAAGTAGCCGCATTGGTTCAGAGCTGAATGAACGATTGTATTTCGCTTGTTAGGTAAGGATCAGTCTTTGTTCATTGCCTTAAGCAGGCAGCTTGGTCGCGCGACTGAAATTAGACAAAGGCACAGGGCAGCTGTGCTATTCTGGTCTTATGAAACAGAAGACCTTCAGATTTGCAGATCGCGCCAAGCAGAAGACGCTCAGCCGTGCCCGTGACGAAGCCAGGCTTAAGTCTGGGGAGGTCACGCCATCAGAGCTGCGCAAAGAGAACGCGTTCATAAAGGGATCAGGGTTCGCGAAGAAGATCGGGTTCTTGGCCCATCGAAGTTGTTGTTGCCTGGCTGCAAGGAAAGAAAGTCATTTCCCACAGCAAGATGATCAGGCCGCGCGCCAGTTGGTCCCTTGATGGCTGGAGCGATGCGAGTGCAAAGGTCCATGGCAACTCTCAATTGGAGCTGGAAATGGCAGAAGATGCAGGCAGTGTCGCTGGATGGCTGCTTGAGAAAGTCGATGACCGCATTTTGGCTTCAGATGTACCAGAGTTCGATCAGCGCAGGTTGACCCGCCTGCTTGGTGAGCAGGGGCCATTGATTGCAGATTTCGACCAACTGGCTTGGTCCGCGTTTTCTGATAGCGATCCGATCAACGATCCTGACCTCGTCAAAAAATTTAAGGAGACCGCGCCATACCACCTTCTTGAGGGATCCAGCGCATCTCGTCAGCCCTGATAGCCGATGCCTGAAAAGCATAAGGAACGCCAACAAACACCTCGTCGTCGCCTCTCACACCCAATCACGCCATTGAGCGTTCTGAAATGACGGCTCGCAAGGCGGAAAATGGATGCTGCCAGTGGTGCCGGTGTGCTGACCTCGCTGCCAGCTAATTGGCTCAGTTCTTTTGCAATGAAAACTTTGCTGACACCGGACTACACTCTTCAGCACATCGCTGCTGGCGAATTTCACATCAAAATCCGCAAATCGGACCGCGAATTTCGCACATTCCAAAAGCCACTGTTTTTGCTATCAAAACCTCAGGAAATGGGTTCGTTTTCGAGACTCGCAAAACACTTTTTTGAAGGTGCTTTGAGCGAACGACGATGAGAGGTTTGCGAATTCTTTTGGGAATTCAGCGCGAACTTCTTTGGGTGCCTCGAGGCGGGCATCATGTTGGTGTCCAAAGCAAGAAAAACCCGCGCCTCGTTGTTGCAAGGCGCGGGTTTCTGGTTTGGCTGAAACGCAGTGGTATGGCCCCTGCTTGGGCCCCATTTGCGCGCTTACAGGTTTTCTTTCGGACGCGGCAGGATCAGGTTCAGGATCAGGCCGGTCACACCGGACAGGCCGATCCCGGCGAGGGTGAATCCTTCACCGAATTGCAATGTCAGCCCGCCGATGCCGATGATCAGCACGGTCGAGACAATCACCATGTTGCGCGCGTCGGACAGGCTGTCGCCCAGACGGGCCAGAACGGTCAGGCCGACCACGGTCACCATGCCAAAAAGCAAGATCATAATCCCGCCCATCACCGGCATTGGGATCGTGGCAAGCGCCCCCGAGAGTTTACCGACAAACGACAGAGCAATGGCAAAGATTGCGGCCCAGGTCATGATGGCCGGGTTGAAGGTGCGTGTCAGGGTCACGGCGCCGGTCACTTCGGAATAGGTGGTGTTGGGCGGGCCCCCCAGAAGGCCAGCTGCGGTGGTGGCAAGACCGTCCCCCAGCATCGTGTTCTGGATGCCGGGATTTTCCATATAGTCTTTCTTGGTCACATTGCTGATCGCCATGATGTCGCCGAAATGCTCGATCGCCGGGGCGATGGCAACGGGCAGGATGAACAGGATGGCGGCCAGATTAAATTCGGGTGCCACAAATTGCGGCATGGCAAACCAGGCGGCATCCGCCAAAGGCGCGGTGTTGATCAGGCTTTCGCCGGTCACCATGCCCATCACAATCGCGGCGGCATAGCCCGCGATCACGCCTACGATGATCGGGACAACGCGCATGATGCCACGGCCCAAAATAGCGGTGATCATGGTTGCGCCCAGTGCAACCATAGCGAGCGTCAGGGCAATCCCCTTGGGCACAATCTGCGTGTCACCCGCCAGACCGGTTGCCATGTTCACCGCAACGGGGGCCAGCGACAGGCCAATCACCATGATGACCGGACCCACCACCACGGGCGGCAGAAGCCTGTGCAGGAACGCGCTGCCGAAAATGCGGATTGCAAAGCTGAGCACGACATAAAGCAGGCCGGCGGCGGCCAGGCCGCCCGTGGTGGCGGCCAGGCCCCAGGTCTGCACCCCGTAGATGATGGGTGCGATAAAGGCGAAAGACGATGCCAGGAACACCGGCACCTTGCCGCGTGTGGTGATCTGGAAAATCAATGTGCCAAGGCCTGCGGTGAACAGGGCCACGCTCGGATCCAGCCCGGTCAAAAGCGGGACAAGCACCAGCGCCCCAAAAGCCACAAACAGCATCTGCGCGCCAACCAGCGCCTGTTTCCCGCTGAACGAGTATTCTGTATTCGACGCGTCGCTGGGCGGCCGAGTTTCGGTGGTGTCAGTCATCTGTCCCCTCATCTTCTGTCTTGGGTGTCCGCTTTGGCGATGCAGCTCTGATGCTCTGGCCTGTCGCGGCAAACTGCTCTCTTCTGTCGCATTGCCAACGGGAATTCCAGAGGTCCTGACCGTTTGATCAGGAATTTATCTGATGTGGATCGGGTCATGGCAGCCGGGCAGCCCTGCGTCCCCTCAGAACACACCCAAAGCAAGCCCTGCCCCCAGCGCCAGGCCCAAATCTCGGCAGGGGGCCAATTCGTCATCAGAGATGGTCTTGGGGGCCAGAATGTCTTCGGGTGTCTGTGCGTGGGTGCAGATGATCAACGGGTCTTGCACTTCTTTCAATCGCCAGCCGGTGGCGATGCGGCACATCTGGCGCACAGCGTTTTCACCGTCGGATCCTGCGCAGACCATCACCGCATAGGGTCGCCCCTCGATCCGGCCCAGAACCGGGTAATAGCTCCGATCAAAGAAATCCTTCATCACGCCCGATATTGCGGCAAGGTTTTCCGGGGCGCAGAAGACATAGCCATCGGCATCAAGGATATGCTCGGGTCCGGCCTGATCGGCAGGCAGCAGAAGGGTCTCAATCTCTTCTTGCGCGGCGCGGGCGGCTGCTTTGGCCATCTGGTGGCTGCCTCCGGTGCGGGAGTGGTAAACGATCAGCAATTTGGGCAAAGCGCGCGCCTTTCGGGTCGATGGTGTCCCGGTTATATCGCGAATGTTATTTGTCAGGAAAGCCCGAACAGGTCGGGAAACACGATCTGAGCATCGGTCAAACTGATCGCCTTTCATGTCACCGCCATCAAAGGAACGACCGCGGCCCGGCGGTGACCCGCGCTGTTGTGATACATGATCGACAGGACGACTGGGCGGTCCAGCACCATGCTGCCGGTGTCTTCTGAGATGCGCGCCCTTGGCTGACTTTTCCCGGTGGTATTTGCCGGGGGCGGAGGTGTTGCGCCTGAACGCGACCGCTTAAGCGTTTCAAGATTAATCTGAGACACAAATTGATTTCGAAACGTGTTCGTCCCCCACCCGCTCATAGGTCTCAAACGCCGCCAGGTTGTTGCAGCCCCCGCAAGAAGGTGACGGGGTGCATCCGCCGCAATCCATTGTCGCCCCCTTCCGCCGGATAACACCTTTGCGTTGCCAATGGGCCAACATGCCGCGCAGGGCGTCGGGGGAAATGTGAAAGCGGTGAGACAGATCCAGCAGACTGACCGTCTCGTGATCTTCAATATATTGACGAATATCCAGAAGCATCGCCATTACACCGCCCCCATAGGCACGTTGCCGGGGCGGCGCCCCACCCAGCGCAAGAGGGCAAACAGGGCGGCCCAAGCGGCCAGAAGACCGCCGATCCAGCTGCTGGCATAGGCCGGATCCTGCGAAAAACGGGCGATCTGGTAGAAACAGACTGCGGCCCCATAGGCCAGCCCCATGGTCCACCCCCCGGCAAACAGCGCCCATTGCCAGCCGGTTTCCCGCCAGATCGCCCCCATTGCCGCCACGCAGGGCATGTAAAGCAGGATCAAAAGCAGATAGGCAAAGGCTCCGGCCTGTCCGTCAAACAGGGCCGCCATTGTCCCGAAGGTCGAGCGCGAGACCTCTTGGGCTTCCGCCGCCAGATCGGGGTTTGATACGTCACCGATGTCCAGGCCCAGCGGGTCGGGCGCCATGCCGATCGCGTCGCGCAGGTTGGGCAGGATGGTGGCCGTGGCTTCCTGCACTCCGGCCATCACCGAAAACGCTTCTCCGGTGTCATCTTCCGGTGTGGCGTAAAGTGTGTTCAGCGTGCCCACTACGGCCTCTTTCGCCAACACGCCGGTGAAAATGCCCACCGTGGCGGGCCAGTTGTCTTCTTCGATGCCCATCGGGGCAAAGACCGGCGTCAGGCCGCGGCCAATTTCCGACAGGACCGATGCTTCGCTGTCTTCATTGCCAAAGCTGCCTTGGGTTCCCCAGGAATTCAGCACGGCCAGCACCGCAACCATTGCTATGATCACTTGCCCCGCTTCGGTCAGGAAATCCCGCATGCGATGCCAGGTGCGCCGTGCCAACCCGCCAAGCGTGGGCAGGTGATAGGGCGGCAGCTCCATCACAAAGGGGGTGGGATCGCCTTTCAACAACGTCACCTTGAGCATCAGACCCGTGCCCACCGCGGCCAGCAAGCCCAGAAGGTACAGCGCAAAGACAAGGTTCTGCCCACCCACCGGGAAAAATGCGGCGGCAAAGAGCGCATATACCGGCAACCGTGCGCCGCAGGACATGAAAGGGGCCATCATGACGGTCAGGATCCGGTCGCGGGCGCTGTCCAGCGTGCGGGTGGCCATGATCGCGGGCACGTTGCAGCCGAAGGCCACGATCAGCGGTACAAAGCTTTTGCCCGGCAGGCCAATCATTCGCATGAAGCGGTCCATCACAAAGGCGGCGCGCGCCATGTATCCGCTGTCTTCCAGAACCGACAGGGCGAAGAACAGGCAGGCCACAATGGGGATGAAGGTCGCCACGGTCTGGATGCCGCCACCCACGCCGGTGGCAAGGATCGTCACGATCCAGTTCGGAGCATTCAGGTTGGAGAGCACAACCCCAAACCCGTCCACAAAAAGGGTGCCCGCCAGAATATCGAAGAAGTCGATGAAGGCGCCGCCAATGTTGATGGTGAACATGAACATCACATACATCACCAACAAAAACAGCGGGATCCCAAGGGCCCGGTTCAGGATCACCCGGTCGATCCGGTCGGAGAGCGGGCGGGGCACTTCGCCCGCGCGGCTGAGAGATATGCCAACAAGTCTGGCCACCGCGTCATAGCGCGCACAGGCAATCACCGTGTCCACATCCATTCCGGCATCCGCCTCGATCTTGCTCCGTTCCGTGTCGGCCAGCGTGATCATTGCGGGGTCGGTCAGCGCCGGGCACAGATCATCCCCCTCAAGATGTTTCAGCGCCAACCAGCGGGCGTTTTCCTGGCTGAACCTTTCAGACAAAACCGGCTGCATACGCTTCAGGGCTGCTTCGATCCCGTCGTCAAACCGCAGCTCGCACGGCGCTTGATCCGCGAAAACCATCAGATCCCGAAGCTCGTCCAACCCCTTTGCGTGGGCCGCAACCGTTTCCATGACCGGACACCCAAGGTGATCGGACAGGGCCTGTGGATCGATCTTCAGCCCCCGCGCCCAGGCCACATCCATCATGTTCAGGACCACCACCATCGGCAGTCCCATTTCCACAAGCTGCACGGTCAGATACAGGTTGCGCTCCAGGTTCGAGCCATCCACCACATTGACCACAAGATCGGGCTGTTCCGACAGAATGTAATCCCGGGCGATCCTCTCATCCAACGAGGTTTGATCGCCTGCCACCGCAAGCGAATAGACACCGGGCAAGTCCACGATGGTCAGGCTTTTGTCGCGATGGGTGATATCCCCCAACTTTTTTTCGACGGTCACGCCCGGCCAGTTGCCGACTTGCTGGTGGCGTCCGGTGAGGGCGTTGAACAACGTGGTCTTGCCGCAATTGGGGTTGCCGACCAGCGCAATGGTTCGATGCGTAGGAGTTTCGTTGGCCATCGTCGATCAACCCGCAACCGGAATGACATCAATGGCTTCTGCTTCATGCTTGCGCAGCGACAGCGCGAACCCTCGGATGCGAATTTCGACGGGGTCCCCCAGGGGGGCCAGCCGGTTGATCTGGAATTTGGTGCCCTGCGTCAGGCCCATGGACAATAGCTTGCGGCGATACCCGACAGGGCAACTCCCTGCAAACCCTGCAATGGTGGCGCAGTCCCCCACCTGCAGATCCTTGATCTTCGTGGTCATGGCATCCCCATATTCCTGAGATAAACACTCGGACTAATACCTTTGTGGGAAAATACGTCCTTGATGTAAATCAAGCACGGGTCTTTTAGGGACACTGGAAAGGCCACCTTGTTCCGTGTCACCAGACAGCCCCGACCACAAAATCCGTGGCGGAAAGTGGCATGGGGACAACGGGCGTTTGCAGTGTTTTCCGCTCTTTAGTTCCGGCAGATTTCAAGGCATGCGCGCAAACCATCTGTGCCGGTTTCGAAGCGAAGGCGCCCGCCGTGCTGTTCGGCCACGGTGGCCACGATGGTCAGGCCCAATCCGAACCCATCTACGGCTTGGGTGTTTTCCCCGCGCTTAAATGGTGCCACGACCGCCTCGATGTCTTTCGCGGACATCCCCGATCCCCCATCTTCAATCACGATCGTTGCGTGATCCGCAGTGGCGGTCAGTTCAACCGTGGCCCGGCGACCATATTTCAACGCATTTTCAATCAGGTTTGATATGGCGCGCTTTAGGGAAATCGGGCGGGCCGTGACAAGAATGCTTTGAACGCTCGGCAGCGTGCCATATCCCGGGTTAGACGCAAACACGGAACGCCCCCCCTCAAACGTGGGCCGTTCCAAGGCGCGGATCGACACCGGCCGGCCCAGATCCTGATAATCCGCGACCAGCGCTTCGATCAAAGAGGTCAACGACACTTGCCGGGGTTCCTCTTCGCTCAGTTCGGCCCGGGTGTAGGTCAGCACGCTTTCGATCATTTCGGTCATGCTGTCGATGTCCGTCTCGAACTTGCCCCTTAGGTCGGGATCCTTGATCAGGGCCGTGCGCAGACGCAACCGCGTGGCGGGTGTGCCCAGATCATGGCTGACCCCGGACAGTACGGTTGCTCGTTTCGACAGCTGGGCGCGCTCGTGTTCAAGATAGCTGTTCACGGCAAGAACAATATCGCGCAACTCCTCTGGCCCCTGCACCGCATAGCTTTGCGGCCCACCCAGACGGCGGCGATTGTGCAGGGCGCGGGCGAAGCGGTCGAAATAGGCTGATGTGTCGCGCACAAGCGTGGCGAGGATGGCCAGGACCACCAGGCAGAACAGAGCTGCCAGCAGGCGCAGGTCTGTAGGTGCCGCGCCGCAGCCCCAGACCGCACGCCCGTCTATCCGCAGCCAGGGCCCTGTTCCCATGCGGGCAAAGAGGATCGGTTCGCTGCAATAGGTCGCCAGCAGGCGCGTGACATTGCCAAACTTCTGGGCCGCGGGTTGACCTTCGTTTGAGACGAGCTCGGACACCGAGTATTGTAGATCGCCGGATATGATTCCAAGGGTCAGGCTTTCCCCCGACACTGGGTCTCGGCCCGGGCCCTTGATCGAAACGTTGGTGACGAAAGCCGGTGTGGGGATGTTGGGCAGGCGCGAAAACTCGCCCCGGCTGGCCAGAATCTCGTCCATCGCGTTCAGACGGGAGATGTTGATGCCCGCAGGGGGCGCGGCTCCGGTGCGCATGGTCTCGTAAAGGGAAACACCAGTCACAAAGCTTCCGGTCTGATGGTCCTGCCACGCGCGGGTCGACGCAAACCACATCCAAGTCGAGATGAAGGCCATTGCGAACGACACGACGACAAGGGTGACCCCAAGGGTTTGCAGTCGGAACCCTTTGCTCATGTGCTGTCCTCGGTGATGACATCGGTGGCGAATACATAGCCAATTCCCCGTTCTGTGCGCAGAAGGTCGGGGGATTTTGGATCGGCCTCGATCTTGCCGCGCAGCCGACCAACCAGAACATCAATGGCCCGGCCGGATCCTTCCGGGGTGGCCCCATGTGTTTCGCCGGTGACATCAAGGGCCGCGGCAATTTCGTCGCGGGTCAGGGGGATATGTGGGTTGGCCAACAGGACCCGAAGTAAGGTGGTTTCCTTGCGGGACAGGGCCACCTGATATCCCTGCGGCGAGGTGACCTCGTCGCGCTTGGCGTCATATTGCCAGCCTGCGAAGCGAAAGACCGATACGCTGCGTCGGTACACGAGGGATGCGGCACGATTGGCGCGTTGCAGCACCGCGCGCACCCGGGCCAGCAACAGGTCGGGATTGAACGGCTTGGCGATATAATCATCCGCGCCGACCTCGTAGCCTTTCATGCGGTGATGGTCGGCGGACAGGGCGGACACAAGGATAACCGGCACGTCCTGCTCCTGGCGCAATCGGGCACAGATCTCGACGCCATTTTCATCTGCCAGCATAACGTCCAACAAGATCAGATCAACACGCCCCCCCATGAGGTGCTGGCGGATGGCGTCTTCTGTTTCGCATGGAAAGGCCATGAACCCGTTCTGTTGCAGAAACTGGGTCATCATGCTGCGTGTTTCTACGTCATCATCGACGACAAGCAATCTTGGAATCGCCATGTGATGTGTCTCCCTTCGGCAAATATGCCGTCCTCACCATCGGTTTGTTTGTAACAGCGTGCAACAAAATCAAGCCTTGCGTAACATCATGTAACAAAAGGCGCGAAAAACTGACTTTGGGTACGCAAGGGTGCAGTTTCTTTGATTGCGCGGGCGCGGCTTGGTTCGGCAAACTTGGTTCAGCGCCACTCTGTTGGGTGGCCAAAGGGAGGAAAATCTAATGAAGACATCCGTATTCGCGGCCGCTTCGGCCATTGCCGTCACTTGCGCCATGCCTGCATTGGCCGAGCCTCAGGCCGAGGTTCTGCACTGGTGGACGTCGGGCGGTGAAGCCAAATCTGTCGCCGTTCTGCAGCAAGAGTTTGCAGACAATGGTGGCACCTGGACCGATATGCCGGTTGCAGGTGGGGGCGGCGATGCTGCCATGACGGCCCTGCGCGCACGTGTTCTGTCGGGCAACGCCCCGACCGCCGTTCAGCTGAAAGGCCCTGCCATTCAGGAATGGTATGAAGAAGGCGTTCTGGCCGATATTTCGGCTGTGGCCGAGGCCGAAGGCTGGGCCGATGTTCTGCCCGCTTCGATTGCAGGTCACATGAAGTGCGAAGGCACCTGGTGCGCGGCGCCCGTTAACGTGCACCGCATCGACTGGATCTGGGGAAATGCCGACGTGCTAAGCGCCAATGGCATCGAGATGCCGACCACTTGGGATGAGTTCAACGCCGCCGCAGACAAGCTGGCCGCCGCGGGCATCACGCCGCTGGCCCATGGGGGTCAGGCGTGGCAGGACGCCACCGTGTTCGAAGCTGTTGCACTGGGTATGCTGGGCGCTGAGGGTTTCAAAAAAGCCTTTGTTGATCTGGACATGGACACCCTGAAATCCGACCAGATGGTCGCTGTTTTTGACCAGATGCGCAAAATGCGTGGTTACGTGGACGACAATTTCTCGGGCCGTGACTGGAACCTGGCCACTGCGATGGTCATGAACGGCGAAGCCGCCTTCCAGATCATGGGCGACTGGGCCAAAGGTGAATTCCTTGCCGCGGGCAAAGTGCCGGGCGAAGATTTCCTGTGTGCCTCGGTGCCGGGCGACGGGTTCCTTTACAACGTTGACAGCTTTGCGATGTTCAATGTGGATGGCGACGATAAGCAAGCCGGGCAAGAGCTTTTGTCAAAGTTGATCGTCGGCAAGAACTTCCAGAAAGTGTTCAACCTGAACAAAGGGTCTATTCCGGCACGTGTTGACGTGGCACTGGACGATTTCGACAGCTGCGCGCACCTGTCCGCCAAAGACATGAAGGAAAGCTCTGAAAACGGCTCGCTTCTGCCCAGCTATGCCCATGGCATGGCGCTGCGTGGCGCACAGTCGGGTGCCATCACTGATGTGGTGACCGCGCATTTCAACTCGGACATGTCCTCGGCGGATGCTGTGAACATGCTGGCGGATGCCGTCGCAAACTCCATGTAAATCTCCCTGGCCCCGCGCCTGATCTTCGGGTGCGGGGTCCCCTTTCAAGGGGTTGCTACAATGACCGAATGGCTTGAACGTCATATCCCCAAGATGGTGCTTGCACCTTCTTTCTTCGCCATCCTCGTTTTTGTCTACGGCTTCATCGCCTGGACGGCTTGGGTGTCGCTGACCCGCTCGCGGCTATTGCCGAAATACGAGGTTGAGGGGCTTATTCAATACGAACGCCTCTTCGCATCGCCCCGGTTTGATACCGCGATGATGAACCTTTTCATTTTCGGTACGCTCTTCATCATCATTTCGATGGTGCTTGGGCTGCTGATCGCGATCCTGCTGGACCAGAAAATCCGCACCGAAGGCGTGTTGCGCACGATCTACCTGTACCCGATGGCACTGTCGATGATCGTCACCGGCACCGCGTGGAAATGGATCATGAACCCCGGGCTGGGCATTGAAAAGATGGTCCGCGACTGGGGGTTCGAGAGCTTTTCGTTTGACTGGGTGATTGACCCGGATATGGCGATCTATGCCGTGGTGATTGCCGGCGTCTGGCAAGCGTCGGGCTTTGTCATGGCGCTGTTCTTGGCTGGTTTGCGCAGCGTGGACGGAGAGATCATCAAGGCCGCGCAGGTCGATGGTATCCCGAACTGGCGCATCTATTCTGCGATCATCATCCCGTCGATGGCGCCGATCTTTCTATCCGCCTTCATCGTGCTGGCCCACCTTGCGATCAAGAGCTTCGACCTTGTCATCGCCCTGACCGGCGGCGGCCCCGGCTATGCCACCGACCTGCCCGCGACCTACATGTATGCCATGGCGTTTTCGCGCGGGGACATTGGGCAGGCGGCAAGCTCTGCCATGGTCATGATGGGCGTCGTCTTTGCGATCATCGTTCCCTACCTCTACTCTGAACTGAGGGTGAAACATGACTGATATCACGCTTTCCCCCGCCCACAGCCCATCGCGCAATTGGGGTCGCATCGCCCTGCGTTGGCTTCTGTTCACCCTGCTTGGCCTCTTTGCGCTGTTTTACCTGATGCCGCTTTTCGTGATGGTCACCACCTCGTTGAAAAGCCTCGAGGAAATCCGCACCGGCAGCCTTGTGGCCTTCCCCCGCGAAGTCACGTTTGACGCCTGGCGCACCGCGTGGTCCGGCGCCTGTACCGGCATCCAGTGCGAGGGTCTGCGCCCTTACTTCTGGAACTCGGTGATCCTTGCAATCCCGGCCGTGGCAATCTCGACCATTCTGGGGGCGATCAACGGCTACGTGATTGCACAATGGAAGTTCAAAGGCGCGAACCTGATCTTCTCACTGATGCTGTTTGGCTGCTTCATCCCCTTCCAGGTGGTGCTTCTGCCGATGGCGCGTATGCTGGGCATGATGGGCATTGCTGGCACCATTCCGGGGCTGATCTTCGTGCACGTGATCTATGGCATCGGGTTCACCACGCTGTTCTTCCGCAACTACTATGTGTCGATCCCACAAGAGCTGGTGAAAGCCGCGAAAGTGGATGGTGCGGGGTTCTTCCGGATCTTCTGGTCGATCTTCCTGCCGCTGTCGCTGCCAATCATTGTTGTGACCGTCATCTGGCAGTTCACGCAGATCTGGAACGACTTCCTGTTCGGGGTCAGCTTCAGTCAGGCGGGCACCCAGCCCGTCACCGTGGCCCTGAACAATATCGTCAATTCCACCACCGGCGTGAAGGAATACAACGTGGATATGGCCGCCGCGATCATCGCCGCCCTTCCCACGCTCCTCGTCTATGTCGTCGCTGGCAAATACTTCATCCGCGGACTGACCGCGGGCTCAGTCAAGGGATAAGCACCATGGCCCCTATTTTGGACATCAAAAACCTCTACAAGAACTATGGGTCCGTCGAGATCCTGAAAGACATCAATGTCGCGATCGAACCGGGGGATTTCCTGGTGCTGGTCGGGCCGTCCGGGTGCGGCAAGTCCACGCTTCTGAACTGTATTGCCGGGCTTGAACCGATCACCGACGGCACGATCGACATCGATGGGCGCGATATGACCCATGTCAGCCCCAAGGATCGCGACATCGCCATGGTGTTCCAATCCTACGCGCTTTACCCGACCATGTCGGTGGCCAAGAACATCACCTTTGGCATGAAAGTGCGCGGGGTGGATCAGGCCACGCAGGATCAGAAACTTCAGGAGGTGGCGCAGCAATTGCAGATCGAACCGCTTTTGCAGCGTCGTCCCGGCCAGCTTTCGGGCGGGCAGCGGCAACGTGTTGCCATGGGCCGGGCGCTGGTGCGCGACCCCAAGCTCTTTCTGTTCGATGAGCCGCTGTCCAACCTCGACGCCAAGCTGCGGGTCGAGATGCGGACCGAGATCAAGAAACTGCACCAAAACCTGAACGCCACCATGGTTTATGTGACCCATGACCAGATCGAGGCGATGACCTTGGCCACCAAGATTGTCGTCCTGAAGGGCGGTGTGGTGCAGCAGATCGGCAGCCCGGCCGAGATCTACAACAAGCCCGCCAACCTCTTCGTGGCCGATTTCATGGGAAGCCCGGCGATGAACCTGATCCCGGCGCGGGCCAGGGCCAATGGCACAGGCACAAGGATCGAGATCGAACGCGCCGGGGCCGCGCCGCTGGTATTGACCGACACCCATGCCACCAACCTTCCCGAGGACGTGATCCTGGGCCTGCGCCCGGAAGACATTGCCGAAGCGGGGTTCCGTGCGGGTGAGGATGTGCAAGAGGCCGATTGCCTGATCGACATGGTGGAACCCGCCGGGGCCGACACCTTTGTCGTGTCGCAACTGGGCGGCAAGCAGGTCACCGCGCGCCTTCACGCCGAAACCAATGCGCGCAGCGGCGAGGCCCTGCCGCTGGCCTTTGATCTGAGCAAAGTATCCTACTTTGCCCCGGAAAGCGGGGAACGTCTGAATTGACCGGTCTGAGATTGGTTGCCGATGTCGGCGGGACAAACTCGCGATTTGGGTTGTCCCGCAACGGCGAGCTGATGGCCGGCTCAATCGAAAGCTTTCGCAACAATGATTTTCCCAGCTTTGATAGCGCAATGACGCGTTATCTTTCGCATCGTGAAGATACGCGAATTTCAGATGCCGTTGTGGCCGTTGCCGGGCCGGTTCATGCGGGCAAGGCCCGCCTGACCAACCGGGATTGGCATTTCGAGGAAGCACAGCTTTCCCATCGGATAGGGGGGCACCCTTCTGCCCTTCTCAATGACTTGTCCGCGCTTGGGCAGGCCAGCGGGTTTTTGCAACCTGAAAGCCTTGATCCCGTGTTCCTACCGGCACAGGCAGAAGGTGAGGGTGGACAGGCCCTGGTGATCGGCGTTGGAACCGGGTTCAATGTGTCGCCTGTGATGATCACCAACCGTCGGGTGGCAAATCTGAACGTGGAATATGGTCACATCAGCTTGCCGGTGGATATCGCGGCAATGATCGGCGAAAGGTATGGTGACGCTGCACCTGATTTCGCGACGATCGAACAGGTGTTTTCCGGTCGCGGATATGCGGCGCTGTCAGAGCTCGACATGGCGCATTTTGCTCGGAAGGAAGGTCAAAACCCAAAGGCCTTGCCCCAATTCGAGCAGGATTTTGAGGCATTCTATGCTGCGATCCTGGCCATTCTTACACGCAACCTGATGCTGGCCTTCCTGCCCAGACGAGGGATATTTTTTGCAGGCGGTGTCGCCCGCAACCTTCTCATGTCGCCCGCTAAAACCACATTTGCAGAAATCGTTCAGCGACCCTTCGCCTTGAACACCGTGCGCATGGCTCCGGTCCACACAATCCTTGATGACGCGGCCGCGTTGAAAGGATGTGCGTTGTATTCAAACCAAAGCGTATCGGGATGAACTTGAAACACATCTTTGTTCCGAAACGGTTTCATTGCCCCCGTGTTTTTCCGTTGGGAACCAGGCGTTTGGGGGCTGGGCGTTTGGGACTGGGCGTTGGGAAACCGGGAAGGGATTAACGCGCCCGTCCGATCTGGCAGTTCACACGGTTGGGCGTGTGGCACACCGGCTGAAAGCTGGCTCTGAAACGGGTCCGCCTGCCGGGCACCGGACAATCCATGCTGTCCTGTCACCCTATTCGCGCACCAGAGCGTTTTCCCATTCCGACAGAAATGCGCGCCGTTTCATCTGGTCAAGATAGACCAAAAGCCCTGCGCCAATGCGTATGCGGTTGAGCGAGGAATCGATCGCCTCCAGATCCAGTTTGGGGTCGGTCAGGGGGCGCGCGTTCGCGCCATGTGAACGTCGCAGAAGGTGATCCACGAATTGCCCGGAAAGCTGATCGTTTGCCGCGTTATTCGGAATCATCACCGTTCGCAGCATGACCGTTGTGAAATCGGCGGGAAGAATGATGACAAACTCGTCCCGATCTGCCCGGTTCATGGCATAGCTGCCAAGCACGTTATAAGCGATCAACAACTCCCCGGATTTCACCGCATCAATCATCTCGGACGAGCAGCAATAAAGGCGTGTCTTCAGCCCCCCCATCACCTCGGTCAAGCGCCAATAGGTTTCAGATGCCCGCGTGTCCTGAGTGGCAAAGAGATAGCCCAATCCCGAACTGCGCACATCATAGGTGCCCACCCGGCCACGAAAGCGATCCGGGTGTTCGCGCAGCAGGTTGATAAGTTCATGTCGGTCCCGGGGAATGGGAAGATCGCCAAACAGGTCCTTAGAGACAACGATGGCGGCAGGTTCCTGGGTGAAGGCAAACAGCATGTCGTTCCACGTCGCCCAATCCGGCAAATCCAGGGTCACATCCGAAACATGGCGTCGCGCCATGCCGTCATTGGCCAGTTTGGTCTGCAGGTCCATCGCGCTTGAGATCACAACGTCAAAGGCCTGTCCTTCGTCGCGAATGGCGCGATCCAGTTCGGTTGAGCTGGCAACGACATAATCGATCGACACCCCGGGATGGTTGGCCAGAAACGAGGTGATCATCGGTTCAAAAAACCCGATATCCGCCGCAGAAAGAATACGCAGTTCACGGGTGCTGTTTTCCGGCCCAAACCGCGCCCGGTCTTCGATTTCGAATGCACGGCCGGGGAGGGCGGTGCAAATCAGGACAAGGGCAAGAATAAGGTGACGCATGCGCCTCCTCCTGGGTTGTTTCCGGTTTCCATGCGCCCGCCATGGGCTTCGGTGACTTCTTTGGCGATGGTCAGGCCCAACCCCGAACCGACAATCCCGTGGGCATTGCCACCGCGCGCAAATCGCTGGGCCAATTGCCCGATCTCTTGCTCGGGAAATCCGGGACCGGTGTCCTGAATGCTGACCTTTGCAGTTTGACCATCACTCGCGACCGTAACGTTGATCCGGGCGCCAGCAGGGGCATATTTGGCCGCGTTGTCCATGAGGTTGTGCAGGGCGTTTTGCAGCAGGATCGGGTCGCCTTGCAGTGTCACCGTCGCGGGGCGTTTGATATCAAGCTCGATCTCTTTCAGGTCGCACAGCGGACGCAACCGCTCCACCACATCCTGTGCCAGTTGGGCAAGATCCACATCTTCCCGCGCCAGGTGATCCAGGCGAAAGGTGACCATCGCATGGTCCAACAGCTGCCCCGCCGTGCGCGAGCTGTCATCAATGGCATGGATCATCTCGCGCAGGGCGACCCGCGTGTCGGGGTCATCGCTTTTGCGCTGGATGATGTCCGCCTTGGTGCGCACGATGGCCAGGGGGGTGCGGACGCGATGCGCGGCTTCGGCGATGAAATCCTCGGACCTTGCCAGGGATTTTTTCAGCCGTCTCATCAGGGAATTGAGCGACGCCACCAGGGGTTCCATTTCGGACGGGACAGGGGCCGTGACCGGGCGCAGATCCTTGGGCCCCCTGCGTGACACCGAGGCCGTCAATCGATCCAACGGGCGAATGGTGCTGCGGGCGACAATCATTGCCAACAGAACGGACAGAAGGAAAAAGCCAGCCCCAATTCCCATCGATGTCCGGGAAAACCGCGTCAGCGTCTTTTTCTGACCGGAAAGGGTCTGGGCAACGGACACTTGCAAAACCTGTTGCCCAACATCTGTGGACACCGCGCGCCCGGCCGTGACCACGCGGACCTCATCGCCCAAAAACCGAACAGACCGGAAGGCCGTTTCTCCCATTTCATTCGGGGTGGCCTCGGGCAAGTCCTTATAACCACTCAGAAATTCCTTCCCCAACCGAATGGCATAAAAGACACGTTCCCCGGATACGCTGTCCAACATGGACAGCGACGAATAGGGTAGATCGACGTTGATCTGCCCCCCCGAAGAACGGGCACTGTCCAGGATCGACAGGGCCGAGGCCTTCAGGACATTATCCTGGCTGTCCTGCGCCACCTGCTGTGCCACGGATTGCATCACGAAATAGACGATCACCGTCAACGCCGCGGCCCCGGCAAGCAGGGACCACAGCAACCGGCGGCGGATCGAACCTTTGGTGAGGGGCTGACTCATTCCGCCTCCAGCTTGTAACCCAAACCACGTACGGTGGTGATCCTGACGTCGGAACCCTGCAGGTGGCGACGAAGGCGCCCGACATACACCTCGATGGCGTTTTCCGAGACATCTTCGTCATAAGAAAACAGCCGATCAACAAGGGTAGATTTCGCAAAGATCTGCCCCGGCGCATTGGCAAAAACTTCGAAAAGGCGCAGCTCGCGGGTGCGCAACTGGATGTCCCTGCCCGCCACTTTCAGCGTGCCGGAGAGCGAATCAAATTGCAGATCTCCGAGGCTGAGCAGGTTCTGAGCCTCCCCGCCTCGTCGCCGTAAAACCGCGCGACAGCGTGCTTCCAGTTCGGAGAAATCGATCGGTTTGACCATGTAATCATCTGCGCCAAGATCCAGAATGCCAACGCGATCCGACACTTCTGAACGCGCAGTTAAAACGATCACCGGGGTGCGGTTCTGCCGGTTGCGATGTTTGGATAGAAAGGTGCGCCCATCCCCATCCGGAAGCATTATGTCCAATAAAATCAGGTTGTAAGACGTTGTTGCGGAAAAATCCCAAGCGGTCTGAAGATCGGCCGCATGATCGACGACATGCCCGTCCAGACTCAACCGATCCACGACCGCCGCGGCAAGCTGCATGTTGTCCTCGATCAGCAGGAATCGCATCTTTGTTTCGCTCCCTTTTGTGCGTGTCAGCTTAGTGTCAGCTTTGTCCCACACCCTTCCCCGACATGAGCGACATGCGTCGCCAATGTCAAATGGGAGGAACCAAGACATGACATTCGAACTGGGCCGTCGTGCCCTGATGGCTGCGGCTGCAGCTTTTGCAATTTCCGGCCCGCTTGCGGCAGAACCTATTGTCGACAGCATCCACTTTCTGATCCCCGGTGGCGCCGGTGGCGGTTGGGACGGCACCGCGCGCGGTACTGGCGAGGCGTTGACCGCGGCTGGACTGGTCGGCACGGCGTCTTACGAGAACATGTCGGGCGGCGGCGGGGGCAAAGCCATCGGTTACATGATTGAAAACGCGGACAGCCAGCACGGCACGCTGATGGTCAATTCGACCCCGATCGTGATCAGGTCGCTGACCGGCGTCTTCCCGCATAATTTCCGTGACCTGACCCTGGTCGCCGGCACCATCGGCGATTACGCGGCGATCGTCGTGGGCAAGGACAGCCCGTTGAATTCGATGGATGACCTTCTGGCGGCCTTTGATGCCGACCCGTCCGGCACGGCAATCGGCGGCGGATCAGTGCCCGGGGGCATGGACCACCTGGTTGCGGCGATGGTGATGGAAGCGGCGGGCAAAGATGCGCTCGCGGTGAAATACATCCCCTATGACGCCGGCGGCAAGGCCATGGCGGCCCTGCTGTCAGGTGAAATCGCGGCCCTGTCGACCGGGTTTTCCGAAGCTGTGGCCCTGGCCGAAGCAGGCGAAGTCAAGATCCTTGGCGTAACGGCTGAGGAACGTGTCGCCGCAAACGATGCCCCAACCATGAAAGAGCAGGGGATCGATACGACCTTCGTCAACTGGCGTGGTTTTTTCGGGGCCCCGGGCCTGCCGGACGACAAGCTGGCCATGTATCAGGATGCGATTGCCAAGATGTATGACACCCCGGAATGGGAAGCCGTGCGCGCGCGCAACGGCTGGGTCAACATCCACAATTCGGGTGATGACTTCAGAACGTTCCTCGAAGGTCAGGAACAGGCCATTGGCGATCTGATGAAGAAGCTCGGCTTCCTTTAAGACCCAAGAAGACACCGGGTGCGAGGGGCGCTGCCCCTCGCGCTCCCCGAGGTATTTTGAGCAAGAGGAAGGGGAGGGCACGGATGCACTCCCCCGAAAGGAAGATAAACGCTTCCCCTTGCACGGTCATCGGCTCCTCAGCCTGTACCGTGGTCTGACCTTAGCGGTGAGATGGTTAACAATTTCTTTCCTCTTGCCCGAAATACCTTGGGGTGAATTGAGCCGCAGGCTCAAGAGGGGCAACGCCCCCACCCAACACCGCAATAAGGGAGGTTTCCGATGGCACTGGATCGCTGGGTCGCATTTGTCATTCTGTGCGCCGCACTGGCCTATGGCTATGCCGCATTTTTCACCATGGACGGGCTGTTGCCGCCCTTCATGCAACGCAACCCGATCTGGCCAAGCACCTTCCCGAAAGTGTTGGCTGTGCTCACAATTCTCACATCGTTGACCATTCTTCTGGGGCTGGAGAAATCGCCCGAAAGCGATCAGGAGCCAGACATCGATTACCGACGCATGGGGGACTATCACCTTGGGCAGGCCTTGACGCTGCTCGCTTTGATGGTGGCCTATGCGCTGTTGCTGCGCCCCGCCGGGTTCCTGTTTGCGACCTTCGCCTTCCTGACCTGCGGGTCCTTCGCCCTGGGGGAACGCAAGCTTCACATCCTGCTGCCCGTCGCCGCGTTAGCCAGCTTTGTCGTCTGGTATCTGGTCGACGGGGTGCTGGGCATCTTCCTGCGCCCCTGGCCGTTTTTCATTTAAGGAGCTGAGACATGATCGAAGGACTTCTGATCGGCCTTGGCGCCGCATTTTCCATCCAGAACCTGCTTATGGTGATTGCCGGCTGCCTGATCGGCACGTTTATCGGCATGTTGCCGGGGCTGGGCCCGATGTCGATCATCGCCATCATGATCCCGGTCGCCATCACCATCGGCGATCCGTCCGCCGCCATCATCCTGTTGGCCGGTGTCTATTACGGGGCGATTTTCGGCGGGTCGACCTCGTCGATCCTGCTCAACGCCCCCGGCGTGGCGGGCACCGTGGCGTCGAGTTTCGACGGCTATCCCATGGCGCGCAAAGGCCAGGCGGGCAAGGCGTTGACCATTGCGGCCATCGCGTCCTTTGCGGGCGGCAGCATTGGTGCGCTGCTGCTGATGGTTTTCGCCCCCATGCTGTCCACCGTCGCGTTGCTGTTTCATTCAGCCGAGTATTTTGCCCTGATGGTTGTCGGGCTGTCTGCCATCGCGGCCTTTGCAGGCACGGGCAATGTGGGCAAGGCGCTGTTGATGACCCTTCTGGGTCTGGTCATGGCCACGGTCGGCGAAGGTGCGCTGTTCAACATGCCGCGCTTCACCATGGGGCTGATGGATCTGCAATCGGGGTTCAGCTTCATCACGCTGGCCATGGCGATGTTTGCCCTGCCCGAAGCACTGTTTCTGGTTTTGAACCCGAAACGGTCGGCCCAAGGCAATGGCGGCAAGATCGACAATCTGCGCATCACCCGCGAAGAGGGGCGCAAGATCGCCCCGGTTATTGGTCGCCAGTCGATCCAGGGCTTTTTTATCGGGGTGTTGCCCGGGGCCGGGGCCACCATCGCCTCGTTCCTGGGCTATGCGGTGGAACGCAACCTGGCCTCGAAAGAAGAGCAGGAAGAGTTCGGCAAGGGCGCGATCAAGGGGCTGGCTGCGCCGGAAACCGCAAACAACGCGGCCTGCACCGGATCGTTTGTGCCGCTTCTGACTTTGGGCATCCCCGGGTCGGGCACCACGGCGATCCTGCTGGGTGCGCTGATTGCGCTGAATGTCACGCCGGGGCCGCGCCTGATGATCGACGAGCCGCAGATTTTCTGGGCGGTGATCATCTCGATGTATATTGGCAATCTTGTGCTCTTGATCCTGAACCTGCCGCTGATCCCTTATATTGCCAAGGTCCTGTCCATCCCGCGCAACTACCTGATCCCGTTCATCTTGTTCTTTACGCTGATGGGCAGTTACATCGGACAAAATAACGCAACCGAGCTGTTGATCCTTGTCGGCATGGGCATCTGCGCGACCGTTCTGAAGTTTGCAGATTACCCGCTGGCGCCGTTGCTGATCGGGTTCATCCTGGGCGGGATGCTCGAAGACAACTTCTCGCGCTCGATGCAGCTTTATGACGGGATCGGGTTCATCTTTGAACGTCCGATGACGCTGGGCCTTTTGGTGATCGCGGCGCTGTTGGTGGTTGTCCCCAGCTATCGTGCCCGCCGCGCCAAGGCCCGGCAGGAAGGCGTTGCCGAGGGCGATTGATACCATCTGCGGGGGCGTGACCGGCGCCCCCGTTTCCCATTGAGCAGGACATCTTATGGGCTTTGTCACCCGAAACCGAATGACCACCCTCGGGCTTGCCTTTTTGGGGGTGCTGGTTTTCCATGTGGCGGGTTTGCCGCTGCCGTTTCTGTTGGGGCCGATGTTCCTGTGTCTTGCCGGGGCGCTGATGGGGGCCCGGATGCAAAACCTTGGTGGGATCGCGACTGTGTTTCGCACCTTCCTTGGCGTGGCCGCGGGGGCCTCGATTACCCCCGATGTCACGGCTCAGATCCCAAGCATGGCCCTGTCTTTGGCCATTGTTCCGCTGTTTATCCTGACCATCGCGGCCGCCAGTTACCCAATGATGCGCCGCCTGTTCGGGTTCGATCCAGTCACCAGTTTCTATGCCGCCATGCCGGGTGGGCTGCAGGATTTGATGGTCTTTGGCGAAGAGGCCGGTGCGAATATGCGGGCGCTGGCGCTGGTTCATGCGACTCGTGTGCTTTTGATTGTGTCTGTCATGCCGCTGATCCTTGGCGTGTTCTGGAACATTGATCTGACCCAGCGGCCGGGGATGTCGGCAACCCAAACGCCGCTGCCGCAGCTTGTGTTGTTTCTTCTATGCGGCATTGGCGGTTGGCAGTTTGCCAAACGTCTGGGGATCTTCGGGGCCTCAATCATCGGGCCGATGGTGCTGAGTGCGATCCTGTCGATGAGCGGTGTTCTGACCCAGCGCCCCCCGGCTGAAATGATCTGGGCCACGCAGTTTTTCATCGGCCTGACCGTGGGCGCAAAATATTCCGGCGTCACGCTGCGTGAGCTGAAGCACATCGTTCTGGCCGGGGCCGTTAATGGCGCGTTGCTCAGTGCCATTTCCGCGTTGTTCATCCTTGGAGTGATTTCAGCCGGGATTGCGCCTTCGCTTGATGTGTTGCTGGCCTACCTGCCGGGGGGACAGGGCGAAATGGTGGTGCTGGCGATCATTGCCGGGGCGGACCTGACCTATGTGGTGTTGCATCACATCCTGCGCATCTTCCTTGTGGTGACTTGTGCGCCAATAGTGTTCCGGCTGTTTGACAAAAGACCCTCAGACCCTTCCCCCTGACAGGCATTGCCTGATGGGGTGTGCGATTTGTGATTTCTGCGCCAAGCCGTAATCCTCGTAAGTGACCTTGTTAATGAAAATCCCGGCTTGGAAAAAGCCGTTTGGCTTGATCGCGCGGGTGCATGGCGCGGGCGGGATAGCGGGCTTTTTTCGGGGTGTCGTCGGTGCGTTGGCCTTCTGTGGTCAGGGCTTCGGGCTGGGGGTGGCCCAGTTCGGACAGTTTATGGGACATATCTTCCACATGCTGTGCGATCAGGTGAACGACGATGCCCTCGCGTTGCAGATAGCCGGTGACGCGCAGCAATCGCCCGCCCATGACGATGCGCCGAAACTGCTCATAGATCTTGGGCCAGACCACAACATTACTGACACCGGTTTCATCTTCAAGCGTCAGGAAGATCACGCCGGATGCCGTGCCTGGGCGCTGTCGGGTGATGACCAGCCCACAGACGCTGTAACGCCCCAAGGGAATGTCTGGCAGCGCGGCATGGGTGACAAGGCCCGGAAGCGTGGGGCGCAGCAGCTCCATCGGATGGGCGCGCAGGGTCAGGCGGGTCGAAACGTAATCTTCGACCACCTCTTCACCCAGTTGCATATTGGGCAATATGACGGTTGGTTCATCAACGATTTCCCCATCAATCGGATCGTTGAACAGGGGCAGTGGACTGGGGCTTTTGATCGCCTTGACCTGCCACAGTGCGTCACGTCGGGTCAGCCCCATATCCGAAAACGCATCGGCCTCGGCCAGCCGTGTCAACACATCCGGGCGCAGACCCGCGCGCAGCCACAGGGATTGCGGGTCCTGATAGCCATTGCCACGCGCAGCAACGATCCACCCCGCGTCCTCTTCTTTGAATCCTTTGATTTGCCGAAACCCCAGCCGCAACGCCAAAGCCCCGTCGGGCCGGCGTTCCAGCGTGTTGTCCCAGCTTGAATGGTTGACGCAGATGGGGCGGGTTTCCACCCCATGTTCGCGCACATCGCGGACAATCTGGGCCGGGGCATAAAACCCCATTGGCTGAGAGTTCAGCAGCGCACAGGCAAAGATCGCCGGGTGGTGGCATTTCAGCCAGGCCGAGACATAAGCCAGCATGGCAAAGGCCGCCGCGTGGCTTTCGGGAAAACCGTAATCGGCAAAGCCCTCGATCTGGCCAAAGCAACGCTCTGCCACCTCTTGGGAATAGCCGTTCTTCAGCATGCCCGCGATGAATTTCTCGCGATAGGTGCCAATGGTGCCCATACGCCGGAATGACGCCAGCGAGCGGCGCAGGTGGTCCGCCTCTTCCGCCGAGAACCCCGCGCCGACAACGGCGATTTGCAGGGCCTGTTCCTGAAACAGCGGCACGCCCAGCGTGCGTGCAGTGACCTCTTCCAAAGCGGGCCCAAAGGGGGTGGCTTGCTCCAGCCCCTGACGGCGCTTGATATAGGGCTGCACCATGCCCCCCTGAATGGGGCCGGGGCGCACAATGGCAACCTCGATCACCAGATCATAAAACTCGCGCGGGCGCATCCGGGGCAGGAAATTCATCTGCGCCCGGCTTTCCACCTGAAACACTCCAATCGCGTCAGCCTGACACAACATGTCATAGGTGGGCGTGTCGTCTTGTGGGATCGTGGCAATGCTATGGGTGATGCCTTCGTGGCTTTGCATCAGCTCAAAGGATTTGCGAATGCAGCTGAGCATCCCCAGCCCCAGAATATCCACCTTGAGAATGCCCAAGGCATCAATGTCATCCTTGTCCCAGCAAATGACCGTGCGGTCCTCCATCGCGGCATTTTCGATGGGCGCAAGTTCATCCAGCCGCCCACGTGTGATGACAAAGCCGCCCACATGTTGTGACAGGTGGCGGGGAAAGCCGATGATTTCTCCGATCAGGTGGATGGTCTGCATCAGGCGGCGGTCGGATGGGTCAAGGCCCAGTTCGCGGATGCGGTCGGGATCAACGCCACCATTGCTCATGCCCCAGATCTGGCTGGACAGCCCGGCGGTTACATCCTGACTAAGCCCCATCACCTTGCCCACCTCGCGGATGGCGGCGCGGGTGCGGAAATGAATGACCGTTGCGCAAAGCCCGGCGCGATGACGGCCGTATTTTTCATAAATCCACTGGATCACCTCTTCGCGTCGCTCGTGTTCGAAATCCACGTCAATGTCCGGCGGCTCGCCCCGGTGTTTGGACACGAACCGCTCAAACACCATGGCGATCATATCCGGGCTGACATCGGTGATGCCCAGAAGATAACAGAGGATCGAGTTCGCCGCCGAGCCGCGCCCCTGGCAGAGGATCCCCTTTGATCTGGCAAATTGCACAATGTCATGCACGGTCAGGAAATAGGCGGGGAAATCCAGCTCGCGCACCACGGCCAGTTCCTTTGCCATCAGCTTCAGTGCCCGGTCCGGTGGTCCGTCGGGATAGCGGCGCTTCAGCCCCTCTTTCGCAAGCCGTTCAAGCCGCGCCAGCGGGGTTTCCCCACCCGGTTCCTCATGTGGGTACTCGTAGGACAGCTCACCCAGATCAAAGCAGCACCTATCCGCGATCTCTAGTGTGCGGCGTAGCGCCGCCGGGTGATCACGAAACACCCGCGCCATATCTGCCCCCGCCTTCAAGCGACGTTCCCCATTGGGCAGCGCGCGGGTGCCGATCTCATCGATTGTGATATGTTCGCGCATACAGGTCAGCACATCGGCCAGTTGCCGGCGACCCGCGCGGTGCATCAGCACATCCCCCACCGCCACCATCGGGGCCGCGGTCCTTTGTGCGAGCTGGGCGCAGGCCGCCAGATAGGCCTGATCACTGCCATCATAACGCGGGGTGGCGCCCAGAAAGACGTGCCCCGGAAACTGCCGCCCCAGATGACGAAGCTCTGCCACGGCCTCGTTCAGGCTGCCCCGTGGCAGGGCGATCAGGATCATCCCTTTGCACGCCGGGATCATGTCCTTGGTATAAAGGATGCAGTCTCCCTTTTCCGCCCGCCGTTTGCCCAGCGTGAGCAGGCGGGTGAGCCGCTCATACGCTGCCCGGTCACGGGGCAGGGCGATCCAGTCCACCGAACTGTCCTGCAGCACCAGCCGACAGCCGACAATCAGCTTGGGCAACGCAACTGTGTTGGGCTTGGTGATGGGGGTGCCCTGATCCCTGACCTGCCGGGACGAGCTGTCCACCCGCTGTTGAGAGCGGATCTGCACCGCGTCTTGTGTATCGCGCCGCAGCTCTTTCAACGCGGACCATGCCCGCACCACACCCGCCAGCGAGTTCTGATCCGTGATGGCAATGGCGGACAGGCCCAGTTCCGCGGCCCGCAGCACCAGTTCTTCGGGGTGCGATGCGCCGGTCAGAAAGGTGAAATTGGTGGTGACGCACAGTTCGGCATATCCCCTGGTCGTGGTCGGCAAGCTGTGGTGGGATCTGTCAGGGCGGGGTCCATGGGCGTGTGTCATGCAAACTCCCCCTGCACAAACCAGCCCGGATTTTGCGGTGTGTAAAACAGCCAAAGACGCCGCCCCTCACGGGTTTCCACCCGCCAATAATCCCGCATCCCAGAGCGCCAGTTGTCATCCTCCAGCCACCATTCTGGTGTAAGGCGCTCAGGTCCGGTGGCGCGGGCGCAGGTCAGAGGCATCCGCCGCCAGCGAAACCGTGCGGGGGGACGCGCCCCTGTTCCGGCAATGGGTTCTGGTGGGAACAGGGTGATCGGGCGCGGTTGCAGACTGGCCCAGCCGTTTGCCGGCTCAGAATAGGCCGCCGGGGCCATCATAAAGCTACGCTCCGGGATGTGGCTATCGGCCGGAAGAAACCGATGGATGTTTTCCAATCCGATGCGTGTACCGATCCGGCTGATCAGATCGTCCAGCCTGTCTTGCCTGCCATCGGCGACATGGCTGATTTGCTGCACCGGGACGGTTTCGACCTGTGTGGCC
The DNA here is from genome assembly GCF_049803815.1 of Aliiroseovarius crassostreae. Lineage (GTDB taxonomy): Bacteria > Pseudomonadota > Alphaproteobacteria > Rhodobacterales > Rhodobacteraceae > Aliiroseovarius > Aliiroseovarius crassostreae_A. The sequence goes on from NZ_JBNAGI010000003.1 coordinate 469,296, forward strand.
TCCAACCGCAATTGGTCGATGCCAAAGCCCGCGTCAATCTCGCTCAGCCCCCGCTCGAACAAGGGTAAAATACGTCTGGGGTCACGCAATGGTCGCGCCAGGCGCAGTTCGACCTGTTGGTGATCCTGATCAACACGGCGCAGGGTGAGGCATATTTTGCGCGCGCCTGTTTCTTGTGATTTCAGTTTCGCGCAGAGCTTGGACAGCAGCCGTTCGGTTCCGGCCATCACATCCGACAGCAATCCAATCGGCTCGGGCAAGGTCATGCGCACCCCGTAATGCGGCGGGTCGCGATGGGGCGAGATTTCCTCGGGTTGTTTGCCCAGGGCCTGATCCAACCGCAACAGAAGGCCGGGGCCAAACCGGCGGGTCAGCGGTGCGCGGGCCGCGCCAGCCAGATCGCCAATGCTGCGCAGGCCCAGGCGCTGCAGGGCAACGGATACGCTGTCCTCTATCCGCAAAGCGGCTACGGGCAGAGCTTTCAAAGCCGTCAACATGTCTCCACTGGCCACCCCCTCGCCATGATGCGCCAAGGCCCAGGCTGCCCCACGCGTATCGGCGCAACCGATCTGCACCGAGAGGCCCGCCCGCACCAGACGCGCACGGATATCGGCCAGCAGGGGGGCCTCGCCGCCAAACAGATGGGCCGACCCGGTGATGTCCAGCACCAGACCATCCGTGCCTTCAAGCCCAACCCATGGGCAATAGCGTGCGGCCCAGCGGCAAAGCGCACGCAAAAAGCGCTGGTCCTCATCCGGCTGTGCCGCCCGGCTTTGCAGGTCAGGGCAAAAGGCGCGCGCATCCGCGTAAGGTATCCCCTGATGTAACCCGGCCTGTGTCGCGGCCCTGTTGAGGCAATAAACCCGATTGGCGTTTTTCTGTTTCAGGGTCAGCGCAAACGGCCCATCGACCGGGTGCTGGCGTAGAACCCGGTCACTTGCGAGCCGGGGAAACCACAGCGATACGACGCGACGCTTTATCCCATCGAACATACCAATTACCCAATGTTCCTGATTTGTTCTTTATAAGTTCCCACTGTTGCAGAGTCGAGTCAGGTGCCGTTTTGCCTGGGTCAAAAACAGGCGTGCAGCGCCAACGTGTTTCCGCCGCATTGCTGCCCATGCCTTCGGGGATGATCGCCAATCCGGTGGATTTTCCGTCCCGTGCAGCCAGCTGTAACCGACGCCCCTCGGTCAGGCCTATCGGTTTATTCAATTGCATCACAACCAGCGAAACCGCTCCGGACCGCAAAGCCTCTTCCGCAACAGCAAGGGTCTGGCTCTGGTCTTTTGTAGCGCAGATGGTCAGCCGTGATGGGTCAAGGAAATCAGCAAAGCCTGTGGGATTGATCTGTTGTGTGTCCCAGGTTTCGCGCACCCAGATCACATTCCCCTGCTGCTGAGCCATGAGCGTAAAAGCAAACATATAGGCCCCCGGCCCACATACCTCATGTGTGCGCGAAGGGGTGGGGGAGAAGAATCTGTCATCCTGCATATTGGAAAATTAGCAAACAATGATCGTGCTGAAAATGAGCTGCATTTCTGGTCTTTGTTTCGGGTGGGAGGAGTTTCAGGGGGGGGATTGGCCCGTTCGCTCCCCCTATCTGCGCATTCACATTGAGATCGGAGTATCATGAAAACGACATGAAATTGATATCCGCTTGTTACCCACACATTGCAATCCACATGAGCAATCAATCAGGGGGTACCTATGATCAAACCCGTCATACTAAGCGGCGTCACGACAGCATTTCTTTGCAGTCCGGCCGCAGCCGAGATGAACTTCAACCGCATCGCGTCATTTCCAGTCACGTCCAATTTTCAGGGCGCAGTACCTGAAGAAACATCCGCCGAAATTATTGATGTCACCGCAGATGGAATGACACTTGTCTACACCGATAGCCCTGCCGGGGTGATCGGCGCGATCGACATCACGGATCCGGCAAATCCACAACCGCTTGGCGTCATGGCGATGGACGGCGAACCGACAGCCGTCTCGATCATCGGGACAACCGCCTTTGTCGGCATCAACACGTCTCAGAGTTATACCGCGCCGTCGGGCATGATCAAAGCAATCGACGTGACGACCATGACCGAGCTTGCGCGCTGCGATCTCGGAGGCCAGCCGGACAGCACCAGCAAAGCGCCGGATGGGTCCTTCGTCGCGATTGCGATCGAAAACGAACGTGACGAGGATCTGGGGGATGGTCGGGTTCCGCAGATGCCCGCGGGTGATCTGGTAATGATCGATGTTGTTGATGGCAGCCTTGATTGCGATAGCCTGATCCGCGCCGACCTGACGGGCCTGGCCAATATTGCAGGCGAGGACCCGGAGCCGGAATTCGTGGACATCAATAGCCTGGGCGAAACGGTCGTCACGCTGCAGGAAAACAATCACATTGCAGTTGTCGCACGTGACGGTTCCATTGTCTCACATTTCTCCGCGGGATCGGTGGACCTTGAACAGATCGACGCCACGGACGAGCGTGGTGCATTGCTCTTCACCGAAAGCCAGGCAAATGTCGTGCGTGAACCCGACGGGGTGCAGTGGATCGACGATAGTCATTTCGCGATTGCCAACGAAGGAGATATGGATGGTGGCGCGCGTGGGATGACCATCTTTCGAAAAGATGGCACCGAGGTCTTTGAAACCGGCGCGAGCTTTGAACACGCGATTATTCAGGTTGGCCACTATCCTGACAAACGATCCGACAGCAAGGGTGTCGAACCCGAAGGCATGGAGTTTGGTGTCTTTGATGGGACGCCCTACCTCTTTGTGATGGCAGAGCGCGCTTCCATTGTTGGGGTCTATGACGTTTCGGATCCCGCCCGTGCGAAACTGGTGCAATTGCTGCCCTCAGGCATCTCGCCCGAAGGAGCTGTGGCAATCCCGTCCCGCGGCCTGCTGGCCACTGCAAACGAGTTTGATGGCCTGAAAGACGGCGCAGCACGCGCCCATGTCATGATCTACCAATACACCGAGGCACCAGCGGCCTTTCCGCAGATTACGTCAGCGGGTGCAGACGACCTGATCGGGTTTGGTGCAATTTCGGGTATGGTCGCTGGCGAAGGCTCTACAATTTATGCGGTGAATGACAGCTTCTACGGATATCAGCCTACGATTTTTACAATTGATGCTTCCAGCAGCCCCGCGAAGGTGGTTGCCGCCACACCCGTCACGCGCGCTGGTCGCCCAGCTCAGAAAATTGACATGGAAGGCATCACGCTGGACGGTGACGGCGGGTTCTGGGTGGCCTCAGAAGGCCGTACCGACCGTGTCGTGCCACATGCACTTTACCATGTGAATGCAGATGGTTCGATCGAGGATGAAGTTGGCCTGCCGCCAGAACTTATGTCGGTCGAACGCCGCTTTGGGTTTGAAGGCATCACCAAGGTGGGTGACACCCTGTGGATGGCCGTGCAGCGCGAATGGAAGGATGACCCCGAACACCACGTTAAGTTGGTGGCCTACAATATCGAAACAGAAGAGTGGGGCTATGTCCTCTATCAAAAGGCGGTCCCTGAAAAGGGCTGGGTTGGCGTGTCGGAAATTTCTGCGCATGGCGATTGGGTTTATGTGATCGAACGCGACAATCAGCATGGGTTGGAAGCGGTCACCAAGAAAATCTACCGTATCCCGTTGACCGAAATGATCCCCGTCCCGCTGGGTGAAGAGGCGACCGTGGTGACCAAGGAGCTCGTTCGCGATCTCTTGCCTGACCTGCTCACGACAGGAGGCTTCGTGCTCGACAAGGTGGAAGGCCTTGCCGTCATGGACAACGACGAGATCTTTGTCTCAACCGACAACGACGGTGTTGACGATCACTCTGGCGAGACGATGTTCTTTTCGATCGGCAAAGCGGATTTGATGAACTGAAGCGTTCCGGGACAAACCTGAGACACATGTTTGTCCCGAAACGCCCATGACATTGATATCTCTACGGCGTTTCGGTTTTCCCCTGTGTCAGGCCAAAACCGAAACGCTTTCATCGGGCTTAATTCTCCGGAATTTGCCTTCAGCGTTTGGGACCTGCAGTTGCGCGGGTCCCATTCTTTTGCGCGGTTATAGAAACCATAGATGATGTGTTCTCATGGACCCTAGCCAAGCGTTGAACGTCGCCTTGGATCCGGATCCAGTCCATTTAATTTGCAGGTCGAAATCATCACTTGAATGATGACCCAGTTTTTGTCGCCAACCTCTGATCTCGGGAATAAGTCGTTTATACGCACAGCTTCAATACTCTAGCTGATATTCAGACCCTCAGAAAATCATCAACGATTGAATGGAACAGCGCGGGCTTTTCCAAGTGAACCGCATGGGCTGTTCCGGGCACCACGGACAGGTGGACCTCGGGGATATTGGTCCAGAGGCTTTCCACCTGGGGCCAGCGATAGGATTTGTCTGAATCGCCCCAGATCACCAGCGTCGGCATGGTTAACCCACCCAATGCATCGCGCCCGTCCCAACTGGCCATCGCCCCCAATGCGGCCATGGCGGCCTGTGCGTTGGCCTGAGCGCCGATTTTTGTCAAAAGCGGATAGCCAGGTGCGGCCTTTTCGGCCTTGAACCACGTGGCCCCGATCCGTGCGATGGTCTTGGCGACCCCGTCGCTTTGCAGCCGCTCGCGCGACACGGTGATCGGTTCAAACCGGTCCGGCATCAGGCCCAGCGGGCCGGTTCCATAAAGCACCAGTTTTTGCACCGCATCCGGGCGAAGGGCGGCCATTTCCTGGGCGATCATCCCGCCCATGGAATGGCCCATCAGGGTGAATTCGGTCACGTCCAGATGATCCAGCAATTCCAGCACCGACAGCGCCATGCCGTTGATGGTCTCACACCCTTCCAGATGACCGGCCTCGCCAAATCCGGGAAGGTTGGGGGCGATGACATCAAAGCCTTTGCTAAAGGCTTTGATTTCGTTTTCCCACTGGGCTGCACCGCCAAGATAACCGTGCACCAGCACCATGACCGGACCGGACCCGGCGCGAAGATAAGGCAGGACCGACATCAGCGCATCTGCTCCGGCAGCCACAGGGCCACATCGGGGGCCACGATCAGGATGGTGATCAGCAGGATCATGGCGGCGATGAAGGGCAGGCAGCCCATGATGACATCCCCAATGGTGACCTGTTCTCGGCCGATCGCCTGTATGACGTAGAGGTTCAGACCGACAGGGGGCGTGAGCACCGCAATCTCCATCGTGATGGTATAAACAACGCCAAACCAGATCAGGTCAAAGCCCGCCGCATTCATCAGCGGATAGATCGTCGGCAGGGTGATGAAGGTCATCGAAACCGGTTCCAGGAACATGCCGAGGATGATGTAGAACACCAAAACAATGGCCAGCACCGTGTAGGGTGACAGTTCAAACGACAGGAACAATTCGGTGAATTGTTGCGGCACGCGGTAATAAGTCAGCACAAAGCCAAACAGCACACCGGCGGACAACAGCAGGCCCAGATATCCCATCGTGCGCATGGTGGCAAAAATGGCCCCCTTGAACCCTTTCCAGGTCAGCCCACCGACCCAGAAGGCCAGAATGACCGTCAGCAACGCGGCCACGGCGGCGGCCTCAGTTGGTGTGGCGATGCCGGCATAGATGGCGACAGTGATCACAAGACCAATCAGAACCACGGGACCCACGGTGCTGATGATCATCAGCATCGGCATTTTTGTGGCGTCTTCGCTGCTGGGAATATCCTGCGGCTTCAATATGCCCCAGACCAGCACCACAACCACAAAGCTGGACACAAGGATCAGGCCGGGGATGACACCTGCGATAAACAGATCGCCGATGCTCTGATCGGTCACAATGCCGTAGAAAAGCAGGATCAGGCTAGGTGGGATCAGAACGGAAAGCGTCCCCCCGGCGGCCAGAACACCGCTGGACAGACGTTTGCCATAGCCAAGGCGCAGCATTTCCGGCAGGGCAACGCCCCCAATGGTCAGCGCGCCCACCATCGACGATCCACAAACCGCACCAAACCCGGCACTTGCCCCGATCGACCCATAGGCGGCAGACCCTTTGATCCGCACACCCTGGTGCAGAAACTGATAAAGGTTTGGTCCGATATTCGACTTGCCAATCAGCTCGCCTAGAAACACGAACAGCGGCACAGCCAGCAGGATATAGTCAATCCAGACCCCCCACAGCTTAAGCTCGGATGAGACAATCGATGTCTCCCACCCCTGGATCTGCCACAGAAAGGGCAAAGACGCAGCGGCAAGGGCAAAGGGGATCGGCAGCCCAATTGAAATGAACAACATCAACAGGCCAAGCAGGCCAAGGCCAACAACATACCACTCCATTAGAGCTCTCCTGACGGGGCCGGGTTGCGGATCAGGCGGATCAGACGCAAGGCGGCGTAGAATGAGAATAGAACCAGCGCCAGCGCGCCGGGGGCCCAGAACAGGTAACGGGGCCAGTGCAGAATTTCTGATGCGACACCGGAGTTGAACGACCGGATCGTCGCGCTGACCCCCGCATAGGCAAAAAAGCTGCCGACCGCGAACATCAGGATGTGATTGATGATGTCAAACAGGCGGCGCAGGCTTGGGCGCAGCTGGTCCGTGATCATCGTCACTTTCGGAAACGCGTCCTCGCGCAGGGCATAGGCCAGCCCGGCAAAGGCCACGGGAAACAGCAAAAGGGCGGTGGCTTCTGTGACCATGCGGTCAGGCTTGCCAAGCCCATAGCGCACAAACACACCGTAAGAAATCCAGAGCATCTGGATCAGCACCACAACCGCACCGGCACCAGCAAGCCATACAACCGCGCGTTCGATACGGCGGATCAGGTGATCAATTCCGTCATCCATGACAGACCTCAGATTTTTGAAAAAAGGGTCGGTGACCCCGGAACGCAAGGGCCACCGATGAAAGCCACGGGTCAGGGAGCATGGCTTTCAAGAAGGGCGCGAATGCTGTTGGCCATGTCCATGCCGCAGGCCTCGTTCACCGTCTCATCCCATTGGGGTTTCACGCTGGCAATCAGGCTTGCGCGTTGATCATCCGAAATGGACACGGCAGCACCGCCGCCTTGCATCACGGCATTGCCGACCTGCTGATCCACCCAGGCTTCATAACGCGGCTGCAACCAGGCTTCGGTCTCTGCAGCTGCGGCCGTCAGGGCCGCCTGTTCATCGGCGGTCAGCGCATCGAACTTGGATTTGTTCATCATGTACTGAATGTTGCCATAGAACAGGTTGGCGTTGACCATGTAAGGCATAACGGTCCAGAGCTTCCATGAACTGTAGGTCGCAACGCCCATATTGATGCCGTCAACCACACCGCGTTCCGCCGATTGGAACACCTCTTTCGGGGCCACAAACACCGGCTCTCCGCCCCAGCTTTCGATCATCATGCTGACCAGCGGCCCGATCGAGCGCACCAGCTTGCCGTCCAGCTTGCCAATGTCGTCAATCGGCTCTTCGAACCACCATTCCTGATCGTAGGAATAGTTTGAATTGAACAGCGGCACCAACCCGGCATTGGCGGCTTCGTCCTTGATCAGCTCCGCATAAGCGGCATCCAGACCGGTTTGGTCTTCCAGGCTGACCTCAGCCGGGTAAAGCGACGTGACCGCATAGCAGGGCAGACGGTTGTCGGCGTTGATCCAACTGATGTCCGACACACCACCCTGTACGGAATCGACCCCTTCGGACCAGCCGTGAAGCGTGCCCGACGGGAACACTTCAACCTTGACCGACCCGCCGGTTTTTTCTGCCACGAGGTCGGCAAAATGCGTGAAGCCTTGATAGCGAATATCGGCCTCGTTGACATAGGTGCTCAGACGCAGCGTGGTCTCAGCAGAGGCGACGCCGGCTGACAGTCCTGCCGCCAAAGCAACAGCCATGGCCGTCGTCGATTTGATAGAAAAGTTCATATATTCCTCCCATTGAGCGGGTTTATCTGGCGGATCTCCTCACCGCCATCCCCTTGGCCCCCATCCCTGTGACACATGTGTTCGGTCTGGGTGGGCCTGCCTCAAACGCTAGGCGAAAGGGCGCGATCAATGCCAACTCAAATGCGTCATTAAACTATGCGGATATTGCATAACTATTCATTTCCAGTAAGTTGGATTTGATCTGGAGGGTGAAAATTGGACATAAACTGGCTTCGGGACTTCACTTGTCTGGCGCGCGTCTTGAATTTCACCCGTGCCGCAGAGGAACGCAACATCACCCAATCCGCGTTCAGTCGCCGGATCAAATCGCTGGAAAACTGGCTGGGGGTGCCGTTGATCAAACGCTCCAGCTATCCGGTGCAATTATCTGAGGCCGGGCAGCAATTTCTGCCGGTCGCGCAAGAGGCAATTGCCAGTCTGACGGACATTCGCCAGACCCTGCGCGCGCAGGAACAGGGTCGCACCGCCTTTCAGCGCTTTGCCGTCCTGCACACAATCTCGGTCAACTACCTGTCGCACCGTATTGCTGAATTTGAGGATCGCATCCCAAACCTGCGCGTTCGGATCTACTCGGATAATCTCAGCACCTGTTGCCAGCTTCTGTCGGACGGGACCTGTGATTTTCTGCTCTATTATCGGCACAAAGACGTGCAGCCGGTTTTTGAAGAACGGCATTTTGCGCGCAAGGATATCGGCACGGAACTGATGATCCCTGTTGCCCAGACCAATGCTGCCCGCGAAGGCGGGTGGGATCTGGACCATCCCGGGCGGCTGCAGATCCCGTATCTTGGCTATGACCCCAGCAGTTTCCTCGGATCCGTGGTTGATCAGATCATCGGCACCCGCTCGCCCCCTCTTGAGCTGCGCTACATGGATGCGCTGACTGAGGCGATCAAGCGGCGCATGTTGTCGGGCAGCGGGGTGGCCTGGCTGCCGGAAAGCGTGGTGTCAGAGGAACTGGCCGCGGGTCAGGTGACGCAGGTTGGCGGGGAAAACTGGCAGGCCACACTGACCCTGTCCTTGTTCTGCTCGCTTGAGCGTCTGGACAAAACCGGCGAGCAGGTCTGGAACGCGCTATAGCCCTACGGACGGTTCGGGAATATTTGTCAGATCAGACCAGATTTGCGCGGTCCCGTCGCCCTGCTGATCAGAGAGGCGGATCAACATGATGCCCAGATCCTGATGCGGCAGGTTATATAACCGCCGCAGCCGCCCTTCGGTTAAATGCCGTTTGACCAGGGTCAGCGGCAACCATGCCACCCCAATGCCATCCAGCGCGTATTCACAGGCGGCAAGGGTCAGTGCGGTTTCCGCCTTTGGGGACAACATCACGCCTTCGGGCAACAGGGGCAGAATGCTCTGGCTGAACAGGCGCCCCAGGAAAACATCCGGGGGATATGAGATGAACGGGATCTCGGGGTCATCGGCGTGGAGCGCAAGATCGGGGGACGCCACCGGCACCAATGTATCGCCGCCCAACCGCCGCATTTCAAACGCCTGTGGTACCGCAGGGCCGGGGGCCTCTGGGCGTTCATATGTCATCGCGAAATCGGCCTCGCCGGACAAAAGCAGCATCAGGCAATTGTCCCGGTTACCGGATCGCACCCGCACGGAAATGTCTTGTGACTGGGTCAGTTGCCGCACCACCCATGGCGAGATTGTGGTGGTGATGGCGTGTTGGCACACAAAGGTCACATCCCGCTTCGAACCATCTGCAGCCGCCTTCAGGTCGTGTTGCAGGCGGCGCAGCCGCGCGCCAAGCTCTCGCAATTCAGGTTCCATGGCCTGCACGCCGGGCAGGATGGTGACCGGCTTGCAGGACCGGTCAAACAGGGGCACACCAATGCGCTCTTCGATCAACCGCACCCGCCGCGTGAACGCCGATTGGGTCACAAACCGCCGCTCTGCTGCCCGTGTCAGGGACCCCGTGTCGATCACCGCCAGGATGTCATCAATCCAATCCAACTGCATAATGTCACCATAGCGGCACACTGATATTATGCAAGATATGCATGTTATAGCGCATATTTCGAATTAGATTAGCGGGATTGACCTCCATAAGATGCGAGAAAACCAATTTAGGAGTTTTCTGATGCATCTCGCCCGTTACCCTCGCCGCTTCATCGCCCACCTGCCCACCCCGCTTGAACGTCTGGACCGTCTGACCGCAGAACTCGGCGGCCCGGAAATCTGGATCAAACGTGACGATTGCACCGGCCTGTCCACCGGCGGCAACAAGACCCGCAAGCTGGAATTCCTGATGGCCGAGGCCGAGTTGCAGGGCGCAGAGATGGTGATGACCCAGGGGGCAACCCAATCGAACCATGCCCGCCAAACGGCTGCTTTTGCGGCGAAACTGGGCATGGAATGCCACATCCTTCTGGAAGATCGCACCGGATCCGACAACCACAACTACAATTACAACGGCAACGTTCTGCTGGACCATCTGCATGGTGCCACCACCGAAAAGCGCCCCGGCGGTCTGGACATGAATGCCGAGATGGAAGCGGTCGCCGACAAGCTGCGCGCAGATGGCAAAAAAGTGTACACCATCCCCGGGGGCGGGTCGAACCCGACCGGCGCGCTTGGCTATGTGAACTGCGCGTTTGAGATGCTGGCGCAAGCCAATGATCGCGGGTTGAAGCTTGACCACATCGTTCACGCCACCGGCAGCGCTGGCACGCAGGCGGGGCTGATTGTGGGTCTGAAGGCGATGAACGCACAGATCCCTCTCTTGGGCATCGGCGTGCGGGCGCCCAAACCGAAACAGGAAGAAAACGTCTATAACCTCGCCTGTGCCACCGCCGAGAAGCTGGGCTGTGCCGGTGTCGTGCAGCGCGAAGATGTGGTGGCCAACACCGATTACGTCGGCGAAGGCTACGGCATTCCGACCGAAAGCGGCATCGAGGCGATCCAGATGTTTGCCGAGCTGGAATCGATCCTGCTCGACCCGGTCTATTCCGCCAAGGGGGCCGCAGGTTTCATTGATCTGATCCGCAAAGGTCACTTCAAGAAAGGCGAGCGTGTCGTCTTCCTGCACACTGGCGGTTCGGCTGCGCTCTTTGGCTATGACGCGGCCTTTGATCACAGCAAGCGCTGGGTCGGCTGACGTCAGACAGTATCAGGTGCGCGTGACCTGACGCAGGTTGCGCGCCCCAGTTTCACATTTCCGCAGTCAGGAGCGAACCATGGTGTCGCTGATCAGGTCCCGCTGGGACACCCACTTTGGTGGCATTCTTTTGGTGTGCGTCATCGCCGCCGCCGCGACCTTTCTGTCCGAACATTACGGCGCGCCTGCGATGCTGTTTGCTCTTCTGATCGGCATGGCGTTCCACTTCCTTTATGACGATCAGAAATTCACCCCGGGGCTGGAGTTTTCCGCCAAAACATTGCTGCGATTTGGGGTCGGCCTGTTGGGCCTGCGTCTGAGCATTGGGGATGTGGAAAGTGTCGGGCTGGGCGCGGTGGGTGCGGTTGTCGGCTTTGTCATGGCAACATTGGCCTGCGGGGCAATCCTCTCCTTTCTCTTCGGTCGCAAGCTGGCCTTTGGCCTGTTGGCGGGCGGGTCGGTGGCCATTTGCGGGGCCTCAGCCGCGCTTGCCATCACCTCGGTTCTGCCCGCGAAAGATGACCGCGAACAGGACACGCTGTTTGTTGTGATCGGCGTCACCGCCCTGTCGACCATCGCGATGATTGCCTATCCGATCCTGTTTGCGGCCCTGGGGATGAGCGATCTGGAAAGCGGATTTCTGATCGGGGCAACCATTCACGATGTGGCCCAGGTTGTTGGTGCCGGATATTCGATCAGTGACGAGGCAGGGGTGATTGCGACCTTCGTCAAGATGGTGCGCGTGGCCTTGCTGCCGGTGGTGATGATTGTGGTCATGGCGAGCTTTCGCGGCGCACAAGCCCAGAAGATCACCCTGCCGTGGTTCCTGGTCATGTTTGTCGCGCTGGCGATTTTGACAAACACCGGGCTGGTGCCGCAGGTGATCACCGATGCCATCGCCACCCTGTCCGGTTGGTGTCTGGTCATTGCGATTTCCGCCCTTGGGGTGAAAACCAGCCTTGCCACCATCCTGCGCGTCAAGCCCAGCTATGGGCTGATCCTTGTTGTCGAAACCCTCTTTCTTCTCGCCATTGCCGTGGCTTTTGTCATGGGCTTTGGTTTCTAAGCAACCGAACTGAAAGGACTTGATATGACCGGAATTAAACGTATGAAAAGCTCTGACCGGATGAGCCAGATCGTGACGTGTGGTGAGATGATTTATCTTGCCGGGCAGGTGGCCGCGCCGGGCAGCAGTGTGACTGAACAGACCACCCTTATCCTGGAACAGGTCGACAGCCTGCTGGCAGAGGCCGGGTCTGACAAGGAACACGTTCTTCAGGCGATCATCTGGCTGTCTGACATGGGAGATTTTGCGGAAATGAATGCCGTTTGGGACAGCTGGGTTGCC
>NZ_JBNAGI010000004.1:0-306399 GCF_049803815.1 Aliiroseovarius crassostreae
TGGCTCAGACCATCGCGCAACGCATCAACAACCTGGCTTTGCGCCGCTTCCATCTCAGCCCGCTCGGCTTCCGCAGCCTCAACCTCCCGTCGCGCATCCGTCACGTCATTCGCGATCAGGACAATGCTCAGCGGGACACCTTTCTCGTCAGCGACAGGCGTGAACCCACCATCAACAATGATGCTCTGCCCGGCTTCGGTATTGATGGAGTAACGCCCAAACACACTTTCCCCGTTTCGAACGCATTGCAGCAGTTCAGAGACATTTAGATCCTCCGCCTGATCGCTGCTCAAAAGCTCCTCCAAAGAAACATTTTCCCGCTGCGCATGAAGGCCGACTTTTTCTTGGAACAAATCGTTTGCACCCGAGCAGATCCCATCTGGTGTAAACTCCGCCTTCATCTGGTTGCTATCGATCGATTCAAGCAGGGCCTTATTGAGGAAATCAGCCGAAACATCCATCCATTCCACAACAAAACCAATGGGTTCTCCGTCCCCCCCCCAAACACGGTTAATCTCCAGTTTCAGCCTGGCACCATCCACCGCAATCACGACATTATATGGTAGGTTTGCATCATCTGCGAGAATGGCGCGGACCCTTTCCCGCAAGCCCGGTGGGTGAAAAATATCGGCGCATTTTCCAACAATTTCATCTGCACAAAAATCCGGAACCAACTCTCTGAACTTCGCCTCATGTTCGTGCATCAGATCCATAGCTGACGGGTTCATATGGAGAATATCCAGATTGTTCCCGACCATCATGATTGCAGCAGAGGAAGAGTTGAAGGCCGCCCCTCTGAATTCGCTTTCTTTCGCAACTTCGCGCGCCTCAAGAAGTGACAGGCGGAACTGTTCCAAGGACTTGGCAATGTCGCCAATTTCATCCCGGCGCGCCGTCCCTTCCACTTCGGCGTCATAGTTTTTACCCGCAATCAGAGACATTGCACGTGTTACTTTGCCAAGAGGATTAACGAGGCTGCGCGCAAACAGAAGGGCAATAACCGAGACCCCGACGATGATCAAAATGCCATTGGTGATCAAGATTTTAATCAGTTCACGCGCGCTGGCAAACACTTCATCTGTGTCCTGCTCGGCAATGATGGCCCAGGTTTGCCCAAGGACGTCCACAGGGGAATAGGCGACAACCACCGGATTACCATTGTCCCCGATCGCATCCGCAACCCCACTTTCGCCATTCAAGGCCTTTTGAACCACGTCATTGTCAACTCCGCGCAGGCCCACGCGTGCCGGATCCCCCTCGACACGACTATTGGAACGGAACTGAGTATCGGCCCCAAGGAAATAGACTTCTCCGGTTTGCCCCAAACCTGTTGGAGCGCTGGCCACGGCAGAGATCGGACCTTCGGGGACCTGGAAGGCGACGACCCCGATGCGTTTGCCCTGGCGATCAAATATCGGGTGAGCAACAAAGGCAGCGGGGGCGTCCCCACTGGGCGCATAAGGCGAGAAATCCTCAAACGCAACGTTCCCTTTCTCGAGCTTCATTGCTGCCTGAAAGGCCTTTGCCAATCCGGAGGTTTTATAAGCGCCCGAGTTCAGGTTTGTGGCAAAATCCGACTCTTTGAATACGGTGTAGACAATATTTCCCTCTGTATCGATCAGGAAAATGTCATATAGCCCATAGGCTTCGAGCATGGCTTTGAATTCTGGGTGGGCCTGTGCGTGTATTGTGGAGTAGGTCGAACTGTCGCCCGACCAGGCGAGTTCATGTTTTTGCCCAGCCGGGTGCGGGTTTTCTGTGATGTAGATGCGCTGCAATTCCTTGACCGGGTCACCATCCAAAATGCGCCAGGACCGAACGAAACCTGTCATTGCTCTTGCCGTGGCGCCACGTGTGGCGGTCACGGACAGTTCTGCAGCCGTCAGGTGAAATTCGTGTTCCAACCTGCCGCGCCGTTCCTCGCGCAATGCGACCAGAGTGTTTTCAACCTGCTCTTTAAGCGCTTCGCTTTCAGCCTTGTACGACACAAAGGTCGTTATGCCGACCGACAATGCGACCAACAGCACCATGGCAACAGGCAGCAAAATGGCAATCGAAAACTTGCTAAGAAGGCGCATAAAACACTCCATTCATTGAATGAGTATCGTCCCTGGCCATGCACGCCGGTCCAGCCCGGCGCCCAAATGACCAGCGGGACGACTTTCCCCTGGTGTTCCCTGTTTTGACAGCAAGGGGTGAATATACGCTTAAACCTGCCCCTGAGATAATTTATGATTACTTCACAAAGCCTTATCTTAAACCACACCTCCAGAGATCACAAAAAAGGCGCCCAGAAGGGCGCCTTTTGTTTCGGGTATTTTCGACTTATTGGAACACTGCGTTCGGATCATCCAAACTGTCTGACCCCTCGATGGTCACGCCTTCTGCCCCGACAATCGCCACGGCGCGTTCGATATTGCGGGTCTGCGCAACCAGCTTGTCGATGGCGTTTTGAACCAGGGCACCGCCTGGATGATCCACTCCAAGCATCTGGTCGTAAGATGTGCCGCCTTCTGCCGCAGTACGGATGTCGCCCAGCGCGATTATGGTATCGTTCATATCCCCCAGCAAGGCGTCCGCCAAAGCGCCGTCTTTTTCTTTCACCAGATCAAACAGCGACGGTCCCTCGACAACGGACCCATCCACACGCACATACCGCCCGGTAAAGACATTGCGGATGCCCAGACCATCAAAATAATGCGAATTATGGGTGTTGTCCGAGAAGCAATCATGCTCTTCTTCCGGGTCGTTCAGCATCAGGCCAAGCTTCATACGCTCGCCCGCCTGTTCGCCATAAGACAGGCTGCCCAGACCGGTGAAGGCCATGACAATGCCGTTGGACGCGTCGGTGGTGACATCGGTGCGGCCCTGCCCGCCGTCCGCCCAATTGGCCACGGCCTCTTCGAGATCCTTGATCAGAAGATCGGTTGCGGCAACAAGGTAATCAACACGGCGGTCACAGTTTCCACCGGTGCAGTTTTCCGTGTCAAAATCCGACGCCGGACGGTTGCCCGCGCCATGATCGGTGCCCGACAGGTCCTGCCCCCAAAGCAAAAACTCGATGGCATGATAACCGGTGGCGACATTGGCCTCGATGCCTTCCACTTCGTGCAGGCTTTCCAAAAGGGCCGGGGTGATCGATGCGGCATCAATCATCGACCCACCCACAGTCAGCTTCGCATTGGCGATCACATTGGCGGTGGAGAACGGGTTCTCTTCGTTTTCGCCATGATCGGCTGCAATATAGTCGATCAGGCCTTCATCCAGCGGCCAGGCGTTCACTTTGCCCTCCCACGCATCCACCGTCGGATTGCCGAACCGGAAGGCTTCGGTCTGTTGATAGGGCACCCGCGCGGCAAGCCATGCGGTTTTCGCGGTGGTCAGGGTTGCGTCGGACGGGCTGGCCACCAGCGCATCCACTGCCGTTTTCAGCTCTTTCGCAAGGGCCAAACTGTCTTCGTAGCCGGCAAGCGCGATATCGGCGTAATTGTCCAGAACCGCCGCAGTGTCAGCGGCGTGCAACATGGCGGTAGAGCCCATCAGGAACGGAAGGGCCAAAAGGGATTTGCGGATCATGACTGTCCTCATTGTCAATTTGATTGACAGTTCATTAAATGAGTATTTTTGTCAGGTAAAGCATTTCTTACCATTTTACTCAGATTATTGCTTGTCGGCGTTTTACGATCTCAAACCTTTACCCCCACCCCAGAGCCACGCCGCAACACATCCGCACATTTCTCGGCCATCATGATGATCGGCGCGTTGGTGTTTCCGCTGATCAACAGCGGCATGACCGAGGCATCCACCACGCGCAGTCTTTCCAACCCACGCACACGCAGATCGGGGCCCACCACCGCATCCGCATCTTTCCCCATTTTGCACGTCCCCACCGGGTGATAAATAGAATCGGCGCGGGCACGAATATGCTCCTCCCACTCCGCATCGCTCAGCCCGTCATGCACTCCAAACAATTCCTTTTGGCAAAACGCGGCCATCTCGGGGGCTGCCATAACCGGACGCAACCGCTTGATACCATTGATCAACGCCCGAAGATCACCGTCTTCGGCCAAAAAATTCGGATCGATCAGCGGGGCGGCCAGCGGATCTGCAGAACGCAACCCCACCCGCCCACGTGACGCCGGACGCAGATGGCAGACATGGGCGGAAAACCCGTTGCCCCAATGCAATCGCCGCGCATGGTCATCCACAATACCAATCACGAAATGGCTTTGAATGTCAGCCCGATCCACATTGAGCGAGGATTTATAGAACCCACCCGCCTCGGCCATCGGGCTGGCCACCATCGACCGGCCATCGCGCGCCCAGCGCCTTGCATGGCGCAGGAAATTCAGCCCTGCGCGCAGCCCGATCCCCATATTGTCGCGATCTTTCGTTTTCCACGACATGGTGAAATCAAGGTGGTCTTGCAGGTTCTGCCCCACTCCGGGCAGGTGGTGATGCAGTTCAATTCCATGCGGGGCCAGATCCTCTTGCCGCCCCACCCCGGACAGTTGCAGGAGCTGCGGCGAGTTGAACGCCCCGCCACACAAGAGCACCTCGCGCCGCGCCCGCACGTCTCCGGTCTCGCCTTTACGCGCATAGGCCACGCCGATCGCGCGCTTGCCTTCAAACAAAATCCGCGTGGCGCGCGTATGGGTCATGACATGCAGATTGGGGCGCGACAGGACCGGGTGCAGGTAAGCCGCCGCCGCAGAACAGCGCTCCCCTCGCCGTTCCGGGTCATGAAACTGGGTGACCTGAAACAGCCCCACCCCTTCATTGTCTTCACGGTTGAAATCATCCGTTTCCGGCAAACCCATGGCGTGATGGGCCGCAACAAAAGCCCGGGAAATCGGACGCGGAGCAAATTGATCGCTGACCTTCAGGGGGCCATCTGCACCATGCCATTCATCCGCGCCGCGCATGTTGCCTTCGGAGCGTTTGAAATAGGGCAGCACATCCTCCCAGCCCCAACCATCGCAGCCCAGATCACGCCAGGCATCAAAATCCGCCGCCTGCCCGCGCACGTAAAGCATCGCATTCAGGCCACTGGAGCCTCCCAGCATCCTTCCGCGCGGCTGGTATCCCCGCCGCCCATTCAGGCCGGGCTGTGGTTCGGTCTGATAGGCCCAGTTGTTGATCTTCACCGGGCGGCCCGGCAGCATCGGCACCACACCAACAGGCGCGCGCACCAGGATGCTGCGCCCGGCCCCACCGGCCTCCAACAGGCAGACCTTGCAATTGGGATCCTCGCTCAGGCGCGCGGCCAGAACCGATCCGGCTGACCCGCCGCCCACAATCACATAGTCAAATTCCATCACGCGTCTACCCGCCACTGCTGCTGTCAGCATCGAGCCACGGAGCGGCCAAACTGTCCAGAAAAACCAACCCCAGCAGGCCCGAACCTCGCGTAAACTGGTGCGTTGAAACCAAAAACCGGCGGCTGGCCAAGGGATAAGAGGCCAACCACCGGTTCCGGGAGGAAAGTCGGCCCCTGCCTGGGGCCGACCACTTGGGTTCAGTGGGCCGCGGCATCCGCCGCGTTGGTCATCAGGTATTCCATGACCAGTTCGCGTTCCCCGTCATCCAGACCAGCGCGTTCAAACATCGAGGGCACGATGCCTTTCCATTGTTGCTGGGTGTAGTGGGTCACTTCGCGCGGGGCGTGACAGACGGTGCAGCGTTCAAAGAACATCTTTTCGCCCGGCGTCATGTCGGCGTAAAGCGAGGCGGTCAGAGCCTCAAGACGCTCCACACCAATGGCCTCATCATCAACCGCGGCCACGTCCATATCCTCAATGATCGCGGGCGGATCATAGGCCATGTTCGGCCCTTCGGGGTCCTCACATTTGCGCATCTCGATCAGCGTGGTGTTGGCGGTGGTCGCTTCCGACAGGCCAGAGGCGCGCTGGGTCGAGGTCAGGAAGTTCGCCAGACCCGAGTTGTCGCGACCTTTGCTGTCAAGCTGCGGCCAGCCGCCTTCGTAGATCGAAACCACACCCGGCATAATGTCATCCGACACAACCGCCCCGGCAATCACCGTGCCGCGCTTGTTGTACAGTTCAACCAGATCGCCGTCTTCGATACCGCGTTTGGCGGCGTCTTCGGCGTTGATGCGCACCGGTTCACGGCCCTGGACCATGTAAAGATCCCGCAGACGTTCCGAGTTGCCCATCTGGCTGTGCAGACGGAACCACGGGTGGGGTGACACGACATGCAGCTGGCCTTCTTTGGCATTGCCGAGATATTCGTGTTTCTCCATCCACTGCGGCATCCCCGGGCAATCTTCCAGGTTCATCTTGTCGATCGTGTCGCAGAACATTTCGATCTTGCCTGAACTGGTGTGCAACGGGTTGGCGTCCGGGTCGTCATAGAACGCCCCGTGGCGGGTCCATTTGCGGGCCTCAGTTGGCACCGGCATCCGGGCATAGCCTTTTTCCCAGAACTCCTCAAACGGGGTTTCTTTTGCAGCCCCAGAGGCTTCGTAAGCGAGCTTGATGTGATACATCTTGTCTTCGCTGTCGGTGAACTGTGCCCAAAGCCCCAGCTTGTCGGCCAGACCTTCAAAGATCTCGTAATCCGGTTTGCTGTCGGCAATCGGTTCAATCACCTTCTTCATCGCGTAGACGCGGTCATTGGAATAGGTGCCGCCCGAGGTGATATCGTCCTGTTCCAGCGTCGAGGAGGCCGGGAACACGATGTCGGACCAGCGGGTGGCCGCCGTCCACCAGACATCGACACAGACGATGGTTTCAACCTTCTCAAGCGCACGGATCAACCGGTTGGTGTCCTGCTGGTGTGACATGAAGTTGTTGCCCGCGTTGAAGATCATCTTGATGTCGGGATAGGTGTTGGTCTGCCCGTTGTAAAAGAAATCAACGCCTGGGTTTTCCAGCGCCTCAGTGATGCGGCTTGCCGGCACGATTTTCTTCACGAAGTTGCGGCCCTGGCTCATGCCAACCGGGGTGGCATTGCCCCCTTGCGGCATCCCGCCGTTGCCATAGTGCCAGCTGAACCCAACACCCTGCCCCGGCTTGCCGATTTTACCCAAGAGCGCCTGGAAGTTGACGATTGACCAATAGGCCATTTCGCCGTGTTGCGCACGTTGGATCGCCCACGACCCCGCGATGGCGGTTTTCGACGTGGCGATCAGCTCGCAGAGGTCCTTGATCTGTTGTTCATCGATGCCGGTGATTTTTGCGGCCCAGGCCGGGGTTTTCGGCGTGCCGTCGGTTTCGCCTTTCACATAGGCAATCCACTTGTCAGCCCCGACCGTGTATTTCGCCATATACTCCTTGTCATCCCAACCGTTTTCCAGCGCGTGATAGGCCATGGCCAGGAACAGCGCGGTGTCGGTGTTGGGAATGATCGCGGTGCGCTCGGCCCCCAGATATTCGTCAGATGCGGTGCGCTGCGGGTTGATCGAAATGAATTTCACACCATTGTCGCGGATCTCTTCCCAATGGGCATACATGCCGTGGTCGGCCACGCGATATTCGATCCGGTTGTTCTTGATCGGGTCACAGCCGACCAGCACAAAAACCTCGGTGTTGTCGCGGATGGTTTCCCATGCGGATTGGGCGGAATAGACCTCCATATCACCAATGATATGCGGCATGACCACCTGACCGGCACCGGCCGACCAGTCGCCCGCGGTGTTGGTGCAACCGCCCATGAGGTTCAGAAGCCGGCCCTGCAGCACGTTGGGACGGAACACGCCCGCGTTGGACCAGCCGCCATAAGACGAGCTGAAGATGGCTTCGTTGCCGTGGTTGGTGGCCGTATCCAGCAGCGCTTTGGCCGCCAGCGACCAGGCCGTATCCCAATCAACACGCACCCATTCTTCCTTGCCCCGCAGTTCGGGCTTGGTGTCGCCGGTTTTCCATCCTTCCAGATAGGATTTGCGCACCATCGGATAGTTCACGCGGGTCTTGTCATAGGTCCGGTCCATGATGCCATAGGTCAACATCTCGGTCGGGCGGGCATCCAGTTCCATCATCGTATTGATGCCCACCAGCTTGCCGTCGCGCACAACGGCCTCGAACGGGCCATAATGGCTGGCGTGGAAGGTGCGGCCCGAGAAGGAGTTCGGGTCAATTGACGCAAGTGCCGTGGACCCCATCAGCCCGGTGGCCCCGAACATGGCAGCGCCCCCTTGGATAAACGCTCGGCGGGTTGGATTGGAAAGTGACATGGTAGCCTCCTGTCTGAGGGATTTCCTTTGACATCGACCTTAAAAGCCGGGTGTGAACCGGTCTTCCACACCCCGTGAAACTGCTGTGCGAGTTTGTAAAAGGATGTAATAATGGCTGGAGTGAGTGGCGTTTCGCCCTTACCTCGGGGCAAACCAAAACGCCTGGCCGGAGGGGATCATGGCACAGCACATCGTCATTGTCGAAGACGACAGCGTCACCCGCCGCCGTTTGGCCGCGTCGCTGAAAAAGCAGATGTATCGCGTGTCAGAGGCGGAAGATGCCGCGCAGATGGAAGAGATCCTGGCCCGGGATCCGGCAGATCTGCTGTTGGTTGACATCAACCTCGATGGCAAGGACGGGCTGACGATCACCCGCGAACAGCGCGCGCTGTCAAACGCGGGGATCATCCTCTTGACCAGCCGCGATGACCAGATCGACCGTATCGTAGGTCTTGAAATGGGGGCCGATGATTATGTCACCAAACCTTTTGACAAGCGCGAGCTGTTTGCCCGGGTGAAAAACCTGCTGGCCCGGATTGAGGAAATCCGCTCTGCCGCGCCGCCCCCTGCCCCGGCCATGACGTTCGGGCGCTGGACGCTGGATCGCGCGCGCCGGCGGCTGGAGGATGACGAGGGGCGCATCGAACCCCTGACCCGCGCCGAATTTGAACTCTTGCACGCCTTCACCCAGCATCCCGGCATTGTCCTGTCTCGCGACCGGCTGCTTGAGCTGGTGCAGCACCGCCGCTGGGCCCCGGACAATCGCACCATCGACGTGCTGGTGGGACGGCTGCGCAAGAAGATCGAACCGGACCCTGCGCATCCGGATTGGATCATCACGGTGCATGGCGAAGGCTATCTCTTCGCTGCCAGCTGACCCGCGGCCATATCCTACCCCGGCAGCAAGATCTCATATCGGGCCGCAAGCCTGCGCAGAAGGTCCTGAGCATCCTGATGGCGGGCCATCAGGTCAGGCGCATCCGCCGGCAAAGCGTCCCCGCTGCGCGCCGCCTCTTCCAGCCCGGTCAGCGCCTCACACAGCGCGGTCAGGTGAAAATTCGCCGCCGCCCCTTTCCATTTATGGGCCAGCTTGCGCACCGTTTCAGATCGTTCCGCATCCGGCGCCTTGGCAAGCGCCAGCTTGATCTCACCCATCAACTGCTCTGACTGCGCAAGGTATTCCCCAAGAATTTCAGCCACCACCTCGCGCCCCAGATCTTCCAGATCCCCTTCCAGCGCCGCGTGGGTCGCGGTGATCTCTTCCGGCGTGGCCTCTGGCGCCGCCTCGTCCAGATAGGAGGAAAGTGCGCGTGGCGAGATCGGCTTGGTCAGGATCCCATCCACCCCCAGCCGTGCCCGCTCTTCCGGTGTGTCCGAGATGTGATGGGCCGTCAGAACCACAATGCGCAGCCCGGCCTGCCGGTCCATGGCCAACGCAACCGCCACCTCTTGCCCGGACATATCGGGCAGATCGAGGTCCAGAAGCAGAATGTCATGGCACCCGCTGCGCGCGAGATCAATCCCTTGCTGGCCTGTTTCGGCCTCATCCACGCGGCAGCCCAGCCGGTCAAGATATCCCCGCGCCACCATGCGATTGACCGAATTGTCCTCGACCAGCAGCACATGTTTGTCGAACGACGCCCGGAGCGCCTCTTCGCGGGTGACCTCAACCTGTGCCAGATCGCCCATTTCCAAGGGTACGGTCAGGGTAAAGCGCGACCCCTGCCCCGGCTTGCTTTCCACGCTGAGCGCACCGCCCAGCACTTCGGTCAACCGGCGTGAAATCGACAGGCCCAACCCCATGCCCTGAATATTGCCAACGTCCCGCATATGACCGCGCCCATAGGCATCAAAGATGTAATCCATATCCCGCGCAGCAATGCCAATCCCTGAATCACTGACCGCAAAGCTGAGCACAGGGGCACCGGTTTCGGGATGTGCGGCATGGTCTACCGCAAGGTCAACCCGCCCCGTCTTGGTGTATTTCACCGCATTGGACAGCAGGTTCACGACAATCTGACGGATCTTCGGCAGGTCCCCATACAGCGCAGGTGGCGCGCTGGTGGGCAAGGAGACCGCCACATCAAGCCCCTTGGCTTCGCCTGCCACCCCCAGATAGGACCCCAGCTGCCCCACCAGATCCCGCAGATCAAAATGCACATTCTGCGCGGTCATTTGACGACTTTCCGTGCTGGCGTAATCCAGCAGGTCATTGGACAGGCTGAGCAGATGTTCGGCCGAGACACGCGCCGTGGACATCCGCGCGCCCAGCTCTGCATCGTCCAGATCCCCCTCCAACAGCCGCAACATGCCAATCACGCCGTTCAATGGCGTGCGGATTTCATGGCTCATCATCGCCAGGAACTCGGATTTTGCCCGGTTGGCGGCCTCTGCCTCGGCGCGCGCCGCGTCATGGGCCTCCATTTCGGTCACGATCTGACCGGTGCGCTCTTTCACCGCCACTTCCAGCGCGTCCCGCAGTTTTCGTGACCGGGCCGCCCGGCGGCGCAACACATGCAGAGACTTCTCCATGCTGCCAATTTCATCCGTTCCGGTCACCGGAATGTCGCGGGCGTAATCCTCATGCGCCAGGGCATCGATATGTTCGGCCACACCGCGCAGCCGTTCCACCACACGCGTGCGGGCAAGGTACCAGGCATAGATCGCGGCCCCGACCAGCAAGGCCAACACCACCACCAGCGACAGTGAGATCCCCCGCCCCAACGCCTCGGCATCTGCCTGAGCCGCCAGAACCTGCGCCCCCACGGTTTGCAGGTGTCGATCCGTGATGCGGTTCAGATCCACGGATTGTGACCGGACCTCATTTACCAGCGCGCGCAGCCAGGTTTCCTCTTCCAGCAACCGAGAGCGCACCGCGATGCTTCCTGTTGCGCCAAGCTCTGTCTCAAGCCCCTGCAGCAGGTCCGCCACCCGTCTTTGCGCGGCCTTTGACGACAGGAACCGGACACGGCTTTTTGCAAATGTAAACTGCTTCTCCAGCTCGTGACCCAATGCCGTCAACGGTTCAACGGTCTCCATCAACGGCACACGCAACAGAAGGAACCCGGCCCGTTCAATGGCCCCGTCCAATTCCACGTGGCGGTCATAGGCAAAGAAATCCACATCGGCCAAACGGTCCAGATTGTCGCGCGCCTGATCCGGATTTTCATAAAGATCGGCAATGGTGGCCGTGACCCGCACCCGCGCAATATCAGATTGCCCAGCCAGAATATCGGCCAGTTCAGACAGGGTTTCGGAGTTGCGGATCTGGTTCTCGGCCAACCGCTTTTGCAGCCCCAGCTTGCGCCGTGTTCCATCAACCAACAGCCCGATCGTGTTGCGCAACGCGGCCAAGGCGGCGGCATCCTGATCTTGGGTGATATCGGGAAAGAACCCCTGCAACGCCTGTAAATCTTCGCTCATGGCAGCCAGTTCAGCCTTCAGCGCCGCGGCCAGCTCGTCCAGATCCGCCTGCGACTGAACATCCGGGAAAGAGGGGGCCAATGCGGCGATAAAGTTGGAGGACCCGACCACTTTGCGCGCCAGCGGACCTGCGGGTAAATTGTCCTGCATCAAGGTTCGTTGGCGGTTGGACAGATAGGTATTTGAGACGATTGCAACCACACTCGCAAGCAAGGCAAGGCCCACGATGAACGAGAAAATGCGCAGAAGTTGTGTGTCGAAGCGGGTGCTTTGCATGGCGCCAGCTTATGCAGCCCTGCGCCGGGCCGCAATCGCCCTTGTGGCCCTGCTCGCACTGGGGCCGCCAAGTGGCACGGCCCTTGCGGACAACCAGACCAGCGGGGTGTCAAACAGATCAATCTGCGTGGTGGTGCCGCATTTCAAAGATGAATACTGGCTGAGCGTGGGCTATGGGCTGATCAAAGAAGCCGCAAAGACAGAGACCAGGCTGATCATGTTTGAAAGCGGCGGGTATCATGCCCTGACCCGGCAGATTTCCCTTTTGCAGACCTGTGTCGAGCGCAAGGCAGATGCCATCCTTTTGGGGGCCGTGTCCGCCGATGACCCTGTCTTGCTTGCCGCGGTTGGCCGCACTGCGCGCCACGTGCCCGTGGTGGGATTGGTGAACGAGTTGCACGCCACCCAACTCAGTGGCGCGGTTGGCGTGGACTGGTCGGATATGGGGGCAGAGATCGGCCGTTATCTGACCCGCCTTCATCCCAAGGGAAGTGACCCGGTGAACGCCGCGCTGGTGACCGGGCCTGCCCAATCCGGCTGGTCACCTTTGCTGGAAGCGGGGTTGGAAAACGCACTTCAGGGGTCTTCCGTGACCATCCGCCATATTGGCCGGTCCGACACCGGGCTGCGCGAGCAATTGACCCAGGTCGAGGACACGCTGCGCGACGTGCCTGATCTTGACATCTTGATTGGATCCGCACCGGCCATTGAAGGGGCGATGGGGCTGGCGGCCAATTCAGACCGCCCTGCGCCCCAGTTTGTGTCGACCTATATCAGCCATTCTGTGCGTCGCGGCTTGCAAGGCGGATCGGTTGTTGCCGCGGCCTTTGACGATCCGGTTGTGCAGGGGCGGATGGGCGTTCAGATGGCTTTGAAGGCACAGCGGGGCGTGTTCTCGACCGAAGTCCGAGGCCCCGATATCGTCCTTCTGGAAGCGGCAAGGATCACTGAGCAACGGGTCGAACTTTCCCCTGCCGCGCTTGAATTGAAGATCGAGTAGCCGGTCCGCACCTATGGCACCACCGGGGTCTGCGCCATCTCAAGATGCAGCTCGGTCCCTTCATAAGGATGTGCCCTGATCCACGCATCGTCCAGCTCAACCCCCAATCCCGGGGCGGTGGGGGGAATGATATAGCCATCGTGCCAATTGATCGGCGTCGCCACCGGCGACATGTAAGGCCCGTCAAACCGGCCAATGCTTTCAAGGATCAGAAAATTGGGACTACATGTGGCAATCTGGATATTGGCCGCTGCCACCACCGGACCGCAATAAAGATGCGGCGCGATTTGCGCCTGCCGTGTTTCCGCCATCCCCGCAATTTTCCTGGCCTCCAGAAGCCCGCCAACCCGGCCCAGGTTCATCTGCAGGATCGAGGCCGCGCCTGTTTCCAGCACGCGGGCAAATTCGTGTTTGGTGCAAAGCCGTTCCCCGCAGGCGATGGGAATGGAGGTGGCGCGGGCCACCTCGGCCATGTCAGCCGGGTTTTCCGGCGGGATCGGCTCTTCGAACCAGAGCGGATCATAGGCCTCTATCCGGCGCGCCAAACGCCTGGCCCCTGACACGGTGAACTGGCCATGGGTGCCGAACAAAAGATCAGCGCGGCCGCCCACCGCCTCGCGAATGCGGCGACAAAAGGCCTCGCTTCGATCCAGATCCTCAAGCCGGGGCTGATGCCCGTCAAAGATCGAATAAGGCCCTGCCGGATCAAATTTCACTGCGGTAAATCCCTGTTCCACCAGTTGCACCGCAACCTCAGCCGCCAAATCGGGGTCATTATAGACATTGGGCCGGTCCGGGTCGGGATAGACATCCCCCCGTGGCGGGTAGAGATAGGTGTAACTGCGCAGCTTTTCATGCACCTGCCCGCCCAGAAGGTCATAAACCGGCCGGTCCGCCGCCTTTCCGATGATATCCCAGCAGGCCATTTCCAACCCGCTGAGCACCCCCATCACGGTCACATCCGGGCGCTGGGTGAACCCGGCGCCATAAGTCTTGCGCCACAGCCTCTCGATATGATGCGGATCGCTGCCATCAAAATGGCGGTGAAACACCTCTTTGGCCATGGCACAGCAAAGCTCTGGCCCAAAAGTGGCATTGTAAATCTCGCCGACCCCGGTGATGCCACAACGGGTCGTCAGGCGCAGAAAGATGAAATAGCGCCCGCCGTGACGGGGCGGCGGGTTGGCAACGACAAAGGTTTCAATCTTGTCCAGACGCATTTCACTCTCCTCTTTGGGTCATCTTGCCCCAGATCGCGCATCTTCCAAAATCAGATCGGCGGCGCGCATTGCCAACATCATGACGGGGGCGTTTGTGTTGCCCGACGTGACATTGGGAAAGCTTGAGGCATCCACCACCCGCAGCCCGCGCAGCCCATGCACCCGAAGCCGCGCATCCAGCACCGAATTCTCCGCATCTTCGCCCATGCGGCAGGTGCAGGTCGGATGGAACACCGTGCCTGCCCGGGCCCGGAAGTTATTCAGCATGTCATCCTCATTCATTCCATTGAGATCCGGGGCAATCGCGGCTTTGGTCACCCGGCTCAGCGTTGGTGCATTGGCAAGCTTTCGCAGCAGCTTGCAGGCCCGCACTGCATCTTCCCGATCTTTCCGGGTGGAGAGGGAATTGGGGTAGATCACTGGCGCCTGACGCGGGTCGGCAGAGGTAATATGCACGCGCCCCCGGCTGGTGGGGCGACAGGGCTGTACCGACAGGATGAACCCCGGATCAGGGCCCATCTGGGGTTTGCCATCCTCCCCGGTCCTGTAGGACGCGGGGTTGCAATAAACCTGCATGTCCGGGCCATCAAGATCTGGGTCCGAACGCATGAAGCCTCCCACCTGATTGACCGGTACACTCAGCGGACCTTTCCGAGCCAGCAGATATTTCACCCCCGCCGAAAGCCGCCCGCGCCAATGGCCGAGGCTTGCGTTCAACGTGTGTTCCTTGGCTGCAAAATGGTGGGTGATCGCCAGATGATCCTGCAACCCCTCGCCAACCTGTTCCAGCGGCTGGCACAGCCTGATCCCGTGGGATTGCAACAGCTTCCCTGGCCCGATCCCCGAAAGCTGCAGGATCTGAGGCGAGTTGATGGCACCGGCCGAAAGCAGAACCTCGCCCGCCGCGCGGGCCACAACAGATTGCCCGTTCACGCTGTAGCGCACCCCGGTGGCACGCCCCTCCTCGATCTCGATCCGTTCAACCAGGGCCTTGCTGATGAGCTTAACATTCGGTCGGGTCCGGGCCGGTCGCAAAAACGCATCCACCGACGACCAGCGCAGCCCGTTGCGCACCGTGCTGCGGTAGTAAGACAATCCTTCGGAGGCGCAATCATTGAGATCCTGCAGACAGGGCCAACCAAGATCAGAGGCCGCCTCCAGAAATCGCTTGGAAAACGGATGCATCTGGTCACGAAGGTCGGAGACATGCAGCTTGCCCGCGCCACGCATCCGCAATGTCCCATCAGCGCCTCTGTCCCAATGACATTCCAGCCGTTCATACGCGCGACGGACATTCTCCCATCCCCAACCGACGGCCCCGGCCCGGTCCCAATCCTCGAAATCCACCGGCAATCCGCGCATATACGCCATTGCGTTGATCGAGCTGGAGCCGCCGATCACCCGCCCCCTGGGCCAATAGGCCACCCGATTGTTCAGACCGGGGTCAGCCTCGGCATGATATCCCCAATTCACACGCGGATCGGCGTAGGTGAACCCATATCCCACCGGCACTTTGATCCAAAACCGCGCATCGGTCCCACCGGCCTCAAGCACCAACACCGTGTGGCGCCCACATTCGCTAAGCCGGTCCGCCAGAACGCAACCGGCGGACCCGGCCCCGATAATGATAAAATCGTATTCCATGCCCACGTGCTGCTGATTTCCGTGCTGTCTGTCCCCAATAAAGCATCCCGGTTTCAACCTGACACAAGTCAACCTGACACATTTCAACCTGATACAGGGGACATCCGAGACCCAGCAAGAAATTTCAATGTCGTGGGCGTTTCGACATAAACATGTGTCTCATGTGTATCCCGAAACGCTTTAGGACAATCAGACAGCCTGAACTCGATCAATATCTTTGACCGTCAGACCCAAACCTGTCAGGCCCAAACCTGTCTCGACACGTTCCCGGGTCCGTTGCCGGCCCCGAACAGATCTGCTTTCCGCGCAGTCCAGCCGTCACAGAAGGGCCTCCCTCTGCCATTCAGACGAGGGCCCGCACTTTTTCCAGAAGCGCGGCATTGACCGCAACACCCTCTTTCACCGCACGAAGCCGCGCGGCCCGACGACCATCCCCCGGCAGGCGCGCGCCGTCCTGGTCGCGGAAAGACGCAATCAGCGCGGCCAGTTTTTTCTGGAACAGCCCACCGGACGTGGCCTCGGGGTCAATTGCAATGAAGAACTGACCGGTTTTCGGCGGCCCACCTGCGGTGCCGGAAAACGGGCTTGCGACCGACCCAAGGGTGGCCCCGGCCATGGCGGCGGCCATCAGCTCGACCGTCAACGCAATGCCCACCCCCTTATAACCGCCCGACGGCACCATGGACCCCTTCAGTCCTGCGTCCGGATCGGTGGTTGGCTGACCGTCGGCATCGAGCACCCAACCTTCCGGCACCGGCTTGCCTTCGCGGGCGTGTTTCATCACTTCGCTTTTCGCAATGGTGCTGGCCGATTGGTCGATCAAAAGCGCTGCATTGCCATCCGCATCCGGGGCCGAGATCGAGAACGGGTTGGTGCCGACCACAGGCTTGGCGCCACCCGAGGGCGCAATCGAGGCAGGCGCGTTGGTGAACCCGATGCCCATCAACCCGGCTTGCGCCAGACGCTGCGTATGCACCCCCAGCACGCCGCAATTATACGAGTTGTTCACGGCCAGAACTGCCACACCCATTTCACGCGCCAGCGGGATCAGCTTTTCAAACCCCAGATCAATGGCACTGTGCGCAAAGCCGGTGGCCGCATCCACCGTCACCACCGCCGGGCGCGGCTGTGCCACCAATGGTTTCGCCTGCCCATCCACCTTGCCGCACTCCACATGCTGGCAATAGATCGGGATATAAGCCAGCCCGTGTGAGGCCACGCCATCGGCTTCGGTCATCGCGGTCGCGACAGCCAGCGGGCGGGCGTTGTCTTCCGAGGTGCCCGCTTTGACCAGCGCGTCAAAGGCCAGGGTTTCAATTTCAGCAAGGGACAGGGTTTGGGTGGCGGTCATGTCAGTCTTTCTTTTCATTCCGTGATTTGTGCGTGCGCGGGGCAGTTCCCTGCCCCGCGTCATCCGCAATGTCAGTCGTTATCAGTCATTGTCAGTCATTGTCGCTGAGGCCAGCCCCGGCCCCGCGCAACCGGCTTTCTTCCGTGGCGGGGGCAAAGGTGCGATGGGCAAAGCCGCCCAGCACATTCCAGCTGTCTTCGCTGACCTCGGCGCGCATCACCGGTTCACGTTTGCCGGTCATTTCGGCAGGGGCCGAGAACACCAGGTGATCCGCGTGTTTCGCCTGCAACGCACTGGCCTCCCCCTGCACGCAAAGCTGTTTGCCATCCGTCGCAACCCGCGCCCCGTCCCATTCCGCCGCGACAGGCACGCCGAGGCGCAGGGCGGCACCGCCCATGAAGGGCACGGCCAACAAAGGCAGGCTCACCGCCTGCATAGTGATCGATCCACGCTCCAACAGGCGCACCGCGCAATCGGACAGGGCGGCCCCGGCAATCAGCGGGCTCATCCGGCGCGCGGGCGCATGCCAGACATCAGCGCTGAGCGACACGGGCGAGACATCAATTGGCGGGATCCTGTCATTCAACACCAGAAGTTCGGCAAGCATTTCAGTGCCCGGAAAGCCAAAGGATGACAGCCAGCGCGTGCCTTTCGCGGCCTCTTCGGCCAATCCCCAGGACAGGCCCGCCCCGCGACCCGCGCGTTTGCCCATGGCTTCGATTTCATTCAGTGAATGGCTCATGCGATGCCCTCCTCATGCGCGGGATGGGCGTCCGGGAACACCCAGAAATCAGCATTGTCTGGTGTCAGCTCGGTGGGCAGCGGCGCATTGCCATACATGCAGATCCGCACCCAGCGATCCGATCGCGGGTCAAACTGCGTGGCCCCAAAGAAGGCCAGCTTGCAGCGCAGCATATCAATGGGCAGCACCTGATCCGAGATCGTGTTGTCGCGGATCTCGGCATAAGGCGCACGGCCCACGATCTGCGCGCGGCGCAGCACGTGGCGATGTTCAGGATGGCGCAGCAGGAAATCCGCCACCTGCGCCGCATCCGGCCAATGGGAAAGCGCCTTGTAAAGCTGGGCCGCATCGCGCCCCGGGGCCAGCGGCTGTTCATATTCTTCAATCGGCTCTTCAAACCGTTCCCCCAACCGGGGTTCCAGCTTTTCTTCCGATACGTACCAGGCCCGCGCCCGGTTTTCCGGGGCCTGCCAGTTGGTGTCGAGCGCCCAGGCATAGACATCCCTGAGCAACGCACGCAGGTCGCCAATGCTCATGGCGCCTGCAATGCGGAAGGTGGCGGTGTTGTCCGCGGCCATTTCTTCGGCGAACTGATCCACCAGCGCGCCGTAAGGTTCCAGCATCAGCGACGCCACCCATTCCTGCCCTTCCAGCGACAACGCCCCTTCGGCCCAACAATAAAGCGCATCCCAGGGGGCGGGTCCGATCAGGCCGTTTTGCGCCAGATAACCGTCCAGCTTGGCCACATCCGCGCGCAGATCGGCCAGTTTCTTAATCTGAATAGGGTGTTCTGATCGCCACCGGGCAATCGACAGTTTGCTGCGTTCGACCAGCGCGCGAAACAGGGTGATGTCCTCGGCACTGGCGGCAGCCAGGCTGCGCACCGTCTGAATGGCATTTTCACGCGCGGCGACCCAGTTGTTGAAAAGCACCGGGTGGTTCAAAAGGAACGGCGCCATGCCCAGTCCGGTGGAATTGCCAATCCCCATGGATCGGGCGATGGAAGGGTCCAGTTGCGATGCGCTCGCCCCGGATGCGGCGGCCCGACGGTCCGCCATATGTTGCACCAGATCCAGCACAAACCAGCGGGTCAGGTAGACCGAAAGCATCTCGACCTGAAAGGGCACGCGAAACTCGGGGCGATCGGCGATCATCTCGCGATCCGCAGCGCCCAGCTTGCCGGAGCCATAAACAGCGGTGGTGCGCATCAGATAGCCCACGGCATCGATCTGCGTGGCGTCGGGCTGACGCCCTTCGGCAAGTGATGACACCACATGTTCCCACAGGCGCACCGAGCGGTTGGCGCGGGAGACGGAAAGCTCCGATCCGCTCACCCGGCCCGCTTCCTGCACCGGGATATTATGCGACAGGCGGTCTATGTCAGCCGCCGTTGGCACGCCATCAAAGAGTGTGAAAGTCGCATCCCACGCATCCGCAATCACCCGGTCCGAGCGTTTCTCGGGCGGCAGGTCATGGGCGAAGGCGATCAGCGAATAGGCGCGGTCCGGACCATAAGCGGTATAGACCGCATGACCTTCGCCCGCGTCACTGATCTCAAACGCGGTTTGTTCAAACCGCCAGCCTTCGCGGGCCAGACGGCGGGTCAGGATGCGCATGAAAGACAGGCGCGATTGATGGATGGACCCCAGACGCGCAAGCCGCATCACGGTATTTGGGTCACGGCGTGGAATATCAGTCATACTCTTGGCCTTTGCAGTCAGGACGATAGCGCATTTTGGGCTGGGTGCGAACAGGGCCGCAAAATGCGAGGGGATGGTTGGGCGCCACGGGGCGCCCAACAGCAGTTAGCTTTCGCGGCCTTTGGCCAGCGTGATGCGCAGGGCATCCCACAGCGAGGGCAGCAAGATCAGCGACACGGGGACCGCGGTCACCACGATGAAGCTTTGCAGTTTCGAGACACCGCCAGAGCCGACCGAAATCAGGATCACCGCCATGATCCCCATCGCCACGCCCCAGAAGACGCGCACCATGGCGGGCGGGTTGTCCCCTTCGCTCATCGTGGCCGAGATCACGTAGCTCATGCTGTCGCCCGTCGTGGCCACGAAGATCGTGGTCAGGATCAGGAACAAGAGTGACACGAGAAAGCCCATCGGCAGGTTGTTGGTGATCGCCAGCAGGGCGGCGGGCAGGTTGAACCCCTCAAACGCGGTTGAGATCGCGCCTTGTTCGGCCAGTTCCATCGCGATGCCGGTGCCGCCGATGATGGTGAACCAGAAGTTGGTTACAATCGGTGCGACAATCGACAACATGATGATGATCGAGCGGATCGACCGGCCCCGCGACACACGCGCGATGAACATCGCCATCAGCGGGCCGTAGCCCATGAACCAGCCCCAGAAGAACACGGTCCACCACCCCAGCCAGCCGGGTGCGCCAAAGATACCAGCATCACCGCGATAAAGCGCCATCTGAAAGAAGTTGCCCACGTAAGTGCCAAAGCCCGAGAAGAACGAGCCGAAGATGAACCCAGTGGGGCCGGCCAGCAGCACAAACACCAAAAGGGCGGCGGCCAGGATCACGTTCACTTTAGACAAAAGCTGAATGCCGCGCGACAGGCCGGTCATGGCCGAGATGGTGTAGATCGCCACAAGGCCCCCGATCACCACAAACTGCGTGGCGAAGACGTCG
This sequence comes from Aliiroseovarius crassostreae, assembly GCF_049803815.1. Classification (GTDB taxonomy): domain Bacteria; phylum Pseudomonadota; class Alphaproteobacteria; order Rhodobacterales; family Rhodobacteraceae; genus Aliiroseovarius; species Aliiroseovarius crassostreae_A. The sequence goes on from NZ_JBNAGI010000004.1 coordinate 20,500, forward strand.
GGAATGCCGAAAAGATCGGACAGGCCATAGCTCACTTGCAGACCGAGGAACCCAATCGGCCCCACGGTGCCCGCCACAACGGCAATGATCGAAGAGGCATCTGCAATCAGGCCAATCGGTCCGTTGATGGCCTTGTCACCAAACACCGGATAAAGCAGCGTACGCGGCGCCAGCGGCAGACCTTTTTCATAGTGGTAATGCATCAGCATCACCGTGGTCAGCGAGCCAAGGATGGCCCAGGCCAGAAACCCCCAATGCATGAAGCTTTGCGCAATCGCCGGGTTCACAGCCGCCGCAGTGCCCCCTTCTGCGCCGTAAAGCGGCGGCGAAGAGAGGAAATGGGCAATCGGCTCGCCAGCCGCCCAGAACACACCGCCGCCCGCCAGGAGCGTACACATGATCATCGAGCCCCATTGGAACATGGTGAACTCGGGTGCCGCCAGATTGCCCATGATTGCCTTGCCGCCCGGCAGAACGCAAAGCAGAAGACCGATCAGGAAGGTCGCCAGAAGCAGCACCTGCCAATAAAGCCCGAAATAGGTGGCCGAGACGGTAAAGCCCCAGTCCACCGCCGCCGACAGCGCGTCAAGATTGACCAATGCGGCGATACAGAAGGCCGCGATAAAGCCCCCCGAGATCAGGAAAAGCGGTTTGTTGATCCGGCTTTCCGTCACGTTTGTTTCCATAGATGCTTCCGACATCTATCCCTCCCAGAATTTGGCCTGTCCTGTTCGCTCCAAGCCAAAGGTTTCACTCTCCCCGGATCCGTCAGCGTCCTGCTTGCGGACCAAAGTTCTCTGCAAAAAAGCGGTACCAGTTGCCGCCCATTATCATTGCGACCTCGTCGGCACTCATGCCCACGTCGCGCAGACCCATGTCGATGTTGCCAAAATGGCGGTTGTCTTCGAACCAGCTGGGCATCGGCGGGAAGCCAGCGTTTGACGCAGACCCTTCGCCATAGTCGATGTCCTTGGTCCAGCGACCCACGCGCATCCATTCCACGATGCTGTCGGGCTGGTCCTGGCACAGGTCGGTGCCGATCCCCAGATGCTCCACGCCGTAGGTGTCTGCGGTGCGCGCAATCATCTCGCAAAAGCTTGTCAGCGTGCAGTCGCCCTTGTCTTTCAGGTGGTGCGGATAAACCGAAAAGCCGAACATGCCGCCGTTTTCCGTGACCGCACGAATGACGGCATCTTTCTTGTTGCGCAGCGCGGGTTGCCAGTCATGCGGGTTGGCATGGGTGATCGCAATTGGGCGCTCGGACAGCTCTGCCGCCTCGATGGTCGAGCGGTCCGCCGAATGGCTCATATCCACCACAAGGCCCACGCGGTTCATCTCGCGGATGACCTGTTTGCCCATGCGGGTGATGCCCGCATCTTCGGCCTCGTAACAGCCGGTCGCCAGCAGTGACTGGTTGTTATAGGTCAACTGCATGAAGCGTGCGCCAAGGGTGTGCACAATCTCGACCAGACCGATGTCATCTTCGATGGGCGACGGGTTCTGGAAGCCGAAGAATACGGCGGTGCGCCCGGTTTCGCGGGCCACGTCAATGTCGCTGGCCCACTGTCCCTTCATGATCAGATCCGGATACTGCTCAAACCAGCGGTTCCAGCGCTCGAAGTTCAGAACCGTTTCGCGGAAGTTCTCGTGATACGAGATGGTGACGTGGATCGCATCCACGCCCCCTTCACGAAGCTGGCGGAAGATCTTCTCGGACCAGTTGGCGTATTGAAGACCGTCAATGAGGTATCCGGAACGCATCAGACCGGGCCTGCGCTGATATAGGCGGTCTTGACGGTGGTGTAGAATTCAGCCGCTGCCTTGCCCTGCTCGCGCGGCCCGTAAGAGCTGTCGCCCCGGCCGCCAAACGGCACGTGATAATCGGTGCCCGCCGTCGGCAGGTTGATGGTGACAACACCAGTTTGAGCGTTGCGACGGAAATGCGTGGCGCGGGCCAGCGATTTGGTCACAATGCCCGAGGTCAGGCCAAAGTTGGTGTCATTCACCGTGGCCAGTGCCTCGTCATAGCTGCCCACTTTGATCACGGCGGTCAGCGGCGCGAACATTTCCTCGCGGTTGATGCGCATGTCGTTGGTGGTGTTTAGGAACACGCCCGGCGACATGTAAAACCCATCATGCGGCATCTCAAGACGTGCCCCACCACAGGCCAGTTCAGCGCCTTCCGACTTGCCCAGATCGACATAAGCGAGGTTTTCCGAAAGCTGTTGTTCGCTCACAACCGGCCCCATCTGGGTGCCCTCGTGCAGCGCATGACCCACCTTCATCGCTTGCGTACCGGCCACCAGTTTTTCAACAAAAGCGTCGTGGATCGCTTCATGCACCACCAGGCGCGAGGACGCGGTGCATTTCTGCCCGGTGCCGCCAAAAGCACCCCCCAGCGCCAGCGTGACGGCCAGATCCAGATCAGCGTCATCCATCACGGCCAAGGCGTTTTTCGACCCCATTTCCATCTGAACTTTGGTCAGGTTCTGGATCGCGGCAGACGCAATGCCCTTGCCCACCGGCACGGACCCGGTGAAGGAAATTGCGTTCACTTTCGGGCTTTCCACCAGACGCTGACCAACCGCGCGGCCCGCGCCCATCACCAGCGAAAACAGACCCTTCGGAATGTCCTGACGGTTGATAATTTCGGCCAATGCAACAGCCGAGGCGGGCGTCACATTGGCTGGCTTCCATACCACGGCATTGCCGTAGCACAGCGCCGGTGCAATTTTCCAAGACGCGGTGGCGGTCGGGAAGTTCCAGGGAGAGATGATGGCGACGGTGCCCACGGCCTCGCGGCGCACGTCGATCTCGATGTCCGGGCGGACCGAATCCGCGTTTTCACCGATCTGACGCAGGCATTCTGCGGCATAATAGGTGAAGAACTGACCGGCGCGGTATACCTCGCCTTTGCCTTCCGCAAACGGCTTGCCTTCTTCGCGGGCCAACAGCGTGCCCAGCTCTTCGCAGCGCGCGATCAGCTCGTTACCGATCGCGTTCAGAACCGCCTGTTTGCGTTCCATGCCATAGGCCGCCCATTCGCGCTGCGCCACTTTGGCCTGATCAAGGGTCGCTTCCAGCTGGTCACTGCTGGCCTGGGCAAAGATGCCCACCAGATCGGACAGATCCGACGGGTTGCGGTTTTCAATTTCGCCTTCGCCCGCCAGCCATTCGCCAGCAATCAGGTTTTTTTGAATATCGGTCATGATGTGTCGCCTCACACAAAATTTCAGTTGGCACAGGTATGGACTTTCTTTGTGACTTCAATCAAACTCAAATTCTTGAAGGTAATTTCAGATTTTTTGAAGTTATCGCGAAAGGAGCTGCAAATGGCGTTGAAAATCGAACTGCTTCGCGGCTTCGCGGCGGTGGCCCGCAGCGGCAATCTTAGCGACGCTGCAGATGTGCTCGGGCGCACGCCGTCGGCTGTGTCGATGATGCTCAAGCAATTGGAAACCCATCTTGGGGAACCCTTGTTTGAGACGGATCGAAAAAGCAAACTCACCGCGCTCGGAAGCTATGTTCTGGAACAGGCTGAACGGGAATTGCAGCAGTTCGACAAGACGGTCAAAGCCATCGAAGGGTTCGCCCGCGCCACCCATGGGCATGTGCGCATCGCCACCGTGCCCTCGGTTGCGGGCACCATCATCCCGCAGGTTTTTTCCCGCCATATCAAGGACTACGGCAATGTGGATATCGAATTGCGGGATATGGATTCCAGCTCGATCCTGCACGAATTGTCGCGCAACAGGATCGATATCGGCGTCGCCACCCTGGGGGAAAACAGCGTGGGTCTGCTCAGCCAGCATCTTATGTCCGACCGGTTTGGCGTCATCTGTGCCCCCACCCATCCGCTTGCGCGGGACACGGGTCCGGTGGGGTGGGACGCCCTTGCGGGCGCGCGGCTGATCGCCAACAGCCTGTCCGCCGGGATCGGCGCCGAGGCCTCCAAATCCCTGCATGAAAAAGCGTTGTTGTCTGCCCACAACCTGACCTCGATCATCGGCATGGTGCATGCCGGTATTGGCATCACAATCTTGCCGGAAATGGCCGTCAGAACCTCCAATTCCGCCGGCTTGGTCTTTCGCCCCCTCGCAAACCCACAGGCAACACGTGACATTCACTTGCTGCGGCGCGCTGATTCTGCCCTGTCGCCCGCCGCCCGCCTGCTCGAAAGCCACATCCTGGAATGCGCAGCAGAATTTTCACAAAAGCGTTTGGTGGGGGCCCCCACATGACTGGCAACAGCGCCTCACCTGCGGTGCCCTTCACCCTGGGTATCCTGATCTTTCCCGGCTTCCCCATGGCCTGCCTGACCTCTTGCGTCGAACCCTTGCGCGCCGCAAATGAGATTTCTGGGCAAGAGGCATTTCACTGGAAGGTGATTGCCGAAGACACTGCCCCGGTCCTGTCCTCGGCCGGGGTGAGTTTTGCACCGGACTGCATCCTGTCCGACGCGGGTCAGCTGGATCTTCTTCTGTTCGCAGCCGGCCCCAACGCGCGCTTTGCCGCGCCCCCCCGCGCCAATGCCGCCCTGCAAAGGATCCGCCGCACCGGCACACGTTTGGGGGCCATCAGCGGTGGGGTGTTTGCCCTGGCCGAAACCGGGCTGACCGGGTCAGATCCGCTGTCGGTGCATTGGTGTTACGAGGCCGCGTTTCAAAGCGAATTCCCTGATATTCCAGCGCTAAGCACGGTGATCTGCGACGAGGGCAATTTCACCACCATCTCTGGCGCGTCTGCCGGGTTCGACCATATGCTGAGCCTGATCGAGACGCGCCTGGGGGGCGACATCATGGCCGAGGTGGCCTGTTGGTTTCAGCACCCCTATATTCGCAGCGCGGCGGCGTCGCAAAAGACGCCTGCCCATGACACGGCGAAAAGCCAGGATCTTTTGCCAAAGCAGGTGGCCAAGGCAATCGAGCATTTTGCCGAACATATCGAAAGCCCGATCCAGATCAGCGATGTGGCGCATGCGGTGGGGGTCTCGACCCGGTCACTGGAACGCAGCTTCAAAGACGCCACGGGGCAGAGCCCTTTGAAATACTACAGAAAAATGCGGATGAAACAGGCACGCCAATTGGTGCTTTACTCCAACACGCCGGTGACCGAAGTGGCCTTCATGGTGGGCTACGCCACCCCCGGCGCCTTCCTGCGTCATTACCGCGAAAGCTTTGGCGTGACGCCGATCAGCGACCGGCGGGCCAAGAATTCGATGCGGGTCAAGGGCAGCGACGCGCTGCCCTCATGATACTTGCATTCAAGCGATGGATCGGGCCGCAGTGACCAAAGCGTGATGCAGGGACGCCGCCGAAGATCGCGGCCCCATCACGGCCATGCGGGTATCGTCCAACCGCCACAAAAACGCACCCAAATGCTCAACCGTGCCCCGGATCACATCGCCCGGCTGCATCATCCGCACCGGCGCATTGGACAGCCGTTCAAAGAGGTCGCAGAGCGCGGCCCCGGACACATCAAACCGGCACCAGCCATCGGTCTGTTCCACAACCGATGCCGTGTTACCGACCATATGTTTCAGCTCGCCCGCCAGCAACTCGTGCTGGTCGTGATCAGCAGCAATCATCCACTGATCAGGACCGGTCCAGAACGCGGCAAAATCGCCTTGCGTTACAGACGTCCCCACGTCCGGCAAGGTCAATGGAAACACTTTTCTAAGCGCATCCAACTGGCCTTCGCGTGCAGCCACGGATGCCAGCGCCTGATCCACCACTTCGGTGAAGGTGATGGTGCCAATCTGATCCACGCGCGGGCTGTTCGCGCCCAGGGGCGTGATCGGTTTCAACTTATGCACGGAGCTTCTCCCCTTCCGGATCCACAAAATGCGGGCTGACGATTTCGACCAAAATCTCTTGCTCTTCCAAGGGGTTGACCAGCCGGAGTTGTTCGCCCATCCGGTCAAACCCGGATTTCACGAACCCAAGTCCAATCGAGCTTTCAAGAATGGGCGAGTAAGCGGAAGAGGTCACATAGCCCTGATCATGAGCGGCATCGACGGGGCCAAAGGCGTTCATCAGATGCCCCCCAGCTGGCACGGGTTTTGATGCATCCACCGGACGCAGCCCCACAAGGTTCAGCGCGTCTTCTGTGTTCATCCCGTCGCGACGCGACAGCACATTGCCGATGCAGTCTTTCTTGGAGGATACCATGCGCCCCAGCCCAAGGTTCAGCGCGGTTGTGGTGCCATTCAGTTCATTGCCCGCCGCATGGCCCTTTTCGATCCGCATCACGCCCAGCGCCTCGGTGCCATAAGGCACCACGTCAAACTCTTCCCCCGCCGCCATCAACACGCGCATCAAGGCGTCGCCATAGCGGGTCGGCACGGCAATTTCATAGGCCAGCTCGCCCGAGAACGAGATGCGGAACAGACGCGCGCGACAGCCGCCGCAGACTGTGATTTCACCGCAGCCCATAAAGGGGAAGACCTCGTTTGAAATGTCAAACTCCGGGTCGACGATCTTTTGCAAAAGCTTGCGCGCATTGGGGCCGGCAACGGCATATTGCGCCCAGGCTTCGGTGGTCGAAATCAACTGCACGTCAAGATCGGGCCACAGGCATTGGCGGGCAAACTCCATGTTGCGATAGACCAGAACTGCGTTGGCGGTGGTGGTGGTGACAACAAAATGATCGTCCCGCAGACGCGCGGCCGTGCCGTCATCATAGGCCACCCCATCTTCGCGCAACATCAACCCATAGCGCACCTTGCCAACCGGCAGTTTGGCAAAACCGTTGGCGTAGATCTTGTTCAGAAACGCCGCCGCATCCGCCCCTTGCACGTCAATTTTGCCCAGCGTGGTCACGTCGCAGATGCCCACCGATTTGCGGGTTTGCAGCACTTCCCGGTCCACCGATTGCCGCCAATGCGTTTCGCCTTCCTGCGGGAACCATTGCGCGCGCAGCCAATTGCCCACCTCGACAAACGCCGCACCTTGTTCTTCAGCCCATTTATGGCTGGGGGTGAGGCGGGTCGGGTGGAATTCCTTGCCCACAGCGCGACCCGCCAGTGCGCCCATGGCGACCGGCGTGTAGGGCGGGCGGAAGATGGTGGTGCCAGTTTCCGGAATTGATTTCCCGGTCAGTTCCGCCATCACCGCCAGCGCCCCCATATTCGAGGTCTTGCCCTGATCGGTCGCCATGCCCAGCGTGGTGTAGCGCTTCAGATGCTCAACGGATGTGAAGTTTTCCTGATGCGCCAGTTTCACATCTTTCACGGTCACATCGTTCTGGAAGTCGAGCCAGGCGCGTTTGGCACCTTGAACGTGCCAGAACGGGGTAAGTACGACAGGCGCGTCCTCGGCCTTGGGCAGGTCAGGTGCCTTGGCCGTGATCCCCAGATCCGCCAGCGCTTCGATGGCTTTTTCCGTCCCGCCGGTCAGGGCCGCATGGGTCGACATATCCCCCATCGCTGCCCCCGCCACGATCTGCCCGACCGGCAACCCCTGCCCCGGTATGAAGGCATGAATGGCGTCATTCCACACCGGGCGACCGCGTTGATGACAGGTCAGGCCGAGGTTTGGGTTCCAGCCACCCGACATGGCGAGCGCGCCGCAGGGGATCTCGCGGGTCTGGCCGCTTGACAGGCGTATCGTAACCGAAGTCAGCCCCAAACGACCCTTGGTGTCCACAATCTGCGCACCAGCCAGCACCTCTGTGCCGTCAATGGCTGGGGCCTCCGGGCGAATATCCACCACGGCGGGCACCGCGACCCCTTTGGCGATCAGGTCGCGGGCGGTCTGATGGGCGTTGTCGTTGTTGGCGAAAACCACAACCGATTGCGCGGGGGTACAGGCCCAACGGTTCACATAGGCGCGGGTCGCCCCCGCCAGCATCACGCCGGGGCGGTCATTGTTTTCAAAGGCAATCGGGCGTTCAATCGCGCCGGTCGCGATCAGCGCCCGTTTTGAATAAATCCGCCACAGGGTCTGGCGCGGTTTGCCCGCTGCGGGCGCGATCATATGGTCGGCATTGCGTTCCACCGCGCCGTAAACGCCGTGATCGTAGGCGCCAAAGATGGTGGTGCGCGGCATCACACGGACATTCGGCAGGCTGGCCAGTTCGGCCTGGTTCTGCGCCACCCAATCCGTGCCGGAGATGTCAGCAAGCGGGGTCGTTTCCGACGTTAACCTACCCCCCAGTTGGAAATCTTCATCTGCCAAAATGACCTGTGCCCCCGCGCGTCCCGCGGTCAGGGCGGCGGCCAGACCTGTCGGTCCCGCACCGATGACCAGCAGGTCGCAATGCAGGAACCCCTTGTCATAAGCATCGGGATCCGCGTCGCCCGTCAGGCTGCCAAGGCCCGCAGCTTTGCGGATGATCGGTTCATACAGCTTTTCCCAAAAGGCCTTGGGCCACATGAAAGTTTTGTAGTAGAAACCGGCGCTCAGGAAGGTTGAGAAGCGATCATTGATCGCCATGACATCCCGTTCCAGTGACGGCCAGCGGTTTTGCGAATTGGCTTCAAACCCGTCATAAATCTCGGCCACAGTGGCGCGGGTGTTGGGTTCTTGCCGCCCGCCAGAGCGCAGTTCAACCAGCGCATTGGGTTCCTCTGATCCGGCGGTCAGCGGCCCACGCGGGCGGTGATATTTGAACGAACGCCCCATCAGGCGCACGCCATTGGCCAGCAGCGCCGAGGCAAGCGTGTCGCCCTCAAACCCCTGATAGCTTTTGCCATCAAAGGTGAAGTTCAAAGGGGCCGCGCGACTGATCAGACCTCCGGTAAGACGGTTTATTTGGGACATTATGCGGGCTCCGGCTGCGGACGGGTCATGGCATGTTTTCGGGCGACCTCACGCGCCAGTTCCACATTCAGGATCTCATGGGTCACTGTGTTGCGGGTGACCACCAGCCAGGACCGGTCGCCCTGCTCGTGGAACCATAGCTCGCGATGTTCACCCGCCGGGTTGTCGCGCAGGTAAAGATAGTCGTGAAATTCGCGAAGGGCGTTTTCCGACAGCCAATAGGGCCGGTTGATCAGGCTGGCGTCGCCCAGATAGGTGAACTCCTGCGCGTCGCGCGGCCCAAGAAGCGGATGGTTGATGATCATCTTTTCAGTTCCTTCAGTCGCAGGGGGTCAGTGCAGGTTAGGTTGGGCACCCTGCCCTTTTTCGTCGATCATGTGGCCCGTCATAAACCGATCCAGCCGATAGGCTTTGGCGGTGTCATGCGGGCGGTCGGTTTTCAGAAGATGGGCAAAGCAGTATCCCGCCGCAGGCGTTGCTTTGAAGCCGCCATAACACCAGCCGCCATTGAAATAGAGCCCGTCGATATGGGTCTTATCAATGTAAGGGGAGCCGTCCATCGACATATCCATGATCCCGCCCCAGCTGCGCAAAAGACGCGCGCGCCCAAGCGCGGGAATGAGCGACATGCCGCTCTCAATCACATCTTCAACCACCGGCAGGTTCCCCCGCTGGGCATAGGAGTTATACATGTCGATGTCGCCGCCAAACACCAACCCACCCTTGTCCGATTGGCTGCAATAAAAATGCCCCGCGCCATAGGTGATCACGCCGGGAATAAAGGGTTTCAGCCCCTCGGACACAAAAGCCTGCAACACGTGGCTTTCGATGGGCAGACGCATCCCCGCCATCGCCATCACCCGGCTGGAATTGCCCGCCACCGACACGCCGACCTTTTTGGCACCGATGAACCCGCGCGAGGTTTCCACACCAAGGCAGATACCGTTTTCAATGCGAAAGCCAGTGACCTCGCAGTTCTGAATGATATCCACACCGCGGCGATCCGCACCGCGCGCATAGCCCCAGGCCACCGCGTCATGGCGCACGGTGCCGCCGCGCCGATGCAGAAGGCCACCCTTGATCGGGAAACGGGCGTCGTCAAAGTTCAGGAACGGGTACATGGCGCGCACCCCGTCCACGTCCAAGAGTTCCGCATCTGACCCGTTCAGGATCATCGCATTTCCACGCCTGCGCGCCGCATCGCGTTGCGCATCCGTGTGCACAAGGTTCAAGATTCCACGCTGGCTGACCATCGCGTTATAATTCAGATCCTGTTCCAGGTTTTCCCACAGCTTCAGCGAAAATTCGTAAAACGGTTCATTCCCGTCGAGCAGATAATTCGAGCGGATAATGGTGGTGTTGCGCCCCACATTGCCGCCCCCAATCCAGCCCTTTTCCAGAACTGCAATCCGCGCACCGCCAAACTCTTTGGCAAGGTAATAGGCCGTCGCAAGCCCGTGCCCGCCGCCGCCGATGATCACATAATCATACGCGTCCTGCGGTTCGGGATCGCGCCAGTGCGGGCGCCAGCCTTTGTGCCCGGTCAGGCTTTCCTTGATCAATCTCAGGGCGGAATAACGCATGGGGGCTCCTGTTCTTTCCCCCCCCATAAACAGCGATTTTCACCACAGGCACTTTTGCGCTTTTGGACAAGATTGAGTTCAGAACCGACAGCCCACAAATATGCCGGCCCGCGTCGCAGAAGATGCCCTTCACGACTCAACCCGCAGTTTTGCCCACTTAGCCGTTGGTAAAGAGGAAAAAATGAAAACACCCCAGCGCGGCCATGCCACGTCAGGACAGGTCAGCAAAGACCAAATCCATAGCCTCTTCTCCAAAACCAAGAGGCGTTCATTGAATGCCACCAAGGGGACCCGCAATCGGACAGCGCAGCCAGCAAACAGGCCGCGTCAGAAATGCAAACTGTGGTGAAAATGGTGCCCCCACACGGACTCGAACCGCGGACCTACTGATTACAAATCAGACACCAAGATTTATTCAACAAGTCCAGCTTGGTGCGATTAAATTGCAAAAACAATACTTTACCACATTTTTCAGACGATAATCAGTTGGTTGATTGTCCATGTTGATCCGTCTAAGTGTTGCGTAGCGTTTGAAAATGCGTTTGAAAAAGAGACGGAGATTGCCCATGACGACCGCCATCAACCTCGACAGTGTGCCCAAGGTTCGCAACGCCGCGAAGAACAAACCAGACAAAGGCACGATTTGGTACTCGCATGACGGCGACAAATACCCGTGCCTCTACCTCGGCGTCGGCAAGCGCGCAGCATCGTGGTATTTCAAAGGACGTTTAAACGGGCGATCACAGCAAAAGGCGCTCAAGGCGACCTTCCCCGAAACGACTGCCGCGCAGGCCTTCGAGAAGATTGCAGCTCTGACTGAGTATCACACAGGCGTCGCATCCTCAGACATCCGCACGGTGCGGGACGCTTGGGAGCATCACTGCACAACGCGACAGTCGGAAGGCAAAATGTCGGACAGGCACAGAAATGACATGACGACGAAGCTCGACCGATGGGTGCCCGAGATCATGGACGCATCACCAACGGACGTTTCAACGATCATGATCCAAAGCGCGGTGAACGCCATCGACACGGGGCGTGGGGACAATTCTGCTGCTACCAAGCGCCATGTTCGGGTGGCGTTGTCGTCAGCATTCAAACGCCTACCCGGCAAGAACCCGGTTGAGAACGTGACTGTCCCCGACGCAAATGAACAGCCACCGATTTGGTATGACCTATGCGACGACAACCGCGATCTCGAACGAGAAGACCTTTCGACCGTTTGGGGCGCGATATGGGAGAAACGGCAGCAGAATGTGATTATGGGAACGGCATGGGTGGTCATGTTCTTCACGGGCATCCGCTCCGAAAACGTCTGCTCGCTTCGTTGGGAACGCGACGGCAGACACGGCTTCGTTGACCTGCAACGCCGTGAGCTTGTGTTTCCCAAACTAAAGTCAGGCATCCGCAATCACGTCATTCCTATTGGGGCAAGCGTGGCCGAAGCGTTGCAGGCAATACGCCTGACGGACAGTGATTGGGTCTTCCCCGCTTCATCCGCAACAGGATACGTTGGGGGCGGGCATGGCCTTGATACCCTCAAAGCCAAGATCGGCGAAAAACGCGTCCCCGTCATTCGGGCGAAAGACACGCGGAAGTTTTTCCAAGAGGCGTGCAACGAGGCTCTGTTGGGTGATCACATCATGCACTACCTGCGCGGAGACAAGTCATCTTCGGGCGATGGAAAAATGCTCTCGAAGTACACAACCCGCGTCGGCAAGAGCGCGCCCGACATGATTGAAACGGTATTCTTCGAACGCATTAAGGTAGAACCTGCTTTCGACATTGAATGAAAATTTGCCCTACACTACATTGGAGTTGCACTAAATGCCCGCCGTGAGGCGCGCGCCATGATGGCAGTGCACAGCATATCCAAGTACGCGGCGACGCGATGCGGCTTGGTTTTATGAAGCTCGTTCCGTCGCACAGCAACAGAGAGCGTCTGTCTGATTAAGGGCATGACGAAAGGATCTGTTGTTATGGATTCAGCCAACCTATTGCGCACGCTCGAAAAGCGCATCGAACAACTCGAGCAGAAGACCCAACTCCCAAAACTCATGACACCCAAGCAGGTGTGCGACTTCGTCGGCATTTCGGAATCGAAATTCTACGAATGGAAACGTGACGGCGATGTGCCGCCCGCGATCTATTGGAGCGAGCGCACTGTGCGGTACGACCGCGACGACGTGATTGCTTGGGCGCAAGAGCACAAAATAGGAGGGGCAGTATGAGCCTGCCCCTCACTGATCGCGTTTCGGGTTCGGAAAGCGTTGTGCGCTATAACTGATTTATAGACGCCGATGCAGCGGCACGCGACCAGTGAAGCAGGTCCATCCTGATATTGGCATGGACAACAAATCAGCATTGAAAGAGTTGGTTGGCTACGGTGGCCCCGACTATTGGCTTTATCGCGGAACGAATGGTTATTCGATGCGCGAGGGCACGATCACGGATGAGATGATCGACGCGCATTTGTCAGGCGACACACCTCTTGGCATGAACATTGCGAGCGCAGAACGGAAAAGCCGCTTCCTGATCTTCGACATTGACGACCACGACGGCAAGTTGGACCCCGCAATCGTCGGTTCGCGGTCAGGCGCAATCGCGGGCGCGCTTGGCGCGCACAAAATTCCGTTCTTCGCTGTCCGCTCAGGCGGTGGTTGCGGTGTGCATCTGTGGGTCGTCTTCGAACGCGAATTTTCATCCGATCAGATCATCAATTCGGGAAAGAAGGTTCTCGAAACGGCGACAACGATCCTGCAAACGGTTTGGCCGAACGAGATATTCACGGTCGGCACAAAAGGTTTGTTTGCGGACAGCGACACCCATCAGATCGAAATCTTCCCAAAGGGGCAGAAAGACCACTACAACGTCGCTCTGCCGCTCTCTCGCAAGTCGCGCGCACTGCGGGTCGATGGCGTGGACGAAAATGGTTTCGCTCACTTGGTCGATGGCGACGAACTCAAGATCGAGTTTGCGAGGCAGCAAAAATCAGGCCCGAAGGCGAAGGAAGCAAGCATCGACTACGATGCCGCCTTCGACGCCTTCATCTCGCGCTATGACGTAGAAACATACGATCAATGGGGCGCAGCTGCTTTGTGCCTGATCTCTGCATTCGAACGCAAAGACGGTCCACGCTCTGATTGGGCGCGTGAACGGTGGACAGCATGGTCGAAGACTGCCGACGCCTACAAGCATGGAGACGAGCAGAAGTGGTTCAACACGGGCACGTCGCAATTTTCGCCCATCACGTTTTGGCTGTATGCCAAGGAGAGCGGCTACACAGGCGGCACACCCTACAACAAGACGGAATCGCGCAAGCTCACTGCACTATCGTTCCTCGACGATGTGCGCCTCCTTCGCGACGACGTGGGCGTGGGCTACGCGCAGATTGGTGATCGCAACTTCATGCCCATCCGTTCAACCGCGTTCAAGCATCACGTCACGCTCGGTCTGTTTAATGACAAGGGGCTGACGCCTGACGACACGACATTGAACTCGGTGGTCAACTACGCAGACGCACTTGCATCACAGACCGACAGAGAGGCGGTTTGGCTGCGGTTTGCCCAAGCAGGTGCATCGCGGTACGTGTTCCTCGCGGATGACCTGTGTCAGGTCGTTGAGATCGACGCTGCGGGATGGCGCGTGGTCGATGATCCGCCCGTGGTGTTCCGTCGCGGTGATTGTCTGCCCATGCCTGTCCCCCAAAAGGGCGAGCTATCGGAATTTTGTGACTTCCTGAACGTGGGCGACGACGAAATACCGTTCCTTCTCGCTTGGATGGTCACGGCGATGTATTTCCCTGGACAAGCCTGCCCTATCGCGCTTCTCGACGGCCCCGCGGGTTCAGGCAAGTCATCGGCGTTGCGGACGATCATCGAAACGATTGATCCGAAGGTTGGCGCGCAGGCGGGCGAACCCAAGAGCGAGGATGATCTGTTCGCTGCCGCATACAATGCGGGCACGGTATCGGGCGACAACTTCTCGTCTATTGCGAAAATCAGTGATCCGTTGTGTCGCCTGTCAACAGGCGGCGGCATTCGGAAGCGCAAGCTGTATACCGACTTCGAAAGCGTCTCCATGTCGGCCAAACGCCCCATCATCATCGCGGGCATTGATCCGACGTTCTACGCGGCCGACTTATCCGAGCGCATTGTGCGGATCAGGCTGAATCGCCCTGACGAATATCTCAACGATATGCAGTTCGAGAGCATGTTGAAGGAGAAGCGCGCAAGGTTCACGGGCGCGCTGCTTGACCTCGTTGTGCTGTGTATCAATGAGGCGGATCAGATCGAGTACAGCGGGTCACGCTTTGCGACTTTTTGCCGTGTGGGCGAAGTGATCGCGCGCCACTTGGGGCGACCCGATGGTTGGTTCGTCGAACGCATGGCTGAAAAAAGCGCGGAAGAAATGGCTGACCTCGAACACTCGGACAGCGTTTTCGAATTCCTTACGCGGCAGATTGCATCCTCGGGTGTCGGTGATCGGCGGTGGGAGGCGAACTCGAAACAGCTTTGGGAGTCGATGCAGGAGCAAATCGAAGTCGGACACTTGAAGGTCGCCCGCGATGATGTGCCCCGCTCGCCCAAGGGCATGGGTAGCCGCGTAGAGCGCGCAATTCCAATGCTCAAGCAGCACGGTGTTCGGGTCGAGCGAGGCCCTCGCAGGACATTCATCTTCGAATGGGATGATAGCAGTCAGGAAGCGATTGATGCTGTGATCGAAATGGCAAGTCAGAAGTCGGCATTCTGAGTTTGTTCGACTTGGTATTGATGGGCGGGGTGCGAGTGCGTGCTTCGCCCATTTTTCGGTGCGCTGCACGGTTGCACGGTCGCGCGGTCGGTTTTCAAACTCTGTAACGCCATTGGTTGGTTGTTTGTATGACGGGGGTGGACACAACCAACCAACTAAAAATTCCATTAGTTTCGAAAATCACGGTTCAACCGTGCAACCGTGCAGAGGCGGCAAACCCCTCGCGATTTGGCAGGTGGCCTCCTCCCGCTATCTCCACCTGCTTGTTGTGAGCAAGTCGCAACTACGGCCTGAAACCCCGACCTACTGACAATCAATCATCCACCGAGGCAGACAAAACCGCTGTTTTGCCAAGCGGTTGTTCTCTTCGTCATATGCTTTTCAAACGCGCTATCAAACGGCCTGCGGAAATGACCTCAAAAACCGTCACCAAGGCTGACATAACTTGGATAGGGCAATGAAATCTTAAAGGGGCAACCCGAATTGTGGATTAATGGTTTCAGAAAGCAAACGACTCAAGCCGATTTTCCTCTCTGCTTGGTTCCTCGCGCCACTGGACATAACGGAAACCAAATCTCTTAAATCCTCGGGTTCCTTTACGTTGATAAACGACTTGTTCTTATTCACGAACACGACGCAAGTTTTCCCGCCTTTGATCAATTCCAAGGCGTTGCTTAGTGTTCCTGTGCTTGCCGCATCCCAAAGCATCAGACCGTAGTCGGCATCCTGCGCCATCGCCTTGTCCTTCGCAGTAAAGAATGCTCGTGTACCGGGTTCAGCGTCCGTGTGAATGGCCTTTACCCGCCATCCACCAACGTTGTTTCGAGGCTCGCCACCCGAGCAGTATACCGTGACGTTGCGTGCCAACTGTTTGTTCAGTTCGCTTTGAATGGAAGTGTCTGCGCCTTTTGCATCGCCAACGACGACCTCAAGTTGTTCGGACACGATATTCTGAATGCGTTGAACGAATTTTGGGTCGAGGTTCTTTATCTTGATCGAGCCTGCGATGAATACTTTGGTCATGTCATTTCCACGTTAGTGCTGCGACGTATATTTTGCCGATCTTCGGGTATTTGCGAAGTGCCGCACATACTGCCTCCATTGAAGCACCGGTGTCAAAAAGGTCATCGACGACCAAGGCGTTCCAGCACCCATCACCCTTGATGGTATCACTAATTGTAAACCTGCCGTCGAGAGCGGCAACCTTTTCTTCCTTGGTGGAGAGGTCCTTTAATGCAACGGCTTCACCCACAGCTGCTGCTTTGGACACGATACCTTCGAAAGAGTTGACACCAGTCTTCTTCGCAACGGCCTGAGCAACCTCGTAGACGGGCTGTCGCGTCCTTGTCTTCGACGCGGGCACAGGGATCACCAAGCCGATGGGGCCGAGATTTGGCACGATGTGCTGCACTACTGCGTCAGCCAGAGGCTCGACTTGATCCCAATCAGAACGATACTTTAACTGGTAAACGGCCTCGCCAGCTTCGGTCCTTACAGTATGAAAAGTCGGGTATCCGTATTCATTGTCACCAGTATAGGTGCTGCTGACAATGTGTTTGTCGAGCGCATATCCAACGTCCCAGTTGCCTTCGATTTTCTTCAATACAGCTTTCATAAAATCACCTTTTGCTCTCACCCGCCGGGGTAGTGAAAATAGTAACTGCCGATTGAACATTCACCCCTTGAGTGAGTGAAAATCGAAAATTTCTCGCAACCTGATTTTCCCGCTTCGCCACCTCATTCCCCGGAACAACGCCCCGACAGCGGGTGATACGCATTTCGTGCTGGGTCTGCGCGCATCGGGAATGGCCTAGCATCGGCTCTCCCGACTGCCGCGATGGACCCGGTGCGCGCCACAACACAAAGGACATGACAATGACCATTACCGCGACAATCGACGAGCACGAAGCCGTCACACTCACCTACACCCGCATGAACACCACGTCGAACCTCGGCGTGCCCGATGCCGCCGCGTTCGCGGACGACCTCAAATCGACGCTCGAACCCGAACAGGGCAACATCTACCGCGACACCTACAACGTGCTTGTGCAGCCCGAAGGTGTGACCGTCGAAGTGCATCCCCATTCGTTCCCGATCCCGTGGCAGCACATCGCCTCCGTGGTCGATCAACTGCGAGCCTGACATGGCGGTGCGACCCCTCTGGCGTGAACTGTCCCTGACGCGCGAAACCCTCCAAGACCGCGATCTGAGCGTCCACGGCGTGTGGACGATGCACATCGGCGTCGATACCCCGCCGCGCGTCTACATCGACTGGCAGTTCGCTCCGAACAAGCACGAGATCAAGGTTGCGGAACACATCGTGGTCGCCCGCAAGATCATCCACATCCTGCCCGGTGACGCGAAGCCTTGGATGCAATGATCACGCAGACGGGCCCACAATCGCCCGAAGCGGCCTTGGTTACGGCGATCATCATGCAGGCTTACCGCGACCTGTTCGTGATCGCCAAGCCCGACACCTACTCGACCTTCACGACACAGGCGGAGCAGGATCAGGCAATCGCCTTCCTGACGGATCGAACAGGCCCACACGCCCGCCACCGTGCCTACCTGTGCAGCCTGATCGGCTGGGACGGCAACGTGCTCGGCGAGCGTGTTCGGCGGATGATGGAGGGTGCCGACTTCCCGTTGCCCACAGACAGAACGCCCGCCACCCAGAAGCGCCACACGCAAGCCGTCGAGACCCTCCGGGCGCGTTGGCTCCACCTGAAAAACACCCCTTCAAAACGCCCTCCACCTGCTTCTGCGGTCGGGGCAGCAAAGGCCGCTTGATACATTGCCTGTGACGGATCGGTGGTCTCGTCATGCCCAATCAGAGAAACGGACATGGGCCTCCGCCTGTGTCCGTTTTTGGTTGTGACATGAAAGGACACCGCAATGGCCGACGATACATCCGCCGCTCTCAAAGCCCTCATTCAGCAGGTCTCGGCGCTCACTGAAACCGTGGGTGCGCAGCAGAAGAAACTCGAAGGGCTGCACGACTTCAACGCCCGCGTGTTGGACGAAAAGAAAGACCTACAGCGCCAACTCGAACAGCAGACCGAGACGGACAAGCAACTGGCTGACATGGGCTATGAGCGCGCCGCTGACGGCAACTACTACCCCAAAGGGACCAAGCCCGCCCACACCCTGACTCGCGCGGAGGCACGCGACCCTGCAAAGTATCGCGCGGCCAAGGAAGCAGCGGCAAAGATCGGTGCGACGTTGGAAATCGTCGATCCCGACAAGGCCGACGACACCCACCGTCGCGGACGTGGGAATGTCGCGACGACAACGACCACGGTCATCAAGGACGAGGATCAGCGGGTCGCCTACATGCGCCGCGATGTGATGGGGTCAGACCCTCGTCAGTATCAGCGCCTGCGCGCCGAGGGCATGACGGTCAAATCCTGGGATCAACCCGACGACCTGCCGCAGCACATGCAAACGAAACTCGCACTGATGGAGAAATCCCATGACGCCTGAGGATCGTGCAACCTTGGAATGGGCCTACCGCGTCGTCCTCGGCTTTTCTGCCGAAGACGAGGTGTTCGTGCTGCGCGACCTGACTGTGGTGACGCAGCACGACCATGCTCAACTCGACCCGTCAGGCAACAGTCAGGATGCGCTGATCGTCGCTTTGGCGCAGGTGATGAAGCTCCGTCTGGCTGGCGTTCAGGCTGGCAAGCTGCGCTGCGATCTCGTCGCGGCGGGCATGAGGGAAGAGGCGGCAAATCGCGTCCATGATCATTTGCAGGATGTCTCCGTTGGCGAGTGGACCCGCCTGAATGAGCGGATCAATTGGTATCGCGACGATACGTGCCTGCCCATCACCGCCTCAACCGCGCGTTCGGGAGTATCCTGATATGGCTGGGAACAAAGGCAGCGGACGCCCAAGCACGATCAACACACACCCCGAGAAGAAGACGATCATCAAGCAGATCGTCCTCGGGGAACACGGTCTGCCCGGCGGTATGTCGAAGGCGCAGATCGCGAAGCGCGTCGGGATGCACCCGGATTCCGTTTCGCGCTACCGCCAGCAGCATATCACCGAGGAAATGGAACGCGCGATCTTGGCAGAGGCGCGTATCGAGCCGTTGGACGAGGCAACGCGCGTTCTCAACGACGAGCGGATGGACGTTGCGCGGACCTATGAAAGCCTCGCGCGGCGCGTCGAAAAGCTGATCACCAAGGCCGAGGAAGCGGGCGACGATGGTTTCGCCCTCGCTTCGATGGAAGGTCTGCGGAAGGTGCTGCGCGATATTGCCACCATGCAGGGCAAACTCGCGACCAACCTTTCGGTCTCGGTCACGCTCGCGGAATCGCCCGAGTGGGTGACGATGAAAAGCATCCTCCGCGCCGTCTGTGACGAGGTGCCCGAGGCTCAGCCAGTGCTCCTCAAGCACATGCGCCACCACGTCTTGTCGGTCACGAAAGAGGAGCAGGTGCTATGACCCACCGCGATTTCGAAGGCTGGGACGAATACTGCCGTCGCCTTGCCGCCGCCAAGGAAGCTGGATCGCCTGATTGGGCGCGCCTGCCGCAAAGCCGCGATGTGATGCTCGCGGAAGGCGGCAAGCTCTACTTCACGGGCATTCCCTGCAAGAACGGGCACGTCTCGCCGCGCGACGGCAACCGAAACTGCACCCAATGCAGCGTCGCCAACATGCGCGCCTATTACGAGCGACAGAAGAATGCCGTTTGACGCCCTACATGACTGGTGCGTGGGCCTCGAACGTGATCTCGATCCCGTCGCGCGCCTCAGCCATTGGATCGGCCACGCGCCTGATCCGTGGCAGGTCGAGGCGTTCACCACGCAGGCGTCGGAGATTGCCCTGCGCGTGGGGCGTCAGGCGGGCAAGACGTCCGTGTTGGCCGCGCGTGCCGTCGAGGAACTGCACGTCCCCGACAGCCTGACCATTTGCGTTGCACCCGCCGAACGGCAAGCCAAGATCATCGCCCGCGAGATTGGGCAGCAGCTCCGCCGCACGGATCTGGTGATCACGCGTTCGACCTTGACCGAACTCGAAATGTCGAACGGGGCGCGCGTCGTCGCGCTGCCGTCCACGTCAGACACGATCCGAGGCTATCCGTCGGTGTCGCTGCTGATCATTGACGAATGCGCGTTCTTGCAAGGTGAAGGCGGCGGCGAAGACCTGATCTCGGGCGTCCTGCCGATGCTGACCAAAGACGGGCAGGTGTTTTTCAGCAGCACACCCGCAGGCAAGAACAACTACTTCGCGCGGTTGTTTCTGGACGCCAAACCCGGCGACGGCATCCACCGCATCGTCGTGCGCGGCACGGATATTCCAAGGCTGGCCGAAAAGGTCGAACGGATGCGCCGCACGCTTTCCGCGACGAAATTCCGACAAGAAATCGAGGTGGAAATGTTAAGCGATGGCCACGCGTATTTCGACCTCTCAATCATCGAACAAGCCACAAGCACAACAGAGGTCGCGATATGCCCCAAGATGTGAACTACGAACCCGAATTGAACTTCGTCTATCTGCCTGACGGCGAGGTGGTGAACGAGACCAACCAAGACCCCGCAATCCCGCGCATCTCAGGGTATCAACGCTACTGGGTGTCCGCTGACCTCGGGCAGGCAAATGACTTCTCGGCGGTCGTCGTGATCAAGGACCAAGCGTTGCCCATCGTGGACGATGGCAAGATCATCGTCGGCCCACGCGAGCGCACGGTGGTCTACGCTGACCGCTTCCGTGGCGTGTCCTACGTGGACGTTGTTGATCACCTTGTCCGCCTGCGCAACGCGCCGCCGTTTGGCGGGAAGTCAGAACTCGCGATTGATGGCACGTCCATAGGGCGCGTGGTCTCGGACATGCTCTGGGATCAAGGCGTCGATCACAAGGCGGTGCAGATGACAGGCGGGCAGGACTGGTTGAAGAAGGGTTCGCGGTATGTCAACGCTGGCAAGACCTTCATGATCGAAAATCTCGCCGTGCTGTTCACCTCGGGCGACCTCAAGTTCGCGCCTGACTTGCCGCTGCGAGACGAGATCGAGGCCGACCTGGCTTCCTTCGCGACGACGACAACGGCGGCGGGCAACCAGATCATCAGCCAGAGCCGCAGCGTGGGCGGACACGGCGACTTGGGCATCGCGCTGATCCTCGGCGGGTTCGCCTCGCAATACCTGCAAGCGGGCCTCGCCGTGCAGCAGACCCTGCGCGGGTGGTGGTGAGAAGCGCGGCGCTGCGAGGCGAGAGCGCAGCATTATGGCAAGCGCCCCACGAGTACTCCCAAACCGATGCAATCGCCCGTCTCTGCGCAGCTCTACTCGGAGACAACGCTGGAGGGTAGCTTAGGCCACTGCTTTGGACGGCAGTTCGTCCCAAGTCCGACCATCGAGCATTCGACCAGTCTTCTTTTTATTGACGCCGCCCCATTGCTTGAAGTGGAAGGCAACGCTGCTCGCAACACATTGATCTCGGATTGAGCGAACCCAAGCGGGGTCCATATATCTTGCTCCCGGTCCGCTTTCTCCACCAGCAATAGCCCAGTCGATACCCTTGAGGTTCATTTCCCCGACGTCACCAATAAGAGGTTCCAGAGAAAGAAACTTAACATGGGCGCCGCAAGAACGCAGGTTATCAATCCTATAGGTGTAATCGGAATTTTCCACGCTAACCCCCATCCAAATATTTGGAGACCATTCAAGATCTGCTGAAATCTCATTCAGCCTTTCTGACCGCTTCGTGAGAACTTGGAAGGTGTGTTGACGGCAATCGCGCATTACTTCAAACACGCGCTGAATGAATTTCACGGGAACGTCTTCGTGAAAAAGATCAGACATCGAGTTCACAAAGATCATTCTGCCTTGCCGCCAAGAGCGAGGAATGTCCAGTGACGCCTCGTCGAGCTTCATACGTCCGTTCCACTTTGGACGCCCTCCTGACATCCGAGTTAGGCCCGCGTACTTTTCTTGCCCCATAGCATCAAGACGCTTCGCCATTCGCATGGCATAGCAATTGGTACATCCAGGAGATATGATGCTGCATCCCGCAACGGGATTCCAAGTCGCCTCGGTCCATTCAATTTTTGAGTTGGTCCCCATCAGGTTCCACCATCAGGAAAGGTCACAAGGAGTCGGTCCGCGAATGAGTTTTTTCGGCGCTTTTTGCCTTGGGGGTCGGAAACCGATATGATCCCGTCAGCCTCGAGTTCACCCAAAACGTTCTTGTAATGGCGGCTCAGATAAGGGCGTCCAACGCTATGTTCGCAGTATATTTCGCGCATTGAAAGAGTTTGACCCGCAAAAGCCACAGGCAGCATTTTTGCGAGATCATCAAGCGGCCGCTGAAACTCGAACAGAAAGGGCATCGTCTCATCTGCGGGAGAGTACGCAAAAGACGCGACGCCTTGGTCCTCAGTTGAGCTTTCTTTTGCCATGATCTCCTTCATGACTTCATAGCCCTTGAAGTCTTTAGAGACAAAAACAAGGTGGTGCGTAAGCCGCCCTTCATCGTTCTTGAACCGAAACGGGAGAACAAACTTTCCACCCATCTCGATCAGTGCGTTAGAGAGTTCCTCAAGGACCATTTCTTGTCTGAGAGCCGGGTTGGCCCCCTTTACTCTGTCACGAAGCTGCTCTGCGCGATCTTCGCCAAACAACGCATCCATATGCTCCTTGACCATCGGGTTTGAGATACCTGCGTTGATGCGGTTGTAGTTGAAGAAAAACACACAATCACATCCCCAATCTTTAATCACACCGTTGACGAGGCGCAAAGAAAGCCCCTTGTAGCCGAAGGGGTCAAAGAAAGTGAATGACGGAATGATCTCCGTTGTCGAAAAGTATTCCTCTGCGTCCTTGCCGACTTCGTTGCAATTAACAACCGGCTTATGCTTCAAGGTCTCAATTCCCGGGAGCGCAGCAATTTCATTTGTCAGGGTGCTGGAGTTGTTTTCATCCACATCATTAAAAAGAGCGACAAGGGAATCTCTGATTCTGTCATTTTCAATTGCTTTTTCGAGAATGAGCAAAGGTGTGGACGCTGCACCATCTTTGTAGCGCCCCGGACCAGCATAGAGGTCGATATAAGCGATCTTACCTCCTCCCCACCGCTTTGTCGCGCCAACCACAATATTGGCCCAAGCGACAAAATACTTTTGGACAATTCTAGCTTTGACCTCGGATTGGTCTCCGCGTTCTTCAAAAAACTTTTTCGACATACGTGCCTCAACAAACGGTATTGGTTGCACGTTATGGTAGATGGCTTGGCTCATTCCTCATAGTAGAACAAAAGCGGAACTAATGGAACAACAAATCGCACGGGCAAAGCCACGAAGTCGAACACGCCCGCCCTTCGCTCCCATCCAACGATCATCAATCCACCGTCAGTAAACAGCCTCGCGAGTGCCCGAGTATTGAATAGCGGCGTCGCTGTTGCCACGCCCAGCGATAGCGTTTGCTACACGACGCAGGTTCCGCTGAGTCACTATCGCACGACTTCTGGCCCGATCAGGCGCTTCGGGCACAGTCGAATGCTCATAAACGTGGTAGAACCGTGTCTCGTCCTCAAGCCGCATTTTCGAGAGCAGAGGCTTGATCTGGGAGAAAAACAGGATCGTTTCACTTTGTTGATCGGGGTGCTCAGAGAACAACTTCCAGAGATCGGCTTCCTCAAGAATTCCGTCTACGGTGTCCCATTCAATCTTGTTCACGGCGAAGCCCTCGGGTTGGCGGGCACAGCCATCAAGCGTAACGGTCTCGTGCGTTCCAAGAAGTCCGTCCGATAGGCCTCGAACGCCTGACGCACTCGCTCAATTATACGAGAGCGGGTTTCTTCTTTTGAAGGGCGCTCGGCAGCGACAACCGAACGGCGGCGTTTGATCGTGACATAGACAAACTCTTCGTCTGCCGTTGTTTCGGCAATATCCCATTGGTCGGGCAGTTTGTCCGACAAATCCGCTTTCGCGTCGTCAATCTCGGCAGACTTGATTGGTTCATCCGCCTTCCGCAGTGAGGCTTGTTCTTTAGCGACCATCGCGTCGCAGGTAGGGAGCAGCACTTCGGCGATCTCTCCCGTTTCCTCGAACGTCCTCACCGCCTGTTCGATTTCCTCTTTGTCCGCACGCAGGGACACGAGCTTCCTGCGCACCTCAACGAGTTGCGACAACAGCTTCCGACGCAGGAGTTCGGCCTCCCTGATTTCTCCATCCACTTCGGAGATCGTGGTCGAGAAAAGCCCGTCGTATGTCGGGTTGTGCTCACCCGCGAGCAGGCGTTGCATCTGCTTGTCGGGTGCATCACCGTCAGGATGGCGGAAAAATCCGTCACGAATCTCAGTCATCGAACGCCCCGAAATCTGGAGTGTCGGAAGTCGCAGTGCGCTCGATCAGCAATCCTCGGCCATGCGCATGGCGGAAGCAAACGGGGGAGGCTGTGAAGTCGATTTCATCCGCGACGCGGATCATGTCGAGGAAGGCTTTTCGGTCAAACCGCATGATGCGGGTAGCGTTTGTCGGGAAAGGGTCGCTGCTTTCAAGGGTCCAATTCTTGCCGTTACTGCTCGCGCGTGAAGCTATCGCCTGTCCATCAATGAAAATGTCGGGGGCCAAATTCTTGTCGTTGATCAGTTTTCGAATGTAGCGACGTGTTTCGTCTATGAGTTCGATCCCTTGATCAAAGCACCAGAAGCGGTTGAAAGCATCGTCCGCTGCACGTTGATGCCCATCCCCCGGCAGAAGATCGTGCATAGGTCTTACATGGTACGCTTGGCCGTCGCACCAGCGAAAGCACATCTCAACACCGTCCACGAACACCTCGCTTGGCGGAGCTTGAAACGCCTCAAGCGTTCGTATCATCTTCGAGTTGAACCACCAGTTTGGGAGTTCTAAGTCTCCGAGATCGTGCTCAACGATCAGTTTGTTGGTCAGGGCGTAGAGCTTGCCGTTGAGCAAGTGAACTTGCGTGTCGAGCCATTGGCCCTTGGCGGATAGCAGTGGCCGCAAGAAGGTGAGACCGCTCACAAAGTCCGGTGGCAGCGCATAGCGTTTGCCCTTCGCCTCTATGGGCGAGAGCGGTTGAGCATATGGGCGCGTATTTTCGAACGTCTGCAACATGGTCGCGGTTGGCAAGCCTCTGACGAGAAACGATTAAACGAACATCTTCGTCAATCGTTAACCAATTGAGGTTACCAAAACGTTAACAGAATCAATGAGCGGCAAAACCAACCTGCGTTTGAAAAGTGTTTGAAAATCGCGCGCGTCCCGCTACGTGACTTCAAAATTTTCCATTTATTTTCAGGGATTTAAGTGGTGCCCCCACACGGACTCGAACCGCGGACCTACTGATTACAAATCAGTTGCTCTACCAGCTGAGCTATAGGGGCACGCGCAACCCTTTACGAAAAGTCGCGGACGGGTTCAAGCCTATTTCCCGGTTCGGGCAAGTAAAGCGACCGCAACCAGCCCGACGACAATCACCATGATCGCCGGAGGGGCCGCTTGTTCAAGCTGTTCAAGCGAGGCCTGTTCGTAAACCCGTGTGGCCAGCGTGCCATAGTTGAAGGGGCGCAGCAGCAACGTGGCGGGCAGTTCTTTCACGCTATCGACGAACACCAGAAGCAGTGCGGTGCCGACAGATCCGCGAATCAACGGGACATAGATTTCTCTCAGGGCGCCCTGGGCAGTGCGGCCAAGGGATCTTGCCGCCATGGGCAGGTTGGGAGAGACCCGTTCAAATGCCGCATCCGCCGCCCCCTGCGCAATGGCGAAGAATCGCACGCAATAGGCATAGACCACGGCAAAGGCCGTCCCAGTCAGCAACAGCCCCGGATCCCAGCCGGTCAGCGCAAGCACCCCATCCGCAAAGGCATTGTCAGCCGCCGCCATCGGGATCAGGATGCCAACCCCCAAGACCGCCCCCGGAGCGGCATATCCGATTGTGGTAACCGGCATCAGCCTACGCGGCAGGCTGCGCCCTGACATCCGCACCCCATAGACCAGGAACAGGGCACCCATCACGGTAATCACAGCCGCGGCCCCACCGACGGTCAGCGTGTGCAGCAGCGCCGATACCAGACCGTTTGAAAACCAGAACTCCGGCTTGTTGATCGCGTGGTATAAAAGCACGCCCACCGGCATCACGAACCCAACCATAAAGGGCACAGCACACAGAAACAGGCAAAGCGCCGCATAAGGGCCCGTCAGGTGCCGCGCGGTTGCGGGGCGGCTTTGACGCGATGTGCGGTAAAAGCGGGATCGCGACCGGCTGAACTTCTCAAAGGCGGCCAGCAGAAACACGAACAACAAGATCACCATGGCGATCTGAGCGGCCCCGCCCGCGTTGTGGCTTTCCAACCAGATCGAGAAGATCCCGGTGGTCAAAGTCTGTACCGCAAAGAAATCCACCACGCCGAAATCCGACAGGGTTTCCATCATCACGATCGCGACGCCCGCGGCAATGGCGGGGCGCGCCAGCGGCAGCCCCACACGCCAGAACCGGGCCAGCGGCCCTGCCCCCAAGGCACGTGCGACCTCATAGGCATCGCCTGATTGTTCCCGCAGCGCGGTGCGCACCAGCAAGAACACATAGGGGTTGAGCGCCGCGGTCAGGACAACAATCGCCGCCCAGCGGGAGCGGATTTCAGGAAACCAGTAATCGCGTGCCGACTGCCAGCCAAATAGATCCCGCAAGGCGGTCTGCACCGGCCCCGCATATTCAAGGAAATCCACCATCGCATAGGCCCCGACATAGGCCGGAATGGCCAGGGGCGTGAGCAGCAGCCACTGCATCCAGCGCGATCCCCAGAACCGGTACATGGTCAACATCCACGCCGATCCGGTTCCGATTGCCGCAGACAGGATCCCGACCGACAGGCAGATCACCAACGTGTTCATCGTATAGCGCGGCAAAGTGGTCGCCATCAGATGGGGCCAGGCGTTTTCTTCTGGCGTCATCGCCATCCAGATGATCGACAGGATTGGCATCAAGACCATCAGGGCAATCACGCCGGCCCCCACCGACCACGGGTTGATCCGCCATTTGCCAATCCGGCTACGGTCTCGGGAAGAGGTAGGAATCTGAGTGTTTTGCTCGGCCATACACAGCCCATAAACCAATTTGGGTTTAACTGTCCAGAAAAGCACCATATGTTTGTTTCAATCGTTCAAAGGACGCCGGGCAGAAATAGGACAGATATGAAAATCTCGTTTCACATCGGGGCACATTGTACGGACGACGATCAATTGCTTCGGTCCTTGTTGCGCAATGCGGGCGTCTTGGCCGAAGAAGGCGTCTGCGTACCGGGGCCAAGCCGCTATCGCAGCATTTTATCCGATGTCCTGAACAAGCTGGGGGGCGAAAAGGCCGATCTGGACACACAGGAAATGCTGATCGAGCATTTTGTGGATATCGACGATGCGGAACGGATCGTGTTTGGCCACGAAAACTTTCTGGGCGCGCCGTTTCGCGCCCTGGAAGGTGGGGTGCTTTACCCGCTGGCCGAACGCAACACCCAGCGCATGCGCAACCTGTTTCCCATGCACCAGGTCGAGTTTTTCATGGGTATGCGTGATATTTCAACCCTGGTGCCAGCGCTTGCGCAAAAGGTGCCGGATGACAAGCTGGGGCATCTTCTGGGCGGGCTGGATCCCACGCTGCTGTGCTGGTCGGATACGATCCATGCCATTCGCGAGGCCAACCCGGACTGCCACATCACGGTTTGGTGCAACGAAGACACCCCGCTGATCTGGCCAGAGATCCTGCATGAAGTGGCGGGTGTCGAACCCGAGGTTCGCCTGATGGGGGGGCTTGATATCCTCGGCCAGATCATGGCGAAAGAGGGCATGAAACGGCTGCGCAACTATATGGCTGAGCACACGATCCACAATGAAATCCAGCGCCGCCGCGTGCTGGCGGCCTTTCTGGACAAATTCGCGTTGGACGACGAGGTGGAAGAGGAAATCACCCTGCCCGGCTGGAGCGAAGACCTTATGGCCGAGCTTTCACAGGCCTATGACGATGACATGCATGAGATCAAGTCGATCCCCGGGGTGACCTTGCTGAGCGCCTGAGCGGTGCCAACTGGCAGGGCAAACATCGGCGAAGGTCAGAAATCGAGCCCGAGATCCACCGTGCGTGCCGAATGGGTCAGCGCCCCAGACGAGATGTAATCCACCCCTGTCGCGGCAATCGATGCAATCCGGTCGAGTTTCACATTGCCGCTGGCCTCGGTCTTGATCCGACCATCCACCATCTTCACGGCCTTCGCCAGTGTGTCATTGTCCATATTATCGAGCAGCACAACAGAGGCTCCGCCAACCTCCAGCACCTCTTCCAGCTGGTCCAGACGATCCACTTCGATCTCAACCGCCATCATGTGGCTGGCATGGGCTTTGGTGGCCTCCAGCACCTGGCGCACACCACCGGCGGCCGCGATGTGGTTGTCCTTGATCAGGATGGCGTCGGACAGGGAATACCGGTGATTGAACCCGCCGCCATGCAGCACCGCCAGCTTTTCAACGATCCGCAAACCAGGCGTGGTCTTGCGCGTGCAGGTCACACGGGTTTCGGTGCCTTTTGTTTCCGCCACAAACCCAGCAGTTTTTGTCGCAATGCCTGTCAAACGGCCCGCGAAATTCAACGCCACCCGTTCGCCGGAGAGGATGGACGCGGCAGACCCGCGGATTTCCATCAAAACGTCGCCCGCCGAGCAGGTTTCACCATCCGCCACATGGGTCACAATTTCCAACGCCGGATCCACCAGGCGAAACGCCAAAGCCGCCACCTGCATCCCCGACACCACCGCATCTTCGCGCGCATTCAGCCGCGCATTATAGGTGGTGCCCGCCGGGATCACCGCACGGGTGGTCACATCACCATAGCTGCCAAGATCCTCGAGAAGCGCATTGCGCACCATCGGTTCCAGCACAAGATCGGGAAGGGTTGCGTAGGTCATTTGGTATCCTTCAAAACCCGCGCACGAATATCAAGCGCTTGGGTCATGGTCATACGAGAGCGTTTGCCCGGCCCCGGCAATGTATCGGGGTAATCCGAGCGTTCATGAGCGCCCCGGCTTTCACGCCGTTCCAACGCGGCAGCTGCGATCAAGGTCGCGGTGGCACACATATTTTTGAACGAGGGGCTGTGCGCCTGGTCCTGTTCCAGCCGGGCAATGTCAACCAGCGCACGCGTCAAACCGGCTTCATCGCGCACCACACCGACGAAATCGGTCATCACGCGACGCAGGGCCAGAACGGCAGCCTCATCCGGCGCGGCCCCGCCGGGTTCAAAACGGATATCAACAGGATCAGCAGCGGGAAGATCACCCGTTGTCGCCCGGATATCCTGCGCACAAAGCCGCGCGTAAACCAGTGCTTCCAAAAGCCCGTTGGATGCCAGTCGGTTGGCCCCATGCAATCCGGTTGAAGACGCCTCGCCACAGACCCAAAGCCCGTCCAAACTGGCGCGGCCCTTCATATCGGTGGAAATGCCGCCCATATGGTAATGCGCGGCGGGCGCGACGGGGATCGGTTCTAAGGCTGGATCGATCCCATTGCGGGCGCAATATTCGGCCACCGATGGAAACTGTGTCTTGATCCCCTCGCCCAGCACTGCGCGCGTATCGAGCATCGGGCGATTTCCGGCCTGCACCTCGGCGAAAATGGCTCGCGCCACCACGTCACGCGGGGCAAGCTCGGCGTCGGGATGCACATCCAGCATGAACCGCTTGCCATGCTTGTTGATCAAAACCGCCCCTTCGCCGCGCAGGGCTTCGGTCGCAAGCGGGGCCGGGTCTTCGCCCACATCCATTGCGGTGGGGTGAAACTGGACAAATTCTGCATCGGCAATCTCGGCCCCGGCCCGTGCGGCCATGCCGATCACCTGACCGCGAATGCGCGGGGGATTGGTCGTGAGCGCATAAAGCCCGCCGGACCCGCCGCCCGCCAGCAGAATGGCCGATCCGCGCAGCATCACCGGGGCGGACCGCCGATCGTCACTTTCGCAAATGGCCACGCCGGTGACCCGGCCTTCCGTGACCTCAAGATCCACCGCCATGGTGCCTTCCAGAACCTGGATCGACGGGGTTTCGCGCACCTGTTCGATCAGGGCGGCCATGATCTCGGCACCGGCCTGATCGCCTTTGACGCGCACCACGCGGGCAAAGCTGTGCGCGGCCTCGCGCGACAGCACATATTCCCCGTCTTCAGTGCGATCAAAAGGCGTGCCCAGCGTGGTCAGATCGTGAATATGCTGACGGGCTTCGCGGGTGACCATATTGGCCACCGCAACATCCACCGTCCCTGCTCCGGCCTGTTCGGTATCGCCTGCATGGCTTTCCGGGCTGTCTGCCGCATCCATCGCCGCCGCCACACCGCCCTGCGCCCAAGCCGAGCTTGCCCCCTCGCCCAGTGGTTCAGGAGAGATCATCACCACCGGTTGCGGCGCAAGTTTCAGCGCGGCGTAAAGCGCGCCCAATCCAGCCCCGACAATGATGATACGATCGGTGGTAACGGTTTGCATGGACGATCAGAGGCCCAGTTTCTTCGACAGGTCGATCATGCGCTGCACCGACAGGCGTGCCTTTGCGGCAATCTCTTCCTCGACCTCAACCTGATTTTCCATCGTGTGCAGCACGTAGAGGATTTTCTCCAACGAGATTTTCTTCATGTAGGGGCACATATTGCAGGGGCCGATGAAATCCACCTCGGGCAATTCATCCGCGATATTCGACGCCATCGAACATTCGGTGATCAGCATCGCCTGGGCGGGCTTTTCGTCGGTCACATATTTGATGATCCCGCTGGTCGAGCCAGAGAAGTCAGCCTCGGCCACCACATCGGGCGGGCATTCCGGGTGGGCAATCAGCCGGGTGTCCGGGTTCCATTCGCGGAAATCACGCAGGTCTTGCGGCGTGTATTGTTCATGCACGATGCAGGATCCGGGCCAATAGACCACGTTTTTATCGGCCTCATTGGCCACATTTTGCGCCAGGTACTGATCGGGCGTCATGATCACCGTGTCGCTCTCCATCGCGTTCACGATCTGAACGGCGTTGGACGAGGTGCAGCAAATGTCGGATGCGGCTTTCACTTCTGCGGTGGTGTTCACGTAAGACACCACAGGGGCGCCGGGGTATTTGGCGCGCATTTCTTCAATGCCATCTGCCGTGATGCTTTCGGCCAGCGAACACCCTGCCTGCATGTCAGGCATCAGCACCGTCTTTTCCGGGCTGAGGATTTTCGACGTCTCCGCCATGAAATGCACACCGGCCTGCACGATCACATCCGCCTCGACCTCGGTCGCTTTCATCGCCAATTGCAGGCTGTCCCCGACAAAATCCGACACGCCGTGAAAAATTTCGGGCGTCATATAATTGTGACCCAGAATAACCGCGTTGCGGGTTTTCTTCAGGTCGTTGATGGCTTTGACATAGGGCGCATAAATCGCCCAATCCGCCGGGGAAATTACCCGGTCCATCCGGCCATAGATATCGGCCATCGAGGCGGCCAGATCCGGGGACGGCGCAAGGTCATACTGGCTGGCGAGCGTGGAGCGAACGAGCGATAGATCAAGCAACGGGGTCTTCTCCGTGAGTAAGCGTTGCTGTTGCATATACAATTTCCCCTGCCGCAACAGCAAGAATTTGGTCATATCTGATCAGAATAGGCACATTCCGGGCAAAAATACGAAGATCCGGTTGCGTTTTGGAAACCCGGCTTGCCGAAAACACCCCGTCAGGCGCGCACCCTGCACAAAAAAAGCGCGGGACCGTTTGGGTCTCGCGCTCTTTATTGGGGAGTATTGCCCCGGGCTTACGACATGCCCAACGCTTCCTTGTACATTTCCAGAACCGCTTCTTCTTCGGCAATGTCATCCTTATCCCGCTTGCGCAGCGCAATGACCTTGCGCATCACCTTGGTGTCATAGCCACGCCCCTTGGCCTCGGCCATCACCTCTTTCTGCTGCTCGGCAATGTCTTTCTTTTCCAGCTCAAGCCGCTCGAAACGTTCGATAAACTGGCGAAGTTCGTCGGCGGTCACACGATAGCTCGCGTCAGGATTATAGTCGTCCATACTGTCCTCATCGCGCCGCGCGGGCGTCTGAATTGTGTTCTGAATGTCGTTGGCCGCCATGAGTACCGATAAGCGCGCGGCCCTTCAAGGGGTTGCGCACATGCGCCATGCAGGTTAGGCGCATTGCCACCTAAAGCGTTTCGACATTAATCACAGAAAGAGAAAAGCCGAAACGCAGCAAGAGATATCAATATCGTGGGCGTTTCCGAATAAACATGTGTCTCAGGTTTATCCCGAAACGCTTTAAAGTGATGAGGTATGAAGATGGAATGGCTGATCATCATCGGGGCCGTCGTGTCCTTTATCGGGCTGATTGGGCTGGTGACCAGCGCGTTGAAGGTGATGAAAGCCAAACGCGCAGGTCTTGAGGATGCCGAATTACGCGCGCGTGTTCAAAAAGCGATGGTATTGAACATGGGCGCATTGGCCCTGTCAGTGCTGGGCCTGATGTGCGTGATCCTGGGCATATCCCTGTCGTGACACGTTGGGGGCACGGCACCCCTACCCCTCGTTCAAATCCGAGAAATGCCGCCCGTTCTTGATCAGTTCGGCAAAAAGCGGGCTGGGGCTCCAGAATTTCTCTTCCTCGGGCTGATAGGATTTCAGCGCGTTTTCCACCGCCAAAAGCCCGGTCTGATCGGCCCACATCATCGGCCCGCCACGATGGCGCGGGAACCCATAGCCAAAGAGCTCCACCACATCGATATCTGAGGGGCGCAGCGCGACACCTTCGTCCAAAAGGCGCGCGCCTTCATTGGCCATGGCAGCCAGGCAACGCATCTGGATTTCGTCTTCCGAGAACGATCTCGGGCGGATATCCTTGACCGCGCGTTCCTGGGCGATGATCGACAAAACATCCGGGTTTTCAATGGGGCCATCCTCGCCACCATAAATGTAATACCCGCGCCCGGCCTTTTGCCCGAACCATCCCAGCTCGCAGATCTTGTCGCCGATCGCCACGTACCGTTCGTTCGGGTCACGCGTCGCCGCCAACCGCTTGCGCCGCGCCCAGGAAATATCCAGCCCCGCCATGTCGAGCACCTGATACGGGCCAATCGGAAAGCCGAACTTGCGCATCGCACCGTCAATCTCGGCCGGGGAGGCCCCGTCTTCCAGCATGAAATCCGCGGCCAACCGATAGGCGGCGAGGATCCGATTGCCAATGAACCCATCCGCAACCCCTGCCCGCACCGGGACTTTTCGCAGCTTCTTGGCCAGCTGAAATCCGGTGGCGACAACGTCTTTGTGCGTCTTGTCCGCCACCACAATTTCCAAAAGCTTCATGATATGGGCGGGCGAAAAGAAGTGATAGCCGACCACATCTTCGGGGCGCGAAATGGTGTCGGCCAGCGCGTTGATATCAAGATAGGACGTATTGGTCGCCAGGATTGCACCGGGGCGCATCACCTGATCGAGCTGCTGAAAGACATCCCGCTTGACCTGGTCGTCTTCGAATACGGCTTCGATGACCAGATCCACGTCCTGCAGATCCTGCATGTCGGTGGTGCCGGTCAACTGCCCCATCCGCGCATCCATAACCGATTGGTCAATCCGCCCCTTGGCGACGGAACGTTCATAATTGGTCACGATCTTGGCGCGCCCGGCGGCAAGCCCCTCGTCGTTGCGTTCCACCAGCACGACGGGGAACCCGGCATCCAGACAGGAGATGGCGATCCCCGCGCCCATCGTCCCGGCGCCCACGACGCCGATGCGATTGACCTCGCGCAGGTTGGCGCCTTCCAACTCGGGCACCTTTGCCGCACGACGTTCTGCAAAAAAGGCATGGCGCAGCGCCTCTGCCTCGGGGCCGGTTTCGCATTCATCAAAGGCCTGACGTTCCATGGCGATCCCGGCGTCAAAGGGCAAAAGCAAGGCGGCTTCGACGCAATCCACAATCCGCGGCTTATTGGGCATCACTGCATTTTCATTGGCTTTGCGGGCTTTCGCAATCGCCGCCACAAAAGCGGGCCCATCTTTCAACCCGGCGATCTGATCTCGGCTGGGCCGGGGCCCGGCCCGGTGTTCAATCAGGTTACGCGCCGATCCCATGGCCGCCTGATGCAGGTTTTTGTTCACGGCTTTATCAATCAAACCAAGAACTTCGGCGGCGGGGGCCGTGATCGGTTTGCCTGTCAGGATCATGTCCAGGGCCCGCTCTGCTCCGACCAAACGCGGCAAGCGTTGCGTGCCGCCCCCCCCGGGAAGCACGCCCAACCCCACTTCGGGCAGGCCCAAGCGGGCGGATTTGTCGGCGATACGATAGTGGCTGGCGAGGGCGAGTTCAAACCCGCCCCCCAACGCGGTGCCCTGAATTTCGGCAAAAACCGGTATGTTCAGTGCTTCCAGTCGGTCACAGACCTCTGACAGAATCGGGGCCTTTCGTGGTTTGCCAAACTCGCGCACGTCCGCCCCTGCGGGGAATGTCCGCCCCTCCGCGCGCAACACCACGGCCTTGATCTCAGGGTTTGCCTCGATGTCGCTCAGAGTGTCCCAAAGGCCTTGTCGAACGGCGTGGCTGAGCGCATTGACCGGCGGGTTGTTGATGGTCAGGATTGCCACCCCATCATCGATTTCACAGCTCACCACGTCGCTCATAATCCCCTCCTTGGTCTCTTCTCCCCAAAAAGCGACGTCACCTTGGGCTTGTCAATGGTCAGCAGGACATGTCACGAAGTTTTCCCGACCGCTCGGTCACAAATACAACAGCCGGGAACCTGTTGGCATCAGAACCATAAAGTGGCCCCGCAACACAGCTCAGGCGCATTTTCGGCAAAATGGGGTATGGGGAACAACTTCCAGCCGCTCTTCTGAAATCTCATCGCCACATTTCACGCAAAATCCAAATTCGCCATCATCCATGCGGCCCAATGCGGCTTGGATTTTTACGATCTCTTCCTGACCGGACGTGCCCAATCCTTCAAGCACCTCATCTTCTTCGCGTTCAACGGCAAGCTCTTCCCAGTCTTTCGATTGGTGACTGTCCAGTTCATCCTCGATTTCATGCAAACGAACATCAAGTTCCTTCAGGCGATCCTCAAGGATCTTCCGGAATTTTGCGGTGTCGGTCATCGCGTGTCTCCTTTCGTCAGGATGCTGACATTCCGACAGAAAATTGGCTTTGACACAAGTCAAACGTGAAGTTTGTGCGCCCGTTCACCCCAATGTCCGTGCTACTGCGCCGGGTCCAGAGCGGGCAAGTCCGGCAGGTCTGGAAGGTCTGGAAGGTCTGGCATGTCTGGAAGATCCCCCAGCCCGTCGAGTGGCGGCAGCTCTCCCATCGTTGGCACCTCTTCATCCATCGCGGGCAGGTCCGGCAGGCCGTCCAGCGGCGGCAGGCCTGATGGCATGTCATCGGGCCCCTCATCCAACCCGCCCATCGCTGGCTCTGTGTCCAGGCCCATGGGCGAAGCGGGCATTGCGGGCGGACCCGCTGTCCCGGTTGCGGCCGGGGGGATATCGAGTTCATCCGGCGTGTCAGACAGGTTCAGCCGAATGGCCCGGTTCCCGGTCTGTGCCCCCAATCGTCCGAAGCAAACCCGTTTGCCGTCGATATCTTCAAGGGCGATTTGAACGATGGCCTCGCGCGGGACGGGCACAAGACTGCCCACCTCCAGACTGGTCACATCGGACAATGCAAGATCCAGCCGATGGATCACGGCCTCCATTTCCAGCTGTGTATCTTGCACAATTTCAGTCAAAACACCGGCGTTGGAGGCGTCATCCCCATCCTTGTTCACGGGTGTAACGCGCGGCGGGTCATGCGGAAAGACGAATAAAATCCGCCCTTCTTTCGCCCCTTTTTCCAGATCGAGCACCGCTTCGAACACGCGATAGGGAATATCTTCCAGCGTCATCTGAATGGCGCGCGCATCCTCTAGCGGGAGCACATATTCAAACCCCTCCCAAGTTGGGGTCAGGGACAAGGCGGCCTCATCTCCTTCGGCCTGGAAACACTTCAGAATGGCATTCAGGATATCAGTGCACATCACGGCATCTGTGCGCGTGGGGGGGCGCCCTTCCACGGGTTTTGGCACCACGCGCCCGGTGGTCTGTTTTTCAATGACGCCCGCCAACATCTGGCCATCCATGATCGCAAGCCCAAACCGGTTTCCGGGTCCGGCCAGCAAGGCAATCAGCGCATGGTCCGGCAGCTCCTCGACCAGCGAAGTCACCACGGCGCGCCGCATCTCGACCGATTTGGCAAATGCCTCCAGCGACAAACAATCCTCGCAGGCCCGCGCCAACGCGATCCGAAGCGCGAGTTCGGGCGTCACCCGCCCGATTTCCGGGGGTGGACGACCTTCGCCTGCAAGACGGCGCTTTACGCTTTTGGGGTCCCGATCACTCATATCTCTTGCCTGACAATCCTGATCCAGAAGTGCCAAGACAAGGTTTACAAATGGTTGAAATCGCAAATTTTAACCCGGGTTTCAGGCAAATTCTCCGTTTCGCGGCAGGGCAACCCGAAAGGCACCGCCCCCCTGGCCCGGCAAATAGCTGAGAGATCCGCCCAGTTTGTCCATAATTTCACGGCAGATCGCCAGGCCAAGCCCAGCCCCACCCGCCGCTTTCTGATCAGACAGGCGATAGAATTTCTCAAAAATCATCGCCTGACTTTCCTCTGGCACACCGGACCCGTTATCCACAAAATCCACGCGCAACATATCCGACTTTACCGACACTCTGATGTTCAGATCCGGTTTCGCCGCGTCGCAATATTTGGCTGCATTTGCAATCAGGTTGATGAAGACCTGCGCCAACCGGTCGGTGTCGGTATGCAGCATGATCTTCTCGGACTCCGGAACGCGACGGATCGAAAACTGCTCTGACGCCAAGGAATTGGTGGCCGCCACCGCACGATCCAGAACCCTTGCCAGACTTTCACGTTGCGGGTTGAGCTGCACCTGTCCGTTTTCCAGCACGCTGAGATCCAGGAGGTCATCCAGAAGCCGGGTCAAACGCACCGCTTCCCCATGAATGATGTCAGCGTATTTTTCCTGCCCTGCCTCATCTAACCCGCCTTCGCGCAAAATCTCGGAAAAGGCGCGGATCGAGGTCATCGGGGTGCGCAATTCGTGACTGATCTGGCTGAGAAACGCATCTTTCTGGATCGACAATTGGGTCAGCTTTTCATTCACCTCGGACAGGCGACGCGCGGTGGTGGTCAGTTCCGATTGTTTGATTTCAAGTTGCGACGAGTATTCCAGCATCTGCTGCGTTTCATCGGCCACGGCCATCAGGTCACCCACGGAAACCGAGGCCCCTCCGACAATCTGCCCCACCATAGCATGGGCTGTGGCCGCCCCCACCGACCCGGACAATTCGCGTTCCAAACGGGCGATGAAATCCGGTGTCGTATCGGGCAAGAACCCTTCCTTACCCTGGGCCGCGGCTTGTTTGCGAAACAAGGATTGCGCCTCATCCGGGCCCATGATCCGCTGCGCCATGATCAATAGATCCTCGGCTTCGGCCCCGCCGCGGGCCCAGCTTGGGGCGCCTGCGGAATGTTCAAACACGTTCACAAACTGCGCGCCCTGAAGGCGCTCCAGTGGGGATGGGAAAGATGTCATGGAAACCAGAACAAATGCGAGGCTGTTCAGGAGCATCGACCAGAAGAACGCATGCACCACCGGATCCATCCCCCCAAGGCCGAACAATGCACGGGGGCGCAGCCATTCGATTTGCCACGGGCCATCCACCAGCATCCGCGCGCTCATGATCCCGGCATCCCCAAAACTCGGCAAAAAGAGCGTATACGCCCAGACCACAAAGCCCACAATCAGGCCGGCGGCAGCCCCCCGACGCGAGGCACCGCGCCACAAAATGCCGCCCAGAAGCGCGGGAAGCACCTGAGAGACGCCCACAAATGAGATCAGCCCGATGGCGGCCAGGGCTTCGCCCCCGCCCGAAAACTGGTAGTAGAAATACCCCAAGAGCAGCACCGCCCCGATGGACAGGCGACGGGCGGACAGGACCAGATGGCGCACATCGCCCGAAACCGTTGCCTCGCTCCCGCGGCGGACAGACAGCCAAATGGGCATAACAATGTGGTTTGAAACCATCGTCGACAAGGCAATGGAGGCCACAATCACCATCGAGGTGGCAGAACTGAACCCGCCCAGAAAGGACAGCATTGCCAGGCCCTGTTGTTCGTAATGCAGGGGCAGTGTCAGAACGAAAAGATCGGGGTTGGCCGTGTCTGGAAGCACCGACAGCCCCGCGGCTGCAATCGGCACCACAAAGAGGCTCATCAGCAGCAGATAGGCGGGAAAGGCCCAGGAGGCCGTGGCCAATTGCCCCTCATCCACATTTTCCACCACCAGCACCTGAAACATGCGCGGCAAGGTCAAAAAGGCCGCCGCGGACAGGAAGGTCAGGCCGGTCCAACGCCCGGGATCAATGGTCCAGGTCGAGATTTTGCTGTCAGAGATCATCGCGGCGATGCCCCCAACCCCACCGGCCACGCCCCAGATGACAAAGGCGCCCACGGCCAAAAGCGCCACCAGCTTCACGATGGCCTCAACCGCAATGGCCGTGACCACGCCATTGTGACGTTCGTTGGCATCCAGATTGCGTGTCCCGAAGAGGACCGTGAACAACGCCAGGCCAATCGCCACCCAAAGGGCGGTTGCAGACAGGTCTACCGGCTGTAACCCCCTGGTCCAGTCCCCGCCGGCCCAATCACGACCGCCCTGTTCGGCAAACACCGCAAAAGACAGGGTCACGGATTGAAGTTGCAGCGCAATATATGGGGTGGTCCCGACAACAGCCAGCAGCGTGACCAGCACCCCCAGCACGTTTGACTTGCCATAGCGCGAGGAAATCAGGTCGGCGATGGAGGTCACCCTCTGCGCGCGCCCGATCCGCACCAGTTTGCGCAACAGGCCCCACCAGCCGATCATGACCAGGGTTGGCCCCAGATAGATCGTTACATATTCCAACCCCGACCGCGCGGCGTAGCCCACGGCGCCATAAAACGTCCAGGCTGTGCAATAAACCGACAGGGACAGCGTATAGACCAAGGGGTTTCGCAACCAGCTTGCCCCACCGCTGCGCGCCCGTTTATCAGCCCCAAACGCCACCACAAACAGGAAGATCACGTAAAGCAGACAGACGAGGACCAGAATATTGAAGGACAACCCCATCAGGGTCGGTCCTCACGGGCTGTCGGCGGCAGCTCATCTTCCGGTGTCTCGCTGGCCCGTCCCAACCCGCGCGACAAAATGGCGGCAATCACGATCAGTCCAAACCAGGCCAGAAACACGTAAACCAGCCACCCACCCGTGTCATTGCGCCCCTGCCCGGCAGAGAGAAGTGGGATCATGAACAGAACAACCCCGATCATGGGCAGCGCCCGCGCCGCATCGGCGATCCGGCGGCGGCGATAGTTTTGCCGCGCGAGGAACAGGGGTTCACGTGACAAGGCCATACTACGCGTCACGCGCCCACAATCTGGCGCAGGCTCTCAAGCACTTCAGCATTGGAAAAGGGTTTGGTCATAAACTTGTTTACGCCAAGCCGCTCGGCCAGCTCGCGGTCATTTTTCTGCCCACGTGCGGTCAGCATCAACACCGGGATCTGGCGCGTGGCCTCATCCGCGCGCAGTTCTTGCAAAATGTCATATCCGGACCGTCCCGGCAGCATCACATCAAGGATCAGCGCATCCGGTTCGAATTTATGCACGGCTTCCACGGCGGTTTCCCCATTGGTATGCGTGTTCACAATCCAACCATCGCGGCTGAGAATAAAACTGATGGCCTCGATGATATTCGGTTCGTCTTCAATCACCAGAACCTGCCGCCCCGAAGGCCGCGCAGTGCCCGAGGTGATGCCATCATCTGCGGCCCGGACCTTGGCGTGATCAGATCGCTGCCCCGTCATTTGTGTCATATATCCTCCCCAACGGACGATCTATGCCCTCCGCAAGACCGAATATGTGAAAATCCTTGGCCCATGTCAAAACTATTGACGTGGCTGGAACACGCGCGGGACCTACTGGCCTGACAAGATGGAAGGCTCACGCCGGGCATCGCATCTCGACTGCGGGCAAACCCGGCATGATGAGCCTACCCGCACCGCCGCCCCATCAAAAGGCGCGGCTTCATCTTCTGGCAGGATCAACATCGTGGCCTCATAGAGCGGGGGCACGTCAAAATGCGCAACCCCAACCTGAGAAGAGATGGCAAGACAACGGAAGCGGCGCGGATTGCGTACGCCCATTTCGACCAGACCGGAGACCGGTGCGCCCGGGTGGGCCAGGGCGTGATACAGCGGCCAAAGCGGGCATCCAGCGCCAAAGCGCGGCAAGGCGAAGCCCGCCACCGGTTGGCGTGCAGTGATCGCCCCGGACCCGTCACAGACCAGCAAACCACACTTCACGCGCGCGCCCTCTTCGCCCACCCGCAGGCTCGCCACGCGGCGCAGGATCCGGGCAATCGGCTGGGGGAACCTCTGGACCAGCAGGGCAACATCCCCCGGGGACTGCTCCCATGCGGCTGCGAATTCCCCCATCGGCAAGGCCGTTGCATCCTCGGCATAACGGCGCAGCCAGTCCCGGGTGATTGAGCGCGCTTCGGCCGTCTGCAACGCAGCCGCCCCGTTTACCATCTCTGCTATCTGCGCTTCGGCATCTGCATCCGGGGCCTCCAGCGCCGGAAAGTGATGGCCGTGGGCATCCAGAAACGCGAGCATTTCTTCGTGAGGCACCAGCGGAGCGGTGTCGAGTTCCGTCCCTGCATCCAGATAATCCACCAACCCCTGCGCAGAGGAAGACAGGCGGCGGCTTTCTTCGCGCATGTTCCGCAAAAACCGCACCTGCCATTCGGGGTCGATATCCGCACCGTCCGACAGGATCGACGCGGTGGAGCGAATGGCGGTCACGGTTGAAATCACCTCGTGCAGGCTGGCGGCAAGCTGCGGATCATGGGCCAGCCGGTCGCTTAGGGTTTCGACGGTGTGTTCAAGCTCTTCAATGCGCCGATGTTGGGCGGCAACCAGGCCGGTCCAACCGGGGAAACGGCCCGCCAGCTCCTCGACCTTGTCCACCTCTGCCCCGGCCTGCGGCACGCGCCCGGCGGCATCGCGCAAACTGCCCACCAGCGCATCTTCCGCCCCCTCGGTCAACTGCACCGGATCCACCTCAAGCGCGCGCGCGAGGTCATTGAGGAGCTTTCCGCCGATTCTGCGGCGATTATGCTCAATCAGATTGAGATACGCGGCGGAAATTCCGACATCTCGGGCCAAAGCGGCCTGTTTCAGGCCCAAATACAGACGTCTTTCGCGGATGCGGCTGCCGGTCAGGCGGGATTGCGCCATGTGATTTCCTAGGATTTTGAAACACTTTCTGCACCCGCAAGAAAATGTTTTTACACTTACTGCAGATGCACAGTTCATACCTTAACAAATAAATCCTTATTTAAAAAGGACTTGTTGATCGATTTTCACAACGCGCCTTACACTGAACATGTTCTGTAAATAAGGAACGCGGGCCGGTGCGGAGGAGGCACTGACCCAAAATGACCAAACGGGAGGATTACATGTCCAATTCGAATTCCACGCGCCACCTCACACGACGGGGCCTGCTGAAAACCAGCGCCGTGGCCGGCGCCGGCGTTGCACTGCCGACAATTTTCACGGCTTCTTCGGCCGCAGCCTATACCAACGAACCCACCGGCGGGTCCGTCACCTTGGGGTTCAACGTGCCGCAAACCGGGCCATATGCCGATGAGGGGGCAGACGAGCTGCGCGCCTATCAGCTGGCGGTCGAGCACCTGAACGGCGAAGGCGACGGCGGGATGCTGAACACTTTCTCGTCGAAAGAGCTGAAGGGCGACGGTATTCTGGGCAAGAAGGTCGAGTTCGTGACCGGCGATACCCAGACCAAATCAGACGCTGCCCGCGCCTCGGCAAAATCGATGATCGAAAAAGACGGCGCGGTGATGATCACCGGCGGGTCGTCCTCGGGTGTGGCGATTGCTGTGCAGGGTCTGTGTCAGGAAGCTGGCGTGATCTTCATGGCGGGCCTGACCCATTCCAACGACACCACCGGCAAGGATAAGAAAGCCAACGGGTTCCGTCACTTCTTTAACGCCTATATGTCCGGGGCGGCCCTCGCCCCGGTGCTGGCGGCCCGTTACGGCGCTGACCGCAAGGCCTATCACCTGACCGCTGACTATACCTGGGGCTGGACGCAGGAAGCGTCGATCACCGCCGCCACCGAGGCGCTGGGGTGGGAAACCGTCAACGCGGTGAAAACCCCGCTGTCGGCCACCGACTTCTCGTCCTACATCACCCCGGTTCTGCAAACCGATGCAGACGTGCTGGTGCTGAACCACTACGGCGGCAACATGGTGAACTCGCTGACCAACGCGGTTCAGTTCGGCCTGCGTGAAAAGCAGGTGAACGGCAAGAACTTCGAGATCGTTGTGCCGCTCTTCTCGCGCCTGATGGCCCGTGGTGCTGGTGAGAACATCAAAGGCATCCTTGGCTCGACCAACTGGCACTGGTCGCTGACCGATGAAGGGTCGCAAGCCTTCGTGAAGTCGTTCGGCACCAAATATGGCTTCCCGCCGTCGCAGGCCGCGCACACGGTTTACTGCCAGACCCTGCTTTATGCTGACGCCTGTCAGCGGGCCGGCACCTTCAACCCCTGCGGCGTGGCCGAAGCCCTGGAAGGGTTCGAGTTCGACGGTCTGGGCAATGGCAAGACCATCTACCGCGCCGACGACCACCAGTGCTTCAAGGACGTGCTGGTTGT
Source organism: Aliiroseovarius crassostreae (assembly GCF_049803815.1). Taxonomy (GTDB): domain Bacteria; phylum Pseudomonadota; class Alphaproteobacteria; order Rhodobacterales; family Rhodobacteraceae; genus Aliiroseovarius; species Aliiroseovarius crassostreae_A. The sequence goes on from NZ_JBNAGI010000004.1 coordinate 63,390, forward strand.
GAAGGGCAAGGACAACCCGACCTCTGAGTTTGACCTTCTGGAAATCGTCGAAGTCACCCCGGCGGCTCAGGTCACCTATGATCCCGAGCACCCGATGTTTGCTGGCGGCAATCTGGGCGCCTGTAACGCAGGTTAACCCCCTGTAACCACTCACAATCCACCCCGCGCATTTCCGGATGCGCGGGGCCTTGGGGCCGGTGCAATCGCGCAACCGGGCTCGTCACACATACCTATTCGGTGGGGAAAATGGACGGCATTCTTCTTCAGATCCTGAACGGGCTCGACAAGGGCTCGGCCTATGCGATGATCGCGCTTGGGCTTACACTTATCTTCGGCACTTTGGGTGTCGTGAACTTTGCCCACGGGGCACTGTTCATGATCGGCGCGTTTTGCGCGGTCACCCTGCAACGCATCTTTAGCCTCAGCTTCGAGACGGTCGATCCGGAAAGAACGGACTTCCTGGGCAATCCGCTGAAGGTCAAAACCCCATATGTCGAAAGCTGGTTTGGCCCCGAAATGGGCGCCTCGATCATCGACTGGTCGGTGCCACTGGCGATCCTCTTTTCCGTCCCGATCATGCTGTTTGTCGGCTGGGCGATGGAACGCGGGCTGATCAAGCATTTCTACAAGCGTCCGCACGCGGACCAGATCCTGGTGACCTTTGGTCTGGCGATCGTGATGCAGGAAATCATCAAGCATTATTACGGCGCAAACCCGATCCCCACCTCGGCCCCCTCGGCCTTCAAGGGGTCGCTGGATTTCGGCGTGATGCTGGGCTTTGATCCGAACCTGATCATCTATCCCTACTGGCGCCTTGTCTATTTTGCCTTCTCGGCCATCGTGATTTCCGCCGTCTTTGCCTTCCTCAATTTCACCACCTTCGGGATGGTCGTGCGCGCGGGCATGGCGGACCGGGAAACCGTGGGTCTTCTGGGCATCAACATTGACCGTCGCTTCACCATCATGTTCGGCATCGCCGCCGCCGTCGCGGGCCTTGCGGGCGTGATGTATGCGCCGATCAACTCGCCCAATTATCACATGGGTATGGATTTCCTGGTGCTGAGCTTTGTTGTGGTTGTTGTTGGTGGCATGGGCAGCCTGCGGGGCGCGGTTGCCGCGGGCTTCCTTTTGGGCGTTCTGGAAAGCTTTGCCTCGATGAACTGGATCAAAGATCTGATCCCCGGCATCGACCAGATCATCATCTACCTGGTTGCCATTCTTATTCTGCTCACCCGCCCACGGGGCCTGATGGGCCGCAAAGGCGTGATGGAGGACTGATCCATGCTTGGACTTGATAAACGCGATACCAAATTCCTGCTGATCGTCATCTTCCTGACGCTGGCAACCCCGATCCTGCTGCAACCCTTCCCGGAAGGGTCTGCGCTGGCCCAGTTCAACGCGGGCTACCCGGACCTGATGCAGCGCTTTGCAATCTTCGGCATCTTTGCCATTGGCTTTAACATCCTTTTCGGCCTGACCGGCTATCTCTCCTTCGGTCACGCGGCCTTTCTGGGGATCGGATCTTATTCTGTGGTCTGGATGTACAAGCTGCTCGACTACAACGTGATCTGGGGCTTGCCGCTGGCGGTGGTGATGTCAGGCTTGTTTGCGCTTCTCATCGGCTATGTCAGCCTGCGGCGCTCGGGCATCTATTTCTCGATCCTGACGCTGGCCTTTGCGCAGATGTCGTTCAACCTGGCCTATTCGGTGCTGACCCCGATCACCAACGGGGAAACCGGCCTTCAGGTCTACACGGACGATCCGCAGATCCTGCAGGGCGCGACCGAACCGACCAGCCCGCATTTGTTTGGGATCGTGATGAACCAATCGTCGAAGATCAACCTGGGCGACTGGGTGTTCACCTTCAACAATGGCTATTACTTCTGCGCTGTGATCGCGATCATCGCCTTCTACATCTCGCTGCGCATTTTCCGCTCGCCCTTTGGGCTGATGCTGCGTGCGATCAAATCGAACCAGCAACGCCTGAACTATACCGGGTTGAACGCGCGCCCCTACACGCTCGCGGCTTTTGTGATCTCGGGCATGTATGCCGGTCTGGCCGGGGGTCTGATGGCGTCGATGGACCCGCTGGCCGGTGCGGAACGGATGCAGTGGACGGCGTCGGGCGAAGTGGTTCTGATGACCATCCTCGGCGGCGTTGGCACCATGATGGGCCCGGTTCTGGGCGCAGGTGTGATCAAATACATGGAAAACATCTTCTCCAAGATCAACGAGCAGGTCTTGCATCAGTGGTTTGGCTGGCTGCCCGATGGGTTGGAGAGCTTTGTCATCTATGTGGCGGAACATTTCGTGGGCTCAGGCTGGCACATGACCTCGGGCGTGCTCTTTATGCTGGTTGTGATCTTCCTGCCCGGTGGCCTTGTCGAAGGTGGTCAACGCATCAAGAACCTGTTCAAGAACCGCGGCGGTGACGACGCGGATGACCCGGAACACCACCCGAAACAAGCGCCCCATGTGGCCGAATAAGAGGAGACGGACAGATGGGAATTCTTGAAGTCAAAGGCGTGGGCAAACGGTTTGGGGGCCTTCAGGCGCTGGGGGACGTGAACCTGAGTGTTGAAGACCAGACGGTCCACGCAATCATCGGCCCCAATGGGGCTGGCAAATCAACGCTGCTGAACTGCTTCGTCGGCAAGTTGATCCCCGATGAAGGGTCGGTGCTCTTTAACGGGCAATCCCTGCTGGGGCGCACCCCGCATGAAATCACCCAGATGGGGGTCAGTCGCGTCTTTCAAACGCCCGAGATCTTTGGCGATCTTGATGTGATGGAAAACATGATGATCCCCTGTTTCGCCAAACGGGACGGCGCCTTTCGGATGCATGCGTTCGAAAGCGTCGGCAACGAGAAAGAGCTGGTCGAGAAAGCCGAACAGATGCTGATCGACGTGAACATGATCGACAAGCGGCACATGCAGGCTTCGTCCATGTCACGCGGCGACAAACGGCGGCTGGAAATGGCGATGTGTCTGGTGCAGGACCCGAAACTGCTGCTGCTTGATGAACCCACTGCCGGCATGGCACGCGCCGACACCAACAACACGATCGATCTTCTGAAAGAGATCAAGGAAAAGCGCGACATCACCATGGCGATCATCGAACATGACATGCACGTGGTCTTTTCGCTGGCTGATCGCATCACCGTTCTGGCCCAGGGCACGCCGCTGGTCGAGGACACGCCGCAAAACATCAAAGACAACCCGAAGGTGCGCGAAGCCTATCTGGGTGAAACGCAGCAATAAGGAGGGGATGATGGCTGACTCGTCAATGAATGAGAACCTGCTGAGCGAACAACCCAAGGTGAAGCGCAAGGATTTCTCGAAAAACCGCAACCATGCCGCCACGGCCCCCGCCTATTTCTCGGTCTGGGATCTGCACGCCTATTATGGTGAAAGCTATATTGTGCAGGGTATCAGTTTCAACGTGCACGAAGGCGAGATTCTCGCCCTTCTGGGCCGCAACGGGGCGGGCAAAACCTCGACCCTGCGCGCCATTGCGCGGATGGATGAACCGATGCTGACGCATGGTGAAATCTGGCTGGATCACCAGCATCTGCATGACCGCAAAAGCTATGAGGCGGCGCAGATGGGCATGGCCTTGGTGCCGGAAGATCGTTGTATCATTCAGGGTTTGACGGTGGAAGAAAACCTGCAGCTGGCGCAGATCGTCGAACCCATCGGCTGGTCATTGGATCGCGTCTATGAACTCTTCCCACGCCTGAAAGAACGTCGCAAACAGGAAGGCACAACGCTGTCGGGCGGCGAACAACAGATGCTCGCCATTGCCCGCGCCTTGGTGCGTGACATCAAGGTGTTGCTTCTGGATGAACCCTATGAAGGGCTGGCCCCGGTGATTGTGGACGAGATCGAAAAGACGCTCAACATCATCAAGGAACAGGGCATCACCACGGTGATCGTAGAACAAAATGCCGTGCGTGCCCTGCAACTCGCTGACCGGGCGGTGATCCTGGACACCGGCAGCGTGGTCTATGATGGCAGCGCCGACGAGGTGCTGGAAAACGAAGCACTGCGGAACGAATACCTCGCGATCTGACGCCGGATATGGCCGTTCAAATCGTCGATTTCGTGCTGGACAGGGGAGGCCCGCTGGTGTCCCCTGCCCGAACCACACGCATAAGATGACAGGAAGAGGTGCGCCATGACTGACACAACCTATCCCCCCTCCGCCGATTTTGCCGCAACTGCGCATATTGATGCGGCGAAATACAAGGACATGTACGCCGCCAGCGTGCAAGACAGCGATGCGTTCTGGCGCGAACATGCCACCCGGCTGGATTGGGCCAAGACGCCGTCGGTCATGAAAAACGTGAGTTTTGCCCACCCGGATGTGTCGATCAAATGGTTTGAGGATGGCCAGCTGAACGTGGCCGCCAACTGCATTGACCGGCATCTGGCGAAACGGGCAGACCAAACCGCGATCATCTGGGAATCTGATGATCCGAATATCGACAAACACATCACCTATCGCGAGCTGCATGAAAACGTTTGCAAGCTGGCCAATGTGTATAAAGACCTTGGCGTGGGCAAAGGCGACCGCGTGGTGCTTTATCTGCCGATGATCCCCGAAGCGGCCTATGCCATGCTCGCCTGCGCGCGGATCGGCGCGGTACATTCCATTGTTTTTGCGGGATTTTCGCCGGATGCATTGGCAAGTCGCGTCGAAGATTGCGGCGCGTCGCTGGTGGTCACAGCAGACGAGGCCCCACGCGGTGGACGCAACACGCCGCTGAAATCCAATGTGGACGCCGCCCTTGACCATGGCGATCTGGGCAAGACCCCGGTTTTGGTGGTGGAACGCACCGGCGGTGACGTGAAAATGGTCGACGGCCGCGACGTGAGCTATACCGCGAAAATGGCTGAGGCCTCGGCCGATTGCCCGGCGGAACCGATGAATGCAGAAGATCCGCTGTTTATCCTCTACACCTCAGGTTCCACCGGAAAGCCCAAGGGCGTGCTGCACACGTCAGGCGGCTATCTGCTTTGGGCCGCGATGACCCATGAATATGTGTTCGATTATCACGAGGGTGACATCTATTGGTGTACCGCCGATGTGGGCTGGGTCACAGGGCACAGCTATATCGTCTATGGCCCGCTGGCGAATGGCGCGACCACGCTGATGTTTGAAGGCGTGCCCACCTACCCCGACGCGGGGCGCTTCTGGGCCGTGTGCGAAAAGCACAAGGTCAACCAGTTCTACACCGCCCCCACCGCGATCCGCGCCCTGATGGCGCGTGGCAATGAGTTTGTGGAACAACACGATCTTAGCGATCTGAAGGTGCTGGGCACTGTCGGGGAACCGATCAACCCCGAGGCCTGGAACTGGTATAATGAGGTGGTGGGCAAAGGCAGCTGCCCCATTGTGGACACCTGGTGGCAGACCGAGACCGGCGGGCATCTGCTCACCCCCCTGCCCGGTGCCACAGCCACCAAACCGGGGTCAGCCACCACGCCGTTTTTCGGGGTTCAGCCGGTGATCCTCGACCCGCAATCCGGCGAAGAGATCCACGAGGTTGAGGCCGAAGGTGTGCTTTGCATGAAGGACAGCTGGCCTGGGCAAATGCGGTCGGTCTATGGCGACCATGATCGCTTCGTCTCCACCTATTTCGCTGATTACAAAGGATATTACTTCACCGGCGACGGCTGTCGCCGCGATGCGGATGGCTATTACTGGATCACCGGACGCGTGGATGACGTGATCAACGTGTCCGGTCACCGTATGGGCACCGCCGAGGTGGAAAGCGCCTTGGTGGCCCATCCAAAAGTGTCCGAGGCCGCCGTGGTCGGCTTTCCCCATGATATCAAGGGCCAGGGCATCTACTGCTATGTCACCCTGATGGATGGTGAAGAATACACCGATGACCTGCGCGGAGAGCTGCGCAACTGGGTGCGGCAGGAAATTGGCCCGATCGCCAGCCCGGACCACATCCAGTGGGCGCCAGGTCTACCGAAAACACGGTCCGGTAAAATCATGCGCCGCATCCTGCGCAAAATCGCCGAAAACGATTTCGGTGCGCTGGGGGACACCTCAACCCTTGCGGACCCCTCTGTTGTGGATGACCTGATCGACAACCGGATGTCAAAATAACCAACTCCCCGAGAGACCCGGCCCCTGGATACGGCACGGGTTCTCACCTCCAGCGCCGATGCCACCCGCATCGGCGCTTTTTTGCGCGTATTTTCGCCCGTATTCATAATTTGCAAAAGAAGGGTTTACGTCATTGCGCAAGCCGGGAAAGTTTTGGGTATCAATCATTTGTGAGGACAAAATGTATAAACCACTCATCATCCTGACCCTGGCCGCCGGCCTGGGCCTGGCCGGGTGCCAGCGCCTTCCGGACAACCAACAACGCGTCGTTGCCACCGGAGCAGGGGCTGTTGCGGGTCTGGCCCTTGCTGACCTGTTGGGGGCGAACTCTAACTGGAAAGTGATCGGCACCGTCGCCGGTGCAGCTGCTGGCAACCTGATTGCCAAAAACGCCGAAAAGAACCAATGCGCTTACGCGGATGGTAAAGGCGGATATTACACCGGCGCCTGCTAAAATCTCGTTGGGGGGCTTTCATCAAGGCCCCCCGACACCTTTTTGCGTCCCCCGATAACGCGCTGGTCGATCAGATATCACCGCGTTCCAGCCGCTGACGTAGCTTGGTCTTCAAAACCTTCCCATAGTTGTTTTTCGGCAATTCCGGCAGCTGATAGTAAGCTTTCGGTCGCTTGAAACGTGCGATTTGTGCAAGGCAATGGGTGTCAAGCGCCGCCGGATCCAGCGCCCGCCCGGGAGCCATGACCACAAACGCCACCACATCTTCGCCCCATTCGTCGCTGGCGCGACCAACCACGGACACCTCATGCACCGATGGGTGGGTCAGCAGGGCCTCTTCCACCTCACGCGGATAGATATTGGTGCCGCCCGAGATGATCACATCCTTTGACCGGTCCCGCATGGTCAGATAGCCATCCTGATCCAGAAACCCCATGTCGCCGGTGCGCAGCCAACCGTCGATCAGTGTTTTTTCCGTCGCTTCAGGGTTTTGCCAATATCCGGGCATGACCGGGGTGCCACGCACCATGATCTCGCCGACCTCGCCAACGGGCAGCGGCCGCCCGTTTTCATCTCCAATCATCACCTCCACCACGCTTTGCGCCCGCCCAACCGAAGCAAGCCGGTCTTGCCAACGCGGATGGGTGCGATCCGCCACATCCACACGCGACAGGGCGGTGATCGCCATGGGGCATTCGCCCTGACCATAGATCTGCACAAAGCGCGGACCAAACCAATCCACCGCATCGACGATATCCGCGACATACATCGGGCCACCGCCATAAATGATGGTCTTGATCCCCTCGCCTGTCTTGCCCGCGGCCTTTGCCACATCGGTCAGACGACGTACCATTGTGGGGGCCATGAACATGGACAGTGGGCCTTGGGTTTGCGCCACCTCCAGCAGCTCCAACTCGTCATATCCCCCGGACGCGGGCGTGATGTGGCGGGCGCCTTTCGCCACATGGATCGGCGCATAAATCCCCGCACCATGGCTCATCGGGGCCATGTAAAAGGCGGCATCCTCGGGGTGGACCTCGTCGCAATCCAAAAGATAAGACAGCGAGGTGGCCCGGATCATGCCATGGGTGATCATCACCCCCTTGGGCTGCCCGGTGGTGCCGGAGGTGTAAAACAACCAGGCCAGATCCGTGTCCGCGCGCGGCGTGATGGGCGCGGGATCTTCGCCGCACATCTGGACAAACGCATCGCCCGACACGTCGATCAGTGGCAGATCCGTTTCCGGCGCCAACCCGCCCCCCAGCTCAGGCGTCACCAAAGCCAATTTCGCGCCCGAATCCCGCAAAATGTAAGCGGCTTCTTTGGGATGCAGTTTGGCATTGATCGGCACCACCGCCGCACCAGAAGCCCAGACCCCATAGAAGCCCAAGAGGTATTCCGGGCAGTTCTTCATGAACAGCGCCACGCGATCCCCCGGCGCGATCCCTTGGGCGCGAAGTGCTGCAGAAAGGCCAAGCGAGGCCCGGCAAAACCCGGTATAATCAAAAACTTGCGAAGACCCTTTGAAAATCGCGGGTCGGTCGCCCTTCACCTTGGAAATCCGCTCCAACCACAGCGCGAGGTTCATCGCACGCCCTCCAGGATGGACGCATAGGACGCCACGCCGGAGCCGCCCATGTTGAAAACCAACCCGCGTTCCGCGCCCTGCGCCTGCATCGCGCCAGCCGTGCCCGTCACCTGACGGGCCATCAAAACATGCATCGACACGCCGGTCGCGCCCACCGGATGCCCCTTGGCCTTCAGCCCGCCAGACAAGTTCACCGGCAGCGCGCCGCCGGGCCGCACGATCCCCTCGTCCAACGCCCGCGCGCCCTGCCCGGGTTCGGCCAGCCCCATTGCCTCGTAGATCATCAGCTCGGCGATGGTGAAACAATCATGCACTTCGGCGACATGCAGATCGGCAAGCCCCATTCGCGCTTCGGTCAAGGCCCCCAGAATGGCGCGCTTCGGGCCTTCAAATGCGGTCAGGTCGCGACGCGACATGGGCAGGAAATCGTTCACCTGATGAGAGGCCGCAAAGCGCACCGCTCGCGGCATGGACCGCGCCACATCATCCGACACCATGACCAGCGCCGCCGCCCCGTCCGACACCAGCGAACAATCGGTGACCTTCAACGGATCCGCCACCATCGGGTTCTTGTCGCTCACCTCGGCGCAAAACGCCACCGGCAGCTCTTTGTGCAATTGTGCCAAGGGGTTGTGCATGGCATTGGCATGGTTTTTCGCCGCAATTTCCGCGAGCGCCTGCGTCTGGTCGCCGTATTTATCGAAATAAGCCCGGGCAAATCCGGCGAAGACCTGCGGGAAACTCATCCCCGCCTCTTCGGCCTGATAGGCCGCATGACCCAGCCCTTTGGCAACCTCGGCCGTGGGCAGATGGGTCATCTTCTCGGCCCCGATCACCAGGGCAATCTTGGCCCGCCCGCTTTCAATCGCATCGCGCGCTGCATAGATTGCCGCCGCCCCCGACGCACAGGCATTTTCCAAACGGGTCGCCGGGGTGAAGCGCAGATCATCATGGATCGACAAGGCCATGGACGCGGGAAACCCATCCCCAACCATACCGCCATTGAAATGACCCAGCCAGATCCCGTCCACATCGGCAGGCGTGACACCGGCATGTTCCAGCGCCTCGCGCCCCGCCGCCACGATCAGCGCTTCAAGATCCATATCCGCCAGCTTGCCGAACCGGGTATGGCCCCAACCCACGATTTGCACCATCGCCCTCTCCTTTTTCCTGCGCCAAGTATTCTCGGTACCAATTCCCTGACGCAATCGGGTAGAAATACGGGTAAACCTCTGGCAGGATGCCCGAATGACGCAGATGGACATCGCATTCATGCACGCGCCCACCGGGCTTGCACTGACCGAAAACCGCATTGTGAAACGCTGCAATCTGCGCTTTGCAGAGATGTTCGGCGCCAAGGTCGATCTGTTCGAAAACATGCCGCTAGAACGATTGTACCCCTCTTTGCGCGATTACGAAAAGGTGGCACGTGTTGGCGGGGATATCCTAAGGGAAACAGGACGTTACGAGGATGAGCGCGTGATGCGCCGACTGGATGGCGATATGTTTTGGTGTCGCGTGCGTGGCACATCCCTGACCCCAGACGATCCGTTTAAACAGGGCGTCTGGAGTTTTGCCGACCTGTCATCTGAACGCCCGGTGGTGGAGCTGACCGCGCGCGAACGCGACGTGGCCATCCTGACCTGCCAGGGGCAAACTTCCAAGGAAATCGGCATCGCGCTGGGGCTCAGCTATCGCACGGTCGAGGCCCATCGCGCCCGGTTGTTGCAAAAATTTGGCGCCCGCAAGCTGCCTGAACTTGTTGCCAAATTCTCTGGCATGCCATTATAGCCGGGTTGCTCTGAGCAGCCGGTGGGATCCCCACATCCCGAACAGGAGATTTCAATAGTGACCTCGTATCCACAAACCCGCATTCAGAAACGAAATCGCGCCGCCATTCTGGATGCGGCGCTCGACGTCTTTTCCTTGCATGGGTTTCGCGGGGCCACATTGGATCAGATTGCCAAGGCGGCCGGGCTGTCAAAGCCCAACCTGCTTTACTATTTCCCCTCGAAGGAAACGGTCCACACCGCCCTGCTGTCGCAATTGATGGAAAGCTGGCTGGAACCGCTTGAAGCGTTGGACCCGGATGGGGAACCGGTGGACGAGATTGTCGCCTATGTGCTGCGCAAACTTGACATGGCGCGCGACCTGCCCCGCGAAAGCCGCCTGTTTGCCAATGAAATTGTACAGGGCGCACCGCGGATCATTGACCAGATCAAAGGCCCGCTGAAAATCCTGGTGGATGAGAAGGCCAAGGTGATATCCGGTTGGTCCGACGAAGGGCGATTGACCCGACTGGACCCGCATCACCTTATCTTTTCGATCTGGGCCACCACCCAGCATTACGCGGATTTTGATGCTCAGGTTCGTGGCATCCTGACCCCGGAAGGGGATGCACATTTTGAGGAGGCCGCCCAGTTTCTGGAACAGATGTATCGCGCGGCGCTCGCCCCCAATCCCGGTTTGCGTTAACCAATCCCTCATTTTTCTGGGGGTATTAACACTTTCCAAACCCTCGCACCCTAAAGTCGGGATCGGTGGGGGCTTCGTGAAAACGGAGCAAAACAAATGGATATCTCGGCTCCAAGTCCGATTAGTGCCCAGGCTACGGCTGCGGCCCACAACGCGCTACGCGAGCTACCGGATGCCACCAAAGTGGCACCCAGCACCAATGTCAGCAATACCCGTGCCGATCCGCATACGGCGAACGGGCATGGGAATGACGACCGATCGACAGAAGCGCGGCAGATCATTGCCAATCGCGAACGGGTGCGCGACCCATCTACCCAACCGGGCCCAACCCCGACATTTCAAATCACGCTTCTCGAAGTTGAACAGGATTTGATGAACATTCTGGCGCGAATCGAAGCCAGTCGCGCCAAAGATCGGGATGCCGAGGCCCTGAAGCCGCCCCCCTCTGATGATGTTTTGGAGGCTCAAGCGATGAGCATTGAAGAACAGGCCGTGCCGCCAGATCCTGCTCCATCCAGCGCCGACCTTCACGAGAGCACAGAGGCAGATGCCCACACCCCGGCCCAGATGAACGGGACGACACCCGTGTCCGACCCGGGTGACAGTGCCCATATGCATGAGGCCCCTTAAGGCAGAGCTCGCATTTCGGCGGTCATCGGACCTGACCTGCCACTTGCCCCGGTAACCCTGCGCCCCTCAGCCACCTTTGGGTGCAACAATCCTGCGCATGGGCCGTGATCCATCGCCAAAATTCACTTTTGGCAGGGTTCGCGCTTTTCTCCCCTTACGTCACGCTCTATATGTTACCAGATAGTGATGACCCGCCCCGAATGCGGGCACGGAAATTAAGGCGAGGACCCATGTCCAAGAAAACCCACGAAACCGATGTGGCCTTTATCGAAGCTCTGGCCAAGCTGCTTCAGGAAAATGACCTGACCGAGCTGGAAGTCATGCGCGATTTTGGCGAAAATGACAGCCTGAACGTGCGCGTGAGCCGCGCCAAAGAGGTTGTGGCGCAAATGGCCCCGGTGGCGGCCGCCCCCGCAGCGGCCCCTGCCCCGGTGGCCGCCGCTGCAGCTCCGGCAACCGAAGCCCCGGCCGCCAGCGACGATCCGGCCAGCCACCCGGGTGCTGTGCCCTCGCCAATGGTCGGCACCGCCTATCTGCAGCCCGAACCGGGCGCACCCTCTTTTGTCAGCGTCGGCGACACTGTGTCGGAAGGCCAGACCGTACTGATCGTGGAAGCCATGAAAACCATGAACCAGATCCCCGCCCCGCGTGCAGGCAAGGTCAAGCGGATCCTGGTCGAGGATGGTGCCCCGGTAGAATTCGGCGCCCCCCTCATGATCATCGAATAAGGGACGGATCATGGCCCAGTTCGATAAAATCCTCATCGCCAACCGCGGCGAGATTGCGCTTCGTGTCATCCGCGCCGCCCGCGAGATGGGCATCAAGACCGTGGCGGTGCATTCCACCGCGGACGCGGATGCGATGCATGTGCGCATGGCGGATGAAAGCGTGTGCATCGGCCCGCCGCCAGGCACCGACAGCTATCTTTCCATCCCGGCGATCATCGCCGCCTGCGAAATCACCGGCGCACAGGCCGTGCATCCGGGATATGGCTTCCTGTCGGAAAACGCCAATTTCGTGCAGGTTCTGGAAGATCACGAGATCACCTTCATCGGTCCTTCGGCGGCGCATATCCGCATGATGGGCGACAAGATCACCGCCAAGGAAACCGCGATCAAACTGGGCATTCCGGTTGTTCCGGGGTCGGATGGTGGCGTGCCGGACATCGAAACGGCCCGCAAGGTTGCGGCTGATATGGGCTATCCGGTGATCATCAAAGCCACTGCCGGTGGTGGTGGTCGCGGTATGAAAGTTGCCGAGACCGAGGCCGATATCGACATGGCCTTCTCGACCGCACGGTCCGAAGCCAAAAGCGCCTTTGGCAATGACGAGGTTTACATGGAGAAATACCTCCAGAAACCACGTCACATCGAAGTGCAGGTCTTTGGTGACGGGCAAGGCGGTGGGGTGCATCTGGCAGAACGCGATTGTTCGCTGCAACGCCGCCACCAGAAAGTGTTCGAAGAGGCCCCCGGCCCCTCGATCAGCCCGGAAGAGCGCGAAAGAATCGGGTCGATCTGCGCCAACGCCGTGGCTGAAATGAGCTATTCCGGCGCGGGCACCATCGAGTTTCTCTACGAAGATGGCGAGTTTTATTTCATCGAAATGAACACCCGCCTGCAAGTAGAACACCCGGTCACCGAGGGCATTTTCGGCGTCGACCTGGTGCGCGAACAGATCCTGGTGGCAGAGGGCAACAAACTGTCCTTCGCGCAGAAAGATCTGGTGGTGAACGGCCATGCGATTGAAGTGCGCCTGAACGCCGAACGCCTGCCCAACTTCACCCCAAGCCCGGGCAAGATCACCCAGTATCACGCTCCGGGCGGTCTGGGTGTGCGGATGGATTCGGCCCTTTATGATGGCTATTCGATCCCGCCCTATTACGACAGCCTGATTGGCAAGCTGATCGTGCATGGGCGTGACCGGGACGAGGCGCTGGCGCGTCTGAGCCGTGCGTTGGGCGAATTGATCATCGACGGGATCGACACCACCGTGCCGCTGTTCCACGCGCTGTTGGAAGAGGCAGACATTCATTCCGGGGATTACAATATCCACTGGCTCGAGCGCTGGCTCGACGAAAACATGGGGTAAGGGCCTTGGCCCTTCCCCCCCCGCCCCTCACTGCAAATTTGCTTTTGCGCGCCTATGCAATGGGCGTGTTTCCGATGGCTGAGGGGCGCGATGACCCGGAAATTTTCTGGGTCGACCCAAAAGAGCGTGGTGTGTTTCCGCTGAACGCCTTTCACATCTCGCGCTCGCTGGCGCGGACCATCCGCACCGCCCCCTTCCGCATCACTCTGAACAAGGATTTCCCCGGCGTGGTCCGCGGCTGCGCGGATCGCAATGAGACCTGGATCAACGACCAGATCTTCGACCTCTACTGCGAGTTGCACCAGATGGGGCACGCCCATTCGCTTGAAATCTGGGAGGAAGATTTGTTGGTCGGTGGCGTCTATGGTGTGACTTTGGGCGCAGCCTTTTTCGGCGAAAGCATGTTCTCCCGTCGCCGGGATGCGTCAAAGATTGCCCTGTCCTACCTGACCAAACATCTGGAAAACTGCGGCTTTCTGCTGTTCGACACGCAGTTTATCACCCCGCATCTCGCCAGCCTTGGCGCAGAGGAAATTACGCGCAGTGAATATCATCAACGCCTGACGGAAGCGATCCAGAAACCCGCGGATTTGGCGTCACAACCTCTGCCCGACGCTTATTCTGTGCTGCAGCGCAAGACCCAGACATCATAACGCTGATGGTCCAGCCCGTTCAGCGCAGGAGAGGAGGCCACCATCCAGCCCTCAAAGGTGGTTTGTTCGGCATTGCCGTCCCGGATCACCAACCAGGCAAAAGCATCCCCTGACGGGTTGTCAGTGGGGTAGCGACATTCACCAAGGGTGATCTGCAACTTGCCCAGAAGAATGGTTTCTCCGGCTGCAAGAGACAGGTCTTGGTAGCTGCCTGAAACCTTGTCCAACCCGCGCAGCAATGCGCCCGGCGCCTTGGCCGTTTGGGCCGAGACAGCAACCGGGGCCAGCAAGGCACCAGCGAGGGCAAGCGCGCGCAGGATCACTTTTGATCTCCGCCGTCCGAGACGAACTTCATCAGAAGTTGCACCAAGCTCACGGAACCTTGCGTGTCTTCGATCTCGGCTCCGGGGTCGAGGTTGAAGGGGGATCCGCCGGGCAAAAGCTCAACGTAGGACCCACCTAGCAACCCTTCTGAAGAAATGATCACCGATGTGTCTTCCGGCAAGGTCACATCCGAGTTCACGGAAAAGGCGGCATCTGCGCGGAAGGTTTCAGGGTTCAGGGTGATCCCGGTCACCTGCCCGACCTTCACGCCGGCCAGGCGCACATCTGTGCCCACCGAGATCCCATCCGCAGTGCGGAACGAAGCGGAATAACTGTCGAGCCCGCCACTGCCGGAAATCCCGACAATCTGGCCTGCGTAGATCAAAAAGGCAGCGGCGGCTGCCAGAACGACGCCGCCGGTGATGACTTCGGTGGTGTGGGATTGGCTCATGTCGCCCCCGTTTCAACTCAATAAGATTGGAGTGATCACTCCGGCTGCCAAGCCTCGTAATCACGACGCTCTGCCGGTTGTGCCTGACGCAGCGACCCTGCGGGCGCATAGGCCAGCGCAGTGCCGGTCATATTGTCCTGGTGCGGCTTTTCCCAGGATTTGCGATCCAGCGGGGCCTCGGTCGGACAATTGTCAAACGTGTGGTGCAGCCAGCCATGCCATTCCGGGCTGACGCGGCTTGCTTCCGGTTCACCCTTGTAAATAACCCAGCGGCGGCTGTCATCTTTGTTGCGGTAAAAGACATTCCCCTGCGCGTCTTCGCCAACCTTGACGCCTTTGCGCCAGGTGAACAGACGGGTGCCGATGGTTTCGCCGTGGTACCAGGTCAGAAGGGACAGGATGAACCGCATGTCAATCTCCGTTTTGTCTGTCTTTCATATGGCGCAAGCGCGCGCTAAGGTCCAGTGCTTTGCACCCAAATCCCCGCCGATCGGCCATTTTCCGAAGCATTTGCGCCGCAAATGAAAAAAGCCGCTGGTTCCAGCGGCTTTCTCTAACAGTTTCATGGCGAACGGTGCGATCGGTCAGCTGGCCGAAGCGCCTTCTTTTTCGCCTTCGGCATAGATGATCAGCGGTTTGGCGTCGGCATTCACAGCCTCTTCATTCACCACAACTTCATCCACGTTTTCCAATGCTGGCAGGTCAAACATTGTGTCGAGCAGGATATCTTCCATGATCGAGCGCAGACCACGCGCGCCGGTTTTGCGTTCAATGGCACGTTTGGCGATCGCCATCAGTGCGTCTTCGGTGAAGGTCAGCTGCGCCTCTTCCAGTTCAAACAGGCGTTGATACTGTTTCACCAGGGCGTTTTTCGGCGCGGTCAGAATGGTAACCAGCGCGTCAGCGTCCAGATCTTCCAGTGTCGCGATCACCGGCAGACGACCGACGAACTCGGGAATCAGGCCGAACTTCAACAGGTCCTCCGGCTCCAACTCCTGGAAGATTTCGCCAACACCACGATCATCATCATCTTTGACCTCAGCGCCAAACCCGATGGCCGAGCCCTTGCCGCGTTGTGCGATGATCCGGTCCAGACCGGCAAAGGCACCGCCGCAGATAAAGAGGATATTGGTGGTGTCCACCTGCAGGAATTCCTGCTGCGGATGCTTGCGCCCGCCCTGCGGCGGAACCGACGCCACGGTGCCTTCCATGATCTTCAAAAGCGCCTGCTGCACCCCTTCGCCCGACACGTCGCGGGTGATAGAGGGGTTGTCCGATTTGCGGGTGATCTTGTCGACTTCGTCAATATAGACAATGCCGCGTTGCGCGCGTTCCACGTTATATTCGGAGGCCTGCAACAGTTTGAGAATGATGTTTTCCACATCCTCGCCCACGTAACCGGCTTCGGTCAGCGTGGTGGCGTCCGCCATGGTGAAGGGCACATCCAAAATACGCGCAAGGGTCTGAGCCAGAAGGGTTTTACCGCAACCGGTCGGACCGATCAGCAGGATGTTCGATTTAGCCAACTCGATATCGTCACCCGATTTCGCGGCATGGTTCAGTCGTTTGTAATGGTTGTGCACGGCCACAGACAGAACCCGTTTTGCGTGGCCCTGCCCAATCACATAGTCATCCAGAACACCGCAGATTTCCTGCGGGGTGGGCACCCCATCAGAGGCCTTCAGCCCCGCTGATTTGGTTTCCTCGCGGATGATATCCATGCACAGCTCGACACATTCGTCGCAGATGAACACAGTGGGGCCCGCGATCAGCTTGCGCACCTCATGCTGGCTCTTTCCGCAGAACGAGCAGTAGAGGGTGTTTTTGCTGTCACCGGAGGAATTGTTCGCCATCTTGTCTTCCCTGGGTCAATGCCCGAAACCTGAAATGCCCGTGAGGGCCGGAATTGCCCCCTGTCGCCTTAGCTTAGGACAGGGGCCGGTTGGGCACAATGCGATTTTCAATCGCGCCCGGAAACCGAACGTGGGAACAGCCCTCAGGCTGCTCCCAATGCGTGTTTACTCGTCATCCATCTTGGCGCGGTTTTCGACAATCTCGTCGATATGGCCCCAGTCTTTCGCTTCTTCCGGTGACATGAAATTATCCCGCTCCAGCGCTTTTTCGACAGTCTTGAGCGTATTGCCGGTGTGTTTCACATAGATCTGGTGCAGCGTGTCCTTGACCTTTTGGGTCTCAGCCGCGTGGATCATGATGTCAGTTGCCTGGCCCTGAAAGCCGCCCGACGGCTGGTGTACCATGATACGCGAATGGGGCAGCGAGAACCGCATCCCTTTTTCACCAGCGACCGACAGAACCGACCCCATCGACGCCGCCTGGCCGATCACCAGGGTCGAGACCTTCGGTTTGATATACTGCATCGTGTCGTAGATCGACAGGCCCGAGGTCACCACGCCGCCCGGCGAGTTGATATACATCGAGATTTCTTTTTTCGGGTTCTCCGCCTCGAGGTGCAGAAGCTGCGCCACGATCAGGCTCGACATGCCGTCATGCACCGGCCCGTTCACAAACACGATCCGTTCTTTCAGAAGGCGCGAGAAAATATCATAGGCCCGTTCGCCGCGCGAGGTTTGCTCTACAACCATGGGAACGAGGGTATTGTTGAATTGATCAATAGGGTCGTGCATTCTGCCTGCTTTCATGTTCACGCGTAAGGGCCCGTTCTGGACCAGCCTAGGGGAAGACTAGTGTCGGTCACGGGGGGCTGCAAGGGGGGTCGGAAGCTTGAGTTGGGATCGGTGTCGGGCCATGGGGGGAGCCTTGCCGGAAAAGCGTTAACAAATCCCTTCCAGCACGGCGTTTCACCCCCGGTTATGCTAAAATGCCACAAAAAACGGCGCCCCGGATCAGGACGCCGTTTTTATGTTTTCCAACATGCCGTTTGGATCACCCCGGCGACATGCCCCGCAGGCGTTCCGAGCGGCGGCGCAGCAGCTCGACCGTGGTCAACAGCGCAATTGAGATCACCACAAGGATGGTCGCCACGGCGAGGATGGTCGGCGAGATCTGTTCGCGCAGGCCCAGGAACATCTGCCACGGCAGGGTTTTTTGACCGGCGGAGCCGACAAACAGCACCACAACCACTTCGTCAAACGAGGTGATAAAGGCGAAGAGTGCGCCCGAAATCACCCCGGGCAAGATCAGCGGCATCTGCACCCGGAAAAAGGTTGTCACCGGATCCGCCCCCATATTGGCCGCAGCCCGGGTCAGCGAGCGATCAAAGCCCACCAAGGTTGCCGTGACCGTGATGATCACAAACGGGATCCCCAGCGCGGCGTGGGCCAGAACCACCCCCCAGTAAGACCCTTGCAGGCCCAGACGCGAGTAGAAGAAATACATGCCCGCGGCCGAGATGATCAGCGGCACAATCATCGGCGAAATCAGGATCGCCATGATCGCGCGGCGATACGGCACATGCGGTTGGCTGAGGCCAATGGCCGCCAGCGTGCCAAAGCCCACGGAGAGCAGCGTCGCCACAGGCGCGATCCGCACCGAGTTCCACAGCGACGACTGCCATTCTGAATTCGAGAAGAAGTCGCGATAGTGTTTCAGCGAATACCCTTCCGGATCAAGGCGCAGCATTTCCGGCGTGAAGGTGAAGAAATCCTGTGCGTTAAAGCTCAGCGGGATCACCACCACAATCGGTGCGATGAGGAAGAAGAAGATCAGACCGCAGATCAACCGGAACGTATAGTACCAGATCCGTTGGCCGGTGGAGGCATAAGGAGGAAGTCCCATAGTAATTATCCCAGTTTCACGTTGTCGATGCCCACGATCTTGTCATAGGCCCAGTAGAGGACCAGCACGACCGCGAGGAGAATGGCGCCCAGTGCCGCCGCCAGACCCCAGTTCAGTGAGGTCGAGATGTGGTAGGCAATCTGGTTCGAAATGAAGGTGCCTTTGGTGCCCCCCACCAAGGCCGGCGTGATGTAGTAGCCGATGGCGAGGATAAAGACGAGGATCGAACCTGCGCCAATGCCCGGCACGGTCTGCGGAAAGTAAACCCGCCAGAACGCGGTCCAATCCGTGGCACCCAAAGATTTTGCCGCGCGCAGATAGCTCGGCGGGATGGTCTGCATCACCGAGTACATCGGCAAGATCATGAAGGGCAGCAGAATGTGGGTCATCGCAATGATCGTCCCGATCTGGTTGTTGATGATCACAAGCCGCGCGTCATCCGCCACGATCCCGATCCAGACCAGGATATCGTTGATCACGCCTTGTTGCTGCAGCAGGATTTTCCAGGCCGAGGTGCGCACCAGAAGCGAGGTCCAGAAGGGCAGAAGCACCAGGATCATCAACAGGTTTGATATCCGCATCGGCAGGTTGGCCAGAATCCAGGCCACCGGATAGGCCAGCAAAATACAGCTGAAAGTGATCAGAAGAGACATCCAAAGCGTCCGCTTCAGAAGCTTCATGTAGATCTGTTCATCTTCCGGACGGGCCTCTGCCCCGTCCACGCCAACACGCATATCCACCGCGTTGAGGAAGTACCCCTGTGTCACCCGCGGCGAATAGGTCTGGATCGTGCGCCAGGTGCCCACATCGCCCCAGGCCTTGTTCATATCGATCAGCTGCTCTTTCCAGGGCCCGCCATTTTCAATGTCAAACTTCTTGGCTTTGCGGCCCGCCTTACGAAACGCCGAGGCAATGCCCGGGTTTTCATAGTTCAGACGTGTCCCGACCTTGGTGTGGGTCTTCGCTGCGGCCGCCTCTTTCAAATCCGCGGCCATCGCGGCATAAACCGGCTCATCCGGCAGCTCGCCCGACGTGGCGTCCCAGTCCTGAATGGCAACCACGGTGCGCGGCAGCGTATCGGCCACCACGTCGTTTTTCACGGAACGATAGAGCATATCGCCCACCGGCAGGATGAAGCTGACCAGAATAAAAATCAGAAGCGGTGCAATCAGCATCAAAGCGCGCATTTTTTGTCGCCGGAGTGCCCGCGCTAAGCTTCGCTTGAGGGGGGTCCCGTCTGCGGCCAGAACCGGGCCGGTATCCGTCATATCGCTCATATCATCCCTGTTGGCTTATGCCATTTTGTTTTGGTTGCAGCTTGTCGAAAGTGACTAACGAAAGGCGTGAAAGGTAATGAAAATAAGGGGATGGAGGGGCCGCTGAATACGGCGCGGCCCTCTCCGAATGCTGGAATTACTTGGCCAGCCAGGCTTCGAACTTCGCGTTCAGATCATCGCGGTTGTCTGCCCACCATTCGTAGTCATAGACGTGAATGTTGCCCGAGTTGTCCGGGTCGGTCGGCATGTGCGGCGCCATGTCGATGCCCAGTTCAGCGTGCTTACCAACCAGCGGGGCCGATGATTTACGGGCCGGACCATACGAGATGTAGGCGGCCTGATCGGCCAGACGCTGGGTGTCGGTGGCAAACTTCAGGAAGTCCAGCGCACGGGCTTTGCGGTCTGCCGGCAGGTTGGCAGGCAGGATCCAACCGTCAAGGTCAAACGACTGCATGTCCCACAGCATCCCGATCGGCTGGTTCTGTTCTGCAATGGCCGAGAACAGACGACCGTTGAAGGTCGACCCGAACACAACTTCGCCATCGGCCAGCAGCTGCGGGGTTTCCGCACCGGCGGTCCACCAGACCACGTCCGACTTGATCGTGTCGAGCTTGGCAAAGGCGCGGTCTACACCTTCGTCCGTGCCCAGAACGTCATAGATTTCGTCCTTGGCAACGCCGTCGCAATACAGCGCCCATTCCATGTTGTCGATCGGACGCTTTTGCAGCGAACGCTTGCCCGGATAGGTGGCGGTGTCAAAGATTGCACAGACGTCAGTCGGCGGGGTGTCCCCCACCATGTCGGTGCGATAGCCGAAAGTGGTCGAGTACACGATCTGCGGCACAAAGCAATCCGACACGATCAGCTCGCCGAAATCGTCGGTGGCCGGGGTGCCATCGGGGGCAGCCGCCAGAACGGCATTGTGATCCAGTTCTTCGGCCAGACCTTCGTCACACAGGCGCATCGAATCCGAGGCAACCGCATCCACCAGATCCCAGGTCACATTGCCAGCTTCATCCATGGCGCGCAGCTTGGCCACGGCTTCGGCCGAGCTGGAATCCCAGGTCACGGTCACGCCGGGATTGGCGGCCAGATAGGGTTCAACATAGGCCTTTTGCTGGCTGTCCTGATAGGCACCGCCCCAGGATACCAGTGTCAGCTCGTTCGACATTTCTGCGGAGTTTGCAACACCTGCGGCGACCGTCAGTGCCGTGGTGGCTGCAAGGAACTTAGCAACTTTCATATTATTCTCCCTGTTACATTCCCGTTGATTTTCGTGGGGGGCCAGCAGACGGGCGGCATGCATGGCCCCGAACTGTTGCACCCGGGGCCTTTCTGGCCCCGAGGCAGCAAAGGCAAATTATGCGTCCAGCGCGCGGCAATCCTGCGGCAGCCAGCCGATCTCGATCTGCTGGCCTGGGACCAGACGCTCCACGTCAGGGGCGTTGCGGGTTTTGATAATAAACTCATCATTCCCGGCCACGCGCAGACGGGTGCGGAAGATGTCACCCATATAGATGAATTCCAGCACTTCGGCCTTCAGCGTATGGGCGCCCTCCTGCAGGCGTTCTTTATTGTATTCAACACGTTCCGGGCGGATCGACACGGTGGTGCGGTCCCCCACTTTCGACACGTTGATCGGGGTGGCATCCAGCTCTTCCCCGTCATCCAGGCGCACCACGCAGGTGTCGCCGGAGATCTCGGTCACGACACCTTCCAACGTGTTGTTTTCCCCGATGAATTGCGCGACAAAGCTGTTTTGCGGCTTTTCGTAAAGCTCGTCCGGCGGGGCAAGCTGCTGAATGCGGCCATCGTCAAACACGGCGACATTGTCCGACATGGTCAGCGCCTCGGTCTGGTCGTGGGTCACGTAGACGGTGGTGATGCCCAGGCTGTGCGCCAGATGGGTGATTTCAAACTGCATCTTTTCGCGCAGCTGCTTGTCAAGCGCGCCCAGCGGTTCATCCATCAGAACCAGTTCGGGTTCAAACACCAGCGCTCGGGCCAGGGCCACACGCTGTTGTTGACCACCAGAGAGCTGGGCCGGACGACGCCCCCCAAAATCGCCCATCTCCACCATGTCCAACGCACGTTTGACCTTGGCCTCGCGTTCAGACTTGCCCATTTTGCGCACTTCCAGTGGAAAGGACAGGTTTTCGGCGATGGTCATATGCGGGAACAGGGCATAGTTCTGAAACACCATGCCAATGCCGCGCTTATGCGGCGGGATGTTGTTGATCGGCTTGCCATCCAGAAGAATGTCGCCATGGGTCGCGGTTTCAAACCCGGCCAGCATCATCAGACATGTGGTCTTGCCCGACCCGGACGGCCCAAGCATGGTCAGAAACTCGCCCTTGCCCACCGACAGGTTGAGGTCTTTCACAACCAGATTAACGCCATCATAGCTTTTTTGAACACGATCAAAGACGACGAAACCGTCGTTCGCAGCAGTATCGGTCAAGTGACCCCCCTGTACCCTGTGCGGGCTCTCTGTTGCAGCGCCTGTACTTGCATCACAGGCATCATTTTTATCGGCTTTCCGGGTGCGTTCTTAGCTGCCCTTAGGTCTGCCTTTTGGTTCGTATCCCAAAGCCAACACGAAGCAGCGGCGGATTGCAACAGGAAAGCGACATTTTTTGTCCATTAACGACAAGGTGTTGGGAGAGATTGGATCCGATACTGGTATTCCGTAGCACACCATCAACCCCTTGTTGCACACTGACCTTATCGCTGGCCCCACGACATTTTTTATCGAATCTGCCCGAAAAACGATGTTTTTCATCCGCAATCGAGATTAAAAACGCGTGTCGCAGGACCAGCCGTTCATTCAATCCGGTTTACGCACAGACAATTACGCACAAACAATGTTGTGTTCCGGTCCGTATGGAAAACCGGTGATGTTCTCGGCATGCGTCTCTTCCACAACCAGGATATCGTGTTCGCGGTATCCCCCGGCCCCGGGGGTGCCCTCCGGCAGGAACAACATCGGTTCCATCGACACCACCATGCCGGGTTCCAGCACCGTGTCGATATCTTCACGCAGTTCCAGCCCCGCTTCCCGCCCATAGTAATGCGACAGCACACCAAACGAATGACCATAGCCGAACGAGCGGTATTGAAGCAGGTTCTCAGCCTCAAAAAACTTGTTGATTTCCGCGGTGATGCCAGAACAGGTCGCGCCCGGTTTGATCAGGCTTAGGCCCAGCTCATGCGCGGCGACATTCGCCTCCCAGATCCGCAGGCTTTCCTTGTCGGGGTCACCGATAAAGAGGGTGCGCTCCAGCGCCGTATAATAGCCCGAGATCATCGGGAAAGTGTTCAGCGACAGGATGTCACCGGCTTTCAGTTCGCGCGTGGTGACCGGATTATGCGCGCCATCGGTGTTGATGCCGGATTGAAACCAGACCCAGCTGTCGCGGATCTCGCTGTTCGGGTGCGCGCGGGCAATTTCCTCTTCCATCGCATCGCGCCCGGCCATGGCGATGTCGATCTCGCGGGCGCCCACACGAATCGCATCGCGAATCGCCGCCCCGCCGATATCTGCCACCCGGGCCCCTTCCTTGATCAGCGCGATTTCTTCGGCGGATTTGATCATGCGCGCCTGCATCGTGTCACCGGCAATGTCCACAAACTCGGCGCCCAGGAACGCGTCGGCCAGCGCACGTTGCGCGAGCGTCAGGTGATCGCCCTCAATGCCCACATGTGTCGCCCCCCCGGCCACATCACGCACCGCACGCCAGTAATTGTTCCGCTCCCAGTCGGTGTAGATCACATTGTCGCCAAAGCTGCGCCGCCACGGCTGCCCCGCATCGATATTGGCGCTGATGGTGGTGCAGCGATCCGCGGTCACCACGCAGCCATAAGGGCGGCCAAACGCGCAGTACAGGAAGCCAGAATAATAGGCGATATTGTGCATTGAGGTGAACAGAACCGCCTCCAGCCCCTTCGCCGCCATGATCGCACGCAGCTGGGTCAGGCGGCGTTCATACTCGGCATTCGAGAAGGGCAGCGGGGCCTTTTCGCCATTTTCACAAACAAAGAATTGAGGACGTTGCATAAGCATCTCCATGTCCGAGGCCGGGAGGGACTTTGGGATGGTCATGCCCGGCCAATCAATGCCCCGGCGTTCAGGACAGTTGATCTCCGGTCCGGTTCACCGCGCAAATCCCTTCGGGATCCGACCCGTATTCTGGGCCTGCCCAGAGGTCTTGGCCTGCCCAGCGGATGTGGCGGTGTCCGGTGCAGCGACGCCATCGCTGCGGATGAGGCGACCTTGGCTGATTCTGGGACGCCCTGTCAATTCCGTTCGATGGTCAGTTTGCGACCTCCGCCGCCAGGCTGGCGCGGTCCACGATCAACACGCCATCTGCAATCCGGTCGCCCGGATGGGTGATCACCCTGTCGCCCGGCGCCAGACCGTCGGTCACCTCGGCAAAGCGTTCGTTGCGGTGGTCAATCTCGACATGGCGCAGCCCGGCGTGATCGGCGGTCACGACATAGACCGCCCAGCGGCCCCCGTCGCGAAAGAGCGCCGAGACCGGCACGCGCAGCACGTCCTCGCCACGCCATTCCACGATTCGCAGATAGGTGCGAAACCCGTGGCCCAGCGCGCTGCGGGCCTCTTTCGGGCTGTCAAATTCAAGCAGCACCTTTACCCGCTGTTCTTCGATGCCCAGCGCGGAAAGCTTGGTAAAGCCCACGGGTTCAACCACGCGCAGATGGGCAGCCAGATCCCCTGCCCCGCCCCAACGTTCCACATAGGCGGGCGCGCCGGGAGAAAGGCGCACGGCGTCTGATGACAGAAGATCGGCGACAATCTCCAGATCATTGGTTTCGCCAATGGACAGGATCGAGGCCCCCGCCTGCACCATGCGCGCGCTTTCATGGGCGACGTTCAACACGGTGCCCGACACGGGCGCGATCAGATCCACACAACAGGCCGGGTTTTCAACCTCCGCCCCACGCGTGACCGGTTCGATCAAGGTGGCCCGCTGTGCCGTCAGCTCGCCTTGGCGCATGTCGTAACTCGCATGAGCGGCGTCCAGCTTGGCGGCGGCCAGATCCACGCCGAGCTCGGCCTCGTCCAGCTGCGCCTGCGGCACGGTCCCGCGCGCATGAAGGTCGACAAGGCGGCTCAGGTTGACCTGGGCGTGGCCAAGATCCGCTTCGGCCATGGCGATCTGGGACTGGGCCAGCGACAGGGCTGCTTCGGCCTGGGCCACGGCGGCCTCGGCCTGGGCGCGGGCGCGATCATCCAGGAACCCGGGGGCGCCGGGGGCAATCCGCCCCACAATGGTTTCCCCGGCCACCACGGTGTCCCCCACCGCAACCGGGCTGCGCGCCAGTTGCCCGGTGACCGGTGCCGACAGGTCATAAATGTCACGGATCCGGGTCTGCCCTTCGGCGTTGATCGTGACCTCAAGCGGGCCGCGCGTGACCTCAGCCAAATCGACCGGCACTGGCACCGGGCGTTGGGTGAACCAGATCGCGACGGCCAGCGCCGCCACGGCCAATCCGCCCCAGACCACTTTGCGCAGACCTTTGTTCCTTTGCTGTCCAGACATGCTGGTCACTCCCTTGTTTTCATGACGGCGACAAGATCCATCCGACCGATCCGGCGCCAGACAATGGCCGCGGACGCTGCTGAGGCCACCCCCACCACCCAGGCCGCGCGGGCATAGGTGGTGCGGGTGATCTGGTTGGGGACGGCGTAAAGATCGCTTTCAAATCCTGCAACCATACCCGAGGCCAGCCCGTAGCCCATCCCCAATCCGATCGGGATCGCGATCAGGGTCAGCAGGGCCAACTCGCCCAGCAACACATAACTCACCTCGCCTTTGGTGAAGCCAAGGATGCGCAGGCTGGCCAGTTCGCGGGCGCGTTCCGACAGCTGGATCCGGGCCGAGTTATAGACCACGCCAATCGCGATCAGCGCCGCCATGAGGGAATTGATCGTGGTCATCATCCCGGCGTTTTGCCCAATCGTGTCATTGAAACTGTCGCGAATGGCGGACATTTCCACCACGCCGGACACCGCGGGCAATCGTTTGACCAGCGCGAACAGCTCGTCCGACCGGGCGGGGTCGACCAGCAGGTTCACCTGGTTCACCCGCGGCGCCAGCCCGGTCAGCCGGGCAAGCGTGTCGGGCGTGACATAGGCCCCCATGCCAAAGCTCTGCGCCGCATAGCCCACAACCGGCAGCACATGGGTGCCTTCGCCCAGGGTGGGAAACGTGATCGTGACCATTTGGCCTAGTGAGAGGTCCAATTGGCGGGCCAGACGGCGGGTCAGCACCACACCGCTGCCCGGCGAAATCGGGTGATCCTGTTCCGACAAAAGGTGGGTCAGGTCCGCGCCCGCTTCGCGCGCCTCCAGCGCGGTGCGTTTGCTGAACTGACCATTGCGCAGCCGAACAGGCATCGCCCAGACCGCTTCACTGGCCATGACACCCGGCAGATGATCCACATCGTCGATCACACTTGCAGGACGTTCCGAGGCAAAGCTGAGCACCGCATCCTGCCGGTTGAGCTGCACGAAAGCCTTGTCCATCAACGCGTCCATCGCGTCGAACATGAACATCGCGGCCACCATGACCGCGGCGGATGTGGCGATGCCCAGCGTGGTCAGCGCCGCGCGGATCGGCCAGCGCGACAGCGAGCGCCAGATCATCATGCTGGTTTGGCGCAACCGCATCAGGTGGATCATCCGGTCCATCCAGCCTGCGCGATAACGGGTCGGCGCGGGGGGGGCCATCGCCACGGCCGGCGTCAGCCCGACCGCCTTGCGCACCGCGAACACCGCCCCCAGCATGGCCGCCGCCAACCCCGCCAGCGCCGACAGCGCATAAACCGAGGGGTATGGCACGTAGACCAGATAGGGAAAGTGGAAGAATTGCGCATAAAGCACCGCGATGCCGCGCCCGGCCCACAGGCCAAAGCCCCAGCCCAGCGCCACCCCGACCGCGCCGATCACAAGCGACATCTTGATGTAATGCCAAGCGATCTCTGGTCTATGATAGCCCAGCGCCATCAACAACCCGATCTGTTCGCGTTCCAGCGCAATCAGCCGCCCCAGCACCATGTTCACCAGAAAGGCCGAAATGATCAGGAAGATCGGCGGCACCACCTTGATCATGCTGGACAATTGCGTGAGTTCGGCATCCAGGAACGTGTTGGATTGCTGGTCCTTGCGCAGATAGGCCCCGGTGCCACCGTAAGGCGCAAGGATCAGGTCAAGCTGGCGGATGATCTCGTTCTGGTCCCCGGTCCGTTCCACCACCAGGCTGATATCATTGAACGCCCCGGTCAGGTTGAAGGCCGAGGCAAGCGCATCTTCCCCCATCCAGATCACACCAAACCGGCGGTCATCGGGCATGATCGATCCGGGGCCAATGGTGTAGATAAACTCGGGGCTGAGCGCGGTGCCCACGAGGGTCAGCGCCCTGAGCTGGCCATTGATCACCGCGTGAAACCGGTCGCCCACAGCAAACCCATTTGCCTTGGCGAAACTGTCATTCACCACCACCGCATCCGTCTGGGTCTGTTCGGGGAAGGCCCCGCTGGTCAGGCTGGGGCGATTAAGCCGCGCGCCTTCGGTGGGCCAGGACAAAAGCTGGCCCATGGCCGGGGCGGTCATGCCATCAATGTCCAGAATGGCGTGGCGGCTGATCCGGGTTTCGGCCCGCGCCACACCGTCGATCGCTTCGATCCGGCCCAACAGGTCCTTCGGGGCGCGGGTGACCGTGGCAAAGATCTGGGCAAAACTGTTGCGTTCGTAAAATGTATCGCGCGTCTCGCGCAGCGACCGTTCGGCCCCCGCCATCATCACCATGATCGCAACGCCCACCCCAAGCACCATCGCAATCGCCAGGCTTTGCGACCATAACCGCGCGAGATCTCGCAGGAGTTTTCGATCCAGCGCCTGCATCACATCACCATTCGATCTCGGCTGGGGATATGCGGTGCGCGTTGGTCTGCACCTCGCTGATCGTGCCATCAGCAAACCGAATGACCCGATGCGCCATCGCCTGAATGCCCGCGTTGTGGGTGATCACGATGGTCGAGGTGCCAAGCTCGCGGTTGACACTTTCCAAGGCCTCAAGCACCTGCACCCCGGTTTTGCTGTCGAGCGCGCCGGTGGGTTCGTCACACAACAGCACCTCGGGGCGTTTGGCAATGGCGCGCGCAATGGCCACGCGTTGCTGCTCGCCCCCGGACATTTCCGCCGGAAAGTGATCCATCCGATGCGACAGCCCCGCACGGTCCAGCGCCTCTTCCGGCGACATGGGATCATCGGCAATTTCCGTGACCAGCGCCACGTTTTCGCGTGCGGTCAACGAAGGCACAATATTGTAGAACTGAAAAACAAACCCCACATGGTCGCGGCGATACCGGGTCAGCGCCCGGTCGGACATCTGGGTCAGATCCATGTCGCGAAACCACACCCGCCCCGAGGTGGCCGTGTCCAGCCCGCCCAGAATATTCAGAAGCGTGGATTTGCCGGATCCGGACGCGCCCAGAAGAACCGTAAACTCGCCCGCATAAAGGGATGCATCCACCCCGCGCAGCGCGTGTACCTCCACCTCGCCCGTGCGATAGACCTTGGTCACGCCTTCGGTACGAAAGACCGGCGCGCGCCCACCTTGCAGGGGGGCCGGTTCATGTGAAGGTTTCAAATGGCTGTCTGTCATAGCGGGCACCCCCTTTGCGGCACCTGTTCTACCATGTGGTGCAAAGCCACGCGGTTACAAGCCCTTATAGGGCAATCTGCCACAGCAAATCGTCGCAGCAAATCATCGCGGCGTTCATGGGTCGTAAGATGAGAAAATCAGTGGTACCCGCGGCCGGACTCGAACCGGCACGGCCTATCCGGCCTAGAGATTTTAAGTCTCCTGTGTCTACCATTCCACCACGCGGGCACGCCTGGATCACTTGGATCGGTGGCGCGACAATAGCGTGTGATTTCATGGGGGCAAGGCCGGAATGCGTGCATGGGGCGGTCAGAGCGCCTGCCCTTTCGGTTTGCGCAGAAGGTGGCGCTCCGGCAGCCACGGATTCAGGTCCAGCGCCTTGCGCAATGCGGCCTGCGCCTCGTCCTCTCGCTCCAGCGCATGCAGGGTCAAAACCCGGCCGGCCATCGCCGCCACATGGCGCGGGCGCAGCATCAGGGCCATGTCCAGATCGGCCAGGGCAAGATCGAACTGCCCGGACAAAAATCGGCTGAACGCACGCTGATTGTACCCTTCCGCATAATTCGGACAGTACTCCACCAGCGCGTTCAACGCCGCCTCTGCCCCGGCATAGTCAGACATGCGAATGCGATCGGACCCTTCCTGCAGCAATTCTTGTGCCCAATCATCCGGGGCATCGCGCCACAAGGCCCACATCTGGTTCACGAAAACCCGCGCTTCGCTCTCTGTGCGTGCGGATTGCACATCAGATAGCAGCACATCCATCTCATCCGAAATGTCCCTCGGGTCAGGACAGGTGTCTGCCATGGCCTGAATGGGCAAAAACAGAGACACAACCGCTGACAGCGACAGGGTATGGACAGAAGGTTTGATCATTCGGCAAGGATAACATGTTTGGGCTTCCGGCCAAAATCACGGTCACATCAACCAGCTGTGAGCATCCGGCGTCACTCTTCGGGCAGCGCCTGCCCCTCTTCCTTCACCGCCTGCATCGCCACATGGGTCGAACTTTGCGCCACATGTGGCAGGGTTGAAATCGCCTCGCCCAGCACACGGCGGAAATCGCGCATATTGCGGCAGCGCACCTTCAGCAGGTAATCGAAATGGGCGGCCAGCATGTGGCATTCCTCGACTTCAGGAATGCGGATGGCGGCGGCATTGAAGGCTTTCAACGCGGCTTCGCGCGTGTCGGTCAGTTTCACCTCAACAAAGGCCACGTGATCACGGCCAATGCGCAGCGGATCGACCAGCGCGCGATAGCCGATGATCACCCCTTCTGCTTCCAGCCGCTTTACCCGCGCCTGGGTTGGCGATTTCGACAGGCCAATCCGGTTCGCCAACTCGGTGATCGACACGCGCCCGTCCGAGGACAGCTGGTCGAGGATGGCCAGATCGAACCGATCCAGTTCAACTTCACGCTTTTCCCACAAATCACGCCTTTCTTCAGTCGTTTCGACTGCATCCACGAAATATTCAGGCATTCCGCCTTCCATTTCGCGGGTAGCATGAAGGAAAGCCCCACTCAAGTGTGAAAGACTGCCATGCTCGACAAGAATACCTATGTCCCGCAGGACACTCTCCTGCCATCGCTGATCGCTCAGGCCAACCTGTCAGACGCTGACCGGGCGGAGATTTCCGCCAAGGGGGCCGATCTTGTGCGCGCCATTCGCGCCCAGGACAATCCCGGCCTGATGGAGGTGTTCCTGGCGGAATACGGCCTGTCGACCGACGAGGGCATTGCACTGATGTGCCTGGCCGAGGCGCTGCTTCGTGTGCCGGATGCGGAAACCATTGATGCGCTGATCGAAGACAAGATCGCACCGTCGGATTGGGAGAAGCATCTGGGCCGGTCGTCGTCGTCGCTGGTCAATGCGTCGACCTGGGCGCTGCTGGTCACCGGCAAGGTGCTGGACGACCGTGAACCGGGCATCGTCGGCAGCCTGCGCGCCGCCGTGAAACGGCTGGGTGAACCGGTGATCCGCACCGCCGTGGCCCGCGCCATGCGCGAAATGGGCAGCCAGTTTGTGCTGGGGCAAGATATTCAGGACGCGATGAAACGCGGGTCAAAAATGGAGGAAAAGGGCTTTACCTATTCCTACGACATGCTGGGCGAAGCGGCGCTGACCGATGCGGATGCCCGCCGCTATCAGATGGCCTATGCCAATGCGATTTCCGAGATTGCGGAAAACTGCACCTCGAAGGACATCCGCAGCAATCCGGGCATTTCAGTGAAGCTCTCTGCCCTCTTTCCCCGCTACGAAGTGGCCCAGCGCGCCCGTGTGATGAAAGAGCTGGTGCCGCGTGTCACCACACTGGCCCGTCTCGCCAAAGAGGCGCAGATGGGGTTCAACATCGATGCGGAAGAGGCCGACCGTCTGTCGCTGTCCTTTGAAGTGATCGACGCCGTTCTGGCCGATCAGACCCTTGCCGGGTGGGACGGCTTTGGCGTGGTGGTGCAGGCCTACGGTCTGCGCGCGGGTCAGGCATTGGATGCGCTTTACGAGATGGCCGAGAAATACGACCGCAAGATCATGGTCCGGCTGGTGAAGGGCGCCTATTGGGACACGGAAATCAAGCGCGCCCAGGTGATGGGGCTGGAGGATTTCCCGCTCTTCACCTCGAAGACCGCAACCGACGTGAGCTATATTGCCAACGCGCGCAAACTCTTTGACATGCGCGATCGGATCTATCCGCAATTTGCCACCCACAACGCCCATACTGCCGCCGCCGTGCTGCATCTGGCGGATGACACCGGGGCCGGCCCACGCGATTACGAATTCCAACGCCTGCACGGGATGGGCGAGGCGCTGCACACGCTGGTCATGGAACAAAACAACACCCGCTGCCGGATCTACGCGCCGGTGGGGGCACACCGCGATCTGCTGGCCTATCTGGTGCGGCGTTTGCTGGAAAACGGCGCGAACTCGTCCTTCGTGAACCAGATCGTCGATGACGAGGTGCCGCCAGAAGTGGTTGCCACCTGCCCGTTTGACCAATTGAGCCAACCCGCCCCCGCGATTGCCAAAGGGCCGGATCTGTTCCCGGGGCGCGAAAACTCCAACGGCTATGATCTGACCCATGAGCCGCATCTGCAAATGATCGACGCGGCCCGTGCGCCACATCAGGACAGGCAGTTCACCGCAGCGCCCTTGCTGGCGGCCTCTGCGTCCGGCGGCCCGGTTGTTGACGTGAAGAACCCGGCCACCGAAGAGCCCGTCGGCCAGATCACCTGGGCCAGCGCCGCCGATTGCGAGGCCGCTCTGGCCGCCGCCAAACCCTGGGATGCCTCGCCCGAAGACCGGTCGGCGATCCTGAACAAAGCGGCGGATCTTTACGAAGACCACCTTGGCCTCTTCTATGCGCTTTTGGCGCGCGAGGCGGGGAAATCCATGATGGACGCCATGAACGAACTGCGCGAAGCGGTTGATTTCCTGCGCTATTATGGAAAAGAGCTGCACAATATGACCACGCCTGCGCGCGGCATTTTCACCTGTATTTCGCCCTGGAACTTCCCGCTGGCCATTTTCACCGGCCAGATTGCGGGCGCTCTGGCCGCGGGCAATGGGGTGCTGGCGAAACCGGCTGAACAAACCGGGCTGATCGCCCATGAGGCGGTCAAGCTGCTGCACGAGGCCGGGGTGCCGCGCGAGGTGCTGCAACTTCTGCCCGGCGATGGCGCCACAGTGGGCGCGGCACTGACGTCGGATGCCCGCGTGGATGGCGTGGCCTTCACCGGTGGCACGGACACGGCACAGATCATCCGCCGTTCAATGGCCGAACATCTTGACCCCGGCGCGCCGTTCATCGCCGAAACCGGCGGTCTGAACGCGATGATCGTCGACAGCACCGCGTTGCCGGAACAGGCCGTACGTGACATCACGGCGTCGAGCTTCCAATCCGCCGGTCAGCGCTGCTCCGCGCTTCGCTGCCTTTACGTGCAGGAAGACGTGGCCAAAACGATGACCGACATGCTGATCGGCGCGACCGAAGAAATGGTGATGGGCAACCCCTGGGACCTGTCCACCGACATCGGTCCGGTGATTGACGACGAGGCCCTCGCCGGCATCCGCGCTCATGTGGAGGCCGCCCGCGCCGAAGGCCGCGTGATTTATGAAGGCACCGCCCCCGCGAAGGGGCATTTCATGCCGCCGGTGATTATCAGGATCGACAGCATCACCGATCTGGAGCGAGAAATCTTTGGCCCTGTTCTGCATCTGTGCACCTTCAAGGCAGACGCGCTGGACAAGGTGATTGATGCGGTGAACGGCACCGGATATGGCCTGACCTTCGGCCTGCACACGCGGATTGACGCGCGGGTGCAGCATGTGGCGGAGCGGGTCTGCGCGGGCAATATTTATGTGAACCGCAACCAGATTGGCGCGGTTGTCGGCTCGCAACCTTTTGGGGGCGAAGGGCTTTCGGGCACGGGCCCCAAGGCAGGTGGGCCGCTGTACCTCAAACGGTTCAGCCACCCCGCCGAGACCGGCACCGCCCCCGAGGTTATGGAACAACAATTGCCCGGCCCGACCGGCGAGCTGAACCGCCTGACCATGCACAAACGCGCGACCATCCTCTGTCTCGGGCCGAATGCCGAGGGGCAAGCCAAGGCGGTGCGCGCTTTGGGTGGCGAGGCGGAACTGGCTGAAGGGATCGCGCCTTCTGAGCTGACCACCCGCACCGATATCGGCGGGGCGATCTGGGACGGCGATGCAGATCAGGCCCGCGTTTATGATAGGGCGCTGGCCGCGCGCAAAGGCACAATTCTGCCGCTGATCACCGGGCCCGTCACGGTGAATGACGTCTGGCATGAACGCCACCTCTGTGTCGATCTGACCGCCTCGGGCGGAAATGCCGAGCTTTTGCAGCTGTCGTCGCAACAGGCCGAAGAAGCGCGCGCAAAGGCTTGACCTTGCTCAAAAAAACCTCTCGTATCGGCCCATGCTGCCGATACGAGATCACAACCCGTCCTTGCGTGTTCCTTACGTGACCTTTGCCCTTATGGGGCTGAACCTGATTGTGTTTCTGGCCATGTGGCCGCTGCGCGGCGATGAAGGCGCGTTGGCCGCGGTGTATTACACTTGGGGTGCCGTGCCGCAATTTGTGTTGGCGGGGGACGGTCTGGACACGCTAGTGACCTCGATCTTCGTGCATGGCGGGTTTTTGCATTTCGCCGGCAATATGCTGTTTCTCTGGATTTTCGGCGACAATCTGGAAGATATTCTCGGCCATGTGCGGTTTTTGCTATTCTACCTGGCCGCAGGGATCGGGGCGTCGCTGGTGCAGATCCTGGCCGACCCGGGCAGCACCGTGCCCATTGTGGGGGCATCCGGTGCCATTGCCGGGATCATGGGCGGCTATCTTTTGCTGTTTCCCCGCGCGCAGGTGGATGTGCTGTTCATCATCGTGATCATCTTCAAGATCATCCCCTTTCCCGCCTGGGTCATGCTGCTGATCTGGTTTGCGCTACAGCTGTGGGGCGGCGTCGCCAGCATCGGCGCGCAAGGCGGCGTGGCCTATTGGGCGCATATTGGCGGGTTTGTCGTGGGGTTCCTGGCGATGCTGCCCTATTGGCGACGTCTGGGGGGACCGGATTACTGGCGCATCACGCAGGGGCACCCGGATCACCCGGTGGCCCACTATCAGTTTCAACAAAGCCGTATTCCCGGTGTGACCCGGGGCAAACGAAAGTGAGCGAAAGCGTTTCGAGACAAACCTGAGTCAGACGTTGTTTCCAAAACGCCCGCAACATCAATGGGTTTCGATCGT
The DNA here is from genome assembly GCF_049803815.1 of Aliiroseovarius crassostreae. Lineage (GTDB taxonomy): Bacteria > Pseudomonadota > Alphaproteobacteria > Rhodobacterales > Rhodobacteraceae > Aliiroseovarius > Aliiroseovarius crassostreae_A. The sequence goes on from NZ_JBNAGI010000004.1 coordinate 97,668, forward strand.
TTCGCCGCAGTATTGTATCTCAACAATAAGTCGAAACGCTTTCGGCGCACACTGACGATTTTCTGAAGTCGGGCGTCACTCACCCAACGGTTGATTGGCGATCACGGAACTGGTTTTGTGGGCCAGACCGGGAATATTCGCGTTTACGACAAAAGTCACTCCCATGCCGAGGAATACAACTGTTGCCGTCAACACGACCCAATCGACCGTGGTTGCGCCATCTTCATCTCGCTGAAAACTGCGAAATCGGGTGAAATGATTATACACTTGTTCCATGCAACTGTTTTGCCGGGCAATTGCGACAAAACTGTGGTGATGGGTTGGAAATAATGCGGTAGGTGCGCTTTGGACCGCCTGTCACTGTGATCAGCCCCGGATCACGGTGGCAAACTTTTCAAAGATTGGTTCGTTGGCGACGATCACTTCACCATCCGACAGGATGTCGCCCGCCGGGTCAATCGGTTCAACCAGGGCACCTGCTTCCTTGGCGATCACCAGACCGGCCGCCAGATCCCAGGCGTTCAGGCGGCGTTCCCAGAACCCGTCGTAACGCCCCGCCGCCACATAGGCGAGGTCCAGCGAAGCGGCCCCAAAGCGGCGCACACCAGCAGTTGCTGGCAGCAGGCGAGCCAAGTCCTGCAGGGTTTCCGGCAGATCAGAACGGCCCCCAAAAGGCAAACCCGTGGCAAACAGGCTTTCGATCATGCGCGAGCGGCCAGAGGCGCGCAGGCGGCTTTGATTGAGCCATGCACCTGCCCCTTTTTCGGCCATGAACATTTCGTCCTTGGCGGCATCAAAGATCACCCCGGCAACAATCTCGCCCTTGTGTTCCAGTGCAATCGAGATCGCCCAGTGCGGCAGACCGTGCAGGAAATTGGTGGTGCCATCCAGCGGGTCGACAATCCAGCGTCGGGTCGGATCCTTGCCTTCCGCTTCGCCGCCCTCTTCGGCCAGCCAACCATAGTTGGGGCGCGCTTCCATCAGTTCTTCACGAATGATCTTTTCAGCAGCGATATCCGCGCGGCTGACAAAGTCACCGGCCCCTTTCATCGACACCTGAAGGTTCTCAACCTCGCGGAAATCCTTCACCAGGCTGCGACCAGCCTTGCGGGCGGCTTTGATCATCACGTTGAGGTTGGCGCTGAACTGCATGGGAAGGGCTCCTTTGTATCAGAACGCGCGTATAAGCCCTGCGCGGCCCGTTGCCAAGTTTTCTTATGCTGAATCGGCTACGAAAAACGCATAGGGGCCATGCATTTTGCGTCACATCGGGTTTATCGCTGCAATTTTACCGGCTCCGACCGGCACAAACGGATCATATGCGCCATGAAGGGCACCATCGTATCCTCTTCGCGGGTGGCCGCGTACATGCGTTTTGACAGGCCCTTGGGGGTCAGGCGTTTGGTCACGTAATCCGGGTTGGATTTGACCGAGCGCAGCACCCAGTCGGGCATTACCGCCACACCCCGTCCTGCGGCCACCAGCATCAGGATCACCTCGGTCATCTCGACCTGTCTGACGGCACGCGGTTCCACCCGCGCTGGGGTCAGCAGGGTTGAGAAAAGGTCACTTTTGGCGCGATCCACCGGATAGGTCAGAACCATCTCTTCTTCGAAATCTTCGGCCTCGATGAAATCTCGCGCGGCCAGAGGATGGTTGGCGGCCGCCACAAAGCGTGGTTCGTAATCAAAAAGCGGGGAAAAGGTGATCCCGGGCAGCTCCACCGGATCCGAAGTGATCACGAAATCCACCTCTTCGCGGCGTAGGGCTTCCATTGCGTCAAAGGCCAGCCGTTGTCGGATGTCCAGATCCACTTCGGGCCAGGCATGACGCAATTTATCCAGCACCGGAAACAGCCAATCAAAACAGGCATGGCATTCGATGGCGATGTGCAGACGCCCCGACCGGCCCTCATGCAGCGCGCGGAACTCTTCCTCAATGGCGGCGATTTCCGGCAATACCCGTTCGGACAGGCGCAACAGTTTCATGCCCGCGGGAGAGAGCTTCATCGGCTTGGTGCGGCGATGAAACAGTTCCATCCCCACCTGCTCCTCCAACCCCTTGATCTGGTGGCTCAGTGCCGATTGGGTGATGTGCAACATATCCGCCGCCCGGGCCAGATTGCCCGCTTGGTGAATGGCGCGGATGGTGCGCAGATGGCGAAATTCCAGATACATGTGCAGCTTTCATATTCTTCGTGAGAATTATGAGTTTGTCTCACAAATCAAAATCCGGCACAAGGGCTGCACCAACAAAGACCACCATTTGTGAGGCCAAAATGACCACGCCGAATATCTCTTTCGAGTTTTTCCCGCCGCAGTCGCTTGAAGCGAGCTGGCGCCTTTGGGACACCGTGCGCGATCTGGCCCCGATGGACCCGAATTTTGTCTCCGTCACCTATGGCGCAGGCGGCACCACCCGCGATCTGACCCATGACGCGGTGGGGGTGATTCACAAGCAATATGGGCTGAACGTGGCTGCGCATCTGACCTGCGTGGACGCCTCGCGCGAAGAGACCCTTCAAATCGCCCGCGACTACGCCAAGCTGGGCGTCACCGACATTGTTGCCCTGCGCGGTGACCCGCCCAAAGGGTCTGACCGTTTCACCGCCCACAAAGACGGGTTTGCAAGCTCGGTCGAGCTGGTGGAAGCGCTGTCTGATGCGGGTGATTTCCATATCCGTGTCGGTGCCTATCCCGAACCCCACCCCGAGGCCGACAATCTGCAGGAATGCGTGGATTGGCTGAAGAAAAAGGTCGATGCGGGGGCGAACTCTGCGATCACCCAGTTCTTTTTCGAGGCAGACACCTTCCTGCGCTTTCGCGATGCCTGCGTGACGGCCGGGATCAACGTGCCGATCATTCCGGGCATCCTGCCGATCGAGAACTGGAACGGGGTGAAGAAATTCGCCGCCCGCTGTGGCACCCAGGTGCCCAAGTGGCTGGATGACGCTTTCGCCAAGGCCAAGCGGGACGGGCGCGAAGAGCTGCTGTCCACCGCGCTGTGCACCGAACTCTGTTCCGACCTGATGGACGAAGGGGTGCAGGATCTGCACTTTTACACCCTGAACAAACCCGCCCTGACGCGCGAAGTCTGTCATGCACTGGGCGTCACACCGAAAGTGCAGCTGCAAAATGTGGCCTGACGGCCGCACGCCCGGGTGATGGGCAAACATGGCTTTCCCGGCAAGGGGCGCGGTGCTTTATGCGACACAGCCGCGCCCTTTGTTTTGCCAGTCCCCGCCCCGCCCGGTTTCAGTTGACCGAAAACGCCGCTGCGTCACACTTGCCTCTCCCCCCCGTCGATCGCACCCTGATGCGGCGACGGGATCACGAGGGCAACATGCAGACCGCAACATCCATGGAAGAGCTTTTGACCGGCGAGGAGCTGACCCGGATTTCAGGGCTGGAATTCATGCAGGGCATGCTCGCAGGCACCCTGCCCCGCCCACCGATTTCTGTCAGTCTGAACTACGCTTTGCATCTGGTCGAAGACGGCAAAGTTGTATTTCGCGGCACGCCGGAATTTGACCATTGCAACCCGATGGGCACGGTGCATGGCGGCTGGTATGGCACACTTTTGGACAGTTGCATGGCCTGCGCCGTGATGACCAAGGTGCCACGGGGATCGGTCTATACCACGTTGGAATACAAGGTGAATATCGTACGCCCCATTCGCCCGGGGACCGAAGTAGAGGCCATCGGCATCACGCAACATGCAGGGCGGTCAACCGGCGTCGCTACGGGAGAGCTGCGCGGGGTGGAAGACGGGCGGCTTTATGCGACCGGCTCCACCACCTGTATCATCATGAAAATGACCTGATCTCGGCCCCGTCGGTCGCGCAGGACACGCCAATCAGAACGCCAGTTCCTGCACCGTGACAAGCTCAATGGCACCGTAGCCGTTGAACCGGGTGACCGTGGCCATGGAATAGGCCCCCATGCCCTCAAACAGGATCAGATCCCCTTCGACCATCGCATCGGGCACCGGCATCGGGTCCGGCAGGCGATCGATGGAATCGCAGGTCGGGCCGTAAAGCACACGCGGCGAGACCGGCCCGGAAAGGGCGCTTCCATCCGGGCGCAGGGCCCGCAGGCGATCTATCGTACCGATTTGCAGCGCTTCGGCCAGCGCGCCATAGATCCCGTCATTCAGGAACACATCGCCATTGTCACGGATCGCTTTGACGCGGGTGGCAAGCGTGAACGCTTCGGCCACCATCGCACGGCCCGGTTCACAGACCAACAGCGGCGCATCCGGGCCAAAGCTGGTTTTCACAGCCGCGCGGATCGCAGCAAAGATCGCTTCCAGATCCGGCACCACACCCCGGTTCGAGGCAAAGCCTCCGCCCACATTCAGACGGGCAAGGCGCACGCCAGATGCTTCGGCGATGTCCGCACAGGTTTCGATGTAATGCACCCAGGCCTTCGGATCGGCGCATTGGGTGCCGGGGTGAAAGGTCATCGACGGGATGAAACCCGCCGCTTTCACACGTTTCAAAAGATCTGCGGCCTTTTCCGGATCCGCCCCGAATTTTTCGCCGAAATGATAGGCGGCCCCATCCACCGGCAGACACAGGCGCACGGTAATCTCAACCCCTTCGGCAGGGACACGGGCGCGCAGTTTTTCAAACTCGTTGACCGAATCCACCGAATAAGAGGCCACGCCCAGCTCGACCGCCGCGGCGATCTCATCCGGGCTGCGCACCGGATTGTTGTAATGCATCACCACGTCAGGCGATACGGCCCGCAGCGCGCGCATTTCCGCGGGGCTGGCCACATCAAAGGCCTTCAGCCCCGCCGCCACAAGATTTTCCAACACCACCGGCGTGTCGTTGGCCTTGACCGCATAGGTCACCAACCCTTCGAACCCGGCCATGAACCGGCGCGCCGTGGCCTGCAGCACGGTGGGCGAAAAATACATCACCGGCCCCAAAGGGGCTTCTGTCCTGAGATGTGACAGGGCTGTGGTCCAAATGAAGGGTTGTTTGCTCATATCCGTCCTTTCGCGCGAGGTGGTCTATTTACTATTCCGATCCGCCCCGTCAATTGCTAGTGTCACATCGAACGATTTGACGATAATTAACGGGCGAAATGACGGATATAGGTGGCAAATGGACGACACAGACCGTGAACTAATTGCGCAGCTGGAACAAAATGCCCGAATGCCGGTGGCAACGCTGGCACGGCGCCTGGGGCTTGCGCGCTCAACGGTGCAGGCGCGGATCGAACGCCTGGAAGAAAAGGGAATCATCGCGGGTTACGCGTTGAAGCTGGGCGATGCAGCACGCGGGGACATGATTCGAGCCACGGTGCTGATTTCAATTGAACCCCGTTCCGCTGCTGCGGTTGTGGCGCGCCTCAAAACACTTCCACAGGTAGAAATCGCGCACACGGCGTCCGGCCGGTTTGACATGGTGCTGCAACTGACCGCGTCATCCACCGCCCATCTGGACGCGGCTTTGGATGTGATTGGCGAAATTGACGGGGTGAAAGGATCGGAAAGCCTGATCCACCTCTCGACGCGGATCGACCGTTTGGGGTAGGGTCCCCGCAAAAGCTCATTCATCCAAACGACCTGGCATTCCATGACCATTTCCACCCAAGTTACCTCCCCGATTGAGGGGCAGGTCCCCGGCACGTCGGGGCTGCGCAAGAAAACCGCTGTTTTTGCATCAAAGGGCTATTTGGAAACCTATATCCAGTCCCTGTTCAACGCCATCGACGCCAAGGGGAAATCCCTTGTGCTGGGGGGCGATGGGCGGTTTTTCAACGCCCCGGCCATTGCCACCATCCTGCGCATGGCAGCGGCCAATGGCGTGGCCAGGGTGATTGTCGGGCAAGACGGCATTTTGTCGACCCCGGCGGCCAGCCATCTGATCCGCAAACGCGGTGCTGATGGCGGGATCATCCTGTCCGCCAGCCACAACCCCGGCGGGCCAGACGGGGATTTTGGGGTGAAATACAATATCGCCAATGGTGGTCCCGCACCGGAGCCGGTGACCGAGGCGATTGTGGCCGAAACCAAGCGCATCACTGAATATCACCTGATCGACGCCCCTGCCCCGGCGATCAATCTCTGTGGCACCACCCGCTTGGGCGCGATGGAAGTCGAGGTGGTCGACCCGGTGGAAGACTACGCCGCGTTGATGGAAGAGCTGTTTGATTTCGACGCGATCCGCAGCCTGTTTGCCAATGGGTTCACCTTGCGCTTTGACGCCATGCATGCGGTCACCGGCCCCTATGCCACCAAGATCCTGGTGAACCGGTTGGGGGGCCCTGCAGACAGCGTTCTAAACGGCGTGCCAAGCGAAGATTTTGGCGGCGGACATCCCGATCCGAACCCGGTCTGGGCCAAACCCTTGGTGGATCTGGTCATGGGGCACGACGCGCCGGATTTTGCCGCAGCCTCGGATGGGGATGGCGATCGCAACATGATCCTGGGGCGCGGCATCTATGTCACGCCCTCGGACAGCCTGGCCATTCTGGCGGCCAACGCGCATCTGGCGCCGGGATATGCCAGCGGGATCAAGGGGATCGCGCGGTCCATGCCCACCTCGGGCGCGTCTGATCGGGTGGCCGAGGCGATGGGGGTTGAGGCGTTTCAAACACCCACCGGCTGGAAGTTCTTCGGCACGCTTCTGGACGCGGGCCGCGCCAGTATCTGTGGCGAGGAAAGTGCCGGCACCGGTTCGGACCATGTGCGCGAAAAAGACGGGCTGTGGGCGGTGCTGTTGTGGCTCAACATCTTGGCGGTGCGGAAAACATCGGTGGCCGAGGTCGTTGCCGATCACTGGGCGCGGTTCGGACGCAATTACTATTCGCGTCATGATTACGAAGCGGTGGATGCGGGTATTGCAAACGCTTTGATGGCAGATCTGGAAGCGCGCTTCACCTCTCTGCCCGGTCAGAGCTTTGCCGAGCTGACCGTGTCTGGGGCGGAGAGCTTTTCCTACACCGATCCGGTGGATGGCAGCACCACCCATGGGCAGGGTCTGATGGTGAGCTTCGAAGGCGGCGCGCGGGTCATGTTGCGCCTGTCCGGCACGGGAACGGAAGGGGCGACCATTCGGGTCTATCTGGAAAGTTATGAAGGGCCGGACGGGGATCATACCCGCGATGCGCAGGAAGCGCTGGCCGATGTGATTGCCGCCTGTGAAGAGATCACCGAGATCAAAACAAGATCCGGACGCCCGGGGCCGGATGTGGTGACATAAGGGGCGTTGCCCCTCGCGCGGGACGCGCGCACCCCAAGGTATTTGAAGCAAGAAAAAAGAGGCGAAGGGGCCAGGCGAGCCTGCGCCCCCTTCCCCTTTTACCACCAGGCGGTTAAGACCAGTTCCAACACGTGAAATGACGGGATGGTAATCTTATGGCCATGGACAAGACCTTCGACGCCGCTGCTTCTGAGGCACGGATTTACGAAACCTGGGAAAAGGCGGGCGCCTTCAAGGCGGGTGCAAATGCGCGCCCCGGTGCGGACAGCTTTACCATCATGATCCCGCCGCCCAATGTGACGGGTGCGCTGCATCTGGGCCATGCGTTCAACAACACGCTGCAGGATATCCTGACCCGCTGGCATCGGATGCGTGGGTTTAACACGCTGTGGCAGCCCGGTCAGGACCACGCGGGCATCGCCACCCAATTGCAGGTGGAAAAGATGCTGGCCGAAAAGGGCCTGCCAGGACGCCGTGATCTGGGGCGTGAAGCGTTTCTTGAGAAGGTTTGGGAATGGAAGGGTCAATATGGCTCAACCATTATCGAACAGCTGAAACGTCTGGGGTCGACCTGTGACTGGTCGCGCAACGCCTTCACCATGGCAGGCGCGCCGGGCGACCCGCGTGTGGGACATGAAAACTCGGCCAATTTCCACGACGCGGTTCTGAAGGTCTTTGTCGATATGTATGACAAGGGGCTGATCTATCGCGGCAAGCGTCTGGTCAACTGGGATCCGCATTTCGAAACTGCCATTTCTGATCTGGAAGTGGAGAACATCGAAGTGGCCGGTCACATGTGGCACTTCAAATACCCGCTCGCGGGCGGCGCCACCTACACCTATGTCGAAAAGGACGAGGACGGGAATGTCGTGCTTGAGGAAGAGCGCGATTACATTTCCATCGCCACCACGCGGCCCGAAACCATGCTGGGCGACGGGGCGGTGGCCGTTCACCCGTCGGATGAGCGGTACGCGCCCATCGTCGGAAAACTTTGCGAAATTCCGGTGGGCCCGAAAGAACATCGTCGCCTGATCCCGATCATCACCGATGAATACCCCGACAAGGATTTCGGCTCGGGGGCGGTGAAAATCACCGGCGCGCATGATTTCAACGACTACCAGGTCGCCAAACGCGGCGGCATCCCGATGTACAGCCTGATGGATACGCGTGGACACATGCGCGCGGATGGTCGCCCCTATGCCGAAGAGGCCGAGATTGCCCAGCGCATTGCCAATGGCGAGGAAGGGTTTGACGAGGCGAAGATCGCCGCCATGAACCTCGTGCCGGATGAATTCCGTGGCCTCGACCGGTTCGAAGCGCGCAAATTGGTGGTGGATCAGATCACCGCCGAAGGGCTGGCCGTGATGATCACCCAAACCGTTGAGGTGGATGGGGAAGATATCACCGGCACCGTGCCCCATGTTGAGAACAAACCGATCATGCAGCCGTTTGGCGACCGTTCCAAGGTGGTGATCGAACCGATGCTGACCGACCAATGGTTTGTGGATGCCGAAAAAATCGCCGGTCCCGCGCTGGATGCGGTGCGGTCGGGCGAGGTGAAGATCCTGCCCGAAAGCGGCGAGAAGACCTTCTATCACTGGCTGGAAAACATCGAACCCTGGTGCATTTCCCGCCAGCTGTGGTGGGGGCATCAGGTGCCGGTTTGGTATGGGTTTGACCTGTCGGCCAATGGGTTCGTGGATGATGAACAGGACGGGGCGATCGACATTGTCGAGATGGGCCGCCTGATGCTGGAGCAGGATTTCCTGCCGGGTCATGAAAAATCCGCCTGTGCCGCGCATTTTGACGAGGTGGCCGGTAAATTCGTAGAGGGTTTGGCCGGGCTGCCCACGCCCCTGAACGCCGCACGCGTGGTGGAAGTGGAAGACCGCGCCGCCGCGATCCACATGTTTGCCGAGGCGCTGGCGCAATACGAAATGGAGCAGGACCCAACCAAGCTGGTCTATCCGGTCTGGCGCGACCCGGACGTGCTCGATACGTGGTTCTCATCTGGCTTGTGGCCCTTTGGCACGCTGGGCTGGCCGCAGGACACGGACGAGCTGAACGCCTATTTCCCCGGTGACGTGCTGATCACCGGGCAGGATATCCTCTTTTTCTGGGTCGCCCGGATGATGATGATGTCACAGGCGGTTTGCGGCAAAAACCCGTTCCATACGGTATATCTGCACGGGCTTGTCCGTGACGAGAAGGGCAAGAAAATGTCCAAGACCACGGGCAATGTGATCGACCCGCTGGACATCATTGACGAATACGGCGCCGATGCGCTGCGGTTTACCAACACCGCCATGGCCTCGATCGGGGGCGTGTTGAAAATGTCGAAGGACCGCGTGGCGGGTTATCGCAATTTCGGCACCAAGATCTGGAACGCCGCCCGGTTTGCCGAGATGAACGAATGCAAACCCAGCCCGGACTTTGACCCGGCAACGGCCACGCAAACCGTGAACCGCTGGATCATTTCGGAAACCGCCAAGATCCGCGCGGATGTGGACGAGGCGCTGGCGAGCTATCGGTTTAACGACGCGGCACAGGGGCTTTATGCCTATGTCTGGGGCAAGGTCTGCGACTGGTATGTCGAATTCTCAAAACCGCTTCTGAACTCGGACGACGCGGCGGTGGTGGCCGAGACCCGCGCGACCATGGCCTGGGTCATCGACCAATGCCTGATCCTGCTGCACCCGATCATGCCCTTTGTGACCGAAGAGCTGTGGGGCCAGATTACGGAACGTCCGAAGATGCTGATCCACGCCGATTGGCCGGAATATGGTGCAGAACTGGTGGATGAGGCTGCAGCGCGCGAGATGAACTGGGTGATTTCGCTGATTGAAAACATCCGCTCTGCCCGCGCGCAGATGCACGTGCCTGCCGGGTTGAAAATCCCGGTGATCCAGCAGGAACTGGACGCGGCCGGGCGCAAAGCGCTTGCCGGAAACATCGGGCTGGTGCAGCGCATGGCGCGGGTCGACAGCATCACCGAAATGGCCGATCTGCCCAAAGGCTGTATCACCGTGGCTGTGGACGGCGGAACCTTTGCCCTGCCGCTGGCCGATATCATCGACGTGAACGAGGAAATCGCGCGGCTTGAAAAGACGCTGGGCAAGCTGGCCAAGGAATTGGGCGGGCTGCGCGGGCGGCTGAAGAACCCGAAATTTGCTGAGAGCGCTCCGGCGGAAGTGGTTGCGGAAACCCGCGCCAATCTGGACGCGCGCGAGGCGGAGGAAGAGGTTCTGAAAACCGCGCTGGAGCGGTTGAAGGAAATCGACTAAGTGTCAAAGACAACGCGAGAAAGCCGGGCCATGCGCCCGGCTTTTTTGTTTGAAAGGGGCTTTGCCCCTCGCCTCCTTGAGGCTCACCCCAAGGTATTTAGCGCAAGAGGAAAGCAGGGCTTGTATGAGACAAAGACGACTGCTCTAACAGGGGTATGACCAAGAGACATGCCCGACTGACCCCGCTTGCCGACAGCCTGCCGGCTTCTGTTCCCTTTGTAGGCCCGGAGGCGCAGGAGCGCGCGCGAGGGCGCGCGTTCGTGGCGCGTTTGGGGGCCAATGAAAATGTGTTTGGCCCCTCGCCCAAAGCGATTGCCGCGATGCAGGCGGCGGCGGGGGAGGCGTGGATGTATGGCGACCCCGAGAGCCATGATCTGCGCCACGCGCTGGCGGCGCATCACGACGTAAGCGCGGACAATATCATGGTTGGCGAAGGCATCGACGGGTTGCTGGGCTATCTGGTGCGGCTGCAGATTGGGCCGGGCGACCGGGTGGTGACCTCACAAGGGGCCTATCCGACCTTCAACTATCACGTGGCGGGCTTTGGCGGTGAGTTGGCGACCGTGCCCTACGCGGGAGATCACGAAGACCCGGAGGCGCTGATTGCCAAGGCGGCAGAGGTTGGGGCGAAACTGGTCTATCTGGCCAACCCCGACAACCCGATGGGCAGCTGGCATGATGCGGCACGCGTTCAGGCGATGATCGAGGCGGTGCCCGAGGGCTGTCTTCTGGTGTTGGACGAGGCCTATGTGGAGTTCGGCCCCGAGGGCATGGCCCCGGCCTTGGCGCCCAATGATCCCCGCGTGATCCGGTTTCGCACCTTTTCCAAGGCCTACGGGTTGGCAGGCGCGCGGGTCGGCTACGCGATTGCCCATGCTGATCTGATCACGGCTTTCAACAAGATCCGCAATCATTTTGGCATGTGTCGGATCAGCCAGGCAGGCGCACTGGCCGCATTGCAGGATCAGGCCTATTTGCGCCAGACCATTCAGAATGTCGCCGAGGCGCGGGGGCGGATCGACGAGATCGCCGCGGCAAACGGGCTGACCACCCTGCCCTCCGCCACCAACTTCGTGGCGATTGATTGCGGGCAGGATGGGGCATTTGCAAAAGCCGTCGTGGCCACGCTGATCAAACAGGACATCTTTGTGCGGATGCCGTTTGCCGCGCCACAGGATCGCTGTATCCGTGTCTCCGCCGGACGACCGGAAGATCTGGATGCTTTTGCCGCAGCCCTGCCCAAGGCGCTTTCTGAAGCGCGGGCCGCGTCCTAGGCGCGGGTCAATCTGGCGGTCTGCTTGTCTGCCCCCTGTATTGACGATACACCCATAATAAAGTTTGCGGAGCGCGCGATGCTGTCGACCCTATATGCCAAGATCAAAGCCAAGGAACGCGCGTGGAAACGTGGCTTTGGTATGGATATTTCCACCCCCGAAGGGCGGCGCGCCGCGCGCAAGCACAACAACCTTGTCGATCACGCCTTTTTGCGCCGCATCCTGCCCAACCGGTATCAACTGTCCCCGGACACGTGGCGGTCAAACCAACCGGACCCGGTGCATTTTCCCAAGCTGGCCGAGATTGGCATCAAATCCGTCATCAACCTGCGCGGCCCGGATATCTATTCCTATTACCTCTTTGAAAAAGAAGCCTGCGCGGAATACAGGATGGCGCTTTATGACCTGCCGCTTCAGGCGCGCGAATTACTGCCTGCCGAGACCTATCTGGAGCTCTTTCGCCTGATGGACGAGGTGGAAAAGCCGATGCTGCTGCACTGCAAATCGGGGGCCGATCGCACCGGCTTGGCCGCAGCCTTTTACATGATCGACTATATGGGCGCCCCGGTCGAGGAAGCCGCCAAGCAGCTGTCGATTAAATATGCCCATCAACACTGGTCCAAGGCCGGGATCCTGGACCATCTGATCGCCGCCTATGCCGAACATATCGAAACCGACCCGATGCCGATCCGCGACTGGATCCGCGACCATTATGACCCAGAGGCCCTGACCGCCTCGTTCAACGCCAAACGCGGCAAGACAAAAGGCGACGAGGATGAGTGAGACATTGCGCGACCCGATGATCCGCTGGCTGTGGCGAGGATACCTGCGTGCCTATCGCCTGCCGCTGATCTGTGCGGTAATGTTGATGGCCGCCGAAGGCCTGGCGCTTGGTGGGCTGAGCTACATGATCATGCCGATGTTTGATCAGGCCTTTTCCGGCGGCACCTCCGGGTCGATCATTTTGGTGGCTGCGCTGGTGGCGGGGATCTTTATCGTGCGCGCCATTTCCGCCTTTGGGCACAAGGTTTTGATGGTTTATGTGGGCCAACAGGTCGCTGCACGCCTGCAATCTGACATGGTTGCGCATATGCTGACGCTCGACAGCAATTATTTTCGCGACAATTCCCCCGGCACCTTGATGGAACGGGTGCGAGGCGACGCGCAGGCGATTGCCACAATCTGGGAGGTGGTTCTGGCCGCCGTTGCCCGGGACGTGGTGTCTCTGCTCGCGCTTCTGGGGGTTGCGCTTTGGATTGACTGGTTGTGGGTGCTGATCGCCGTGGCCGCCGCCCCGGTTCTGGTGATCCCGATGGAGATCCTGCAAAAAAAGGTGCGCAAAACCACCGCCGACAGCCGCAACTCTGCCGCGCAGATCTCGACCCGGCTGGACGAGATTTTCCACGGCATCAATCAGGTCAAACTGGCCGGCACCGAACAGCGCGAAGAGGGTCGCGTGACGGGTGTCATTGGCCTTTTCGCCAAGCTGCATCTGAAAAGCCAGGCCAACCAGGCGGCCATCATTGCCATGGTCGATATCATCGCCGCCACCGGGTTCTTTGGCGTGCTGGTCTATGGCGGGTTCGAAATCGTCTCGGGCGAGAAAACCGTCGGCGAATTCATGTCCTTCTTCACCGCCATGGCGCTGGTGTTTGACCCGATGCGCAACTTGGGCAAAGTGTCGGGGGCGTGGCAGGCCGCGCTGGCCTCGCTTGAACGGATCCGTGACGTGTTCAACACGCGGCCTACAATCCTGTCACCGGCGGAGCCAAAACTACTGTCCGGCCCCGCACGCCAAGCTGATATCGTGCTGAACGACGTGCGGTTCTCTTACGGCGACACGCCGGTTCTGAGGGGCGCAAGCTTTGTCGCCAAGGCCGGACAGACCACTGCGCTTGTGGGGGCCTCTGGCGCGGGGAAAAGCACCGTCTTCAACCTGCTCACCCGTCTGGCCGACGCCGACGAGGGCGCGATCACCGTGGGCAATGCGGACATCACCGCGCTTCCGCTCGATCAACTGCGCGCGCTCTATTCGGTGGTCAGCCAAGAGGCGCTGTTGTTTGACGAAACGCTGCGCGACAATATCCTGATGGGGCGCGAAGATGTGGATCAGGCCGCGTTGGATCACGCTCTGAAAGCCGCGCATGTGGCCGATTTCCTGCCGCGCATGGAGGCGGGGCTTGATACCCCGGCCGGTCCGCGCGGATCGAACCTGTCAGGCGGTCAACGTCAACGCATTGCGATTGCCCGCGCAATCTTGCGCGACGCCCCGGTGTTGCTCTTGGACGAAGCCACCTCTGCGCTCGATGCGAAATCGGAAAAGCTGGTGCAAGAGGCGCTGGACGAGCTGTCGGAAAACCGCACCACGCTGGTCATCGCCCACCGCCTTTCGACCATTCAGGCCGCGGACAAAATTGTGGTGATGGATCAGGGCCAAGTGGTGGATCAAGGCACCCATGACGAGCTGCTGGCCCGCGGAGGCATCTATGCTCAGCTGCACGCGTTGCAGTTCAGGGACAGCGGCCCCACCGCAGAAGACGCCGCCGCAGAAAAACAACGTGCCCTTGCCAAGTCGGAAAAGCCGCGCAAGTTTAGCCTGAAACGCCTGTTCGGCTTTGGTCGCACGTAAAAGGAGCTCCCATGCCTCGCACTGTTCTTCGCCTGACTGGTTCCGACCGTGTCGCGTTTCTGCAAAACCTCGTCACCAATGACGTGACGGGGGTCGATCACGGGCTGGTTTATGCCGCGATCCTGACCCCGCAGGGCAAATATCTGGCCGATTTCTTCCTGGCCCCCGACCGGGACGCGATCCTTATGGACGTGGACAGCACGATCGCACCGGGTCTGGTGCAGCGCCTGAACATGTATCGCCTACGCTCGGATGTGCAGATCGACGCAACCGACATCACGCCGTCGCGCGGCATCGGCCCCGTAGTGGACGGCGCTTTTGCCGATCCCCGTCACCCTGACATGGGCTGGCGCAGCTATGATGGCCGCCCCTCGCAAGAGGTGGATTGGGACGCCCCGCGCGTGGCCCATGTGATCCCCGCCTCGGGCATCGAACTTGGCCCCGACACCTATATTCTGGAGGCCGGGTTTGAACGGCTGAACGGCGTGGATTTCCGCAAGGGCTGTTACGTGGGGCAAGAGGTCACCGCGCGGATGAAGCACAAAACCGAGCTGCGCAAGGGGCTTGTTCAGGTGACGGTCAACGGATCGGCCCCGGTGGGATCTGAGATCACCCTGGACGGTAAATCCGTGGGCACGCTGTTTACGCAATCCGGCACCCACGCCATTGCCTATCTGCGATTTGACCGCGCGGGCCCGGATATGGAAGCGGCCGGGGTCCGGGTGTCGTGGTCCGGCGACGCGCCGTCCTGATGTCCGTGTGATCGCGGGCCTGGTCCCAATCAAGGTCAAGCCCCGGCAGGGTCACAGGTTTCCGCCAAACTGCGGGCGGTGCGGCGCATGGGTCCAGTGCCCCGACGGGATGCCATCCAGCGTCCAGTCCCCCACGCGATACCGGATCAGCCGCAGCGTCGGATGCCCGACCGCCGCCGTCATCCGCCGCACCTGGCGGTTTTTGCCTTCACGGATGGTCAGTTCGATCCAGCAATCCGGCACCGATTTGCGTTCGCGAATGGGCGGCGTGCGGGGCCACAGCATCTTTGGTTCCTCGATCCGCGCCACTTTGGCGGGCCGCGTGCGCCCGTCCTTGAGATCAACACCGGTGCTGAGCGCGGCCAACGCCGCCTCGTCCGGGATGCCTTCAACCTGCGCCCAATAGGTCTTTTCCAGCTTGAATTTAGGATTGGCGATCTTGGCCTGCAAACCACCATTGTCGGTCAGAACCAACAGCCCCTCGCTGTCCCGATCCAGCCGCCCCGCCGCGTAGACCTTGGGAATGTCGATGTAATCCGACAGGGTTTCGCGCGCACTGCCCTCGGTCCCCTTGTCGGTGAACTGCGACAGGACATTAAAGGGTTTGTTGAACAGGATCGTGGTCATCGGGGCCTCAAAGAAAAAGGGCAGAGCACATGGCCCTGCCCCCGTTAGACATATCGCAAACGCAGCTTAGGCGCGTTCCGCATATTCCATGGTTTCGGTGTTCACCACAATCGCCTCGCCGGTGCCCACGAAAGGCGGCACCATCACGCGCACACCATTGTCCAAAAGCGCCGGTTTGAACGAATTGGCTGCGGTCTGGCCCTTCACCACCGGCTCGGTTTCCTCAATGGTGCAGGTCACTTTCTGCGGCAGGGTCGCGTTCAACGCTTCGGATTCGTAAAATTCCACTACGATGGTCATGCCATCTTGCAAAAACGGGCGACGTTCCCCCAGCAGATCGGACGGGATCTGGTTCTGCTCATAGGTTTCGGTGTCCATGAAGATCAGCATCCCGTCATCTTCATAAAGGAATTGCTGGTCTTTTTGCTCCAGACGCACGCGTTCCACCTTATCGGCAGAGCGGAACCGCTCGTTCAGCTTGGACCCATTGCGCAGGTTTTTCAGTTCGACCTGTGCAAAAGCGCCCCCCTTGCCGGGTTTCACATGGTCGACTTTCACCGCCGCCCACAGCCCGTCATTGTGTTCCAACACGTTGCCTGGGCGGATTTCATTGCCGTTGATCTTGGGCATGTTAATTGACCCTTAAAGGTTGTTATCCGTTGGAAAGCACCTATATCTTGGCGGTCTTGCCCTTGCAAGACAACGATATCTTACGGAGTGCGTGTTCAGGGCCGAACCCATCAAACGGTGCTGAATTGGTGAAGGAAAGGTAACAGCCATGCAACAGGAACATGGCAGCCATGCGCCTCAAGGGATACCGAATCGCGGCGAAAACGCCATATTGGCCGAACGCCTTGGGAGCGCAAGAGCAATAACAAAAAAAGGATCACCATGTTGGATTCCGTAGACGGTACCGCATTCAACCACGAGCAGGGCAACCGCGCGCGCAAACTTTTTGCTGCCGTTGTTCTGGCTGCCCTCGATGATGCGATTGCTGACGACAAGAAATACGGCAATGGGCCGGATCAGATTGCCCGCTGGGCACGGTCGCGCGACGGGCGCGAAGTGTTGAGCTGTGCTGGCATTGATCCCAATGAACGTGTGGTCAAAGGCCTCATGGACTTTGTTGGCAAAGGCATCCGGACCTCGGTTGCGCTGTCGCGTGAAGAAAGCGAACGACGCAATGCAATGGCGGCTGAAGCCGCCTGATCACGCTGCACATTTCAGCGCTGAAAAACGCATCCCTTTGGGGATGCGTTTTCTTTTGTCGTCTTCCTTCTTTTGCCTGTCGTCAAAGGGCTGGGCAGCGCGAAGGAAACGCCGTATGGATCAGGCATGACAAAATCCATCATGATCCAGGGCGCAGGCTCAAATGTCGGTAAATCCATGCTGGTCGCAGGAATGGCACGCGCCTTTGTGAAACGCGGGTTGCGCGTGGCCCCTTTCAAGCCGCAAAACATGTCAAACAATGCCGCCGTCACCGTGGATGGCGGAGAAATTGGCCGGGCGCAGGCCTTGCAGGCGCGCGCCTGCGGGCTGGACCCGGTTGTGGATATGAACCCGGTGCTGTTGAAGCCGGAAACGGACACCGGGGCACAGGTTGTGGTTCAGGGCGAGCGGCTGACAACCCTGCGCGCACGCGATTACGGCAAGATGAAGTCCAGCCTGATGCCAAAGGTGTTGGAAAGCTTCAACCGCTTGAAATCACACGTGGATCTGGTTTTGGTGGAGGGCGCGGGCAGCCCAGCAGAGGTCAACCTGCGCGCAGGCGACATCGCCAATATGGGCTTTGCCGAGGCCGCCAATCTGCCTGTGGTGCTGGCCGGTGACATTGACCGAGGCGGGGTGATTGCCCAGCTTGTTGGCACCCATGCCGTTCTGCCCCCCGCGGACCGCGACCGGATCAAGGCGTTTCTGGTCAACAAATTCCGCGGCGACGTGACGCTGTTTGCCGACGGCGCGACCGAGATCGCCACCCGTACCGGCTGGTCTGATCTGGGCACCCTGCCCTGGTTTTCTGACGCGTGGCGCCTGCCCGCCGAAGACGTGCTGGATATTGCCACGCGCAAGGGCGGCAGCTTTAAGATCGTGGTGCCCAAACTGGGGCGGATCGCCAATTTCGACGACCTTGATCCGCTGGTCAACGAGCCGGACGTAACGGTCGAGATCATCGAACCGGGGCGCCCCCTGCCCCTTGATGCCGACCTGATCCTGATCCCCGGATCCAAATCTACCATTGCCGATCTGGCCGAATTTCGCGCTCATGGGTGGGACATTGATCTGTCCGCCCATATCCGTCGTGGCGGGGATGTGTTGGGGGTTTGTGGTGGCTATCAGATGCTGGGGCGCGAGATCCGGGATGACGCGGGCATCGAAGGCGCACCGGGGCGCGTTGCCGGGTTGGGGCATCTGGATGTGGTCACGCGGTTGGAGCCGAAGAAAACCCTCGCCCTGACCTCGGCGCGGGATTTGACCAGCGGCGAAACCGTTGAGGGGTATGAAATCCACTTGGGCCAAACCGATGGGCCGGATTGCGCCCGGGCCTGGTTGGAGATCGGCGCACGTCAAGAGGGGGCGATGAACGCCACGGGTCGCGTGCGCGGCTGTTACCTGCACGGGTTGTTTTCAGCGGACGGGTTTCGCCGCCACTATCTGCAATCGCTTGGGGCCACTGTCGCCCACGCGGGATATGAAGTTCAGGTGGAAGACACGCTGGACGCACTGGCACAGCATATCGAGACCCATCTGGATCTCGACCGGCTCTACGAGTTAGCAAAATAGATTTTATTCGAGCGATTTGAGCGTCAGCGCCCGTTCGACCTCGCGGCGCACCAGCCGACGCACATTGCGGGTGATCTTTTCCCCAACCTCGCCCTGAAGTTCTTCGCGGACCAGTCGGGTGACCAGGTCGCGCAGCATATCTTCGTCCAGAAGATCGATCTCTTCCTCGTCGCTCAAAATGGCGTCTTCCGGGTTCTCATCTGCCGGATCAACGGGCTGCGCATGACCTTCAATCTCGTCCGGTCCTGAAACAAAGGCCTCTACTTCCGCGTCAAATTCTTCCCAGTTCTGGTCCGGACGGTTCACATTTGGGGCCTCCTCGCAAGGCTCTTCCGCCTCGCCCTGCCCCAACTCCGTCTCTGCCTCGGCACGACGGCGCAGGAATATTCCCGGGCCAAGATCCTCAACCGCATCGCCCAGATCAGGCTCGAACTCTACCGCACTGTCATTTACCGCAGCTTCCAGTTCCGCCACGCGGTGATCAAGGGTTTGCGCATGTTGGTCCGGCGGGTCGTCAGAGGGGTTTTCCTGCACGGCCTGAACGTCGGGCTCAACAGTTGGTTCTGCCGTCTCTGTCGGGTCCCAAAGACCCTCCGACGCAGAGGGGTCGTCATCGGCGTGGCTTTCGACCGCGGCCTGCACCACACCCGGTGTTTCGTCAGTTTGCATGTCCCCGGTATCCATGTCCCCGGTATCGGTGTCCCGCTCCCCTTCCGGATCATTCACCTGGGGTTCATTCACGCCGCGATGAGAAAACACCGCATCCGAAGACGGGGCTGTTTCCGCATCAAAAGATGTCACCTCATCTGCGCTACCGTCCTCCTGAGTGACGCTCAGCGCCCCGGTCAGGTGAAGCGTCTGGACAGCGGGGGCAACCGGCCCGTCTTCCGAAGGCACGCCGGGATCTTCGTTGTCCTCAATTCGCGAAACATCTGTGTCCTCTTGATGCTGTGCATCAATTGGGTCCGTCGCCTCATGCACGCGGAAGGCCGGGGTCAAAACCAGCTTGTCATTGATATCATGCGCCCCGGCATCCTGGTCCGCAGTTTCAGCCGCCCCAGGCTTGGCGGCCTCTTTGGCAACCGGCCCCAATTCTGGCGTCGCATTCTCGGATACGAGACGACGAATCGAGGAAAGAACGTCCTCGATCTCTGCATTGGATACGGGGTCCGACATGCCTGAATACCTGCTTACAAACTTTTATTTTTCCCGGTTTTGCCGAGGTTTACAGGTGCAGTTTACAAGCCGGACATGATTCTCACAACAGAGGGATACGCAAACGGGGCGCCAAGCGCCCCGTCACGTCGTTCTCGTCAGGTGATCACCTGATGATCACTGTTTGCCAAAAATCGAAATGATGGCATCCAGCTTTTCACCTTGCGGGCTGACCCGGCGCACCGGTGCGTTGCGCACGGCATTGTAATAGGCCTCAGCGTCATAGGTCACCACACCCAGCTTCAGGTGTTCGGCAGTCAAAAGACCCATCGAAGACAACAGCTGATAGGCGGCGAAGTACCGCTCGGACTGCGCGGAAATGCGCGCGGTTTCCGCGTTCAGCAATTCCTGTTCGGCGTTCAGCACGTCCAGCGTGGTCCGCGACCCCAGCAACGCTTCTTCACGGGCACCGCGAAGGGCCACGCGGCTGGCGCGGATCTGACGGTCCGCGGCCTCCAGCCTGGCGGCTGCGATGGCCATCTGAGACCAGGCATTTGCCACGTTCTGATCCACGGCAACCCGGGCAAGCTGCAGTCCGGCGCGGGCCTGCTCTGCCTGGGCAATCGATTTGCGATATTCGGCCGAACGTTTGCCGCCGGCATAGATCTGACCTTTCAAGGTCAGGCCAATGCGGTTGTCGAAATTCCCGTTTGTGCCGTCCCCGATCACATCAGTGTATGAGGTTTTCGCCGACCCCACCAAAGAGGGGAGCATGGATTTTTTCGAGATCTCGATCCCCAGATCCGCAGCAGCCACCTGGTGCTCTGCCGCCAGAATATCGGGGTGACGTTTGCGCGCAATCGCTTTGGCTTCGTTCAAAGAGTTGGCCGTGCGCGGCAGGCGCGGCGGGGTGGCCAACCCTTTCGGCAAGTGGCCGATAGCGGCGCGATATTCTTCGCGGGCGATCGCAAGCTGCCCGACGGCGGACGCTTCGTTGGAGCGGGCCGATGCCACGCGCGCCCGGGCCTGTGCCACGTCAGTCTGCGTGACTTCGCCCACTTCAAAACGGTCATTTGCCGCGCGCAGTTCCTGGGTCAAAACCCGAACGGAATTGGCCTGCAGGGCGGCGTTTTCACTGGCTGAGCGTACATTCAGATAGGCCTGAACTGCCCGCAAAAGGATGTTCTGCTCCACGCTAACCAGAATATCGCGGGACGCCATGACCAGCTCTTTTGACGCTTCCACGCCCAGTTTCCCACGCCCAAAACTGTAGATCAGTATGCTTGCCGTGAGGTCGGCCTGGGTCGAGCGCACGTCAGGAAGCGGGCCCGCGCCATCCGTATCCGCCCATCCATGGGTCAGCGAATATTCAATGGTCGGGCGCAAAGACGACAGTGAAACTGCCACATCTTCACTGGCCGCGCGCAACACCGCCTGGTTTTGCTTCAGAAGGCCGCTGTTCTTATATGCCGATGCCATCGCATCTGACAGGCTCTCGGCCCAGGCAGCCGGGCTTATGACCATCAATGCAATGGTTGCCACCCCTGCCAGTTTTGTCTTGAAACCCATTTTTTCCATCCACTTGTTCTAGCGTTTCAAATGCCCCAAGCTTTGCGCCTGCCCCGGTTTGTCGGGGCAAGGCCTGTCAAAGCGCAAACGCGCGTGACGCTTCAAATCCGGCCACCACCGGAGCACCGGCGTGAAAAGCGTGTCGCCACACCATCTCGCCATCAATTTTATAACCAATACGCACAGTGCCCAGTTTTCCGTCGGCAAAGATTGCCGTCATCCGGCCACCATCCTTCAACTGATCAAATAGACCGGTCGGAATCTGTTCCACGGCGCCCTGAACCATAATCACGTCATATGGGCCGTTTTTGGCGTTGCCGTCGGCAAGATCGCCCGCGATCACCGCAACATTATCAGCCCCAAATTCAGACAGGCCGGTTTGCGCATCTGCCGCCATGGTTTCATCACTTTCCACGGCGACAACAAAATCTGCCAACTTCGCCAGAACCGCAGCGCTATACCCCAGACCACAACCAAGATCGAGAACCATCTCGTCGGGTTGAATGTCCAGCGCATCCAGCATCTTTGCCAGGGTGCGCGGCTCCAGCACAACGCGACCGCCACCAAGATCGACATTTTCCCCCATATAAGCGGCTTCGCGCTTTGCATCGGGGACAAATTCCTCACGCGGAACAGACAACATCGCGTCGATGATCGGGAACTTGGTTACATCCGAGGGGCGCACCTGCGTGTCCACCATCATCGTGCGGCGAGCGGCAAAGTCGGTCATGGTCAGGCCTATCTTGTCATAAACATCTTGATCGTTTTGGCATAGATAGACCAGACCAGCAATCCCACAAGCTATTAACTGTCACCCGGAAGCCACTAATTTCGAAACATTTCAGCAGGACGGAATTTCTGAAATCTTTCCACTTTCTTGACAACTCCCCTCTGGACATTCCCGGACAAATGGCGCTAGAGAAGCCGCACACCACGGATGGCGAGTTGGCGGAGTGGTGACGCAGCGGATTGCAAATCCGTGTACACCGGTTCGATTCCGGTACTCGCCTCCAAAACTTCAGGTGTTTCTTCATATTTTGCCCCAAACCGGGTGCGGATCAGAGTTCTTTTGGGCCTGAACGCCAGGCCGTCTTCCAAGCCACTGACATACCAAAGCTTTCTCCCAACACCACCGGATCGGGCGCGGTCGCGACAACGCCGATGAAATCACGACAATGACAGGGGTTAGCCCCGCGGCGCCTTCCGCATTTTGGATCAGAGCTTATCGCGCAGACTGAACCACAGCATTGCCAGCACCAAAAGCGGCGTGCGCAGGGCCGGGCCACCGGGGAAGGGGTGGGTGGGGACCTTTGCCAGCAGATCAAACCGTTCGGCCTGACCGGAAATCACCTCTGCCGCGATCTGACCCGACAGGGTGGCCATACCCACCCCGTGGCCTGAAAACCCGGAAAGTGTGAGGATATTGCCACTGATCCGTTCGTAATGCGGCATCCGGTTCATGGTGATGCCCAGGGTGCCGCCCCAGGCATACTCAATGCCCACATCTTTCAACTGCGGAAAAATCTCCTCCATCGGGCGGCGCACCGCAGCGGCAATATCAGTGGGAAATTTGTAGCGGTAGCTTTCGGTTCCACCAAACAGCAGGCGATGATCATCCGAGAAGCGGAAGTAATTGATCACGAACTTGCTGTCTGCCACGGCGTAATTGTTGCGGATCAGCTCTTCCTGCTGATCTGGGGTCATCGGGGTGGTGGCGACGATGTAATTGTTGATCGGCATCACCCGTTCGGCCACATGTTTTTGCATGGTACCAAGATACCCATTGCAGCCCATCACCACGTAGCTGGCCGAAATTCGGGCCGCCTCGGTCACCACTTGGGCCGGATCGCCCTCGTTGATCGCGGTCACCTTGGTCTCTTCAAAAATCCGCGCCCCGGCCTGAACCGCCATCCGCGCCAGACCAAGAGCAAACTCCAACGGATGAATATGCCCCGCCCCCATGTCCAGCGTGCCACCATAATAGGCAGGCGAGTTGACCAGATGGCGGCATTCTTCTTCGTCCACAAACCGGATCTTGTCATATCCATAATCATCGCGGAGCTTCTGTGCATAGTCCCGGCTGTGCGCCACATATCGTTTGCGGTGATCGGTGTGCAGCACCCCGTCATGGAACTCTGCGCGCACCTGATCTGATCTGGACAGATCGCGCACCAGATCTACCGATTGGTTGGCCAGTTTCCACAGCGCCTGTGCGTGATCCTTGCCGACCATCTGTTCCAGCTCGTCCTGATCGACCCGCTGCCCCTGCCCCACCTGGCCACCATTGCGGCCAGAGGCGCCAAAGCCCACGCGCTGCGCGTCCACCAGCACCACGTCATAGCCTTTCTGCGCCAGATGCAGCGCGGTCGACAGTCCCATGAAGCCGCCGCCAACCACGCAAACGTCACATCTGATCTCGCCTTCGGCACGCGGGAACTTGTCTAGCGGTGTCGCGGTGGCCGCGTAGTAGGATTGCGGGTATTGCCCCGGGCGATCATTTACGGTCAGCAGGTCCATATCGGTCTCATTTCATCAGGCAGGGCCAAATTGTTGGACGGGGCCTAGCGGCCATCAGGCATTCAGCAGAAGGTGGCGACGTTCCCAGGGCGAGATTTCGCGCTGGTATTCCTCGTTCTCGGCCCATTTGATGTCGGAATAGAGCTTGCAGAACTCCTCTCCCATCACCGCGCGGATTTCTGTCGCCTGGTCAAACAGATCAAGCGCCTCACGCAGGGACGGCGGCAAGGGTTCTTCCGCCTCCCACACCTCTTTGGTGGCTTCCGGGCGCGGTTCCACCTTGTTCATCATGCCCAGATATCCGCAGGCCAGCGAGGTGGCGATGGCGATATAGGGGTTGCAATCCATGCCGATCACCCGGTTTTCCAGCCGACGCGCGGCGGGGCCGGAATGCGGAACACGCAGCCCGGTGGTGCGATTGTCCGCTGCCCATTCCAGATTTGCCGGGGCCGATTGCCCCTCTACCGTGATGCGGCGGAACGAATTTACATAGGGCGCCAGCAAGGGCACCACATCCATCATGTATTTTTGCGACCCGCCGATGAACCAGCGAAACAGATCAGACGCGCTGCCATCCTCGTTCGAAAAAATGTTCTGGCCGGTCTTCTCTTCGACAATCGACTGATGCACATGCATCGCGCTGCCCGGCTCATCGCGGATTGGCTTGGCCATGAAGGTGGCAAAGACACCGTTTTTCAGCGCCGCCTCGCGGATCGTGCGTTTGAACAGGAACACCTGATCGGCGAGGTGAACAGGGTCCCCGTGATTGAGATTGATCTCAATCTGGCCGGCCCCGCCTTCCTGGATCACCGTATCAATCTCAAGCCCCTGCGCCTCGGCATAATCATAGATCGTGTCAATCACCGGCCCATATTCATCCACCGCCGACATGGAATAGACCTGACGGCTTGCCCCTTGCCGTCCGGTGCGTCCGATCGGCGGTTCAATCGGCTCGTTGGGGTCGTGATTGGGTTTGGTCAGGTAAAACTCCAGCTCTGGTGCGACGACAGGTTTCCACCCTTTGGCCGAATACAGGTCCACCACATGTTTGAGCACATTGCGCGGCGAGATCGCCAAGGGGCTTCCGTCACGATTGAACATGTCGCAGATGATCTGCACCGTCACGTCTTCGGACCAAGGAACTGCGTTCGCGGTGGACATGTCGGCGCGCAGGACAATATCGCGCTCCAGCCACTGGTTCTCGATCTCCATATCCACATATTCGCCCGATATCGTTTGGTAAAAGAGCGAGATGGGCAGCGCCAGTTCCGCATCGGGATTGAATTTCACCGCGGGCATTGCCTTGCCGCGCGAGGTGCCGGCAAGGTCGGGAATGATGCATTCCACCTCTTCAATACGGCGCCCTTGGGCATATTCGGCAAATTCTGAAGACAGCTGG
This sequence comes from Aliiroseovarius crassostreae, assembly GCF_049803815.1. Lineage (GTDB taxonomy): Bacteria > Pseudomonadota > Alphaproteobacteria > Rhodobacterales > Rhodobacteraceae > Aliiroseovarius > Aliiroseovarius crassostreae_A. The sequence continues at coordinate 122,871 of NZ_JBNAGI010000004.1, forward strand.
CTGACCCAGCCCCCGTGACGATCCTGTTTCATGATCCCTCCTTTGATCGCCGCCCGCGCCTTACAGGCACACGGCAACGTCGATCAGATCTTGGCGCACTTTTGATCAAATCTGCAAACATGTCAAGTCTATGCGACTGGCATACTGTTTTGATCATTAATTTTAGGACAGAGACCTTTCGACAAACCCCATGCCCTGAGAGATATCCTCTTCAAATGCCGCCTTCACGGCCGCCACATCGCCTTCGCGCAGGGCGCGGATGGCCTCGATATGCTGGTCACTGAAATTCGACGTCCCAAATCGCCCGCACCCGACCCGCAAGGAAGGTCCAAGCTGCAGCCAGATCATTTCGGTGTGGCGCAACAGGATGTCGGCACCCGCTTCGGAATACAGCCTGAAATGAAATCGGTAATTGGTTTCAAGGTAAGCGCGGATATCCCCTGACTCGATGGCCTCCCCCATCTCGTCATCAATCCGCTCCAGTTCGTTTATACCCGGCAGATCTATGGTCTTTGCGCCCTTTTCGGCCAAAATCGGTTCGATCGCCATGCGAAGAATATTCAACTGTTCCAACCGCTGGCGCGTCATGACGGGCACAGCCACCCGGCGGTTTTCCAAAACCTCCAACGCTCCTTCCGTGGTCAGCTTGCGGATCGCTTCCCGGACCGGGGTCACCCCGGACCCAATCGCATCGGCCAAGCCATGTATGGTCAAGGGCTGTCCCGGCATCACCTCGCCAAACAGGATCTTTTCCTTGATCTGGGTGTAATAGGTTTCATGTACTGGGCGACGCCCTGTCAATCTGCTCATTTGTCGGTCCGGCTTTGGCAATGTCCGACCCAACTCTACGCGACCCCTATCTTTTTATCAAATCTGTGTTTCATCCCTTGCTTCGAAAGTTTTTGATCAAAACCTGAATATAGAAAGCCTAGGCCATTGAGGCCGCCACGTTCAAGACGGCACATCCAGAGCGCAAAGGTGCCGCAAATCCACAAGACATATCCGGTGAACCCACGCGGCCCGACCGGTTGCACGTGCAATGCGTCTGACGGGTAAGACACTGAGATCAATCAAGCCGTTGAAGGGGCAAATTCCTTCCACGGCAAAGCATGGCCCAACCGCGGCAAAGAGCCCGGAGTTGCCGAAACGCCCTTCCGCGGCTATGCTTTCAATTCTCAAGGTTATTTTTGCATTGAACGGATGGTGCTTTCACCAAGCTTTTCATCCGACCGTATTTTGTCCAGAGCTCCCGGAAGATCAAGATGACGTATATCAGGGAACTATTGAAACGACAGTTTGTCCCCCTTGTTGCCTTTCCGGCGGCATGCCTTTTGCTATGCGGGCTGTATTTCATCATCGCCACCCCAATCCATTCGGCAAAAGCCCTGTTGCGGGTCGAACTGGGTGAGGTCGAAGATCGCACGGATCTGGAACCGCAGCTGATGTCACATGTGGCGGCGATGACCTCGGATGAGGTTACATCACTTGTCATTGACCAATTGCCCCCTGGCAGCTTGCCGGAGGCCCAGCGCAGCAGGTTGGTGCGGCTGTTTGGCGGGCTGCGCAGGGCGCTGGGTGGCGCGGCGCAGACGGAAATGACCGACCTGGAACGTCGCAGCTTGCTGGTGGATGAGATCAAGAAAGACCTTGTGGTCCGGCGCGTGCGCGAAACGGCCATACTGGAAGTCATTTACAGGCACACCTCGCCACAACGTGCAGCAGATCTGGCAAACCTATATGCCGAAACCCTGATTTCCCAGATCAGGGAGCAGACGCAGAGCAGAACACAACAAGCCCTGTCGTTTTCGCAATCCCGCCTGGTGGAACTGCGCCAGGCGATCGAGAGCCTGTTCACCGAAGCCCAGGAAATCCGGTCCAGCCTCAAGGACGGGCGCGGTGGGGTGCAGGATCTTGAGGCGCGCATTCTGCAGCTGACCTTGGCCCTCTCCGAAAGTGACCAATCCCTGATCGGTCTGCAAGAACAGGTGCGGCAGCTGCAGGATCGGGAGGATCCGGAAAGCCTGAAACTGGCGGCGATGCAGACCGAACGCGGGGCAAACCTTCATGCGGCCTTTGTGAACACCCAGATGAGACTGGCCCAAATGCAGCAAAATGGCGCGCGAACCGAAGCCGCAGTGCAACTGGAGCGTCAGGCCAATACCCTGCGCGACGATCTGGAGCTTTTGCGGCAACAAAAACTGGTGGCGCTGGAACAGGAGCTCAGGATTCTTGTGGCAAGCCGCAACAGCATTTCAGCGGATCTGAACGCCGCCATGGACCTGATCAATGGTCAGGAATGGTCAAAAATCCGGATCGCCGAATATGAAGCGGGGATATTGGAAAACATATATGCCGACCACCTGCGAGATCTGGAGGTGGTGCAGAGAACCGCGCTGGCGACCCCGGTTCATATTCTGTCCCCGGCCCGTCCGAACCCGATCCCGGTCTGGCCGCAATACAAGCTGTTGTTGGTTCTGGCCCTGTTGGGCGGGATCGGTATTGGCGCGGTCATTGCGGTCTGGCGCGAATGGGGGATTGTCGTTGATCAGCGCCTGCCCAGGGGAATGGGCAGCCAGTTTCAGATCTTGCGCGAACGGTGGGAGCAGTTTGATGAAGAGGATCGGCTGCCCTCCGAGACCGGTCCCATACCTGCCGATCCCAAGTCACGAGATTGGAGATGACCACAGCAACCCGGCAACTTCCCGGGTTGGCGCCTCTGTCGACCTTTCTGGGCCTGTGCCTGTTGGTGACCATCGCATATCCCGCCCTGGTGGCATTCCCGCAGGACGTCACCCCGGGCCATCTATTGATGTTGATCTGCCTGCCGGTCTGGGCACTGGCAAGCGCCCAACGCCCTGTGCCTGCGTTTGATCATTCCGGTCGCTTCGCCATTCTGATTATCCTTGGATGTTGCGGGATGATGGTCCTGTGCGCCATTCTGTCGGCGTTCATCGCGGCCGAGCCGTTTCGTGTGGCGCGCACTGTGGTCTCTTTCAGCACCGCATTTGCGATGTTTACCATGATGAATGGCACCGCCACGCCCGGGCGTCTGCACCTGTTGCTGGCAACGCTAAGCCTTGCGCTTGTTGGCGTCTGCATCCTGTCATTCCTGGCCTTTTTCGAACCCGGCCTGAACGCGGCAATCTTTCGTGGGGCCGACCGGGCTTCGGGGTTTTTCAAAAACCCCAATCAGTTCGGCATTGCCCTGTCTACGGTTCTGCCCCCAACGGCAGCGCTGTTTTTATCCAACCGGCACAAGCTTTGGTGGGCGGCGGCGCTGATCTGCCTGATCCTCGGCCTGATCGCATCCGGGTCAAAAACCAACCTGATGATCTCGGTCGCGTCCGTGCTGACCCTTCTCATCTTGTGGTGTATCCTGGCCTATCAGGGACGCGAACGCGTGGTCAGGCTCGTCCTTGCGGTGGTCGCCTATGTCACGACAATGGCGCTGGCCCTGACGGTCCTGAGCGTGCTCAATCCACGCGCTCTGGCCCTGTTGCAACAGTTCTTCCAGGGGGATACCCCGCATTCGGTGGATAGCCGCATGGGATTATGGGAAGACAGCCTGGCGCTTTTCATCCAGAACCCAATCCTGGGGGTCGGGGCGGGACAGCCGATCCAGTCTGGCGTGTCCCACAGTCACAACGTCATGTTGGAATTTGCACGTACTTTGGGTGTGCCCGGTTTGGTGCTGATCACCATATTGATCCTGGCGATCACCATCTGCTGTTTTGACACGATCCGGAAATCCCTTTTGGCGAAGGGGGCTCCGCTTGAGGGGCGGTGTGTGTGCATCGGGCTTGCGCTGTCGCCACTGGCCTATATTGCAGCCAATTTCACCAGCGATTCCTTTGGCCCGACCACCAGCGCTTTTCTGTATGCCACCCTGTTTTTGGGCCTTGCCAATCGTGGTTTTCTGTTGCGCGCGACGTGACCCCGCCCCACCGGACACGCGCCTGCCCCACCATTTCCCGGATAACGAGAACCCCACCACCACCACATTGCCTAATAGAAGGTTCAATTGACCGGTATCGGACCAGCGCATAAAATATTTCAATTCTGTCACATATTTCTCATGTTTTGACACTTTCGACACATTGTGCACCGGGGAGGGGGAATCCCAGAACAGAAAGAATTGGTTGCGTGTTTGCGTGTGTCCCTTTTGTTTGGGAAGGAGACGTGGTTTTGAGCGGGGATATTGAACACAAAAAGCAGGGGGCATGGCTTCAGGAGCATCCAAGCCTGTTTTTGTTGCTAAACAAAAGAGCTAGCCGTGGCATCCTGTCGTCGGGTGCCGGGGGATTTTACGCGCGCATCATCAAGCCCGCACTGGATGTCATCCTGGTGGTCCTGGGCCTGCCGCTTGTGGCTCTTCTTTTCCTTTACCTCTATGTGAAAGTGCGCCGCGATGGAGGGGCGTTTTTCTATGCCCATCCACGTATCGGGCGCAAGGGCGTGCCCTTTAACTGCTATAAGATCCGCACCATGCGACCGGATGCCGATCAGGCACTGCGCAACGTTCTGGCCACCGATCCGGCTCGGGCGGATGAATGGCGAAGAACCCACAAACTGCGCGATGATCCGCGGGTGACCGAAATCGGGAAAAAGCTGCGCAAAACGGGTCTGGATGAGCTGCCCCAACTCTTTAACGTGCTGAAGGGGGAGATGAGCCTGATCGGCCCACGTCCAATCACCCAAGACGAGCTGGATGAGTATGACAAGGACGGCGCCGCCGCCTATGCCATGGTCCGCCCCGGCCTGACCGGCCTGTGGCAGGTCACGCTGCGAAAAGAGAATGATTTCGAACATCGCGCCGAAATCGATGCCGCCTATGTGCACAGCCTGTCTTTCAAAAGAGACATGAGCATCCTGCTCAGGACGGTGCCGGAAGTCCTGCACGCCCGGGGCTGCTGATATGCCCCCGGCCTGTGTCGACTTGTTACCAAGGCCGCGCCTTGCCAGCGCCCAACCGTGCCCAGAGGTGCGGCGCGATGAATAATCCGCCAGCCCCCCCCTCGCCCGACCTTCCCAACATCCTTCAAAGACTTAATTGCTGGGTCCTGCCACGGACGGACCGGGTCGATCACGCATCGGGCGGTCCGGAGGAAATTGATCTGCTTGTTAATCCCAACGATCGGGCACGCCTCCGGTCCGGACTTCAGGACGAAGGGGGGGTGTGCGCACAACCACATCCCTGCCGCGCCAATACCTCTCCCAATCGGGAAGACTGGTTTGTGCGAAACCCTGCAACTGGCGCACTGCAGCATCTTAAGTGTCAATTTGGCTGGAATGCCGGCCCGCGTTTTGCCAAACACCTTCTCCTTCACGATCTGGACACATCCCCACAACACCCGGAAACGCGGGCAGAGGGCCAGAGCCCCCCTGCGGCCTCTTCGCGGGTCCAGTTTCACCAATCCCTGATGAACGCGGCATTTCGCCTGCGTGCGGTATTGCCCTTCGGATCGATCTCACTTCCGGCGGCATCAGAACATGCAGCGCAACCGCAAAAGCTGATGGGGGTTCAAATCACCCCGCGGCACCGATCTCCGGGCCGGGTTCATATCCGCGTTAAAGAGCTTTGGACCCTGCGCCATGCCCTTTTGCGTGAGGCCGGATTTGGCCGTAAAGACAGCAGAAGGCTGTGGCGCACTCATTTTCGGAATATGACCTGCCATGGGGTCACCCGTCTGCTTGATCAGATCGGGTCGTCCCCCTTGCCAAACCGGCGCCCGGATGGGGGCGGGATCGTTCTGGCCGTTCGTGGCACCGATGGCGTGGGCAAGAGCACGCAGCTCAACGCGCTTTACACAACGCTGTCCCCCCTGTTTGGCACCCGCCGCTTCTATCTCGGCTCAAGCGGCATTCTGTCTTCGATTGTCTTCGCTCTGCGAGGTCCCGCACAGCCATCAGATGCCTGTATATCGGAGGCAAAAGGGCAAACCACAGGGTTGCGCGAGACCTGCGAAGACGTGGCCCGCGCCGTCTGGGGGCTCTGGCTGGCGCTTTATCGCCTCTACATCCTGCACCGCACCCATTCCTTGGCGCGACGCGGGTATATCGTCCTTTGTGATCGCTGGCCGCAAAACCTGGAACGCGGGCTTCTGGACGGACCGATAAGGCGCAAAACCGTGAAAACCTGGCCTTGGATCGACAGGCTTTTTGCCGTCGAAACCCGTTTGTACAGGCGCATGAAACGCTATGCCCCTGATCTGACCATCCACCTGATGGCCCCTTACGACGTGACAGAGGCACGCAAACCCGGTGAACTGACCCCGCAAACCCACGCGCAGCGCCAAGCTCTGTTGCACGCGATGCGCAGGCAGGATCCGTCGATCGTTGTCATGAACAGCAACCGCAGTTTCGACGAGGTGCACAACGACTTGATGCAAACCCTGTGGGGGCGGCTGGCCGTGGGGGGGACGGGTGACCAAACGCAAAACCGCCGCCCGGAAAACCAGAACCTGCGCCGCCCGTTAAACCATGCCATCAGCGGGCAGGTTGTTCACACATTGGGGCAGCTGGCGATCCTGACCTCGATCTCACATCTGCAAGGCGTAAGTGCTGTGGGTGCCTTTGGGCTTGCTCTGTCCCTGGTGACCCCGGTGTTCATCTTGGCAAATATGGGGCTGCGCACCACGCAAGCCATCGATCAGGAACGAGAGTTCTCGTTCGCGGATTATGCCGGGTTTCGCGTTGTCACCACTTTTGCGGCGCTTCTCACCTGTATCTTGCTGGGGTTTGCCCTGACCGGGGGGGGGCCGGTGCTGCCGATCATCCTGCTCTACGCCGTCGCCAAGGGCTTTGAAAGCATCAGCAGCCTGTCCTATGGCACCTTCCTGACCCATGAACGGGTCGATTTGGTGTTCAGATCCTACCTGTATCGCTCCGTCTTAACCGCCCTCGTGTTTTTCTGCCTGCTCTGGATGGGACTGCCGCTGTGGGCGGCCTTTCTGGCACAGATTCTGGTCTGGGCCAGTGTGGCCCTTATCCTTGATCTGCCGATGGCCTGGCAGTTGAACGACCGCGGCCCCGCGCAGATCCGCATCACCTGGCCCCTCATCCGATCCATTGCCCGGCGCACCTTTCCCATCGGCGGCACCGGATTTCTGATCGGACTGCAACCGGCCCTGCTGCGTCTGTTTGTTGAAAGCTATTTCGGACTGGCGGCCCTGGGTGTTTTCACCAATGTCAGTGCGGTCTTTCAGGCAGGCGCGATGGTATCGAACTCGATCCGGCATTTCCTGGCAGCACGGTTTACCAAATTGCGCCTGCAAGCCGATTTCTCTGCCACCTACAACACGACATTTATCCTGCTGGTCAGCATCCTTGGTGTATCATTGCTGGGGATCTTCTTTGTGTACCAACTGGGCGCCCCCCTTCTGCATCTGGCCTTTGGCGCAGAGACGGCACAGCATGAAACGCTGCTTTTGATCGTCACCATTGCGCTGACTTTTCGCATGTTGAACGCCGTGACCGGCAGCCTCAACCACGCTTATGGCCGCGCTGTCAGCCTGTTTGTGCGCGAAGGGTTTTACGTGCTGGTCCTGATCATCCTCAGCTGGTTGATCATCCCCCAAAGCGGGCTTGTGGGGGCGGGGGCGGTGATCCTTGTCATCTCGATGCTGCGGTTCGTTGCAGATGGGCTGGCTTTTGCACTGACCCGCCCGCGGCTTCGTCAGGAAAAAGAGGTGTGACATGCATATCGTTCACATCCTGACCCGTATGTTGCGCGCCGGATCCGAGGAAAACATCCTGCTGACATCGGCCGGCCAGATCGCGGCCGGGGATGAGGTCACCCTGATATATGGTGCGGACTCCACCCCTGCCCTTGCCCAGAAGCTTGCCCCGAAGGCCCGGCTGATCGAGATCCCCCCGATGGTGCGCCCCATCCATCCCCTCAAAGACATCGCCGCCTATCGCCAGATACGCAGCACCCTGCAAAATCTGCGCCCGGATGTCGTACACACCCATCAATCCAAGGCGGGCATCCTGGGCCGGTTCGCCGCCCAATCCGCCGCAGTGCGTTGCATCGTGCACGGGGTACATATCCTGCCCTATATCGGCACATCCGGCCTGAAGCGGAAACTTTATCTGGCCGCAGAACGGGCGGCTGACCGGATCACCGATGGGTATATCCATGTCAGCAACGGTATGTTCAACGGATGTCGTGATCACGGAATCGGGCAACAGGTTCCGCATAAGGTGGTTCATTCCGGGTTTGATCTGGCCCGGTTTCGGGATGCCCCCCCTGCGGATGACGCCGCAGAAATCCTTGGGGCGCACTGCTCTGATCCCCCCCCAATGGTGCTTTTGATGATGGCCGCGCTTGAAGGGCGCAAACGGCATCTGGAATTGATGACCGCCCTGGCACCTTTGATCCGCCAACAGCCACGGATCCGCCTGCTCTTTGCCGGCGAAGGGCCCCTAGCAGCCCCCATTCGCCACCGTGCCGAACAGTTGGGGATTGCCGGATCGGTGCGTCTTTTGGGGTATCGCCCCGATGTCGAACGGATCATTGCCCTCAGTGATATTTGCCTGTTGTCGTCCGGGCAAGAAGGCCTGCCCCGCTCTGTTTTGCAGTATCTGGTATCTGCTAAACCAGTGGTGCTTTTTGACCTGCCCGGCTTGGGCGAGGTGATCACCCCGAACCGGAATGCGCTTGTGATCCAGCCAGATGACTGGGCTGGTTTTGGCAAAGCTGTTCAAGAGCTTGTTGGCAACCCGCAACGGCGTCAAAACCTGTCAGATCAGGCGGCACGCACCGACCTGTCAAACTGGGATTGGACCGTGATGGGCCGCCAAACCACCGCGTTCTATCGCAGCCTGCAAAAAGAAGCGCAGCCATGAAACGGGCCGCGGACAAACGGGCCCATGTCATACAGCCCCCGGATAAACACACCCCTGCAACGAGCCAACCCGTTGTGGTTGAGTTTTTTGGAATGCCCGGCGGAGGTAAAACCACCATTTCCCAGATCGTTCTGGATGGGCTGCGGGGCCAAGGGGTGAATATGGCATACAGCCCCGATCTGACTCACGACAATTGGGCTCAGCCCATGCGCACCTTTGTGCGACTTGCCATGATCCTTCGCGAAATGCCTCACCTTTGGCGGCTTCTTCCTGTCCTGGGGCCGGTTTTGGGGTGGCCACAAGCTCGGCTGAAAGACCGTCTGAAAAGCCTGCATGTCTGCCTGACCACCGCATCCCTGTTGTCCCGATTCGCGCGCCTTGGGCAAAGTGCCGTGTTGGATCAGGGTCCGATGCAGGCGGTCTGGTCCGCGATGCTGATGTCCCCCAACCCCGGTGATACCGGCAAAGTCTTGCGCAAAATGCAGACCCTGTTGCCGGATCACCATTGGCACCTCGTTTTTGTGGATGCCCCCGATGACATCTTGCGCGAACGGCTGGCACAGCGCCCTGTAAACCACTCACGCCTGCATTCGGGAACCACCCTCGCCCGGCCAGATGTCTGGGCGCATGCGCGCGAAAATCTGTCATATCTTATCAAACACTTGCCCCCTTCATCGCAGGGGAAGCAAAAAGACCTGATCCGGGTACAAACCGGCGATCTGACGCCGGAACGGTCTGCCCGGCATATCTTGCGCCATCTCGGGAACATCCCCCCCGCCCCGACACAGCCAACCCGCCCTGCGCCCGCGCCCACGGATTTCACCATCGGTGGAAATCCGCAGGGCAACACAGCTGATCACGCCAAACATTTACTCACCTGCAACACTTCTAGTAAAAACAGGTCAGAACAATAAGAAAGCCCATCAACCGGGCGGCCCCAAAAATCGGGCATGAAGAGGAGAGCAGACATGATCGTCGTCACGATCACGATTGGCATTCTGGTGTCGGTGTTTGCGGCCGCTGTTTCAATCTGGTTTCTCAATTTCGGAGTTATGGGGACGCTGGTCATCGCCTTTGGCGCGGGCTCTATCACCACGCTGTTGCTGGCCCTGCGCGCCCTCCAAAATTCGGACTGCAAGGACGAAAAACCTGGCGTTGGCTATTCGGACCAAAACGGCGTGAGCAAGACCTGATCAGCATTCCCTTGCCCCGGAAGGCATCGACAACAGCTGTCGGTCGCCGCGCGCGGGCTTGTTTCCCGTCCGGTATCCCTGACCGGTTTTCGTGCCCGATCCGACCGTGAGAGCATGTGGCGTGACTGCGAATGAACGCGGCGCGCCCGGCGACGCGCCGTGCCGCCATCCCTTCCAGCCCCCTGTCACGCATTCTTTGTCACGCATTCTTTCCAGAGGCGATGTCCTGTGGGGCGTGTCTTGAACTGAGCATCGGCTGATTATTTGTCGGCTCCGTGCCAAAACGAGATCACATCCCCCGGCGCAACCACCGCATCCAACGGCACTTGCAACTGTTGGGCCTGTGCCCCCGTGCCCCGGTAAATCACCGCTTGGACATCGCCAGCGGGCGCCGACACGCCCAGCAGCGTCAGTTGCATATCCAGCGCCTTTAGCTGCGCCTCCTGTTCTTTCACCTGAACGCTCTCGCGCAGCAGGGCATCAAGGATTTCAATCTGTTCTATGGTCTGTTCCAATTGCGTGCGATCTGCCGCCTGAGAAATATCCACCCGCAGATTGTGGGTTTCTGCCGAGGTTTCAAGCGCCCGGCTGGAAATCGACAAGACCCCCCGCTCTGCTTCGGCCAACGCGTTGGCGGTGGCGATGCCTCGCTCTGTCAGGCCAGTGACTCGGGTAAACTCCGCTTCGTAGGATTGCAGGGCCGCCTCGTCCACCTCCGCCAGCTTTTCCAGAACGGCCAGCCGTTCCTTCATGCGTTGCAGAGATAAATCTGCCGTGCGGGCCCTGAGGTGCCGCAGGTTGTTTCGGGCAACGCGCCAAACTTCCTCCGCGGTCCCCTCCTCTCCGACCTGCGCAAGCTGCGCGTCCTGTGTCTGATTGGTGCGCAGCTCTGCCAGGGATGTTTCCAAGCGGCGCAGTTCATCTGCGGTCTGATCCCAGACCTGCACCTCGACCTCTTGCTGCGGTTGATCCATCTGCAGATCGGCCAGAGCCGTTTCCAATCTGGACTGTTCCGCCCGGGCCAGGGCCAGCCGATCCGCCACCAACTGACGCTCCGCCCGCGTTTGCGAAATCTCTGCAGTCGAGACCTCTCCGCCAACTGCGCCAATTCCCCCGGCACTGACCAGCACCTGGCGGGCGGTCATCCCTGGTCGAAAGCTTATCTCGCCCCCGGCCCGCACATCACCTGTCGCAAAGACAGGGCGATATTCGGCCACGGACACGAAGATCCGAAAGTCATCCAGCTGGATCCAGGCCTCTTCTCCGCCGCCGGGTATCCGGATCGGTTTCAGGCTTAGCAATCTGGCAATGTCAGACTGAAGCGCCTCAGCAGAGCGACCTGCGGCGGACACCCGCCCCACGATCGGCAGGTTCACCCGACCTTCCGTGTCCACCATTGCGATCGTTCCCAGATCGGGCACGCCAACCACCTCCATTGCAATTCGATCCCCGGGGGCCAGGACATAATCGGCCTGGGCCGCCGTGCCGAGCAACAGAGCCGGGGCCAAAGCCCATAACAGGTGGTGAAGAACCACAGAAAACCGCAGTCTCATGTCTCAATTTCCTTTTATGAATAAGGAATTTTACCACTTTTTCAGGTCATTTTTCAAGGAAGCCCCAAAACCCGGTAAAAAGCGCCAGACCGCCACCGGTTTGCGGATCATCCGGCGTTGGGTTTCCCCACAGGGATCTGAGCCAGACAATCGCGCATAAACAGATCCACCGCCCGCCGCGACACCGCGTTGCGCCGCGTGGCCAGTTGGACGGTGGAGCTCCATCGCAAATCTGGATGGGCAAGTTCGCGCATCCGCCCGAGGCGCCGCCTGTCTTCGGCAAAATGTCGGGGCAGCACCCCGATAAACTGACCGCTTTCCACCATCAGCGCCATCGCTTCCATATTCGACACGATGGCGGACAGATCAGGGGCGTCAGCACCAATGGCGTACGAGCTGTCGTAAGAGCGCTGACAGCTGGGATACCCCTTCACCAGATCCGGTGTGACCTCATGATCCGCACATTGGAACAGCGCGTGGGACCGCCCACAATATAGGGCGTGGTGCTCCTGGCACAGATCCCGGTATCTCACCTCCGGAACACGGTTGCGAAACGGGGCGATGGCCACATGAAGGCTGCCCGACAGCAACCCTTGCGTCAGGTCAGAGGGCGAAGCAACCACAAGCTCTAGCTGCACGTCACTGGGACGCGACAGGAAGGTCTCCAGGCTCTGTGCCAGATCAAATCCCGGCAAGCCGCTGACCGCATCCACCATGCCAATGCGCAACTCGCCGGTGATGCTGCCACGCAGTTCCAGAAGCTCGGCGTCAAAATCGCGGACGCTGCGCAGGATCTCGCGCGCCTTTCGATAGGCGACCTCTCCGCGTTCGGTCAGACGAAATCCGCCGCGCCCCCGTTCACAAACCCGATACCCAAGCGCGGTTTCCAAGTCTCGAATTCGGATACTGATCGCAGATTGCGTGATGCCCAGCGCAAATTGCGCATCGCTGAAACCGCCGCATTCGACCACGGTCACGAAGGTTTCTAACAGGGTGCTTTCCAGCAGTTTCATGCGAAACCTAGCCTTTTCTCAGCGGGTTCACTATGGGTGCGCTGCCCCAAGCATACATGAGTTTTACGAATGTAAGCAAAAGTATTTCAATATGGATTCATGTATAGAACCATGTTTTGCTGAGCAGACCGCCCTCCGACCTCTGCATCACACAGGAACCTGATATGTCCCAACATGGTTACGAAACCGGCCGCCTGAACCTGCCATTTGTAGGCATCGCCACCTTTGGCAAAAGGCCATATGTGGAAAACTGGGACGAGATCGACGCGGATGTTGCGATCCTTGGGGCGCCGTTTGATTTTGGCTGCCAGTTTCGGTCGGGCGCGCGGTTTGGGCCGCGATCCGTGCGCGAAGCGTCAACCCTCTTCAGCTTCGGTCATGCCGGGGCCTACGACCACGAAGACGACGCCACCTATCTGGGTGAAGATGTGCGCATTGTCGATTGCGGGGATGCAGACATCATCCACACCAGGACCGAGGAAAGCCATGCAAATATCGCCTACGGCGTGCAGAAAATCCTTGCGGCCGGGGCCCTTCCCGTGACCATCGGCGGCGACCATTCGATCAACATTCCCTGTATCAATGCCTTCGCCGAAGACTGCGCCGAATACGGCCCGATCCATGTGGTGCAGATCGACGCGCATCTTGATTTCGTCGACAACCGCAAAGGTGTGACCGATGGGCATGGCAACCCGATGCGCCGCGCGATTGAGAAGGATTATGTTTGCGGCATGACCCAATTGGGCATTCGCAATGTGTCTTCCACCGCCAAAGATGGATATGAAGATGCCCGAGCACGCGGGTCGGACATTCTGTCGGTCCGTCAGGTGCGCAAACTGGGAACAGACGGCGTATTGGAACGGATCCCCGAAGGCGCGCGCTATTACGTGACCATCGACATTGATGCCTTCTGTCCCTCGATTGCACCCGGAACCGGCACGCCGTCCCATGGCGGGTTCTTATATTACGATGTGTTGGAAATCCTGCAGGGGCTGTCCAAACGCGGTGATGTGGTGGGGATAGACCTGGTCGAGGTGGCCCCCGCCTATGACCCGTCAGAAAGCACCCAGATCCTGGCGGCGCAGCTTTTGCTCAATTTCATCGGGTTCATCTTTCACAATAGGGCATGAGGCAGAGGCCAAAGGGGGCGGGAAAAGGGGATAATGTCGCAAAATCACGACTATTGACGCAAAATCGAGCGACTTTTCCGGGCAAACCTGCTGGACTTGAGGCCAGACCCGACCGGAAAGACCTGCCATGTCGCCTTGCCCTCACACGACACCCTCACCGCCCCTGAAACGGGAGGTGTCCCGGTGAGCGAGCGCAGCTTCATTTCCAGAGGGGCGGCCTCGTTTCCGATCGACCATGACGCCCCCCCCGCAGATATCTATTTCCTGCTTCTGCCCAAGGTCACCATGCTGGCGCTCAGCGCCGCGGTAGAACCGTTGCGCATCGCCAATCAGGTCACCAACAAAGAACTGTATCGCTGGTATCTTTTGTCAGAGGACGGGCAGCCGGTGCGCTGTTCGAACGGCATTGCGGTCACCCCGGATTTCGACCTGATGAATCTGCCAAAATCCTCGCTGGCCTTTGTGGTCGCAGGCGTGGAACCCGCCGACACAACCAGCCCGCGCATCCTGAACTGGATTTCACGCCAACGCGCCTTTGGGTGCCAAATCGGCGGGATTTGCACCGGGGCCTTCACACTCGCAAAAGCCGGGCTTTTGAACGGGCGCGAGTTCACGTTGCATTGGGAAAACCAACCGGCTTTCAAAGAGCATTTTGTGGGCCTGACCCCCACCAACAATCTGTTCGAAGTGGACGACGGGGTGATGACCTGCGGCGGCGGCAACGCGTCTTTGGACATGATGCTGCATATGATCGAGCGCGATCACGGCAAGGACCTGGCGGTGATCATCTCCGACATGTGCATTCATGCGCGGTCCAACACCCGGAAATCCCCCCAGAAATCCGCCTATTCCGAAGCACTTTCCGTGCGCAATCAACATCTGATCAACGCGATGCAGTTCATGAATGCTCAGCTAGAGGACGGGGTCAGCATGGACGAAGTTGCCGATCATGTGAACATCTCGCGCCGCCAGCTGGAGCGTCTGTTCAAGATCTACGTGGGCACCTCACCGCTGCAATTCTACGCCGATCTGCGGGTGAAACGCGCCTATGCGCTGTTGAATGAAACCAGCCTGTCGATCACCGAAATCGCCGCGGCATCGGGCTTTACCAGCACCTCGCAACTGGCAAACCAGTTTCGCAAACGGTTTGGGCATTCCCCGTCCTCGTTTCGCAAAACCTGGCACGACTAACGCGCGCAGCCGCAACAAAAAAGGCGACCCGAAGGCCGCCTTTTCCGAATGTCGAGGTTGATCACGCCTCGACCCAAAGCCCCTGTGCCTGAACCTTTTCATAGGCCTCATCCAGCGATTTGCGCGCCCGGTCGATCAGGATGTCGATCTCATCCGTGGTGATCACCAAGGGCGGCGCGATGATCATCCGGTCGCCCACATGACGCATGATCAGGTTGTTCCCGAAGCTGCATTCGCGGGTGATATAGCCCACGGTGCCCGCATCCGCCGCAAACTGCGCACGGGTTTCCTTGTTGGGGGTCAGCGCAAGCGAGGCCATCAGGCCGACAATCTTGGTCTCGCCCACCATCGGGTGATCGGCCAGCGAGTGCCACTTCTCGGCCAGATAGGGCGCGGCCACGTTTTTCACGTGATCCACCACGCCTTCCTCTTCCAGGATGCGCAGGTTTTCCAACGCCACCGCACAGGCCACCGGGTGACCGGAATAGGTGTAGCCGTGGTTGAACTCGCAGGCATCCAGAACCCTGGCCACCTCGTCGGACACGATCGACGCCCCAATCGGCGCGTAACCAGAACTGAGCCCCTTCGCGACCGTCATGATATCCGGGCGGATATTGAGGGTCTGTGACCCGAACCACTCACCGGTACGCCCAAAGCCACAGATCACTTCGTCGGCGATCAGCAGGATGTCATACTTATCACAGATGCGTTGGATTTCAGGCCAGTAGCTGTCAGGCGCGACAATCACACCACCCGCACCTTGCACCGGTTCGGCGATGAAGGCGGCCACCTTGTCTTCGCCCAGTTCCAGGATTTTCTCTTCCAGCTCACGCGCGCGGGCCAGGCCGAATTCCTCGGGGTCACTGTCGCCCCCTTCGGCCCACCAGTTCGGCTGTTCGATGAACTCGATGCCCGGGATCGGCAGGTCACCCTGCCCGTGCATCCCCTTCATACCACCCAGCGAAGTGCCGCCAATGGTCGACCCGTGATAGGCGTTCCAGCGCGAAATGATGGTCTTTTTTTCGGGCTTGCCTTTCTCGTCCCAATAGGCACGCACCATGCGGATATTGGTGTCATTTGCATCCGACCCGCCATTGGCATAGAACACGTGGTTCAGGTCGCCCGGCGCCAGTTCCGCCAGCTTTTGCGCCAGCGCGATGGCCGGGACATGGGTGGTCTGGAAGAACGTGTTGTAATAGGGCAGTTCGCGCATCTGACGCGCGGCCACGTCGGCCAATTCATCCCGACCATAGCCGATGTTTACACACCACAGACCCGCCATGGCATCGAGGATCTCTTCCCCTTCGCTGTCCTTCAAATAGACGCCCTTCGCCGTGGTGATGATCCGCGCACCTTTTTCGGCAAGCTCATCCCCGTTGGTAAAAGGGTGCATATGATGAGCAGCGTCAATGGCTTGCAGCTCTGCCGTGGGCAGGTGATTCGTGATTTTATTCATATCTGGCACTCCTTTGACCGGATTCGACCCGGTCATTTATCTTTGGCACCAGAATATGATCATATTTTTCGCTGTCAACGGGGGTGATTTAATATGATCACATTTCGCCGGAATACAGGCTTTCGCGAACCTGGGTGATTCCCTGCTCGATATCCCCGCGAATGGCCGCCGCCACCCCTTCGGCATCTTTTGCCCGCAGCGCCGCCAGCGCTTCGGCGTGTTTGTCCGGCAGATTGGCTGTCCCGTACCGCCCCAACACCACGCGCAGCGACGGACCTGCCCGCAGCCACAGCATATTCGCAATCGACAGCAACACATCCGTCCCCGCCCGTTCATAAAGATAGGCATGGAACCGATAGTTGTTTTCCAGATACCCCCGCACATCCCCACGGGCGATGGCCGCATTCACCTGATCATCATACTCCACCAGGCGCGCAAGATCATCTTCTTCAATATTATCAACAGCTTTTCGGGAAAGCTCTGGCTCTACTGACAGGCGGGCAAAGGCAATTTCATCCCATTGATCCACATCGGGTTGCGGCACGGACACACGCCGGTTGCCCTTGAACACAAGCGCCCCTTCCGAGGTCAGCCTGCGGATCGCTTCGCGCACCGGGGTCATGCCCACCCCAAGCTCTGCCACCAGGCCCTGAATGGTCACGGGCTGTCCCGGTGCCAGCTCCCCGAAAAGAATCATGTCGCGCAGCTTGCGATACACTTTTTGATGGTCGGGCAGCTTGACGGTTTTCTCGGTCACCTGCGGGGCTCCTGTCACAATCTCTTTGCCAATTTTGGCCTCAGCGATATTCTTTTCCTGCACCCTAACGCGGCATGCAAAATTTTACCATATTGCGTTATGCCCCGTTTTTTGATCAAATACAGCCAACGGGCCAAACCGCCCAACACACAGGGAGAGAAAAATGAAATCCAAAACGCTCAAGCTGAGCACTGCTCTGGCACTGATCACCACCGCCGCCACCGCAGAAGAGGTTCGGGTCTACAACTGGTCCGACTATATCGACGAAGGCCTCTTGGAGAAGTTCGAGGCAGAGACCGGCATCGACCTGATCTATGACGTCTTTGATTCCAACGAAGTGCTGGAAACCAAGATGCTGGCCGGGGGATCTGGCTATGACGTGGTGGTTCCGACCGCCTCGTTCATGGAACGTCAGATTGCAGCAGGCGTGTTCCAGACGCTGGACCAGTCGAAGCTGAGCAATATGGGCAACATGTGGGACGTGATCGCCGAGCGCACTGCACAGTTTGACCCGGGCAACGCCTATTCGATCAACTACATGTGGGGCACCACGGGCCTTGGTGTGAATGTCGCAAAGGTCAAAGAAGTGCTGGGCGAGGACGCGCCCATTGACAGCCTTGCCCTGATCTTTGATCCGGCCAATATGGAAAAACTGGCCAGCTGCGGCGTGCATTTCCTCGACGCCCCGGACGAGGTGATCCCGGCCGCGCTGAAATATCTGGGCGAAGACCCCAACAGCCATGACCCTGATGTGATTGCAAAGGTGGAACCGGTGCTGACCAGCGTTGCGCCTTATGTGCAGAAATTCCACAGCTCGGAATATATCAACGCGCTGGCCAATGGAGACATCTGCGTCGCTTTCGGCTGGTCGGGTGACGTGCTGCAGGCGCGTGATCGTGCGGCCGAAGCGGAAAACGGTGTCGAGATCGCCTATAACGCCCCGACGGAAGGCGCGCTGATGTGGTTCGACCAGATGGCGATCCCGGCGGATGCGCCCAACCCCGAAGGCGCGCATAAGTTCCTGAACTTCATCATGGATGCGCAGAACATGGCGGCGGCGTCGAACTATGTTTACTACGCAAACGGCAACAAGGCTTCGCAAGAACACCTGGAAGAGGATGTGATCAACGATCCGGCGATCTATCCGTCTGCCGCGGCACTGGAGAACCTTTATGTGAAGGGCGCTTACCCGTCCAAGGTTCAACGGGTAGCCACCCGTCTGTGGACCAAGATCAAATCGGGCACCTAAGCCCATTTCCCCTCTGCGCCCCGCACAACATCCGGGCGCAGAGGGATTTCCCACTTTTCCCGAGGAATACCCATGTCCGACGCCGCAACCGCATTGGCGCCCGTTTTTGCGCCTTGGGATGATCCCGCCGCCGAACCGATCATCCAATTCAAGAATGTCACCAAACGCTATGGTGATTTCACCGCGATCGACAATCAGACGATTGACATCTACCCGCAGGAGTTCTTTGCCCTGCTTGGCCCGTCCGGGTGTGGCAAGACCACGATGATGCGGATGCTGGGCGGGTTTGAAACGGTGACCGAGGGCACGATCACCATTGACGGGCAGGACATGTCAGCGGTGCCGCCCAACAAGCGCGCGGTGAACATGATGTTCCAAAGCTATGCGTTGTTTCCGCATCTTTCAGTGGCGGAAAACATCGCCTTTGGCCTGAAGCGTGACAAGATGCCCGCAGATCGCATCGCCGCGCGGGTCGACGAAATGCTGAGCCTGGTGCAGCTGAACAAGTTTGCAAACCGCAAGCCGCACCAGATTTCCGGCGGGCAACGGCAACGGGTGGCGCTGGCGCGCTCGCTGGCCAAGGCGCCGAAGCTGTTGTTGCTGGACGAACCCCTTGGGGCACTGGACAAGAAGCTGCGGCAAGACACGCAGTTTGAACTGATGGACATTCAGGAAAAGACCGGCACGACGTTTGTGATCGTGACCCATGACCAGGAAGAGGCGATGACCGTCGCATCGCGCATCGCGGTGATGGATCACGGCAAGATCATCCAGGTCGACACCCCGTCTAAGATTTATGAAGAGCCTGCCTCGGTTTACGTTGCGGACTTTATCGGCGATGTGAACCTGATCGAGGGCAATGTCACCCGGTCCGGCAATGATCACGCCTCGATCAACTGGGCCGAAGGGCAGCAGGATCTGATCGGCATCGCCCATGACGAGATCCCCTTGGGCACCCGTGCCACGCTGGCCGTGCGTCCCGAGAAGGTGAACATTTCAACCGAACGCCCCGAAGGCATGACCAATGTGATCAGCGGGAAAGTGCATGACATCGCCTATCTGGGCAATATGTCGACCTATGTGATCCAAACCGCCAATGGCCAGTTGATCAAGGCGCAGGCCGCCAACACCCGCCGCATCGCGCGCCGTGCGATCACCTGGGAGCAAGAGGTCTGGCTGTCCTTCACCGACACCGCCGGCGTGGTGCTGACCACATGAAACGCTTTACCCTGATTTCAATCCCCTATCTGTGGCTACTGGCGCTGTTTCTGGTGCCGTTCCTGATTGTGCTGAAGATCAGCCTGTCGGACACGGAATTGTCAATCCCGCCTTACACGCCGCAGCTGGATATCTCGCAAGGCTGGGCTGGCGTGCGCGACTGGTGGGCCGGGCTGGATATGGAGAATTTTGTCTGGCTGACCGAAGATGACCTTTACTGGAAGGCCTATCTGTCGAGCCTGAAGATCGCCATCACCTCAACCATCCTGACCCTGCTGGTTGGCTTTCCGATTGCCTATGGTATGACGCGCGCGCCGGATGAATGGCGCCCGACCCTGATGATGCTGGTGATCCTGCCGTTCTGGACCTCGTTCCTGATCCGCGTCTATTCGTGGAAGGCGATCCTGTCGAACGAAGGGTTCCTGAACCAGCTTCTGATGGGGATGGGCCTGACCAGCGAACCGCTGATCATCCTCAACACCAACGCGGCCGTCTATATTGGCATCGTCTACACCTATCTGCCCTTCATGGTGCTGCCGATCTATTCGGCGCTGGAACGGCTGGATGAAAGCCTGCTGGAGGCCGCCGAAGACCTTGGCTGTTCGCGCCTCTCGTCCTTTTGGCTGGTCACCCTGCCCCTGTCGAAACAGGGCATAATCGCGGGGTCCTTCCTCGTCTTTATCCCGGCCATGGGTGAATATGTGATCCCGGCTCTGCTGGGCGGATCGCAAACCCTGATGATCGGCAAGGTCCTGTTTGAAGAGTTCTTTGCCAACCGCGACTGGCCGGTGGCCTCGGCGGTGGCCGTGGTGCTGCTTTTGATCCTGATCATCCCAATTGTGCTGTTTCAACGAAACGAAGAAAAACAGCGGGAGGCCGGCAAATGAGCACCCAAAGAAAATTCGAATTTTCTTGGCAAATTTCTGGGAAGAAATTTGTGCCAACCGCCACGGAGGATCGCGCATGAGACGTCTCAGCTGGTTCAATACGCTCAGCCTGACCCTTGGCTTTGCCTTCCTCTATATCCCGATGCTGATCCTGATCCTGTATTCGTTCAACGCGGGCAAGCTGGTCACCGTCTGGTCGGGCTTCTCGTTCAAATGGTATGGCGAGCTGTTTCAGAACGAAGCGTTCCTGCAGGCCGCCTGGGTCACCCTGAAAGTGGCGGTCTTGTCATCGACCATCGCCACCGTTCTGGGCACGATGGCCGCCTATGTGATGGTGCGCGCCGGGCGGTTTCGGGGACGGACCCTGTTTTCGGGCATGATCTATGCGCCGCTGGTGATGCCCGAGGTGATCACCGGCCTGTCACTTCTGCTGCTGTTCATCGCGATTGGGCTTGATCGCGGCGTGATGACCATCGTCCTGGCGCATACGACGTTTTCGATGTGTTACGTCTCGGTGGTGGTCTCCTCGCGCCTCGTGACCTTTGACCAGTCGCTGGAAGAGGCCGCGCTGGATCTGGGCTGCACCGGGTTCGAGGCCTTCCGCCTTGTCACCCTGCCGATCATCTTGCCGGCTGTGATCTCCGGCTGGCTTCTCGCCTTCACCCTGTCGCTGGATGACCTGGTGATCGCCTCCTTCACCTCCGGCCCCTCCTCCACCACCCTGCCGATCAAGATTTTCTCGGCGGTGCGCCTTGGGGTCACGCCCGAGATCAACGCCCTGTCGACCATCATGATCGGGCTTGTCACCATCGGCGTGATCGGCGCGTCGCTGACCTCGAAACGGGCCATTGCGCGCAAACAAAAAGATGAAAGAGACGCAGTCTGATGAGTGATTTTCTGCAAGAATATGCCGCCTATTGCGACACCTACGGCCGGCCCGACCGGATCGAGCTGATGCTGTGCGATGTCAACGCGGTCCTGCGCGGCAAGTGGTTGCCGGGCGATGATGAAAAGAAACTGTCGGAAGGGGCGGTGCGCCTGCCCCTCTCGACCTACGCCCCCAACATCCTTGGCGCCGAAGTGTCGGAAACCGGGCTGGGCATCGTGGTGGGCGATCCCGATGGGCGCATCACGCCGATCCCCGGATCGCTGAAACCGGTGCCATGGGCCAAGGGCAATATGGCCCAGGTCCAGGTCGAAATGCTCGACCCTGACACCGATCAGATCAGCGACCTGTCCTCGCGCAAGCTCTTGTCCAATATGGTGGATCGGTTCCACGCCAAGGGCTGGCATCCGGTGCTGGCAAGCGAGCTGGAATTTTACCTGATCCAGCCGCGCGACAGCGAAGACGCGGCCCCAACCCCGCCCAACCGCAGCCCCGATGCGCAGAACTATGACCTTGAGGTGCTGGAACGCACCCAGGACGTGCTCGATGACATCCTGGCCGTGGCCGCGAAACAGGGTCTGGCCACCGACACGCTGATTGCCGAATATGGCCCCGGCCAGTTCGAGGTCAATTTCCACCACACCGACGACGTGATGAAGGCCGCCGACACCGCGCTGTGGTTCAAACGGCTGGTGCGCGGGGTGGCCCGCAACCATGGGTTAGAGGCCACGTTCATGGCCAAACCTTATGCGGATTTCCCGGGCAACGGGATGCACCTGCACGCCTCGGTGGTCGATGGCGATGGCAAGAACATCTTTGATGATGGCAGCGGTCAGGCCTCCGACACCCTGCGCGCCGCCGTTGGTGGCACGCTGGAAACCATGCGCGACCTGCAGGCGATCTTTGCCCCGCACCTCAATTCCTACCGCCGCTATCGCCCGATGAGCTTCGCCCCCTCGGCCCCCGACTGGGGCTATGACAACCGTGCCGCCGGGGTGCGCCTGCCAGAGGTCTCCGGGCCGGGCGCGCGGCTGGAACACCGCATCGCCGGGGCGGATGTGAACCCCTATCTGGTGATCACCGCCATTCTGGGCGGCATGCTGAACGGGCTCGAGACCAAGCCGGCCCTGCCCCTACCGCTGGATGACCCGAACTCCGAAGCCGCCCCGCGCCTGACCGCGGACTGGATCCGCGCCGTGGATCGCTTTTCGCAATCCGACGTGGCCGCCGACATTTTCGGGGCACGCTACCGCGACATCTATGCCGCCGTGCGGCTGGATGAGATTGACCAGCTGACCAATGAAATCAGCCAGATCGAATACCGCGCCTATCTGGGACGGCTGTAACACCGGGGGTATTGGGCCAGATGCAGCGGATCTATGAAGATTACGCCTATTCCGACGCCGCGCGGGCGGAATGCATCTGGCCCCTGCCCCATCGCGATTGGAATGCGGTCGACGGGGATCTGAACACCGAAATCGCCATCATCGGCGGCGGCTATACCGGCCTCTCTGCCGCGCTGCATCTGGCCGAGGACGGCGTGGAGTGCATGGTGCTTGAGGCGCATGTCCCCGGTTGGGGGGCATCAGGCCGCAATGGCGGGTTCTGCATGGGCGGCGGCGATAAGGCGGGCCTGTCCACCATCCGCAAACGGTTCGGCAACAAGGCGGCGCTGGACTATTTTCGCGCCCAACAAAGCTCGGTGGAGGTGGTGGCCGATCTACTGGACCGGCACCAGATCGACGTGGATCGACACTCGGATGGCGAACTGCTCCTCGCCCATTCTGCGACTGCGGTCGCAAACCTCAAGGCCGAGGCGCAGGACTGGTCGGAGCTTGGGGAAACGCCGCGCTTTATTCCAAAAGAAGACCTCGCTGGCGAAGGGATGAATGGCGCTTTTCACGCGGGGCTCGTGTTGCCCTTGGGGTTTGCGCTCAACCCGGGGAAGTTTGTCATCGGCTTGGCAGAAGCAGCCCAAAAGGCCGGGGCCGACATCCGCGCCCAAAGCCCGGTCACGAAAATCTCGCAAGAAAACGGGCGCCACGTCCTGACCACCCCCAAAGGCCGCGTCACCGCCCGCAAACTGATCTTGGCCACCAATGGCTACTCTTCCGATGACCTGCCGAATTGGCTCCGGGGGCGATACCTGCCGGTCCAATCCAACATCCTCGTGACCCGCCCGCTGAGCGATGACGAAATTGCCGCACAGGGCTGGCACACCGATTTCATGGCCTATGACAGCCGCCACCTGCTGCATTATTTCCGGCTGTTGCCGGATCGACGCTTCTTGTTGGGAATGCGCGGCAATATCGCCGCCAGCCCCGCGAAACAGGCCGACATGCGCGCCCGCACCGCGCGTGATCTCGCCCGGATGTTTCCCGCCTGGGCCGGGGTCGAAACACCCCATTTCTGGTCCGGCTTGATCAGCATGTCGCGCGATCTGCTGCCCTATGTCGGGTCGCTTGGAGATCTCGACAATGCTTGGGCGGGCCTGAATTACCACGGCAATGGCGTCTCAATTGCCACCTGGGCCGGGCAGCAACTCGCGCGTATGGCGATGGGAAAACCCGCCGGAACAAAGGTCCACGCAAGCCCGCTCCCCCGTTTTCCCTTCGCCGGCCTACGCCGCAGCTATCTGCGCCCCGCCTTCTGGGCCTATCGCCTGAAAGACGGCCCCGCGCCGTAAAACCGAGACCGCCGCCTCTTTTTCTTGCCCGAAATACCTCGGGGTGAGGCGCAAAGCGCCGAGGGGCAGCGCCCCTTCCCCGGATCAGGCAAACAGATCCTTATAGGTCTCGCGCATCACGTTTTTCTGCACCTTGCCCATCGTATTGCGCGGCAATTCCTCAACCAAAATCACCTGTTTGGGCTGTTTGAACCTGGCAAGCTTGCCCTCAACCCCCGCCCGAACCTGCGCCTCGTCCAACTGCGCCCCGTCCTGAGGCACCACAACGGCCACAACCGCTTCGCCGAAATCTTCATGCGGCACCGCGATCACCGCGCTCTCATTCACGCCGGGCAGATCGTCGATCACCCCTTCCACCTCTTTCGGATAGACGTTGAAGCCGCCGGTGATGATCAGGTCCTTGCCGCGACCCACAATGGTGACATAGCCGTCGTCATCCACAAACCCGAGATCCCCGGTGATGAACCAGCCATCCTCGCGCAGCTCTTCCGCGGTCTTTTCCGGCATCTGCCAATAGCCCGCAAACACATTGTCGCCGCGCACCTCTATCACGCCGATCTCGCCGGTGGGCAGCGTCGTGCCGCTTTCGGGGTCGCACACTTTCAGCTCAACCCCCGGCAGCGGCACCCCCACCGTGCCCGCCCGACGATCACCGTCATAGGGGTTCGACGTGTTCATATTGGTTTCGGTCATCCCATAGCGTTCGAGGATCGCATGGCCCGTCACCTCCCGCCAACGATCATGGGTTTCCGCCAAAAGCGGCGCGGACCCGGACACAAAGAGCCGCATATTCCGGGACGCCTCCCCCAGGCGCGGATCTTTCAAAAGCCGCGTATAAAAGGTCGGCACCCCCATCAGTGCGGTGGCCTTCGGCATGGATGCTATGATTGCATCCGCATCAAACCCGCCCATGAAAATCGCCTGCGCCCCGGCCATCAGCGTGACATTGGTGGCCACAAACAGACCATGCGTGTGGAAGATCGGCAGCGCGTGGATCAGCACATCGCGGTCAGTGAACTGCCAGAACTCGCGCAAGGTTTCCGAATTGGACGCCAACGCCCGGTGGGTCAACATCGCGCCTTTTGATCGCCCTGTCGTGCCCGAGGTGTAGAGGATCGCCGCAAGGTCCAGCGCCGCTCGCCGAACGGCTTGAAAGCCCGGGGCTTCCGCATCTCGTGCGGCGACCAATGTTCCGGAACCACCCTGACCCAGGGTCAGCACATGATCCACACCGCAGGCTTTTGCAACGGGGGATAAATCATCCATCTTGGCCGTATCGCAAACAAACACATGCGGGGTCGCATCCCCGAGGAAATACCGCACTTCTTCAGCGGTGTAAGCGGTATTCAACGGCAAAAACACCGCGCCCGCCAACACCGTGCCCACGTAAAGCTCCAGCATCGGGATCGCTTTTGGGGCCTGAACCGCCACCCGATCCCCCGGTTTCACCCCAAGCCGCACCAACGCCGCAGCCATTTTTTCCGAATTGTCCCAAAAAGCGCCATATGTCACCACCTCGCCAGAGGCAAAATCCGTCAGAAAGGGAGCATCGTGGCGTCCGTCTGACGCGCGGGAAATGGCGCGGGCAAGATGGTTGGCGTCATACATGGGGGTCTCCAATTCACGTGCCGGAACAACTTGGAAAAGGAGTTAACCTGCGAGGACCAAACGGTCAATCGGGCCGGGGTTTCAGGGGAGTTTTCCGGGTGCGTTAACGATACGATTTTCGGGCGATCTCGATGCGCGCTTCCATCATCGACATGTCCTTCATGATATCGCGCCTGCGGGTCCGGTCGCTTGTCTCGGCCAGCTCTTCCCGCAGCTTTTTTAACTCCCGTGACAAAGAGACAAACTCCGGCACCGCTCCGTTTTCGCGGATCAGGCGGTTGAACAAGGCATTTTCAGGGTCACCATCAAGGTCCAAAGGCTGACCCGCTCCTTCGAGATTATCGAAGTCTCCATTTTGCTCCGCTTCGCGGATCTTTAGATTAATGAGGTCGATAAGTGGGTGATCCATGGGCGGAATATAGCGGGTCTGACCACAGGAAACAAAACCAGAAAACTAGTTTTCTAGTTTTCTAGTTTTCTAGTTTTCTAGTTTTCTAGTTTTCTAGTTTTCTAGTTTTCTTCGAAATGCGCGCCCCTCACCCGAAGTCAAGGCCTTGGCAGGCGACACAACACGCTGTTTATCTTCACAAAAGACGCAACTGCCCGTCCAACCAAGGCGCCGTTCGCAGCGCAGGGTTCACCACCATATCGGACAAAATGGCACGCAGGCTTTCGGCCATTTCGGCAGGGAGCTCCCCCAACACCCCTTCGCGCGCGACCAAAGATATACGTCGTGTCAGGGGACCAAATGGCAGGGGGATCAAATCGGTCTCGGCGCGAAAACGTTGCGCGTGGAAATACCCCAGCGGGGTCAGGATCGTCCACCCAACCCCATTTGCCACCATCGACATAATGGCGTGATAGCTGTCCAGCTCGAACCGGTTATCAAGACGCAGGTTTTGCCGCGCCAGATGATCAGAGATCACCCGCCCCATATGGTGTCGCGCTGTGTATTGCACCAACGGCAAGTCCCGTAGCTGCGCCATGGGATTATCTGGATCCACCCGCCCTTTTGGCACTGCCGCCACAAAAGGCTCCTCCAGCAGCGGATGCCATTCCATTCCCACTGCACCGACCCCGGTATCGGCTGCCACGATCACGTCAAGGGCCCGGGCATCCAGTTGATCATAAAGCCGGTGCGACGCTCCGGTTTCCAGCAGAAACTGTGTCCCGGAAAGCTGCTCTGCCAATCCAGTGAGCAAACGTGGGGTTACATCCGCATCAAAATCCTCAATCACACCAAGGCGCAGGCGGGTCAGGCTGGCCAATGCCCCCCGCGCCAATTCTGCGCGCGCTTGTTCCGCTTCGTTCAAAATCGCCTGCGCGCGTTTCAAGAAAAGCTCGCCCGCCGGCGTCAGGCCCAAAGGGCGAGCTGAGCGGTCCAAAAGGACCGCCCCTAAAGCCGTTTCCAGATTGCTAAGTTGCTGACTTACCGAGGAAGGGCTGGCCCCCAACCGGCGTGCGGCCAATGACAACGAACGCTCATCGGCAGTGGCAACAAAGACTTCCACGCCCCACAGGGTGATCCGACCTGCGGTTTCGACCATCTGCACGCTCCCTTATATTTGGCCGCAGGCTAGGCGCTTTGAAGATATCGATCAATGCCCGGTTTCACCATCTGGTCCACAGCCGATCCCCCTGATGATCACGTGCGCTTTCAATGCGCCAGCCGTGCGCCTCGGGCCATACTGCAAGGGCACCGGTCTTGCGCAACATTCCGGTCTCCACCACCTGACAGCGCGTCGGCACCTGGCCGACCGGGCTTCGGTTCATCACCACAAGGCTGCCGGGCCGACATGCGCTTTCGATCTGCTGCTCCCCGCGTTTACCGCTTAAATGCACCAGCGACGCCTTGCCAATCTCTGTTGTGACAAAGCCCCTTTCACCTGCAAATGCCCCCAGCCCATGGGCCACATCCTGTGCCAGCGGAGCCCCGTCATTTTCCAGCCAGACCCGAGCAGCGAACCCGTCCCCCTTGGGTTTGGACAGCGCGCGCCCCGCGTCGGTCATCACGCCGACCAGACCGCCGGTCTGGCTGATCAGCACCGGGGGCCGCTCTGCCCCGACCCACAACAGCACCCCCAGCCCGATCGGTAGCACGGCCAGCAGCTTTTCCCGCCTGCGCAGCAGCACGGTCAGCAAACCGCCAAGGGCTAGGGCGGGCAGAACATGGGCGGGCGCTTGTGGCACATGGCCGATCGCCCCGTCCATCGACGACACGTGATGCGCCACCCCGATGATCCAGTTGATCGGCGGCCCCATGATCTTGAGGCCCAGCCAGCCCAAACCAAACGGGCTAAGCAACGCCGCTAACACCGCGGCGGGCATCACGATGCTGCCCATCAACGGCACGGACAAAAGGTTGGCCAGAAGGCCGAAATGGCTGACCTGATTGAAATGCGCCGCCGCAATCGGCGCGGTGGCCGCCGCCGCCACCGCGGAGGAGATCACCACGGCCAACAGCGGTTGCAGCCATTTCGGGCCAAAGTAACGCCGCAATGGCGCAAGCCAGCCAAACACGGCCACAAGTGCCGTTGTCGCGGCGAAGGACATTTGAAATCCGGGTTCGGTCAGGGCCTCTGGATGCAGGATCAGAACGATCACCGCCGCCATCGCCACGGCCCGCAAACTCAGCGCGCGCCGGTCAAACAGCACCCCCACAAACATGGTGGTGACCATGATGAACGCGCGTTCCGTCGACACGTTTCCCCCGGACAAGAGCAGGTAAAATGCCCCCGCCCCAATCGCCAGGCAGGCGGCAATCTTCTTGGTGGGTCGCCGCAGCGCAAATCCGGGAAACAGGGCCATCACATAACGTGCCGCCTGATAGACAAACCCGGTGAGCAACCCCATGTGCAGCCCGGAAATCGCCAGCAAATGCGCCAGGTTCGACCCGCGCAGCGCGTCCATCGTCGCGCGGCTCATTGCGGATCGGTCCCCCGTGGTGATCGCCGCGGCAAAGGCGCCGGTTTCACCGGGCAAGATGCTCTGCACCCATCCAGACAACGCCATGCGCAGCTGGTTCACGGCCACGGCCACCCCGCCCCCGCCGGGCGGGTCCAGCGCCAAGACGGGATTGCGGGTGTAGCCCACCGCGCCGATGCCGCGAAACCACGCCATGCGTTGAAAATCGAACCCGCCGGGTTCGACCGGACCATTGGGACCGGACAGATGCGCCGTTGTGGCAATGCGCAACCCGATCCCGGGCGTGACAAACCCCTGCGCGCCGTGCAGCGAAATCCGCGCCCGATCCGGGTGGCGGTCAGGGGACATATCGGCCAGCCGCAATTGATCCAGGGTCAGGCGCACCGCGTCAGATTGCGACCGGTCAATGGCGATGATCCGCCCCTCCACCGCGCCGTAATACCGAAACTCCAACACGGGCGCGGCCACCTGATGGGCGCGCGCCCCGGCCAGGCACAGCCCCGCCGCCACAAGGGCCAGCGCGTTGGCCAGAGGCCCGATGCCCCAGGGCCAACGCCGGGAAACGAGAAAACTCAAAAGGATAAACCCGACCAGCACTGCATAGACCAGGCGCGAGGGTTCCATCGGCAATAGGAAATAGATCCCGATCCCCATGGCCAGAAAGATCGGCACCCAATGCAGAAACCGCCCCCGTTCGCGTTCCACGCGCGTGAGGATTGCGAGGGGGATCGCAGGGATGATCTTGGCCAGCACGCTTGTTCTTGGCCTCCCTTTTGCTTTAACACGCCCTTAACACTCCTCAGGCATACGCCTCGCATGGTTTCCAAAAGGTTAACATCTCATGAACTCTGATCAGGTCGTCACCCGTTTCGCCCCCTCGCCCACCGGCTATCTGCATATCGGCGGCGCACGCACCGCGCTTTTCAACTGGCTTTACGCACGCAGTCGCGGCGGCAAGTTCCTGCTCAGGATCGAAGACACCGACCGGGCGCGTTCAACCCCCGAAGCGACGGCGGCGATCCTGAAGGGGATGGCGTGGCTGGGGCTGGACCATGACGGCGAAGTGATCTCGCAGTTTGACCGCGCGG
Source organism: Aliiroseovarius crassostreae (assembly GCF_049803815.1). GTDB lineage: Bacteria > Pseudomonadota > Alphaproteobacteria > Rhodobacterales > Rhodobacteraceae > Aliiroseovarius > Aliiroseovarius crassostreae_A. The sequence continues at coordinate 152,558 of NZ_JBNAGI010000004.1, forward strand.
ACCGCCACGCCGAGGTGGCGCATGAGATGCTGGCAAACGGTCATGCCTATAAATGCTTCGCGACCCAGGATGAAATCCAAGCCTTCCGCGATCAGGCCAAGGCCGAGGGGAAATCGACCCTTTATCAATCGCCCTGGCGCGACGCCGACCCGGCGACCCACCCGGATGCGCCCTACGTCGTGCGCCTGAAGGCCCCGCGCGACGGGGTGACGGTGATCAAGGATGCGGTGCAGGGCGATGTGACCATCCGCAATGATCAGCTTGATGACATGATCTGTCTGCGGTCCGACGGGACCCCCACCTATATGCTTGCGGTGGTGGTCGACGATCACGATATGGGCGTGACCCACGCCATTCGCGGCGATGACCACCTGAACAATGCGGCCCGCCAGCAGCTTGTCTATCAGGCGATGGGCTGGGATGTGCCGGTCTGGGCGCATATCCCGCTGATCCACGGGCCGGATGGCAAGAAACTGTCGAAGCGCCACGGCGCGCTGGGGGTCGAGGAATATCAGGCGATGGGCTATCCGGCGCAGGCGATGCGCAACTATCTGGCGCGTCTGGGCTGGAGCCACGGCGATGACGAGTTCTTTTCGGACGCGCAGGCGCTGGAGTGGTTCGACCTGAAGGGAATCGGCAAATCTCCGGCCCGGTTCGATTTCAAGAAGCTCGATAACCTGTCCGGTCAGCACATGGCGGCAATGGAAGATGACGCCGTTTTGGCGGCCTATATCGAGTTCCGTAACGTCACAGGGGAATCTGTGCTGCAGCCGCAGCAATCTGAACTTTTGGCGAAGGCAATGCCTGTGCTGAAAACCAGCGCAAAGACCTTCCCGCAACTCACTGAAAAGGCTCACTTTGCCCTGGCGTCCCGCCCCCTGGAGCGCGATGAGAAGGCCGAGAAGGCGCTGGATGATGTATCCCGTAGTATACTGAAAGAATTGACGCCGCAGCTGCAAAATGGTAGCTGGGATCGCAACACGCTTGAGGGGATCCTGAACGGTCTGGCAGAGGCCCACGGATTGAAGTTCGGCAAATTGGCCGCACCCCTGCGCGCCGCCCTTGCGGGCCGCGCTGTGACCCCAAGCGTTTTTGACATGATGTTGGTCCTTGGGCGCGAAGAATCGATTGCCCGTTTGGAAGAGGCCAGCGCCTGAGCACCAATACGACACCACCCGCCCGGATGGGCCGGGTCTTGCAGGAAGGGAACAAGAATGGCTGAACCAACCGGAACCGCGAAACTCTCATTTGGGGACAAGGAACTGGAATTGCCGATGTTCTCGCCGACGGCTGGCCCGGACGTGATCGACATTCGCAAACTGTATGCGCAGGGTGATGTGTTCACCTACGACCCCGGCTTCACCTCGACGGCAAGCTGCGATTCGACCATCACCTTTATTGATGGCGACAAGGGCGAGCTGCTCTATCGCGGCTATCCGATCGACCAGCTGGCGGAAAAATCGCATTACCTCGAAGTGTGCTACCTGCTGCTCTACGGTGAACTGCCTTCGGCCACCGAGCTGGAAGATTTCGAAAGCCGCGTGACCTACCACACGATGGTGCACGAACAGATGTCGAAGTTCTTCACGGGCTTCCGTCGTGACGCGCACCCGATGGCGATCATCACCGGTGTGATGGGCGCGATGTCGGCCTTCTATCACGACAGCACCGACGTGAATGACCCTTGGCAGCGCGAAGTGGCCGCGATCCGCATGATTGCAAAGATCCCGACCATCTCGGCGATGGCCTATAAATACTCGATCGGCCAGCCGTTTGTGTATCCGAAGAACGATCTGGATTACGCGTCGAACTTCCTGCGCATGTGCTTTGCCGTGCCGGCCGAAGAATATGTGGTGAACCCGATCCTGAGCCGCGCGATGGACCGGATTTTCACCCTGCACGCCGATCACGAACAGAACGCCTCGACCTCGACCGTGCGTCTGGCCGGGTCGTCGGGCGCCAATCCGTTTGCCTGTATCGCTGCCGGCATCGCCTGCCTGTGGGGCCCTGCCCATGGTGGCGCCAACCAGGCCTGCCTGGAAATGCTGCGTGAAATCGGCTCGGTTGAGAACATCCCGGAATATGTGGCCCGCGCCAAGGACAAGGACGATCCGTTCCGCCTGATGGGCTTTGGTCACCGCGTCTACAAGAACTTCGACCCGCGCGCGAAGGTGATGAAGGAAAGCGCTGACGAGGTGCTGGGCCTTTTGGGGATCGAAAACAACGAGACCCTGAAAGTCGCCAAGGAACTGGAGCGCATCGCGCTGGAAGATCCGTATTTCGTCGAGAAGAAGCTTTACCCGAACGTGGATTTCTACTCCGGCATCATTCTGGAGGCGATGGGCTTCCCGACCTCGATGTTCACCCCGATCTTTGCGCTGTCGCGCACCGTGGGCTGGATTTCGCAGTGGAAAGAAATGCTGGGCGATCCGGGTCAGAAAATCGGCCGTCCGCGTCAGCTGTATCTCGGCGACACCGCCCGCGACTACACGGATGTGGAAAACCGCTAAGCGCTGGAAAACTGATTTTGAGGGGCTGCCACTGGCGGCCCCTTTTCTTTTGCCGTACTCCTTGTGCATGACCACACTGACCACCAAACGCCTGACCCTGCGCGGTCCACATCCAGAGGATTTGGATGATCTCTTCGCGATCTACAGTGATCCGCGCGCGATGGCGTATTGGTCCACCCTGCCCCATGAAGATCGGTCCGTGACCAAGGACCGGCTGGATCGCTGGATCCCTGATTTTGCACATAGGCCACATTATTTCTCGGTGGTGTATCAGGGGCGTGTGGTGGGCAATTGCGGCGCACATAGCGGCAATGAAATCGGTTATATCCTGCATCCAGATGTCTGGGGCAAAGGCATGGCGAAAGAGGCGATGCGGGCGGTGATAGTCCATCTTTGGAACAGCACAGACTTTACCGAGCTTAAGGCCGATCTTGACCCGCGCAACAAGGCCTCAGAGGGGCTGCTGCAATCCTTGGGATTTCACGAAACCGGACGGGCGAAGAACACCTATTGCGTGGGCGGGGTCTGGACCGACAGCCTTTACATGGCGCTTTCTCGTCCTGCTTGAAGCGTTTCGAGCATTTTCCGCTCTCCATGTTATCCTTGCCTGCGTAATATCCAGATAAAGGAGAACAGATGTCGCAGTTTAAGGGAGGGTGCCTCTGCGGTGCCTGCCGCTTTGAATACCACGGTGACGTGCGCTTTTCCATTCAATGTTACTGCCGGGACTGTCAGCACGCCACGGGGGCCGGACACGCACCTCAGATGGTGGTCGATCGCAGCAGGCTTCGAACAGAAGGTCCATTCAAGACCTACCACAGCAAGGCTGCATCGGGACACGCGCTTGCCTTCACCTTCTGCGCAGAATGTGGATCACCGCTTGTGAAATCTACCACACGGATGCCCGATGCCATCGCCATATATGCCGGGGCGCTGGATGATCCATCGATTTACACACGCGGTAATGATGTATTTGAAGATCGACGTCACGATTGGGATTCGTAGCCTTGCCTACCGCCCTTCGTAGTCCGGCGTCCGCTTTTCGAGGAAGGCCATCACACCTTCTTTGAAGTCACGCGACCGGCCGCATTCGCCCTGCAGATGGGCCTCCAGCGCCAGTTGTTCTTGCAAGGAATTGGTCAGCGAGGCGCGCATGGCCTTCTTGATATTGGCAAAGCTCATGGTCGGGCCTTTGGCAAGGTATTCCCCGCGCGCTTTCCAGGCCGCTTCAAAATCGTCATCCGCGACGCACTCCCAGATCAGCCCCAGATCTGCGGCGTCTTTTGCGGGCAGTTTTTCGGCAAAAAGTGCCGCCCCCATCGCCTTGGCAAAGCCCATGGTGCGCGGCATCCAATAGGTGCCGCCCGCGTCGGGGATCAGGCCAATGCGCGAAAAGGCCTGCATGAAATAGGCGCTTTCCTTGGCGATCACCACGTCAGCGGCCAGGGCGATATTGGCCCCGGCCCCGGCAGCGGCCCCGTTCACCGCACAGATCACCGGGATCGGCGCGTCATAGATCGCGCGCAGCAGCGGTTCATATTCATCCTTCAGGGTGCGTTCCAGATCCACATCGCCTGCATTGGCGCGATCCCCCAGATCCTGACCCGAGCAGAAGGCACGCCCTGCGCCGGTGATCACCAGGGCACGTGCATTTTGGCCCGAATCCGTCACCGCATGGGCGATCTCGGCGCGCATCTGTGTGTTCAGCGCATTCATCTTGTCGGGGCGGTTCAGGGTCAGAACAGCCAGCCCTTCGGTGATCTCATAGGTGATCGTGTCGTAAATCATCGGATCCTCTTTTCTGTCCTGATCTGTGCCTCTGCGGGTGTCGCCACTATAACCGACCAAATGGACGGGAAAAGGGGGAACGTGCCGTCACACCGGTATAATCCCCCTCGCAAACGAAAACACGCCCCAAATCGGGGCGTGTCTTGACGTTACTTTGCAAAGGCTCAGTCTTTCATCAGCTCTTGCAAGCGTTTTTCTTCATCTGCGGACAGCCCATCGGACCTGTCCCCGGCCTGTGCGCGGCGGCGCAGATAGACCACGCCGGTGATCGCGGCGATCAGGAAAAGCACCGGCCCGGCCAGCCACAAGACGATATTCGCCCCCGTTGCGGTGGGTTTCATCAACACATACTCGCCGTAGCGCTCAACGATGAAATCGACGACCTCGTCATTGCTGTCGCCCTCCACCAGACGTTCACGCACCAACAGGCGCAGGTCCTTGGCGATCTCGGCATTGCTTTCGTCGATGTTTTCCCCCCGGCAGACCACGCAGCGCAGATCGGACGAGATCTCGCGCGCACGTTCTTCCAGCACCGGGTCGTCCAGCACCTCATCCGGGTTCACGGCGAACGAGGGTGTGGCGAGACAGGCCAGAACGGCCAGGGATGCCATCAGGCGTTTCATGCAGACGATCATTCGGCGGGCACTCCTTGCGGGGTCCGGGACTTGGCGGCACCGGCCGCGACGCGGAAGCGGCGGTCCGACAGGCTGACCAGCCCACCCAGCGACATCAGCGTGCAGCCGATCCAGATCCAGTTCACGAATGGTTTGATGAAGGTGCGCACCGCCCAACCGCCATTGTCCTGCGGGTCACCGATCACGACATAGATGTCGCGCCAGAACCCGTTGGCAATCGCCGCTTCGGTGGTGGGCATGGCCTGCACCGGATAGACACGTTTTTCAGGATGCAACAGGGCGACGGTTTCGCCGCCTTTCTCCACCCGCGTGGTGGCAAAGGTCGACAGATAGTTCGGCCCCTGTTCCTGCGTCACGCTTTCCAAGGTCACGGTATAACCCGCCACTTCAAACGGGTCGCCGATCATCGTGGTGCGGATGTCTTCGTGCTGCCAGGCTTCCAGCCCCGAAATGCCCATCATGGTCACCCCAAGCCCCACATGGGCGAGGAATTTACCCCAGTCGGCACGCGGCAGACGGGTCAGGCGCGACAGGCGGTTCGAGATGGCCCCGCGGCCTGTGCGACCGGCCAGATCAGTGACCGATCCTGCCAAAAGCCAGGTGCCCAGGAACATGCCGATGGGACCAAGCGCAGATTTACCGGTTTGCATCGCCCAGACGAGGGCAAGGACCGCAATTGCCAGCGCCATGGCCGGGATCAATTGCTTAACCACCCGGCCCAGCTTCGCCCGTTTCCACGGCAACATCGCCCCGATGGGCAGGATCAGCGCCAGCACCACCATGAAGGGGGTGAAGGCCGCGTTGAAGAACGGCGCACCTACCGACACTTTACGGTCGAACATCTCGCCGATCAGCGGCCAGATCGTGCCGATGAAGACAACAATCGAGCCCACAGCCAGCAGCACATTGTTGAAGACCAATGCGCTTTCACGGCTGACAATGGAAAAGACACCTTTCGCCTCCATCGCGCTGGCGCGGGCAGCGTAAAGCGTCAGGGCTCCGCCGGTGAAAATCCCGAGGATCAGCAAGATGAACACCCCACGCTCCGGGTCTGATGCAAAGGCGTGGACCGAGGTGATCACGCCCGAACGCACCAGGAAAGTGCCAATCAATGAGAAGCCGAAGGCGAGGATCGCCAAAAGGATGGTCCAGCTTTTCAGGCTCTCGCGTTTCTCAACCACAATGGCGGAGTGCAAAAGCGCTGCGGCAAAAAGCCAAGGCATGAAGGACGCGTTTTCCACCGGGTCCCAGAACCAAAAACCGCCCCAGCCCAGCTCGTAATAGGCCCACCACGACCCCAGCGCGATGCCGATGGTCAGAAAGACCCAGGCGGCCAGCGTCCACGGGCGCACCCAGCGGCCCCAGGCGGCGTCAATCCGTCCCTCGATCAGGGCGGCCACCGCAAAGGAAAACGCCATCGAAAGGCCCACATAGCCCAGATAGAGGAACGGCGGGTGCAGGGCGAGGCCGATATCCTGCAACAGCGGGTTCAGGTCACGTCCATCAAAGGGCGGGCTTTCGAACCGCAAAAACGGGTTGGATGTCAGCAGGATAAACAGCAGGAACGCCACCGCGATCGAGCTCTGGACGGCCAACACCCGGGCCTTTAGGCGAAGCGGCAAATTGCCCCCGAACCACGCGGCCATGGCACCAAACAGCGACACGCTCATCACCCACAACAGCATCGATCCTTCGTGGTTCCCCCACACGCCCGAGATCTTGTAGATCATCGGTTTCGCCGTGTGCGAGTTGAAGTACACCAACTGCACCGAGAAGTCCGAGGTCACAAAGGCATAGGTCAGCGCGGCAAACGCCGTGCCCACCAAGACGACCTGCAGGGTGGCGGCAGGAACCGCCATCTCCATCCAGCTGCGCCAGCCTTTATGCGCCCCAATCAGCGGCACCACCATCTGAACGGTTGCCACGCACAGCGCCAGGATCAGCGCAAAATGTCCAAGTTCTGTAATCATGGGCGAAGTCTAATCCTTCTCGCGGGGGCCGACCAGCCCCCGTTCAGGATCTTGCCCTGTGGCGACTGGTCACGCCACTGACTGACGTGCTTCGCCGTTAAACAGCAGCTTGCCCCCTCAGGTCATGATGTAAATCAAGCCCGACAGACAAAGCGCCCCCAGAACGGGCCATAAAAACATGGCCCCATGCAGGCCAAAGGACCGGTTGATCACGGAAAAGTGTAGAAGGGCACCGACCAGATAGAGGGCGAGAAAGACGAAATGGACAGGGCTTTCGCTGGCCCAGGCCGGTTCCCCCAGCACAGAATAAATCCACCACCAGCCCAGAACAAGGCTCGCCCCAGACCAGCTATAGGCCATGCCCAGCGCCAAGGGGGTGGCGCGCACCACGTAAAGCCACAGGAACGTCAGCGAAATCATCAACCCCATCAAGGTGATCGCGCCGTACCCGATCTGATACATCGCCTCATAACCTGCCCAAAGATAGCCCAGTTGCAGCAGCACGGCGATCAGCATCATCAACGCAAAGGCTTGTTTCATTTCTGCAAAACCTCTCGCACCACCACATCCAGTTCGGCGGCGGCATGTTTGTTTCTTTCAATGGATTGGCGCAGCTTGGCGCCAAACATCAGCTCTTTCAGGGCGGAGATCAGGCGTTTCATCGGTTACGCCCCCCGCCGGCGGGCAGCCGTTCGCGGATGATCGTGGTGATCTCGATCAGGATGGATGAATTCTTGTCGAGCACTGCCCGCGTCGCCTGATCTTTCTGAAGATCCCGGTAAAGAAGGTAAAAGACCAACAACACCCAGGGTCCGTGTTCCGAGACCAGTTTGAGAATCAGGTCACTTGCCATGCGGCCCCCTTTGTGCGGCCACCCAGTCGCGAAGGGCGGCATTGCCGGTCACATCCACCGGGCCAGGTTCGGCACGACGCGCGGGTACGGGGCGGGCGGGAACTCTCCTTTGCGCCTCTTGATCCGGGCGTATCTGCGCCAGAACTTGTGGCGCACGCGCCAGGGTCGCCGCGATCTCTTGCTGAAACATCTGCCCCTTCGCCTGATGACGGGCCCCGAAGTAAAAGCTGACAATTGCGCCCAAAAGCCACCAGAGCGGTTCCGGCACCAAAGCCACCCCCTGCATCCGTGCCGCAAACCAATGCGGGTCGACCATCGCAGCGGTGAACAACCCCAATGTGCCCAGCGCCATGGCCGGGCGCGGCAAGCGATTGAGCCCATCCATGAACCGGTCAAACACCCCCTTGCGGGGATGCAGAAACTCGGCCGCATAGGCCTCCAACGTGGCGCGATGCAGGTCCGCATCGCGTGTGGCCCCTGCTTCGCGGTTCTCCACAAACACCTCTGCCGTTTCGCGGATCACGTTTCTGCTCTGTCCAAAAAGAATGTTGAGAATTCCACCAATCAGCCCCATTTTGCGACCCTTTCGCGGTGTTCTCTGTTCGAAAAGTGATATTTGGGGGAGATGAATTCTTCAGCCCGTGTGATCCATCCGCCCTTCCCACCGTCGCGACGGCGGGCATATTTGCGGGATTTCGGGCGCTGATCAGCGAGGCGGTAGTAGTAATTGCGCCGTTCGATCCCATAAGCATCGGCCAGATGATCCGGGGCCGCGGCCACCGCCAACCGCGCCGCGCCAAGCGATTGCGGACCCAACGCGCCATCAACCGCAACGGGATAGCCCATCTTGCCCAGAAGCCTTTGCAGGATCCGCACCGCATTCCCGCCCGCATTCACATACATATCAAACACGCTGGGCTGCAGCGATGTAGGCAATTCTGCGATGCGGGGGCGATGGAAATAGTGGCGCACAAAGATCTGGCGCGCCTGGGCGCGTGTCAGAGCCTTCACATCCTGCGTGGTGATCTTGCCATCACCGGTCAGGTCCATCCCCAACCCGCGCATGGTCTTGATCGTGACCCCGTATTTGGTTGCCCCGCCGGGATCATCGGGGTCATTCACATAGCCGCCTTCGCGGGCAATGATCTCGTCTGCAATCTCTTGAACGCTTTTCATCGGGTCTCTCCCCGCGCTTAAAACACGGGGAAGAGGCTCGTTAAATTACGTTAAGATTGTTGAAATCAGGAGTTCGGGTCCACGTAGACCCCGGTTTCCTTCAGGCTGTCCATCACCTCTTTCGGCATGTAATTCTCGTCGTGTTTGGCAAGAATTTCAGAGGCTTCAAAGGTGCCGTCCACGTAAGTCCCCGTGCCGATCATGCCCTGATTTTCGGCAAACAGATCAGGCAGGATGCCGGTAAAGCGCACGGGCACGATTTCTGCCCCATCGGTGACAGAAAAGCTGACCGTTTCGCCTTCGCCCCGCACAATCGAGCCTTCGGTGACCAGCCCGCCCATGCGGAACACCTCGTTTGACGCGGGCGGCTCTGCAATCACTTCGCTCGGCGAGCGGTAATAGTTGATCCCGTCCTGCAGAGCGTATCCGATCAGCCCGGTGGCAATCGCCAAGGCCACAAACGCCAGAACGATAATCTGGATCCGACGGGTTTTTTTCAGGTTCTTCATCCCAGCCATGGTGGGACACTCCTTTTTTCTGTTCGCGCGCGGGGCGATCCGGTTGCGGCGGGCCTTACGGGAAGACCGGCGCCAGCATCAGCCCCGTTGTTTCCTCTTCGCCCAGCATCAGGTTGGCGTTTTGCAGCGCCTGCCCGGACGACCCTTTGCACAGGTTATCAAGCGCAGACACCACCAAGGCACGGCCGGGAACGCGGTCGCCGACAACACCCAGATGGCATTGGTTCGACCCCATCACCTGCCCCATGCCGGGCAATTGGCCCATGGGTAGCACGGTCACAAAGGGCTCGTCTTGATAAGCATCAACAAGGGCCGCGTGTATCGCGTCCGGATCCCCTTGCACGTAACAATCGGCCAAAATGCCCCGATTCACCGGCACCAGATGCGGGGTGAACATGATGCGCACATCGCGGCCCGCCAGCAGGGAAAACTCCTGATCGAACTCGCCCAAATGGCGGTGCTTGCCGCCCTGTGCATAGCCCATCACATCGGTCGAGCGTTCGGCAAAGAGCATGTTTTCCTTCAGCGACCGCCCGGCCCCCGAAATGCCGTTCTTGAGGTCACAGATGATTGTATCAAGATCCACCAACCCATTGGAAATCAACGGCCGCAGCGCGTATTGCACGGTCGCGGCATTGCACCCGGTGCCCGCCACAAGCCGCGCCGATTTGATCTTGTCGCGGTAAAACTCTGTCAGGCCGTAGACCGCGGTTTTCTGCAGTTCTACCGCCACATGTTCCGCCCCGTACCATTTCTGATACGCCGCCGGATCACGCAGCCGGAAATCCGCGCCCAGATCGACCACTTTCACATGTTCGGGAAGATCGCGCACCAACGCCTGCGACAACCCATGGGGCAGCGCGGCAAAGGCCAGATCGACATCTGAAAAGTCGATCTCGTCCATTTTCACCAGTTTCGGCAGATCCAGATGGCGCAGATGCGGATAGACCTCGGCCATCTCCATCCCCGCCTTACGATCCGCAGACAGGGCGACAATTTCCATGGTCGGATGGGTGGCGATCAGCCGGACCAGTTCGGCGCCGGTATAGCCAGAGGCGCCAAGAATAGCGATTTTATGGGTCATCACGACCTCCTTGCGAGTTGCGAATGATCTAATGGTTTTGGGCGCCCGCTTCAATCAGGCCGCGTCAAACGTGATCTTTCGTCGCAAGAACTGGGTCGCGCGCGAGGACACCTGCGCGGGGTTTCCCGTGGTCAGAAATCTGCTTTGCGTCCCCTCGCCCTTCATATCCGGGTGGCGATCAAGGTAATCGGCCAGGCTTTCGGCCACCAGACCGGCCTGGCTGAACACTTTCACATCCGCGCCAAGTGCTGCCTGAAACTCCTTCTCCATCAAGGGGTAATGGGTGCAGCCCAGGATCGCAGCCTCGGGATTGGGCATTTTGCGTTTCAAGGCATCCACATGGGAATTCACCAAGGCTTCGGCCAGGATCATGTCGCCTTCCTCGATGGCGTCCACCACGCCACCACAGCTTTGCGCCTCGACATCCACACCGATGGCGCGGAACGCCAACTCGCGCTGAAAGGCACGGCTGGCGACGGTGGCGGGGGTGGCAAACAGCGCCACATGCTTGGTTTCCACCTCACGCGGCGGGGTGTTGTCGCCCCAAGCGCGTTCGGTCAGCGCCTCGATCAGCGGTACAAACACGCCCAGAACCCGCTTGCCTTCCGGCATACCCGCTTCCTGCATCCGGCGCAGCGCGGCGGCCGAGGCGGTGTTACACGCCAGAATCACCAGATCACAGCCTTCCTCCCACAACCGTTCCACCGCCTTGGTGGTCAGGTTGTAGACATCATCAGCGTCGCGCACCCCGTAAGGTGCGTGGGCATTGTCACCGTAATAGACGAAATCGACCTCTGGCAGGCGCTTGGCCACCGCGTCCAGAACCGTCAAACCGCCCAGACCCGAATCGAATACCCCTACTGCCATCTGCCTCTTCCTTGTGCTTGTCGTCCAACATGCCCGTCAGGGTCCGTTCATCGGCCCCAAAAGGCGTTACACAAGGCATAGGTCCGTTCGCGGCAGAAATCCATCATCGATTTGAACTGACACAGATTCTGTCCGCAAACGGGCAACCCTTTGCCGCAAATCTCTCTCTGCAACCAATATCACTCTGCGGCCTGTGTCACCCCACGCCCTTCCCGGATCCGCGCCAACAGGTTTTCGCGCTTCGCTGCGGCTTTGCGGGCATTCTCGGCCTTTACCGGACCAAAGCCGCGGATCTCCAGCGGCAGTTCCGCCAGCGCTTTGGCCAGTGACAAGGTGTCCGGGGTCAGGCGGGTCATCACCTCGCCCATATCCGCCTCATACTGGTCGATCAGCGCGCGCTCCATTTGGCGTTCTTCGGACTTGCCGAACAGATCCAACGCCGTGCCGCGCAAGGATTTCATCCGCGCCAAAAGCGGGGCCACCCGTTCAAACCAGGTCCCAAAGGCGCGCTTTTTGGGGCGACCATTGGCATCCTCGCCGCCAAAGATCGGGGGCGCCATGTGGTAGGTCAGTTTCAGGTCGCCATCGAACTCGGCCTTCGCCTTATCGCGTGTGTCACACAAGAGGCGCGCGACCTCGTATTCATCTTTGTAGGCCAAGAGCTTGTGATAGCCCAGCGCCACCGCCTCGCGCAGCGCGTCCGGGGCGCGGTCGACAAAGGCGCGATACCGCGCCGCGTAAGCCGCGTCCTGATATTTGGTCAGGTGATCCACGCGGAAGGCAATCTTTTCTTCGAGCGTCTTGGGCAGATCCACAACATCCGCCTCGATAAACCGGGCGGCCTCTTCCGGATGCAGCACCGCCCAGCGCCCAATCTCAAACGCGCGTGTGTTGCGGTCAACGGCCTGGCCGTTCAGTTCAATCGCCTGCATCAGCGCCTCATGGGTCAGCGGCACAATCCCCGCCTGCCAGCTGGCCCCCAGCACCATCATGTTCGAGAAAATACTGTCGCCCATCAGCACGCGGGCCAGTTCGGTCGCATCAAACAGGTGCACCTTGTCTTGCAGGCGCGCCTGAAGCGACAGCTGCAACTGATCGCCCGGGATGGTGAAATCCTTGTCGCGCGTGAACTCTCCGGTCACGGTTTCATGGCTGTCGACAATGGCCCCCGTCCGCCCCGTCTGGGTCAGACCCAACGTGGTCGAGGCGGCAGAGACCACCAGTTCACACCCGATCAGCGCATCCAGCTCGCCGGTGGCGACGCGGATGGCCGAGATTTCTTCGGGCTTTTCCGCAAGGCGCAAATGCACGGTGACCGCCCCACCCTTTTGCGCCAGCCCGGCCATTTCCATCATCCCCGCGCCTTTGCCGTCGATATGCGCGGCCTGGGCGAGGATCGCGCCGATGGTCACAACCCCAGTGCCGCCCACCCCGGTGACCACGGTGTTGAACGTGCCGTTGATTGCGGGCAGCGTCGGCAGGGGCATCTCGGGCAGGTCCAAAGCCGCCGTCGCCGCCTTCTTGATCTTGGCCCCTTCGATGGACACGAAGCTGGGGCAGAACCCGTTCACGCAGGAAAAATCCTTATTGCAGGACGACTGATCAATGGCGCGCTTGCGGCCCAGCTCGGTTTCCACCGGCACAATCGACACGCAGTTTGACTGCACGCCGCAATCGCCACAGCCTTCGCAGATATCGGTGTTGATGAAGATGCGCTTGTCCGGGTCGGGATAGAGCCCCCGCTTGCGGCGGCGGCGCTTTTCGGCGGCACAGGTCTGAATGTAAAGGATTACCGATACACCCTTGATCTCGCGGCATTTTCGCTCAACCTCCAAAAGCTCGTCGCGGGTATGGAAGGACAGCCCCTTGGGGAACTGCGCCGCATCCACATCTTCCTTGTCGTCATAGACCACGAAGATGTCGTTCACCCCCATTGCCTGCACTTCGCGCGCAATGCGCACGGCGTCCAAATCGCCTTCGTTGGTCTGCCCGCCGGTCATCGCAACGGCGTCATTATAAAGGATCTTGTAGGTGATTGTGGTGCCTGCGGCCAAAGCGGCGCGCACCGCCAGGATGCCGGAGTGGTTATAGGTGCCATCGCCGAGGTTTTGGAACACATGTTTGGTTTTGGAAAACGGCGCTTCGCCCACCCAATTGGCGCCTTCGCCGCCCATCTGGGTAAAGCCGACCGTGTCACGATCCATCCATTGCACCATGTAGTGACAGCCGATCCCGGCATAGGCACGGGACCCGTCCGGCAGTTGGGTCGACGTATTATGAGGACAGCCCGAGCAGAAAAACGGCAGGCGGGCGGCGATATTGGGCGCATTATCGGCAAGTTTGGCCGCGCTGATCTTGTCCAGCCCCGCCTTCACCGCGTCGGTGCCACGCCCCTCTTCGATCAAGATGCCGCCAAGTTTCTCGGCAATCATGATCGGGTCCAGCGCATAGCGGGTGGGAAAGAGCTCAATCGGCTTTCCGCCCTCGGTCTTTTCGCCTTTGTGCCATCCATACACCCGACGGCCTTGCCGGTTGTCAAAGATCGCCTCTTTGATCTGCACCTCGATCAGTTTGCGCTTTTCTTCAACAACAACAATAAGATCGAGCCCTTCGGCCCATTCCTCAAAGCTTTGCATATCCAGCGGGAAGGTCTGACCGATCTTATAGGTGGTGATGCCCAGCCGTTCGGCCTCGGCGCCGTCAATGCCCAGCAGGTTCAGCGCATGGACCAGATCCAGCCAGTTCTTACCCGCGGCCACAAAGCCGATCTTGGCCCCGGGCGTGCCCCAAACCCGTTTGTCGATCCGGTTGGCACGGGCATAGGCCTCTGCCGCGAACCGTTTATAGTCGATCATCCGCGCTTCTTGCACCACCGGTGCATCGCCTAAGCGAATGTTCAGCCCCCCTTCGGGCATGTCAAACTCCGGCGTGACCAACTGCATCCGGTCCGGGCGGCCATCCACAACCGAGGTTGCCTCGACCGTGTCTTTCATCACCTTCAGCCCCGCCCAAACGCCGGCAAAGCGGCTCAGACCATAGCCATAAATCCCGAAATCAAGGATTTCCTGCACGCCAGCGGGCGACAGAACCGGGATATAGGCATCCACCATGGCCCAGTCGGACTGGTGCAACACGGTGGAGCTTTCCCCGGTATGGTCATCGCCCATCGCCATCAGCACCCCACCATGCGGCGCGCTGCCCGCCATATTGGCATGGCGCATCACATCACCGGTGCGATCCACCCCCGGCCCTTTGCCGTACCACAGACCAAAGACGCCATCATGCGCCCCCTCGCCGCGCAGTTCAGCCTGTTGGCTGCCCCAAAGCGCGGTGGCGGCCAGGTCTTCGTTCAGGCCCGGCTGAAACAGAACATCATGTTCTTTCAGGATTTTATCCGACCGCGACATCCACAGGTCCACCGCCCCAAGGGGGGATCCGCGATAACCGGTCACATAGCCCGCCGTGTCCAGCCCTGCCGCCTCGTCGCGCGCCTTTTGCATCAACATCAGCCGCACCAGCGCCTGCGTGCCATTCAGCAGCACCTGCTCTTTGGACAGGTCGAACTTGTCGTTCAATGTGATCTGTTGCTTGCCCATGACGTCCTCCCGACGATATGACCTGGCGATTTGGCCTGATTGCGATCTCACCTCAATATTAGGTCATAATTTCTGACCTTTCAATTGTTTTATTTCCGCCACGTCCCGGACGTTTCCAAGGGGATTTGTCGGATTAGTCATTGGATTTTGACACAATTCCCGCGATAACACTTGGGAAATATATGCGCTAACAGCTTACTGGTTCTTTCACGATGGATTGGGACAAACTCAGAATCTTTCACGCGGTCGCGGATGCGGGCTCGCTCACCCATGCGGGGGACGCGCTGCATCTGTCGCAATCCGCCGTGTCCCGCCAGATCCGCGCGCTGGAGGAAAGCCTGAACGCCACGCTTTTTCACCGCCACGCCCGCGGACTGATTCTCACCGAACAGGGTGAACTGCTGTTTGAAGCCACCAATGCCATGTCGCACCGGCTCGAGGCCGCCGTGGCGCGCATTCGCGACAGCAAGGAAGAGGTCTATGGCGAGCTGCGCGTGACCACCACCACCGCCTTCGGGTCGCTGTGGCTTGCCCCGCGCCTGCCGAAATTTTATGAAAAATACCCGGATCTGACAATTGACCTGATGCTGGAAGAACGGGTGCTGGACCTGCCGATGCGCGAAGCCGACGTGGCGATCCGCATGAAGGAACCCAGCCAGGCGGACCTCATTCGCAAGCGGCTGATGGACGTGCATATGCGCCTTTACGCCTCGCCCGCCTATCTGGAAAGCCATGGCACGCCGACAAGCTATGAGGACCTGAAACAGCACAAGATCATTTGCCAAAGCACCTCAGCCCATCAGGTGTCTGCGGGCGCCGCCCTTGTGCGCGAGCTTTTGGCCTATGGGGTGCAATCCAGCCTGACCGTGAACAATTATTTTGGCGTCTTGCAGGCCGCCCTGAACGGGTTGGGCATCGGCGTCTTGCCCGATTACATCATCGAAGACTTCCCGGAATTGCAGCGCGTCCTGCCCGAGGCGGAAAGCAAAGACATCCCGGTATACCTCGCCTACCCCGAGGAATTGCGCCAATCCCAACGCATCGCGGCGTTTAGGGATTTTGTGACAGAAGAGATCATTGCGCAGCGCAAACGGAAAAAACCCTGACCTTACGGCAACTTACTGCAAAGCCCATGTATACAGGGCGCGCACGCCCCCATAGCCATGCATGTGACGCATAGCCGCAATGCAGCATTTGCACTTGCGCGAAGCCATACCAAAGCCTAAATCAGGTTCAAAGTCGAGTACGGGCTCTGCCCTTCGGCTTTTACCTCCCTGTTGGACTTGGCCGGGCTATGCCCGGCCTTTTTTTTTGCCCAAACGCCTTCCCGATCTTCCGGGGGCGGGCTTTTTCCCCCTTCTTGCCCAGAACCGCCGCTACAGGCTTCCCACACGCCTTCTTTTCCCATAAGAGAGGCCGCAACTGCCAATGCGCCCGCGGATCTGACCCCTTCGGGCGCGCAAGTAAGGGACATGCGCCAGATGCAAGAACCAGCGATCACCACCGATCTTATTGAAGCCCACGGGCTGAAACCGGATGAATATGAGCTGATCCTGGAGATCATCGGCCGCGACCCCACCTTCACCGAGCTGGGCATCTTCTCGGCCATGTGGAACGAGCATTGTTCCTATAAATCGTCGAAGAAATGGCTGCGCACCCTGCCCACCGAAGGCCCGCAGGTGATCTGTGGCCCCGGCGAAAACGCGGGCGTGGTGGATATTGGCGACGGTCAGGCGGTCATCTTCAAGATGGAAAGCCACAACCACCCCTCGTATATCGAACCCTATCAGGGCGCGGCCACCGGCGTGGGCGGCATCCTGCGCGACGTGTTCACCATGGGCGCCCGTCCAATTGCCGCGATGAACGCGCTGTCCTTTGGCGAGGTTGATCACCCGAAGACGAAAACGCTGGTCAATGGCGTGGTCGAAGGGATCGGCGGCTATGGCAACTGCTTCGGTGTGCCGAATGTGGGCGGCGAAGTGCGTTTCCATCCGGCCTATAACGGCAACTGCCTTGTGAACGCCTTTGCGGCGGGTCTGGCAGACGCGGATAAAATCTTCTACTCGGCCGCCTCCGGCGTCGGAATGCCCGTTGTGTATCTTGGCGCAAAAACCGGTCGTGACGGCGTTGGCGGCGCCACGATGGCGTCAGCTGAATTTGACGACACAATCGAAGAAAAGCGCCCCACCGTGCAGGTTGGCGACCCGTTCACCGAAAAACGCCTGATGGAGGCCACGCTGGAGCTGATGCAGACCGGCGCCGTGATTTCGATCCAGGATATGGGCGCGGCTGGCCTGACCTGTTCCGCCGTGGAAATGGGCGACAAAGGCGGGCTGGGCGTCAAGCTCAACCTCGAAGATGTGCCGCAGCGCGAAGAAAACATGACCGCTTACGAGATGATGCTCTCGGAAAGCCAGGAACGCATGTTGATGGTGCTGAACCCTGAACTGGAAGACGCGGCCCGCGCGGTGTTTGAAAAATGGGATCTGGATTTTGCCATCGTGGGCGAAACCCTGCCGGAAGACCGCTTCCTGATCATGCACAACGGCGAAGTGAAAGCCGACCTGCCGCTGTCGCCGCTGTCGGGCCGTGCGCCTGAGTATGACCGCCCCTGGGTGGAAACCCCGCAGGCCGAGGAACTGGCCGATGTGCCGGAGATCGACGGGATTGACGGGCTGAAAGCGCTGCTGGGCTCGCCCAACTACGCCGCGAAAAACTGGGTCTATGAACAATATGACCACATGGTGATGGCCGACACGGTGCGCGCCCCGGGTCTGGGCGCGGGCATCGTGCGGGTGCATGGCACCAACAAGGCGCTGGCCTTCACCTCGGACGTGACGCCCCGCTACGTGCGCGCCAACCCGCTGCAAGGCGGGCGTCAGGCGGTGGCCGAGGCCTATCGCAACCTGACCGCGGTGGGGGCCAAACCGCTCGCCACCACCGACAACCTGAACTTCGGCAACCCGGAAAAGCCTGAAATCATGGGGCAGTTTGTGGGCGCGATCAAAGGCATCGGCGAAGCCGTGGCCGCGCTGGACGTGCCAATCGTGTCGGGCAACGTGTCGCTTTACAATGAAACCGACGGTCAGGCGATCCTGCCGACCCCGACCATTGGGGCCGTGGGGCTGATCGACGATCTCGACAACCTGATCGGGGGCGATGCGCGCGACGGTCACGTGGCGATGATGGTGGGCGACATGGTTGGGCATCTGGGCCAATCCGCCCTGCTGGCCGAAGTCTTCAACCGCGAAGATGGCGACGCGCCGCATGTGGATCTGGAGGTCGAGAAGAAGAACGGCGAGTTCATCCGCAATAACCGCGACCTGATCAAAGCCTGCACCGATATCTCGGATGGGGGCCTTGCGATGGCCGCGTTCGAGATGGCCGAAGCCGGTGGGGTGGGCGTCCAACTTGATGCCGCCGACACGCCGACGCTGTTTGGTGAAGATCAGGGGCGCTACCTTGTGGCGCTGAACTTTGATCAGGCCGAAGGGCTGATGATTGCGGCGGGCCAAGCTGGCGTGACCCTGACCTCGGTGGGCCGCTTCACAGGCGACACGGTGAAACTGGGTGGTTCAGAAGCGTCGCTGGAAGAGCTGCGCGAGATTTATCGCACCGGATTTGACAAGGCCCATCGTTGATGGCGGCTGGGGCCATGCCCGCGCTGCAGGCGGAATGTTCTGCCTGCATAGGCATCTGCTGCGTGGCCCCCGCCTTCGACAAAAGCGACGGGTTTGCGCTCTCCAAACCCGCGCTCACCCCCTGCCCGCATCTGAATGACAAGAACCGATGCAAGATCCACAAGAACCTGAAATGGCACGGGTTTTCGGCCTGCGAGGCCTTTGACTGCAAGGGCGCCGGACAATATCTGAGCCAAGTGCTCTATCCCGGGAAATCCTGGCGCGACAGCCCGGACTTGAAGGCGGAGATGGCGGAAAGCTATCGCCGGTTGCGCCGGGTGCATGACCTGCTGGAAATCTTCACGTTGGCCGCATCCCTTCCACTTGACGCGGATCAAGAGGCCACACGCAAGCGCGCCTTATCCTTGCTGGCACCGGAAGACGGATGGAGTGTTGACGACCTGATAGAAGCCGAGGCCAACGGGCTGTTTGCCGATTTGCAAAAGGCGCTCAGCAGCTTTCGGTCCGCATATGCCCGCAAGGAATAGCCCTGCATCGCGTGTGACCATCTAGCACAAAACTAGTTTTCTAGTTTTCTAGTTTTCTAGTTTTCTAGTTTTCTAGTGAAAATCCAGCAGCGAGACCTCAGAAGACACCCCCAAACACGCTTCTGGCTTGAAGCCCCCGCTCCGCACACTTAGATTTGCTCCAACAAACGCATGAACAAGGATCCCGCCACATGGCCATGGAAGCGCAACACATCGAAGACCTGATCCGCGCAGGTTTTCCTGACGCCACAATCACCATCACCGACCTGGCCGGCGACGGCAATCACTGGGCGGCCGAGGTGGTGGACGAAAGCTTTCGCAATATGAACCGCGTGCAGCAGCAACGCGCGGTGAACGCCACGGTGAAGGCGCAGATCGACAGTGGAGAACTGCACGCGCTGGCGCTGACCACAAAGGCACCCGAGTGAACCTACACGATTGGGGTATATCAGCACTGGCAATCTGCATATTTGCAGCGCTGATCTGGCTGAAATTACTCCCATACATCTCTCAAATGAAAGAAAGCGCCAAAGCGCGTAAGGACAACAATCATGACTGACGCAAAAACCCAAATTGATGAACTCGTCAAATCCAACGACGTGGTGCTTTACATGAAAGGCACCAAGGACATGCCGCAATGCGGGTTTTCCTCGCGCGTGGCCGGCGTTCTGAACTTCATGGGCGTGGATTACGCCGACGTGAACGTGCTGGCGGATGAAGAGATCCGCAATGGCATCAAAGAATACTCCGACTGGCCGACCATCCCGCAGCTTTACGTAAAGGGCGAATTTGTCGGCGGCTGCGACATCGTCACCGAGATGACCCTGTCGGGTGAGTTGGACACGCTCTTTGACGACAATGGTGTGGCTTATTCCAAAGAAGCCGCCGACAAGATCCGCGAAGCGAACGCCTGATCGGCACAGCGTAGTATCTGACATCAAACGCGAGGCGCGGCCCCTTTATCGCGCCTTGCACCCCGTCAGGATCATGTCGTCCGTTCCGGTGTCAGGGTCAACCCAAAGCAAGAACGCCTCGTCCCCTTTGGTCCACCAGACATACCCGGCCGCATCTTTGCCGTCTTCTTGAATTTGCGCGTATTTTGCACCGGATGCCGATTGCACCCGGTCCATGCCCACCTGACGGCCCTCAACCAGGACAACCGCATATGACGCATCGCCCGCGTTCATATAGGTGGCCTGAACCACAGCCCCCCGGGCACAGTCATAAACATCGCCGTTCATTGCCACCCCCGCCCATGCAAGGCGTGGCGCCATTGGGGCAAGCAGACACAGCGCCAAGCACACCCCTAATGTTCCACGTGATCGGTGGGCAAGGCGTTGCATCAGGCTTGCTTCTCTTCCACCGCCGCAGCGATCGCTTCGGCCCGCGCCGCGATCTCGGCCAGCGTGTCGGTCACACTGGACGGCACCACCGGCACTTCAACCTTCTGCGGTTCGGCGTTTTTCAATGCATCAATTTCCGCACGCAGCTCTGCCATCTGTTTCTCGGCCGCCTTCAGTTTGTCGTCCATCCCAGCGGTCTTATCGGCCAGCATCAGGCCAGACATCAGCAACATCCGGCTTTCCGTCAGGTGACTGATCTGCCCCACCAGAACAGATGCTTCCGCATCCAGCATGGCCGCGGCAGATTTCAGGAAATGCTCTTCGCCCTCCTGGCAGGCCACGTCGAAATCGCGCCCGCCAATTTTGATCACCACGTCAGGCATCTACTGTCTCCTGTTCCTGCGACGCAGCTTGCGTGGCCGCGATCACCCCGTTCAGTTCCGCCAGAACCGCATCCAATTCGGCACGGTCCGCGGTTTGCGCGGCGCGCAGACCTTCCAGCTCTGCCATCATCGACTTATTGATCAGATGGGGTTCCGCCACACCTTGGCTGACCGCTTCGCGCAGCGCATCATTATTGGCGCGCAGCTCTGCATTGACCTGGCGCAGCTTGGCCAGGGTCGCCTCTTCTTCGTCCAGCAGATCCGCAAGCCGTTCAACCTCGTCAGACAGGGTCTGAACCGTGCTGTCCTGCTTTTCCTTGATCGCCTTCACACGCTCTTCCAATTGCGCATTGGCGGTGCGTTCTTCTTCCAGCGCGGCCTGCAGGGCCGCCACCTCATCGCTGTTGTCCGGTTTGGCGGGGGCCAGCGCATTCAGCCCGGTGCCAATGCGTTCCAGCGCCGTGGTGATGCGGGTCTCCAGTTCGGAAATATCGCTCATACTCTGCCCTGTTCAAATCATATGCCCCCGTGTCGGGTCCCGTGTTCGCACCTGTTTGACGCGAATCGTCCCGGGCCGGGGTTTCATCCATCCTAAAGCCTAACTCGTTTTACCTGATGCAGAGAATTTGTAAAACGCCTGATCCGGCGTGGTTTGGCAGCGATGAGGGCGGCGTTTCTGGTTCAAAGTGATGGAAACCCCCGGTTTTGTCCCAAAACCCGCACGAAACCGTGGTTGCGTTACCATTGCCGCCCGCGCAATCCGCCAAAACACGAGCTTTGCTTGACCCGCGCAAAATGGCTGTTAAACCCGACGCGACTTCACTTAGCCAAAGGATCTGGGCCTTGGACATCGCTACCCTTCGCAACTCCCATCCCGACCACTGGAACAAGGCCGCTGCCATCCGCTCGCTGACGCTTGACGCTGTGGCCGCCGCCAATTCGGGGCACTCCGGCATGCCGATGGGCATGGCTGACGTGGCCACGGTTCTGTTCGAAAAACACCTGAAATTCGACGCAAGCCAACCGCGTTGGGCCGACCGGGATCGGTTCATCCTGTCGGCGGGCCACGGTTCGATGCTGATCTATTCTCTGCTTCACCTCACCGGATATGAAGATGTGACGATGGAGCAGATCCAGAATTTCCGCCAGTGGGGCGCCATCACCGCGGGCCACCCGGAATTTGGCCATGTGTCGGGCGTGGAAACCACCACCGGCCCGCTGGGTCAGGGCATTTCCAACGCCGTGGGCTTTGCCATGGCCGAGGAAATCCAACGCGCCCGGTTCGGGAAAAAGATCGTCGACCACTATACTTACGTGATCGCGGGCGACGGCTGCCTGATGGAAGGCGTGAGCCAGGAAGCCATCGGTATTGCCGGCCGTCATGAGCTGGGCAAACTGATTGTCCTGTGGGACAACAATGACATCACCATCGACGGCAAAGTGTCGCTGTCTGATCGCACCGATCAGGTGCAGCGCTTCAAGGCATCGGGCTGGCATGTGATTGAAATCGACGGCCATGATCCGGAGCAGATCGACGCCGCCATCACCAAAGCCAAGACCACCAAGAAGCCCTCGATGATCGCCTGCAAGACCCATATCGCCCTGGGTCACGCCGCGCAGGACACCTCGAAAGGTCACGGCGCACTGACCGATCAGGAGCAGCTGATCGCCGCAAAAGAAGCCTATGGCTGCCCGCTGGAACCCTTTGCAGTACCGGCCAATGTGAAAGCCGCCTGGGAAGCCATCGGCGCGCGCGGCGTGGCCGATCGCGAAGCCTGGGAAACCCGCTTCACCGAGATTTCCGAGCGCAAACAGGCCGAGTTCAAACGCGCCTATGATCTTGATGTTCCAAAGAAATTGTCTGCCGTTGTGCGCCAGCTGAAAAAGCAGGTCGCCGAAGAGCAGCCCAAGGTTGCCACCCGGAAGTCATCGGAAATGGCGCTGGCCGTGATCAACCCGGTGATGCCGGAAACCGTGGGGGGCTCGGCGGATCTGACCGGGTCAAACAACACCAAGACCGGCGATCTGGGCGTGTTTGACACCGACAACCGCAAGGGCCGTTACGTCTATTGGGGCATCCGTGAACACGGCATGGCCGCCGCGATGAACGGCATGGCGCTGCATGGCGGCATCCGCCCCTATGGCGGCACGTTCTTCTGCTTCACCGACTATGCGCGCCCGTCAATGCGTCTGGCCTCGCTGATGGGTATTCCGACCGTGTTTGTCATGACCCACGACAGTATTGGTGTGGGCGAAGATGGCCCGACCCACCAGCCGGTCGAACACCTGTCGATCTGCCGCGCAACGCCCAACAGCTACACGTTCCGCCCCGCAGATACCGCTGAAACCGCAGAGGCGTGGGAGGTTGCGCTGAGCGCAAAAACCACCCCCACCACCATGGTGCTGACGCGCCAGAACCTGCCCACGCTGCGCACCGAGTACAAGCAGAAAAACCTTGCAGCGCAAGGGGCTTACGTGCTGGCAGACGCGGAA
Source organism: Aliiroseovarius crassostreae (assembly GCF_049803815.1). Taxonomy (GTDB): domain Bacteria; phylum Pseudomonadota; class Alphaproteobacteria; order Rhodobacterales; family Rhodobacteraceae; genus Aliiroseovarius; species Aliiroseovarius crassostreae_A. The sequence continues at coordinate 175,942 of NZ_JBNAGI010000004.1, forward strand.
GCAGGCAAGCGACAGGTGATCCTGATCGCCACCGGATCCGAAGTGTCGCTGGCGATGGAAGCGCGCGCGGAACTGGAAGCCCAAGGCATCGGCACCCGCGTGGTGTCCATGCCCTGTATGGAGCTTTTTGCCGAACAAGACGAAGCCTATCGCCGCAAGGTCCTGCCCGCAGGCCCCGTTCGTGTGGGCATCGAGGCCGCCGTGCGCGATGGCGGCTGGGACCGTTGGCTTCTGGGCGAGCGTGGCCGTGAAGCCAAGCAAGCCTTTGTTGGCATGGAAGGTTTTGGGGCCTCGGCCCCGGCGAATGTGCTGTTTGAGAAGTTTGGCATCACCACCGAGAACGTGGTCGAAAAGGCAAAGGCCCTGCTCGGCTGAACACCGGAATTTTGCAAAATTCCGATCAAAAATATTCGAAGATTTTTGGCCCGAAATACAAAACGCCCCGCCAATTGGTCGGGGCGTTTTTCATTGGAAAGTTTAAACTTTCGCAGGAAGGACTCCTAAAACTTTAAAGTTTTGCAGCGCCAATGTTCGAAAGTTTAAAGTTTTGACTCGCGAAAATCCGGGCTTTTTCGCTTTCCCTGCCCGCCCGGATCCGCCAGTCTGCCCTTATTTGATCCCAGTTTGACTTTCGGATGTCCCATGCTCTCTCACCTTTCAGACAATCATCGCGGCGCGTTGTTCATGGTCTTTGCCATGGGCGCTTTTGCGCTGGAAGATATGGCGCTGAAGGCCGCGGCCCGCGACATTCCAATCGGACAGGCGGTGGCGATGTTCGGCGCCGCCGGATGGGTGGTTTTTTCGATAATGGCCCGCGCGCAGGGGGAACGGATTTTTCATCCCTCTCTGACCTCTCCGGTGCTGATCTGGCGGTCTTTGTTCGAGATCGGCGGGCGGTTGTTTTATGCTTTGGCGATTGCGCTCACCCCCCTCTCAAGCGCCTCGGCGATCCTGCAAGCCACGCCGCTGGTCGTCGCCCTGGGCGCGGTCATCGTGTTTGGCGAACGGGTCGGGCTGCGCCGGTGGCTGGCGATCTGCGCGGGGTTTGTCGGTGTTCTGATGATCCTGCGCCCCGGGCTGGAGGCGTTTGACCCGCTGTCAGTATTTGCAGTGCTGGGCATGTTGGGCTTTGCGGGCCGCGATCTGGCGACACGGGCCAGCCCACCCGCGATGTCGTCGGCGCAGCTGGGGGTCGCCGGGTTCGCGGTCTTGACCGCGGCGGGGCTTGTCCTGATGGCCTTTGGCGGCATGGCCGCGCCCACAGCGACAAGCCTTGCCTACATTGCCCTGGCCGCCGGGGTTGGGGTGCTGGCCTATGGCGCATTGACCCGCGCCATGCGGACCGGAGAGGTGTCGGTGGTCACACCGTTTCGCTATTCGCGGCTGTTGTTTGCGCTTGTGTTGGGCGTCATGGTGTTTGGAGAGCGGCCAGACATGATGACCCTGTTGGGGTCGGTGGTGATCGTGGCCAGCGGAGTGGTTTTGTTGCAACGACGCAGAAATTCGCGCTGACGCGACGCTGCCCAAAATCTGGGCAAAGGGATCCACCCGTTCTCAGATTGGCTAATTCTCAGGCGGTCGAGTCGAATTTTTCGCATAATAGTAATATGTTGCGAGTCATTTCGCCCATGCAGCATTTTTCCCTTGAAGTTGCGCTGCGCTGCGGCATTCTGAATTTACAAGACGGTCTCATGCCTCCCTTCCTCCTACCGCATGGGACCAAAAAAGCCCGGACGCGATACCTCCTCCCATTGCCGACGGGTAAGACGCAAGTCTGACAGGGGTGGCTGGGTCAGCAATTGATCCAGCCACATCTGTATGCGGGGGTCTGTGGGTCTTAGGCGCGGCCTTTGAACACGGCCTGCCAGATCGGCGCAATGACGCGGGTCGCCAGCGGGATGATCAGGATGCCGAGGATCAGCCCCACCACCCCGTCAAGCGCCGCGGTCACGGCCCATTTCACGAAACCCTGCGCCTGGGTGACGGAATGCGCCGCGGCCTCGGCGATGTGGTGGATGGTGTTGTAAGGCTCATGCAGGCCCAGTTCATGCGCGCCGTGGATGATGATGGATCCGCCGACCCAGATCATCGCGGCGGTGCCGATAATGGTCAGCAATTTCATGAAGATGGGCATGAATTTCACCAGCCCAAGCCCAAATCGGCGGGTGAGGTCCAGACGGCCGTTTTTGGCCAGGAACAGCCCCACATCGTCCATTTTCACGATCAGCGCCACCGAGCCATAGACCGCGACCGTGATGCCGATCCCGGCAATCGCCAGCCCACCCGCCTTGGCATAGATCGACCCGTCGGGCAGCGCCGAGAGGATGATGGTCATGATCTCGGCCGAGAGGATGAAATCGGTCTTGATCGCACCGGCGATCTTGGTTTCTTCCAGATGGGTCGGGTCGCCTTCGTCATGGTCTGCGTGATCCCAGGTGTGTTCATGCGGGAACAGCACGTGCCAGACCTTTTCCGCCCCTTCGAAACACAGATAGGCCCCGCCCAGCATCAGCAAAGGTGCGACCAGCCAGGGCGCGAAGGTGGAGAGAAGAAGGGCCGCGGGCAACAGGATCAGCAGCTTGTTCTTGATTGATCCCCAGGCGATGCGGCCAATGATCGGCAGTTCCCGCGCGGGTGCAAAGCCCTGCACATATTTCGGCGTCACGGCGGCATCATCAATCACCGCCCCCGCTGCCTTGACCCCGGCCTTGGCGGCCTGTGCGGCCACATCATCCACCGAGGCGGCGGCGACCTTTGCAATGCCCGCCACATCATCCAGAAGCGCAATCAAACCACTCATCGAACCTGTCCCACTCATCTGCTCGCGTTTCGGCGAATCCTATTGGGTGGCGTGGATGGGGGCAAGGGGAGGCATGTCGCACAAGAGCGGAATGTTTGCGCCCACGTTCCATTTCGCAACGAGAGGCCGGGCGGGATCAGCGGCAGATTTTGCGCTAACATGTGATGTTTTCGCTAACAAACTGGCGTCCATGGCGAATTGCGCATTGGCCCCCTTCGCGCCCCCGTCTATACCCGGCGCAAATGATCATCCGGTCGCGGGGAGCGGCCTGATTGAGCAACATGCAAGACCAAGAGGTAACTCATGACCGTCAAAGTCGGTATCAACGGATTTGGCCGGATCGGCCGCTGCACCCTGGCCCAGATCGCCGCATCGGGGCGCGAGGATATTCAGGTTGTGAAGGTGAACGCCACCGGGCCGCTGGAAACCGCGCGCCACCTGATCAAATATGACAGCGTGCATGGGCGTTTCCCCAATGATGTTGTGCTGGGCGACGGCACCATGGATGTGGGCCAGGGCCCGATGCAGATGATGTCGACCTATAATATGGACGAGCTGGATTGGTCGGGTGTTGACGTTGTGTTGGAATGCACCGGCAATTTCAACGACGGTGAGAAGGCGAAAAAGCACATTGAACAGGGTGCTGCGAAGGTTCTGATCTCGGCGCCTGCCAAGAACGTGCAAAAGACCATCGTTTACGGTGTGAATGACGACACGCTGGAAGCGGGCGACGTGATGATCTCCAACGGATCCTGCACCACCAACTGCCTGGCCCCGATGGCCAAGGTGCTGAACGAGGCCTTCGGCATCGATAGCGGCATCATGACCACAATCCATGCCTATACCGGCGACCAGCCGACGCTGGACCGTCGCCACAAGGACCTGTATCGCGCCCGCGCCGCCGCCATGTCGATGATCCCGACCTCAACCGGGGCCGCCAAGGCGTTGGGCGAAGTGCTGCCTGCGCTGAAGGGCAAGCTAGATGGCTCTGCCGTGCGCGTGCCGACCCCGAACGTGTCCGCCGTGGATCTGACCTTTGTGGCCGAACGCGACGTGACCGTGGACCAGGTGAACGCAGTGATGAAAGAGGCCGCAGAGGGCGCCATGAAAGGCGTGTTGGGCTATAACGACGAGCAATTGGTGTCGGTTGACTTCAACCACTCGGAAGAAAGCGCGATCTTTGCCGCCGACCAGACCAAAGTCACCGGCAGCCGCCTGGTGCGCGTGCTGGGCTGGTACGACAATGAATGGGGCTTCTCGACCCGCATGGCTGATCTGGCCGTGAAAATGGGGTCGATCTGAGCCGACCCCCTGATCAAATGAGATTTCAGACCCCCGGCAGGCGCAGCTTGTCGGGGGTTTTCTTTTGTGAAACTGGTTTTGACGACTTTCCGGAGCGGCCTCATTCTTGCCAATCTTTCCGTTTAGCCAGGTGGAATATTCAATACTCACCAATTGGTTATCAAAGGCGTTTTCCGAAATGAATTGGGCTTTTCACGTATTGGCCATCCTGCTTCTCTCTTCGGCCTTCCCATTTCTTGCGGTTCTTTACGCTGCAATCATTGGCGCGCTGTACCTAGCAACCATGATAAAAAAGGTGACGGTTGCCCCATCTACCACGACGCTCCCCAACAAGCCTGAACCAACATCAGCCGAGATGAACCGCCTATTTTCAGAGGTGACAGCCCCGCGACCTCGGACACGGTTTGGGTTTCTCGACGAAAAGAACCCAGAGCTATTTGAACGGGAATCGCTTGGGTGGCTGATCGCCGTCGGGCGTGGCGAAGTGCTTCCTGAGGAGGCTGAATATGGCCCTTACGGCCCTCGCGAATTGATTGCGTATGAGGTTATGGAGCATTTCCTTGGCCTCATCGGACGAGAGCCAGAAGACCTGTCCGACGATGAGGTAGTCATGTTTGCCAATCTCAACATGTATCTATATTTCGGGGATGAAGTGCATTTGCAGGGCATTTCAGACATCGCATTTTGTCAGCAGGCGAAATCTCGGTTTGATGCGGTGTGATTTGGAAACGCCGCTTCCATCGTCTCGGATTACATCCTGTCCCCTCTTGCCCTGCTCCATCACTCCGACGATAGTAGGCACAACAAACAGGAGCCGCCCTTGACCAACCAGATCGCCCTTTTCCTCGGCATTGTGATCCTTGCCGGTGCTGGATTTGATGTCTGGATGTTTGACGGTGTGAACCTGTTGTTTCTGGCAAAGAAATTCATGGAATTGACCGAATGGATTGCCTTTTGGCGCTGATCCCCCCTTTCTGACCATCCCCCCTCGCCCACCCTTTGCAACCGGTTGCAGCACCATGACGGGTTTCCCTTGACCTTTCCGCAAAAATAGTCATGTTAGCGCCAACATTACCCGTTTACGCTCGGAAGGAGCCCGATATGACTGTGAAAGTGGCAATCAACGGATTTGGGCGCATCGGCCGCCTTGTGCTGCGTGCGATGATTGAACAGGGACGGGATGATATCGAAGTTGTGGCGATCAACGATCTTGGCCCGGTGGAGATGAACGCGCATCTGTTGGAGTTTGACAGCGTGCATGGCCGCCTGAACAGTTCGGTCACCCATGGCGAAGACTGGATCGACGCGGGCCGCGGCAAAATCGCCACCACTGCCATTCGCAATCCCGATGACCTGCCCTGGGGGGATGTGGACATCGTGCTGGAATGCACCGGGATTTTCAAAGGCGACAAGGCAAAGGTGCATCTGGGCAATGGATCCAGCCGGGTTCTGGTCTCGGCCCCCTCGAAAGGGGCGGACAAGACGATCGTGTACGGCGTGAACCATGACACGCTGAGCGGCGAGGACATTCACGTGTCAAACGCGTCCTGCACCACCAACTGCCTGGCCCCGGTGGCCAAGGTGCTGAACGATACGGTGGGCATCACCAAAGGGTTCATGACCACCATCCATTCCTACACCGGTGATCAGCCGACGCTGGACACCCTGCATTCCGATCCCTATCGCGCCCGTGCCGCGGCGATGAGCATGATCCCCACCACCACAGGCGCCGCCCGTGCCGTGGGTCTGGTGCTGCCGGAACTGGCGGGCAAGCTGGATGGGGTTGCGATCCGCGTGCCGACCCCAAATGTCTCTGCCGTGGACCTGACCTTTGAAGCCTCGCGCGCAACCACTGCTGACGAGATCAACGCCGCGATTTGGGAGGCCGCCAATGGGCCGCTCAAGGGCATTCTTGGCGTGACCGACAAACCGCTGGTCTCGATCGATTTCAACCACGACCCACACTCGTCCACCTTTGCCGTGGATCAGACCAAGGTGCTGGACGGCAATATGGTGCGCGTGCTGGCCTGGTATGACAATGAATGGGGCTTTAGCTGCCGGATGCTGGATACGGCGGTTCAGATGGGGAAATATTTGTAAGGGGGGAACCTTGCAGACAGGAAGAACGGAAGGCCCCACGGGGCCTATCCCAACTCCTAAAAGTCACAGGCCTTCTCAAGGAATGCCTCAAAGGGATCACCCTTTGCATAAGTCGGCAATAGATCCGAGCCTTTCGCTGGCAGCGTCAAATCAAACCTGTCTTCCACCCATTGTGACAGTTGATCCGGTTTGGGCCAATCCGTGTCGAACATGGCATCCCATTCCACATGCGGCTGAAGCTCCAAGGAAAACCGGCCTTCGACACTACAATATCCCATCGCAAGCAATGCGATGAAATTGCGCGTATCTTCAGCAACAACAAATGCTTCGCCTTCGGACCCAAGAAAGATATATCGAACGGAGTCATTGCCCTGCATCCAAAGGGCAAAATAACTCCCGTCCCCACCGCAGCGCACCAAGGGAATGATCTCGCGTTCAAAACCCGGCTTGCCAATCCAGTGGCGGATGAAGTCCTGTGGCATCTCGAAACCGATACTCGACCACAAGGCGTCATGCGTTTTGACCATACTGGTGGAAAGAAACGGTTCGTGCGTGCGGGTATAGGAAAAATGTTGCCCGTGCTCTTCCAGCCATGAAACCAGCGCCCACAGATCTTCCGGCAGATCAACATCCAAATCGGCAAGTCGCGTCCGCAATTGCGCTTCAAAGCTGGACGAGTTCCCCCGATCGGGTACTTTAGCCATCCCAAACCTTTCACTCACACAACAAAGAGGTCAATCAATCCGTCCGGCCCTCAGCCAATCTTCGCCAGAAGCTTCGCCTTCACCTCAGGGGTGACAAATTTCGATACGTCGCCGTCCAGCTTGGCAATCTCTTTCACCAGTTTCGACGCAATCGCCTGGTATTTTGCCTCGGCCATCAGGAACACGGTTTCGACCGAGCTGTCCATCGCGCGGTTCATGCCAACCATCTGATATTCATATTCAAAATCGGTAACCGCCCGCAACCCGCGCACGATGATCTGGGCGCCGACATCATGGGCGCAATGGATCAACAGGTTTTCAAACGGATGGGCGACAATTTCGGTCCCGGTCTCAAGGGTCAGCTTGGCGCATTCCTCTTCCACCATCGCCACGCGTTCTTCCAGCGAAAACATCGGCCCCTTGCCGGTGTTGATCGCCACGCCAATCACCAGCCGATCCACCAGCGCACAGGCACGGCGGATGATATCGGTGTGCCCAAGGGTGATCGGGTCAAAGGTTCCGGGATAAAGACCAACGCGCATTTTTGTGCCTCCTAAGCGGCTCCAGTTTCCTCAAACACATGCTGAGTTTTTCGCGTTTGAGCAAAGCGAAAGGCAGCGAATAAACGATCCAGGTGAACTGAAACCGCTTGATGGGGCGCACGCAACTCTATTGCGCGAGGGTTTTCAAGTGTTTTGATGCCGCAACGTAGTTCTACGTAACGGCACTGATTGACCGGATTGGGGGTCAGTAGCCCATGATCATATTGGTCAGCGCCTCGGCCTGTTGACCCAACTCGTCCAGCCGCGCCTTGACCACGTCACCGATCGACACCAGGCCAACCATTTCGTCGCCATCCATCACCGGCATGTGACGAAACCGGCCTTCGGTCATGGTTTGCAGCACCTGGATCGCGCGATCTTCCGGCGAACAGCTGATCAGTTTCGAGGTCATGATCGTGTCGACCTTGTCGGTCAGACAACCGGTTCCCGACGCGCCCAATGCGCTGACGATATCGCGTTCCGACACGATCCCGGCCGGGCGCACCCCGTCTTCCGACACAATCACCGCGCCGATTTTCTTCTCTGACAGCATCTGCACCGCCTCGGTGACCGATGCGCCCGGTTTGACCGTGGCAACGCCGTGAATGGGTTTGTCTTTGAGAATTTGGCTGACGAGCATGCGTCCCTCCTGGAGTGCTGAACTGCTGAATTTTATGTCCCCAGCGTCACCCCGCACGCAACAATATGTCAAGCACATTCCGCAACCCCGCCGGGTACTTAACAGCCTTTTTCACTTTCAACCCTATCCTACCGCCGCTTCCAGCCGCGCAACCTCGGCCCGGATCCCCTGCGCCAGCTCCTCGGCTACTCGCGAAAACCGCTCCACGCGCGCATCCCCTTCGTGGCGGACAAGGTAAAAGGATCGGGTGATCGACAGCTCCTTGACCAGCACACGTTTCAGTTCGGGCGCAAATGGCAGGATGAAATCATGGGTCACGCCCACACCACCGCCCTGGCGCACCATGCCCAATTGCACCGCCACCAGGTTCGACGCCAATTGCACCTTGTCGATGCCCAGCTTGGTCAGAAAATCCAGCTCCGGGTAAAAAATCATATCCTGAATATAACCCACAATCGGATGATCGCGCAGATCCTCCAGCCGAAACAGCGGCGGGGCCTCGCGCAGATAATCTTCGCTCGCCGCCAGATGCAGATGGTAATCGGTCACCCGCTGCACCGTAACCCGCCCGGCCTGTGGCGGGCTCACTGTGATCGCCATATCCGCCTCGCGTTTCGACAGGTTGATCACCCGGGGCAGCGCGACAATCTGCAATTCCAGCTCCGGATGCTGGCGCTGGATCTGCGCGCAAACCTGCGGCAGGATAAAGCTCGCACAGCCATCGGTGGCGCCAATGCGCACCTGCCCTGACAATTGCCCGGACTGGCCCTTCACCTCTTCGGCCCCGGACAACACCGCCTGTTCGGCCCGCTCCGCATGGGACAACAGGCGCAACCCCGCCTCGGTCAGCGCATAGCCCTGAGGCGATTTGGTGAACAATACCTGCCCCAGATCGCCTTCCAGTTTCGCCACCCGCCGCCCGACCGTCGCCGCATCCCGCCGCAACGCCTTTCCCGCCCGCGACAGGCTTTCCGCCCGCGCCACCGCCAGGAACACCTTGAGATCATCCCAATCCATCAAAACCCCCTCCCCCGCAGATCCCGACCATCTTTGGTCTCCAAATATCCCCGCCGGAGGCCCAGGTTCATCGCAGATGAGCCACCGACAGCGCGCTTGAGTGCACACGAAAGCGCCCCGCCCCTGCTAGCAGTCATATTGCATTTTTGCAAAACCCTTTTGAGAAATCCCCTCTTTTCTCGGCAGAAATGCAAGCCTACTCTGCCCCCAAACTTTTGGGAGACCCATCATGAAAAAACTTGGTCACTGGATCAATGGTCAACTGGTCGACGGCACCTCGGGCCGTGCGGCTGACGTCTATAACCCCGCCACCGGCGAAGTGCAGGCGCAGGTGGCCCTGGCCACCAAGGCGGAACTGGACGACGCTGTCGCCAAGGCCGCCGAGGCGCAAAAAGCCTGGGGCGCCACCAACCCGCAGAAACGCGCCCGCGTGATGATGGCGCTGGTGGGCCTGATCAACCGCGATATGGACAAGCTGGCCGAAGCCCTGTCGGCGGAACACGGCAAGACCATCCCGGACGCCAAAGGCGACGTGCAGCGTGGCCTGGAAGTGATCGAGTATTGCATTGGTGCGCCGCAGATGCTGAAGGGCGAGTTCACCGACAGCGCCGGTCCCGGCATCGACATGTATTCGATGCGTCAGCCGCTGGGTGTTGTGGCCTCGATCACCCCCTTCAACTTCCCCGCCATGATCCCGCTGTGGGGCATGGGTCCGGCGCTGGCTGCGGGCAACGCGATGATCCTGAAGCCGTCGGAACGTGACCCTTCGGTGCCGCTGATGCTGGCCGCGCTTTGCAAAGAGGCCGGTCTGCCCGATGGTGTGCTGCAGGTGGTGAACGGCGACAAGGAAAGCGTCGACGCGATCCTCGACAATGAAACCGTTCAGGCCGTGGCCTTTGTCGGCTCGACCCCGATTGCCCATTACATCTACTCGCGCGCCACCGCCAACGGAAAACGTGCGCAGTGTTTCGGGGGCGCCAAGAACCACATGATCGTGATGCCGGACGCCGATATGGAACAGGCCGCCGACGCGTTGGTCGGTGCCGGTTTTGGCGCGGCGGGCGAACGCTGCATGGCGATCTCGGTTGCCGTTCCCGTGGGCGAGGAAACCGCCGACAAGCTGCGCGACGCGCTGGTGCCGCGCATTGAGAAACTGAAAGTGGCCCCTTACACGGCTGGCGACGACGTGGACTACGGCCCGGTTGTGACCGGGGCGGCCAAGGAAAACATCCTGCGCCTGATCCAGACCGGGGTCGATCAGGGTGCCGATCTGGTGGTCGACAACCGCGACTTCAGCCTGCAGGGCTATGAGGACGGGTTCTTTGTTGGCCCGCACCTCTTTGACCGGGTGACCAAGGACATGGACATCTACAAGACCGAGATCTTCGGCCCGGTTCTGTCGATGGTGCGCGCCGAGAATTATGAAGAAGCGATCGGCTATGCCATGGACCACGAATACGGCAACGGCACCGCGATCTTCACCCGCGACGGCGACACCGCCCGTGACTTTGCCAACCGGATCAACATCGGCATGGTCGGCATCAACGTTCCGATCCCGGTGCCGCTGGCCTATCACACCTTTGGCGGCTGGAAAAAATCGGGCTTTGGCGATCTGAACCAGCACGGTCCGGATGCGTTCAAGTTCTACACCCGCACCAAAACCGTGACCTCGCGCTGGCCCTCGGGCATCAAGGAAGGCGGCGAGTTCAACTTCAAGGCCATGGACTAAGGCATGTCGCGCAGAAGTGGGGCACGGTTTTGCCCTGCTCGGACATGCGACATCAAGACGTGAGAGTGGGTCGCGTGACAGCGCATGAACGCGACTTGCGCTAAGTTCTCGCGCTAAGTTCAGGGACACCCCGACACGAAGCGTCGCCGGATCCACATCATTGCGATGCGTGGATCCGGAGAAGACACCACAAACGCCCCGCGGCCTGGCTGCGGGGCGTTTTCATTTGTGGGAAAGTCCCTTGCCCCCACACGCCACCGCATGTCCCCGCAGAACTCAACCTTTGGATGTATGCAAATGAAATACGAATTTCAGACCAATATATAACCAACACGGGCTTTCATTTTTTTCATTTATTTCAAGTTTATAGTCGACAATGGCGTCACCTGACCTTTAGGCTACACACCACCATGAGTAGTGATTGCGCAGGACGCCACAATGACCCAAAGCGAGTTCTTTCCCGCCAGTTCCGTCATTTTATTAACGCTGAAAGGTGATCTGGACGTTTCAAAACTGCATCCCCCTCTTCCCGACCTTCGCCTTGCCCCGCAAGAGGTTCTCGCCCAGCTACAGGCGCGGGACTATGACGCGCTGGTTGATCTGTCCGAAACGGGCAATATCGACGGCAGCTATGCCCGCATTTCCGCCCTGATCAGCGCCAAGGAATCCCTGTTTCGCACCCGACGCGCACCGCGGCGACTTGCGTTCTGGGCACCGGGGGATCTGGCCTTTGGCACCTGCCGCATGTTCGAACAGATGGCACAAGATCGCCTGTCCCCCGACATCCTGGTCACCCGGGACCAAAGCGAAGCCATCGCCCATATCGGCCGACGCGAACACAGTCTGGAGAGGTTGAAACGCGCCCTGACGGACGACCATCCCCCAAGGGGTGCGGGGGGTCCGAAACAAGAGGCCCTGGCGAGTTGAACCGGCCCCCCCGCCTTTGCGCAACAGGCGCGCGTTCTGCGCACCTATTTCGCGTCAAACGCCTTGGCAGGCCGTTTTGCCTTCTGCCCCCGCATCATTCCAAATGACGGGCATTTGGGTGCCCCTGCAACAGCACATCAAGGCCACCAGCGGCAAACCCTAGAAACCTGAGCGCGGCTTTCTCGTCGCGAACAACGCGCAGTTTTTCCTGCAAAACCCCTTCTGCATGCTGCTCGAACAGGCGCGCGGCCAGGATGCCCATGGGGGTGTTTGCCAGAATTGCGGAGCGGTCCGGCGCGGCAACATCCTGATACACGCGTGCCTGCATCGTCACCAGTTCCTGCATCCCGGACCTGGCCTGATCCAGCGCCGACAACTGGCGCAGATCGGTCAGGCAATGATACCCCTCTGGCACGTTGAACTCATACATCCATTCCGCCATGCGCGCCGCCAAGAACGCGAGCCGCACAGGCCCCCAGACACGAAGGTGGACAAGGCACAAATCCGGATAATAGCTGGCGGATTGAGGCATACTTCCCCCGGAAGATGATGAAACTGTCAAAGATCGGTCAAGGCCCCGGAAACAACGAAAGAGACCTAAACATTAGTATAGTTCTTTTTTTAAACCAAAACACAGCACCTTGCCCCGCCCCGGCGCATTTTCGCTGATCAGCCCGTGGGCGGCACCGGTTTTGCCCCGCATTCCCCCAGAAATCGGGTTCTGGGCTGGCGTCTGGACGGGGCGCGGAATTCCTGCAAAGCTGTGAAAAGCCGCGACAATAATCTGGAAACCGGCAAGGGAGAGGGGCATATGGCACGCAAAGCACCCGCATTTACCATTGGCGTGGAAGAAGAATACCTTCTGGTGGATCGCGACAGTTTCGAGCTGGCCCGCGCCCCGGACGAGATGATGCAGGCCTGCCTGTCAGAGTTGGAAGGTCAGGTCAGCCCCGAATATCTGCAATGCCAGATCGAGATTGGCACCAAAGTTTGTGCCGATGTGGGCGCCGCGCGGGAGGATTTGAAACGATTGCGCAGTGTGGTGGCCAAACAGGCCGCCGCCCATAACCTTGCGCCGATTGCTGCCTCCTGCCACCCCTTTGCCAGCTGGAAAGACCAGCACCATGTGGACAAGGACCGCTATAACGAGCTTCGGCGCGATCTGGCGGGCGTGGTGCGGCGGATGCTGATCTGCGGGATGCATGTGCATGTGGGGATCGAGGACGGCGACACGCGCATCGACCTGATGAACCAACTGACCTATTTCCTGCCGCATCTTCTGGCGCTCTCGGCCTCGTCTCCGTTTTGGCAGGGCGAGGATACCGGGCTGGCCAGTTACCGGCTAACCGTCTTTGACAACCTGCCCCGCACCGGGCTTCCGCCGCGCCTGTCCGGGTGGTCGGAATATGAACGCTCGGTCGACGCGCTGGTCGAGATCGGGGTGATTGAGGACAGTTCGAAAATCTGGTGGGATCTGCGCCCCTCGTCACGGTTTCCAACCATCGAGTCGCGGATCTGTGACGTGCAGCCCAGGTTGGAAAACACGCTGGCGCTGGCGGCTCTGACACAGGCCTTGGTGCGGATGTTGTGGCGGCTGAAGCAGAAAAATCAGCGCTGGCGCATCTATGACAATTTCCTTCTGTCGGAAAACCGCTGGCGGGCGCAGCGCTATGGCGTGTCCGGCGGGTTGATTGATTTCGGATCTGGCGAGATTTTGCCCCTTGCGCAGCTGGTCGAGGAGATGCTGGCACTGATCGAAGAGGATGCCGAGGCGCTGGGATCCTCGGACGAGGTCGAGCGGGCGCGCACGATCTTGCAAGAGGGCATCGCCGCCGACCGCCAGCGCGCGGTGTATCTGGATGCGATCGAGGCCGAGAAACCGGTGGATGAAGCGTTGAAGGATGTGGTGCGCCATTTGATTGCCGAATATCACGCAGACCTTTGACCCGCGCCGGGGCGGGGCTGAGCGACGGGATATGCTCCCGCGCCTTTTGGACCTGTTGGCCCTCAGGCTTGGGGGTGGCCTCGCTTCGCTCGGCAACATCTTCCAATGCGCGTGGCACCACGCGGGGGGCTTCGCTCGGCGATTTTCTTGCCTTCGGCGAGGATATTTGTGACCAGAAAATAAGACCTGCCACGGCCCGCCGGCCTTGGTCAGCCCCCTGACAGGGCATGATTTTTCCATGGTCTTGGCGGGGGCTGAAAAACTCCTGTAAGGATTGCGCGGTAGCAATTGTGACAACAGGCGTTTTGCGAACGGGAGGAGACCGCCATGGATTTTGCGTTGAGCGAGGAACAGACCCTTATTTTCGATATGGCAAAGGGGTTTGGCGAAGAAAACATCGCGCCCCATGCCGAGGAATGGGAGGCCAATGGCACGATCCCACGCGAGATCTGGAAAGGCCTGGCAGAGCTGGGTCTGGGCGGGGTTTACGTGTCGGAAGAATACGGCGGGTCGGGCCTGTCGCGTCTGGATGCCACCCTGGTCTTTGAAGCGCTGGCCATGTCCTGCCCGTCGGTGGGGTCGTTTCTGTCGATCCACAATATGTGCGGCGGCATGATCGACAAGTTTGGCAAAGAGGAAGACAAGCAGAAATGGCTGCCGGATCTCTGTTCGATGGAGAAAGTGTTTTCCTACTGCCTGACCGAACCCGGGTCGGGATCGGACGCCGCCGCCCTGAAGACGCGCGCGGAAAAGACCGCTGATGGCTATGTTCTGAACGGCAACAAGGCGTTCATTTCGGGCGGCAATTATTCCGATGTCTACGTGACCATGTGCCGGACCGGCGAAGATGGGCCGAAGGGCATCTCCACCGTGGTGGTGGAAAACGGCACGCCGGGTCTGAGCTTTGGCGCGAATGAGCGCAAGATGGGGTGGAAGGCGCAACCGACCAGCCAGGTGCAGTTTGACGATTGCGCCGTGCCGCATGACAACCTGTTGGGCGAAGAGGGCAAAGGGTTTACCTATGCGATGGCCGGTCTGGATGGCGGGCGTTTGAACATCTCGGCCGGTGCCCTGGGCGGGGCGCAGAAGGCGCTGGATCTGACCTTGCAATATATGGGCGAGCGCAAGGCGTTTGGCCGCACGATCGACCAGTTTCAGGCCCTGCAATTCCGGCTGGCCGAATATGAAACCCGCCTGCAGGCGGCGCGCACCTTCCTGCGACAGGCAGCGTGGAAGCTCGATAATGGCGCGCATGACGCGTCGAAGTTTTGCGCCATGGCCAAGCTGATGGTCACGGATGCGGCCTTTGACGTGGCCAATGGGTGTCTGCAGCTGCATGGTGGCTATGGCTATCTGGCGGATTACGGGATTGAAAAGATCGTGCGCGATCTGCGGGTGCACCAGATTTTGGAAGGCACCAATGAAATCATGCGCCTGATCGTATCGCGCCAGTTGCTGGCGGAACGGGATCGCGGTTGATGGCGGATATTTCCATTCGGACAGAAGGCCAGGCCGGGCGGATCACGCTGACCCGGCCCGATGCCCTGAACGCGCTGTCTTACGACATGTGCCTGGCGATTGACGCCGCCCTGATCGACTGGGTGGATGATGACGCGGTCAAGCTGATCATCATCGACGCGGAAGGCGACCGGGCGTTTTGCGCGGGCGGCGACATTCGCGAGATTTACGAGATCGGCAAATCGGGGGACCCGACCCGCGCGCAGACCTTCTGGCGTGACGAATACCGGATGAATGCGCGGCTGTTTGAATACCCCAAGCCGATTGTCAGCTTCATGCAGGGCTTTACCATGGGCGGCGGCGTGGGGGTTGGCTGTCACGGGTCGCACCGGATCATGGCGCGGTCCTCGCGCATGGCGATGCCGGAATGTGGCATTGGCCTGGTGCCCGATGTGGGCGGGTCGCTGATCCTGGCCAAGGCGCCCGGCCATCTGGGCGAATATATCGGCATGACCGGCGCGCGGATGGCCCCGGGCGATGCCATTCACGCGGGCTTTGCCGATTACGTGATCCGCCAGGCGGATTGGCCCGCGCTGAAAGACGACCTGATGCGCACGGGCGACCCCAGCCATATCAATGATGCCGCGATCCCCGCGATCCCGGGCAACCTGTCGGCGATGCAACCGATGATCGACGCGCATTTCGGTGCGCAGGGCCTGACCGGCATCCTCGCCTCGCTTCGGGCCGAGGACAGCCAGTTTGCGCGCAACACGCTGGAGCTTCTGTCGCGCAACTCGCCCCTGTCGATGGCCTGCACGGTCGAGATGATCCACCGCCTGGCCGAGGCGGACACGCTGCGCGCGTCGCTTGCGCTGGAATACCGGTTTGTCTATCGCGCGTTGACACAATCGGACCTGATCGAGGGCATCCGCGCGGCGGTGATTGACAAGGATCGCAGCCCGAACTGGAAACACGGGCTGGATGATATTCCGGCTGAGGCCTTAGACGACATGCTTGCCCCGTTGGGGGCCAACGAACTGACATTCTGAGGGAGAACACCATGAAAATCGGATTTATCGGACTGGGCAACATGGGCGGCCCGATGGCCGCAAACCTGGCCAAGGCGGGTCACGAGGTTGTGGGCTTTGACATGGCCCCGGTCGAGATCGAAGGCGTCAGCAAGGCGGCGTCGGGCGCAGAGGCGGCAAAAGACGCGGACGTGGTGGTGACCATGCTGCCCAACGGGGCGATCCTGCGCGCCGTGGCCAATGAAATCATCCCGGCGATGCGCGAAGGCGCGGGGTTTGTCGATTGTTCCACCGTCGATGTGGAAAGCGCCCGCGCGGTGGCCAAACAGGCCGTGGATGCGGGGCTTTTGGCGGTGGATGCGCCGGTCTCCGGCGGTGTTGGCGGGGCGTCTGGCGGCACACTCACCTTTATGGCGGGCGGGTCCGAGGCCGCCTTTGCCAAGGCAGAGCCGCTTTTTGACATCATGGGGCAAAAGGCCGTGCATTGCGGCGACAGCGGCGCGGGTCAGGCGGCCAAGATCTGCAACAACATGATCCTGGGTATCACCATGGTTGGCACCTGCGAAGCCTTTGCTTTGGCGGACAAATTGGGGCTGGACCGGCAAAAGATGTTCGACGTGGTCAGCACCTCTAGCGGCTATAGCTGGACCATGAATGCCTATTGCCCGGCCCCCGGTGTGGGCCCGCAATCGCCCGCAGACAATGATTACAAGCCGGGGTTCGCCGCCGAACTGATGTTGAAGGATCTGCGCCTCAGCCAGCAGGCGGCCGAGGCCGCAGATGCCGACACGCCGATGGGCCAGCGCGCAACCGAGCTTTATACCACCTTTGTCGAAGACGAAGACGGGCTGGGCATGGATTTTTCAGCCATGCTGCCGCGGTTTGAAAAGCGTGGGCGTGACTGAACCCGCGATTGAACCCCAGAACGAGGGGGCGCTGCCCCCTTCGAACCCCCGAGGTATTTCAAGCAAGAAAAAGGGGCGCGGCGGTTTGGTCGCGCCCTTTTTTGTTTGGCACAAGTATTTGCCAGGGTGTGACCATCTGCGCCATGTCGTTGCGGATGCAACGTGATAGAAGGCGGTACGAGCTGTGGGAGGTTCGCATGAGCTGGACGCAGGACAGCGCAGACATGGCCGGGTTGGACGCCCCGGCCCGCGCGCTTCTGGATACTTTGGCGCCTTTGGAGGTTCCCAAGGGCGCCACGCTCTTTCAGCCCGGCGAGGCGGTGAAGGGTTATGTTGTCATGCTGTCTGGTCAGGTGGATGTGAACCTGATTGGTCCCAATGGGCGGGATATTCTTCTCTATCGCGTGGCCCCGGGGGAAAGCTGTGTTCAATCCACCTTGGGGCTTTTGGGCGGCGACGCCTATACCGGCGAGGCGCTGGCGGAAACGCCCTGCCGTCTGGTGGTCATTCCGCGCGACGTGTTTTTTGCGCTTTTGGACAGTTCTTCGAAGTTTCGCCGCCTTGTGTTTGGCGCCTTTGCCGAGCGGATGCAGGCGATGATGCAACTGGTCGAGAACGTCAGTTTCATGTCGGTTGAGGCGCGGCTCGCCGCCCTGATCCTGGATCGCGCCACCCCTGATAAAACCGGGCCGGATCGTTGTCTGAAGATGACCCAGGCCGAGATTGCCACCGCCATCGGCACCGCCCGCGAGGTGGTGTCGCGCCGGCTCGACAAACTGGCGCAGGCAGGCGTGGTGGCGCAGGAACGCGGCGTGGTCACCATCCGCGATGCCGCCAAATTGGAAGAGATCCGCCGCGGCCCCGCACTTTGATCAGAAAATCTATCCCGAATGTGACAGGGTCACATGCCATAGCCCGCGCCCCGGCCTATCCTGTTGCCAGATAGAACAGGAGACACTCTCATGACCAAAAATATCGGTGGCATTGACCGCATCATCCGCATCGCAATCGGCGCAGCCCTGATCGTCTGGGCGCTGATGGGTGGCCCGATCTGGGCCTGGATTGGCATTGTGCCGCTGGCCACGGCCATCATCGGCTGGTGCCCGCCCTATGCGATCCTCGGCATCAAGACCTGCAAGATGAAGCAGTAAGCATAAAGGCTTTCGCAACCTTTACACTGTAACACTGCATTCAGGTGTTGAGTGTACCGTTTGCGCCGGGTGTGTTCGGCGCAGATAAATGTTCAGGTTGCGTAGCAAGTGCCAGGGGCCGTCGCATTTGCGCGGTCCCTTTTTTTGCGCCCCTTTTCATCGCGCCCCCTGCCCCCTTCTCCCAAGGCAGCAAAAAGGCGCAGGTCCGAAAACCCGCGCCCTCTTTTTCTTGTCATAAGTATCCCGGGGTTCGAGGGGCAGCGCCCCTCGCCCGTATTTTGCTACTTGGTGATGATCTCTGGTCCCATCAGCGTGGTCGGCAACCAGGTCGACAGGAACGGAACATACGTCACCAGGATCAGGAAGACGAAGAGCACGGCGAGGAACGGGGCCGCCGCTTTCACCACTTTCATCATCGGCATCCCGGCCACGCCTGAGGTCACAAAGAGGTTCAGACCCACCGGCGGGGTGATCATGCCGATTTCCATGTTCACCACCATGATGATGCCCAGATGGATCGGATCGACGCCCAGTTCGATGGCAATCGGGAAGACCAGCGGCGCCACAATCACGATCAGGCCCGAGGGTTCCATGAACTGCCCGCCAATGAGCAAGATCACATTCACGATGATCAGGAACATGATCTTGCCAAAGCCCGCCGACAGCATCGCACCGGCGATTTGCTGCGGGATCTGCTCGTCGGTCAGCACGTGTTTCAGGATCAGCGCGTTGGCGATGATGAACATCAAGGTGATGGTCAGCTTGCCCGCATCAAACAGCGTCTTGCGGGTGTCCTCGTGGAAAAACGCGGTGATCAGCGCCTGCGGGCGTTGAAAGACGGTTTTCTTGCCATTCCCCTTGTCCGCCAGCGGCCCCATGTCGCGATAGATGAAAGTGGCGACAATGAAGGCGTAGACGGAGGCCACGGCGGCGGCTTCTGTCGGGGTGAAAAGCGCGCCGGTGATGCCGGGAATGCCGTAGATGCCCACCATGATGATCACGATCAGCAAAAGACCCCAGACTGCATCGCCAAAGCTTTCGAGCACTTCCTTGATGCCCGCGAACTCGCCCTTCGGCATGTTCTTGATGGTGGCGATCACGTAGATGGCGATCATCAGCATGACACCGGCCATGATGCCGGGAATGACACCGGCCAGGAACATGCGGCCAACCGAGACTTCCACCGCCGAGGCGTAAACCACCATCACAATCGAGGGCGGAATGAGGATGCCCAGCGTGCCCGCGTTACAGATCACACCTGCGGCGAAATCCTTGGTGTAGCCCACCTGACGCATCGCGGCGATCACGATCGTCCCGATGGCGACAACGGTGGCGGGGGATGAGCCCGAGAGGGCGGCAAAAAGCATACAGGCAAAGACGCCCGCAATCGCCAGACCACCCCGCATATGCCCCACACAGGCGATGGAAAAGCGGATGATCCGTTGCGCCACACCGCCGGTCGACATGAAGCTTGAGGCGAGGATGAAGAAGGGGATCGCAAGCAGCGTATAATGCCCTGCTTCCGCCTGATAAAAGCTCTGCGCAACCGACGCGAGCGAGGTGTCGGAGAAGAGCAGAAGGAACAGGATCGAGCTCATGCCCAGCGCCACCGCAATCGGCACGCCGATCATCAAAAACCCGATGACCATCAGAAAAAGAAAGACGACGTCCATGGATCAGCTCTCCGGTTTTGCGGCGGTATCGTCGCCGTCATCATCATGTTGGATTTGGTCGATCTCATCCTCGACCTCGTGGCTGACAATCAGGCTGTCCTGACGGCCGGTCCAGATGCGGATGAACGCCTGGACAAAGCGAAACAGCAGCAGCGCCATGCCCACCGGCAGGATCGCATAGGGGATCACGCGGGGCAGTTTGTCATAGGTTTCGCCCTGGTTGATCATGCCCTCCAGAAAGCGCAGAAATTCCGGCATCGGCACCTGATCGGTGATGTACCAGGCCTGATCGCGGGTCTTCTCGAACCCCGTGGGGAACCAGCGACCCGAGGTGCGATCAAGGGCCGCGTAAGGCGCCCAGTAATCCCACGCGCCCTTGAGCAGCAGGAACGCATAGGCGATGCAGATCGCGCCCGCCACCAGCGCCACGGTCTTGCGCAACCCCGGTGTCATAATGTTGGTCAGCGCGTCCACGCCCAGATGCGCGGTGATCTTGACCCCGTAGCTCACGCCAAACAGCACCAGCCAGGCAAAGAGGATCAGTACGACCTCCAGCCCCCAGATGATGGTGCTGTTGAACACATAGCGCAGCACCACGTTGACGAACGTGATCATGGTCATCAGGCCCAGCAGCACGGCAATTGCCGTTTCCTCGAACCCGTGTTTTTGTGTGGATGAATGGCTCATATCGCCCCCTTCTCGTCCCCTCTCGCCGCCGGGCAGACCGGGGGCAAGATCGAAATACACGCACGCATTTCGCCCGAAGTTTTGTCAGGAAATTTGGGAAATTCCGGGGCCCACGGACCGGCAGGCCCCGGAGGAAATCAAGTGTACCCAAACACTCGTTACGCAGTTACGATCTTAGTGCATCTCGTTGATTTTTTGTGCTTCTGCGATGTTCTCGGCGCCCACGTCGCCTTCAAACTGGGCCCAGACCGGTTTCATGGCAGCAACCCAGGCTTCGCGCTGTTCGGCGGTCAGTTGGCGCACCACGCCACCGGCGTCGATGATCGACTGTTTTGCGGCTTCGTTCACGGCAAAGGCTTCGCCGTTGCGCTGCTCGGTCACTTCTTTCATGATCTGCGCCAGCTGGTCCCGCACGTCGCCCGGCAGGCCTTCCCACCAGTCCACATTGGTCACAACCAGATAGTCGATGATGCCGTGGTTGGTTTCGGTTACGCCGTCCTGAACCTCAAAGAACTTCTTGCCGTAGATGTTCGACCAGGTGTTTTCCTGACCGTCCACAACGCCGGTTTGCAGCGCGCCGTAGACCTCGGAAAACGCCATCGGCTGCGGGCTTGCGCCAATTGCTTCCATCTGCGCCACCAGCACGTCCGAGGTTTGCACGCGGAATTTCAGACCAGCCGCGTCAGAGGGCATTTCCAGCGGCTTGTTGGCCGAGAACTGTTTCAGGCCATTGTGCCAGAACGCCAGCCCCAGCAGACCACGACGGGTCATGGTTTCTTTCATCGCCTGACCGGTGTCCGACTGTTGGAACGCGTCCACCGCGTCCATGTTTTTGAACATGAAGGGCAGGTCAAAGATGCGGAATTTCTTGGTGAAGGCTTCGAACTTCGACAGGCTGGGCGCGGCCATCTGCACGTCACCCTGCAGCATCGCTTCCAGCACCTGGTTGTCGTTATAAAGCGTCGAGTTCGGGAACACCTCCATACAGGCTTTGCCGTTCATCTCGTCGTTCACGCGTTGCTCCAGCAGCGACGCGGCGATCCCCTTGGGGTGCTTGTCGGCATTGGTCACATGGCTGAACTTGATCACGATCTCACCGTCATCACAGGCCGCCTGCGCGGTGCCCATGGAAACGGTCAGAGCGATGGCCGATGCGGCCAGAGTAAGGAATTTCATAAGATGTCCTCCCAGACAGAATTGCTTCCTACATCCTTGAAACGGATGTTGACGCCATTGGGGCATGGGGCGGCGGGGCCTGCCAAGGGGAGAGATTGAGATTAAACCAAGAGAATTTTTTAATTTCTTTTTCAGATACTTACAGAGACAGCAGGAAACCCGGAAGTTATAATTGCAGGCCAAGTGAGCGAAATTTCACACAGGGCATTTCCACCATGTGCGATTTTCCGCACAATTTCGCGAGTCACCTCAATACCCTTCATATGTTGACTTTTGCCTGCACGGCATTTTGATTGGCCATATTATCAGTATGGATTTTCCAATGTCCCAATTCAGTCGCGGCCCAGCCCCTTTCTCATTGAAACCTTCGCAGATTACCATCCAGCTTGTCTGCTCTGGCAATTTGGCAGATCCGGATTTCCGGCTGGAAGCCATTCTTGAAAACACCACCGATGAAAAACTGGACTTCAGGGCTTCGTACATCCTGTCTTACTCCAACTATCTTGGGCACCCAGGCAAAGGGGGCAATAATGTTGACGGCGAAGCATTGATCCCCGCCACGCCGCTCCCGTCTCAATTGCAAGCGGGGGAAGTCTGCCAGTTGAACCTGCACAACGGCCCACAGTTGCCGCACTTCGAGCGTCAGCTGCACGAAATGCCAAACGGTCTGTCGAGTGATTTGGGTAAGTTTGGAAAACTGGCCGATCTCGGCCCTCCGGGTTGCTATTATCTGGAACTTTGCGTGAGATCAGCAGAGACAAAGGTCGATGTCGACAAGGCGAAAAGGCGCTTCTTTAGCCGCCCAAAACCGATCAAACCTCGCTTCAACTTCAACGAAGGGTTTCGAATAACCCAAACCATTGCTCTGGAGAAGCTGGTAACACCCAACTAGTCAAGGCACTCACCCCCGATAATCCTCCGCCCGGATCCCATGCCGTGTGAGCTTATCGTAAAACGTCTTACGCGGGAGTTTCAGGTCTTTGGCCGCCGCCGTGGCGCCGCCGCGGTGTCGCCGCAGCGCTTCGATCAGCAGGGTGCGTTCCACTTGGGCGAGCTGTTGCGCAAGGCCCGGGCGTTCGCCCTCGCCGTCCTCCACGTCGCCCAACCCCAGCCCCATGGCAAAACGCATCGCCGTGTTCATCAGCGCCCGCGCATTACCCGGCCAATCCTGCGCCATGAGTTGCGAGATCACCTCCTGGCTGATTTCCGGCGGGGTCAGCGCGGCCTGTTCGCTGGCGATCGACACATAATGACGAAACAGCACCGGGATATCGTCCTTGCGTTCGCGAATGGCCGGGATGCGCACGCGCAAGACGTCAAGCTTGTAGAACAGATCGGGATTAAAACGTCCCTCGGCCACCTCTGCGGCCAGATCGCGATAGGTGCCGACCACCACGCGGGTCTCGCCGTGTTTCTCCAACAAATCCAACAGCGCAAACTGTGTTGTGGGGTCGAGGGCTGCGATTTCATCCAGAAAGAGCGTGCCGCCCTCGGCCCGTTCATAGGCCTCGGCCAACCCCTCTGGCGTCAGCCCCGCCGCCGGGCGTTTCACCAGGGGGCGCATGGCCCCTGCCGACAAAAGATGCACCACCTCGCCCACCTTCGCAGTGCCCGATCCCGGTTCGCCGCAAATCAGCACCTCAGCCTGCATCCCCGCCACAGCCCGCACCCGCGACCGCAGCTCTTCGGCCTGCACGCTTTCCCCAAACAACAGCCGCGAGGCCGCGTCGCCCTGTTCCAGCGATTGTTTCAGCGCGCGGTTCTCCAGAACCAGCGCGCGGGTCGACAGAGCGCGCTCCACCACCGAGAGGAACACATTGGTATCACAGGGTTTTTCCAGAAAATCAAAGGCGCCCGCGGTCATGCCGCGCACCGCCATCGGGATGTCGCCTTCACCGGTGAGCAAGATCACCGGCAGGTCCGGATCCACTCCCTGCACCCAATCCAGAAGCTGAAACCCATCTTTGCCCGGCATCCGAATATCGCTGACCACCACGCCCGGGAAATCGCGCGCCACGTGGTCTTTTGCCTCAATATAGCTGCCCGCCAGCACTGCGTCATAGCCTGCCAGATCCAGCGTCTGGCCCAGCGCCTCGCGCACCATCGCATCATCATCCACCAATAACACCTGCGTGGTCATGCGCTCTCCTCCCACCGGTCGAGTTCCACGGTAAACACCGCGCCGTGCACACTGTTGCGGCCACGAATGTCGCCGCCGAAACTTTGCACCAGACCATAAGAGATCGACAGGCCGAGGCCCATCCCCTCTTCGCCCACCTGTTTGGTGGAATAGAAGGGTTCAAAGATCTTATCGGTGTCGGCGATGCCCGGCCCGGTGTCGGCAACGCTGACAGTGATGCGGTCGGATTGGGCAAGGCGTAGGGTGATCTGCTTGTGCGATTGCCCGGCCATGGCGTCAGCGGCGTTGTTGATCAGGTTCACGAAAACCTGCCCCATACGCACCTCTCCGCCGCGCACATAGATCGGGGTGTCGGGACGGGCCCAGTCAAGATCCACGCCATCCGCGCGCAGCCGGGCCCCGGTCAATTCCACAGCCGTGTCAATCACATGCGCGATATCGACCTTGCCCAGGGGTTCGCTTTCATTGCGGGCAAAGGCGCGCAGGTTTTTGATGATCCGGTCCATCCGGCCCGCAAGTTCCGAGATGCGGCCTAGGTTCGCCCCCGCCTGCGCCGGCGCGCCGCGGTTCAGAAATTCCGTGCCGTTGTCGGCAAAGCTGCGAATGGCCATGAGGGGCTGGTTCAGCTCGTGGCTGATGCCCGCTGACATCTGCCCCAAAGCGGAGAGTTTTCCCGCCTGCACCAGATCGGCCTGCGCCTGACGCAGCTCGTCATTGGCGTCCTTCAGAGCGCGGGTGCGTTCCGCCACCCGTGCTTCCAGCCGCGCGTTGGCCGCGGCCTCGACCGTCAGCCGGTCCGACAGTGCCCGGCGCCGTTCAGCCAGTACCAAAAGCACCGCCCCGAACACCAGACAGACCGCCGCAGCCGCAATCGCCTGCAAGGTGGCCGTGCGTGTGGCCGGGGCAGTGTCGAGCAGGATTTCGGCGGTCATATCGATCACCGGCAGTTTGGCTGACAGGTGCACCGCCTGGCGCGGTAGATACGGCCCGCCCTCAAGGGTCCAGACCTCATGGCCAAACCAGTTTTGCCGGGTGTGGATGGGAAAGCCCTCATCGCCAAAACGGTCGGTCAGCATCAGTTCGGACCGGTTGGTGACAAAGACCTGCCCGCGGGCGTTGACGAAATAGACGGCGGCGGCACTGGTGGGCCAGTTTTGTTCAAAGAGCCAGATGTCGACCTCGGTCACCACCGCGCCCTGCGCCGGGCCGGGGCCCGTGTGAACGGGGGCGGCAAAAGTGAACAGGCGGCGGGTCAGACCATTGTCGGCCACCTGTGTGGCGTTCGCCGTCCCAAGCGCGCCGTTCAAGGCCCGGCGCAGCGGGGGAACCAAAGGGTTGTGCGGCAGGGGCGACAGGTCGGTGGAGGCCAGAACCAGCCCGTTTCGGTCCACCAGGCTGACCGCCCGGGCTCCGGTCTTGTCCGCCATGGATTGCAGAAGCGCGGTGGCGTCGCGCGCACCGCCCTGCCCCTTCAATCGCGCCACCAGTTCCGGGTGGCCGGACAGGATCACTGCCAACTCGCGATAACGCAGCAGGTGGCGGGTCAGACGGTCAGAGGCAAGGGTCAGGTCGGTGCGCCCACGCTCTTCCAGCGCTTTCAACGCGGATTGCCAGGACAGGGTCCACACCCCGGCGCTAAACAGCGTGACGGCGATGAGGAACCCCAAAACCCATATGGAACGCAAGGACTTGACCATGGGCGGAGCATAAGAACGCGCGCGCGCCTTGACCACCGGTTATCTGCACATGGTGTTCCGCCTACCCGGTTCGTCGCTGGCGCGCCGGCCCGGCTGGGTGGCGTGGCCTCGCTGCGCTCGGTGGTATTCTTGCCTTCGGCGAAGGTATTTTTGGCAAAAAAAAGAGGGGCGCGCGGCTCCTCTTCTCAAAGCGATTTGCCTTGTCCCTGCGCGGTCATCGGCACCTCTGCCGGTCCCGTCCACTCTTCTTGTCAGATCATGGTTAACAAATCCTTGCGCCTTTTTCTTGCCAGAAATACCTCGGGGTGAGCGAGCTTGTCTCGCGAGGGGCAGCGCCCCTTCCCCCTCAGATCGGCAACTCGGTTGAGAACTTGATCTCTTCCATCGACAACAGCGCGGTCACGTTGAAGATCTTCACCTCGGAAATCAGCGCCTGATAAAACTCGTCATAAGCGCGGGCGTTTTCGACGCGGACCTTGAGGATGTAATCAATCTCGCCTGCCAGCCGGTGCGCCTCCATCACTTCGGGGCGTTCCTTCAAGGCTTTCAGGAACTTGCCCTGCCAATCGGCCTCATGCTCGGATGTGCGGATGAGCACAAAGAAGCAGGCTTCGAACCCCAGGCTGTCGGCATCCATCACCATGGTGTTCTGGCCGATCACGCCCGCTTCGCGCAGCTTGCGGATGCGATTCCAGACGGGGGTTTTGGACGAGCCCACTTTGCGGGCAATGACGTCAAGCGACTGGCCTGCATCGCGTTGCAGCTCGCGCAGGATTTTCTTGTCGATCTCATCGAGCCGAACGGACATTCCGGTTTTTCCTTCATTTCAGGTCAGGCGTTCCAAGCGGCGCCTAAAGGGGAACAATTTTCCTTATCTACCGCCGGTGAGTGCCAATTACAGGGAAAATGTCCTATATAACCCCGGAATGCAATAGGAAAGGACTGGCCATGCCGCGCCCGTTTACACCCAAAATCGTGACCGCAAATGATCTTGTGACCGGGGATGTGATTTATCTTGCCGAGGACGGAAGCTGGGTGCGCGAGATGTGTATGGCCGCTTTCCTGGACACCGAAGAGGCCGCAAACGCGCGTCTTTTTGAGGCGGAAACCCAACCGCATATCGCCGTTGGCCCCTATTTGGCTGACGCGAAGCTGGGCGCAAACGGCCCGGAACCCACCCATTTCCGCGAAGCGTTCCGGGCAAAAGGCCCGTCGAACCGGCTTCACGGCAAACAGGAACGCCAGCACGAGGTGCACGCCAATGTATGATTACGCTGATTTCGACGACGCTTTTGTCCGCAACCGCACCGCCCAGTTCCGCAAACAGGTGGAACGCCGGGTCTCGGGCGCGCTGACCGAGGATGAGTTCAAGCCGCTGCGCCTGATGAACGGCGTCTATCTGCAGCTTCATGCCTATATGCTGCGGGTCGCCATCCCCTATGGCACGCTGAACCCGGACCAGATGCGCCAGCTGGCCTATCTGGCCGAGCGGTTCGACAAGGGCTATGGCCATTTCACCACCCGCCAGAACATCCAATACAACTGGCCGCACCTGACCGACATTCCCGACATGCTGGAGGCGCTGGCGGACGTGCGCATGCACGCGATCCAGACCTCGGGCAACACCATTCGTAACGTGACCGCGGATCATTTCGCGGGTGCGGCGGCGGATGAGATCGAAGATCCGCGTCCCACGGCCGAGCTCATCCGCCAATGGTCCACCGATCACCCGGAGTTTCAGTTCCTGCCGCGCAAGTTCAAGCTGGCGGTGACCGGGTCCAAGGAAGATCGCGCTGTGACCAAGGCGCATGATGTGGGCATCCGCATTGTCGAACGGGACGGCGAGGTCGGCTATGAAATCATTGTTGGCGGTGGCCTTGGCCGCACCCCGGTCATCGGCCAGGTGCTCAATGATTTCCTGCCGCGCGAAGACCTGCTGCCCTATCTTGAGGCGATCGTCAGCGTCTACAACACGCTGGGCCGCCGCGACAACAAGTATAAGGCGCGCATCAAGATCACCACAATGGAAAACGGGATCGACAAGATCCGCGAACTGGTCGACGCGCGGTTTGCGCAGATCCGCCCGCTGTTTTCCGGTGTGGACCAGGACCATTTCGCCCGCATCAAAGCAGGCTTCCCGGCCCCGTCGCTGAAATCAGCAGACACCGGTGCCTATGACGCGGCTTATGCGACCGATCCGGGCTTCCGCAGCTTTGCCGACACCAACCTGTCGGCACACCGTGATGCGGATCATGCGATTGTGACCATTTCGCTCAAGGCCCACGGCGAGACACCGGGCGATGCGACCGCAGAACAGATGCGGGTGATTGCCGATCTGGCACAGGATTTCGGCTATGGTGACATTCGCATCAGCCACGAGCAGAACGTGATCCTGCCGCATATCCACAAATCGGACCTGCCGAAGATCTACGCCACCCTGCGCGCCCATGGTCTGGCCACCGCCAACGCCGGTCTGGTGTCCGATATCATCGCCTGCCCCGGCATGGATTACTGCGCGCTGGCCACGGCCCGCGCCATTCCGGTCGCGCAAAACATCGCGGAACGCTTTGACGCGCTGAAGCTGGAACATGACATCGGGCCGATCAAGCTGAAGATCTCGGGCTGCATCAATGCCTGCGGGCATCACCACCTGGGCCATATCGGCATTCTGGGTCTGGATCGCGCGGGTGTTGAAAACTACCAGATCACCCTTGGTGGCGATGGTGGGGCCGACACGGTGATCGGCAAACGCGCCGGGCCGGGGTTTTCCTATGACCAGATTGTGCCGGCGATTGAGCGTATCCTCTTGGCCTATCTCGACCTGCGCGAAAGCCCGGACGAGACCTTCCTTGAGGCCTTCCGCCGTCTGGGCGACGCGCCGTTCAAGGCGGCGCTTTATCCGGAGGACAAAAGCCATGCCGCTTGAAGCCCCCCTCGCCCCGCTGGAAGAACGTGTCGCGGATCTGAACGCACGCTATAAACATCATTCGGCCACCCAGGTGGTGCGCGATGCGCTGGCTGCGCCGGAAATCGGCCCGCTGGCCATGGTGTCGAGCTTTGGTGCGGAAAGCGTTGTGCTTTTGCACATGGTGGCGCTGGCCGACCGTTCGACCCCGGTGATCTTTCTGGACACGCAGATGCTGTTTCAGGAGACGCTGGAGTATCAGGTGGAGGTCAGCGAAAAGCTGGGCCTGACCGATGTGCGGGTGATCCACCCGGATGCCGATCAGGTGTTCAAACGTGACCCGGACAATATCCTGCATCTGGCCGATACCGATGCCTGCTGCGCGCTGCGTAAGGTCGAACCGCTGGCCAATGCAATTGCACCGTTTGACGGCTGGATCACCGGGCGCAAACGGTTTCAGGGTGGCAAACGCGTGGACCTGCAGTTTTTCGAGATCGAAGATGGTCGGATCAAGGTGAACCCGCTGGCCCATTGGGCGCCGGACGACGTGCAGGAATATATGATCAACAACCGCCTGCCCCGCCATCCGCTGGTTGGGCGCGGCTTCCCGTCGATCGGCTGTGCTCCGTGCACATCCCCGGTGAAACCCGGCGAAGACCCGCGGGCAGGTCGCTGGCGCGGGGCGGAAAAAACGGAATGCGGCATCCACTTTGTGGATGGCAAGATGGTCAGAGTTGGAGCAAGCCAATGACTGTAATTGTACGTGATACGGGGTTCGCCCCGGACGATTGGGCGCATGGCTTTGCCAGCGTGGACGAACGCGCCGCCAATGACACGCGGGGGCTGGATCTGACATCCGACACCGATCCGGCGGATCTGGGCAAACTGATGTTGAATGTCGACGCGATCCGCATTGATTTCCCGTCTTTTGCAGATGGTCGCGGCTTTACCCTGGCCCGTCGCTTGCGCGACCTTGGCTTTCAGGGGCGTCTGCGCGCCAAGGGCCACGTGATTTCAGACCAATACGCCATGGCCCGTCGGTCCGGCTTTGACGAGGTGGAAATCTCGGACGAGCTGGCCCAGCGCCAGCCGGAAGAGGACTGGGTCTATCGCGCCGATTGGCGGGCCTATGACTATAGGTCGCGCCTGATGGGCACTGCGTAAGCCTAGACCCCTTCCCCTACAGACCATATATAGCAACATGAAAGGCCGGGGCGCGCTGCCCCGGTAAAGCTCATGAATGAAGTGACCGCCGTAATGGATGCCCCAACCAAAGTAAAAGCCGTGCCCACCCTGCCTGATGCGCAGACCGTGACCGAGGTGAAACATTATACCGACCGCCTGTTCAGCTTCCGCTGCACGCGTCCGGCGTCGCTTCGCTTCCGGTCTGGCGAGTTCGTAATGATTGGCTTGATGGGCGACCCGGACCCGAAAACCGGCAAGCAAAAGCCGCTTCTGCGCGCCTATTCGATTGCCTCGCCCAGCTGGGATGAGGAGATGGAGTTTTACTCGATCAAAGTGCAGGACGGCCCGCTGACCTCGAAACTGCAACACATTCAGCCCGGCGACGAGGTGATCTTGCGCCCGAAACCCGTGGGCACCCTGGTGCATGATGCGCTCATTCCCGGCAAGCGGATCTGGTTCTTTGCCACCGGCACCGGCTTTGCGCCCTTTGCCTCGCTTCTGCGTGAACCGCAGACCTATGAGGATTACGACGAGGTGATCATCACCCATACCTGCCGCGAAGTGGGGGAACTGACCTATGGGCGCGACCTGATCGAGGCGCTGAAAGACGATGAACTTCTGAACGAGGTGATCGGCGAAGGCTTCTGGAAGAAGATCAAATACTACCCGACCACCACCCGTGAAGAGAGCCCCAAGATGGGCCGCATCACCGACCTGATGCGCTCGGGCGAGGCGTTCAAGGATCTGGGCGTGGAGCCGATCTGCCCGAAAAACGACCGCGCGATGATCTGCGGCAACCTGGCCTTCAACCTGGAACTCAAGGAAATGCTTGAGGAATACGGGCTGACCGAAGGGGCGAACTCCAAGCCCGCCGAATACGTGGTTGAGAAGGCGTTTTTAGACTGAGCCTAAGGCATCACCAATCAGACCAAGGGACGGCCTCGCGCCGTCCCTTTTTCTTTGCGACTTTCATTGCAACGCGGCTTCTTCGTATTTCGCCACTCCCCAATCGACAAACCCCACAAGCGGGGCTATTCTTTTTGCAATGATAACAACCAAGAGCAGCCCCGTCCCATTATGACGGCCCTCACGAAATACGACCGGCTGGAAGCGCCGGGTGTGTGGTGTGCCTCGCCCGGGGCGCAGCGGGTGAATGTTATTGTCTCGCTGGGCGAGGCATCCCTGACCATTTCCGACATGTCCGACACGGCGCTGACCCATTGGTCGCTGGCCGCCGTGCGGCGGATCAACCCCGGCGAACGCCCGGCGCGGTTTGCGCCGTCAGACGAAGTGTTCGAAGAGCTGGAAATGGATGATGACACCATGATCCAGGGCATCGAGCGGGTGCGTAAAACGGTGGAAAAACGCCGCCGCACACCCGGCCGCCTGCGTCACCTGATCGGCGGCGCGGTCTTGTCCGCTCTGGTTCTGGGCGGGATCTTTTGGCTGCCGGATGCGCTGCGCAGCTATACCGCCACCGTGGTGGGCACCTCGACCCGCGATGCCATTGGTCAGAGGATCCTCAATCGTATCGGGCGCATTGCCGGCAAGCAATGTGACGGCGTGCTGGCGCGGTCATCACTGGAAGCATTGGGGCGGCGCGTCTTGGGCGCCAACGCCCCGCGTCTGATTGTGCTGTCGGGCGGCGTGCAGGCCGCCACCCACCTGCCCGGCAATATCACCCTGATCAATCGCGCCCTGATCGAAGATTACGAGGAACCGGATGTGGTGGCCGGGTTTATCCTGGCCGAAGACGAGCGCCGCAAACAAATTGACCCGATGCTGGCCCTGCTCACCCAATCCGGGCTGGTGGCGACCGCACAGCTTTTGACCACGGGTGCCCTGCCCAATGAGGTGATCGACAGCTATGCCGAATGGCTGTTAACCTCGCCCCCCGCGCCACTGACCGCCGAGGCGCTTTTGCCGCGCTTTGCCGAGGCCGGGCTGCGATCGACCCCCTATGCCTATGCGCTGGATCTGACCGGGGAACGCACCCTGACCCTGATCGAAGCGGACCCGGTGCCGCTGGCGGCGGCCACACCGCTTTTGTCAGACGGCGATTGGGTGCAGTTGCAGGGGATTTGCGGCGAATAGCCCCTCTGCGCACACAAAAACACCCCGCGAACCCGCGAGGTGCATTGCATCATCCTGACATCAACTGCTTGACCGGGGTCAGTCCGGCAACTGTACACCCAAGAGCCGGCGTGGCGTGCCCTCGGACCAGATTTGGGCGGTTTGCCGGTCGCCACCAATGGTGCGCACGCCGCGCATCGGGTTCAGACGCCCATCGGTCCAGGCCGGACGATAGCCTTTGGGCACCTGCACCGGCATGTTCAGCGCCACATAGGTTTGCGGTGCAATCACGGTTGCGGCCGGCAGGGTGGATTTATCCAGATCCCGCCCGCGCACCACGCGATAGCTGCGCGCGGGGCTGCCATTGCCTTGCGGCACGGATACGGTTTGCCCCGGCAGGCCGGTGGCATCCGACAGTTTCTGCCCCTGTGGTGCCGCGGCTTTGGACGGGTGCGGTATGGTCACAACGCGGGTGCGCTGGCCATTGCCATGATCCACCACATAAGACACCGGCGTGCTTTGCCCGGCGCTGCAACGGATCGGAACCTGCGTGCCATTCATCATCACCGGACGTACCTTACCACTGACCGGGCAGCTGACACGCACGGTGCGTGACACTTTTCCGCTGTCGGGCACAATCCGCGCCACGGGCGCGGGACCCGGATTGGCAACCGGGGCCACGCTTGTGTACCGCTCGGACCACGCGGGCGGCGGGGCGCTGCGCGGCGGCAGGGCCGGGTTCAGCTGATCGGCATTGCCAAAGGCGATGCGCGGCGGCAGGGCGGGGCCGGGTTGCGCGGGGCGCGCAAGGGTCGGCGCCACGGTCACGCGGGTGGAGCGAGGTTGTCCGCGCACGGGGGCGGGTTGGGCGACGGTCACGCGAGGCGAAACACTGCGCGGCTGCACGGTTGCAACCGGCGCGGGCTGCGGTGCAACTTGCGGCACTTTCGCCACGACCGAAGGGCTGGCGGCGCCGCTGGGCCGTGCCCCGCAGACCACCTGGCGCTTGCGCGTCACACGCGGCACCCAGGTGGTTTTGCCTGAAAATCCGGCGCGAATGTAAATACATCCGCGGCTGTCCACATAGGTATCCCCTTTGTAGCCCGCAGGCGGATTTTCGGCAGGTCGCCCGGCCTGTTTCAGGCTCAGCGCCTCTGCACCTGTTGCGGATAGTCCTGCGAGAAGGGCCATTATGGCCACGGTTTTTTTAAACATGCTCTTGTGCCCCCACACAAAATATTGTGGTCCAGAATGAAGGATACCCCCACGCAAGTAAAGGGATAATCCACAGACCACCACAGGCGCTGTGGATAATTTATATGAAATTCTGTGTGTCTTTTGAGGGGGGTAGATTAAAGCCCCCAAAGCAAAGGGCTTTCCGCTGTGGCGTGCCCCGGATCCGGGGCAGCGCCTTTTTGCCGATGGGCGCGGGGCGGCCCGGGTTACTTGGTGCCGAACATCCGGTCGCCCGCATCGCCCAAACCGGGCACGATATAGCCTTTTTCATTCAGCTTTTCGTCAAGCGACGCAGTGATGATCGGCACATCCGGGTGCGCCTCTTTCATCCGCGCCACGCCTTCGGGCGCGGCCAGCAGGCAGAGGAACCGGATGTCCTTGGCGCCCGCTTTTTTCAGCATGTCAATCGCCGCGACCGAGCTGTTGCCGGTGGCCAGCATCGGATCCACCGCAATCACCAGACGTTCATCCATGTGGTCCGGCACCTTGAAGTAATACTCCACCGGCTCCAGCGTTTCTTCGTCGCGGTAAAGCCCAACAAACCCCACCCGGGCCGAGGGGATCAGCTCCAACACCCCATCCAACAGACCATTGCCCGCGCGCAGGATCGACACCAGCGCCAGCTTGCGCCCCGCAAGCGTCGGCGCGTCCATCTCTTGCATCGGCGTGGTGATGGTTTTAGACGTCATCGGCAATTCGCGGGTGATCTCATAGGCCAGAAGCTGGCTGATCTCGCGCAGAAGCTGGCGAAAGACGCTGGTCGGCGTGCCCTCTTCGCGCATCAAGGTCAGCTTGTGTTGCACCAACGGGTGATCAACGACGGTCAGGTGGTCATACATCTTTTGGCTCCAGCAGCTTGGCGATGCGCGCCTTGGTCTCTGCGTCACAGAAGGCGCCATCCAAAGCCACGCGATTGAGGTCAGCAAAATCGCTTTCATCCCAGCCGAAGACCCGGTTCAGATCCTCGTATTCCTGTGACATCGTGGTGCGGAAGAAGGGCGGATCATCGGTGGATACTGTGACCTTTACCCCCCTCTCGCGCAGCTTGGCAATGGGGTGATTTTCCAGACGGTCAAAAACACCAAGGAAGACGTTCGACCCGGGGCAGACCTCCAGCGTGATCTCGTCCTCTGCCAGCCGGTCGACCAGCGCCCGGTCTTCGATCGCGCGCACGCCGTGACCAATCCGGGTGACTTTCAGCGCATCGAGCGCCTCGCGGATTTCCTCGGGCCCGTTCCATTCACCCGCATGGGTGGTCAGGTGCAGACCGGCCTCGCGCGCCATGTCATAGGCGTATTTGAAATCGGACTGGCTGCCCGCTTTCTCGTCCCCGCCCATGCCAAAGCCGACAATCCAGTCGCCTGCGGTTTCCTGGGCGCATTTGGCGGTTTCAACCGCAACTTCTCCGCCGAAGTGACGGATGCAGGTGACAATGCCGCGCAGGGTGATGCCGAAATCACGTTCGGCCTGATCCGCCGCATCCTTGATCGCGGCCAGATACTCCTTGAACGCGGCCACATCCCGCCCGCCACAGAAATCAGGCGAGATGAAGCTTTCCGCGTAGACCACACCCTCTTTGGCGCTTTCCTCAAGAATGGCGAGCGTCAGGCGGCGAAAATCCTCGGGGCTTTGCAGAACCGAGGTCGCGGCCTCGTAGACCTCAAGAAAATGCCAGAAATCGCGATAGGCATAGCCGCCATCCGGGGTGAAAATGCCCGAGATATCGACATTCTTCTCTTTCGCCAGCCCACGGATAAAGGCGGGCGGGGCCGCGCCTTCGTGGTGCATGTGCAGTTCAACTTTGGGAAGGGTTTGGAAGCTCATAGGAAACTCTCTCCGGCGCCGCGTTCCGCCAGCCCCAGATGGGCGGCGATGGAGGCACCAATGTCAGAAAAACCACGGATGCCGATGTCTTTGGCACCAAGCCCGGCCCCAATCACCGGCACCCGTTCGCGGGTGTGATCGGTGCCAATCCAGGTCGGGTCATTGCCGTGGTCAGCGGTAAAGATGATCAGGTCGCCCTCGCGCAGTTTGTCAAGCAGGCGCGGCACTTGACTGTCGAACCATTCCAGCGCGCTGGCATAGCCAGACACATTGCGGCGATGGCCGAAAAGCGCGTCAAACTCGACAAAATTGGCAAAGACCAGATCGCCGTCCTCGGCCGTATCAAAGCTCTCGACCAGATGCTCCATCAGATCGCGGTCCGCACCTTTTTTCAGCGTGTCGATGCCGCGATGGGCAAAGATATCGCCGATCTTGCCAATGGCGTGGGTTGTGCCGCCCGCGGCCCCCACCCAGTCACACAGGGTCGGGCTGGGCGGCGTGATCGCAAAATCGCGCCGGTTGGTGGTGCGGGTAAACGCGCCCGCGCCCGTACCGACGAAGGGGCGCGCAATCACCCGCCCCACATTCATCTTGTGCACCATCGGCGCGATGTCTTCACAAAGCGTCACCAGTCGCTCAAGCCCAAATGTCTCTTCATGGGCGGCGATCTGCACCACGCTGTCGACCGAAGTGTAAACGATCGGCTGCCCCGTGCGCATGTGTTCTTCGCCCAACGCATCCAGAATGGCGGTGCCCGAGGCGTGCCGGTCGCCCAACACCGCGTCCACGCCCGCGAGGCGACAGATCTCGGCCGTCAGGTCGGCGGGGAAGGTCGGGACCGTGTCGGGGAAATAGCCCCAGTCCCACGGCACCGGCACACCGGCGATTTCCCAATGGCCCGATGGGGTGTCCTTGCCGGACGAGATTTCCTGAGCCGCGCCCCAAAGCCCGGTCGGCGTCCCGCCCAGCCCGGGCATGTCGTCGCCCGAGGCAATCTTGACCGCCGCCGACAGGCCCAGCGCATCGAGGTTGGGCATTTTCAACGGGCCGGAGCGCCCCTCTTCGGCCAACCCGTCGGCGCAGTGCTGCGCGATATGGGCCAGCGTGTTTGACCCGGTGTCGGGCACGGTTTTTTCGTTGAAGAACTGATCCGCATCGGGCGCGCCACCGCAGCCCACGGAATCCATCACCACCAGAAATGCGCGGGTCATGAGTTTTCCATATGTTCGTTGGTGAAAGCCCCGGGCAACAGCTCGGCCATGGTCATGGTCATCGCCTTGCCGTCGGTGGTGGTCATGGTGATCTGCACGTCGCCGTCTGAGAACTCCGCCAGTTTCTGACGACACCCGCCGCAGGGCGTGACCGGCAGCGGCGCGTCGGCGATCACCAGAACCTCGGCAATCTCGCGCTCGCCCGCCGCACACATCGCGGCTATCGCGCCCGCCTCGGCGCAGGTGCCTTCGGGATAGGCCACGTTTTCCACGTTGCAGCCGGAAAAGATGGTGCCGGATTTGGTGCGCAGCGCGGCACCGACCTTGAAATTTGAATACGGCGCATGGGCGTTTTCCCGCACCTCTGTGGCAGCCTCAAGCAACGGCATGAGTCCCTCCGTTTTGATCAATTGAACAAACTTGCCGCGCAGGGAAACCAGATGCAAGCGCAAAGCACGTTTGCGCAAACATTGACGGCCGGTTTTCGCCACCTTGCGATTTCGCCCTGACAATGCGACAGATTAGATAGGAATTGCGACTTGATTGCCGGGCACTTCTCCTTATAGTGCAGGCAAATTTGGCGGATGGTTTAAAGTTAAACAATCCACCTGGATCGACGAAATAGGACGGAGGACTCGATGAGCGACAACAATTATTCGCGCAAGCGTGCGTTGGATTATCATGAGTTCCCGAAACCCGGAAAGCTCGAAATTCAGGCCACCAAACCCATGGCCAACGGGCGTGACCTGGCCCTGGCCTATTCTCCCGGTGTGGCTGAGGCCAGCACCGAGATTGCAAAAGATCCAACAGCGGCAAGCCGTTACACGGCGCGCGGCAACCTTGTGGCGGTGGTGACCAACGGGTCTGCGGTGTTGGGGCTGGGCAATATCGGCGCGCTTGCCTCGAAACCCGTGATGGAAGGCAAGGCGGTTCTTTTCAAGAAGTTCGCCAATATCGATTGCTTTGATATCGAGTTGAATGAAAGCGACCCGGAAAAGCTCGCCGATATCATCTGCGCGATGGAACCCAGCTTTGGTGCGATCAACCTCGAAGACATCAAGGCCCCCGATTGTTTTATCGTTGAACAAATTTGCCGCGAGCGGATGAACATTCCGGTCTTTCACGACGACCAGCACGGCACCGCCATTGTGGTGGGCGCTGCGGCCACCAACGCTTTGCAGGTGGTGGGGAAGAAATTCTCCGAAATCAAAGTGGTCTCGACCGGCGGGGGCGCGGCTGGGATCGCCTGTCTGAACATGCTCTTGAAGCTGGGCGTCAAACGCGAAAATGTCTGGCTGTGCGATATCGAGGGGCTGGTTTACGAGGGCCGCGAAAAGGATATGACGCCACAAAAGGCGGAGTATGCGCAGGGCAGCACCCCGGCCACGCTGAGCGAGGTCATCGAAGGCGCGGATCTGTTCCTTGGTCTGTCTGGCCCTGGCGTGCTGAAGCCCGAAATGGTCTCCAGGATGGCGGACAAACCCATCGTTTTTGCGCTGGCCAACCCCACGCCGGAAATCATGCCGGACGAGGTGCGCAAAGTGGCGCCGGATGCGATCATCGCCACCGGGCGCAGCGATTTTCCCAATCAGGTCAACAATGTGCTGTGTTTCCCGTTCATCTTCCGCGGTGCGCTGGATGTGGGCGCGACCGAGATCAATGACGCGATGCAGCTGGGCTGTATCGAGGGCATTGCAGAATTGGCCCGCGCCACCACATCCGCCGAAGCGGCCGCCGCTTATAAGGGCGAACAGCTGTCCTTTGGCGCCGATTACCTGATCCCGAAACCTTTTGATCCCCGTCTGATGGGGGTTGTCGCCAGCGCGGTGGCCAAAGCGGCCATGGAAAGCGGTGTGGCGACGCGGCCCGTCGAAGACCTGGAAGGCTACAAGGCCAAGCTTGATGAGAGTGTGTTCCGCTCGGCCTTGATTATGCGTCCGGTCTTCGAGGCCGCAAGTAAAGCGAACCGCAAGATCGTGTTTGCCGAGGGCGAGGATGAACGCGTGCTGCGCGCCGCCCAGGCGATGATCGAGGAAACCACCGATGTGCCGGTGCTGATCGGCCGGCCCGACGTGATTGCCCGGCGCGCGGAACGGGCGGGCCTGGCGATCCAACCGGGGCGTGATTTTGCGATTGTGAACCCGGAACGGGATGACCGCTATCGTGACTATTGGGGCAGCTATCACAAGATCATGGCCCGTCAGGGCGTCACCCCCGACCTTGCCAAGGCGATCCTGCGCACCAACACCACCGCGATCGGCGCGATCATGGTGCACCGCGAAGAGGCCCACAGCCTGATCTGCGGCACCTTCGGCCAGTATCAATGGCACCTCAATTACATCAACCAGATCCTTGGCCGCGACGGGTTGCACCCGGTTGGCGCGCTCAGCCTGATGATCTTGCAGGACGGCCCCCTGTTCATTGCGGACACCCATGTGCACACGCAACCCACGCCAGAACAGCTTGCTGAAACGGTGATTGGGGCAGCCCGCCATGTGCGCCGTTTTGGGGTCGAACCGAAGATCTCGCTTTGTTCGTATTCGCAGTTTGGCAATCATGGCTGCGACAGCGGAACACGGGCGCGGGCTGCCCTCAATATCCTGGACAGTGCCCCGCGTGACTTTGCCTATGAGGGCGAGATGCATGTGGACGCGGCGCTGGACGCCGACGTGCGCGCGCACATCTTCCCCGAGGCCCGGTTTGACGGCCCCGCGAATGTGCTGGTGTTCACCAACGCGGATGCGGCAAGTGCCGTGCGCAACACGCTGAAGGTCAAGGGCGGTGGGTTGGAGGTTGGTCCGATCCTGATGGGCATGGGCAACCGCGCCCATATCGTGACCCCTTCGATCACCGCGCGGGGCCTGTTGAACATGTCGGCCATCGCGGGCACGCCGGTCGCCGAATACGGCTGATCAACACAGCTGAAACGCCACGTCACGGGCTGGCAAAGGGGGCGGATGCCCCCTTTTCTTTTGCGCGCAATCCGGTCAGAACTTATCCGAATCTGATCCGCAAAGTTTTGCACGATTGACTTTGCAATTTTGCAAAACAGGTGATTTTTTCAAACCGAGCGCATATTTTCAGTGGGTTTGCAAAATTTGCAGGCCATTTTCCGCCAATCTGCAAAGCCCATGCGAAAATTGGACGCGTCTGGCCCATCGGCGCTTGCCCTGACGGCACGGGGCGGACTAACTCCTTCCTCAGGGATTTAGGAGGATATGCATCATGGCATATAAAGACGTTTACGCCGCCTGGCAGGCCAACCCGGAAGCCTTCTGGATGGAGGCCGCCCAGGCGATCGACTGGGACAAGGCGCCATCGAAAGCTCTGAACGACGAGAACGCACCGATTTACGAATGGTTCGCGGACGGGATGGTCAACACCTGCTGGAACGCGGTGGACCGTCACGTGGACAATGGCCGCGCCGATCAGGTGGCGATCATCTATGACAGCCCGATCACTGGCCGCCAGTCGAAGCTGACCTATGCCGAGCTGAAGGACCGTGTGGCCAAGGTCGCCGGTGCTCTGGTGGCCAAGGGCGTGACCAAAGGCGATCGTGTGATCATCTATATGCCGATGGTGGCCGAAGCGCTGATTGCCATGCTGGCCGTGACCCGCATTGGCGCGGTGCATTCGGTGGTGTTTGGCGGTTTTGCGTCAAACG
The DNA here is from genome assembly GCF_049803815.1 of Aliiroseovarius crassostreae. Classification (GTDB taxonomy): domain Bacteria; phylum Pseudomonadota; class Alphaproteobacteria; order Rhodobacterales; family Rhodobacteraceae; genus Aliiroseovarius; species Aliiroseovarius crassostreae_A. The sequence goes on from NZ_JBNAGI010000004.1 coordinate 215,661, forward strand.
AGCTGGCGGTGCGGATTGACGATGCGACCCCAAAGGCGATCATCGCCGCCTCCTGCGGGTTGGAACCGAACCGCGTGGTGGCCTACAAGCCGTTGCTGGACGGGGCCATCGACCTGGCAGACCACAAGCCGGACTTCACCCTGATCCTGCAACGCGAAGAGCACCCGGCGGACCTGATCCACGGTCGCGATTTCGATTGGGCCACGGAAGAAGCCGCAGCCGCGCCTGCCGATTGTGTGCCGGTTGAAGGCAACCACCCCGCCTATATCCTGTATACCTCCGGCACCACTGGCCAGCCGAAAGGCGTGATCCGTCACACCGGCGGGCATCTGGTGGCGCTGAACTGGACCATGAAAAACCTTTACAACGTGGATCCCGGCGACGTGTTCTGGGCCGCGTCCGACGTGGGCTGGGTTGTGGGCCATTCCTACATCACCTACGGGCCGCTGGTGCATGGCAACACCACCATCGTTTTCGAAGGCAAACCGGTGGGCACGCCCGATGCGGGCACCTTCTGGCGGGTGATTTCCGAGCATAACGTAAAGTCCTTCTTCACCGCGCCGACCGCTTTCCGCGCCGTGAAACGCGAAGACCCCAAAGGCGATTTTGTCAAGAAATACGACCTTTCCTGCCTGAAACAGGTGTACCTGGCCGGTGAACGCGCCGACCCTGACACCATTGTCTGGGCCCAAGAACAGCTGCAGGTGCCGGTGATTGACCACTGGTGGCAGACCGAAACCGGCTATGCGATTGCCGCAAACCCCTTGGGGATCGAAGAACTGCCGGTCAAACTTGGCTCGCCGTCCGTGCCGATGCCGGGCTTTGATGTGCAGATCCTGGACGAGGGCGGGCACGAGATGCCGGCCGGCGAGCTGGGCGCCATTGCGATCAAACTGCCCCTGCCCCCGGGCACCCTGCCCACCCTTTGGAACGCGGAAGAGCGGTACAAATCCAGCTATCTCACCACCTTCCCCGGCTATTACGAAACGGGTGACGCGGGTTACAAGGATGAAGACGGTTACGTCTACATCATGGCGCGCACCGATGACGTGATCAACGTGGCCGGTCACCGCCTGTCGACCGGCGCGATGGAAGAGGTCCTGGCCAGCCACCCCGACGTGGCCGAGTGCGCCGTGATCGGCGTGACCGACCAGCTGAAAGGCCAACTGCCGCTGGGCATGATCTGCCTGAACGCAGGGGCCAATCGCGACCATGCCGAGGTCAGCGCCGAATGCGTGAAACTGGTGCGCGAAAAGATTGGTCCGGTGGCCGCGTTCAAACTGTGCATCGTGGTGGACCGCCTGCCCAAGACGCGTTCGGGCAAGATCCTGCGCGCGACCATGGTGTCGATTGCCGATGGCAAGAATTACAAGATGCCCGCAACCATCGATGACCCGGCCATCCTAGACGAGATCACCGACGCACTGGCGGAGATTGGATATACGAAAGCATAGGCTTTCTTTACAATTCTAACTAAAAACACCTCCAAATTCTATTTGGGGGTGTTTTTTTCAACAGGTTGGACAAGTATAAAATTATACTCAACTTTTTCGTGCGCCCGGCGCTGCCACATCACCGAATGACGGACCCTACGTGACCCGTAAAGATTTAGTAAATCAGGACAAGTTGACCCCCGCGGAACCGACCGCCGCAGAGGGGGATTTTGTGGCCCTTGTTTTGCAGGATCCGGACCAGGAAAACGATTTGCCAGCGTTGGTATTTCACGAGGCCCGCTGCGTGCCGGTTTACGCCACATGCCTGGACGACGCGCTGGACCAACTGAACCGTTCCGCCCCTGATCTGATCTTTATGCCCTTGCAACTAAATGGAAATGACACTCTTTCTTTTCTGGCCCAATGCAAGGCCGTGCCATCGGCACCAAATGTCATCGTGACCGCCAAAAATGATCAGATCAACGATGCCGCCGACGCCATGCATCAAGGCGCGTTTGATTGCCTGTTTCAGCCCTTCAACCACACGCGCCTGGCACAGGTTATTCGCGACAGCCTCGCCCACCGGCCAACCCGGTCCGGTGCGCGTGCGCAATTTGTGCAATCGACGCAGACCGAACCGATGCCGTTTCCGGCGCAGTTGCCACCTGCCAGCAACATGACCAAGAGCCCAATTGCAAGCGACGAACAACCGTCTTCGCCCGCGCCTACACCAACAGCAAAGCCCCAATCGGACATGACCGAGGTCACGTTGCTTGGCGATCACCCCAGCTTCCGATCGGCCATGCAACGGCTTGAAAGTGTTGCAAATTCCACAGCGCCGGTGTTCTTGCAGGGAGAGGTCGGCACAGGAAAAGAACGGTGCGCCCGCGCCGTTCACGACCTGTCAGGTCGCCCCGCAGACCGCTTTGTAGTGGTCGACTGCGCCGCCCTGCACCCCGATACGGTGGCCAGCGAGATATTTGGTCATGACAAGGGTGGCTCGGCCAGCTCTTCACGCGGAAAATCCGGGGCCGCGCAGCGCGCTGACGGGGGAACATTGTATCTCGATGAGATTGCCAATCTCGACCCGAAAGTCCAACGCCAGCTGGTCCGCTTTCTGCGCTCGGGGCAAATCCGCCCGCTGGGCGCACCTCAACCCCGAAATACCGACATCCGCATCATCAGCGCCAGTTCACATGACCCCATGGCCCTGATCAACAGCGGCGAGTTGCTGAAAGAGCTTTATTATCAACTACATGTGGCGACGATCCACCTCCCTCCCCTCAAGGATAGAGGAGAGGATGTCACCATCCTCGCCGACTATTTCCTGTCCCTTTATGTCAAGGCCGAGGGGGCCGGGTTCACTGGCTTCACCCCCGACGCACTGGCGATTTTGCGCGCGCATAGCTGGCCTGGAAATGTGCATGAACTGAAGAACGTGATCTGGAATGCGGTGTTGCAACATGATGGCAACAAGGTGACCCGCGATATGCTGCCCGAGGGGTTGGGATCGGCGGAGTGTCAGGGCTCTGCCCCCGCAACGACCGGGCTTCAGCGCGTTGATAGTTTTGGCGGGAAAAGCCTGGCAGAGATTGAACAGATGGTGATCGAAGAGGCAATCCGCGCCCATGATGGATCGGTTCCCAAAGCCGCCCGCACCTTGGGCGTATCGCCGTCAACCATCTATCGCAAGCGTGAAAACTGGCAATCTTAAACGCAATAATACCATTAACATCAACGCATTAACGCTCTTTCGAAAAGACCCCCACGGTGATCCCGACCAAAACCAGACCCGCCGATAACAGCGATTGCAGGGCAAGAACCTCGCCCAACAACACCACTCCAAGCCCAATGGCAATCACCGGGACAGACAGCTGCGCCAGGGCCGCGCGGGTGGCACCGAGCCCGGGCAAAACCGCATACCACAGCGCATAGCCAAGCCCCGATGTGACCGCGCCGGAGAGAATGGCAAGCCACAGGCCGCCAGCCGACGGCGGTGCGGTGGTCTCGGTGAACAACAGCCCCAGCGCCACGAAGGGCGTGGCGTAGATGAAATTCCAGCAGGTGGCGGCCAGAGGATCGGCACTCTTCCTGCCGATCAGCGAGTAAACACCCCAGCCAATCGCCGCGATGGACATGGGCATAAAACCATTGAATGTCAAGTGGATAGCGTCAGAGGGCCAGAGCAGGAAAGCAAGTCCCGCAAGGGCCATTCCGGCCCCGACCCAGCGCGGCCAACCGGGCGCTTCGCCGCCTCGCAGCGCGCCTGCGAACATGGTGATCTGCACGCCGCCAAACAGGATCAGCGCCCCCAGCCCGGCATCCATATCCTGATAGGCAAAAGAGAAGCCAAGCAGATAGGCCACCAACCCCAATACCGCATAAATATCAATAGGTTGAGCTTTGAACACCCCGCGCAACGCCACCAGTGCGGCAAGCACCACGGCACCTGACAGCACCCTGATCAGCGCAAAGATTACCGGATCCATAGCCGCCTCGGCAATCGCGGCGCGGTTCAGGATCGAATTGGCGGCAAAGGCCAACATGGTCACGGCGGTGAGGGCAAAAAGGCGCATGAGATCTCCGGAGTCCTTCCCCTTCATGTCGTGTCGTCCTGCCCCGGCCAAGCGGGAACCGTGCGGGATCACGCGAATGTGCGAAACTTGTAAGTCTTCAAAGCCCTGCGCGCAGAAACTTGTAAGTTTTCCGCCTTGAAAACGCGAAAGTTTAAAGTTTTTGACGCCCAAACCGTCGGGGGTCGCGACGCGCGGCGCGTGCCCCCGGGGGTCGGGTCAGACAAATTGTTCGCGGATCAGGCGTTCTTCCAACCCGTGACCGGGGTCAAACAGGATGCGATGTTTGATGTCACCCGCGGACCGGATTTCGACCGAGATCACATTTTCCACCTGACGACTGTCCGCATCCGCCATCACCGGGCGTTTGTCCGCCTGCAACACGTCGAACCGCACGGTCGCCCCTTTCGGCAACAGTGCCCCGCGCCAGCGCCGGGGGCGGAAGGCGGCCATCGCGGTGAGCGCCAGCACGTCAGAGCCAATCGGCAGGATCGGCCCGTGCGCCGAGTAGTTATAGGCGGTGGAGCCTGCGGGGGTGCACAAAAGCGCGCCGTCACAGACCAGTTCATCCAGCCGCACCCGACCATCCACGCTGATCTGCAATTTCGCCGCCTGCGGACCGGCGCGCAGCAGGCTGACCTCGTTGATCGCCAGCGCCTTGTGGGTCTGCCCGCCCGCATCCACCGCGGTCATGATCAGCGGGTTGATCACCTCTTCTTCCGCCGCGATCAGCCGATCCACCAGCCCGTCGGGGTTATATTCGTTCATCAGAAAGCCAACCGTGCCGCAATTCATACCGTAGACCGGCGCGGCCAGATCCTGGGTGTCATGTAAGGTCTGCAACATGAACCCGTCGCCGCCCAGCGCCACGATCACATCCGCCTTGTCCGGCGCGGTTTGGCCGTAGCGGGCCACCAATTCCTCATGTGCGACCTGCGCGACCTGGGCCTCGCTGGCGAGGAAAGCGATTCTCTGGCTCATTGGGGTTTCCCTTCCTGTCCCTCGTTTCCGAAAGAACCACAAGTTTCGCGAAAGTGCCAGACATGGCGCGTCTTTCCGGTTCTAGGTCGCATTCTGCCCCTTGCCCCCCGGTTTGTTTCCGATAGGAAATACGCAACACAAGTTAATCACCCAAGTCTTGCATCGGAGGATGAACGCGCATGACTGATACCCGTGACACCGGCTTTTTCACAGAGGCCCTTGCCACCCGCGACCCGGAGCTGTGGGGCGCGATCACCAACGAGCTGGGCCGTCAGCGCGACGAGATCGAACTGATCGCATCCGAGAACATCGTGTCCGCCGCGGTGATGGAAGCGCAGGGCAGCGTTCTGACCAACAAATACGCCGAAGGCTATCCGGGGCGTCGCTATTATGGCGGGTGCCAGTATGTGGACGTGGCCGAGAACCTGGCGATTGACCGCGCGAAGGAACTGTTTGGCTGTGAATTTGCCAACGTGCAGCCGAACTCGGGCTCGCAGGCGAACCAGGGTGTGTTCCAGGCGCTGATCAAGCCGGGCGACACCATTTTGGGCATGGACCTGTCGGCCGGTGGCCACCTGACCCATGGCGCACGTCCGAACCAGTCGGGCAAGTGGTTCAACGCCGTGCATTACGGTGTGCGCCGCGAGGACAGCCTGATCGATTATGACCAGATCCAGGCGCTGGCGAGTGAACATAAACCCGCCCTGATCATTGCCGGTGGCTCGGCCATTCCGCGCCAGATTGATTTCGCCAAGTTCCGCGAGATTGCAGATTCGGTTGGCGCCTACCTGATGGTCGACATGGCCCATATCGCTGGCCTGATTGCGGCGGGCGAACACCCCTCGCCCTTCCCGCACGCCCATGTGGCCACCACCACCACCCACAAGACCCTGCGCGGTCCGCGCGGTGGGATGATCGTGACCAATGACGCGGATATCGCCAAGAAAGTGAACTCGGCCATCTTCCCGGGCATTCAGGGCGGTCCGCTGATGCATGTGATCGCCGGTAAGGCCGCGGCCTTTGGCGAGGCGCTGAAGCCCGAATTCAAAGCCTATCAGAAACAGGTGCGCGCAAACGCCGTGGCGCTGGCCGATCAGCTGGTCAAAGGCGGCCTCGACATTGTGTCGGGCGGCACCGACACCCACCTGATGCTGGTCGATCTGCGCCCGAAAGGCGTGACCGGCGACATCGTGGACGCGGCCCTTGGCCGTGCGCATATCACCACCAACAAAAACGGCATCCCGTTTGACCCGGAAAAACCCACTGTGACCTCGGGCATCCGCCTGGGCACGCCGGCGGGCACCACCCGTGGCTTTGGCGAGGCCGAGTTCCGCGAGATCGGGGATCTGATCATCGAAGTGGTCGACGGTCTGGCCGCCAATGGTGCGGACGGGAATGAGGCCGTGGAAGAGGCTGTGCGCGGCAAGGTCGCCGACCTCTGCGCCCGCTTCCCGCTCTATCCGAACCTGTAAGCCCTTTTCTTTTAAAGAAAAGGGAGCGGAGTTTTGCAAAACTCCGTCAGCGAGACACAAAAAAGCCCCGCCAGATGGTGGGGCTTTATTTTGCGCGGTGCCCGCCCGGTTGGGGGCCTCACCCTGTGCTGTCGTGCGTCCCGCCCACCTGCGCGCAGCATTCTGCCGATGCGGCCGCAAGATCCGGCATGGCCCCGCCGACCCTGGAAAAAGCTGGAACACAGGGCGCAGTTTGGCTTTAAACACTCGATGCAACAAAACAGGAGCATGACACATGCAGTAAAAAGGTCTTTTCACCGCAAGCGCGATTGCGATGGTTTTGGCAGCCGGGTCCGCCACCGCCCAACAGGCCTCGGCCAGCTTCAGCGATCTTGACGCAAACGGGGACCTTGACGCAAACGGGGACCTTGACGCAAACGGGGACAAGGTCATTGACTATGCAGAAGCCGAAGCCACGTTTGGCAAGCGGGGCGCAGATGGTTTGTTTCGCAATGACGCCAATGATGATGGCGTGCTGAGTGTCAGCGAGTTGATTGATGGCGGCAACGCCGTGGACGCAGATGGCAACGTTATGGATGATGACGGCAACGTCGTCGAAGGGGCGAGCAGCGAGGTGGAATACGAAGACCTCGACAACGGCCACGGCAACGATCCGGACGGGTTTGACGAAGACAACCCGGGCAAAGGCCACGACCGGGACAACGGCGAGCGCGGCGGCGGTAACGGCGGCGGAAATGGCGGCGGCAAAGGCGGCGGCAACGGTGGTGGAAATGGCGGCGGCAAAGGCCGCAACTGATCCGCGCCACCTCTGCGCCAAGCCCTAAGTGTGATCCCTTCGCTGTCATCGCAGCCAAGGGATGTCACGCGGCGGGCCGGTCTGTGTCCCAACATGACCGGCCCGCACCTTTCGCGACGATCGCGCTTCCCGCGCGCGCATGGACGCGCCACCTCGCCCCCCGGTTCGCTGATCCGCACCTCGAACCTGTGGCGCGAGTACCCTCTTTTGCCACCCCTATTTTCGGGCTACTCCAAAGGGATGAACACGCCTTCATCCTCAACCCGCGACACAGAAAATTCCCTCGGCCAATGAATGCGCGCGCGCCTGCCAGGGTGGGCGTTCTAAGCCGGCGCAGGTCGGACCGGATCCGTCCCCCAAGCTTAAGAAAACAAGCTTATGAAAAGGTGACAAACGGCAAGTTGCGGATTGTCTGAACATCTTCGGCATAGCGGTCTTGCAGTTCCGCCCGATCTGCATCGGAAAAGGCCGCGACCGGCTCTGCGTCCGTGTCATCCGCATATCGTGCCTTGATGTCTTCGATCTGGGCCCGAGAGAGTTCTTCGCCATTGTGGAACGCCCGCTGGATCTCGCGGCAGGCGGCGTTTGAGGCACTGACATTGCGAAGCCCCTGGGGGCCCAGCCAGCCATCATGGGGCAAAGCCGGAAACAGAGTGTGCAACAATTTCAGATACCCCGGCCGGTCCTCGAAACGCAGCACTTGCACGTTGTCAACTTTGGTGGCGTCGCGAATATCCTGAATGACATCAACCCATCCCCGGTTCATGGTCATCATGTCATCACGATAGTGATGGAAGGGATCAATGGCCCGAAACTCGACCCGCTTGCGGAAAACGGATTCGAAGAAACTGTCATAGCTTCGCACCACAAACAGCACCTTGCGGATCGGTTTTGTCTGCCTGCTGGCAAAGAATTTCAACCGCTTGTCGACAATCGGGTAGATGTCAGGCGACATCAACGTGTTGATTGTTCCGGGCAGGTTTTCTTCCGACACCAGGGACACCCGTCTGCGATCAAGACTGTTGTCTTCAATCTGCTCATCCAGCCAGACCCGGTGTTGATCCAAGTTATTTTTGCGGAAATGACGTTTGTCCGGCAGGCGCAGTTTTAGGCCACTGTTCAGATTTCCATCCCGGTTTGACACGGCCACATTCACGCCGTGATCGTCCAATCGCCCGGCATTCATGCTGAGAAACTCTTGGAAACTGCCAGTGCCGGTGCGATGTGCGCCAAGGTGCAGATAAAGCCCGCGCTTTTCCAGATGTCTGCTAATCATCGCTCAGTCTTCTTTTAATCGGTTTCTCTGAAAAAATCGCCTGAAGGGTTTTCTTTTGATCTAAGACCTACGAAAACAAACGGGAAACTTCAATCTTATTCAGGCCAGATCCACGAGAGCGCCCAAATGATCCACACCACCCGCGACACGGAACGTTCCCTTGGCCAGTGGATGCGCGCGCGCCTGCCTTATGGCGTCGCGGAGTTTGTGATGTTTGTCTTGAAACAGGGCTGGGCGGCGCTGTTTGGCGGGCTGATGCTGATCGGCATTATGCTTTCCAAGGCGATCTGGCAGCCGGATTGGGCGCTGGCCCGTTATGACGCTTTGGTCATTTACGCCGTGGTGCTGCAGGCCGGCTTCCTCTGGCTGAAACTCGAAAGCTGGGCCGAGGCGCGGGTGATCCTGCTCTTCCACCTCACCGGCACGATCATGGAGATCTTCAAGATCCAGATGGGCAGCTGGGCCTACCCGGAACCGGGGCTACTCAAATTCATGGGCGTGCCGCTCTTCTCCGGTTTCATGTATGCCAGCGTCGGCAGCTATATGGCGCGGGTCATTCGAATTTTTGACATGCGGTTCACGCCCTTCCCGCCGCTTTGGGCGCATTTTGCGCTGGCCGCTGCGATTTACCTGAACTTCTTCACCCATCACTGGATCTGGGACATGCGGTGGGTGCTGATGGGGCTGACGGTGATCTTGTTCATCCGCACCCGGATCTGGTTTCGCATCGGTCGGTTTTACTGGATGCCCCTGCCGCTCGCCGCGTTTTTCTCAAGCTTTTTCCTGTGGATCGCGGAAAATGTCGGCACGCGGTCGGGCACTTGGGTTTATGCGGGCACCAAGGCGATCGATTGGGCGTCGCTGGCGAAAATGGGCAGCTGGTATCTGCTTCTTTACGTGAGCTTCGCCACGGTCACGCTGGTCTATCGGCAGGCCCTGGGCGGCGCGCGCCCTATAGAAACCCCTGCCAGTGCAGAAGCCACAGACACAGACCCGCGACCAGAAGCAGGCTGAAGGCCAGCCCGGCGGCCCAGTTCACCACAATGCCTATGCGCCGGTCCCAGGGGTCCACATCCAACAGATGATCTTCAACGATCTTGACCGCACGGGCCAGACGCTCCACCTCGACCTGGCGCGACAGATGCGGGTGGTCCATCATTGGCAGGGCCGAGATCAAAAGCGCAGCCTCGCGGCGCACATGGCGTGGCAACAGGCGGCCCGCGCGACGGATCTTGGTGGCGAAATCCGCCCCCCGAATGTCCAGCCGTTCTTCCATCATCTGCGCCAGACGCGCGGTTTGCATGTGCAGATCCATGCTCAAATCTCTTTCCCTGGCCACAAGCGGCCCTGAATACCCGCGCGCACCCTACGCTTTGGGGGTTCATCCCACAAGCCCGCTGCGGTAACTGTCGGCTATGTTGAATATGCAGACATTTGGCGATGACACCGCCCACCCGCCCATCCTGATTGCCCATGGCCTGTTTGGATCAGGCCGCAACTGGGGGGTGATCGCAAAACGCCTGGCCAAATCGCGCCGCGTGGTCACGGTGGACATGCGCAACCACGGGGGCAGCCCCTGGTCAGACAGCCATGAATATGCCGACCTGGCCGCGGATCTGGCCGAGGTGATTGGGGCCATTGGCGGACAGGCTGATGTGATTGGCCATTCGATGGGTGGCAAGGCGGCGATGGTGCTGGCGCTGAGCCATCCCGAAATGCTGCGCCGGTTGATTGTCGCGGATATTGCGCCCGTGGGGTACGGCCACAGCCAGACCCCATTGATCGAGGCGATGCGCGGGTTGGACCTGTCACAGGTTGCGCTGCGATCCGACGCGGACCAGTTGCTGTCCGATACGGTCGACGACCCGTCAGTGCGCGCCTTCCTGCTGCAATCGCTCGATGTGGCGGGCAAGGCGTGGCGGCTCAATCTTGATGTGCTGCAGGCCGAGATGGACAAGATCGTGGGCTTCCCCGATGTGACCGGATCCTTTGACGGCCCCACCCTGTTTTTGGCCGGGGCCGCGTCGGATTACGTGCGCCCCGAGCATCGCCCGCTGATCAAGGCGCTGTTTCCAAATGCCCGCCAGGCCAAGATCCCCGGTGCCGGCCATTGGCTGCACGCCGAAAAACCGCGCGAATTTGAGGCCGCCGCCGGTCTGTTTCTGTCTGCGCCGTCCTAAAGCGTTTCGGTTTTAACCTGACACAGGGGAACACCGAAACGCCGTAAGAGATATCAATGTCATGGGCGTTTCGGCGCAAACATGTGTCTCAAGTGTATCCCGAAACGCTTTAATCGACAGCCGGCCCGCGTCTCATGCCGCAGGCCCGGACTGGATCTTCTCTTTTCCTCTTGCCCCAAATACCTCGGAGCGCGAGGCAGAGCCTCGCTCCCCTCTTTCCAGACACGCCAACGTTCAAACAAAAACGCCTCCCGAACCGGAAGGCGCTGTCATGTCGTCACATATGCAGGGCTTAACGCATCCGGGGATCAGTGTGTCCACGGCCCGCGACGATTGGTGGCAAAGTTCTCGCCATAGCCGCCCGGGCGCACATTCGGCGCGCGTTTCTGCGGCTCGTGCACCACGGCGTCAATACCGTTGTCCTTGGCAAAATCCAGCGCGGCTTCTTTGGTGTCGAACTTCAGCTTCACCTGGCTTTGCGTGTCATCCGACCCGGTCCAGCCCATCAGCGGATCAATCTCACGCGGTGCATCCGGCGCATATTCCAGAACCCAGACCTTGGTTTTGCCAAGCCCCGAAGACATGGCGTTGCGGGCAGGTTGATAGATACGGGCGCGCATGGCTGTCCTCCTGAAACTGTGCGCCTTCTTATCCCCAAACGGGACGTGCATTTCAAGCCGCAATTGCAAAGGATTGGCGCAACACGGCGCACCAATTCCCTTCACCTGTTCACGATTTGGCTTTTCGGTGGGGGGCAAGAGTGGCTGCCGGCAACAACGAGGGAGCGAGGGGTGGGGTGGGTGTATCGTTGTCGCCGGCAGACCGTTCTGCTGCTTGCATGATCAGACTAAGCGCTAAGTTGAGCCCTTGGCAAGGGGCAAAAACACTTTTAGTTGAGTTTTTTGCAATTTTTTTCGCTTTTTGCGTTAGTAATTTCTTTACGTTTTCAAAGGATTAAAAAGGCGTTAAGCGCGGCCAGCAAAAAGCCAGCCGCGCAATACGCAATCTAGACAAACCACTCTTGGTTGAGAGTACGCCCAAAGTTGAGAGTCCGTCCAAAAGGGTCCAACCATCTGCAGGATCGCCTGATCCATAGAATTTTAACAACTCGCCATTTTGGGGGAGACCTCTCTCCTTTTCATCTGATCGGTTTTTGCGTGAACCCACCGCTTTTTTGGCGCGTGCCCTCCGCTTTTTGTCACCAGTCCCCCCCAGCCCCCTTGAACAAGAACAAAAAGGGGTCATCTTTGGGGGCGGAGGATTCGCAAATGTCCCAGGCACCCGTCAACACACCTCATAGCCCGCTGACCAACCCGACCCTGGCCCCAACGGCGCGGCCGAAGCTGGAAGGCGGCAAGCGGTTTGTGATGCATTCGCCCTTTCAGCCCGCAGGCGACCAGCCCACGGCCATTGCCGAGCTGAAAGGCGGGATCGAAGCGGGGGAACGCGATCAGGTGCTCTTGGGCGCGACCGGCACCGGCAAGACCTTCACCATGGCCAAGATCATCGAGGAAACCCAGCGCCCGGCAATCATCCTGGCGCCCAACAAGACCCTGGCCGCGCAATTATATGGCGAGATGAAAGGGTTCTTTCCGGAAAACTCGGTCGAATATTTCGTCAGCTATTATGACTATTACCAGCCCGAAGCCTATGTGCCCCGGTCCGACACCTTCATCGAGAAGGAAAGCCAGATCAACGAACAGATTGACCGGATGCGCCATTCGGCCACCCGTGCGCTGTTGGAACGTGATGACGTGATCATCGTGGCGTCCGTGTCGTGCATCTATGGCATCGGGTCGCCCGAAACCTATACTGCGATGACGCAAGACATCACGGTGGGCGAGGAATATGACCAGCGCATGATGATGCGCGATCTGGTGGCGCAGCAATATAAACGCAATGACAACGCCTTTCACCGTGGGTCGTTCCGGGTGCGCGGCGACAGTCTGGAAATCTGGCCCTCGCACCTCGAAGACCGCGGCTGGCGCCTGTCGTTCTTCGGTGAAGAGCTTGAAAGCATTACCGAATTTGACACGCTGACCGGGGCCAAAACCGACACGTTGGAAAAGGTGCGCGTCTATGCGAACTCGCATTACGTGACGCCCACGCCGACGCTCAAACAGGCGATCACCAATATCAAACAGGAACTGGCGGTGCAGCTGGCGAAGTTTGAGGCCGAGGGCAAGCTTTTGGAAGCGCAGCGGCTGGAGCAGCGCACCAAGTTTGATATTGAGATGCTGGAGGCCGCCGGGTTCTGTTCCGGGATCGAGAACTATTCGCGCTATCTGACTGGTCGCGCGCCGGGCGAACCGCCCCCCACGCTGTTTGAATACATCCCGGACAATGCGATTGTGTTTGCCGATGAAAGCCATGTCTCAGTGCCGCAGATCGGCGGCATGTTCAAAGGTGACTTTCGCCGCAAATCCACCCTGGCTGAACATGGCTTCCGCCTGCCCAGCTGCATGGACAACCGCCCTCTGAAATTTGAGGAATGGGATGCGATGCGGCCCCAATCGGTGTTTGTTTCCGCCACGCCCTCGAACTGGGAAATGGAACAAACCGGCGGGGTCTTTGCCGAACAGATCATCCGCCCCACCGGGCTGTTGGATCCTCAGGTCGAGATCCGCCCGGTGGAAATGCAAGTCGATGATCTGCTGGACGAAGTGCGCAAAGTGTCCGCCAAGGGGATGCGCACGCTGGTCACCACACTGACCAAGCGCATGGCCGAGGATCTGACCGAGTATCTGCATGAACAGGGCATTCGCGTGCGCTATATGCATTCGGACATCGATACGCTGGAACGCATTGAAATCCTTCGCGATTTGCGGCTGGGCGCGTTTGACGTGCTGGTCGGGATCAACCTGTTGCGCGAAGGGTTGGACATTCCGGAATGTGGGTTGGTGGCCATTCTGGACGCCGATAAAGAAGGGTTCCTGCGCTCTGAAACCTCGCTCATTCAGACCATCGGGCGGGCCGCGCGCAATGCCGACGGGCGGGTGATCATGTATGCCGACAAGATCACCGGGTCGATGGACCGCGCATTGAAGGAAACCGAACGGCGGCGTGAAAAGCAGATGGCTTATAACGAGTTGCACGGGATCACGCCGGAGACGGTCAAGAAAAACGTCGACGATGTGCTGGCCGGGCTGTACGAGGGCGACACGGATATGTCCCGCGTCACCGCCACGGTCGACAAGCCGCTGGTGGGCGACAATCTGGCGGCACATCTGGACGCGCTTCGCGCGGATATGCGCAAGGCCGCCGAGAACCTGGAATTTGAAGAGGCCGCACGCCTGCGCGATGAAATCCATCGTCTGGAAGCGGTGGAGCTTGCGGTGGCCGATGATCCGCTGGCGCGGCAATCAGCGATCGAAGCCGCGTCCGAAGCCAAGGGGCGCTCGACCGCAGGCAAGCCGGGTCAACGCGCCGCACGAGGAAAGAACGCACGATGAAACTTTTGCGACACGGGGCGCAAGGCGCTGAAAAGCCAGGGATTTTGGATGCCGACGGACAGGTGCGTGACCTGTCGGGACATGTGAAAGACATCACCGGGGCCGCGCTTTCGGATGCCGGGCTGGCGATCCTTGCTGATATAGATCCCACCACCCTGCCCGTGGTCACACCCGATCGGATCGGCCCGCCGGTGGGCCATGTGGGCAAGATCATCTGCATCGGGTTGAATTACTCTGACCACGCGGCGGAAGCGGGGATGGAGGTGCCGCCCGAGCCGGTGATTTTCGCCAAGGCCACATCGGCAATTTGCGGGCCAAATGATGCGGTGGAAATCCCGCGCGGGGCCAGCAAAACCGATTGGGAGGTGGAGCTGGGCGTGGTCATTGGCACGCGTGCGAAATATGTGGACGAGGCGACGGCCCTTGACCATGTGGCGGGATACCTCGTGGTCAATGATGTGTCGGAACGCGATTTCCAGACCCAGCGCGCGGGTCAGTGGGTGAAGGGCAAATCCCATGACAGTTTTGCTCCGATTGGCCCGTGGTTGGTCACCCGCGACGAGGTGCCGGACCCGCAGGCCCTGTCGATGTATCTCGATCTGAACGGCACGCGGATGCAATCGGGCAGCACCGCGACCATGGTCTATGGCGTGGCCCATCTGGTGTCGTACCTGTCGCAATTCATGACGTTGGAGCCGGGGGATATTATTTCCACTGGCACGCCGCCGGGCGTGGGCATGGGACAGGATCCGCAGGTGTTTTTGACGCCGGGGGATCAGATGGTTTTGGGGGTCGAGGGACTGGGCGAACAACGCCTGACGGCGGTTCAGGCCTGACCCACCACGCCGCAACCGATTGAAATCCCACCAAAAACAAGATGACTGCGCAAGAATGTTGCGCAATAGGCGGAAGTCTTGCCATACTCCACGCGCATTTCCCTGAAAGGCGCGCATCCCCATGCCCCGCACCACAGCCCATATCGAAAAGGTGATGGAGATCACCAACTCGCCCTCGGCGGCGGCGCGGTCACGGCTGGCGGCCAGCTGGCGCCGGTCGGTGGAAAAACACGGGCTGGATCCGGGGGAAGAACGTGCGCCGGGCCGGGTTGAGGAAACCGATCTGCGCCTGCGCATCGACGCGCTGGATCGGTTCATGACCGTGGCCGCGCCCCGGCTCGATCAGCTTTTTTCGCTGGTCGGCAGTTCGGGCTGCGCGGTGCTGCTGACCGATGCCGAAGGCGTGGTGCTGGACCAGCGCATTTCCGAGGCCGACGCGCCCACCTTTGCCAGCTGGGGACTGGCCACCGGCGCGGATTGGAGCGAGGCGCGCGAAGGCACCAACGGCATTGGCACCTGCCTGACCGAAGGGCGCCGGGTGATCATCCATCGCGACGAACATTTCTATGCCCGCAACACGGCGATGAGCTGTATTGACGCGCCCATTCACGGCCCCGACGGGCAGATCCTCGGGGCGCTCGATGTGTCATCGGCACGCGTGGATCAGACCGAAGGGTTCAACCGGCTGATATCGGCGCAAGTGGCCCAGACCGCCCGCGCCATCGAAGAAGCGCATTTTCGCGCCGCCTTTGCAAATGCCCGGATTGTGGTCGCGGACAGCGATGATGCCGAGGCCTCGACCCTGCTGGCGATTGACGATCACGATCTGGTGGTGGGCGCGACCCGCGAGGCGCGCCGGGTGTTTGGACTGGATCAGACCGGCGCGCTGACGCCGCGCCCGGCGGTGGATATTTTGGGCCGCGAGGATGGACCGACCGGGTTTGAGAAAGCCGAACGCGCCGCCGTGATCCGGGCGCTGGCGCGTGCTGATGGCAATGTCAGTCAGGCGGCCCGGGCCCTTGGAATTGGCCGTGCGACGCTTTACCGGCGTATGAAACGGCTGGGTCTGGACGACGGTTGACACAAATCGGATCGCACCTGTCTCATCCCTGAGACACTTCTTCCCCCTCTCCTGTTTTGCCCGGGCTGACCGGCGCATCGTCCCGCGGCAGGGTGATCTCACCCGGTGGAGGATCCGGGGCTTTAGGGAGAACACCATGAACGAGATGACCCAAGCGGCGGGCCACTATGCCTCGCCTTTCAAGCAACGCTATGACAATTTCATCGGCGGCAAATTTGTTGCCCCGGTGAACGGCAAGTATTTCCAGAACATCACCCCGATCACCGGCGCGGTGGTTTGCGAAGTGGCGCAATCGGACGCGGCGGATGTGGAGCTGGCGCTGGATGCGGCCCATGCGGCAAAAGACGCCTGGGGCAAGACCTCGGCCGCGGAACGCTCCAACATCCTGTTGAAAATCGCCGACCGGTTGGAAGAAAATCTTGACCTGCTGGCCACGGCGGAAACCTGGGACAATGGCAAGCCGATCCGCGAAACCACCGCCGCCGACATTCCACTGTCGGTCGATCATTTCCGCTATTTCGCGGGGGTTCTGCGCAGCCAGGAAGGCAATATGTCCGAGATTGACGCGGACACGGTGGCCTATCATTTCCATGAACCGCTGGGCGTTGTCGGCCAGATCATCCCGTGGAATTTCTCGATCCTGATGGCGGCGTGGAAATTGGCACCCGCACTGGCGGCAGGCAATTGCATCGTCTTGAAACCGGCGGAACAGACCCCCGCCGCGATCATGGTGCTGGCCGAACTGATCGCCGATCTGCTGCCCGCCGGCGTTCTGAATGTGGTGAACGGCTTTGGCCCGGATGTGGGCGGGCCGCTGGCCACGTCGAACCGGATCGCCAAGATCGCCTTCACCGGATCGACTGAGACCGGCCGGATCATCATGAAGGCGGCGACCGAAAACCTGATCCCGGTCACGCTGGAGCTGGGCGGCAAATCCCCCAACATCTTCTTTTCCGACGTGATGGCCGAAGATGACGCGTTTCTTGACAAGGCGGTGGAAGGCTTTGTTCTTTTTGCGTTTAATCAGGGCGAGGTGTGCACCTGCCCGTCACGTGCCCTGATCCAGGAAGACATTTATGACGAATTCATCGCCCGCTGCATCGAGCGTGTGAAGGCGATCAAACAGGGCGATCCGCGCGACATGGACACGATGGTCGGCGCGCAGGCCAGCCAGGAACAGCAAGACAAGATCCTGTCCTATTTCACCATCGGTCGCGAAGAAGGGGCCGAGGTGCTGGTGGGCGGGGACGCCGCACGGTTCAATGGCGAATTGGCAAACGGCAACTATATCCAGCCAACCATCCTGAAGGGCCACAACAAGATGCGCGTCTTCCAGGAGGAAATCTTTGGCCCGGTTGTGTCGGTGACCACCTTCAAGGACGAGGCCGAGGCGCTCGCCATCGCAAATGACACGATGTACGGGCTGGGGGCCGGGGTCTGGACCCGCGACGCCAACCGCTGCTACCGCTTTGGGCGTGCGATCGAAGCCGGGCGTGTCTGGGTCAACAACTATCACGCCTACCCGGCACATGCGGCCTTTGGCGGCTATAAACAATCGGGCATCGGGCGCGAGACGCACAAGATGATGCTCGATCACTACCAGCAGACCAAGAACATCCTGATGAGCTATAACCCGAACAAGCTGGGATTTTTCTAGGATTTGCCGGGATCAGATCCGAAAGACACGAGAGAGGCGGCCTGTTGGTCGCCTCTTTTTCAGACAGGGTGTCAGGTAGATTTTCAGGCAGATTTTCAGGCAGACACCTGCGCACGCAGCCAGTCGCGAAAGGCCACCAGCGGGGCGAAGCTCGTCTGTGCATCGGGCCAGACCAGGAAATACGCGCCCAAAGACACCGGGTCGCCCTCAACCGCCAGGCGCAACCGGCCCAGGCGGATCTCTTCTTCGGCCAGAAAATCCGGCAACAACGCCACGCCCAACCCATGCACCGCGGCCTGTGTCATGGTCGACGATTGGTCAAACAACATCCCTTCCAACCCCGCCGCCGCCACCCCGTGCCGGGCCAACCAACGCTCCCAGCTGTCCGGGTGGGTTTCCAGATGCAAGAGCGGCTGGGTCAACAGCGCGGCGGGATGGGACAACGGCGCATCCAGAAGCGAAGGCGCGCAGACAGGCAACACATGTTTTGGCATCAGCGCCATCGCCTCGACCCCCGGCCAATCCTGCGCCCCGCCCCCTTCGCCATAATGAATGGCCGCCTGTGCGGGGCTGGTGTCGAAGCCAAACGGCAGGCTGTGCGTGTGCAGGTTCACCGACACATCCGGATGGCGCGCGACGAAATCCTTCAGACGCGGCGCCAGCCAGTTCAGCCCAAAAGCGGGCAGGATCGACAGATCCAGCGCCCCGCCCGACGGGTTGGCGCGCAGTTTGATTGACGCGTGCCCCAGTCGGGTCAGCACCTGCCGCGCCTCGCGGGCAAATTCCTGCCCGGCGGGCGTCAGACCAAGGCGCAGCTGATCGCGCAGGATCAGATCCACGCCCATCTGCGCCTCAAGCTGCTTTAACTGCCGCGAAATTGCACTTTGCGTGAGCGCCAGATCCTTGGCGGCCGCCTGCGCCGAGCCAAGCCGATCCACGGCCTCCAGCGCAAGCAGGGAGGGGATCGAGGGCAGGAAGCGGCGTGAGATAATCATATAAGGTATACTCATAGCTTTGCGATTTTCTTTCAATAGATTTTTGCCATTTCCCATGGGAAGCTGGTGGTGAATTGACATTTCCTCATGACAGAAGGGCGCGCCGCATCATGACCTTTTCCAACATTCTTGCCGCAAACGGGTTTGACCAAACCGAGCTGACCGGCGGCACGCTGGCCGTCACCACCCCGGTGGACGGGTCACAGATTGCGCAGCTGCGCGAACACACGGTCGAAGACGCGACCGCGCAGATCGCCGCCGCCAAAGCCGCATTCAAAACCTGGCGCATGGTGCCCGCGCCACGCCGGGGCGAGTTGGTGCGTCTGCTGGGCAATGAGTTGCGGGCGGAAAAGGAAAGCCTGGGGCGGCTGGTCACACTGGAATGCGGCAAGATCTATCAGGAAGGTCTGGGCGAAGTGCAGGAGATGATCGACATCTGCGACTTCGCCGTGGGCCTGTCGCGCCAGCTTTATGGTCTGACGATTGCCAGCGAACGCCCCGGCCATGCGATGCGCGAAACATGGCACCCGATGGGCACCTGCGGCGTGATCACCGCGTTCAATTTCCCGGTCGCGCCGTGGTGCTGGAACGCGGCGCTGGCGCTGGTCTGTGGCGATCCGGTGATCTGGAAACCGTCGGAGAAAACGCCGCTGACCGCGCTGGCGGTGCAGAAAATCTGCGACCGGGTCATGGCGAAGTTTGGCGCGGATGCGCCGGACGGGTTGATCCAGACCCTGATCGGCGGGCGCGATCTGGGCGCGGCCCTGACCGCATCAAAGGACGTGGCCATCATCTCGGCCACCGGATCGGTGCCGATGGGCAAGGCGGTGGCGGCGGACATGTCGCAACGGCTGGGCCGCACGATCCTGGAACTGGGCGGCAACAACGCGATGATCGTCGCCCCCTCGGCGGATCTGGAAATGGCGCTGCGGGCGATTGTATTTTCGGCGGTCGGCACAGCCGGGCAGCGCTGCACCACGCTGCGGCGGCTGATTGTGCATGAAGATATCTACGACGCGCTGATCCCGCGTCTGGTGAAGGCCTATGAAGGGCTGCCGATCGGCGATCCGCTGGCAGAGGGCACGTTGGTGGGGCCGCTGATTGACCAGGATGCGATGGTCGCGATGGGCCGTGCGCTGGATCAGGCGGTCAGCGAAGGGGGCCGTGTGCATGGGGGGATGCAGGTAAACATGAAAACCCACCCCGATGCGGCCTATGTGCACCCCGCCATCGTCGAAATGCCTGCGCAGAGCTCGGTGATGCACTTTGAGACCTTTGCGCCGATCCTCTATGTGGTGAAATACCGGGATCTGGACCAAGCCATTGAAATGCAAAACGAAGTGCCGCAGGGCTTGTCGTCTTGCATCTTCTCGACCGATCTGCGCGAGACCGAGTATTTCCTCTCGGCGGGGGGATCGGACTGTGGTATCGCCAATGTGAATATCGGCCCGTCCGGGGCGGAAATCGGTGGGGCGTTTGGCGGTGAGAAAGACACGGGCGGCGGGCGCGAAAGCGGGTCGGACGCGTGGAAGGGCTATATGCGGCGCCAGACCAACACGGTGAATTACTCGCGGGACTTGCCGCTGGCGCAAGGGATCAAATTTGACATCTGACATCACGCAAAGCCATTGGCACCAAAGCTGCGCCGAGGACGTGACCGCCCCGGCCCTGTCGGGCGCGGTGACCGCCGATCTGGTGGTGGTGGGCGGGGGATATACCGGGCTGTCGGCGGCGCTGCACGCGGCCAAAGCTGGGCTGTCGGTGCGGCTGGTCGAGGCGGGGAGCCTTGGCGGCGGCGGATCGGGCCGCAATGTGGGGCTGGTCAATGCGGGGCTTTGGTTGCCGCCCGAAGAGATCGCGGCGCGGATGGGGGAGGCGGCCGGGGCAAAGCTCTCGTCTGCTCTGGCGGGCGCGCCGGATCTTGTCTTTGATCTGATCGGGGAGTTTTCGATCCAATGCGAGGCCACGCGGGCGGGGACATTGCACTGTGCCCATGCGCCATCGGGGATGCGGGATCTGGAAAACCGTCACCGTCAATTGACCACCATCGGCGCCCCCGTCACGCTGTTATCGCGCAAGGACGCCATGGCGCGGGTGGGATCGGATCAGGTGCATGGCGCGCTTTTTGATCCGCGCGCGGGGACCATTCAGCCGCTGGGGTTTGCCCGTGGGTTGGCGCGCGCGGCGATGGAATGCGGCGCGCATCTGCATGAATACAGTCCGGCCACCATGATCACCCGAAACAGCGATCAATGGCGGGTGACCACCCCGGAGGGTCAGATAACAGCGAAGCGGATGATTATCGCCACCAATGCCTATGCCCTGCCGATCCAAGGCCTGCCCGCCCCAACCACGGTGCCGGTGCATTATTTTCAGGCCGCCACCGCGCCCTTGTCGCATGATCAGCTGGCCCGAATTTTGCCGGGCCGTGAGGGGTGCTGGGACACGGCGATGGTGATGTCGTCTTACCGGCTGGATCAGGCAGGGCGGCTGATCATCGGGGGGATGGGCGCGTTGAACCACCCGGCAAGCGGCATTCACACGGGTTGGGTCAAACGCAAACTGGCGCGAATGTTTCCGGCGCTGGCGGACCTTCCCCTGTCGCAGGCCTGGCACGGGCGCATTGCGATGACCGAGGACTACCTGCCGAAGGTGATGATCCCCGGCCCTGACGCCTTGATGACCTTTGGCTATTCCGGGCGCGGGATCGGACCGGGCACGGTGTTTGGCAAGGCGATGGCCAAGGCACTGATCCGCGGCGAGATGACCGCCCTGCCCCGCGCGCCGGTGGATCACCACGCCATCCCGATGGCAGGCGCCAAACAGGCCTATTACGAGGCGGGCGCGACGCTGACCCATCTGGTGAAAGATCGGTTCTGACGGTTTTGACGGGAAAACTGACGCTCCCCCTTCCCCTGCCCCCCTTGCCCGACGGTTAGAAATGTCGCAGACATGGGAACCCTTTACGGGTAGCCTGAGACCAGAGGACCGGAAGGCACGCGCGCTTATGCAGGACACCCCGCATCAAGACACCAACAGCACAATTGAGGGGACAACACCCGTCATCTCGGTCGAGATTTTCGTGCAGCCCGGGTTCTGGCAGGTGGAGCTTGCGTCGATCCTGTCGGCGCTCAACACGGCCAATGACGTCTGCGGGCAGGAACGGTTCGACTGGCAGATCACCTCTGATCATCCCGGCATTGTGGACAGCAATGGCGATATGTTGGTGCGCGCGGAACCTTCGATCGCCGAACAGTACCTGAAGCAGGTGCTGATTGTGGTGGGGGGCACGGATTGCCGTGGCACGGGCTGGATGGCGCGGCTGCGCGCGATGCAGAAGTTGCAGCGCCGGGTGCTGCTGCTGTCGGGGGCGGCGACGGAATATATCAAGGCGACCGCGCCCAAAACATCCCCTGCCACCACCCATTGGGGGGATGTGAATGTTCTGTCAGAAAGCGGAGATTTTCCCACGCTGACCACCCATCTGGCCGAGGAAGCTGCGGGGGTGATGACCTGCGCGGGCGGCGGTCATACGCTGGAACTGATGGTTGGGATCTTGTCGAAAGAGCTGAGCCCGCAAATGGCCGCAGAGCTGTCGGCCACCTTGCTGTTGGAAGATATCCGCGGGCCGCAACGCGACCAGCCGAAGGGGATGAGCCATTCGTCCAACTTCCTGGAAAAGCGCCTGAAATCTGCGATCCGCTTGATGGAGGACACGATTGAACACCCGCTGAAAGTCAGTGCATTGGCGCGGCAGGTTGGGGTGTCCACACGGCAGTTGGAGCGGCTTTTCCTGATCCATCTGGATGAAACCCCGGCGAAGTTTTACAAGAAGATCCGCCTGAAACGGGCACATGCGCTGGTCACGGACACGCGGATGCCGTTGATTGACGTGGCGCTGGCCTGCGGGTTTTCCGACAGCTCATCCCTGTCGCGGGCCTATCGGTTGGAATATACCAAGACGCCGAACCAGATCCGGGCGTCTGTCCGCGGCAAGGCCCGCGATTAACCCGCCCCCTGATCCTTGCCCACCCCGTCCGTGGCCGCCGCCACCTGCCCCGCACATTGCGCCAGCAGCCAGTCGCGAAACGCCGCCAGCGCGGGATAGGCCCCGGCCCCCTCTGGCCAGACCAGATAATAGGCCCCCGTGCTGACCGGTCGGCTGTCAGGCAGGGCCACCAGGCTGCCCTGTGACAGGGCGCTTTCCACCAGATAATCGGGCATCAGGGCCACCCCAAGCCCCGCTTGGGCGGCGCGCAACATGGTGGCGAACTGATCCACCACCATGGCCGGTTTGCCGCGATCCGCCCGGCCCTGTGCCGCCGCCCATTGCGCCCAGGCGTCCGGCCGGGTTTCCAGTTGCAGGCGTGGCAGATCCTCGTCGCTGTCCAACAAAGCCGGGGCCGCCACCGCCAGCATGGTTTCATCCCACAGCTTCACCGCCTGCGCCCCGGCCCAATCGTCGCGCCCAAAATGGATCGCGCCGTGAAACCCCTCGCCCGCGAAATCAAACGGCACGGTGCGGGTCGACAGGTTCAGGGTGATGCCGGAATGGGCCCGCATGAACCCCGGCAGCCGCGGGGCCAGCCAATGGGTGCCGAAACTTGGTAGGATCGCTAGGTTCAGCGCGCCCCCATCCGGGTTGGCCTGCAAAGCGATTGTGGCATTGGAAATCTGCGCCAGCGCCGCCCGCACTTCGTCTGCATATCGCCGCCCCGGATCGGTGAGCGTCAACCGCTTGCGATCCCGTTCAAAAAGCGCAGTCCCCACCAGCGCCTCCAGCTTCTGAACCTGCCGGCTGACCGCACTTTGCGTCAGATCCAGCTCTCGCGCGGCTTCGGTGACGGCCCCCAGCCGCGCCACCGCTTCGAAAGCGGTCAGACAGGAAATCGGCGGGGCAAAGCGACGTGACATATGGTGTTTCCAGTTTTCCAGATCATCCTGAGGCGCGTTTCGAAATGGGGCGGCGTGAATGGCCGCAAAGGCGCCCCCCCTCGGCAAATGGATGCGCCAAAGCATTCCCTTTTGGAATGTTCTTATGCCGTTATATCGTTTTTTTTCCAGCCTCGCCATGGTGTATCCTATGAAAAATGCGCAAGATCAGGAGCTGAGCATGCCCTCCAAACCCGCCCCCTTTCGCCGCGCGCAACGTGCCGCCGCCCTGTCCCTGTCAGAAATTGTCCGCATCTCGGAAGCGGCGCGTGCGCTGCAGGCCGAGGGCAAGCCGGTTTTGACCTTCGGCACGGGTGAGCCTGATTTCCCCACTCCGCCTCATGTGATTGAGGCCGCGCATCAGGCGGCCCTGGCGGGGCAAACCACCTATACGCCCACGCAAGGCACCCCTGCTCTGCGCCAGGCGATAGCGGATCAAGCCGGGTTTGAGTGCGATCCCGCACAGGTGATTGTTTCAACCGGGGCAAAACAGGTGCTGTCCAACGCCTTTATGGCCACGCTGGATCCGGGCGACGAGGTGATCCTGCCCGCGCCGTTCTGGACCAGCTATGGCGATATGTTCACCCTATGCGGCGCCAAACAGGTGGTGGTGGAAACCTCGGCTGAGACCGGATTTCTGCTCACCCCCGCCGCACTTGAGGCGGCGATCACCGACAAGACCCGCTGGCTGTTGCTCAACACACCGGGCAACCCGTCCGGGGCGATGTATTCCCGCGCGCAACTGGCCGCGCTGGCCCAGGTGCTGCGCCGCCATCCGAATGTCTGGATCATCGCGGATGAGATTTACCAGCACATCGCCTATCGCCCCTTCACCAGTTTTGTCTCGGCCGCGCCGGATCTGGCGGATCGCACCCTGATCGTGAACGGCGTCTCCAAGGCCCACGCAATGACCGGCTGGCGGCTGGGCTGGGGCATCGGCCCGGCGGGTCTAATCAAGGCGATGGTCGCGGTACAAGGCCAATCCACCTCGGGCGCGTCGTCGATTTCACAGGCCGCCGCGCTGGCCGCCCTGACCGGGCCCCAAGATCATCTGGCCAGCCGGTGTGCCGAATTTCAGGCCCGCCGCGATCTGGTGGTTGACGCGCTGAACGCCATGCCTGGGATCACCTGCCCCACACCAGAAGGGGCGTTTTATGTCTTCCCCTCCTGCGCGGGCACGATCGGCCGCAAACGCCCCGATGGACGCGAGATCAAAAGCGACGCGGACCTTTGCGACTACCTTCTGAACGAGGCGCTGGTGGCGCTGGTGCCAGGCCGCGCCTTTGGTCTGCCGGGCCATGTCCGCCTGTCTTACGCCTATTCCACCGAAAACCTCACCGAAGGGCTCGCCCGCATTGCCCGCGCGCTCGACGCCCTCGCCCCCTGATTTGACTGATCAAAGGATCCCACAAATGGCCAAGAATTTAGCCCCCCAATCCCAGCCTGCGCTGGGGTCGTTCAACTGGGACGATGCGTTTTTGCTGGAAGACCAGCTGCAGGAAGACGAGCGCATGGTGCGCGATGCGGCGCGTGCTTATGCCGAGGACAAGCTCATGCCGCGCGTGACCGAAGCCTTTGCCAAGGAAGAAACCGATCCGGAAATTTTCCGTGAAATGGGCGAAATGGGTCTTCTCGGCACCACCGTCCCGGAAAAGTTCGGCGGCATCGGCGCGGGCTATGTGACCTATGGTCTGGTCGCGCGCGAAGTGGAACGCGTCGACAGCGGGTATCGCTCGATGATGTCGGTGCAATCCTCGTTGGTGATGTACCCGATTTACGCCTATGGCACTGAAGAACAACGGGAAAAATACCTGCCGAAACTGGCCTCGGGCGAGTGGATTGGCTGTTTTGGTCTGACCGAACCCGACGCTGGCTCGGACCCCGGCAGCATGAAAACCACCGCGAAAAAGACCGATGGTGGCTACGTTCTGAACGGCAGCAAAATGTGGATTTCCAACGCGCCGATTGCGGACGTCTTTGTGGTCTGGGCCAAATCCGACGCCCATGAAGGGAAAATTAAGGGGTTTGTGCTGGATAAGGGCACCAAAGGCCTGTCCGCGCCGAAAATCGAGGGCAAACAGAGCCTGCGCGCGTCGATCACCGGCGAAATTGTCATGGACAATGTTGAGGTCGGCGAAGACGCTTTGCTGCCGGATGTCTCCGGTCTGAAAGGCCCGTTTGGCTGTCTGAACCGCGCGCGTTACGGCATTGCCTGGGGCGCGATGGGCGCGGCTGAGGCCTGCTGGCACGGCGCGCGTCAATATGGGTTGGACCGCAAGCAATTCGGTAAACCCTTGGCGCAAATGCAACTTTTCCAGTTGAAACTGGCGAATATGCAAACCGAGATCACCCTGGGCCTGCAAGCCGCGCTGCGGGTGGGCCGCCTGATGGACGAGGCAAAAGCCGCGCCGGAGATGGTGTCGCTGATCAAGCGCAACAATTGCGGCAAGGCGCTCGATATCGCGCGTCTGGCCCGCGACATGCATGGCGGCAACGGCATTTCGCAGGACTTCCACGTGATTCGTCACATGGTGAACCTGGAAACCGTGAACACCTATGAAGGCACCCACGACGTGCATGCCCTGATCCTGGGCCGCGCACAAACCGGGCTGCAGGCGTTTTATTAATTCCGCGCCTTAAAAGAATAACCGGCTGCTTATTCCTCTTGGCGGCCGGTTCTAGAGGAAAGCCGAACTTGATCTCCCCATGATGTCACAAGGGCTTTCCTCACCCCCTTTCCGACCCCGCCGAGTTCAAAGCTCGCCGTGGTTCCCCCACCATCAGATATGACGAGAGCGACCATGAAGCAGAACCTGATTGCCGGTGAATGGCTGGACGGCGTGGATGCCGCCCCGAACCTCAACCCCGCGGACCTGTCGGATGTGATTGGCGACTACGCCCATGCGTCCCAGGAACAGGTGGATGACGCGGTGGCGGCGGCCAATGCGGCGCTGCCAGCCTGGGCCAATGCCTCGCCGCAGGTGCGCGCGGATCTGTTGGAAACGGTCGCGGCCGAGATCTTTGCCCGCAAGGATGAAATCGGCACCATTCTGGCCCGCGAAGAGGGCAAGACCCTGGCCGAAGCAATCGGCGAGACCGCCCGTGCGGCGCAGATTTTCCGGTTTTTTGCGGGTGAAGCGATCCGGGTTGCGGGCGATGCGATTGCCTCGGTCCGTCCGGATGTGGACGTGGATGTGGTGCGGGAACCGGTGGGTGTGGTCGGCATGATCACCCCCTGGAACTTCCCCATCGCGATCCCCGCGTGGAAGATTGCGCCGGCGCTGGCCTATGGCAACACGGTGGTCTTTAAGCCTGCCGACCTGACGCCAGGCTCGGCCCATCTTCTGGCCGAAATCCTGCACAAGGCCGGCGTGCCCGCGGGCGTGTTCAACCTTGTGATGGGCCGTGGATCGGTTGTGGGGCAGGCGATTGTCGACCACCCCGGCGTGAATGCGATCACCTTCACCGGGTCCGTTCCCGTGGGCCGCAACATGGCGGTGGACGCCGCGCGCGGCATGAAAAAGCTGCAGATGGAGATGGGCGGCAAGAACCCAATGGTCATCATGGATGACGCCGAGATGGACATTGCTGTTTCGACCGTGCTGAACGGGGCGTTCTTCTCGACCGGGCAACGCTGCACCGCGTCCTCGCGCATCATCGTGCAGGCGGGCATCCATGACGCATTTGTCGACCGCCTGTCGGCGGAAATGCAGGCGCTGACCGTGGGCAATCCGCTGGACGTGGCCACGCAGATCGGGCCGGTGGTGTCGGAAGGTCAGCTGAACGGCAACCTCGGTTACGTGGATCTGGCCCGCGAAGAGGGGGCCGAGGTGATCGGCGGCGACCGTCTGAACCGCGACACCGAAGGGTTCTTCCAGGCCCCTGCGATGTTTGTGGGTGCCACCAACCAGATGCGATCAAGCCGCGAAGAGATCTTTGGCCCCTGCGCCTCGATCATCAAGGTTGCCGATTTCGACGAGGCGCTTTCCGTGTCCAATGACACCGAATTTGGCCTTTCCTCTGGCATTTGCACCTCAAACCTGAAATATGCGCGTGAGTTTAAGCGCAAGTCGCAAGCCGGGATGGTGATGGTGAACCTGCCCACCGCAGGGGTCGATTACCACGTGCCCTTCGGGGGGCGCAAAGGGTCCAGCTATGGCTCGCGCGAACAGGGGCGCTATGCGGCGGAATTCTACACCACCGTGAAAACCGCCTATAGCTTTGCGGGGTAAGAGGATGGACATTCAAACCGTTGGGGTGATCGGGGCAGGGCAGATGGGCAACGGGATTGCCCATGTCTTTGCCACGTCCGGCTACAAGGTTCTGCTGAACGATATTTCCGAAGATGCACTGGCCGCGGCCATGGCGCGGATCGAAAAGAACACCGCACGGCAGGTGTCAAAAGGCGCGCTGAGCGAGGCAACGCGGGACGCGGCGCTGGCCAATATCCGCACCACGTCTGAGCTGGGCGAATTGGGCGGCACCGATCTGGTGATCGAGGCGGCCACGGAACGCGAAGAGATCAAGGACCAGATCTTTGCCGGTCTCGCGCCGTCGCTGGGTGAAAACACGATCCTGACCACCAACACCTCGTCCCTGTCGATCACGCGGCTTGCCGCCAAGACCGACCGGCCCGAACGGTTCATGGGGTTTCATTTCATGAACCCGGTGCCGGTGATGAAACTGGTCGAACTGATCCGGGGCATTGCCACCTCGGAAGAAACCTATCAGACCCTGTTGGGGGTCGTTGACCGCCTGGGCAAAACCGCCGCCAGTGCCGAGGATTACCCGGCCTTCATCGTGAACCGGATCCTGATCCCGATGATCAACGAAGCCTGTTATGCGCTTTACGAAGGCGTGGGATCGGTGGCGTCGATTGATGCGTCAATGAAACTGGGCGCGAACCATCCGATGGGTCCGCTCGAACTCGGGGATTTTATCGGTCTGGACACCTGTCTGGCGATCATGAACGTGCTGCATGACGGGTTGGCCGATACGAAATATCGCCCCTGTCCGCTGTTGGTGAAATATGTCGAAGCGGGCTGGGTCGGGCGCAAGGCCGGTCGTGGGTTTTACGACTATCGCGGCGAGACCCCGGTGCCGACCCGCTGATCCTGGACCAGACCCGAATTCAAACCCATCCCGGTTCGCCCGGGGTGGGTTTTTTTATGGGAAATTGATCTCGCGCAGGGACAGGGGTTGAAATATATTCAAAAAAATGCATATGAAATCCAGACCGCGAACGGAAAGGACACCCCATGCTGCGCTTTTTGCTGACCACCCTGCCGCTTTTGGCGCTTCCCGCGCTGGCCCAGGCAGAGATTTCTCACACCGTGACCCCGGTCGTGATCCCGGAATGGAAAGCCGTTTTCGGCAAGGTCGAACCGCGTGATAATGTGCCCGCGCGCACGCGTTTGGGCGGCACGTTGATCGAGGTGCTGGTCAGCGAAGGGGATCAGGTCAGCGAAGGGCAGCAAATTGGCCTTGTGTCCGATGAAAAGCTCGCTCTGCGCCTGTCGGCGGTGGACGCAACGCTGACCTCTTTGAACGCGCAACTGGCCAATGCCGAGGCCGAGTTGACACGCGGTGAAAGCCTGGTGGAACGGGGTGTCGCCACCGCCCAGCGGCTGGATGCGCTGCGCACGCAGGTCGATGTGGTCAAAGGCCAGATCGCCGCGACCCGGGCCGAACGGCAAGTGATTGAGCAACAGGCCACCGAAGGGGCCGTGCTGGCGCCCATCGCCGGGCGTGTTCTGAGCGTCCCGGTGACCAAGGGGGCGGTGGTGATGCCGGGCGAGGCCATGGCGATGATCGGGGGCGGGGGGGTCTTTCTGCGCCTCGCCGTGCCCGAACGCCACGCGCATCATCTGGCCGAAGGGGCCGAGATCCAGATCGGCACCGACGGGCAGGCGCAGACCGGGCGGCTTGCCAAGCTATACCCGCAGATCGAAAACGGCCGAGTAATTGCCGATGTCGAGGTGGATGCGCTGGACGCCAGCTTTGTGAATGCCCGCGTGCTGGTGCGCCTGCCGGTGGGCAGCGCCGAGAAACTGGTGGTCCCGCTGGACGCCGTGGTCACCCGTATGGGGCTCGATTTCGTGACAATCCGCGGGAAAGAGGCCCCGATCGAACGGGCCGTGGTTCTGGGCGAACCGGTGACGGTTGACGGGACCCGGATGATCGAAGTGCTCACCGGTCTGACCGTGGGCGATGTTGTGATCGACCCGATCACCCCAATCACTGGGGGCAGCCATGAGTGACCAATCGCACAAAACGCCGCTGGGCATTGCCGGGGGGCTGACCAAGGCCTTCATTCAGTCGGCGCTGACGCCCCTGATGATCCTTGCGGCCCTTGCCGTGGGGCTGGTCGCGCTGGGGGCCCTTCCGCGCGAGGAAGAGCCGCAAATCTCGGTCCCCTTGGTGGACATCCACATGCAGGCCCCCGGGCTGCGCGCCGAAGACGCGATGAAGCTGGTGACCGAACCGATGGAAACCATCGTCAAGGGCTTGGGTGGGGTCGAGCATGTCTATTCCTCGACCCGCGATGATTACGCGATGGTCACCGCGCGCTTCTTGGTGGGCACCTCGTCGGATGCCGCCGTGTTGCGGGTGCATGACAAGGTGAATGCCAATCTTGACCGGATCCCGGTCGGGATCGACAAACCGCTGATCGTGGGGCGTGGCATTGATGATGTGGCCATCGTCGCGCTGACCCTGACGCCGGACCCCCATGCGGGCGACGTGACCGCGGGTGATATCACCCGCGTGGCGCGCGAATTGCAGGTCGAGATGTCCAAGATCCAGGATGTGGGCCTGACCTATCTGGTGGGCGATGCGTCCGAGGTGATCCGCATCGCGCCCGACCCGGAACGGCTCGCGCTTTATGGCATCACGCTGCAGCAGTTGACCGGCAAGGTTCAGGCCGCCAACCGCGCCTTTTCCACCGGGCTGATCCGGGACAAGGGCGAGCAAGTGGCGCTGGTCGCCGGCAAAACCCTGCGCGCGCCGGCTGAAATTGCCAACCTGCTGCTTACCGCCCGCGATGGGCGCGCCGTTTACGTGCGTGACGTTGCGGATGTGAGCTTTGTGCCCGACACGTCCCAAAGCATCGTCAGCCAGATCACCCGCGATGACCACGGCCTGCACCGCACCCCGGCGGTCACGCTGGCGATTGCCAAACGGGCCGGGGCCAACGCCGTGATCGTCGCGGAAGAGGTGCTGCATAAGGTCGAGGCGCTGAAAGGCAGCCTGATCCCCGACAGCCTGAACGTGGCCATCACCCGCGATTATGGCGAGACCGCCAATGAAAAGGCCAACGAGCTTCTGTTCCATCTGGGCCTCGCCACCATTTCCATCGTCGGGCTGGTGCTGTTGGCCATCGGGTGGCGCGAAAGCATCGTGGTCGCGGTGGTGATCCCCGTGACCATCCTGCTCACGCTCTTTTCCGCCTGGATCATGGGCTATACGCTCAACCGTGTGTCGCTTTTTGCGCTGATCTTCTCGATCGGGATCCTGGTGGATGACGCGATTGTGGTGATTGAAAACATCGCGCGGCACTGGGCGATGAAGGACAAGGCGGATCGGGTCACCAAGGCGATCCGCGCGGTGGCCGAGGTGGGCAACCCGACCATTGTGGCGACGCTGACCGTGGTGGCCGCCCTCTTGCCGATGCTCTTTGTGTCGGGCCTGATGGGGCCATACATGTCGCCCATTCCGGCCAACGCTTCTGCAGCGATGATCTTCTCGTTCTTCGTGGCGGTGATTATCACCCCGTGGTTGATGATCAAGATCGCGGGCAAGGCCCCCGCTCATGATCCCTCGCATGATCCTTCGGGCGAGGGCACCCATGGCGGGCGTCTTGGTGCGATCTACTCCGCCGTGGCCCGCCCGGTCCTGAAAACCAAGGCCCGCAGCCTGACCTTCCTGATCGCAGCCATTGTGCTCAGCTTCGGCTCGCTCGGGCTGCTGTACACCAAGGACGTCACCGTCAAACTGCTGCCCTTTGACAATAAATCCGAGCTTTCGGTGGTGATCGACCTGCCCGAAGGCGCGTCGGTGGAAGCGACCGATGCGGTGGCGCAGGATGTGGCGCGGCTGGTGATGGATTTGCCCGAGGTCATTTCGGTCGAAACCCATGCCGGCACCGCCAGCCCGTTCAACTTCAACGGTCTCGTGCGCCATTACTATCTGCGCGAAGAACCGCAGATGGGTGAGGTGGCGATCCTTCTGGCCCCGAAACATGACCGCGACCGCACCAGCCATGACATCGCGCTGGAGATCCGTGAGCGGATGAAGGCGCTGGATCTGCCCCCCGGTACCGCGATGAAAACGGTTGAACCGCCCCCCGGCCCCCCGGTGATCGCCACCCTGCTGGCCGAGGTCTATGGCCCCACACCAGAGGCGCGCCGCGAGGCCGCAACCAAAATCCGTCAGGCCTTTGAAAGCGTGCCTTACGTGGTTGACGTGGATGACAGTTTCGGCACGCAACCGCGAAAGCTCCGCGCCGAGATTTCCACCGATGCGCTGGAATTTCACGGCGTGCAGGAAGGCGACGTGTTCCAGACATTGGCGATGCTGAATGCGGCCAACACCGTGGGGTATTCTCATCGCGGCGAGGGGCGCAACCCGTTGCCCATCGTGATCGAACGCGACAAATCCGACAGGGTGCTGGATGAACGCTTCCTGTCCACGCCGATCCCTGCCAATACCCTGCCCGGTGCGCGTGGCGTGGTGGAACTGGGTGACGTCATCACCGTGACGGAAGAACGCGCCAGCTTCCCGATCTTTCGCCACAATGGCCGCGCCACCGAGATGGTGCAGGCCGAACTGGCGGGTGACTTCGAAGCGCCACTTTACGGGATGCTCGCCGTGGCCGAGGCGCTGGATCAGATGGATTGGGCCCCCGGCACCAAACCGGTCGTTCGCATGAACGGCCAGCCCGAGGATGAAAGCGTGGTGACGCTTTTGTGGGATGGTGAATGGGAAGTGACCTGGGTCACCTTCCGCGATATGGGCGCGGCCTTTGCCGTGGCGCTTCTTGGGATATACATCCTGGTGGTGGCGCAATTTGGCTCGTTCAAACTGCCCTTGGTGATCCTCACGCCGATCCCGCTGACTTTCCTTGGCATCATGGCAGGCCACTGGATCTTTGCCGCCCCTTTCTCGGCCACCTCGATGATTGGCTTTATTGCGCTGGCCGGGATCATCGTGCGCAATTCAATCCTGTTGGTGGATTTCATCCGTCACGCGGACCCGGCGCAGGACAAGACCGAGATCCTGATCGAAGCGGGCGCGATCCGGTTCAAACCGATCCTGCTGACGGCGATCGCGGCGATGATCGGCGCGGTGGTGATCCTGGCGGACCCGATCTTTCAGGGGCTTGCGATTTCGCTTCTGTTCGGGTTGCTCAGCTCCACCCTGCTGACCGTTCTGGTGATCCCGGCGATCTACAAGGTGTTCCGGACCTGAAAAACGAAAGGGCGCCACCTTGGCGCCCTTTTCATTCCGATCTGCCCGTGGCCTCAAGCGCCCAGGCCAACAGCGCGTCGGGCTCAGGTGGCAGTTCCTCCGCCTCACCCACATAGTCCAGAAAGGCCGCAACCGTGGTGCCTGCCACACCGATGATCGCGGGCATATTTTGCGACAGCGCCTCGCCCACCGCATGGCGAAACCCGCGCCCCTCGGCTTCCTGTTTGCCAAACTTGTTGACGATCAACAGGTCCGCGCCCTTTTCAATCTGCCGCTCCGTCGCCGCCACCGCGGTTTCCAGCGCCTCGGGGTTCAGTTTGCAGCCATTGGCGCCTGCGCCCAGATATTGGCTGATGCGGATCTTCGGCCCGTCGGGCAGCACCA
Source organism: Aliiroseovarius crassostreae (assembly GCF_049803815.1). Lineage (GTDB taxonomy): Bacteria > Pseudomonadota > Alphaproteobacteria > Rhodobacterales > Rhodobacteraceae > Aliiroseovarius > Aliiroseovarius crassostreae_A. The sequence continues at coordinate 249,177 of NZ_JBNAGI010000004.1, forward strand.
GCACATCCATGTCACAATGAAACTCTTCCTCACGTTCCGTGTCCAACTGCACGGTCCCCGCAAGGCGCACGCCCCGGTCGGCCAGCGCCTCGGCAACGCCTGCCAAAAGTTCATTGGTTTTGCCGCGCCCCGGCGCGATCACATAGGCCAGTTTCATTGCATTTCTCCTGCAGCTTCTCGCATGCCAAGCAATGCGGGCCGTGTCAATTCACCTGCGCGTCAGGGCTTGATTTCGGATCCAACCCGTGCCCCAGTGCAGGGACAGTGAAGGAGCGCGCGATGAAGCTGGACACCCCCGAAACAATGCCCCCTCAGGATGCGGAAACCCGCAAGGCCATTGCGCCGGTGATCTGTTACCCGCCGGACACACTGACACCCGCGCCGCTGGATCTTTATCGCACCGCCCGCGCCACGGCGCAGAAGGTGGACGAGGTGTTGGTGCCTGCCCGCGATGCGCGCTGTTTTTCCGTGCCCGCGGGCAGTTTCTTTCGCATCACCTCGGTTGACGGCCCGCAGGTGGGGGACCTCAATCTGTGGAACGCGGGCGACATCCACGAACGCTTCTATTCCGGCAAAACCCGCGCCCTGCATGGCACCCACCTGTCAACCGGAGACCGCATGTGGTCGAGCTTTCCGGCCATGCGCCCGATGGCGACCATCACCGCAGATACGCTCGATTGGTACGGGTTCGACGATTTCGGTGGGTCGGTGCATGACGTGATCGGCACGCGCTGCGACCCTTACACCCACAACCTTCTGTCGGGCGGGCAATATCACCACTGCTGCCACTCCAACCTGACCCGCGCGCTGGCCGATCATCTGGGCGTATCCCCGGCCGAGGCCGAATCCGACGTGCATGATGTGCTGAACGTCTTCATGTGCACCGGATTTACCCGCGACACCGGCCAGTATTTCATGAAAGCCAGCCCGGTGCGCCCAGGAGATCACCTCGAATTTTTCGCCGAAATCGACCTCATCGGCGGGCTTTCCGCCTGTCCGGGCGGCGATTGCTCGTCGGAACACAGCTCCGACACCGCTGCCTGTTACCCGCTTTTGGTTGAGGTGTTCACGCCGGAAGAAGGCAGCCTTGCAGGATGGGCCCCGCCACCCGCGAATGGCTACGACCGCTCCCACGGGCGCCGATAGGCTTATTTTCTAATCATAAATATCCTGGGGTTCGAGGGCTTCCCGGAATTGATCCGGGGGATCAATTCGCCCGAAGAACGGGCGGAGCCCTGGGACAAAGCGTGGCGGGCAAAGCCCCTGCCGAGCGAAGCGAGGCCACGCCCAAGCCTGTCGACCGTCAGGTCGTAAAGGCGCGGGAGGCCCCCCGCGCCAAAACACATCACTGTGGATCAGGCAAAGGCCGCGTTCAGCGCGATCTCGACCATGTCGCCAAAGCTCTTTTCGCGCTGGTCAGACGGCAGCGCCTCGCCGGTCAGCAGGTGATCCGACACGGTCATGATCCCCAGCGCCCGCACGCCATAGCGATTGGCCAGCGTATAGAGCTCCGCCGCTTCCATCTCGACACCCAGAATACCGTGACGCTGCATCTGTTCGTCCAGATCCTTGCGCTCGGCATAGAAGGTGTCAGACGAATAAATCCCGCCCACATGCACGCCCACATCCGCCGATTTCGCCGCCTCAACCGCCGCCGCCAGCAGCGAATAATCGGCACAAGGGGCGAAGTTCAGCTCGCGAAACAGGGTGGAGCTGGGGGTGGAGGTCGAGGTGCAGGTCATTGCGATAATCACGTCGCGCACCTTCACATGATCCTGCATCCCGCCGCAGGACCCGATGCGGATCAGCGTCTTGGCGCCATAATCGCGGATCAACTCGTTGGCATAGATCGACATGGACGGCATCCCCATGCCGGACCCCTGAACCGTCACGCGGTTGCCGCGCCATGTGCCGGTAAAGCCGAACATGCCGCGCACTTCATTCACCAGCTCGGCATCATCCAGAAAGGTTTCGGCCACCCATTTGGCCCGATAGGGATCCCCCGGCATCAGCACGGTGTCTGCGATCTGGCCGTTTTCGGCCCCGATATGAACTGTCATGGCAACCTCGTCACGTCATGTCTGGTCTTGGGAAAGGTCGGGCTGTTAGCGCCCGACAGATGCCGGGCACCATGCGCCTGTTTGTCCAAAAGGTCAAACCGATGTGACGGGCTTCGTGGCCCTGCGGGGTTGACTTTGCGCGGCCCACGGTCCCTGTTGTTGTTTCGAGGATGCGAAGAGGGCAGAGCGCACATGCGACAGACACAGGCTTCACTAACATTTGCCATTTCACTGGCGCTCATTGGTCTGGCAAATGGAAGCCCGGCACTTGCGCAGGATAAAAATGAACTGGCGCTCGTCAAACGGATCTTTGCCCAGTTGCAACCGATCTCGATCCAGAAAAATCGCGAGTATTGCGGCTATATTGGGCGTGATGCGGACGGAAACCTTGCCTTCACCAAGGCCAAGCGCGGGCGCAAGGGCACCTGTGCCCCCAATGATCCGGACGAACTGGCCGTGGTGACCGCGTCATATCACACACACGGGGCGTACTCGCCCAATTACGTGAATGAACTTCCGTCTGCAGAAGATATGGAAGGGGACGAGGCCGAGGGGATCGATGGCTGGGTTGCCACCCCCGGTGGGCGGCTTTGGTATATCGACACGGAAGACATGGTCACCAGCCAGGTCTGTGGGCTGGGTTGCCTGCCGATGGATCCCGAGTTCGTCGAAGGGGATACTGGCAAGATCCTGCCAAGCTATCACTACAAGGAACTGGTGCAGAAGCTTGAGGATGTGAGCGGCTGATCCCGCCATTACATCGTCGCCAAGCATCTGCAAAGAAGAAACCCGCAGCCAAGGCCGCGGGTTTTTCGCTTGTTAAAGCGTTTCGAGATAAACTTGAGTCACAAGTTGATTTCGAAACGCCCGCAACATCAGTAGGTACCGAGCGTTTCGCCTCATTATTGTGTCTCAACAATAAGCCGAAACGCTTTAGATGTGCGGTGGGTTACTCTGCCGCCACGGTCTGCGGTGCAACCAAGGTGACAATGTCTTCCATGATCACGTTCAGTTCAAAATCCTTGGGCGTATAGACCTTGGCAACCCCCATAGCACGCAGGCGATCTGCGTCTTCGTCGGGGATGATGCCCCCGGCCACCACCGGGATATGGCCCAGCCCTTCGGCTTTCATCCGCTCCATCAGCTCTTCCAGAAGCGGGATGTGGCTGCCGGACAGGATCGACAGGCCGACCACATGCGCGCCGCTTTCCTTGGCCGAAGCGACCAGTTCTTCGGGGGTCAGGCGGATGCCGTCATAGGTGATGTCCATCCCGCAATCACGCGCCCGGGCGGCGATCTGTTCGGCGCCGTTGGAATGGCCGTCCAGCCCCGGTTTGCCCACCAGGAATTTGAGCTTCTCGCCCAGCTTCGCCGACACGGCGGCCACGCGTTCGCGGATGTCATCCAGCCCTTCGGTGCGGTTCGACGGGTTCTTTGATACCCCGGTGGGCGCACGATATTGACCGAAGGTCGCGCGCATCACTTCGCCCCATTCCCCGGTGGTCACACCAGCTTTGGCGGCGGCAATCGACGAGGGCATGATATTGGTGCCATCCTTGGCGGCCTGGCGCAGGTCAGCCAGCGCTTTGGCCACAGCGTCCGCGTCGCGGGTTTCACGCCACGCCTCAAGGCGGGCAATCTGATCCGCTTCGGCTTCCTTATCCGCCACCATGATCGCGCCGTCCCCTGCGGTCAGCGGGCTTTCGGCGGCTTCGGTCCATTTGTTCACGCCCACCACAGTGGTGTCGCCCACCTCGATCTTGCCGATCCGTTCGGCGTTCGAGTCAACCAGGCGCGACTTCATATATTCGATCGATGAAATCGCCCCGCCCATGCCATCAATCTGCGCCAGTTCTGCGCGTGCACCTTCCTTGAGTGCGGCCACTTTGCGCTCCACGGCCGGGTTGTTGTCGAACAGGTCTTCGTATTCCAGAAGGTCGGTTTCATAGGCCATGATCTGTTGCATCCGGAGCGACCATTGCTGGTCCCAGGGACGCGGCAGGCCAAGCGCCTCGTTCCAGGCCGGAAGCTGCACCGCACGGGCGCGGGCGTTTTTCGACAGGGTCACGGCGAGCATTTCGATCAGGATCCGGTAGACATTGTTTTCCGGCTGCTGCTCGGTCAGGCCCAGGCTGTTCACCTGTACGCCATAGCGGAAGCGGCGGAACTTCGGGTCTTCGACACCGTAACGTTCGCGGGTGATTTCGTCCCACAGTTCGACAAAGGCGCGCATCTTGCACATCTCGGTCACGAAGCGGATGCCTGCGTTCACGAAGAAGGAGATACGGCCGACCATGGCGGGGAAGGCCTCTTCCGGGACTTTTGTCTTGAGGTCATCGAGCACGGCGATGGCGGTGGCCAGCGCAAAAGCGAGCTCTTCTTCCGGCGTCGCGCCGGCCTCTTGCAAGTGGTAGGAACAGACGTTCATCGGGTTCCACTTGGGCAGATGTTCGCGCGTATAGGCGGCCACATCGGTGATCATCCGCAAGGAGGGCTTCGGCGGGCAGACATAGGTGCCGCGCGACAGGTACTCCTTGATGATATCGTTCTGCACCGTGCCCTGAAGCTTCGACACATCCGCGCCCTGTTCCTCGGCGGCGGCAATATAAAGGGCCAGCAACCACGGCGCGGTGGCGTTGATGGTCATCGAGGTGTTCATCTGCTCAAGCGGGATCTCATCAAAGAGCGCGCGCATGTCGCCCAGATGCGCCAGCGGCACACCCACCTTGCCCACTTCGCCGCGCGCCAGCACGTGGTCGCTGTCATATCCCGTTTGCGTGGGCAGGTCGAAAGCCACGGATAGACCGGTCTGACCTTTGGCCAGGTTGGTGCGGTAAAGGGCGTTCGACGCCTTGGCGGTCGAGTGGCCGGCATAGGTGCGGAACAGCCAGGGCCGATCTTTGGTGCGCTCTTCAGTGGTCATGGTGTGACTCGCTCTATGTTGCAGTGCAGCATTTTTCGCAGACGCAAGAATATTACGCAAGAGGGAAATTGAGAGTTCTGAATGTTGCGCGCGGGGGGCGGGCTCCCGCCGGAGGATCTGCGCCTTCGGCTGGTTCTCCGTTGGGGGTGGCCTCGCTGCGCTCGGCAATTTTCCATGCCTTCGGCGAAGGTATTTTTGGCAAGAGGAAGGGGGAGGGCGCGCCATGTCTTTACCTTTTCGCAGAATCCTGTGAAGGATTTTTGGATGACGCAGACGGTTGAGCTTCCACTTTGGGCCCTTGTGCTGATCCTCGGCTTTGCCGCGGTGACCTTTGCGTCGCATTTCCTGTTTCCCTCGGTGCGCTGGTTTTTCCGCAAGCGGCTGGAACGCGCGGTGGCGCGGTTGAATGAACGGTTGGAGCGGCCGATCGAGCCGTTCAAACTGGCGCGCCGCTATGACATGGTGCAGCGCTTGTCCTATGATCCGGAGGTCGCCCGCGCGATTGCCGAACATGCGGCAGAGGAAGGCATTCCCGAACAGGTGGCATTTGAGAAGGCGCGCGGGTACGCGCGCGAGATTGTGCCGCGGTTTTCCGCCACCGCTTATTTCGGCTTTGGCATCCGGTTGGCGAAACTCCTGTCGCGCGCCTTTTACCGGGTCCGCCTTGGCGCCTTTGATGAGGCCCGGCTGAAAGAGGTCAGCCCGGATGCCACCGTGGTTTTCGTGATGAATCATCGGTCGAACATGGATTACGTGTTGGTGACCTGGCTGGCGGCGGAACGCTCGCACCTGTCATATGCGGTGGGGGAATGGGCGCGGGTCTGGCCGTTGCGCGCGTTGATCCGGTCGATGGGGGCCTATTTCATCCGGCGCAAAAGCCGCAATGCGCTCTATCGTAAAGTGTTGTCGCGCTATGTGCGTATGGCCACCGATGGCGGCGTGACCCAGGCGATGTTTCCCGAGGGCGGGCTGAGCCTGACCGGCGAGGTGGGACCGCCCAAGATGGGTCTGCTCAGTTATATCATTGACGGGTTTGATTCCGAGACCAGCCGGGATGTGGTGTTTTTGCCGGTGGCGATGAATTATGACCGGGTTCTGGAGGACCGGGTGTTGGTGGCCGCCAATATCAAGGGGGCGCGCAAGTTCGGGTTGCGGTTCAAATATGTTGCGCGTCACGTGGGCACGCATCTGTGGCAGCGGATCACCGGGCGGTTTCACAGGTTTGGCTATGCCAGCGTATCATTTGGCGCGCCGCTGTCGCTGAAGGATTTCGTGCATCAGAATGACCAGAAGGTGCCTGAACGAATTGCACGCGAATTGATGGATCGGATCCGGGATGTGGTTCCGGTGCTGCCTGTGCCTTTGGTGGCTGCGGTGATGCTGGAAAAAGACAGCCACACCCGCGACGAGATCACCGACCGGTTTCAAACGCTCGCCGTGGATATGGAACGGCGCGGGGCACATATTCATATGCCGCGCAATGATCTGGATTACGCGGTAGAGGTGGGGCTGCGCCTGTTGATGATGCGCGGGCTGATTGTCGAGGATCAGGGGCGCTATCGTGTCAACGCACCCGATCGTGTTATCCTTGCCTTTTATGCAAACTCGATTGCGCATCTGTCTGACGCGATGACACCGGTGCATATATCCGACCTGTCGCCTGCGGACGTGGCGGATGCCGCGCAGCTTTAGGGCGGGTCTACGAATATGGTGGCTTTTCCCCATCTACGGGGAAAAACTTTACCTTTGCGTCACGCGCGACATAAAGTTACAAATTATGGCGGAATGTGGTTGCAATGTTGCTGAGTGATGCGTAATGCTGCAAATGCAGCCGCTTTTCTGCATTGCGGCAAAAGGAATCACTGCTTGTAGTTGACAGGAGGCCGACATGGCTTTGGACACGCAAACCGGCATCGCGGAATACGATGCACCGAAAAAAGATCTCTATGAGATCGGTGAAATGCCCCCGATGGGCCACGTGCCGAAACAGATGTACGCCTGGGCGATCCGCCGCGAACGTCAGGGTGAACCGGATAAGGCGATGCAGGTCGAGGTGGTGGACACCCCCGTACTGGACAGCCACGAGGTGCTGGTTCTGGTGATGGCCGCCGGTGTGAACTACAACGGCATCTGGGCGGGTCTTGGTGTGCCGGTCAGCATGTTTGACGTGCATAAACAAGATTACCATGTTGCCGGTTCTGATGCGTCGGGCATCGTTTGGGCCGTGGGTGACAAGGTGAAAAGCTGGAAAGTGGGCGACGAGGTTGTCATTCACTGTAACCAGGATGATGGCGATGACGAGGAATGCAACGGCGGCGACCCGATGTTCTCGCCCAGCCAGCGGATCTGGGGCTATGAAACCCCCGATGGGTCGTTTGCCCAGTTCACCCGCGTGCAGGCCCAACAGCTGTTGCGCCGTCCCAAGCACCTGACCTGGGAAGAAAGCGCCTGTTACACGCTGACGCTGGCCACCGCGTACCGGATGCTGTTTGGTCACCACCCGCATGAGCTTAAGCCCGGCCAGAACGTGCTGGTCTGGGGCGCTTCGGGCGGTCTGGGGTCCTATGCGATCCAGCTGATCAACGCCGCCGGCGGGAACGCCATCGGTGTGATCTCGGACGAAGACAAGCGCGAGTTTGTGATGGGTCTGGGCGCCAAGGGCGTGATCAACCGCAAGGATTTCAGCTGCTGGGGGCAACTGCCCACCGTGAACACGCCGGAATACAATGAATGGTTCAAAGAAGCCCGCCGGTTCGGCAAGGCGATCTGGGACATCACCGGCAAAGGCAACAACGTGGACATCGTGTTTGAACACCCGGGCGAAAGCACCTTCCCGGTGTCGAACCTGGTCTGCAAAAAAGGCGGCATGGTCGTGATCTGCGCTGGCACCACCGGGTTCAACTGTACCTTCGACGTGCGCTACACCTGGATGCATCAGAAGCGCCTGCAAGGGTCGCACTTTGCCCACCTGAAACAGGCGGCAGCGGCCAACCAGCTGATGATCGAACGCCGGATCGATCCCTATATGTCGGAAGTGTTCCCGTGGGATGAAATCCCCGCGGCCCACCTGAAGATGTACCGCAACGAACACAAGCCGGGCAACATGGCCGTGCTGGTTCAGGCACCGAAAACCGGCCTGCGGACGCTGGAAGACGCTCTGGAAGCTCGCGACTGATCGCGCCAACCAGACCACAAACCAATCCTGGCTCCCCCCGTGTGAAAGCACGGGGTTTTTTTCATGTCGTTTGCACTCTTTTAGGGCGAATCACTGCAGGATGTTCGCGCAAAACGAATCACCTTCCACAGCGAATTTGTGCCAATCCGCACAATGGGGATCAGAAAAAACAAAAGCTTAAAAATTTCTTCCTCGCTATTTTGGGGGAGTAAGAACCAGTGAATTAACGGTTTTTGTTTCTCATGCTAGGGTTGTGTTCAGATGGAACTTAAAACGGGGCTTTACATGTCGAATGATTGGATCATTGATGTTCTTACCGACCTGATGGCGTATGCCCGCAGAAACGACCTGACTGTAACCGCCGAAGCGTTGGATGACGCCCGACTGGTTGCCTTGACAGAGATTGCGAGCGCCGCTGATCGGAAAGCGGAGATGATGCAGTCCTATGAAAGACAGCCTGGAGCAGCAGCTCACGAACATTCAAAACGCGACCACGCTTGAAGGGCTGCAGGCCGCGACCGAAGCCTTGCGCGACCACTACAAGGTCTTGCATGTGGTCTATCACTGGGTGAATTCAATCGGGGAACGCTTTGGGGCGGGAACCTATTCCCCGGAATGGGTCGACCGCTATCTGGAAAAAGACTACCTGCGGATGGACCCGGTTATTTTCGGCTGTTTTCAGCGCTTTACTCCGGTGATCTGGAAAGAGCTCGACTGGTCGTCCAAACCCGCCCGCGCGATGCTGCAGGACGCGCTGGATCACGGGTTGGGCAACCAGGGGTATACGATCCCGATCCGCGGGCCATCCGGGCAGTTTGCGCTGTTCACGGTGAACAGTTCGGCGGAAGACACAGATTGGGCAGATTTCATCGACGAAAACGCCCGCGATCTGATGATCGTGGCGCATGAGTTGAACAAGAAGGCCCTTGAGTTCGAACAGTGGGGGGACGCTGCCACCACTCCGATGTTGTCCCCCCGCGAACTGGGCGCCATGTCTTGTCTGGCCAAGGGCATGAACCGGGCGCAGGCGGCGGCCGAGATGAAGATCTCGGAACATACGCTGCGGGTGTATATCGAAAGCGCGCGCCATAAACTGGGCGCGCTCAACACAACCCACGCGGTCGCCCGGGCCCTGTCGACCGGGGTCATCATCGTCTGAACCTTACCGCAATGTGAACCCAGCGCGCGCTGGGCTGGCGGGTGTTAACGCTTGTGGCGGCAATGTGTCCTCAGCTGATCGGACACAGGAGCCCCAAGATGCTGCGCTATCTCTATGCAAACGACCTTTCCCGCTTTCCCCTGCTGCGCGATACGATGTTTCGCGACCGGGCCGAACAATTTTCGAAACGTCTTGGGTGGGACGTGACGGTCAACGAGGCCGGGGAAGAGCGCGACCAATATGACGACCTGAACCCGCTTTACGTGATCTGGGAAATGGCCGATGGCTGCCATGGTGGATCGATGCGGTTCATGCCCACCGTGGGGCGCACCATGGTGAATGAGCATTTCAGCCACCTCACCGGCGGGGTGACCATCGAAAGCCCGCTGATTTGGGAATGCACCCGGTTCTGCCTGTCACCAAAAGCGGACAAGCGCGCATCAGCCGCGCTGGCGCTGGGCGCGGGCGAGCTGATGTTGGCCTTCAAGCTGAAGCATTACGTGGGGGTGTTTGATCCACGGATGCAACGGATTTATCGCCTGATGGGGCTGCAGCCCGAGGTGATCGGGATGGATGGTGAAGGGCGCGACGCAATCGGCGTGGGGCTCTGGTCGATGGATGAAAACGCGTTTGAACCGACCCTGAAACGTGTTGGCGTGACCCGCGAGATGAGCCGGGGCTGGCTGCGGTATTCGCTGTCGGGCAAACCCGCCACGGACCTTGGCGGCGCGATGGCCGAAACCGCGTAAGGGGCGCTGCCCCTCGCGCAATGCGCTCACCCCGGGATATTTCAAGACCAAAGATGGCAGTTGGCCTTTGCGCGCCCTTTCATCTTTGGTCCCAAATATCCCTGCCAGAGGCATCTTGTGTCCCGGAAAAGCGCGGCCATCGTGGTGTGGTTTCATTCGCAGCGGGGCGACGTTTCGGGCTTTCAGTGGCCCGGCGGGCGGGGTAGGGTCGCGACATGACGAGCCAGCCCCCCATCACCTTTTCTGAAGACCAGGCCGAGGCCCATGATCGCGTGGCGGATATGCTGCGCGGGGCGGGGGTGAACCTGGATGATGCGCTGTTGACCCCGATGGCGGATGGCAAGGCGCAGGTGTTTGCGGTGATGGGCAAGGCCGGGTCCGGCAAAACGATGCTGCTGGCCGAGCTATATAAAGCGTTGGAGGCGGCTGGGGTCGAGATTGTCTCGGGCGATTACGAGGGCAAGAAAAAGAAGGATCGGCGCACGTTGGCCATTCTTGCCCCCACCAACAAGGCGGCGTCTGTGTTGCGGATGCGCGGGGTGCCGGCGACCACCATTCACCGGATTCTGTACACCCCGGTCTATGACCCGGAATATGAAAAGATCGCGGAATGGCTGGCGGATACTGGTGAACGTCCCGAGATCGAAGGGTTGACGGATGAGGCGCTGGATCGGGCCTATGCGTTTTTCCAGACCAACAAATCCATTCCGGGGGCGCTGGCGGCGGCGGGCTTGCGCGGGTCGGATTTCATCACCGGCTGGAAGCGGCGCGATGATCCGCTGGATATCGGGTTTATCGACGAAAGTTCGATGCTCGATGACAAGCAGTTTGATGATCTGCGCGAGATTTTCCCAACGCTGATCCTGTTTGGTGACCCCGCGCAGCTGGCCCCGGTGGGGCAATCGGGCACGATGGTGTTTGACAAGCTGGGCGCGCCACGGAAGCTGGAACTCAGTCGGGTACATCGGCAGACCAAGGACAACCCGATCCTGGATCTGGCCCATGCGCTGTCGGACGACGGGCTGGGGTTTGACGCGTTTGAGCGGATGATCGAAGAGGCCGCGGCGCGCGATGAGCGGGTGCAACTGGCACCGCGTGTGAATGCCGACCTGATGGCGCGCTCGCCGGTGTTGGTCTGGCGCAACAAGACGCGGGTGCGATTGATCTCCGCGTTTCGCGGGGCTTTTGGTGCCCCGGCGGAGGAGCTTTTGCCCGGCGAGCCCTTGATCTGTGACGGGATCGAACTGCCGCTGAAACATCGCAAGAAACGCATCGACCTAGAGGCGCGCGGTCTGATCAAAGGTGCGCAATGTGTCTATCTGGGGCCGGGCAAGAAGCCGGGCTTTTCACGGCTGCATGTGATTGGGGCAGAGGACCCTCAGGTGTCGGCGGCCTCGATTGTTAAGATCGAATTGCCGGATGAGGAAGAGCCGTTCATTCCCTATGCCGCGCGCATGGGGGCGGCGTTTTTGCACGGGGCGGCGGTGACGATCCACAAGGCCCAGGGCAGTCAATGGCCCGACGTGCAGGTCTTTGCGCCCGACCTCTATGCGGCGGCCCAGATGGGCCGGTCAGAGGCCGGCATCCCCTTGTGGAAGCGGCTGGCCTATGTGGCGATTACGCGTGCTGAACAACGGCTGCATTGGGTCACGCGCTATGCGATGGCGCGGCCGACGGATGGGTTGCGCGTGGATGACCTGCGCGTCCCGGTCGCGCCGCTGCAATTGCAGTCCGAAGGGGGCGATGATGCCTAGCATTCTGATCACCGGGGCCAGTGCCGGGATTGGCCGGGCGGTGGCCACATATTTTCTGGACCATGGCTGGCAGGTTGGGCTTTTGGCGCGCCGTGAAGAGGTTCTGCAGGACATTGCGGAAGGCCATGACACTGCCGTGCTTCTGCCCGCAGATGTGTCTGATCCCACAAGCGTGCAGAAAGCCTTTGATCATTTTGCGGATCAGGCCGGGCGGCTGGATGTGCTCTTTAACAACGCGGGGATATTCACGCCAGCCGCCCCGATTGATGAGGTATCGGTGGAGGAGTGGCAGCAGGCGGTGAGTGTAAACCTGACCGGTATGTTTCTTTGCGCGCGGGCCGCTTTTGCGCAAATGCGGCGGCAGGATCCGCAAGGCGGGCGCATTATCAACAACGGATCGATTTCGGCCCATGTGCCGCGTGAAGGCGCGGTGACCTATACGGTGACGAAACATGGGATCACGGGGTTGACCCGGCAGCTCAGCCTCGATGGACGCCCCTTTGATATTGCCTGTGGGCAGATCGACATTGGCAATGCGCGGACTGACCTGTTGCAGGGGATCGTTGACGAAGCTGTGGCGAGAGGGGACGTGCCGCCGCCCACCATGGCGGTGGAAGACGTGGCATCGTCGGTCTGGCATATGGCCAATTTACCACCCGAGGCGAATGTTCATTTCATGACGGTGATCGCAACAAAGATGCCCTATATCGGCCGCGGATGACCCCAGCCCACGGAAACCTTGTTGACAGCCGGTGGCTTGGCCCGCATTTCGAAGAAAACTAGAAAACTAGAAAACTAGAAAACTAGAAAACTAGAAAACTAGAAAACTAGAAAACTAGAAAACTAGAAAACTAGAAAACTAGAAAACTAGAAAACTAGTTTTCTGGTTTTGTGATCCAGTGGGGCGGGGGAAGGGGCGCCGAACGCACCTTTGATTTCGGCAAGTCTTAACCGCGCTGGATAAAACGGAAAATCGATGAGGCGCCCCAACCGGCGGCGATCGCGATGAACAGCGACAGCAGGCCGTAAATCAGCGGTTGATTGTGGGCGAGATTATAAAGCCAGCGCTCCAACCCCACTTTCTGCACAGAAATCACCGTCTCGTAACTCGCCGCCACATACCCACCACGCGTCAACAGGATTCGGGTGCGATAATCGCCTTCCGTCAGGTTTGACGGCAGTGCGATCCGCGTGTCAAAAAGGGTGTCCTGGCGTAAGGTCACGTTGTTTTCAAGCAGCCGATAGGTGCCATCGCGTTCATGGATACGGATCAGCGCGCGGGTGAACTCGGTCGGATCCTCAATCGTAAATGGGCTGTTGCTGATCTGGATCGCGCGGCTGACCGACACCAGGTGGCGCAGGTCGTCCAGGGTGCTGATCGACTTGTCCAGCGTGGAGGAGGTGGACACCGCATAAAAGCTGGGGGCCGAGGCGATATCCAGCTTTTCGGTGTTGACCCAGATGCCGAACCGCTTGTCTTTTTTGCGCACGGTGACCGGTTTGTTGGGGCCTTCCACCACGACAACCACCTCAAGCGGTTCATCTGTCGGGGCGGGGCTTTCGCGTTTCACCGCGCCGAAAATCAGGATCTCTGAGCCCACAAAGGTTGCGTTGATCGAAACCATGTTCTGGCTCAGGCCAGCCACGACCTCTTCTTTGGCCAGTGCCGGTGTGACGCAGAGGATCAGGGCGAAGAGGGCGGTCAGGAAACGCATCAATGGCCCGCCCCCGCCCCGATTTCAAACAGTTCCGCAGGTTGGATCAGCAGGTCCAGCGCCAGCTTTCCGCAGACCGCAAGCACCATCACCGCGAGCAGGATGCGCAATTGTTCGGCCTTCAGCTTTACGCCAATCCGTGCGCCGATCTGTGCGCCAATGACGCCGCCAATCAACAGAAGAACCGCCAGCGCCATATCGACCGTATAGTTCGTGGTGGCGTGCAGCAGCGTGGTAAAGGCGGTCACGAAGATAATCTGAAACAGCGACGTGCCCACAACCACTTTGGTCGGCATGCCCAACAGGTAAATCATTGCGGGCACCATGATGAACCCGCCGCCAACACCCATGATCGCCGCCAGAATGCCCACCAAGACCCCCACAAGGATCGGTGGGATGACCGATATATACAGCCCCGAGGTGCGGAACTTCATCTTGAAGGGCAGGTTGTGCACCCAATAATGCTTGCGCCGCGTGGTGACCACCTTGCCGCCGCGTGTCTTCAGAATCGCGTTCAGGCTTTCCAGAAACATCAACCCGCCAATGATGCCCAGAAACAGCACGTAGGACAGTTTCACCAGCAGATCGACCTGCCCGATGGCTTTCAATGCGTTGAACAATTGCACCCCAAGGGCGGCTCCAATCAGGCCGCCCACAAGCAGCACGAGGCCCATCCTCAGATCAACGGTCTTTCGTTTGAAATGCGCGAGCACCCCGGAAAAGGACGAGGCCACGATCTGATTTGCCTCGGTCGCCACGGCCACTGCGGGCGGAATGCCGATGAAAAACAGAAGCGGTGTCATCAGAAATCCACCACCCACGCCGAACATGCCGGACAGGATCCCGACGATCCCGCCAAGACCCAAAAGCAGAAAGGCATTCACCGAAACCTCGGCGATCGGAAGATAGATTTGCATCAGCAGACCGAGAGTGTTGAAAAAGCGCGTTAATTGGGTTTATTGCGCAAATTCATGCTCCTCGTCACGGGTTAAATACCGCCGGACCAGTTTTTCCAGCTTTTTTGCGCCAAGTGGTGCCATGGCCTTGGTATGTTCGTGGCTGATCGCCTCGTCCGACAGGCCCTGCGCCATATTGGTTATGGTGGATATTCCCAGCGCGCGCAGTCCAAGGAACCGGGCGAGAATCACTTCGGGCACCGTCGACATGCCCACCGCATCGGCCCCAAGGGTGCGAATGGCGCGGATCTCGGCCGGGGTTTCAAACGACGGCCCCGAATACCAGGCATAGACACCGGGTTTTAGCGCGATGCCCTCTGCCTCGGCGATCCGTGCAAAATCGGCGAGCATATCGGCATCATACGCCCCGCCCATCGGCACAAACCGCGCATCCGACGGCTCGCCGATCAGCGGGTTGAGACCTGAGAAATTGATGTGATCCTCGATCAGCATCAGGTCGCCCGGCGGAATGTCCTGTCGCATGGACCCGGCGGCATTTGTCACGATCAGACGGTCGGCGCCCAGTGCCTTCAGCACCTCCAGCGGCAGGCGCATCACATCCGACTTGCCGCTTTCATAGTAATGGGCGCGCCCGCCGAAGACGGCCACACGGGTACCGCCAAGATTGCCCACCACAAGGTTCGGGTTGTGGCCCGAGACACCTGCATGGGGAAATCCGGGCAGGTCAGCATAGGGGATCGCCACGCCCTCCACCGCATCCGCCAGATGGCCCAACCCGGATCCAAGCACCAGCCCAACCTCAACCGGTTCAGGGCCCGCAAGGCCCCGAACCATCTCTGCAATCGCCTCAGCGTTCTTTGACATACGGCTCGCCCCCGGCTTTGGGCGGAATGGCCTTGCCGATGAAGCCCGCCAGGATGATCACGGTCAGGATGTAAGGCAGGGCTTCCATGAATTGTGAGGGCAGGGTGATCGGCCCCAACTCGATCTTGGGATAGCGGATCGCGATGGCCTGAAGCAGACCAAAAAGCAGTGTCGCCCCCAGCGCGGGCACCGGTTTCCACTTGGCAAAGATCAGGGCGGCGAGGGCAATAAAGCCGCGCCCGGCGCTCATTTCCTTGCCAAAACCCGAGCTCAGACCTGTTGCCAGATAGATCCCGGCCAATCCGCACAGGATGCCCGCAATCACCATCGCGGTATAGCGCAGGCGAATGACCGAAATCCCTGCTGTATCCACAGCCGCCGGGTTTTCCCCCACCGCGCGCAGGCGCAGGCCAAAACGGGTGCGGTAAAGCCCATACCAGACCGTCGGCACCAGAAGCAGCGCCACGTAAACCAGCAATGTATGCCCCGACAGAAGGTCGGAATAGATCGGGCCAAGAATGGGCACGTCCGACAGCGCATCGGCAAAGGGCAGGGTGATCGGGCTGAACCGCTCGCCCCCTTCCAGGGTCGGCGTGCGCCCGCCCAGGCCAAACCAGGTTTCACCGATCAGAACCGTCAGCCCCGAGGCAAGGAAGTTCAGCGCCACGCCAGAGATCAACTGATTGCCGCGAAAGGTGATCGACGCCAGCCCGTGGACCAGCGAGAACACCACCGACACGGACACCCCGGCCAGCAGCCCCAGCCAGACCGACCCGGTCATCGAGGCGATCGCCGCCGAGAAGAAGGCCGAGACCAGGATCTTGCCCTCCAGCCCGATGTCGAACACACCAGAGCGTTCCGAGATGAGACCGGCCAGACAAGCCAGCAAAAGCGGCGTTGCCATGCGCAGGGCGCTGTCGAGGATTTGGATGATGGTCAGAAAATCCATGACTTATGCCCCCTTCTGCGTGGCGGCGCTGCGCGCCTCGGCCCGTTTGGCGGCGCGGATAAAGGCGCGTTCCACCGGCATACGGATCATATTATCAAGCGCCCCGGTGAACAGGATCACCAGACCCTGAATGACCAGAACCAGCTCGCGCGGGATCGACATCCAAAGCGCCAGCTCGCCGCCCCCCTGATAAAGGAACCCAAACAACAGGGCGGCAAGGAACACCCCAAACGGGTGGTTGCGCCCCATCAAGGCCACGGCAATGCCGATGAACCCGGCCCCTTCGACCGAGTTCAGGATCAGCCGTTCGCTTTCGCCCATCGTGTTGTTGATCGACATCATACCGGCCAGACCACCGGACAGAAGCATGGCGATCATGGTGATTTTCACCGGCGAAATGCCCGCGTAGACAGATGCGCTGGCGCTTTCGCCAAAGGACCGGATTTCAAACCCCAGCCGCGAGCGGAACAACAGAAGATAAACGACGACACAGGCCACGAGCGCCACGATGAACGACACGTTCACCGGGGCGGATTTGGAAAAGGCGATGCCCAAGGGTGACAGAAGGTCGTGAAAGGTGGGCAGGTGGGTGCTTTCGGGAAACCGGGCCGAGGCCGGGTCCATTGCGCCTTTCGGGCGCAGCATGTTCACCAGAACATAGTTCAAAAGCGAGGCCGCGATGAAGTTGAACATGATCGTCGTGATCACCACATGGCTGCCGCGTTTGGCTTGCAGATAGGCCGGGATCGCCGCCCAAAGCGCGCCGAACAAGGCCCCGCCCAACATGGCAAACAGGATCGCGACCGACCAATGTGGGAAGGGGATGTAAAGGCACACCAGCGCCACGCCCAACCCGCCAAGGGCCGCTTGCCCCTCGCCGCCAATGTTGAACAGCGCGGCTTTGAAGGCAATCGATACAGCGAGGCCCGTGAAGATGAAATTGGTCGCGTAATAAAGCGTATAACCCCAGCCATAGCTCGACCCCAGCGCACCGGTGACCATCAGTTTGACCGCTTCAAACGGGTCCTGCCCGATCGCGGCGATCACCGCCATCGAGATCGCGAAGGCCAGCGTCAGGTTAAGGATCGGGATCAGGGCCACGTCTGCCCATTTTGGCATTTTTTCCATGTCCTAGTCCTCAGCCTCAGCGTATTTGGTGATGGTCCAGCCGGTCATTGCACGGGTATCCTTACCACCCAACCCCGCCATTAGACATCCAAGACCTGTTTCGGTCGCGGTCTGGGCGGGGCCTTCCCCCATGATATGACCGTCAAACATCACGGCAATGCGGTCAGACAGCGACAGGATTTCCTCAAGCTCCACCGACACCAGCAAGATCGCCTTGCCCTGATCGCGCAGTGCGACGATCTGCTTGTGAATGAACTCGATCGCCCCAATATCCACGCCGCGCGTGGGCTGGCCCACGATCAGCAGATCGGGATTGCGCTCGATCTCTCGCGCGACGATGATCTTTTGCTGGTTGCCGCCGGAAAAGCTTTTGGCGGCGAGGTTTGGGTGCGGCGGGCGCACGTCGAACCGGTCCATCTTGTCCTGCGTGATCTCGACCATCTTGGCGTTGTCCATCAACAGCGCGTTTTTCTGGATCTCGGGATCGTCGTGATAGCCGAACACCATGTTCTGCCAGGCGGGAAATTCCATGATCAGACCGCGCGCCTGCCGGTCTTCGGGCACATGGGCAATGCCGCGCGCGCGGCGCGACCGCGCATCGGATTTCTTGCCGGTCAGGTCCAACTCCTGCCCATTCAGGCGCACCGATCCGGTGGCGGGCGCATAGCCCCCCAACACTTCCATCAGCTCGGATTGGCCATTGCCGGACACGCCCGCAATGCCAAGGATCTCGCCCGCGCGGATCGTCAGGTCAATGCCCTTCACCCGCTCGACCCCCTGCTCGTCAACGACGCGCAGGTTTTCGATTTCAAGGATAGGCTCACCCGGGCTTGCGGGGACTTTGTCTACGGATAACAGGACCTTGCGGCCCACCATCATCTCGGCCAATTGCTCGGGCGAGGTATCCTTGGTCTTGACCGTGTCGGTCATCTGCCCGCGCCGCATCACCGACACGGTGTCGGTATATTCCATGATTTCGCGCAGCTTGTGGGTGATCAGGATGATCGTCTTGCCCTGCGCGCGCAGCCCGTCAAGAATGCGAAACAGGTGATCCGCCTCGGCAGGCGTCAGCACCCCGGTCGGTTCATCCAGGATCAGGATATCGGCCTGACGATACAGCGCTTTCAGGATCTCGACCCGTTGCTGTTTGCCCACGCCCAGATCTTCGATCAGCGCATCGGGATCCACTCGCAGCTCATATTCCTCGGCCAGCGCCTTCAACTCGCGGCGCGCCTTGGCCAGGGACGGGCGCAACAGCGCGCCTTCCTCGACCCCAAGGATCACGTTTTCCAGAACCGAAAAGTTCTCGACCAGTTTGAAATGCTGAAACACCATGCCAATGCCCGCCCGGATGGCGGCCTGGCTGTCGGGGATCTGGGTCTCAACCCCGTTGATGAATATCTGCCCTTCGTCGGCCTTGTAAAACCCGTAAAGGATGGACATCAGGGTCGATTTGCCCGCGCCGTTTTCGCCGATGATCCCATGGATCGTACCCGGCTGCACGGAAATCGAGATGTCCTTGTTCGCCTGCACCGGTCCGAACGCCTTGGATATACCACGGAGCTCAATGGCCGGGGAACCTGAGGGAGCAGCAGTTGCCTGCTGCCCCGGTTCGTATGCCTGTTCGGTCATGATCAGAAATCAAGCACCGGGCAGCTATCGTTGGTGTAATAGGCCACCACCTCGATGTCGCCGGCGATGATCTTGGCTTTGGCCTCTTCGGCCGCCATTTTCATCTCTTCCGAAACCAGCTCGGCATTGTTTTCATCCATGGCATAGCCAACACCATCCTCGGCCAGACCCAGACGCACCTGCGTGCCGGTTTCCAGCGCGTCACCTGCTTTCATGGCTTCATAAACGGCCACGTCCACACGTTTCAGCATCGAGGTCAGAACCTTGCCCGGATGCAGATGGTTCTGGTTGCTGTCCACACCGATTGACAGAACGCCATCCGCGTCGGCAGCGGCCTGCAGCACACCAATGCCGGTGCCACCTGCAGCGGCATAGATCACGTCAGCCCCCTGGGCGATCTGCGCCTTGGTCAGCTCGCCACCACGCACCGGGTCATTCCAGGCGGTGGGGGTGTTGCCGGTCATGTTGGCCACGATCTTGATATCCGGGTTGGTGGCCAGCGCGCCCTGGGCGTAACCACAGGCAAAGTGGCGGATCAGCGGAACGTCCATGCCGCCGATAAAGCCAACCGTGCCGGATTTCGAGGCTTTGGCGGCCAGGATGCCAACCAGGTAGCCGCCCTGATGTTCTTCAAAGGCAATCATCTGCACATTGGCGGGGATTTCCGGCATGAACCCATCGATGTTGACGAATTTGGTGTCCGGATAGTCAGCGGCCACATTGGCGACCGGATCGGCCATGGCAAAGCCGGTGGTCACAATCGGGCTGGCGCCAGCTTCGGCGAAACGGCGCAGGGCCTGTTCGCGCTGGGCTTCGGACTGCAGTTCGATTTCCAGGTATTTTCCGCCGGTTTCATCCGCCCAGCGTTGCGCACCGCGGAAGGCCGCTTCGTTGAAGGATTTGTCGAATTTACCGCCCAGGTCGAAGATGACAGCCGGATCGGCCAAAGCGGCGCCGGCGGTCACGGCAACTGCGGCAGCAGCGCCAAGAAGGGACTTCATCAGGGTCATGTGGTTCTCCCGTTTTTGTTGTCTGGGATGGGATGGTCGAAATTTTGACCATCTGGTGTGATTCCCAATTTGCGGCGATGTTATCGCTCGCGAAAGATCATCCGGGATTTTGCTCAGAGGGCAAGGGGAGGGTCAATATTAAGTTGTCAACAAAGGCCAATTCTGCCCGTTTTTCATAGCGGTTAACCCAAGGTCACCTGTTTTTGCATCACGATTGCATCCTGTTTGGACCCATCCGCCCGGGTGTAATAACCGACCCGCTGGCCGGATTCGATCCATTCCGCCCGTTGATAGAGCGCGCGCGCCGGCAGGTTGTCTGCGGCGACCTCCAGAAACAAAAGCTCTGCCCCACGGGCGGCGCTGGCCTGTTCAAAGCGTTGCAAAAGGGACCGGCCCAACCCCCGGCCGCGCGCCCCTGGCAGGACCGCAATGGTCAACAGCTCGCTTTCCCCGGCAATTTCGCGTCCCAATGCGAAACCGTCATCGCAGGCTTCGACAAAGGTGAAGGGCGAGGAGAGAAGAGCAGCAAACTCCGCCGCTGACCAACCGCGCGCCTGCGCGAAACTGGCGGTGTGGATGCGGGATAGATCAGCCGGGTCGACCATGGTCAATCCAGAATCACAGGGGCCGGATCCCGTGGCGGGGCGGCGTCGGCCGCGCGGATGTACAATGGGGCCGGGCGGGGGATGTCGTTGCCCTTGATCAGTCGCACCGCCGCCAACTGTGCAATGGCCGGGGCAATCTGTGGGTCTGCATCTGGCCCAATCATATCTCCGGCCAAAGTTGCAGCTTCTTCGCTGGACAATAAGGAGGGGACGTCACTTACCCCCAGCTTCTGCGCGTAAACATGATCGCGGCGCGCATCCACCAAGGACCAGATTGGGCGGACCAACCCATAGGCCTGCGCCTCAAGCCGGGAAATGCCAATGGCGGGTTTGCCCAGCGACAGCGCCAGGCCGCGCGCCGCAGAAACCGAGATGCGAATGCCGGTGAAATTGCCGGGGCCCACGCCGACACCAATCGCGTCCAGGTCGGACCATGCGGCATCCCCATCTGCGAGCACCTCTTCCAGCAGCGGCAACAGCCGTTCCGCCTGCCCCTTCGCCATGTCCTCGTGGCGCTGGGCAACAATCTGCCCCCCGCGCAGCAAAGCGGCCACGCAATGCGCGGCCGATGTGTCAAATGCCAGAATGGTGGGGTCAGGCCGCAACGGGGCGCACCTCGACCACTTCCGGGATGTAGTGTTTCAGCAGGTTCTCGATGCCCATTTTCAGGGTCAGGGTCGAGGACGGGCAACCCGCGCAGGCGCCCTGCATGTGCAGGTAAACAATGCCGCGATCAAAGCCGTGAAAGGTGATATCGCCGCCATCCTGGGCCACGGCGGGACGCACGCGGGTGTCCAGCAGCTCTTTGATCTGCTCAACAATCTCGCTGTCTTCGCCGGTATGTTCGGCATGGCCCGACGCGGCTTGCCCATCCGCAGCCATCACCGGCGCGCCGGATTGGAAATGTTCCATGATCGCGCCAAGGATGGCGGGTTTCACATGATCCCACTCCACCTCATCCGCCTTGGTCACGGTGACGAAATCCGCGCCGAAAAAGACGCCGGTCACACCATTGACCGCAAAGATGCGGGTCGCAAGCGGTGATGCGTCGGCGGCGTCTTTCGACGGGAAATCAGCGGTGCCCGCGCCCAAAACGTCCTGCCCGGGCAGGAATTTCAGCGTGGCAGGGTTCGGGGTGGATTCGGTCTGGATAAACATGGCGCGCCTTTCGGAAGCGTTCCGGCCCGCCGCGAGGGGCCGGTCTGGAACGTATGAGTTGGAATGGATATGCGCCTGAGGGGGCAAACTGTCAAGGTTTGGGCGTCCTCCGCTTCGCTTCGTCGCGCTGCTGGTGGCTCACGTCGTGAGCCTGTTTCAGGGGCTTTGCCCCTCGGACTGCGTCCTCACCCCAGGATATTTCCAGACCAAAGATGAAGCAGGCTCACCATCTTTGGTCTGGAAATATCCTGGGGGAGAGCCGGAGGCTCGGGGGCGAAGCCCCGGATTGGAAACCGGCCGAGCGGCGCGAGGCCCCCCAAGCCTGTCGACCGTCAGGTCGCAAAGGCGCGGGAGGGCCCGTAATCAATGGAACTCCTAGCGGCAGTTGCGCTGTCGGATCAGGTGATTTCTTCCAACCGATCCTTGGACATTTCGCCGGGCACGATGGTCATTGGCACGGGCAGTTCAGCAGATGCGCGCATCATCTGGGTGATGATCGGGCCGGGGCCGGATTTGCCCGATCCTGCGCCCAGCACCAGCACGCCGATTTCCGGGTCTTCGCGGATCTGCGCCATGATCTCGGGCACTGCTTCGCCTTCGCGGATCACCAGTTCGGGGTCCACGCCCTGCCGGTCACGCATCCATTTGGCGAAAACCTCGAAATGCACCGTGATCCGTTCGCGGGCCTCTTCGCGCATGATATTGCCCACGCCGATCCAGTGGTTGAATTCGTCCGGCGGAATGACCGAGAGCACCTCGACCCCCCCACCGGTTTTGGCGGCGCGCATGGCGGCAAAGCGCATGGCGTTCAGGCATTCGCGGCTGTCATCAAGGATCACGAGAAACTTGCGCATATTGGTCCCTTACCCGGCGCGCCCTCGGCGGGCGGGCCTTCAAACGGGCTCAGTCTGCCTGAGGGGCGCGGTTCTGTCCAATGCTTTCGCGCGGATCCCCGCGCGGTTCCCCTGGGCCCGCGGTGGGGCATGGGGCGGGTGCCGGGGACCGTCGCCGATCAGCTGGCCCGGCCATCGTCAGAATGGGCCCAATCCCAGTAGAGTTCCCGTGCGCGTGTCGTGATCGGGCCGATCTCGTATTGGGTGCCGTCAAATTCGGTCACCGGGGTGATCTTGTGCATATTGCCGGTCAGGAACACCTCGTCGGCCTTGCGGAAATCGTCGAAGGTCAAGGTGCATTCATGCACGGTGACGCCATCGGCGCGCAGGTTCTTCATGTGGCGCGCGCGGGTGATGCCGGCCAGGAAGGTGCCATTGGCGCTCGGGGTAAAGACCTCGCCATCGCGCACCATAAAGACGTTGGATGAGGCACTTTCCGCCACATTGCCCAACGCATCCGCGACCAGCGCATTGCCATAGCCCTTGGAGACGGCCTCGGCAATCATCCGGGCGTTGTTGGGATAAAGGCAGCCCGCCTTCGCGTTCACCACCGCGCTTTCCAGCACCGGGCGGCGGAACCGCGTGGTGGTCAGCGTGGTGCTGGCCGTATCAGGCGCCAGCGGCACTTCTTCCAGGCTGATCGCAAACCCGGTTGAGTTCTCTTTCGGCAAGATCCCCAGCGTGCCGCTGTCCACGCCCCAATACATGGGGCGAATGTAAATGGCCTGATCGGACGAGAACGCCGACAGCCCCTCGCGCACAATCGCGACCATTTCGTCGGTGGTCACGGTGGGGGTCAGCATCAGCGCCGCCGCCGACCGGTTCACCCGGTCACAATGGGCCACCAGATCCGGGGTCACGCCCCGGGCATATCGCGCCCCGTCAAACACGGTGCTGCCCAGCCAGCTGCCATGATCGGCGGCCTTCATCACCGCAAGATCTCCGTCGTGCCAGGTGCCGTTGAAATAGGTGCGGATCGTGCTGCTCAGTGCCATGGAAGGGGCCTCGTGCCGAGTGGAAGGGTAGGGTTGGCGGCGATCCTAATGCGTTTCGGGCCAGTGTCCAGCCAGTGTCCGGCCAGTGTCCAGTCGCAAGGAAACGGGTCCTCTCTCGGGGCCAGGACAAACCCCGAGAGAGGGGCGCATGCATATGGGGAAAGGACGGGCACGCGCGCGGCCCGCACAACGCCTGTCCGGACGGGTGGACCGGAGAGGTTTGGAGCAGACGGGCAGGGGCAGGCTAGCCGGGGAAGGAAACGATTCTGTGACACCGTGCTTTGAGACACCGAGCTTTGAGACACCGGGCTTTGAGACGGGGCGGTGTCACAGGCTTTGTTGACCGCATCTCTAGGGCCGGTTGGCTCAGGACCGGTTGGCTTAGGACCGGGTGGCTGATCCTGCGGCGCCAATTTCCTTTGAAGGAGATTGCCCGGAGTTTCTGAAAACTCCGCGCCCCCGGATTATCGGATGCCAATTTCAGCCAGAGCCGAGGCCAGATCGGCGGGCAGGTCGTCATCACCTTCGCGCATCTTAGGCAGGTCACGCGGGGCGTCTTCGGGTTTCAGGTAGCGCCAGCCCTGAAAGGCGCGGCGCGGTTGGGCCTCGGTGCGGATCACCTCGTTCGACAGAACAATGCCGCAGCGGCGGATCCCGTCCTGTCCGATCACCTCTTCCAGCCGCAAGACCTCTTGCCGCGCCAAGACCTGCCCCTTAAAGACCCAGTAAAGCGAGCCGCCGTTCAACAAATCGGATTCGCGCTTGGGCCACATGCGGGTCACATGCATCGGGTTGGGGCGACCGGTCTCGCCCCGGCGCATCGCCTGCCAGGCGGTGAGGTCTTCAACCTTTTCTGCACCAACGCAGAGTTTTAGCAGATTCACATAGCTCATAGGGTTTACCATATATATGTGGCAGATCTGCTGCGACACACTAAATGTTGTTGATTTTTGATTTTGGCTGGTGACAGCCCACACCCGTTTGTTATAAATGACATCCCTGACAGGAAGGGGCAAGTCGCTGCCAAAAATCGGCTCCCCGAAAGAAATCAACAAGATAGACACAAGTTAGACAAGAGAGAGCCTGAATGACTCGTTTTGCCGCCCCCATCGCCGAACAAATCTGGGATATGAAATACCGCCTGAAAAAAGCGGATGGGGAGGCTGAGGACAAGACGGTCGAAGACACCTGGCGCCGTATTGCCCGGTCGCTGGCGGAAAACGAGCCTGATCGCGAAGGCGAGTTTTTCGAAGCGCTGGAAGATTTCAAATACCTGCCCGCAGGCCGGATCACCGCGGGGGCCGGCACCGGCCGGTCGGTGACACTTTTCAATTGTTTTGTGATGGGCACGATCCCGGACAGCATGTCGGGCATTTTCGATATGTTGAAAGAGGCCGCGCTGACCATGCAACAAGGCGGCGGCATCGGTTATGATTTCTCGACCATTCGTCCGCGCGGCGCGGATGTGAAGGGCGTTGCGGCAGACGCCTCTGGCCCGCTCTCGTTCATGGATGTCTGGGACGCGATGTGCCGCACCATCATGTCGGCAGGGTCGCGCCGGGGGGCGATGATGGCGACCATGCGGTGCGACCACCCGGATATCGAAGATTTCATCACCGCAAAATCCGATGCCGCCCGCCTGCGCATGTTCAACATGTCGGTGCTGGTGACCGATGATTTCATGAAGGCCGTGAAAGAAGACGGCAGCTGGGATCTGCAATTTGGCGACAAGGTCTATCACACGGTCGAGGCCCGCGATCTGTGGAACAAGATCATGCGCGCGACCTATGATTACGCCGAACCGGGTGTGATTTTCATCGACCGCATCAACCAGATGAACAACCTGAATTACTGCGAGCAGATCGCGGCAACCAACCCCTGCGGCGAACAACCGCTGCCGCCCTATGGCGCTTGCCTGCTCGGCTCGGTCAACCTGGCCCGTCTGGTGAAAAACCCGTTTGAGAAAAACGCCAAGCTCGACCCGAAGGCGCTGGACAAGCTGGTGCGCACTGCGATCCGCATGATGGACAATGTGGTCGACGTGTCGAAATTTCCGCTGGAAGCACAGCGTCAGGAAGCCCAGGCCAAGCGCCGTGTGGGGCTTGGTGTGACCGGTCTGGCCGATGCGCTGCTGATGCTGGGTCTGCGGTACGGCTCGGACGAGGCCGCCGCCCAGACCGAAGCCTGGATGAAGCTGATCGCCCGCGCGTCCTACCTGGCGTCGGTGGATCTGGCGAAGGAAAAAGGCCCGTTCCCGCTGTTTGACGCAGACGCCTATCTGAACTCCGGCAATATGCTGCAGATGGACGACGACGTGCGCGAGGCGATCCGCGAACACGGTATCCGCAATGCGCTTTTGACCTCGATCGCCCCCACCGGCACCATCTCGCTTTACGCGGGCAATGTCAGCTCGGGGATCGAACCGGTCTTTGCCTATGCTTACACCCGCAAGGTGCTGCAGCCCGACGGCACCCGCACCGAGGAAGAGGTGGTCGATTACGCCGTTCAGATGTGGCGTGACAAATTTGGCGACAAGGAGCTGCCCGATTACTTTGTGAACGCCCAGACGCTGGCCCCGGCGGACCACGTGAAAATGCAGGCTGCCGCGCAGAAATGGATCGACAGTTCAATTTCGAAAACCATCAACTGCCCGGAAGATATCAGCTTTGATGCCTTCCAGTCGGTCTATATGCAGGCGTGGGAACTGGGCTGCAAAGGCTGCACCACCTATCGCCCGAACGATGTGACCGGGTCGGTTCTGTCGGTGTCGGAAGACAGCGAAAAGGCACCCGAGATCGAAACTGGCGCGGATGTGGTGTACCTGTCCGAACCGCTCGATCGTCCGCAATCGCTCGAAGGGCACACCTACAAGG
Source organism: Aliiroseovarius crassostreae (assembly GCF_049803815.1). Taxonomy (GTDB): domain Bacteria; phylum Pseudomonadota; class Alphaproteobacteria; order Rhodobacterales; family Rhodobacteraceae; genus Aliiroseovarius; species Aliiroseovarius crassostreae_A. Next base: position 275,736 of record NZ_JBNAGI010000004.1, read on the forward strand.
TGAAATGGCCCGACAGCGAACACGCGATTTACATCACCATCAACGACCTTCTGATCAACGGCCATCGCCGCCCGTTCGAAGTGTTCATCAACTCGAAGAACATGGAGCATTTCGCCTGGACCGTGGCCCTGACCCGGATGATCTCCGCCGTGTTCCGTCGCGGTGGCGAGGTGAGCTTTGTGGTCGAAGAACTGAAAGCCGTGTTCGACCCGCGTGGTGGGGCCTGGATGGAAGGGAAATACATCCCGTCGATCCTCGCGGCCATTGGCGGCGTGATCGAACGCCACATGGTCGCCACCGGCTTCCTGGAAGCTGAGGGTATGGCGCCGAAAACCGACCCCCATGCCGAGGTGATCGCCATCAACGACGCCCCGCGTGGCCCGGCCTGCCCCAGCTGCGGCCAGTTCGACATGCGCATGGTCGAAGGCTGCATGACCTGCGGCAGCTGCGGCCATTCCAAATGCGGCTGACCCGCGCAATTGCGCAGGTTTCTGTGGCGTGTCACGCGAGATGGCCTAAACGTTTCAATAGGTCATTTTAGGCTCGTGATATGAGAAAACGGCCTCGGATTTCTTCCGGGGCCTTTCTCCTGTCTAGCGGAGTTGATGAATGGCGATAGCGCTGCTGGTACATCGTGGCCAGCAAGAAGTGGAGATGAGACAGAAACCCGGAAGCTGCAATCGCCGTGGCCGAAATGCTAGGCGTGGAACTGGAACTGAATGCTACCTGCATGACCATTCCCATTGCTTGGATCATCAGGACCTTGGCCTTATTGAGGTCAATCTCGATGGCGTCTGGGTTGTCGCCCGACCCCTGGCAAAAGGGTTTGATGGTCTGTCGCTGGATCTGTGGACCGAGGCCTGCAGCAATCTGCGCCGCCGTTTTGAGGCGGAGGCAGAACTGACGCAGGATATCATTGATCAGGCATTCGCAGACTTCTCGGAGGAGGATCGCGCTGCCTCTCAACGGCTCGGGCTCTCAGCGCTTGCGCCGACAAAGGCAGACGTTGAACGCAATCGGGAGCATCTCTGGCTTGGGTTGGAGGTCGTGGCGGGCATCACCCCTACGGTTTCCAGGAAAAAACGAGGCCTTCTTGATGGTGTGATCGCCAGGGCTGAGGTGGCACCACGTCAGCTGCCGGAGATCACTTCTGCGGAGGATGACGCGGAGAAGACCATGCCGATCTCACGTCCGCACTGGCGCATGGAGGACGGGCAATGACACATATGTCCCGTGAGGAGGTCAGCCACATCGTGGCTGACCTTGAACACCGCTTTATCGCCCATGACACTTATCTGGAACTCCGGGATCAGGTTGATGACATTCTCTACCGACGCAAAGCGCATACAGCTGCTGGCAGGGTAAACGCCCCTTGGCAAGTTTTTTGGTGCGGTGGTTACTATAGGATTTGACTGAGGAACAGCTTAGTTCGCTCGTCTTTAGCGTTGTCAAAAAACGTATCTGGTGACCCGTGCTCCACGATTACGCCCTTGTCCGTAAAGTAGATGTGGTCAGCTACTTCACGTGCAAAACCCATTTCATGGGTCACCAAGATACAGGTCATCCCGTCTTCGGCGAGGTCTTTGATCGTGACAAGAACCTCTTTGACTGTTTCCGGATCAAGCGCAGCTGTCACCTCGTCAAATAACATGATGTCCGGCCGCATTGCCAGTGAACGAGCGATTGCTACCCTCTGCTGCTGACCACCGGAAAGTTCACCTGGATAGGCGTCTTCTTTGCCTTCCAGGCGCACCTTCTTCACCAATGCTCGCGCACGTTCTTCGACCTCTGTTTTGTTTTCTTTCAACACCAGTACCGGTGCCATCATGATGTTCTGCAAAACGGTCTTATGAGGGAACAGATTGTATTGTTGGAAGACCATACCAACTTTCTTGCGCAGCTCCAGCTTATCAAGATCTGGGTCATGGACCTCCTGACCTTCAACCGTGATAGAGCCGCCCTGGATGTCATTTAGTGCATTGATGCAACGGATCAGCGTGGATTTTCCAGAACCAGATGGGCCGATGATACAAATCACTTCGCCTTTCTGAATATCCATGCTGATGCCCTTTAAAACCTGAAGAGCGCCAAAGGACTTTTGAACGTTTGTGATTGAAACGATGGGCTGGTCGGGGGTCCAATTTGGATTGGCAGTCATGTGTGCCTCCTTATAGTTTAACCGCGAAACGACGTTCAAGCCGCAGGGTCAGACGGGCAATCGGGTAGCAATAGGCGAAGAATAGGATCAGGACGAACCCATAAAACGGCGCGAGCAATTCTGGCAGGTTGTCTTCGGCTTCAATGGCCTGACGGGTCAGATTCACCACTTCTTCCACACCCAGGATCGAGACCAGCGGCGTTGCCATAGTCAGAATGGCATACCAGTTCATCCAAGGCGGGATCATGCGCTTGAAACACTGTGGCAGGATAATCCGCCACATAACCTGACGGCGTGTCATGGCCAGGCTTTCCGCGGCTTCCCATTGTGTTGTTGGCACAGAACCCACTGCACCGCGCACAATCTCTGAGATATTTGCGACAATTGGCAGCGACAGGCCAATGACGGCCTTAATCCAGGCCGGGAAGAAGAAAGAGTTTCCAAAAATCGTGATCTCAAATGGCAATGCCAACATCACGATGAACAGCAAAACCAACCACGGAGAGTTTCGAAAGAGCTGCGTGATCGCCCAGCACAGCCAGCGCAGTGGTTTGAAATGCGAGATCTGCCCAAGGCCAATCGCCAAACCACCAAGCGTACCTAATACAAGGCAAAGGAAAGAGATGAGGATGTTGAACAGGAAGCCCTGCGTGATCAGAAACGGCGCCCAACGCCACAGCGCGCCCAGAGGATCCACCCCATTTGCAGTCTGCGCATAGACGATCTGGGGCCAAATTGCAGCCAGGGCCAAGGCGGCAAAAGGTGACCATGCTGGTAAAGACCCGATTGAGCGGGACAGTGTCATCGGATCATAAGTTGTAGAGCGTGCGGTATCGACGGGTTTGAGAACCGCGAAACTGGAGTTTTTTGTGAGAGTTTTCATCAGAGATCTCCTAGTTGCCATATCCGGGGATGCGCAGAGCGCGTTCCCAACGGGTCATGGCAAAGACGAGGATGCCCACCATGCCGATATAGACGACAAACATCAGCAGCATTGCCGGGTACTGTGCGGAGGGGTAGTCATTCCAGATTGTCACGCACTGATAGAGCAGTTCCGGTACCGCAATCGCAAAGGCCTGTGTCGTGGTTTTCACCAGGTTGACCAAGTTGTTACTCAGCGCTGGAAGCGACACTCGGACCGCCAGAGGCAACACTATATAGCGGTACGTTTGCAGTCGTGTCAGACCCAGAGATTCAGAGGCTTCTTGCGTGGAATGCGGCACCGCTTCGATCCCGGCGCGAAAGATCTCGACGTTGAAGGCTCCGGCGAAGAAGGAAAGCGAAATGATCGCCCATCCCACGTTGGAGATAATCGGTACTTCAAGCCATCCATCCGGGCTATAGGTCGGAGTGAAAGCGCCAAGTGCAAAATAAAAGAACAACAGCTGCACAAAGGGTGGCGTGTTACGGAACAGTTGGATGTAGCCCTGAACGATCGAGCGCGCGATGCGCCGGTTCGAGCCCTGCAGCCAAGCCCCAACAATCCCAATGATCACACTGAAGAACACGCAAGTTATCGAAAGCCAAACAGTGTATTTCAGGCCGGTCCAGATCTTGGCAGCCTGTTTTTCTTCGTAGAAGAAAATGAAGTTCCATCGAGGATTAAACTGGGCAAACTGCTGAAAGAAATCAGCGAAGTTGTCAAGCATGGGGTCTTTCTCCCAAAAAAATGGGCCCAACTGAATTAGGATGCTGTCGGGCCCAGAGTTACAGGGAGGTATTATTCAGCGAGCCAGTCAGCGAGACGTTCGTTTTCGCGTTGCAAGTAGGCGGTGGCTTGGATGCCCCATTTCTCCTCCAGTTCAATCAGGCGCCCGGATTGGTGCCAGTTGTACTGCATGCCAGACATGAAGCGACCGAAGACGCAATCACGCTCTGCAATCGGAACCGCCAGAGCCCAGGGATTATCATCTTCAGATACCAGCGGCATTTCAAAATCATCGAAATTGCCTGAGGCCAGATCGGCTGCGATGACACTGTCATCGTACACCCAAGCGATACATTTGCGATCACGCAGTGCTTGCTTGGCTTCCGCGTTGCCGGTGAAAGCAACGATGGTCGCGCCATAACGATCTTCGAGGATTTGGTTGTAGAAGGCACCTTGCTTGCCGCAAACTGGTTTGCCTTCAAGTTCGGCCCAATCAGTGATGCCCAACTCCTTTGGCGCCATGATGTTGGTGCCAGAGGAATAATAGTTCGGGCCAACAACACCTACGATCTCGCGACGGTCCGCGCGATCAGACATTGTGGCGATCATCAAATCGATGCGACCGCCTTCCAGAAACTGCATGCGGTTTGAGGATTGAACGCCGACAAGTTCCAATTCCACACCCAGTGTGTCGGCGACTTCCTGTGCCATATCAGCTTCCATGCCGATAAGGTCTCCGTTTTCACCACGGAAACCCCAAGGCTTGGTGTCCGCCTTCACACCGACAACGATAGTGCCGCGGTCATGGATCTTGTTCCAGGTCTCGTTTGTGCACTGCTCCGCAACCGCTGCGACGGTTGAGCCGAGCAAAGAAGCAATGGTCAGTGCTGCTGTGGTTTTTTTCATTTGGGTCTCCTAGTTGGCTTAAGACTGGCGTCTCGATTTATGTCCACCGGTCGATGCCGATGGCGCTTTATGAGCCTTAGGTTGGGGTGTTTGTCGCAAAATTGACCAGCGCAATCTTTGCAAGCGCATTGCAAAGATTGCAACGCGTAGCGACTTTCCTACCCGCTACACTTTTATGGGCATAAAGGAGATCGAGAATGGAAATAGCTTGGCTGGAAGATTTTCTAGCGCTGTCCGCGACTGGCGTTTTTGCCAAAGCCGCCGACGCTCGCAATATCAGTCAGTCCGCGTTCACACGACGGATCAAAAATCTGGAACATTGGGTTGGAGCGCCTTTATTTGACCGGAGCGTTCACCCCGTCAGCCTGACGCCTGCAGGCGAGGCCTTCAAAAGAACGGCCTATGAGACCGTCAAAGTGCTGCGGGATACGCGTCAGGATCTACTACAGCTTTCGCGCCGAGAAGGAGAAGTCCTTAATTTTGTTGCACTTCATACGCTTGCAATCTCCTTTGTCCCATCTTGGCTCAAAGGAATCTCTGAATCCATGGGCCCCATCAACTCGCGCTTTCAGGTCGAAAATTTCTCCGATTGTGTTGAAGCGCTGATCGCTGGAAACACTGATTTCATGCTGTGCTACGATCATCCATCGGTTCCAACCATGACCAATGACGCCCGCTACCCGTGGATCAGAATCGCGCAGGACCAGCTGGTTGCTGTGTCAGGTGCGGATGCCAATGGTACGGCGATCTTTAGCTTCGCGCAGGAGAGTAAGATTCCGTTTCTCGCCTACTCGCATGAGAGCTTTCTGGGTCGCCTTAGCGAGATTGCAATCAAACGCGCAGGGGTGTTTGAAAAGCTGGAAACTCGGTTGGAAAACTCTGTCGCCGAGGCACAGAAAGCAGCCTGCATTGAAGGCTTGGGCGTCGCTTGGTTGCCCGAAGCCACTGTCAAGCAATCACTTCGTGACGGTGACTTAGTGCGAATCAGCGATGCAAATTCAGAGCAAAAGATGTCGATCAAACTCTTTCGGAATATTGAAAAAAGTCGAGCTCCTGTCGAGCGGTTTTGGACCTTGGTTGACAGTAGTTGCATGCGGCCTGTCTAATCAACTTTTGACTACCCGCTCTTTTGCGCAAGCCTCCAAAAGCGCTCCAATTGCGGGCGGGACCGTTCGATGGATCGATAAAGCTTAATATCAACCGCCAGCTCAAACTCGGGTTTGCTTATTTTTTTGAGTAGCCCTGCTTCGATCTCCCGCTCTGCTGCCTTCGCCGGAAGAAAGGCCACGCCGTGACCTTCCAGACACGCGGACTTCAGGGCTTCTGACATGGAATTCTCATAGACCGAATGCAATCGACCCAAAAAATTACCCCGTTCAATACAGACGTTACTAATACGCCCTAAAAAAGTATCCGGCGGATATGCAAGGAATGGCAGCGGGTCCTTTTGATCGAAATGGAACCTTGGCTTTCCTCGGTGGTTCACACCGCTGATCGCGATCACGGTATCTTTGGCGATCGTTGTCGATGGGTAACGATGTTCGTCTGAAATCGAAATCACCGATGGGTGATAATAGCACAACATGAAATCGGCATTGCCGCTCAGAATCGCCTCTGCGCACCCTGAAAAGTTTTCGGCAACCAATCGGGTTTTTACCAGTTCAGTGTCAGCACACATCCCAGTTAGCCAGGACGGAAAGAAAGAAATTGCTAGGGTGTGCAGGGTGACGAAGTCCAAAGTTTCAGCTTCTCTGAAAGTTAAATCCCGGATGTCTTCTTTCGAAAGGGTCAATCCCTTGATGGTATCAACCGCCGTTTGCTTAAAAGCTTTCCCAGCAGGGGTCAGTTCGACCGGGTGAACACTTCGGTCAAATAGAGGCGTGCCAGCCCAATGTTCCAGGTTTTTGATCCGTCGGGTGAACGCAGACTGACTGATATTGCGAGCATCCGCTGCGCGAGCAAAGATACCCGCCGAAGATAGCGCTAAAAAATCTTCCAGCCAGTCCAACTCCATGCCTAGCCTCCTTTCGTTTACTTGTTCAGACTGCACGACTGTTGCGCATTTCGCAATGCCATTGCGGTAGTTGTCATGGAAGCTAGGCGTCAGGCTAAATATCCTGTGTTCATTTCTTCAAACACGCCTCGTCTGCATACATCGCTTATCCGGGCAACCGAAAGGTATGAGTTATGACCGCAATCCGCACCGAAACCGACAGCTTGGGAGCAATCGGCATTCCAGCGAACGCTGCCTGGGGTGCTCAAACCCAACGCGCAATCGCCAACTTCCCAATCACAGGTGTTCCGATCAGCCATTACCCGGAACTTGTCATTGCCCTCGCGCAAGTCAAAAAATCCTGCGCCCTGGCCAACAGTGAACTCAACGGACTGTCTGATGAAAAGGCCAACGTGATCGTCGCGGTCTGTGATGAAATTATCGGTGGGGCGCATCACGACCAGTTCGTGGTCGATGTCATGCAGGGAGGGGCGGGTACGTCGACCAATATGAACACCAATGAAGTTGTCGCAAATCTTTGCCTTGCGAAGATGGGTCACCGTTTCGGGGACTATGCCCATCTTCACCCCAATGATGATGTCAATCGCGCGCAATCAACCAATGACGTCTACCCAACCGCCATTCGTCTCGCTGTACTCTCAAAAATCAGCCCGCTGATTGAAGTCATGTATGAGCTCACGCGCAGTTTCGATAAAAAGGGGGCGGAATTTGACTCCATCACCAAAGTGGGGCGTACGCAGCTGCAGGACGCTGTTCCTATGTCTTTAGGTGCGGAGTTCCGCGGATTTGCCACCACAATCCGAGAAGACGTTCAGCGTCTGCGCGATCTTTCGCAGTTGCTGACTGAAGTAAACCTCGGCGGCACTGCGATTGGTACGCGGATCAACGCACCTGCAAATTTCGGTGAAACGGCTGTTTCCCATCTACGCGAAATCACTGGCGAGCCGCTTGGGGTTGCATCGGATTTGATTGAGGCATCATCGGATCTCGGTGCGTTTGTTATGTTCTCCAGCACATTAAAGCGTGTCGCGATCAAGCTCTCTAAAATTTGTAATGACTTGCGGCTGATGTCCTCTGGCCCTCGCGCTGGCATTGGCGAGATTATGTTGCCGCCGGTTCAAGCTGGATCTTCGATAATGCCAGGTAAGGTGAACCCGGTGATCCCCGAAGTGGTGAACCAGGTCTGTTATCAAGCCATTGGCAATGACCTGACTGTCACCATGGCCGCCGAAGCTGGCCAGTTTCAACTCAATGCCATGGAACCTGTGATCATTCACAAGGTGCTTGAAACCATGGGCAGCCTCACCAATGTCATGGCCGTTCTGCGTGAGCGCTGCGTTGATGGGATCGTTGCTGACGAAGTCCGCTGCAAGAGCTTGCTCGAAAACAGCCTCGTGCATGTCACCAGTCTCGCGCCAGTCATTGGGTATGAGGCCGCAACCAAATTGGCAAAACATGCTCAATCCCAAGGGCTCAGCCTCGCGGCGGCAGCAGCGCCCGCTCTTTCAGAGCAGGAGGCGATACTCGCGAATGAACACTTAACCCATTTGACGGAGCGGACTGCCAATGGCTGAACGTAATTCACTTCGACTTGGTATTGTTGGTGGTTTAGGCGCCGTTGCGGGTGCTGACCTGCTGTATCGCATCGTCAAGTCAACCCCTGTGCGGTCCGAAGGCGATCACCGAGAACTGGTCTTTGAGCAAAAGCCCATGCGTGAACCCAGTGCGCCGATGGACAATGACTACAGTCCAACGCACCGCAAATTATACGTGTTCGACACGCTCACGCATCTTGAGGCGGAAGGTTGCGAAGCAGCCATATTGCCATGCTTTGTGACGCATAGTTTCTTAGGCGAGCTTCAAGATGAGCTGAAGCTCAAACTGATTAGTATGACCGATGCAATTAAAGATGCTGTTCAGGCAATGCCGGTTCCTCCGAAAATGGTGGGCGTGATCACCACGCCATATGTGCGCAAATCGCGTTTGTTTGATGCGCTGTTTGGAGAGGATGTTGATGTTGTTTACCCTAGCATTGATGCCGAAACAGATGTGATGCAGTCGATCTATGGTCCCAATGGTTTCAAATCCGGGAACTATGACAATCAGATCATCCAACCCCTCAACGCTGCGCTTCAAGACCTCTCGCATCAAGGCGCTGACCTTTTTGTACCGGGTTTAACAGAGATTCCGATCCTCTTTGATCAAATCACCATGCCAGCCAATATGACGGCTCTGAACACCGCTGAGGTCTATGCTCAACATGCGCTGAAAGCGACGGCGGCCGAGCGGCAAAAACGCTTTAAGGTGGGTGTCGTGGGCGGTGTTGGTCCGGCGGCAACGGTTGATTTTCTGTCCAAGCTTGTGGGTGGCACCGAGGCTGTGCGCGATCAAGATCACATCAAGGTGCTGGTTGAACAGAACCCGCAAATCCCTGATCGGACTGAAAACCTTATTGCGGATGGCGTTGACCCGACTGTCGCCCTCTATTCGACCTGCAAAAAGCTGGAACGCGGTGGCGCGGATATTGTTGCGATCCCCTGCAATACAGCTCATGCCTATGTTAATCGCATCCAGTGTCATCTGGGTATTCCTATTGTCAGCATCCTGTCATCGACGACGGATTTTATACGTGCGACATCCCCAGAGACACGCAAAGTTGGGATTTTGGCCACTAATGGCACGATTCAAAGCGGTCTTTATCAAGAGGCTCTAACCGAAGCCGGGCTTGATTTCATCGTTCCTGACGAAGACCATCAAGAGCTGGTCATGGCCTCCATTTATGGCTCTGAAGGCGTGAAGGCAGGCTTTGTCGAAGGGATTTGCAAAGAGCAAATTGCCAAAGCTTTTGCGCATTTGGTCGATCAAAGGGCAGAGGTGGTGATTCTTGGTTGTACGGAGTTGCCTTTGATTGTGACGGGAAATGTCCAAGATATGGGCGCAATCCCGGTGGATCCGACTAAGGTTCTTGCCGAAAAATGTGTGAGGCTCGCGCGCGCTGCGGCTTCGCGGCCCAAAACCTAGAAGTCAAAGGAATAACTCAACGGCATTGCAAACTATGCAATGCCGTTTCTGCATTCGCAACACAGTTTTGCGCGCGGGAATGCTAAAAATACTTACTTTTATGGGTTTTGCCCCTTGCAAACTGGAAAGGAGTGACTATGGCCTCAGCTCAACGAAAAACGGGGTTGTTCGCCCCATGGTGGAATTTGCTCTTGTGGCAGCAAATCGTTATCGCGCTAGTGCTTGGCGTTATTGTCGGCGCTATCCTGAACACAACCGGCAATGAATCAATAGCGGTCTCGATTAAACATGTGGGAACACTGTTCCTCTCCTTGATTAAGATGTTGATCGTTCCGCTGATCTTTGTATCGCTCGTTTGTGGGATGACTTCCGTCAGCGACATGGCGCGTATGGGCCGGATCGGCCTAAAATCTGTCGTTTTTTATCTCTGCACAACGGCTTTTGCGATTGCTATTGGCTTGGCACTTGGGACTCTCTTCCAGCCAGGCGTGGGGATTGACCTTGGAGCCGCCGCTGCAATGGAGCCAAAATCAGCACCACCGTTTATCGATCAGTTGATCGCAATTGTTCCTAAGAACCCAATTGCGGCAGCCGCTGATGGGAAAGTACTCCAGATCATCTTCTTTGCCATCATGTTCGGCTTGTCGATCAACCTTGTAGGTGACGCAGGAAAACCTGTCCGGGACTTTTTCGAAGCTCTGAATTCTGTCATCTTGAAGCTGACTGAGATAGTTATCGCCTTTGCACCATACGGCGTGTTTGCCCTGATGGCTTGGGTTGCTGGCACTTACGGTCTTGACCTTTTGTTGCCTTTGGGAACGATCATCGCGGCACTCTATATTGGCTGTATTTTCCACGCATTGTTCGTTTATGGTGGTCTCGTAACTTTCCTAGGCCGCCTGAACCCCGTGCGTTTCTTCCAGGGAATCGTTGAGCCTCAGATTGTCGCCTTTACCAGCACCTCCAGCTCTGGAACGCTGCCGGTCACAATGACTGCAGTGCAGAAGAACTTGGGTGTGAACCGCTCGGTGGCCAGCTTTACACTGCCCTTGGGCGCGACCATCAACATGGACGGTACAGCGATGTATCAAGGCGTTGCAGCGCTCTTCGTAGCACAGGCTTTCGGTGTTGAACTCGGCATGTCCGAATATATCACCATCATCCTGACCTCCACGTTGGCGTCCATAGGCACCGCAGGTGTTCCCGGCGCGGGCTTGGTCATGCTGTCTCTGGTTCTAACTTCGGTTGGACTGCCACTTGAAGGTGTCGCAATCGTTGCGGGTATCGACCGCATTCTCGATATGGCGCGGACATCTTTGAATGTGACCGGCGATGCAGCATGCACCGTTCTGATTGCAAAGTCCGAAGATCAAATCGATATGGAGGCGTATAATACGCCACACGTGTTGGCAGCACCCGACATCTCAAAAGCGTAATTGACAACTTTGGTGCCCCCAGTTTGCGGGGCACCATTTATGCTCAATGGTCGTTGCGAAGGGTTCCGCCAGGCAAGCAGACATAGGTGCAAGTGCAGCGAAAGCCCGGTTTGTCCCGCACTGCTGACTTTCAGAAACGCTTCGGCGAACAGCGGCTCGCCTAATCGTTGTTAAGGCGCTTCTATTCAGGTTGTTGGTTCGGTCTGGTAGAACCCAGAGCAACCGAGTGAGGATTTGCTTTTCATGGGTGTCTGCGAGGCAATCAGTAACTCCACTAGATGTAGGTAGTTCATTGCGAAGTTTTTGGTCAGCATGCCGTGCTGCTGTGATAAGAGTGTGTTGATACAAAAAGGTTTTTCGTGTGTGGGTAGGTAATGTCAAGTGGAGCGCCACAGTTTCCCGCTCCGGGGGGCAAAAGATATCGTGACCGGAACGCGGCGCGACAGAAACGTGAAAGAGGCCGGGGTGAAAGCTCCGGCCATTTTCTGTCAGGTCTGTGTTTCGAACGCCCGGTCGAGCTTCTGCAACAGGTCCAGGCAGCGCGACAGTTGCTCTGTCGCAAGAAACTCATCCGCCTTGTGGGCCTGCTCAATCGATCCGGGGCCGCAGACAATGACATCCATGCCAAGCGCCTGAAAGATCCCGGCCTCGGTGCCGAAGGGCACCAGATCGGCCGTGTTGGCCCCGGTCAGCTCTGACACGATGCGTTTGGCGTCGTTCTTGTCCGTGGGGGTCAAACCGGCCACCTCGCCGACGATTTCGGTGTCAATCCGGGCGTCGGGATAGACGGCCTGCATGGCTGGCAACAGGGTCTGCGCGCAATAGTCCGCCATGGTGTCTTTCACGAAACGGGCATCTGTTGGCTGCACCGGGCGCATTTCCCAGTCGACCTGCGCCTTTGGGGCAATGACATTGTGAACGCTGCCCCCATGCACGGCCCCCACATTGATGGTGGTCCAGGGCGGGTCGAACCGGCTGTCTGCGGGGACCCGCGCCTTCAGTTCTTCGCGCAGCTCCAGCAGCCGCGCCACGTAGCGCACCGCATATTCCACCGCGTTCACCCCCAGATCCGGGGCGGACCCGTGCCCTTCCAACCCCTGAAACCGGGTGGTGTATTCGCTGCATCCCTTGTGGCCTTCAATGACCCGCATCGACGTGGGTTCGCCGATGATTGCCATGGCCGGGCGAATGCCCCGCTCGGTAAGCGCCTGTGCCAGATGACTCGCCCCGATACAGCCCACCTCCTCGTCATAGGTGAAGGCAAAATGGATCGGGCGGCGGCGGGCGGTTTTGGCAAATTGCGGCGCCATCGCCAGCGTGGCGGCGATGAACCCTTTCATGTCACAGGTGCCGCGCCCGTAAAGCCGACCGTCCGCCTCGACCATCGCAAACGGATCAGACGACCAGTCCTGATCGGAAACCGGCACCACGTCGCTGTGGCCGGACAGAACCAGCCCGCCGTCGACCTCTGGCCCAATCGATGCAAACAGGTTGGCCTTTTGCCCGGTTGGATCGTGAAACACGTCAACCCGCGCCCCGCAGGCGCGCAGGAGATCCGCCATATAGTCGATCATCGCCAGATTGCTGTCCGCGGACACTGTGGGAAAAGCAATCAGGTCAGCAAGGATGCGTTTGGTCTGCTCCAGCGTGGTCTCATTTGGCATGGTCATGGCTTTACAAAAAGCTTGCGATCCACGCTGCACATTGGCTCGGCTGCGCCGTCTTCCCGGATCAGGATGGTTTCCGTGGTCTCAAGCCCCCATGTGTCCATCCAGAGTGCAGGCATGAAGTGAAAGACCATGCCGGGTTCCAATATGGTCGCGTCCTCGGCGCGGATCGACGCGGTGCGTTCCCCCCAATCGGGCGGGTAGGACAGGCCGATGGGATAGCCCATCCGGCCCGACCGTTCGATACCATGTTTCGCAAGCACCGACATGAAGGCATTGGCAATGTCACAGGTGCGGTTGCCCGCGCGTGCCGCCGCCAGCCCGGCCTCGATCCCCTCCAACTGCGCCGCTTCGGCCCGCAGCATTTCATCCGTGGGCTGGCCCAGAAACACCGTGCGGCAGAGCGGCGCGTGATAGCGGCGATAACAGCCGGAAAGCTCGAAAAACGTGGCCTCACCCTTGACCATCGGCGCGCCGTTCCACGTCAGATGCGCGGCGGTGGCATCAAGGCCCGAGGGGGTCAGCGGCACAATCGCCGGGTAATCACCCCAGTCGTCCCCAACCCCGGTGATGCCCGCGTGCAGGATATCCGCCACCAGATCGTTTTTGCGCACGCCCGGCGCGGCGCGGTCGATGGCGGTCTGCATCACCTTTTCGGTGATCCGGGCGGCCTTGCGGATAAAGGCGATTTCCGCGTCGGATTTCACCAGACGCTGCCAATTGACCAGCGCGGTGGCGTCGATCAGGTCGGCCTTGGGCAGCTCGGAGGCCAGCACCGCATGGGCCTTGGCGGAGTAATAATAGTTCTCCATCTCGACCCCGATGCGCGCCGTTTCAAACCCGCGCGCGACAAGCTGCGCGGCCAGATCCTGCATCGGGTGGACCTCGGTCGACTGCACATAGTGGTCGCCATAGCCAAGGATATTGGCGTGATCCATCCAGCAGGTGCGCCGCCCGCCCATCATGTCCATATGGCGGCCCCACCAGATCGGTTCGCCCTCTTTCGTCACGATCACGCCCTGATGCACGTAAAAGGACCAGCCGTCATAGCCGGTCAGCCAGGCCATGTTTGACGGGTCGGTCACAAACAGCACCTCCAACCCGGCCCGGTCCATCGCGGACCGGGTTTTTGCCAGACGGCGCTGGTATTCTGCAGGCGCAAACGCTGCGTTGGTCTGTGTCATGCTTCCCTCCCCTTTATCCCAAAACCGCGCGGACGGCGCGGGTGGTGGCCGCAACAATCTGGTCCGCCTCGTCCCGCGTCAGGCAGAAGGGCGGGGCAAAGCCCAGAATGTCGCCCTGCGGCATGGCGCGCGCGATGATGCTGTCTTGCTCCAACAGTTTGGCGGCGATCTGCGGCCCGATCTTGTCAGCGGGGTCAAAAAAGAGGCGGCTGTCTTTGTCTTGCACAAATTCGACGGCGCACAGCATCCCTTCGCCGCGCACCTCGCCCACCTTGGCGTGATCCCCCAGCGCCTCGGCCATGGTGGCGTTCAGATAGGCCCCGACCGTGCCCGCGTTTTCCACCAGCTTCAGATCGTCGATCAGCTTCAGGTTCGCCACCCCGGCGGCAGCCCCGATCGGGTGCGCCGAATAGGTCCAGCCATGGCCAATCGGCCCGTTTTCATCCGTGCCTCGTTCCAGCACCGCCCACATCTTGTCCGACACGATGGACCCCGACAAGGGCGCATAGGCCGAGGTCAGCCCCTTGGCGATGGTGATCAGATCCGGGCGCATCCCGTAATGATCGGACCCGAACATGGACCCGAGGCGACCAAAGCCGGTGACGACCTCATCCGCGACCAACAGGATGTCGTGACGCTCCAGCACCGCCTGAATGGCGGGCCAGTATCCGGCGGGCGGCGGCACAATGCCCCCCGTGCCCAACACCGGTTCGCCGATGAAGGCGGCGATGGTGTCGGCCCCTTCGCGCTCAATCAGCGCTTCCAGTTCGGCGACACATTGGGCGACGAATTGATCTTCGGTCTGATCAAGGTTTTCGCGGCGGAAGTAATAGGGCGCGTCGGTGTGAATGACCTGCGCCAGGGGCAGGTCGAACTTCTGGTGAAACAGATCCAGCCCGGTCAGCGACCCGGTCATCAGACCCGACCCGTGATACCCGCGCCAGCGGCTGATGATCTTCTTCTTTTCGGGCCGGCCCAGGATGTTGTTGTAATACCAGATCAGCTTGATGTTCGTCTCATTCGCGTCCGACCCGGACAGGCCGAAATAGACCTTCGACATGTGGTCCGGCGCGCGGTCCAGCACCATTTTCGCCAGCGTGATCGCCGCCTCGGTGCCGTGGCCGACATAGGCGTGGTAATAGGCCAGCTCGCGCGCCTGATCGGCAATCGCCTCGGCAATTTCAGGCCGACCATAGCCGACATTCACGCAGTAAAGCCCGGCAAACGCATCCAGCAGCCGGTTGCCGTCCCGGTCGTTGATGTGACACCCGGCGCCCCCGGTCACCACCCGCTGGGGCGCATCACCCCGGGCAAAATCGGCCAGATGGGTTGAGGGGTGGAAGAAATTCTCGCGGTCCCATTTTTGCAATTCATCATTGTGCAACATGGCTTTTCTCTCTGACTTCGGCGGCGCGCCGCCAGTTTTGGGAAAGGAGCCGGGATGCACGCCACAAACCGATCCGGTTCGTGCTGAGCAGATGGCTCCGCTCACCCGGACAGCAGCGCGCAATGCCTTTATTGCCTGGGTCCGTTCAGACAGGCACAAATTTTTTCAGGTTTCAATGAAATTCAAAAGCTGGGTTGTGATGATTGGCATGACAAACCGGCTGGTGTCAGCTTGGGGCATCTGCGCTGTAGGACCTCAGCAGCGATGTCAGGCGCTGCAGGGCCGGGGCCATTTCGTCTTCTGACGTGGCGCAAAAGCCCAGGATCAGCCCGTTCACCCCGCTGCCGTCCTGCGCATAGTGCGACAGTGGGCTGATGGTCAGCTTCTGGTCCGCAGCCCGGCGGGCAATCTCGGTGTCGCGCAATTCCCCTTGCAGGTGAAAGCAGATCTGCATCCCGGCCTGATGGTCATGAAACCAGCCAAACTCGGCAAACTCGCGCGCCAGATGCTGGGTCAGAAACCGCCGCCGCTCGCCATAGATCCGCCGCACCCGGCGCAGGTGGCGATAGAACTCGCCCGACGACAGGAACGCCGCCAATGGGGCCTGTGGCATCAGGCTGGCGCGGGGGCCAAAGCGGCGCAGGGTGGCGTGGAACTGGTCCGTGAGGGCGCGGGGCATAATCAGATACCCGAGCCGCAGCGTGTTGGAAAAGATCTTGGAAAAGCTGCCCACATAAATGGTGCGGCTCAGGTGATCAAACCCGGCCATCGCCGGGATCGGGCGGCCCGCATAGCGAAACTCGCTGTCGTAATCATCCTCGATGATCCAGGCATCTTCGCGCTCGGCCCAGCGGATGAATTCACGCCGGCGACCGGGCGACATCGCGCCCCCCAGCGGGTATTGCTGCGATGGGGTCAGCACCACAATGCGCGGCGTGGTGCGGGGCAGGGACACGTCGCCCGCGACGACCGGCAGGTATTCGGGGCGCAAATCCCGGGCCAGCGCAAACTGGCGCAGGGGCCGGTAGCCCGGATCCTCCAACCCAATCCCGTCGCCGGGGCGGGCCAGGGTGCGGGTGCAGATCTCCAGCGCGTCGGTGGCGCCCGCCGTCAGGATGATCTGGTCCGGGTCGGCCTGAATGCCACGCCATTCGGCCACGTGATCGGCGATTGCCTGCCGCAGTGGCAAATGCCCAAACCGCGGTGCCCCCATCAACATCGATTGTGGATCCGACCGGCAAATCCGCGCTACGGTCTTGGCCCATTGCCGGTGCGGAAACAGGCGCATATCCGGCTGACCCGCTTCAAACGGGCGCGGAGCGGGGGCCGTATTCTGGGGCGTGTTCTTGGCCGTGTTAAGAGGCGTGTTTTGCTGTCTGGGGCGTTCCGCGCGGCGGGGCAGCTCCACCTCGCCCACCGCGCAGACCCGGTATCCCGACCCCTGTTGCGCCACCAGATAGCCTTCGGCCACCAGTTGCTCATACGCCGTGACCACGGTGGACCGCGACACGCCCAGCTCGGTGGCAAAGACCCGGGTCGGCGGCAGTTTCTGCCCTTCGGTCAGATCCCCCGCCACGGTGCGCGCGCGGATCGCTTCGCAAATCTGTTCAAACACCGGGGACGTTGAGGTCCGGTCAATCGAGAAGGCCAGCCAGGAGGTGTTTTGCATATTGGTCTGTCAATTATTTGCCTGCTGGAACGCTATATCCAGACCAATGCTGGCACAAGCATTGCGGCTAACACAGCTCCACAAATGTTTCGTGGTAACAGGCCCCGTCTTCAATGTCGGTGCGGATGTCGGCCGGGATCAGCGCGTTCACCGTCTGCCCGGTCTGTGAGCTTGCCCGCCAGGTGCCTTTCGGGGAATAGAGCACGCCCGGGCGGGTGGTATCCGTGATTTTCAGCCGCAATGTCACCGCCCCGCGCGCATTGCCGAGGGTGATCAGATCCCCGTCCGTCAGGCCATTTTTCGCGGCGTCATCGGGGTGCATCTCCACCTGCTCTGGCCCTTGCGACGGCGCCAGCCCGCCAAAGGTGGCATTGGTGCGCTTGTCCGAACTGGGGGTGATCAGGGTGAAGGGCAGGTCTTTGGGGGTTGGGTCATAGCGCGGCACGCCAAAGCCGTAACGGTCCTGATAGTCCTGACAGAAAAGTTCGATCCTGCCCGAGGTCGTGGCCGGGCGCACCGTGTCGCACAGGATCATCGCACCGCCCTCGACCTCCATTTCCAGCGCGCGGTCCAAAGGCAGGGTGCTGCCCCTGTGCCCTTGCAGGTTCGGATGATCAGCGTCCAGCGCGTCGTCCATCAGCTCGGTGTCACTGGCGCGAAATTCGGGCGTGTCAAAGCCAAACCGTGCAGAGAGCCTGCGGAAGATCTCGGTGTTGGGCAGGGCCTCGCCCACCGGATCCATCACCGGCGCGGCCCGCTGCAGGAAGTTTTGCCCGTAGGCGCCAAACACATCGTCATGTTCGAAATGGGTGGCGGCGGGCAGGATCACGTCACAGAGCGCCATGCTGTCGGTCATCGCCACATCACAGCCCGCCAGAAACAGGTCCTCGCGCATCAGCCCCTTGATCAGCGTCGCCTGATCAGGATGGGTGGCGACCGGGTTGTGGTTATAGATCATCGCCGCCATGATCGGCGGGTCCAGATCCGGGTCCTGGAGCGCCCCGCCAAGATCCACGATATTGAGCACACGTGCCTTAGG
Organism: Aliiroseovarius crassostreae; assembly: GCF_049803815.1. Classification (GTDB taxonomy): domain Bacteria; phylum Pseudomonadota; class Alphaproteobacteria; order Rhodobacterales; family Rhodobacteraceae; genus Aliiroseovarius; species Aliiroseovarius crassostreae_A. The sequence continues at coordinate 293,865 of NZ_JBNAGI010000004.1, forward strand.
GTCGATCAGGTGATCCCCCTGCAGCCGCGCCTGTGTCTTGGGGACGGCCACGCCGGATTTCGCAATCACCCCGGTGCCCAGCCGCCCGTGATGCCCGGTCAGTGCGGGCAGCGCCATGGCGGCGCGCAGGCCGGAGCCCCCGGACCGCCCCCGTTCGATCCCATTGCCGCAGGACACCGACATATTGCGCGCGTTCACCACCAGATCGGCGAGGGTGTGGAACGCCCCTGCGGTGATCCCGCAATGGGCCTCGACCTCGGCCAACCCATATTTGCGCGCCTCGGTCATATAGGCGTCAAACCCGTCGACCCAATTGGCGATAAACCCGCGATCGAGCGCGTCCCGCCGCTCCAATTCAGCGGCAAGCGCCATCGCCAGCACCACATCCGTGCCCGGGGCGATTTGCAGGTGCAGGTCACATTGCTCGGCGATTTTGATCCGCTTCGGGTCAATCACCACAAGCTTGCCACCACCCGCCCGCATCTTCTTTAGCAGTGGTACAAGGTGCAGGTTCGAGACGGTCACATTGTTGCCCCAGACCAGCACCAGATCCGAGTGCAGCACCTGCATCGGCGGCATGCCGGGGGCCGCGCCAAACAGGCTGTTATAAGCCCCGCCGCGCACCGCGCCGCAAAGTGGGCCGCGGTTCAGGCGCGTCGCCCCCAACCTGTAAAAGAACCGCCGGTCCATCGACCCGGCAGCCAGCTCGCCGTGGGGGCCGGCATAGTTGAAGGGCAGCACCGATTGCGGCCCATGGCTGTCGATGGCGCGGGTGAAACCGTCGTGGACCAGATCAAGCGCCACGTCCCAGCTGATCTGTTCAAACTGTCCCGATCCACGCGGGCCGATGCGGCGCAGTGGGTGGGTCAACCGGCCGGACCCATGCACAAAGTCGGGGTAAGAGCGTGCCACCTTGTTGCAAATCACCCCATCGGTGAACGGGTTCGCGTGTGATCCCTTCACCTCGGTGATCTGCCCGTCCTGTAACGTGACCATCAGGCTGCAGGTGTCGGGGCAATCCAGCGGGCAAACGCTGGGGTGTTTGGTGGCGGGGGTGTGGGACATGGCGGGCCTCTTGCGCATCTCAATCTGCCCGAAGGCTATGCGAGGAGACCCATCCTCTTAAGGGCCGATTTTGGTAAAAATGACCAGACCAATTTTGCATCGCGCGCGGAATGCAAAAAAAAGGCCACCCATGATCTTTCATGGATGACCTTCCAGCGCGTGAGTGGCGCAGGGTTATTTTGCGCAGCCTGCCAGGCTGTCGGCCATGGCGCGCAGGGTTTGGGCGTAATGGTCCGGCCCGGGGGCAATCGCGGTGCCGATCGGGTCGATCACACGGGTGGTGACCCCGGTGCCTTCAAACACGGTGTCCACAAGCCCGGCGTTGAACTGCGGTTCTGACAGGGCACAGGTGATGCCCGCGCTGCGCACTTCCTCTTGCAGGGTGGCAATGCGCGCCGGGCTGGGGGCCGAGGCATCGCCAATCGCAATCGCGCCCGCCGCTTTCAGACCAAAGCGGGTTTCGAAATACTGGTAGGCGTCGTGGAACACCACAAAGGGCGTGGCTTGAACCGGGGCGAGTGTGGCCCGCAGCTCCTCCATCAGCGTATCGAGCTTTTCTTCCGACGCATGGGCATTGGCGTGATAGGCATCCGCGTTGTCCGGGTCGATCTTCGCCAGGGCATCGGCGATCTGATCCAGCCAGGCCCGCGCATTTTGCGGGTCGAGCCAGACATGGGGGTCGTGTTCGCCGTGGTCATGCCCGTGGTCATCATGATCTGCCTCTGCGTGATCGCCCCCGTGGTCTTTGTCGTGGTCATGGTCGTCATGGCCTTCGGCATCGTGATCTTTCTCATGATCGTGATCGGCATCATGGTCGTGATCATCATGATCCTCTTTGGCGGGCTCGTCTTTATGCTCACCCTCGTGGTCATGATCGTCGTCATGACCTTCATCCGCATGGTCATCGTGATCGTCTTCATGGTCATGGTCGTCATGATCATCCCCATCCTTGGACGCAAACAGCACGGTGTCGCGACTGTCGAGCACACGGGTTGTGTCCAGTTCCATCAGTGGCAGGCCCACGGCGCCACTTGCGATGGTGTCCAACGGTTTTTCCAGCCACGGCGTCAGGTCGGGGCCAATCCAGACCACCAGATCCGCTTTGGCCAGCGCCGCCGCCTCGGACGGGCGCAGCGAATATCCGTGGGGCGACGCGCCGGGGGGCAGGATCAGGTCAGGCGTGCCAACCCCCTGCATCACCTGCGCGACCAAGGAATGCACGGGCGCAATATCGGTGGCCACTTGCGGCACATCGGCCAGGGCCGGGAAGGCAACGCCAAGCGGCAGAAGAACGGAAGCAAGAGAGGTAGAGCGCATCAGGGAGGCCTTTGTTACTTTATAACATCTGAGGCGACTTGCTATATGTAATACTATATCATATCAAGCAGAAAATTCCCCGGTCAGGATCCCGATATGCCCACGCTCGGTTTTGCCAAACACGATCACCACAGCTGTATCGACAGTGCGCTTGCCGCCGCCGACGCCCATTGCGCCCGCGAAGGGCTGCAGCTCACCCCGGTGCGGCGGCGGGTTTTGGAGATCCTGTTGCAAAAGCACCGTGCCCTGGGCGCCTATGAGATTCTGGATATGCTGCGCGCCGAAAAGCTCGGCTCACAACCGCCGGTGGCCTATCGTGCGCTGGATTTTCTGGTCGGCCACGGCTTTGCCCATAAGATCGAACGCCAAAACGCCTTTATCGCCTGCGCCCATCCCACCGAAGATCACGCGCCGGTTTTCCTGATCTGTCGCGAATGTGACGCGGTGGCCGAAGCCCATACCGACCTGTCGCATGGACGCCTTGGGCAGGCGGCAGAGGATGTGGGCTTTGCGATTGAACGCATGGTGGTTGAGGTCGAAGGGCTGTGCCCCAATTGCCGCCCCGCAGCGGAAGGGCAGGGCGCATGAGCCTGATCGAAAGCCGCGCCCTGACCGTGCGCCAAGGCGGAAAACCCGTGCTTTCCGGCGTCAATTTCACGCTGGAAAAAGGCGAGATCGTCACCATTGTCGGCCCAAACGGGTCCGGCAAAACCACGCTGTTGCGCGCCCTGATCGGTGCGCAGGTGCCGTCTTCGGGCAAGGTCACGCGGCAAAAAGGGCTGCGCATTGGATACGTCCCGCAAAAGCTGCATATCGACCCGACGCTGCCCCTGACTGTGGAACGCTTTCTCAACCTGCCGCGCAAGGTCAGCCGCGAAGACGCACGCGCCGCGCTGGCGCGGGTGGGGGCCAGCGGGTTGGAGGCGCACCCGATGGCGGGTCTGTCCGGCGGGCAGTTCCAACGGGTGCTTCTGGCCCGCGCGCTGTTGACCAAACCCGATCTTCTGGTGCTGGACGAAGCCACGCAGGGGCTCGATCAGCCGGGGTCCGCCGCCTTTTACCAATTGATCGAAGAGCTGCGCCGAGAACTGGGCTGCGCCGTCTTGATGGTCAGTCACGAGCTGCATGTGGTCATGGCAACCTCGGACCGGGTGATCTGCCTCAATGGGCATGTCTGTTGCGAAGGCGAGCCGGAACATGTGGCCTCGGCCCCGGAATATCGCGCGCTGTTTGGTACCGGCACCCATGGCGCGCTGGCGCTTTACCGGCATGAACACAATCACTCTCATGATGCCTGCGACCATGACCATGATCACCCCCACCAACACGCGCAGAAAGAGGGCGCCGCATGACCATCTTTGACGCTTTCCTGATGCGCGCCGCCTTTGCCGGGCTTGGCGTGGCGCTGGCCGCCGCCCCGCTGGGCTGTTTTGTGGTCTGGCGCCGCATGGCGTTTTTCGGCGATGCCACGGCCCATGCGGCCATCCTTGGTGTGGCCTTGTCGCTGACCTTTGAGGCGCCGATTTTTGCGGGTGTGCTGATCGCCGCGCTGGGCATGGGGTTTGCAGTGTCCGCGTTGGGCACACGGGGCCATGCGATGGACACGCTGTTGGGCGTTCTGTCCCATTCCGCCATTGCGCTGGGCCTTGTGGCCGTGTCCTTCCTGTCGGGTGTGCGGGTGGATCTGATGGCGTATCTCTTTGGCGACATCCTCGCGGTCAGCCGCACGGATCTGATGGTGATTTGGGGCGGCGCGGCTGCGGTGCTGGGGTTGATGTGGTGGCGCTGGTCGGCGCTTCTGACTGCGACGCTCAGCCCGGATCTGGCGCAGGCCTCGGGCATCAACCCAAAGCGCGAACAGATGATCCTGACCCTGGCGCTGGCCCTGGTGGTGGCGGTCGCAATCAAGGTGGTTGGCGTCCTGCTGATCGGTGCGATGCTGATCATTCCCGCCGCCGCCGCCCGCCCGCTGTCGGCCACGCCGGAGCGCATGGCGCTTTGGGCGGTGCTGCTCGGCGCCTTTGCCGCGCTTTTCGGGTTGCAGCTGGCCTTCTGGCTCGACACGCCGACGGGGCCCACCATTGTCGCTGTCGCCGCAGCCAGTTTCGCCCTGGTGGCCTTGGGGGATCTGCTACGCAGCGCCTTAAAAGCCTAGGGGATCTGCCCCACCTGTGGCCTTCGCGCACTCCCCCCTATCCAAAAGATAACAAAAGGTTAACAAGCCGCTTCACAGAGCGAATCACCTCTGTTAACGTGCCGGTAATAAAAAAAGAAAATGGCAGGTTACAGGCATGAGAACGGGCTATCGCGGCACGTTTGTCATCTCTTGGGCGCAGTCGGAAATTGACGGTTTGGCCAACGCAGCCAAATCCGCTTTGGGTATGGGCGCCATCTGGCGCTGGACCGGCGCGCCGTTGCGGGTGGACGGACCACAAGAAGTGCTGAGGCTGACAGAGGCCTTGGGCGAGGCGGATCTGCGCAAGCGGGCCGCGAAAATGGTACACAAGCTGGTGGGGGCTGCGATGGATCCGCGCCTTGCGCTGGATGCGGCCGAGGTCGCGGACCCGCTCTTGAACATGGGCTTCAAGGTCACCGATGGGCACCAGGGATTTACCATCACACTGATCGACACCGGGCCGGGGCGCACGCCTTTGCTGATGTTTGTCGATGATGTGCCCCCGCCGGACACCGATCTGTGGGTGATCGAGGCCAATCTTGACCCCAGCCATATCAACCGGCTGACCGACCAGCCCACCGGCGTGATCTGTTTCACCCCCGGCACCCGTATCCGCACCCCGGATGGCGAAGCGCTGGTCGAGGATCTGCGCGAAGGCGATCAGATCCAGACCCGGGACAATGGCGGGCAGAAGATCCTTTGGATCGGTCAGCGCCGCATCACCGGGGCAAGGCTCTTTGCGATGCCGGAACTGCGCCCGATCCGGGTGCGGGCGGGGGCCTTGTCAACGGGCCAACCGGACGAGGATCTTCTGGTGTCCCCGCAGCATCAGCTGTTGATGCGCGGTCCTCGCGCGCGCGAGCTTTTTAACACTGACGAGGTGCTGGTGCGGGCGCAGGATCTGGTGGATGAACGCCGGGTGATCGTCGACAGTTCGGTGCGCGAAGTGGTCTATTACCACATCCTGACCGAACGCCACGAAGTGGTCTGGGCCAATGGCGTGGCCGCCGAAAGCTTCCACCCCGCCGGCACCGCGCTCGACACAGTCGAAGAAAACCAACGCGCCCGCCTGTTCGAGATGTTCCCCGGTCTGGACCTGAACCCGATGACCTATGGCGACTATGCGCGCCGCACACTGACACAGGCCGAAGCGGCGATCTTGCAGGGCGTGGCGTAAGGCGTAAGGCGCTGCTGAACGTCCCATGTTGCACGGGCGCCGTTTGAGAGGTTTAATGGGGCGAGGGGCCTGCAACAGGAGCGTCGCGTGGAGATCTACATCTGGTCAGCTGTTCTCATCTTGATGGGGCTGGGCATCGGTTTCCTTGTCCTGAACTTTCGCCGCAAGCCCCCCCGTCGCGTCAAAGGGCAGGGGGAGCATCGCCCCCATGCGCCCGGACAGACCTCGGCAGACGCGCGGCAACTGCAAAACGGCGGCGGGGCCGGGCCGGGGGCAACTGGTGGTGGGTCGGATTTTGGCCCCTGACCGCGCGTTTTCTCCCTTTCTTCGTTGACTCCCCCCCAAACCCAGCTATAAGCGCCCGGTCGGTCCCCTTGGGGGCCGCAATCATTTGGTGTTGGTGGCCCTCGCAAGAGGATGCCTGTCACGCCCGAGAGCCCCGGTCATTTTAGGGTGCGCCATACGGACGCCTTACCTTGCCGGACCCGGTTCAAAGGCGAGAGGACAACGCCCTTTATAGTCGCGGTTTGGCCGGGACGGGGAATACTCAACGGGTGCGAAGCTCCGCTTTTGCAATCCGAAAAGTGGGAACCGGTTTTCGGATCAAATTGCGAAGCCACTAAAAAGGATATCAGCTGTGACGAAACGTACCGCTGCCAAGTATAAAATTGACCGCCGCATGGGCGAAAACATCTGGGGCCGTCCGAAATCCCCGGTGAACCGTCGTGAATATGGCCCCGGCCAGCACGGCCAGCGCCGCAAGGGCAAACTGTCGGACTTCGGTCTGCAGCTGCGCGCCAAACAGAAGCTGAAAGGCTACTACGGCGACCTGACCGAGAAACAATTCCGTCGCATCTACGGCGAAGCCGAGCGTGTGAAGGGCGACACCGGTGAAAACCTGATCGGTCTGCTGGAACGCCGTCTGGACGCCGTTGTCTACCGCGCCAAGTTTGTGCCGACCGTTTTCGCGGCCCGCCAGTTCGTGAACCACGGCCACGTGACCGTGAACGGCAAGAAAGTGAACATCCCTTCCTACCGTGTGAAAGAAGGCGACGTGATCGAAGTGCGTCAGAAGTCGAAGCAAATGGCGCTGGTTCTGGAAGCTGTTGCTCTGGCCGAACGTGACGTGCCGGACTATATCGAAGCCGACCACTCGAAAATGACCGCCACCTTCACCCGCACCCCCGGCCTGTCGGACGTGCCCTACCCGGTGATGATGGAACCCAACCTGGTGGTTGAATTCTACGCGAAGAACTAAGGCGTTTCGCGGGTCACACTGCAAGGTGTATCGGGTTTCACGTTCGAGCTTCTGGCGAAGACAGAGGCGAGAGGCAGAGAAACCCGATCCCACTGGACCCGGAAACGGCTGTCTTCGCCGATCCACTGAGAGTTTCGAAAGGGCTGCGTCTATCGCGGCCCTTTTTTGTTGGGGCAGGCAATACGACAGGGATGTCGGCCATACGGGACTTTCTGGACGTTCATGTCAGGCCCGTCCAATGAACGCATCCAGGCCGATGCGGACATTGATTTTGTCATCACGATAGGCAACTAGCGGACAAGTGAACCGTTTCCACTTCGGCCTCAATGGCTGCTTTCTGAAATGCGCCCAGAAAGCAGTTCACAACCAAAGTTCAGCACGTAGCCAAATATCCGCACAGAACTCGCGTACCAATTAGTTGACTCGAGATTGCTGTTCGACGAACGTTCAGTTAATTGTTTAAAGGGACTTGTCTGGAATGCATTCAAAGCAAAAGGTACTCGAAAGCTTAGAGATCGGTAACGGAGTTGCGGAACTGGAAAGATCTATATTAAGCTCATTCTTTTTTGAAAGTATTACTTGGAAGAAACTTCGTAAGGACAAAATTGACTTCATTCTTGGGCCGAAGGGATCAGGGAAAAGCGCGTTGTACTATTACCTTCTCGAACATGAATCGGAGCTTCATAGTGAAGGCAGCTTGATTGTTTCTTCCGAAAATACCTCAGGAGGATCTGTTTTTTCGACTTTGGCGGATGATGTTAGCTTTGAAGAGGCGGATCTTATACGGATTTGGAAGCTCTATTTCCTAACCCTAATTTTGGACACATGTAAGAAAAACGGGATTACATCTAAAGTATCTGAACGGACTGAAGATCTTCTCAAGCAGGAGGGTATTTACGAGCAAGGTTGGAGTATAACGCAGCTGTTCACCAATATTTCAAATTACATTCGCTCGCGCTTATATTTCGACGCGGCGGACGGCGAGCTCGAGCTGGATCCTTCTACAGGTGTTCCAAAAAAGATAAAGGCGAAGCTCACGTTTGGATCGCCAACCACAAATCAACAAAAGTTGGGTATTGTCTCCATTGATGCGCTTCTGCAGTCCTATAACAATTTGCTGCTACAGAATAATCGAAAGGTTTGGATTCTACTTGACCGACTAGATGCCATATTTCCCAACGATAGAGATAAGGAAAAAATTGCACTCCGCTCTCTCGTCCGCGTTTATGCGGCCGCCAGAAATTTACCTGCGATTCGCATCAAAATCTTTATGAGAAACGATCTGTGGAGCTCTATCACAAAGGAAGATGGCTTTCGGGAGGCCTCACACCTTGCACCAGTAACCGCGCGACTTGATTGGGATAAATCAACTCTCGGAGAGATGCTGTTAAAACGGTTCCTGTTGTCTGGGGAATTTAGGACATACTTCCGTAAGGATGAGTCTTTTATAAAATCCAATTCAAACGACAAGCACAACTTTCTTTACTCTCTATTCCCTGACAACATGAATCTCTATGGCAATAAACCTCAAAAGTCCTTCGATTGGCTTGTAATGTATACGCAAGACGGCCTTGGAGTCAGTGCCCCACGCGACCTTATTGAGCTAGTAAATTCTGCGATTGAATATGAAATAACGCGCCTTGAAAAAGGCGACACTCCGTATAAGCAGCGAAACCTAATATTCAATCACCAAGGCCTTAACTTTGGAGGTAGTGTCTTATCCAAAACGAAGATGGAACAGACTATTTTTGCTGAGTTCCCTGAATGCAGAAGGTTTATTGAAGCTTTTATCGACAGTTCAGGCCGCAATTTTGATGACGACAAGTTAGCTAGCGTTTGGGGTGTGAAGCAAGAGGAGGCACGCAAAATGGCCTCTTATCTTTGTGAGATAGGCGTACTGAAAAAGAGCAGCACTAAATCTGGCGCGACGAATTACCTTATACCAGTTCTATATACGAATTATCTTGGCATCAATCCATCCAAAAGGAACAAAGTGGGATAGCCGACATTTGTGTGCTGTGCGGTATCCGTGCGTATGGACTCAAACCCGACAGTGAACCAGACTTTGCAAAGCGCGCTATCTGCGCTTTTCTGCCATAGCTTTATCGTGCACATCTGAAACTTTGGTCTCCAAGCTGACATTTAAAACTCCATGGCCTTGCTATGACCTCAAGAAGTTCCGACAGGGCCGGGCTGCATTTGAAGCATTCCCCTGCACCGCAAAGCCACACATCCCCAACTATCCCCCCTGTTAGCGCTTTCCCCCTTTCCCCCCCCTTTGCCCCCCTCTACAACCGCCCCAAGCGTTTCGCGTTCGACCCGGGATGGAAATCGGCGAAACCTGCGGGTCATTGATGTGTCACGCAGCGTTTTGTCTTTCCCCGACCCGCGAACACAGGCAAAACGCTTTTGAAGGAGACACGGTGATGGCGAAGATTGAGCCCCAACCCGGGATCATGACAATCAAACCCTATGTGGGCGGGGCCGCGAAAGTGGCGGGCGTCCAGAATGTGGTGAAGCTCAGCTCGAACGAGAACCCGTTTGGCCCGAGCCCGGCGGCGGTCGAGGCGTTCAAACGCGCAGGGATGGAGCTGCATCGTTACCCCAACACCGATCACGCCGCCCTGCGCAAGGCGATCGGCGACATGCACGGCCTGGACCCCGACCGCATCATTTGTGGTGTTGGCTCGGACGAGATCATCACCTTCCTCTGTCAGGCCTATGCCGGGCCGGGGGACGAGGTGATCTATACCGAACACGGGTTTTCCATGTATAAAATCTCGGCGCTGGCCGCGGGGGCGACCCCGGTTGAAGTGCCGGAACGTGAACGCCTGGTCGATGTGGATGCGATCCTGGCGGGTGTGACCAAGAAGACCCGGCTGGTCTTCATCGCCAACCCCGGCAACCCAACCGGCACGATGGTGGGCATGGGCGAACTGGCCCGTCTTGCGGAAAACCTGCCCCCCCATGTGCTTTTGGTGCTCGACGGCGCCTATGCCGAATATGTGGAAGGGTTTGATGGAGGGGCCTCGCTGGTCAGCATGCGCTCCAACGTTTTCATGACCCGGACCTTCTCCAAAATGTACGGGCTGGGCGGTCTGCGCATCGGCTGGGGCTATGGCACAACCGAGGTGACTGACGTTCTGAACCGCATCCGTGGCCCGTTCAACCTGTCGATGCCGCAACTCGCCGCTGCCGAGGCCGCCCTGCGCGACCGCGATCACGTGGCGAAATGCCTGTCGGAAAACACCCGTCTGCGCGCCTGGCTGGCCGAGGCGCTGGCGGAACTGGGCGTGCCCTCGGATACCTCTTGCGCCAATTTCATCCTGGCCCGATTTGCGTCTGAGGACGAAGCCAACGCGGTGGACGTGTATCTGCAATCCGAAGGGATCATCGTGCGCCGGGTGGCGGGATACGGCCTGCCCAATTGCCTGCGCATCACCGTCGGCGACGAACCTGCGTGCCGCCGGGTGGCGCATCTGGTCGGGCGCTTCAAAGGCGTGATCCCCGATCCGAACGCCCCCGCGAAAGAGGCCGAAAAGGAGGGGGACGCATGAGCCGGATCTACGATCGCGTTGCCCTGATCGGCCTTGGCCTGATCGCGTCCTCGATGGCCCACGCCATGCGCCGCGCCGGGCTGGCGGGCGAGATCATCGGCACTGCCCGCTCGGCCGAGACCCGTGATATCACCCGCGAGCTGGGCTTTTGCGACCGGGTTGTCGACAGCGCGGCCGAAGCGGTTCAGGGCGCAGATCTGGTGGTGCTTGCCGTGCCGGTGGGCGCGATGGAGGCGGTGGCCGCAGAGATCGCTCCGCATCTTTCTGAGGGCGCCACCGTGACCGATGTGGGGTCCGTCAAGCAATCCGTGATCGACGCGGTTGGCCCGCATATGCCCGATCATGTGCATTTCATCCCCGGACACCCGCTGGCTGGCACCGAACATTCGGGGCCGCGGTCGGGATTTGCCGAGCTTTTCGACAATCGCTGGTGCATCCTGGTGCCCAATGGCGCGGATCAGGACGCCACCACCCGGCTGCGCAAGCTGTGGGAAGGCATGGGCGCCAATGTCGAAGAAATGGACCCCGAACATCATGACCTCGTCCTGGCCGTCACCAGCCACACCCCGCACCTCATCGCCTATACGATGGTGGGGGTCGCGGATGATTTGCGCCGGGTGACCGACAGCGAGGTGATCAAATACTCCGCCGCCGGGTTTCGGGATTTCACCCGTATCGCCGCCTCGGACCCCACCATGTGGCGCGACGTGTTCCTGACCAACAAAGACGCGACCCTGGAAATTCTGGGGCGTTTTACCGAAGAGCTGTTTGCCCTGCAGCGTGCGATCCGCACCGGCGATGGCGAGGCGCTTTATGACTATTTCACCCATACACGCGCGATCCGCCGCGGCATTATTGAGGCCGGCCAGGACACCGATGCGCCCGATTTTGGTCGGGTCGGAAAACACGAGGCACAGACAAAGTGATCTGGCGCGGTCTGGCATATCTGACCCTGGGGGCCTTGTTGGCCGGGCAGGTCGCGCTTGCCAATGCGCCCGACCGATCAATGCGCCCGACAGTGCGCCCTGGATCTGCCCAACCCGCGCCAATCTATACCGTGGTGGTGCGCTATGACGCGAAAATCCGCCCGCGTTTGCGCCCGGGACACAGCGCGCCGGCGGCGCCGGTGCCGCAACCCACGACACAGTCGACACAAGAAGCAGGGCTGAGCAAAACCGCCGTGGCCCGTTCACTGCGACCGCTGCTGCGCCCCAAAAGCTTTACCGTATTGCGTGACGCCCCGCGTGCGGCGATCACCCCGGCCGCCACCCCAAAATCCACCAGCAAATTCGGGTCAATCTGCGGGTCACGCGCCATTCGCGGCCAGAAGATCAGCAAGATCCCCGGCAAATTGCGCGGGTGTGGATTGTCAAACGGGGTGAAAGTCAGCGAAGTGTCGGGGGTGCGGTTGAGCACACCGTCGATCATGGATTGCACCACGGCCAAGGCGTTGGACAGTTGGGTGCGCAAAGGCGTGTCACCTGCCGTTGGTCGGTTGGGCGGCGGCCTGGCCGAATTGAAGGTGGTGGCGCATTATTCCTGCCGCACCCGCAACAACCGACCCGGCGCGAAGATTTCCGAACATGGCAAGGGCCGTGCGGTGGACATTGCGGGGCTGACCTTGAAGAACGGGGCCAAGATCTCGGTCCTGAAAGGGTGGCGTGATCCGGTGCAGGGCAAGGTGTTGAAACAGATGCATAAAACAGCTTGCGGTCCGTTTGGCACGGTGTTGGGGCCGAATGCAGACCGCTATCACAAAGATCATTTGCATCTGGACACGGCTCGGCATCGTGGCGGGGCCTATTGCCGGTGAGATTGGGATTGGGCCTTGACGCGGGCGACCGCGCGCGCATTTCGAAGAAAACTAGAAAACTAGAAAACTAGAAAACTAGAAAACTAGAAAACTAGAAAACTAGAAAACTAGAAAACTAGAAAACTAGAAAACTAGAAAACTAGAAAACTAGAAAACTAGAAAACTAGAAAAC
>NZ_JBNAGI010000005.1:0-260246 GCF_049803815.1 Aliiroseovarius crassostreae
AACCGGGGGTGCCGGGTTTTTTTCGAAATAAGGCGGGGGGCTGTCTGCCCCCCGCACCCCCCGAAGGTACTTTCAGCAAGAAAAAGCAGAGGCACGTATGGACCGCGCAGATATTGTGGATCGGGCGTTTCGCGACGCATTGGCAGATGGCCGGTTTCCCGAAGGAAAGCCCGCGGCCGGGCCGCTGAGGGACAGCGAGGCCGTGGAGATTTTCCGCGCGCAGGTGCTCAGCCGAAACCTCGACCGCCGGTCGCGCAAGATGCAGGCGGCGGGCGAAGGCTATTACACCATTGGCTCCTCGGGGCACGAAGGCATGGCGGCGGTGGCCGCGGCCCTGCGCCCCGATGACATGGCGTTCCTGCATTACCGCGACGGCGCGTTTCAAACGATGCGATCCGCGCAGGTGCCCGGCACCACGCCCGCCTGGGATATGTTGCTGAGTTTCGCCACATCGCGCGAGGATCCCTGTTCCGGCGGGCGGCATAAGGTGCTCGGGTCCAAGGCGTTGAATATCCCACCGCAAACCTCAACCATTGCCAGCCACCTGCCCAAGGCGGTGGGGGCGGCCTATTCGATTGGGCTGGGGCGGCGTCATAAATGTGAACACAAGGTGCTGGCGGATGACGCGATTGTCATGTGTTCCTTTGGCGATGCGTCGTCGAACCATTCCACCGCGCAGGGCGCGATCAACACCGCCTGCTGGACCTCGTACCAATCGGTGCCGCTGCCCTTGCTTTTTGTCTGCGAAGACAATGGGATCGGCATTTCCACCCGCACCCCGCGCGGTTGGGTGGGGGCGAATTTCAGCCAGAAACCGGGGCTGAAATATTTCCACGCGGACGGGTTGGACCTCTATGACACTTACCGCGTGGCGCGCGAGGCGGCGGACTATGTGCGCACCCGCAAGAAGCCCGCGTTTTTGCATCTGTCGCTGGTGCGGCTTTACGGCCATGCGGGGTCGGATTTGCAGCAGGCCTATCTAAAGAAAGACGTGTTTGAGGGGTGGGAGGCGGATGATCCGCTGTTGCATTCCGCACGGCTGCTTATTGAAAAGGGCGTCTTGTCGGCCGAGGAGGTTCTGGCGATTTATCAAGACAGCGAGGATCAATGTGCGCGGGTGGCCGACGCGGTGATCACGCGGCCGCGTCTGAAAACGGCTGACGATGTGATGGCCTCGCTGATCCCGCCGGCGCGGATTTGCGCCCCCACCAACGGGCCATCGCAAGAGGCGCGCGAGGCTGCATTTGGCAGCGATTTCAAAGCGCTGAATACGCCACAGCCGATGAACAAACTGCTCAACTGGGCGCTGACCGACCTGATGCTGGAGCATGGCGAGATTGTCATGATGGGCGAGGATGTGGGGCGCAAGGGCGGTGTCTATGGGGTGACGCAGAAATTGATCGATCGCTTTGGACCGGACCGGATGATTGACACGCTTCTGGACGAGCAAAGCATTCTGGGGCTGGCAATTGGCCTGGGCCATAACGGGTTTATCCCGATGCCCGAAATCCAGTTCCTGGCCTATCTGCACAATGCCGAGGACCAACTGCGCGGCGAGGCGGCGACGCTGCCGTTTTTCTCAAACGGGCAGTTCACCAATCCGATGGTGATGCGGATTGCCGGGCTGGGCTATCAGAAGGGCTTTGGCGGGCATTTCCACAATGACAATTCATTGGCCGTGTTGCGTGACATTCCCGGCGTGGTGATCGCCTGCCCGTCGCGCGGCGATGAGGCGGCGATGATGATGCGCGAATGTGTGCGGCTGGCGCGCGAAGAGGCGTGCGTGGTGGTGATGGTGGAACCGATTGCGCTGTACCCGATGCGGGATCTGATGGAACCGAAAGATGGCGGTTGGATGCGCCCCTACCCCGCGCCGGATCGGCGGATCGGGCTGGGGGAAGTGGGCGTACATGGCGACGGCCCGCTAGCGATCCTGACCTATGGCAATGGGCGGTATCTGTCGACGCAGGCGGCGGCGGATCTGGCGGCGGAGGGGATCGAGACGCGGATCATCGACCTGCGCTGGTTGGCGCCGTTGCCCACGGACGGGATCTTGCAAGCCCTTGAAGGTGCTCAGAAATGCCTGATTGTCGATGAGTGCCGCACCACCGGCAGCCAGTCCGAGGCGCTGATGGCGCTGCTGCACGAGAGGACCGATCTGCCGCACGCGCGCATCGCGGCAGACGACAGTTTCATCGCCACCGGCCCCGCCTATGCGGCCACCATGCCGTCGCGCGAGAGCATCGCGAACGCGGCGCGCAAATTGTGGAGCAACACATGACCCGCAAACAAACCGCCATTGTCGTCGCCCCCGGGCGCGGCACTTATAACCGGGACGAGCTCGGCTATTTTGCGCGTCATCACGCGGATAAATCCGATCTGATGGCCGGGTTCGATGCCTATCGGTTGAGCCAGGGACAAGAGGCCTTGTCGGCCCTTGATGGGGCCAAACGGTTTTCGGGGAGCGTTCATACGCGCGGCGACAATGCGTCTGGTCTGATCCATGCCTGTGCGGTGGCCGATTTCATGTCCATCAACCGCGAGAGGTTCGACATTCTGGGCGTGACCGGCAATTCGATGGGCTGGTATGTGGCGCTGGCCTGCGCGGGAGCGCTGGATGCGATCGGCGGGCTGGAGGTGGTGAACACCATGGGCACCTTGATGCAGGAGCACATGATCGGCGGGCAGCTGATTTATCCTTTCATGGATGAGACCTGGGTGGAAATTCCCGGTGAACGCGCGCGGATCGAGGCCAAATTGGCCGAGATTGACGCGCGGGCGGGGCATATTTTGGCTCTGTCGATTGATCTGGGCGGGATGCTTGTGATCGCGGGAAATGCCGAGGGGCTGGCCGCGTTTGAAGCGGAGATGCCGGTGGTGCAGACCCGGTTTCCGATGCGTCTGCCGGGGCACGCGGGGTTTCACACGACGATGCAGGAACCGGTTGCCGCCGAGGGGCGTGCGCGGTTGCGGGCCGAGCTGTTCGCCCAGCCCAGACTGCCCCTGATCGATGGGCGTGGCGGGATCTGGCGGCCCAAATCCTCGGACCTGGCGGCGTTGCGGGCCTATACGTTGGGGCATCAGGTGGTGGAACCCTATGATTTCACGGCCGCCATCCGGGTGGCGGCACGCGAATTCATGCCGGACGTGTTCATCGTGTTGGGGCCGGGCAATACGCTGGGCGGGGCGGTGGCGCAAAGCCTGATCCGCGCGGGTTGGGGCGCGTTCGCGGACAAACCCGCGTTTAAGGCGCAGCAGGCCCAGCGCCCGGTGATCCTGTCGATGGGACAGGAAGACCAGCGGCGGTTGGTCACCGGGTAAGCCCCTGCCCGTTTTCGGATCTAAGCGCGAAGCCGCGCCGATTGCCGGATCATGTCCGCCGCCTTTTCGGCGATCATGATGGTGGGCGCATTGGTGTTGCCCGAAGTGATGCGCGGCATGATGGACGCGTCGACCACGCGCAGCCCGTCAACCCCGCGCACGCGCAGGGTTTCGTCCACCACCGCCCCGTCATCTGTGCCCATGCGCGCGGTGCAGGTGGGGTGGAAAATGGTCGAGGCAATCTGCCCGGCCCCCTCCACAAGTTCGGCATCCGTCTGGTATTGCGACCCGGGTTTGAACTCTTCCGGTGCAAATTGCGCCAGCGGCGATTGTTCCATGATTTTGCGGGTGAGCCGGATCGCGCGGGCCGCCACCTGCCGGTCGCCTTCGGTGGAGAGGTAATTGGGCTGGATTTCCGGATGCGCCATCGGGTCGGGTGAGGTGATCTGCACATGACCCCGGCTTTCCGGGCGCAAATGGCAGACGCTGGCGGTAATGGCCGGGAAATCATGCGGCGCCTGCCCGAAAGCCTCCAGCGAGACAGGTTGCACGTGATATTCCAAATCCGGGCTGGCCACATCCGGCGAGGAATAGGCGAAGGCCCCCAATTGGCTGGGCGCCATCGACATTGGCCCCGACCGGGTCAGCGCATATTCCAGCGCGATCTTGGCCTGTCCCCACAGGCTGTTGGCCATGGTGTTCAAGGTCTTGACCCCATGCACCTTATAGGCGCAGCGGATCTGCAGATGGTCTTGCAGGTTGCTGCCCACATCCGCACGATCCACCCGCACGTCAATGCCGTGGTTTTGCAAAAGCGCGCCGGGGCCAATGCCGGAAAGTTGCAGGATCTGCGGTGACCCGATCGCGCCTGCAGAGAGGATCACCTCGCGTCGGGCCGTGGCGCGGGCGGGCTGGCCTTTGATGCGCAGGCTGAGGCCAGAGGCGCGGGGGCCATCAAATTCCAGCTTTTCGGCCTGGGCATGGGTCACAACCGTCAGGTTCGCACGCGAACGCGCCGGGCGCAGAAAGGCCTTGGCGGCGCTCCACCGCCAGCCTTTCTTCTGGTTCACCTTGAAATACCCCACCCCGTGATTGTCACCGCGGTTGAAATCATCCGTTTCCGGCAGGCCCGCCGCCACGGCGGCCTCTTTCCAGGCGTCCAGAATGTCCCAATGCAGGCGCTGTTCCTCAACCCGAAATTCACCGCCCACCCCATGATCTGCGTCTTCGCCGCCATAGTAATCTTCGGATTTTCGGAAATAGGGCAGCACATCATCCCACCCCCAACCGGTCAGCCCCATCTGCCGCCAGCCGTCATAATCCGCTGCCTGTCCGCGCAGATACAGCATCCCGTTGATCGAAGAACACCCGCCGATGACCCGACCGCGCGGGTAAAGAAGCGACCGGCCGTTCACCCCGTCACAGGGGGTGGTCTTGAACCCCCAGTCGGTGCGCGGATTGCCGATGCAATAGAGATAGCCAACCGGGATGTGGATCCAGTGGTAATTGTCGCTGCCCCCTGCTTCGAGCAGCAGCACCCGGGTGTCCGGATCTTCGCTGAGGCGGTTGGCCAGAACACAGCCGGCGCTGCCCGCGCCCACAATCACATAATCAAAGGCTCCTAGATCCCGCATCACGTCCCCTGCCCCGTTTGTCCCGTTGGTGGTGATAAAAGTCATGGCAAGTCTGGGCTGGTGCTGTGGTTCGATAAAGTCACAAAAACGCACAGTGATTGATTGTTTTCGTTCAACCGGATCTGCTCTATGGTTCGGATTAAAGGGGATCTGATGGCACAGAAACTGGATTGGAATGACCTGCGGTTCTTTCTGGAAGTGGCCCGTGTCGGGCGGCTCAGCCGGGCCGCGCGCCGGCTTGGGGTCAGCCACACCACGGTCGCGCGCCATATCACGCGGCTGGAAGATCTGCTGCGCAATCGGTTGTTTGAAACCGGCGAGGATGGGTTGATTCCAACCGAAGCGGGGGCGGCGCTGATCCCCCTGGCTGAGGGGATGGAACATCGCGCGCAGGAAGCCATGGATCGATTGCAATTGCCGGGGACCCTGACGGGCCGTGTGCGGATCGGGGCGCCCGACGGGTTTGGCAACGCAGTTTTGTCACGCTGGTTGCCTGACATTTTGAAACTTGAACCGCAGCTGGAGATCGAACTGGTTCCCGTTCCCTCAGCCCACAAGCTGTGGAACCGGGATGTAGATATTGCGATCAGCCTGGACCGGCCGCAATCCGGCCGTCTGGTGGTGCGCAAATTGATCGACTATGACCTGCGCCTGTATGCGGTGCCCGGGTTTTTCGACAGTGCGGGGATCCCGGCGACCCCGTCCGACCTGGCCGGAACACAGGCCGTGGGGTATATTGACGAGCTGCTCTACGCCGATGCATTGGATTTTGAGCGACAAATCCATCCTGATCTGCGCACCCGCTATCGCGCGGCCACCGTTCAGGCGCAGTTGGATGCGATACGGGCCGGGGCGGGTGTGGGGGTTTTGCCCTGCTACATGGCGCGTGCGACCGATTTGCAACCGATCTTGCCAGATCAGATCCGCTTCAAGCGCGCCTATTGGCTGCTTTATGGCGAGGATAGCCGCAACCTGACCCGCATCCGTCGGGTGGCTGATTTCCTGTATCAAGTGACGCGCAAACATGCGGATCAGTTTGCTTTCGATCCCCCGTCCGGCCTGGTGTCGTGAACGCCTGGAGCTTTGGGAAACCTTGCCCGGCCAGCCGCGACCGATCCCATTGCATCAATACTGCGTTTCGAGACAACTAAGAAACACATGTTTATCCCTAAACGCTTTCAGTACGCGGCGGGGAACCTACGGCATTGGTGGATCTGCCACCTTAGGGCGCGGGTCTATCCTTGGGGATCTCTCCCCAGTTCGTACCCAACCCGTTTGTCTCCCCCCCCTGTTCCTGCAGACCAGATCCTTGGTCGCCCGCCTGTTGATCAACATCAATCCAGACACGATCCTCGGCCGCTTCATCCATCACGAACCGCCCCATGGCCGTGGTCAGGCGCGAGGCGTCTCCGGCAAGGTTTTGGCACGCGGCAGTGGTTTCTTCGAACATTGCGGCGTTTTTCTGGGTCACGAGATCGAGCTGGGCAATGGCGCTGCTGATTTCGCTGATCCCGGTGGATTGGGACTTGGCAGAACATGCGATGTCCGAAACATGGTCGGCAATTTTTTCCACTTCCGAGATGAATTGGTTCAATTCCTGTCCGGCCCGATCAACCAGGTCAACCCCGCGATTGACCTGCTCTGTCGAGTTGGCAATCAAGCCGGAAATCTGCTGCGCGGCATCGGATGATCGTTGCGCCAGTGCGCGCACTTCGGAGGCCACAACGGCAAATCCACGACCTGTTTCCCCGGCCCGCGCGGCTTCGACCCCGGCATTGAGCGCCAGAAGATTGGTTTGGAAGGATATGTCATCAATGACCGAGGTGATATTTGAAATCTGCCGAGAGCTTTCCTCGATCTCTTCCATCGCGGCGACCGCTTGCCGTACCACGGCGCCGCTGCGTTCTGCAGTGTTGCGGGTCGAGGCAACCAGCCCATCCACCCGCGACGCCCCATCAGCCGCCGATTGCACCGATGAGGTCAGATCCGTCAGCGTGGCCGAGGTCTGGCCCAAAGAGGCGGCTGACATTTCACTGCGTTTTGACAAGTCGAGCGATGCGTCGCTGATGTCACCAGAGTTATTGTCGATGCTTTGCGCCGTCTGTGAAATGGACTGCATCATGTCAGACAGGTTTGTCACCGCCCGATTAAAGTCTGTCCGCAGATCCTCGTACCGATCGGCAAAAGGTTCGTGAATGCGCACCAGAAGATTGCCATCCGCAAGCAATTGCAGGCTTTTCGCAAGAATTGACACCACCTGATCCTGCTGTTCGGTCAGGGCCTGGCGTTCCGCTTCTGCGGCCTGCCGGATGGTATCACGTTGTTTTCGCTCCGCTTCTTGACGCGCCCGCTCCTGTGCCTGGTGCTTGGCCTCCTGATTTCTGATCGCCGCCTCGCGCGCGCGTTCTTTGCGACGCGCTCTTTCATCCGCCTGCTGCCTGGCGTGCGCCGCGTCGGCCTGTTCTTGCTCCATCCGGATCTTATCCACCAGATTGGTTCGGAACACGGTCAGGGCCCGTGTCAGTTGCCCCAGTTCACTGCGTTGATGGGACAACCCGATCAGTTCGCGCACGTCCCCTTGTGCCAGTCGCACAGTGGCGTCCGTGGCTTTTCGCAAGGGCCGCACGATGATGAAGTAAGTCAACGACAAAGCGGCCAGAAACAACGCAATGCTGGCCCCGCCGATCGATTTCATCAAGGCGCTGGCCGACACGACATTGCGGTTCAGATGCGCCGCAGCCTCGGAAATGCGCTTCATTGCACCACGCCCCAACTCGGTGGCTTTTGCAGAAATGGCCAGCACCTGCTTGGTGGCGGCCGCAGAGTTGGCACCAACATCCTTTCGCGCCGCCAAGAAGCTGATCCGCGCCGACACCATCCCCGTCTCGGGATCCGCGATCCCCATCAGCCCGTCGACCAATTCGGTGAGTTGCCCCCCTTTGTCGCTGGCTTTCAGTTGCAAATCCAACATCTGCATCGCCAGGTCATCGCGCAGGGTTTGGGCGCGTGTGACATCCGGCGTGGCCGCCCCTTGCAGCCCGGTGATGAAGAAGTTTTGCAGCGCCACATCCATTTGATTTAATTCGACCAGCTCAACCAGCTGCCATTCGATCAAAAGCCTGATGGCCGAGGCATTGGTGCTGCCGGCCTGTTCGGCCCGCGTGGTCAATCCCGCAACGGCATTGACGATCATGTCATCCCATATCTCTTGCGCGCGGATGCTGGTCGACACCAGTTCATTGCGCTGTGGGAGGGTCATGGTTGATGGGGTTTGCTCGGTCCGGTCATATATCGTAAGCAGGTCTTGCAACGCCGCCCTGTGATCATCAGCTTGATCCTCAGCCCCCGTCTGCAGCGCCATGTCGGGCAGCAATGACGCCAGCCCCTGCCGCGCGGCCTGCCCCTTTGAGCGCAACTGCCGTATCAACGCGGCATCCTGCGTTTGTGCAAGCGCCAGCGCCACACCGGACAGATCATTGACCTGTGATTGCACCGTCAACGCGTGTTCCAGCGCGGCCACATCACGCTCAACGAGTTCCCGCAGGGTTTCATCCACTTTTCCAACCGTGTCGCGCCCGGCCTCAACCAACTGGCCGCGGGCCTCTTCGGTCAGCTGGGCCAGAAGCGCAGCCACCTCTGCGCCTTTTTTGCTCATCTCCTTGCGGGCATCTTCAATAGACAACTGGGCTGACAGCTCTGCTACCCGGGTTTCGATCAGCGCGTCCAGCGCGGATTTCGTGGCGTCCAGCATTGGTGCGAGTTCGGCCTGAGTGGCCGTATCCAACTGCGCGATGCTGTCATTGGCCGCCGCCACCGCCGCCGCCACGGCCTTGCCTTTTTTGCGCAGCAGGCGTTTGGCGGATTTCTTGGGGGGCACCAGCAGAATGGCTGACAATTCGTCGCGCAAGACACCGGTCAGCGAGACAAGTTCCTCGACCCGCGCGAGATCCGGCAAATGGGTTTCCGTCAGCGGGGCGGTTTCCTTTGCAATGTCGTCAAACACCGTGTTGCCCACATATACCGCCGCACCGGTCATGCCCCCCATGGCCAGGAACACAATCAGGAACCGGCCGGTCACCCCCGTCAGGATCTGAAGAAACGCATTCATATAAACTCTCGCAACCTGTGTCTGCACGTCTTGCAAACGGGCATGGTTGGCGGATCCGTCAGAACGGATATCCGCCTGTGTCTGGGTTTTGACGAGTATTGCTACAAATTCCCTAAAGATGTGTTTCTTGCGAAAAGCAGGTAAATGCCGCAGCGGAAGCAAGCCGGCAAAAGTCGGCTATGGCATTGAGAAATTGAGGACTTCTCTCACATCAGAACGCGGTTGAGCTCCGCTTTTCTCTGGCACTGGCCGTTCAGAGCCGCCTCAGACGGTCTTAATCGCGCGCCAGAAGGGTCAGGATTTCAGAGCAATTTTCCACATGCCCGCCACAGCAATCGGACAGCATGAACACCACAAGATCATTCATCCGTTCCAAATTGGCGGCATAGTGAATTTCACGCGATTTACGCGTTGCGATCAGCAATCCGGCCCGTTTCAGAATGGCCAGATGCCCGGAGAGGGTGGACGGCACAATCTCCAACCGGCGCGCGATGTCGCTGGCGATCAACCCATCGGGCCCGATAGTCACCAACAGTCGGTAAATCGACAGGCGGGAAGGCTGGGCAAGGGCGGCAAAGGTGTCTACGGCGTCATCCTGGGTCATATTTCGGCAATAGCCGAAGGATCAAATCTTGACAAGACCGGGGCGCTTTCCGTAATGAGCCCTTACTTCGGTAATTGCCGAAGTATCACCCAGTGCCCCGTAAATTCGCCCCGCAAAATCGCCCTGAAAAACCGCCCTAAAAAACCGAGTATCTGCCATGACCGAGATTTCCGCCGACGACAACAGCATGGGGGTCTTTGAACGCTACCTGACGGTCTGGATCGCGCTCGCCATGATTGCGGGCATTTCCATCGGGTCTTTTGCGCCGGGGCTGGTTCAAGCGGTGGCGGCGGCTGAGGTCGCGTCGATCAACCTGGTGGTGGCGGTGCTGATCTGGGCGATGGTTTATCCGATGATGGTCGGGGTCGATTTCGGGGCCGTGGCCGGGGTGGCGCGCCAACCCAAAGGGTTGATTGTCACGCTGGTGGTGAACTGGCTGATCAAACCGTTCACCATGGCGCTGATGGCGGTGCTGTTCTTTGACTATGTGTTCGCGCCGTGGATATCCCCCGAGGACGCCATGCAATATACTGCGGGCCTGATCCTGCTGGGCGCCGCCCCCTGCACGGCGATGGTGTTTGTCTGGTCACAGCTGACGCGGGGCGACGCGACCTATACGCTGGTGCAGGTTTCGGTGAATGACCTGATCATGGTGGTGGCCTTTGCGCCGATTGTGGCCTTCCTTCTGGGCGTGACCGAGATTGCCGTGCCGTGGGAAACGCTGGTCTTGGCGACCGTGCTTTACGTGGTGCTGCCGCTGGTGGCCGGGCTGATCACGCGGCGGGTGCTTGGGTCGCAACAGGCGATCGACGCCTTCACCGCGCGGGTGAAACCCTGGTCGGTGATCGGATTGATTGCCACCGTGGTGATCCTGTTCGGGTTGCAGGGCGAGGTCATCCTTGATCGCCCATTGGTGATCGCGCTGATTGCCGTGCCGATCCTGATCCAGAGCTATGGGATCTTCGCCCTGGCTTACGGCGCGGCCTATGCGTTGAAAGTGCCTCATAAAATCGCCGCCCCCTGCGCGATGATCGGCACGTCAAACTTCTTTGAACTGGCCGTGGCGGTGGCGATCAGCCTGTTTGGCCTGCAATCCGGCGCTGCGCTTGCCACTGTGGTGGGCGTGCTGGTGGAGGTGCCGGTGATGCTGTCGCTGGTGGGGTTTGCCAACCGAACCCGCGCCCATTTTGACGCGCCCTGACGGCCGGGCGCGCGCGCCTGCCGATCCTGCCGTTTCTGCCGTTTCTGCCTGCCTCAGCTGGCAAAAATCACAAACATCACGGCAAGAACCGCAAGGGCCAGCGCACCGAAACTAATATGTCTCCCGCTGATGCGCGGCCGGGCAGAGGTGCCTCTTTTGAACCGGGGATCCAGCAATCTTGTGTCCGCCAGAAACGCGCCGATGCCCTGGTCTTTCCCAAGCTCCAGTAGCTTCAGCCCACGCCCTGAGGACGGGTTGAGCGCATCTTCAAAACACTGAAGGCGGAGCTGATTTGGCGACAAACCTGGCAAACCAGAAGACATGCGGAGGCTGCTTTGTTCCAGTACCTCAATGGATTTTACAATCCACGCAGGAAGCATTCAGCACTGGGATACAAAAGCCCCTTGGCATTCGAAAGAAAGGCCGCGTAAATGAGCACAAGGATCGGAACTCAAACGTGGCAAGTCCAGATGGGTGGGAGTGTCCCATTGGGCTATCAGCCAGATGGTCGAACATTGAAAATCGACGAGACTGAAGCCGAGACGATCAGGACGCTTTACGACCTCTATCAGAAACTTGGCACCCTGCGGGACGTAAAAGAACGGGCAGAGGAACTTGATCTCAGATCCCGGCTTCGCGAACGTACCGGTGGCCGGATCTCAGGTGGTACTCACATCGACCAAGGTCACCTTCAGCACATTCTGAGCAACCCGGTCTATGCTGGGCGAATCCGACACAAGAAACAGGTCTACTAGGGAAAGCATCCAGCCATCATTGAGCCGGCGGTTTGGGACATGGTTCAGGGCATGCTTCAGGCTGGCGCAGCGGTTGCTCGTGGCTCCAGACAAAAGGCAACCAGATCCCCTCTGGAGGGTAAGCTCTTTGATGAAACCGGCGATCGCCTGACGCCCAGCCACAGCCGAAAGAACGGTAAAAGACTTCGCTACTATATCTCCCGCAGACTGATCAAAGATCGCAGCCGGAAACATTCGGATGCCTGGCGGTTGCCTGCAGAGCAGGTGGAGAGCTTGCTCGCTGAACTGGTGGGATGGCAAACTCTCAGCGTCTGAAAACAGGAAAGTGGTTGGCTGTGCGGACAGTTTCCAGCTATCCAGTCTCCCTCCAATTTCCCTGAAAACAGGGAAATTTACAGGGAATACGCACCGCTTTGGTGGTTTTGGGCATCTGAGGCTCCGAAATAGATAGTTAGGTCAATGCCTTGCGGGAGAATTCCCTAAATCAACTAACAGGGAAAACCTAATGACCTTTCAGTGAAAATCCAATGGCTTTCAGGGAATGGCAATTTCGCTCAGGTTTCTGTCCCGATGATTTCGTCAGCCGTTGTCAGCATTCGAACAAGTGCGGTCCGGAGACATGTAAGATCCAAAGAAATAGCAACTTCGCTTCGGCCACATAGGGCCAGGACTGTTTCGGCGACTTCATCCGAATGCCGCATGAGTTCGATCAGGTGTTCACCTGCGGGTCCGTGCGCGCCGGCCAGCCAGTTTTTCGCAGTTCGTTCGGAGACTCCTGTCCAGTTCATGGAAGCCTTTATGGCCTGATGGGATCCTCCAAATTCTCGCCTCAGCGCAGCCGCAATTTCCAGTCGGTAGTCTAATTTGTTCATGTGCCATTGTCCTGAATTGGAAAAATGTTGCCCATCTTCGGAAACACTTTTCCGAAAGCCGGCGTTTAAGCTTTGACACACAGGAATCACGGCCATTCCCAAAGATGTCGAATTCAACGGATGGAGGTGCTTAGCACTTGAGCTGGCGCGACGATCATGACGGGAGCCCAGATGCTCCAAAATCCCGTCGCGCTATCCGCGGGGCGCAATACGTGCGCATGTCGACCGAGCATCAGCGTTATTCGACTGAGAACCAGTCTGATGCCATAGCGCAATATGCGAAACAGCGAGGCATCAACATTGTGCGGACCTACTCTGATGAAGGTAAAAGTGGCCTGCGCATTCAGGGGCGCGATGGCCTGAAACAGCTTATCGACGATATTCAGTCCGGACGTGCCGATTTCGAAATTGTGCTCGTCTACGACATCAGTCGGTGGGGCCGGTTTCAGGATGCCGACGAGAGCGCTTATTACGAATACATCTGCAAGCGCGCCGGAATTTCAGTTGTCTATTGCGCCGAGCAATTCGAAAACGACGGCAGCCCGGTCTCGACAATTGTCAAAGGCGTCAAGCGCGCCATGGCCGGCGAGTACAGTCGAGAGCTGTCCCAAAAGGTCTTCACCGGGCAATGTCGCCTGATCGAGCGCGGATACCGACAGGGCGGGCCACCCGGGTTCGGCCTGAGGCGCATGCTGATCGACGAACAGGGTCACCCCAAAGGCATTCTTGAGCGGGGGCAACACAAGAGCATTCAAACCGACAGGGTTACGCTGGTCCCTGGCCCTGATGAAGAAATTGCCATAATCCTCGAGATATTCCGTACTTTCGTTGAGGATCGAAAATCGGAAGCGGACATTGCTGCAAACCTGAATTCCCGTGGAGTTCTGACTGATCTGGGGCGTGCCTGGACCCGCGGCACCGTGCATCAGATCCTCATCAACGAGAAATACATCGGGAACAATGTCTGGAACCGAAGTTCCTTCAAGCTGAAGAAACACCGAGTACAAAACGATCCGGATATCTGGGTCAGAGCTGAAGGTGCGTTCGAGGCGATTGTCGATCCCGAGCTCTTTGGCGCAGCCGGCGCCATCATAGGCGCGAGGTCAGCAAGGCTGACCGACGATGAGATGCTGGCGGCCCTCAGGGATATTCTCCAAGCCCAGGGATATCTGTCAGGCCTGATCATTGATGAAGCAGATGCGCTTCCTTCGAGCGGCTCTTATCGCACGCGTTTCGGGAGCCTGCTTCGCGCGTATCAGCTTGTTGGCTTCAAACCGGATCGCGATTACAGGTATGTCGAAATCAACCGGCGTTTGCGGGACCTGCACCCGGATATTGTGGATCAAACAATCGACGGGATTGCGGCCGCTGGCGGAAGTGTGGAACGGGACCCGAATACGGATCTTCTGACAATCAACAATGAGTTTTCTGCCTCTCTCGTGATTGTTCGATGTCATGAAACCAGCGCCGGCTCCCTCCGCTGGAATATCCGTTTCGACACGAGTCTGAATCCAGATATCACTGTTGCCGTCCGGATGGATCGCCCCAATCGGAAACCGCTCGATTACTACCTGCTCCCAGGCATCGATATGACTCTGCCACGCCTCCGGCTCGCCGAAAGTAACGGCTTGTCACTCGACGCCTACCGTTTCGATACTCTGTCCCCGCTTTTTGAAATGGCCATTCAGGTATCAATTCCGGAGGTCGCCTGATGACTGATCAATCTTCCCAAATTGCTGAAATGATCCCCATTGATCTGATTACTGTCATCAATCCCCGCATTCGAAACCGCAAAGCGTTTGATGCAATGGTCGACAGCATTGCTGAACTGGGTCTGAAGCGCCCAATTACGGTGGCAAAAAGGAAAGGCGGGGATGGCCCCTGCTATGACCTGGTTTGCGGCCAGGGACGGCTCGAGGCCTTTCGGGAACTGGGGCAGACCGAAATCCCCGCCATCGTGATCTCGGCGAGCAGCGAAGATTGCCTCGTCATGAGCCTTGTTGAGAACCTGGCTCGTCGCCAGCACAGGGCCCTGGATCTGCTGCGCGACATCAAGGGTTTGAAAGACAGAGGATACTCTGAGACGCAAATCGCGCGGAAAACCAACCTGTCGATGAAATATGTGCGTGGTGTTCTTCGGCTTCTCGAGAGTGGTGAACACCGGCTGCTCAGGGCGGTCGAAAGCGGGAGAATTCCGGTGAGTGTTGCCGTCGATATCGCCGATGCCGAAGATGCGAAAGTCCAGGATGTCCTGCGCCAGGCTTACGAGAACAATCTTCTGAGGGGTGGCAAGCTTCTGGCCGCGAAGCGCCTGGTAGAGGCTCGGCAGAAACACGGCAAAGGGCAACTTGGGTCTGACAAAAAGCAAAAACGGACGCTGTCTGTCGAAAGCCTGCTGCGCACCTATCAGAATGACGTTGAAAGGAAGCAGATATTGCTTCGAAAGGCGACTGCAACCCGTAAAGAGTTGATGTTCATCACGGAAGCTCTCCGGTCATTGCTGAATGACGAAAATTTCGTGACGCTGCTGCGGGCGGAATGCCTTGCGACAATACCGAAAAACCTGATGGACAGGCTTTCATCGAGGGCGGGAGAGGTGAAATGACGAGAAAGAAGCGTTCGAAATCGGTTGACCTTGCTTTCAAACGGGAACTTGTCCGCGTTGCGCTGGAATGCATCTGTCCGCTCTATGCGGTCCAGAAAGATACAAAAGAGACCGTCAAATACGCACAGGTTGCTGCTTCCGTTAGGGAAGTTGGTCTGGTCGAGCCTTTGGTCGTTACGCCGGACAAATCCGATCCTGACAATTACATGCTGCTCGATGGACATCTACGCCACGCAATCCTGCTGGACATGGGGGAGAAAGTTGCCCTTTGTCAGATTTCCACTGATGACGAAGCCTTCACCTACAACAAGCGCATCAGTCGTCTTGCAACCATCCAGGAACACAAAATGATCCTGATGGCTTTGAAGCGCGGCGTTCCGGAAGAGCGATTGGCACGTGCTCTGAACATCAACATCAAGACACTTCAGGAAAAGAGGCGATTGCTGGACGGTATCTGCTCTGAGGCGGCTGAGTTGCTTAAGGACAAGCAGGTCACTCTGACAAGTTTTCGAATTCTTCGGAAGATGAAGCCGTTGCGCCAGATCGAAGCTGCAGAACTGATGGTCACTATGAACAAATACACGGTGAACTACGCGCGGTCACTCTTGGCAGCCACGCCCGAAAGCCAGCTTGTTAATCCAGAGAAACCTAAGGCTGCAAAGGGTGTTTCCCGCCACCAACTGGAACTGATGGAGCGCGAGTCCGCCAATCTGGAGCGGGAGCTACGGCTGGTCGAAGACACCTACGGCACCAATCATCTCGATCTGGTTTTGGCACGTGGATACGTTTCAAAACTCATCAGCAATGCACGGATCACGCGATACATAGAGATGCATCACGCTGAGTTTCTGCCTGAGTTCGAAAAGATAACGGAGACGGAGGCTCTGACTTCCTGATCTGATTGGTTCCGGTCAATTAGGACCGGATCACAACCGGGGACCCGGACCCATAGAAGCGCGGGGACCGCAGGAGACGCCGCTCGGTGGGGCGGATCAAGTGTGGGGTGGGGATGGCGGCGACCCCGCACGGGGCCCACCAAGCCGGGATTATCCACCCGGCTGAATTGTGAGTATTGCTCACGACAAGGCAGCGCGACGTTTTTTTTCCGCCGCGCCGCGTAAGCGCCATTATGTTAAATGTGGTTCGGGTCCCCCGGGAAGCCCGGACGAGTGAGCAGTTCTTTCAAACTGCAGTCAGGCTATTCTGCTTTGGGATAGTGTTTCGAGTTCTTCGGCCAAAAGGTTCCACGGTTTCCTGCGGCGGATACTTCCCAGAAATAGACCTGATAGTGCTTTTTCTTCGGGCTCTCCGGGAATGGTGCCGTGCGCCGGGTGACAACCTTCTCTGGAAATTCAAAGTCCTGCATCGTGGCAAAAATCCTTCTCAGAACCGGTATTCTGGATTGCACCGTCGGAACCAGAGGTGTGGAATGAATAACATTGTTATCTGTTCGCAACAAAGGCTTGCGGTGAGCTGCAGAGTTCGCATCTGAGAACTCTTTCCGTTCAAAGACCGTTTCGAGGCGTTCCCGTTTTCCGGCAAGAAGGAAAAAGCAGCGTGCGTTTTCCTCATGCGCGATTAGCTCGAGCCGGATAAGATCCCATAGGATGTCCTGGGTTTTGGGAAGTGTACGCCCGGCCCACTTGGTTTCAACAGCGATCAGAAGTTTGTCGTTTTGGTCGGTTACTACGAAATCGACCTCCGGGCGTCTTCCCCGACCTTCCTTTTTTTCAGCCAAAGTTGGATGCCGCCATTCCGAAATCGTACGATTTCCACTGCGCGCACTCAGTATCTGACCAACCGGGGCTGTCAGGTATTTCTCATTGAACAAACCACTTCGATCACAGGCAGATTCGTAGTTGAGCCAGCTGCCAACGCCGTAGGACAGGATCTTTGCTATGTCCAATACCAATCCCCTTTGTGTCTGCCTGAAAGAACCCTGCAGACAGGTTTCTACTATGAGGACTACGCTGGAATGGCGTCAGCGCATCTCTTCATGAAGTCATCAGTTTCGGCGTCTGTCATCGCTTCAAAAACCACGCCGCCTCCAAGCATGTTAAGAGCCTTCATGAAGCCCCTGAAGCTCGTTTCTGTCGCAAGAACGCGAGGGTCAGAATCCATTATCCGGAAAACCCCCGATGCCAGTTTTCGCCGGCCAGAGAGCCAGATACGCTCTACCATATTGCTTCTGACGTCGGCACTGGTGTGCAGGAGTTCGAGAGCTCTGTCCGGGTTATCCGGATAGCAGTGTCTCGCGATGAAACCGTTCCACCAGAGGCGGGAAATCGCATGATCATCTCTGATGCCCGTCTGTGTTCTGGCGAAGAAGTGGATCCCCGTGAGCTTTGTTGCTTTTTCCGAATCGTCGGTTCGTTTCAGCCAGCGATCTCTGGAGTAGGTGAATGCTTCAATGTGAGACAAACGGGCCCAGATGCGCTCTTCATTGGCGAGTGTCGGAGAGAGATTCCCCAATGCCCGCAAAACAACCCTCGAGTTCTTCAGATCGGTCTCCGAGCGATTGTCCGGACCATCGAGCTCTTCAAGAACTTCAAGGTCTACGTCTGCCTCAAGCTCGATTGCCCATCCGGGTTCAGGTTTCAGATCAGCGAAGCCATCCCCCAGATACCGGTCAAGATTGTCCGGAATGTCATCACGCAGTTGTTCAAGGAGGTTTTCAGAAAGGTGCAAAAGCCTAGCCATCAGTCAAACATCCTTTCTTTTTCTTCATCGATACGGGCAAAGGGGATGTTCAGAAGTCGCTGTGCATCCTGAAGCGGGGCGCTGTCAGAGGGGTCAATTCCCAAGGACGCACATTTGGCTTCAAAGATCCTGAACCATGCTTTGTGCTCATATCGGTGAAGACCAGGCGGGCGAAGGACGGCCTGACATCCGTCCCGGAAATCTGGAATCGCGGACTGTGATCGCTGTACAGCGGCGACAATCTGCAAGGGATCACCGCTCCGTTCTGATCGAGCAGTTCGATAGTGCAACCAGCGGGATCGATGGACGGTGCAGGTCGCCAGACCAGCACATCGACCCTGACCTCAAATTGGCCGGGGGCTTGCTCTGCCAGCTCTTCCAGCGGCAAATCGTCATCGAGTTCAGGTTCGTCGATTTCTGCGGGCTCGATCGTGTGCTCTTCATCCAGAATTCCGGCTAGATCGAGGGCCTGGATGATAGTGTCCGGCGGCAGTCGTCGATATAGGCAGACCTCTTCGTTCTCACCAACATAGTTTTCTCGACCGAGTGCGGCGAGCGTGCAGTTGGCGCTGCCAAGCAGAACGTGATCGGCATTTTGGGTTTGTGCGATGATGGTTTTCGCGTGGATGAAGCGTCCTTCCCGAAACCCGTTGCGGCGGTACAACTTCATGTTGGGTAGTGCACTTGCGGCGTCCTGCGGGAACTGAACAACCGCAGGGTCGATCACCACAGAAACTTCTTCCGGTGATAACCGCTCGTTCAGATATGACAGTGCCGCAAGGCCCATGTCCCAATACGGACTCACGACAATCAGCCGTGTGACCGGCCCGTCGATCAGATCGGCGAAGCGCTGGCCAATGCCGGTCTCTTCTCCTGTTGTCAGAAATGCGGCTTCGGTCTGGTCCGCGAGGCCCATCTTCTCGGACGAGGCGACCGCGTGCCGAAGCCATGGCGCCCTTGCCAGCATCCAGTCTTGCTGGCCGCGCAGTGCTTCCTGATCATAACTGACAAAGCGTGTCAGATACTGCCATGCCGCCGCGACAATGCGCTGTTCCGCGGAATCTTCTTCACCGCAGCTGATTGTGCCGACCAGTTCGAGATTGCCCGCAAGGCCTGACGAAGTGATGTTCGCGGAGCCGACGATGATGCGACCGCCCTTGCGTCCGATTTGCAGGAATAGTTTCGGGTGAAACACCCGGCGGGCGGTCGCACCCGTGACCGTGTAGAGCTTGCCCGCATGGTCCGGCAGCGTCGATGCACCGGTGAGGGCGTGGGTCAGCATTCTGGCGTCGGGAATGACGATGTTGTTGCGACAGCCCGCACCGCGCAGGCGCGGCAGTACGATGTTCTCGTAGGCGTCGAAATCGATCCCGAATGTCGTCAGGATGCTGGTGTGATAGCCCTTATCGGCAAAGCGCTCGTAGAGTTTCATGCGGCACCTGCCGCTTCTGCGCCGAGATCGGTCAGACCCTGACCTCCGACCAGATGGATGTCTTTGAGGAAGGTGATCGCGGGGCCGAGACGCGGGTTCGTGAAGACCGGCCCGTCCTTTTCGCGCAGCCTGATGCGTCCTTCATCCATCTCGATGAGAAAGGTATAATCCCGCTGGTAGCGGAATTTGCGCAGCGCTACCCACATGTGGCGGCGTATGACCCGTTCCTCGATGATGTTTGCAATGATATCGGCAAACGGCTCCTTCAGGTTTCGGTCGAGGAAACGGGTTTCGCTCAGCAGCGAGCGGAAAGCGTCAGGATTGAAGTGGCCGAGCTCGGCAGCAATGTCGCGCTCGCCTAACTGACTGCGCTTGTGGATGATCGCCAGCAGTTTGACGGCCTTCCACGCAAGTTCGGGTGAGCAGAATTTCTCGTCATTGCGCCCCGCTCCGCGCACGATGTCGCGCGAGAGCAACCACTCGGAATGCGGATCGTCCGCAGCGTAGGCATTGGCGGCAGGACTCAGTTCTTCGA
This sequence comes from Aliiroseovarius crassostreae, assembly GCF_049803815.1. Taxonomy (GTDB): domain Bacteria; phylum Pseudomonadota; class Alphaproteobacteria; order Rhodobacterales; family Rhodobacteraceae; genus Aliiroseovarius; species Aliiroseovarius crassostreae_A. The sequence continues at coordinate 19,768 of NZ_JBNAGI010000005.1, forward strand.
GGAAACTTTCCCAGTCTTCTGGCCACGCGTCGGCAGCATCACGGATTTGATCGACGCAAAGGCCGATGAGGCGTTCCAGCGTGATTCCTGCGGGAAAATTACCCAGCTGATCGAGCGCGAATTTGAGCAGTGTCTCCATCGCGATGTGGCAAAGGTCGTTGGCATGATAGACCCACCAGCGCTGACGCTGCGCTTCCAAAGAAGGGGATGCCAGATCGAGTGGGCGGCCTTCGCTTTCGTATCCCGCGTATAGAATCCATCTGATTTCATCCGGCTTGGGTTCACGGCCCAAAAGCCCCGCGACCTTCAGAATGAGCAGCACGCTCAGCCGTCGTGATAGTGCGGAGGCATCTTCTCTTTCGGGCTCTTTGAGCAAAATGTCCTGATAGCGTGCGCGTTCCTCGCTTGCTGGATCGATCTCGGAGGGTGCGAGCGCGGAAAAGCCATCGAGCTCGGATATGCTAACAGAGCCGCGCTGGATAACTTCGAAGAAGCGGCTGGCGAGCGGTCCCATCGCATCATCGAACACAGCCGCAAGCGGCTCGCCGATCTCTTCGGTGAGCACCGGTATGGGATGTCCTACGGTGGTGAGGATACCAATCTCGGAAACCTGACTGCCATAGACAGCGCCATAGGCCCCCCACGCTTGCTGGAGATAATGTGTTTCGCTGCCGGGTTCGGCGTCCTGCGCGAATTCGATGGTATCGCTGGTCGCGTTGTTCAGTTTCTTCGTGGCCCAGTCGATTCCGGCAACACCGGTTTCGCCGCCATGCCGGTAGGCGACCAGGGCGTAGAGCGCTTCGGTGCGGCGAATGTAGCGCTTCCATGTCTCGGGATTGGTGTCGCCGATATTCTGGCCGTAGGCCCAGTTGAGCCATGCGTAGAGGCCGTAATAACGCATGCGCAGCGTCACGTTGCTGATGCCGGGCAGGAACGTCTGATAGAGATTGATGCTGCTATTCTGCATGCCAAGCGGATCGAGCCCGTTCTTGTTCTGGTACTCTGTCCACTCGGGGAAATTCACGTGCTCGTTTTCTGCGCCATCCATAGACTTGTACTCTTAGTAATCGACTGATGAGAAATCATACTCGGTGAGCACGAACCCAAAATTAAACTGCTTTTGCGCAGCCCGCAAAACCCGAAGCCCCTCTGGAACTATCTCTTAGCCAATGCCATCGCCCCGGGATAGTTGCGATTTTCCAACGGTTTTGGAACACTTCGGTGACCCATTGAAGTATGCGTGGCTCAGACAATTTCGCACACCGTACCTATTCGAACGCAAGGAAAGACTGTCTGTTTGTTGGCTATCGATTCTGCGGCCCAATCCGGACCTTCAACCGATCTCCTGAATGCTGCGGTGCGGCCCGTCAGAACGGCCATTCATTGCAAGTGCACGACTAGGAATGAAGCGAACTCACAAATCGCGGACAAAACGGTCATTCAGAGGTCATTTCTCAATGTCCGCTTTCCCTTTCGTTTGCGAGCGATGGGCGAAGCGTTTCTGCGTAGGCAATTGAGAGGGGATGGGACGCGTCCTGGGTGAAGCGGTTCATCGGGATGTCCTCGACGATCCGAGCCTTATCCAGCACCGTGATCCGGTCGGCCAGGTGGCACAGCGGGGCGAGGTCGTGGCTGACGATTAGCATGGTAAGGTCACGTTCTGCATGGACTCGGCGCAACAGGCGAATGGTGTGGACTTGGGTCGCCAGATCAAGCGAGGACAGGGGTTCATCGAGGATCAGCACCTTGGGTTCGGCGGCCAGGGCCCGGGCGAGCGCCACGCGCTGGTTTTGTCCGCCAGACAGCGCATGTGGGCGGCGTTCGTGCATTGACTGGGGAATGCCAAGCGCGGTCAGAAGATCCGTGGCTTGGGTATCTCTTGCCTGTGCAGCCCCTACACCAAACCCCGTTAAGGTTTCCAACACCGCGCCCTTGGCGGTGAGGTAGGGGCTGAGTGATTGGGGCGGGTCTTGCCACAGATACTGGATGTGCTGACGCGCTGATCCCTTACCGGGTGCGATCCGCGCGCCGTTTAATTCGACATCTCCCCGCTCGGCCCGTTCCAGCCCCACAAGACAGCGCGCGAGGGTTGATTTTCCTGCGCCGGAATGGCCGATCAATCCGACAACCTCTCCTGCCTGTATCGTCAGGTTGATGTCGCGCAGCACGTCCCGCCCATGGAACTGTTTTGAGAGACCGCGAACCGTCAGCATGCGGCTTGCAACGCGTCGGCTGCCTCTGCAAGTTTGCGCGCGGCGGGTGCCGTGGACTGCGCCAGCGTGGCGATCGGGGCATCCTCGACGAGCTGCCCGTTTTCCATGACAAGCGTGCGGCTGGCCACCTCGGCCACTGCGCGCAGATCGTGGCTGATGAACAGAAGGGCAGCGCCAGTTTCATCCGCCATGGTGTTAAGGGCCGCAAGGACGTCACGCTCGGTCAGGACATCAAGCCCGGTCGTCGGTTCGTCCGCGATCAGGATGCGTGGGCGCAGGATCAGCGCCATGGCGATCAGCACCCGTTGTTTCATGCCACCGGACAATTGATAGGGGAACAACCCGGCCACATGCGGGGCGAGCGACACGGTTTCGAGTGCACGCGCCACGGCGATGTCCGAAGCAGTACCAGCGATCTTTGCCGCCTCAGCAAGTTGTGCCCCAATGCGACGTGTCGGGGTTAGTGCGGTTCCAGGGCTTTGAAAAATCTGGAAGATGCCGCGCCCGCGCAGCGCGCGCCATATGCGTGGGGAGGCATTGCCCACGTCTTGGCCGTCGATCCGGATCGTGCCGCCCGTCCGCATAAGAGGGGGGCGCAACAGCCCGGTAAGCGTCGCAGCCGTCAGGGACTTGCCGCAGCCGCTTGGCCCAACAAGACCAACACGTTCCCCTGTGCGGATCGAGAACTCCACCCCGTTCAGCAGTGGCGCGGAACCGGGGATGGAAACCGCAAGGCCGCTGACCTGCAACGCATCTACCATCGGTATGGCTCCCTTTTATCAAGCAGTGATTGCAGGCCTTCTCCGACCAGATTGAAGGCCAGAACGGCGAGGGTCACCGCCAGCCCCGGCGCAATCAGCATATGTGGTGCCTGAGCGAAGAAAGGGCGCGCTTCGTTCAGCATTGCACCCCATTCAGGAGTCGGGGGCTGGGCCCCAATGCCCAGAAAGCTAAGTGATGACAGGGCCAGCAGCACGGATGCAGTTTCGAGCGAGATGATCACGGCCAGCGGCGGAAGGATTTGGGGCAGAACATGGCGCAGCACCACACGCAGCCGCGAGGCACCGGACAGATAAGCCGCCCGAACGAAATCTCGGTGGCTTGCGGACAGGACCAGCGCCCGCACCAGACGCGCATTCGACGGCCACCAGGCCGCGGCCACCCCAAGGATCGAGGCCTCAAGCGACGCGCCCATGAAGCCGATGATGGCCAGCGCCAGAACCAGCATAGGAAAGGCCATGATGATGTCGGCAAGACGCATCATGACCGCATCGGTCCGCCCACCCGCCAAGGCGGCAATGACTCCCCACGGCAGAGAAATCGCCAAGATTGCCGCCATGGCAGACAGCGCTGCCCCAAGCGACACAGGCACCGCGCCAATCAGACGGGCAAGCACGTCCCGCCCCAAATGATCCGTACCCAATGGATGGGCGGTAGAGGGGCCGGACAGTCGGGCCAGCAGGTCCATATGCTCGGGCGATGGCAGATCCAGCATCGCGGGCAACAGCCCGAGTAAGGCGAAGCCCACAAGTAAGATGATCCCAAGGGTAAGGCCGATCGGATGGCGGCCAGTCCGGTTCAACCACGTCAGTCGCGGCAATATCCGCAAGGCCGGGATGCGTAAGGTTTGGTCACTCATCCGAGAACCTTCTACGCAGCTGCGGGTCCGACAGGATCACAGCAAGATCGGCGATCAGGCTGGTGACAAAAAAGATCAGCCCCATGAAGACAAGGTAGGCTTGGATCACTGGGAAATCCCGTTGTGCAATGGCCTCGAGTATGAGTTGCCCCAATCCGGGCCAGCCGAAAATGCTTTCAACAATGACCGTTCCGCCCAAAAGGCCACCAAACGCGTTGGCCCATGCTGTCGACAGAGGTCCCGCGATGCGCGGTGCAATATGGCCGATCAGGATCTGCATCGGGCCAAGGCCTTTGGCGATGGCAAGCCGGACATAGTCTTCGCTCATCTCGGACCGAATGCGTTCATAGACCATGCGCCCAAGCGCAGCGCCCACCGCGAGGCTCAGGGTCACGGCTGGTAAGATGAGATCGGACAGGGAGCCGTCCCCAACCAGCCGTGCCCAGCCAAGCCTAAGTACGAAGATGTAGATCAGCAGCAGGGCAAGCCAGAACGATGGCACCGAGACGAGCAAGACCGTCACCCCGCGCAGCCCGGCACCTGCGAACGGTCCGGCCATTGCAGCAAAGCTGCCCAGTGTCAGCGAAATGACGATGGCGCCCAGAAGCGCGCTGATCGCAAGCGCCAGCGTTGCGGGCAGGTGGATCATGATCTCGGCCATCACGGTGCGGCCAGTGGCAACCGAGGTGCCAAAGTCGAACCGAACCGCGCGACCAAGCCAGTCGACATAGCGGGCGAAAAAGGGCTTATCGAGCCCATATTCCGCCTGAATCGCAGCGATGTCTTCCGGCTTGGGCACGATGCCCATGGCGCGCAGTTCCATCATCACCGGATCCCCCGGCGCGAGGGCCACGATGGCGAAGGCCACGAAGGACATACCCAGCAAAGTGGGCAATGCAGCGGTAAGGCGGACTATGATGAAACGCAGCATAAGAGCATCCGAGTAGCAGAGCCCCAAGGGGCCCTGCCTTTCTCAATAGACCAGCTTAGTTGGTGAAGGTCGTGTGACCATATTCGATCCAGTCCGCGTATTCCGACATCTTCACGTCGATACCGGGACGCGACAGGACGAAATTGGGCACGGTCAGAACCGGGATGGTCGAGACATGCTCGTCGATCACTGCGCGATAGGCCTGACGCACAAGCTCGATCACTTCGTCGCGGCTTTTCGCAACGCGCGAGGCGGCGGCCAGCTCATCGACATTTCCGCCCGGCGATGTCACCGCATAGCCCCACGGGCTCATCGTGGTGAACACGTTGTACAGCAAATAGGTCGGGTCGGTGTTGTTGTTCGACGCGTATTCCAGATAGATGTCCGCTTCACCGGTCTTGAAGTAGTTGTCGTAGTAGACGCCGCTATCTTCGATCTCGATATTTTCGATGTCGACGCCAATGGCCGCGAACATCTGGTCGAGCATCTCCGGCATCGGTTTCACGGTCGAGACATTCGGATAGGCCGACACCATGCGCAGCGCCAGTTTGCGCCCATCTCTTTCGCGCACACCATCTGCACCCATGGTCCAGCCAGCCTCGTCCAGAAGCGCATTGGCATGCGAAAGGTCGTACGAGAACCCTTCGGCATGGTCGTCCCCCATATTGAACATCCAGCCGGGTAGAATGGTCTTGGCAGGCTTTCCGCGTCCATCCCACAGCACTTGGGCCAGGGTTGCTCGGTCAATAGCATGGGCGAGTGCCTTGCGGACCCGCACGTCGCTGGCGATGTCGAATGGCGCCTTGCCCTGCATGTTGAACATCAAAGCCGCATAGCGGATCGGGCGGCTTTCGTGCAGTACGACCGAGCCATCCTTGGGCATCGACAGCATCATCTGTGGGGTCACCTCACCGATCACGTCGACCTCGCCGTTTTGCAGCGCCAGCATGCGCACATTATCGTCGCCGATAAAGCGGAAGGTCATGCGGTCCACATTGGGCGCCTCGCCCCAGTAATCCGGGTTGCGCACCACGGTGATCTGCTGCTTGGGCTCATAACTTTCCAGCAGATACGGGCCGGTGCCGATCGGGTTTTCTGCCATATCCTCGCTTGGCAGGAACAGCGATGTGCCACGGTGGGTCATGTTTTCGATCACCAAGGCCGAGTCCACTTCGGACCGGAACGATATCTGGTGGTCACCCAGCTTGGTGAAGCTTTCCTGATCAAGCTGCAGGAATTCCGACTTGTTCTTGTCATACTGTTTGAACGACGCAATAGCAGTATCAGCATTCCAAGGGGTGCCATCCGAGAAGGTCACACCATCTTGCAGGGTGACGGTATAGACGCCCTCGGCGTAGTCCCAGTCGCTGAACAAAAGCGGGCTTGGGTTGAAGTCTGCATCGGGGCGCACTGCGGGTTCTGCGATCTGTGCAGCCGGGCGGCGGGTGGTGAAGGTGAACTTGTCCGATTTCACGCTATAGCGGTCGGATTTCACGGCGATGGTCAGCGACGTTTCAGCAAAGGCCGGGGCGAAAGCCAGCGGCATGGCAAGCGAAGCGGCCAGGGTAAACCGTGCGGCCTTGGTCAGGAGTTTCATGAACGTAGTCCTTGTGAGTTGAATTCGTATTGGGGCGAAGTCAGCTCAGGACCGGAGGGGCACGTGGTGTGTTGGAGGTTTTGGTGGTCTGCGCGATGTGCAGATGGATCGCCGATATGGACACAAGGCGGGTGACCTCGGCGTCCGTGGGGGCAATGGTGGGGGCGCCAGACAGAAGCGCACCGATTTGTGCCGCAAAGAAATCACACCCAAGATCGACTTCATGCTGCGTCTCGCCGTCAAGCGCGATGGTCACGGTGTCCATTTCACCGCCGGTACAGATCGTGTAGGTGATCGTATCGCCGTCCATCACCAGCATCGTGCCGGGTGGTCGCAGGAACACACTGACGAGAATCGTCAGAGCCAGCACAGCTCGTATGACATTCCTGCGGTTCATGGGTTCCCCTACAACGCTTGGCGGATAATAGCTTCCGACAATCTGCGCTACCATGACCATTGTGTCGCAGGTTTCAAGCAATAACTATGGCCAGCATGAAGAATGCGCTGCCCCACCCGATCTATCGCCATTTGCTATACACGCAAATACTCTTGGCCCCTGGGTCCGGACTGACCAAAATCGCGCTTGGGTTATGGCACCCATTCAATGCGGAGAACCAAAGTCACGCAGATCTACAAGAAGACAGGCAACCTGCGCACTGTTCAGCTCCTTCTCGGTCACACCAAGATGGACAGTACGGTCAGATACCTCGGCGTCGAACTTGAGGATGCCCTTGCCATCGCCGAAGCAATTGAAATCTAGCAACTTCGGGTCGTTTTCACGGGCGGCCCTAAGCCGTCATCCGACTACTAACCCAGATACTGCGGTGCGGCCCGACAAACCTTACATTCGCTGCGCAAGAAAAAAGCAATACAAGCGAAATCCCGCTACGTTGACAACGCCACAAGACATGAGACTATCGCAACATAGTGAACGTCCCAACTTCATTTGGACATATTACTAAGCTAAATCTTTTAAGGGAATTTCTGATGACTTCTGAAGCAATTGACCTAAATGTCGCAACCAAAGTGAAACTATGGGCGACACGCTACTATCTCTACGAAGCTCAATCTGCATTCGGTGCGGGATCAGTCGCCATTAAGGACATGCAAGGCAACGTGATTGGGCCAAGCCTAAAGTCGAAAGATTGGTGCCTGGCAACAATTGAAGGATCAGTTCGTGTTGATGGCAGGACTTTCAACTATGCAGGAACCACAGGCTTGCCCCAAGCAAGATGCTCCGCAAAGAAAGCGAACGCAAGGATGCGTTGGCAGGAAACCGAACATGAATACGGGCTTGGGAATAAAAGCAATCCGCTGATTCCCTTTAAGACCATCGCGTGTGACCAAGGTACAGTTGCCAACTCAAGACCTTGGTTGAACGGTGGCTTTGCCAGATTTGGTCAACGCTTCTTTATCCCTGCAGCAAAGGGAACAAAGTTACCCGACGGTTCATTGCATGACGGTATTTTCGTCTGCGGTGACGTTGGTAGCGCGATCACTGGTAACCATATCGATGTCTTTATCGGAGGAGCTAAAGGTTGGAGAGACGCCGCCAAAAAGGATCCATTCAGCTTTATCCGAAGCAACGCCAGTGCCAGCTTTGTTGCCTACGCACTGCCGTAAATCTCCTGAGCGGCAAACTTGGGAGTTCACCTAAATGGAAATTCCGACTACATGATACTTTTTGAACTTGAACCATCTGATATTTCAGACCTCAACGACGCTGATTTGCGCGAATTGGTAGGACGGTTGTGTGAGGCAGAGGCTGTCGCGCAGGGTCTGCCCACTTCAAAAGTGAACTGGGGTGGTGCACAGGAAGCACCAGATGGTGGGCTTGACGTGTCCGTGTTTGAACTTGGAAAGTTGTCATCTCCCAATTTCTTACCGCATCCAGACACAGGCTTTCAGGTCAAAAAACACTCGATGAGTCGTGCCAATTGCAAGAAAGAGATGCTTGAGAAAGGGAGCGTGCGCCCAATCATTCAAGAACTCGCAAAGCGAGGCGGCAGCTATATCATTGTTAGTGGCAAAGATGATTGCTCAAAGGACATGCTTGACCGCCGCATTGCCGGAATGAACGAAGCCGTTTCATCCTTGAAGAACCGCAAAAAGTTACATCTCGATTTCTACGGTAGAGACCGTCTTGCGGCATGGTTACGCCGGCACCCTGGCGTTTCTCTATGGACGCGGAATAAGCTTGGAAAACCTCTTTCAGGTTGGACGACATTTGGTAGATGGGCGGCCACACCGGAAGCTTTAGAAGATGACTATCTGGCTGATGACCATCCATGTGTTCAATTTTCATCTGGGTCCAACCGCGAACTAATACCCCTCATTGAGGCATTCAATGAGACGAGGAAGCGGGTCCAGCCTTTTGGTAGCGCGACGAGAATTACGGGCCTCTCAGGCGTCGGCAAAACTCGATTTGTTCAAGCACTTTTCGAGGAAGCCGTCGGCGAAGATGCTCTTCCTTCTACTGCGACCATCTATGCAGACTTGGGAGAAGAGCTAGAGCCAACCGCCACAGGACTTGTCAGCTCATTGATTGCCAATGATGTCGCAGCCATCAGCGTCTGATGCAGGCTGTGGACGAAAAACGCATCGATCAGATTGTGGTCTACAAGATCGACAGGTTGACGCGTTCGCTGGCCGACTTTGCCAAGCTGGTTGACCGGCTGGACGCGGCGGAAACCTCCTTCGTATCGGTCACCCAAAGCTTTAATACCGCCACCAGCATGGGGCGCCTGACTTTGAACATGCTACTCAGCTTTGCCCAGTTCGAACGTGAGGTCACCGCCGAGCGTATCCGGGACAAGATCGCTGCTTCCAAACGGAAGGGCATGTGGATGGGTGGGAGTGTCCCATTGGGCTTTCAGCCAGATGGGCGAACACTGAAGATAGATGAGGCTGAAGCTGAAACGATCAGGACGCTCTATGACCTCTATCTGGAACATCGCACCTTGCGGGATGTGAAAGAACAAGCGGAGAATCTCGACCTCAGGTCCCGGTGCCGGGAACGAGCGGGCGGTCGGATGTCAGGTGGCACTCACTTCGACCGGGGCCACGTTCAGCATATTCTGAGCAACCCGGTCTATGCGGGCCGAATCCGGCACAAGAAACAGGTCTATGAGGGGCAGCATCCAGCCATCATTGATCCGGCGATATGGGAAAAAGTTCAGGACATGCTGCAGAGTGGCGCGGCGGTTGCTCGCGGTTCCAGACAAAAAGCGACCAGATCCCCTCTGGAGGGCAAGCTCTTTGATGAAACCGGCGATCGCCTGACGCCCAGCCACAGCCGAAAGGACGGCAAACGACTTCGCTATTACATCTCCCGCAGGTTGGTCAAAGATCGCAGCCGGAAGCATCCGGATGCCTGGCGGCTGCCTGCAGATCAGGTGGAGGGCTTGCTGGCTGAGCTGATTGGGCAGCATCTAGTCAGACCCGGCGTGGCGGTCGCAATGACCGAAGGTTTGACGGCGGCCGAACTTACAGATGTATCGAAAAGGTTTCAGGAACAGGGCAACGTGATAGAACGCCTAGCCTTGATAGAACGGGTTGATCTGCAACCGGGTTCCCTGACAGTACGGCTGGACAAGGCAGTGCTTGCTGACCGTCTTGGCTGCATACCGGAGCAGATCAATCCAGAGGAATTGACGGTCGAAGCTCCATTTCAGATGCGCCGGCGTGGCGTGGAACTGAAACTGCATCTGGGCGCGGCACCGGCAGAGATCGACAGAACGCTGGTGCAGAACATCATGAAGGGACGCAACTGGCTGGCAACGGTAATCGCGGGCAAAACCTTCTCCGAAATTGCCGACACCGAAGGTGTTTCGAAACGCCGTGTGCAGGACGTGACCAACCTGGCATTGCTCGCGCCGGACGTTCTTGACCGCATCACCACGGGTGAACAGCCGGACGGCCTTACCACAGACTATCTGATCAAGACCCGCTTCTCGGCTGTCTGGTCAGAGCAGCGCGAACAGTTCGCAAGACTCTGAGACACAACACCCTGAAATCTGCAAACTAGTACCGCCGGAATCGCAAACAGAGACTACGGCGTGAAATCGGCCCGGATCTTGCTCTGGATTGCGTCTCTGCCGAAACCCCAGTCTGCCAAGCACCCGAAAACACGCGACATTCGCGCGGTAAACTCTCAGCGTCTGAAAACAGGAAAGTTGCTGGCTGGGGTGGTAGGATTCGAACCTACGGTACACTGTACCAAAAACAGTTGCCTTACCACTTGGCTACACCCCAGCAGTGGGCGTGTAACTAACCAATGCTCGATTGTGGTGCAACCCCAAAAATCACGAAATTCTGCGAAAAAGAGGGTTCTTTTTATAGTCGGTTATTTGGCATCGCCCCTCACCGTCAGACGCGGCCTGCCGATCTTTAACCACCTGAAATCATAAAGGCATTTTGCCACAGGGGCAAATTCACCTCGACTTTGCGGGGGTCCGTTCAGAAACTGTCTTTCGACGCGATTTCCGCCAAGCGGCGCGTTTGTGAGATGACCGTCACGTGATCACGTTTATCTGACTTGGGATTCGCCAAACCCCGCGGGCGCGGGCGTCATGGTCGCAGCGGCTGCGCCTTCGCCAATTTGTCAAACGCCGCCAGAGAACTGATCAGCGCAGGCATGTCCTCCAGCGCAATCATGTTGGGACCATCAGACGGGGCAGTGTCCGGGTCAGGATGGGTTTCAATGAACACGCCCGCAATGCCCAAGGCCACGGCCGCACGGGCCAGCACCGGGGCAAATTCTCGTTGTCCGCCGCTGGCCTCCCCCTGCCCGCCCGGCATCTGCACCGCATGGGTGGCATCCATGATCACCGGCCATCCACTGCGCGCCATGGTGGGCAGGCTGCGCATATCAGCCACCAGGGTGTTATAACCAAATGAGGTGCCCCGCTCGGTCAGCAAGATCTTGTCGCCCCCGGCGCCTGTCAGCTTGGCCACCACATGTTCCATGTCCCAAGGCGCCAGGAACTGGCCTTTCTTCACATTCACCGCGCGGCCGGTTTGCGCCGCGGCGACAAGAAGATCGGTCTGGCGGCAGAGAAAGGCGGGAATTTGCAAGATATCCGCCACCTCGGCCACCGCGCCACATTGTGCGGGGTCATGCACATCAGTCAGGATCGGAACACCCAGGCGCGCCTTCACCTGGGCCAGGATGTCCAACCCTGCTGCCAGGCCTGGCCCGCGCGGACCAGACAGCGAGGTGCGATTGGCTTTGTCGAACGAGGCTTTGAACACATATCCGAGACCATGTTCGGCACAGGCCGCCGCCATCGCCTCTGCAATTCCCAGCGCGTGTTCCAGCCCCTCCAACTGGCAAGGCCCCGCGATCACGGTCAGCGGCAGGTCGTTGCCGATGGCCACCGACCCCGCCGTGATCACGCGCGCACGCGCGGCCATATCAGGCCGAGACCTGTTCACGCAGCACCGACGCCGTCAGCGACAACACCAGGTAGATCCCGGCAAAAACCAGGAAAGACAACAGCGTGTTTTCAAACTTGCGCGGATAGGTGGGTTCGTCCGGGGCAACAGGTTGCACGCCAAGCTCCAGATAGCGGGTTTGCTTGTTCGCTTCGATCCGGGCGGTCTCCAATTGTTGCAAGGATTGCTGCATCAGCATGATCCGGGTTTCCAGATTTGTCTGGGCGGTCTGGAACTGCGCATTCACCGACGCCAATGACCCATGCGCCCCGCTTTCGGTCAGCCGCCCGCGCAGATCTGCAATCAGTGCCTCGAGCCGTTTGATATCGCCGCGCGCGCCCTCTACACGGGCTTTATTGGGGCGCGGGTTATCCAGAAGCTGTTGCAACGTCAGGGTTTTTTCTTGCAGCTGGGTTTCGAACCCGGATATCTGCCCCATCAGGGCGGTGGCATCCGAGGTGGCGTCAAACACGCCCAGTTCCTGTTGCAGACGCAACACTTCTTCCTGGGCGGCCAGCATGTCCCGTTCCGCCTCTTCATAGGTCTCGCGTGCGCCTTTCATCTGGTCATTGCGCAGGCGTTGTGACAGGTTATCGACCCGTTCTTCCGCATAGTCGATCAGCGCCTGGGAATACTGCTGGCTCAGCTCGGAAGACGGGGCAATCACCTCCATCTTCACAATCCCTTCGGAGGGGTCATAGCCGATTTTCACGTTCTTCTTATAGATTTTATAGGCGTCTTCATTGCTGGCATCCGGGGCCAGGCGTTGGATTGCATCCAGATCTTCGGCGCTGAAGGCGGATTTGAACCCGATATCCTGATCCAGGCGCAACATGGCGTCGCGTGAGGTCAGATAGCTTTGTACGGTGACCGAATCCTGCGAGGTCGCAAAACCGGACCCGGCGAACAATCCGCCCAGCCCCCCGCTGCCCGCCCCTTCGGCCTGCTGGATCACAAATTCGGTCTTGGTGGCATACATCGGGCTGGCGATTTTGTAGAAATAGAACCCGGCCAGAAGCGTTGGCAGGAAAACAAAAAACGCCAGACGCGTGATCAGCATCACCAGCTTGCGACGGCGGCGGCGGGCAATGTCCATCTGGATGTCCATGATCGCCTTGGCGCGATCCGCCGCATCCAGAATTTGCGGTCCGGGCAGTTTGGGCTTGTCCACGGTTTGCGGAAGGTTGGTCGGTTTGTCCCCTTCCGGCGACACCAGGTCCAGCATTGCGGCGCGTTGGAACGGGTCGATCCCCGCCTTGCGCAACTGGCGAACCGCATCGAAATCGGACACGGCATTGATGCCATGTTTCTGTGCCACGCGGCGCGCCATGCGCAATTGGCGCCCGGTCAGCCCCTCTTCCCGGATCCGGGCAATTTCGGCCTCGGCCGCCAGATCGGTTGCGCTGTCCACCTCGCCATTCACCGCATCTCCCTTGGCGGTGGCAAACTTGCGATCGGGAAACCCGTCTTCCTGATCGCCCAAGGCCGCCTCTTCCATCGGGTTCAGCTTGCGTGGTGTCACGGGACGTGCCGCCCCGGTGGGCGCAGCAGCGGGGCGCGTCTGCGCGTCATCCTGTTCCAAACGAGCCGCGGTGGCCGCGCTGCGGCGGATGCGAAACTTCTTAGCCTTGGGTTTCGTAGTCATAAAGTTGCTTCGCCTCTTCCAAGGTATCAAACATGTAGAACTGCCCATCCCGCAGGACCGCAGCCGAACGGCAGAATTTCTCGATCGTTTTGGCCTGGTGCGACACCACGATCACGGTTGAGTTTTGCAGCCGCTCATGCAGCACATCGCCAGCCTTGCGGTTAAACTCGGCGTCGGTGGTTTGCGGCATGCCTTCATCAATCAGGTAGATGTCGAAATCCAGTGCCAAAAGCAGCGAGAAGGTGAACCGCGACCGCATCCCCTGGCTGTAGGTGCCCAGCGGGAAATCGTAATATTCCTCCAGTCCGCAGAGCCAACGGGTGAAGGCTTCGATATAGTCGGGGTCCAGCCCGTAAAGCTGCGCCACATAGCGCGCGTTTTCCTTGGCTGACAGCTTGCCAATCACACCGCCCATGAACCCCAGCGGGAAGGACACGCGGCAATTGCGCCGCACCTCGCCTTCATCGGGTTTTTCCAGCCCGGCCATCATATTGATCAGGGTGGTTTTGCCGGTGCCGTTTTTTGCAAGGATGCCCAGGGAATTGCCAAGCTCGACCTGAAAAGACGCATTGTCTAAGATGACCTTGCGCCTTTCGCCCGTCCAGAAGGACTTGCTGACATTCACGAACTCGAGCATGCACACGCTCCGACACTGCTGCTTTGCCTCTGGTCCGGATCACCAAATGGTCCCGACCGGCCTTTTCACGCTTATAGCACATGCGTGGTTAACGAGGCTTTTAGCCCCCCAATTGGGCAACATTATGTCGGATCACCCTATGAAAACACAATGCCCAAAGCGGAACCCAAACCTGAATTGCACCAGGTTTGGGCTGATTTTCTCAAAAACGTGCGCGATATTCCCTGTGGATCTGGAAACAATCAGTGTGAATCCACCACTCCGTCGCCATTTTGTTTCTGAACGCGCAACACTTTTCCGGCGATGAAAGATAAGAACACGGCCGAGAAACTAAAGAGCGCGCCCATTTTGGCAGCATCCTGCACCGCCCCGGACGGGAAGGCCACGGACGCCACGAAAAGCGAGACGGTAAAGCCGATCGCCGCCACAAATCCGATCACGATCAGATCCAGCGTGCGCATCCCAGCCGGCAGGCCCAGTTTCATCGGATAGGCGGCGAACCAGCCAAAGAGCAGGATGCCGATGGGTTTGCCAATGATCAGCCCTGCCAGCACCAGCCACGTGGCGGCAGAGATCGCATTGAACTCGACCCCGGCATTCAACAGCCCGAAGAAGAACAGTGTGATTTCCACCGGCATCGCCAGCGCGTGTTCCATCTGATTGAGCGTGTCCTTGAGGTATTTTTCCGCCTCGGAGAAGATCCCGAATGCGCGGTCGGCATGGGGGATGGCCGGGATCACCGGCAGCAGGCCAAGCGCCGGGTGAATGCCCGCCTGCGCAAAGCCATACCAACTGAGGCACCCGGCCAGGGCATAGGGCGTCCACCCCAGTTTTTTGCGCACAAAGGTCGAACGGCGGCGCAGCTGATCCCCCATATCCATCTTGCGCGGCAGCCAGTTGAACAGAGCAAAGGCCCCGAAAGACGCAAAGACCGACAGAAGCAACCATTCCGGGGCCAGCGCCTTGGAGGGATAGAAGATCGCCAGGATGATCAGACCCGCAGCGTCATCGGCAATCGCCAAAAGCAGCAAAAACCGCACCGCCGGGTGGCCTGCCCCAAAGACAAGCCGGCCAACCAGGTAGGAAAAGGCAATGTCGGTGGCGGTGGGAATGGCCCAACCACGCGCCACCGCATCAAAAGTGGACGAGCCCAGAAGCGCGGCAATCCCGAGGTAAACCGCAATCGGCCCAAACATCCCACCCGCCGTGGCAAACAACGGTGTGGCGGCTTTCTTGCCGCGCAGTGACCCGTTTTTCAAGATCACCGCCTCCCACACCTCTTTGCCCGCAATGGCAAAGAACAGCGCCATCAGCATGTCGTTGATCAGGTAGTGGAAGGTCAGCACCTTCTCAATATCGCCATATTCGAAGTGATGGGACGCCTCGCCATAGGCCTTTTCCCAATAGCCGATGTCGATGCCGATCCAGCTGTTGAACCACAGCGGGTATTCGACCACATGGTGATAGGAATGCGCGTCGATATTGGCCCAGATCAACGCAATAACGGCACCGCTGATCAGCAGCACCGAGTAGGTGGTGATGAAATTCCACACACGATACATGATTTACCCCGTTCTTATTGGAACAGACCGGCCCCCGTTTGCCGGGTGACCAGTCTGCCTATTATCTTCCTTGTCTTCCGAAATAGTACACCGGGGCGCGTTCGACAATGGCATCGACCCTTGCGTCACCTTGAGGTCGATGGCGGGGCCGACAGCTTGGTCAGATCGGCGCCACCATGCTCCAGCCAATTCCGGCCAGAACTGCGCCGACCACGGCCAGGCCCAGATAGGCGCCAAAGACGCGGGGTTTCACCAAGGCCCAGACCGCCACCGCCGCAGGGATACAGCTGACGCCGCCTGCGATGACAAAGGACATGGCAGCGCCCTGGCTCATGCCCTGGGCCAAAAGCGCCTCGACCATGGGCACGGCGGCAAACCCGTTCAGATAGGCCGGCGCACCGACAATGGCCCCCAAGAAGATGGGCTGAAGACCCTCTCCGCCCAGCACCTGCGCCACCCACTCCGCCGGAATATATTCCAGCATCAGGGCTTCGATCAAATAGGCCAGCAGCAGCCATTTCCCGAGAAAAACTGCGTTCTCCCAAGCGGTTGCGCGGAAGGTTTCGCGCCGTTCTGCCTCTTGCCAGAAACGCCAGTTCACCTGACCAGACATCGGCGAGACCTCATCCCCTGTTCCGCAGCTGGACGAACAACAGCTTTTCACCGGGGCGTTTTTCAAAGGATCCGCAAACAGGGCCGATGAGGCCAGCGCCTTCACCACAAATCCGCCGAAAAGCCCGATGGAAATCGCCGCAATCCCTTTGGCCAAGGCAAAATCCACGCCCAGCGTGCCTGCGGTGATGGCAAACATCGCCGGATCCATCAGGGGCGAGGCCAGCCAGAACGCCATGACCGCCGACAAGGGCGCGCCCACGGCCAGCATGGCGGCGATAAAGGGGATCACTTCACATGAACAGAACGGCGACAAACCGCCAAACAGGGCGGCCAGCACAATCATCCGCACCTCTCGCCCCTCAAACGCCTTTGCCAACAGGCTCTCGGCATTGGTGGCCTTCAGATAGCCCACCGCGAGGATCGCAAACAGGATAAAAGGCGCGGTGTTCGCCAGCGCGGTCAGGGCGAAGGTGATCGTTGGCCAGACTTGCTCGGGCGCAAAGATCGCAAGGATCACAGGGATCAGCGCGGACGCCACCCAGGCCCCGTCCAGTTTGAATTTTCGCCGCGTGGGCGCAGTGATATCGGTCATGGGTCAGTCTTTCTTATGTGCCGTGTGGGCCTTATGGGCGCAATCCGCGCTGTCGGCGCAACATTCAGACAGCAGGAAATTGGACAGGGCGTGCATCACGTCATAATCCGCCGCAGCGCAAATGATCGATCGGCCCTGCTTTTCCTGGGTCACCAGCCCGGCCGCGGCGAGGATCTTCATATGATGGGTCAGGGTGGAGCCGGTCACGCCAGAGCGTTCCCCCAGCGCCCCGATGGTCAGCCCCTCTTCCCCGGCGCGCACAAGGACACGCAAAACAGCCAGACGCTGTTCTGATCCAAGGGCGGCGAATTGCGATGCGGCGACCGAGGTTTCAAGTGGCGCATCAAGGACGGTCGGGGGGTGGGGCGAATCTATTTTCATATTTCTAGAATTGTCGAAATATAGCGGTGGATCAAGCGATATTTCTAGAAATATGAAAATAATTCACGCCGGGGTTATCCCTCACATCTTGGTGTTGGCCCGAAAGCCCCTTACGCTGTGCCCATGACTTCTGCTCCCAAGACGCCACTGACAGACGAAATCCGCGCCTGCCGGATCTGCGCCGACCGTTTCGCCGCCACCCATACGGGTCATGCACCGCGCCCGGTGGCCTGGTTCAGGCCCGGTGTGAAAATCCGCATCATCGGACAGGCGCCGGGGATGCGGGTGCACCAATCCGGCGTGCCGTTTGACGACCCGTCCGGCGACCGGCTGCGCGACTGGATGGGGTTTGACCGAGAGATGTTCTATGACCAGACCCGCGTCGCAATCACCCCCATGGGGTTCTGCTTTCCCGGCTACAACGCAAATGGATCTGACCTGCCGCCCCCGCCGATCTGCGCCAAGATCTGGGCCGACAAGGTGGATCAGGACCTGGGGGATGTGCCGCTGACCCTGCTGGTCGGTGGCTATGCGCAGAAATGGCATCTGAGGGTGAAAACCGGCGTGACCGACACCGTCGCAGACTGGCGCGCCCATGCGCCGCGCCTCTTTCCCTTGCCACATCCGTCCTGGCGCAATACGGGTTGGCTGAAGAAACATCCATGGTTCGAGGCCGAGCTTCTGCCCGCCCTGCGCGCCCGGATCACCGACGTAATGACCGACACCTGACAGGCTGCCCTGATGACCGAACCCAATTTGCCCCTCGAAACCCCGCTCGACCACGCCCATGCCGCCATGCAGGCGGATCTGGAAAACGACGCGGCCCGTCTGCGGTTTTATGAACGGCTGGCTGATGGCGAGATGTTCCTGCTGTTGGCCAAGGAGGCGACGGGGCAGGATGAAGAGATCGAGCCGGAGCTGTTTGAGGTTGACAATGACAAGTATTTACTCGTGTTTGACAAGGAAGAGCGGCTGAGCGGTTTTGTCGGTCACCCCGCCCCCTACGCCGCCCTGCCCGGGCGGGTGATCGCGGGTATGCTCGCAGGGCAAGGCATCGGGCTGGGCGTGAACCTGTCGGTGGCCCCGTCTTCGATCCTGATCCCGGCGGAAGCGATGGAATGGCTGTCTGCGACGTTGGACACCGGCCCGGAAGAGGTTGAGGCCCGGGTGGCGGAAATCCACCCCCCCTCTGCCCCCGATGCGCTGATCACGGCGCTGGACGCCAAACTGGCCTCAGCCGGTGGATTGGCGGCTGCAGCCTGTCTGGCCGCGGTGACTTATTCTGACGGGCGCAAGGGCCATGTGCTGGGCTTCATTGACGCCGTCAAGGGGGCTGAAAACGCCCTGGCCGGGGCCGCCCATGAGGCACTGACCTTTTCCGGCATCGAGGCGGGGCAAATGGATGTGGGGTTCTTTTCCGGTGAAGATGTGATGGCGCGCAAATTGGCCGCTCACGGGCTGCGCTTTGATCTGCCTGTGCCGGAGAAACCCGAACCACTAAAGCCGATTGCCCCGGGATCAGACCCTGAAAAGCCGCCGATCCTGAAATGATCTCTGCGAGTTGTGGCGGTTGAAGCCAAGGGCACCCGCCGCGTCGCTTCGGGTGCGCTGTCGGTGGCCTCGCTCCGCTCGGCAAGGGGCGCTGCCCCTCGCCGCATGCGCGGCTCACCCCGGGATATTTCTGACAAGAAAAAAGAGAGGGGAGCGCCCTCTCTTTTCAAAGCATAGTGCTTTTCCTTGTACGGCCATCGGCGTCCCCGCCTGTACCGTATGGTCAGGTTGGAACAATTAGGTTAACAAACCGTTGCTGCTTTTTCTTGTTGAAAATATCCCCGCCGGAGGCATCCGACATCGCAAAAGGTTGGTGTCGCCTGCGGTCAATCAGCTTATTTGCCTTCGAGCGCCTCGATGCGGGCCTTCAGCGCTTCGTTTTCTTCGCGGGCTTTCTGGGCCATCGCGCGCACGGCGTCGAACTCTTCGCGGGTAACAAAATCGCGATCCGCCAGCCAGCGGTCCATCCAGGATTTCATCGCGGTTTCCGCTTCGTCTTTGGCCCCTTGCGCCACGCCCAGCGCGTTGGTCATGATCTGGGACAGGTCGTCGAACATCTTGTTGCGGGTTTGCATGGGGCTCTCCTGTGCGGTCGGTACGTCTGGGGCTGAATTTCCTGTTATATGGGGGCTTTTTGTCCGCGCGACAAGGCGCAGCATTGGTAATGCGGGGGAAATTGCCCCCTCTGCCTTGCGCCCATTGACACCCGCAAGTGTCCCGGTCAGGAATGCCCCCATGTCTACGATCCTTCTGGCCATCCCGTTTCCCGCCCTTTCGCCCGAGATCTTCACGGTCGAGCTTGGCCCCATCAGCTTTGCCCTGCGCTGGTATGCGCTTGGCTATCTTGTCGGCATTGGCATTGGTTGGTGGATCATTGCGCAGGCCCTGAAACGCCCGGCCCTGTGGCGAGGGGACGCCCCGATGACCCGCGCGCAGCTGGAGGATCTGGCGACCTGGATTGTGGTGGGTATTATTGCCGGCGGGCGGCTGGGCTTCGTCTTTTTCTACCAGCCCGGCTATTATCTGGCCAACCCGCTGGAGATCCTGAAGGTTTGGGAAGGCGGCATGTCGTTCCATGGCGGGTTCCTTGGCGTGATTGCCGCGGTGTTTCTCTGGTCCAAACGTCACAAACTGCCGGTCGCCTCGGTCGCCGACTGCCTTGCCATTGCGGCCCCGATTGGCATCGGGCTGGTGCGGATCGCCAATTTCATCAATGCCGAACTGTGGGGCCGTCCGACCGATCTGCCCTGGGGGGTGATCTTTCCCGGCGAGGCGGCGCAATCCTGTGCCAACCTGGCCAGCGGGGCCTGTGCCCGGCATCCCAGCCAGCTGTATGAAGCGGTGCTTGAGGGTGCGGTTCTGGCCGCCGTGCTGCTGCATCTTGCGTTCCGGTCCGGCTGGCTGAAACGCCCCGGCGCGCTGACCGGCGGGTTTTTCCTGGGGTATGGGCTGGCCCGCTTCATGGCGGAGTTCTTCCGGCTGGCCGATGCGCAGTTCATCACCCCTGACAACCCTTGGGGCCATGTGATCCGGGTCGGAGACTATGGCATCACCATGGGCCAGACCCTGACCCTGCCAATGATTGCGATTGGGGTCGCCACGCTGATCTGGGCGTTCCGCCGCTCGCAGGGCGGTCCGGAAAAAAGCACCGCATGACCACGCCGCGCTCCACCCCGCTGGAAGACCTGCTGATCCGCCGCATCTGCAAGACCGGGCCAATCCTGCTATCGGACTATATGGGCGAATGCCTGATGCATCCGGAGCATGGCTATTACGCCACGCGCGACCCCTTTGGGCAGGCGGGCGATTTCATCACCGCGCCGGAAATCAGCCAGATGTTTGGCGAAATGCTGGGGCTGTGTCTGGCGCAGGCGTGGCTGGATCTGGGCCGCCCAGCGCCTTTCACCCTGGCCGAGCTTGGCCCCGGGCGTGGCACCTTGATGGCGGATATCCTGCGCGCCACGGCCCGCGTGCCGGGGTTTCATGCGGCGGCGGAGATCCATCTGGTCGAGGCCTCGACCGTGTTGCGCCAGATCCAGGCCGAGCGGCTTGCCCCGCGCGCGGTCACCCATCATGACGCGGTGCAGACCCTGCCCGACCAACCGCTTTTTCTGGTGGCCAACGAGTTTTTCGACGCGCTGCCCATTCGCCAGTTCATCCGCGATACTGATGGCTGGCGGGAACATCAGGTGGGGGAAGTGGAGGGCAAGCTGGCCTTTGGCCTGACCGCCCCCCTGCCCCAAGCCCTGCTGGATCACCGCCTTGAAGACACGCGCGATGGCGATCTGGTCGAGATCTGCCCGGCCCTTGGCCCGATCACCGAAGAGATTGCCAGCCGCATCACCGCCCATGGCGGGGCGGCGTTGATCATCGACTATGGCGACTGGCGGTCACTGGGCGACACGCTGCAGGCGCTGTCGGCGCATCAGATCACCGGACCGCTGGACCACCCCGGTATGGCGGACCTGACGGCGCATGTGGATTTTGAACGGATCGCCCATTTTGCCGCGCCGCTGGCCCATTCGCTTTTGACCCCGCAGGGGGTGTTTCTGGAACGCCTTGGCATCACGGACCGCGCACAGGCCTTGGCCGCGAAATTGGAAGGTGACGCGCTTACCGCGCATATCACCGCACATCGCCGCTTGACCCACCCCGACGAAATGGGGACGCTCTTCAAAGTGCTGGGGCTGACTCGTCCCGGTGCTCCGGCGCTGCCGGGGCTCGAGATCGCCCCACCCCGCGCCTGAGTGTTCCTTCGCCCACCAACCACCCAAAGGTGAGACCATGATGCTGGAAATGCTGACGTCTGAGGCGCTGAGCGCAACATCCTCCACCTTGCGACATGGGTTCTTCACCCGCAAAGGCGGGGCCTCATCCGGTGTGTATTCGGGGCTGAACTGCGGGACCGGCAGCCAGGATCAGGCGGAGCTGGTGTCAATCAACCGGGGCCGCGTGGCTGCGGTGATGGAGGTGGCGCCCGAAGCGCTATGTTCTGTCTACCAGGTGCATTCGCCGGATGTGGTGACCGTGGATGGCCCGATGGAAGGGGAAAAGCCCAAGGCCGACGCAATTGTCACCAGCACACCGGGGCTTGCCCTGACCATCCTGACCGCCGATTGCCAACCGGTCCTCTTTGCCGACTCAGAGGCCGGCGTGATCGGGGCCGCCCATGCCGGGTGGAAAGGGGCGCTCGACGGCGTTTTGGAAAACACGGTCGAGGCGATGCTGGCCCTTGGCGCCACCCGCGACGGCATTCACGCCGTCATTGGCCCCTGTATCAGCCAGCGCAATTACGAGGTCGGGCCGGAGTTTTTCGACATGTTCATGACGCAAAACCCGGACCACGGCCGGTTTTTTGCGGGGGGGCATGAAGACCGGATGATGTTTGACCTCCCATCCTTTGGCCTGCATCGTCTGCGCGACACGGGCGTGGGGCGCGCGGAATGGGTCGGGCATTGCACCTATTCGGATGAGGAAAAGTTCTATTCCTATCGCCGATCGTGCCACCGGAAAGAGGCCGATTATGGCCGGTTGATCTCGGCCATCCGCCTGTAAGGGCTCTGTTGCCCTCCCCGCCTGAAATGCGGCACATCGCGCCCCTTTTCGGCCCCATTTGCACGAAACAATCCCCGCTCCTGGTGCAGATTACATAGGGTGCCTGGCACAATCCCCTTGTTTCTCTGGGCATTCCTCTGCGGCGCGCAGATTGTTGCCGATCTGGCAAAAATGCCCCAGAGCTGCCCAATGCCTGCCCGAATCCCCGCGTAGAACTGATTTCAACAAGAGATCACGCCCCGCAGAGGGTTGAGGCAAAGAGGCACAATATGAGCAAGCAGGTCAAAAATCGCCCCCAGACGCGGCCCCAAAGTCGGCCCCAAAATCGGCGCTGGATGAAATGGATTGTCGAGGCGGAGACCGACACAAGCGCGCTCCCCTTCACCCGCGAAAACCGCCGAGCGAAGAAGGACCAGAAAGCAGCGTGAAGTAGAGTGCACCTGCAACAGAGCTTTCAGCCTCAGTGGAACCGTTTCTTCGCTGCCGTTCGCGACGCTCAAACGCGAAAAACGGTGCATGAATGGTTTTGCGAAACTGAAAGCGCCCTGACAAAAGCCGCCTCCCTCCCGGGTGGCTTTTGTTGGTTTCAGACTGTGAGACCTAAAGCGTTTCCAGAAAGAACCGCCTCACTGGTTTTGCCCGAAACGCGCGGATCTTGTTGATGTAGCGGGTGTTTCGAAACGTTTCAGCAAAAATTCTTCGAAGAATTTTGCCCGGAATTTTGCAAAATTCCGGTTCCCCCGGGCGCTCCGAAGGTCAGGGCGTTTCCGCCATCCGCGCTTCCAGCACGTCAAACGGCACGCCCGGATCATCCTTGGCCCCGCGAATGACCAGTGATGTCTTCACCGAGCCCACATTGGGGGTGGTCAGCAGGTCTTCGGTCAGGAAGCTTTGGAAGGTCGACAGGTCGGGGGCGACGCATTTCAGGATGAAATCCACCTCACCGTTCAGCATGTGACACTCACGCACCAAAGACCATTCGCGGCACTTTTCTTCAAATGCGGTCAGGTCTGCTTCGGCCTGTGACACAAGCCCCACCATGGCAAAGACCTGCACCTCGAACCCCAGCGCGCGGGCGTCCACATCCGCATGATAGCCTTTGATCAGCCCCATTTCCTCCAACGTGCGCACGCGACGCAGGCAGGGCGGCGCGGAAATGCCCACCCGTTTGGCCAGCTCGACATTGGTCATCCGCCCATCCGCCTGCAATTCAGCCAGAATCATGCGGTCGATCGGGTCTAGTTTATGTCCGGCCATGCGGGTTCCTTCTGGCACCAAAGGGGTGAAATTGCGCAAACATTAGCCGCCCTTGATTGCATGCGCAACAATCTTTCGCGAAAACGCAACTTTCTTTCAGAACCGACCTTTGCCTTCACAAAGGCGGCATCAAAACCACGCCAATCTGCTAGGGGGTTTCCACCGGGGCCGCGCGCCCCTATATCCAGTAGCGTTGAAAATTCAAAGCAGGATTGCCCAGATGTCCGAGACCCGCCACACCAAAACCCTCATCATCGGTTCCGGCCCGGCAGGCTATACCGCAGGTGTCTATGCTGCGCGCGCGATGCTGAACCCCATTCTGGTGCAGGGGATTGAACCCGGCGGGCAGCTGACCACCACAACCGAGGTGGAAAACTACCCGTCCTTCATCGACATTCAGGGGCCTGAACTGATGATGAAGATGGAAGAACATGCCCGCGCCATGGGCACCGAGGTGATCGGTGATATTATCGTCGATCTCGACCTGTCGGAACGCCCGTTCAAGGCCAAGGGTGACAGCGGTACGATTTATACCGCCGACGCGGTGATCCTGGCGACCGGCGCGCGCGCCAAATGGCTGGGCCTGCCGTCGGAAGAAAAGTTCAAGGGCTTTGGCGTTTCGGCCTGTGCCACCTGTGACGGGTTCTTCTATCGCGGCGAGGAAATTGTTGTGGTGGGTGGCGGCAACACCGCCGTGGAAGAAGCGCTGTTCCTGACCAAATTTGCCTCCAAGGTCACGCTGATCCACCGCCGGGACGAGCTGCGCGCGGAAAAGATCCTGATTGATCGTTTGATGAAAAACGAAAAGATCGAACCGCTGTGGGATCACGTGCTGGAAGAGGTGGTCGGCGACGAAAACCCGCTGGGTGTGACCGGCGTGCGCGCCAAACATGTGAAAACCGGCGAGATCACCGAAATCCCGGCCAAAGGTGTGTTCATCGCCATTGGTCACGCACCCGCCAACGAGCTGGTCAAGGACACGCTGGAAACCCATATGGGCGGCTATGTGGTCACCCAACCGGACAGCACCGCGACCTCAATCCCCGGTGTGTTTGCCGCGGGCGACCTGACCGACCACAAATACCGGCAGGCGGTGACTTCGGCGGGCATGGGCTGCATGGCTGCGCTGGAAGCAGAACATTTCCTGGCCGAGCAGGAGTAAGCCTGTCATGGGGGCGACAGATAAGATCGCACGCCCCTTTAACAAACATGTCACGGAATTGACCGGGCGCTTTTGGCGCTCGGTCTTTTTTGGTCAGGAGGAACATCTTCTGACCCCGGCCCGTGCCCCGCAGGGACGGTGGCACCATTCAGACCAACCGGCGCTGTATCTGTCCGGCACGCCCGAAGGGTGCCGCGTGGCCCTGAAAGCCTATCAAACCCCGGATGATCCACCTCGCGGGATCTTTCCCATTGATGTGCACGACGCGCGGGTGATTGACCTGCGCGCGGCCGCCACGCGAGAGGCGCTCGATATGCCCCTGGAGGACATCCATGTGTTCTGGGCGACGTTGCACAAGGCGGGAAACACTGTGCCCACATGGCAGATCAGCGACCGCCTGCGCGGGGCCGGTGTTGACGGGATCCTCACCCCCTCCCGCTCCCGCCCGGAGCTGACCCATCTGACGCTGTTTCGGTGGAACCGATTGGGTGGGGCGAAGGTCACGCAAACCGGAGCACCGCTCCCTTTCTAACGTCTTGTGTCGACGAAACGTGAGTTTTGACATGGGCTGGCCCTGGGCACCCCCAATCCAAAGCTGTTCCGTCAGGCCAGCACATTGCAGAACACTGTTCCCCAACGCCCACATCTGGCACCAAATCCGCCGTTTTTCACAAATTTACCATAGTTATTCCTTTGCGCGGCCGGCTTTCCATGCAATGCGTTCATCCGTGAACACACTTTGAGTCGCCCTAACCCAGTCGCCCAAACCGAGTCGAAAGACCAACCGCCATGCATGCCACCTCGGCCAACACCACCCCCGCTGAGGAAGATCTGATCTTCCTGCTTCTGCGTCAGCTTGACAGCGCGCCAGAGGCGTCGCAGCGCGCGACCGCGCAGGCGGTGGGGATCTCGCTGGGGCGGTTGAACGCGCTGTTGCGCGACGCGGTGGACCGGGGGCTGATCCGGATCAGCGACCGCGCCGGGCCTGACAAACGCCAGCGGTTTACCTATGAGATCACCGCGCAGGGCGCGGCCGAGAAAAACCGGCTCAGAGATCAATTCCTCACCCGCAAATTTGCCGAGTATGACGCGCTGCATGCCGAACTGACCGGGCATTCCAGCGGGTTTACCCCTTTGAAACACAGGACACATCCGATGCAAGACAACCTGACCCCGATCCCCGAGCTTTATGTCTCTTACGACAGCGCACAGAAGCTGAAGGTCGACGCCGCTGACCTGACCAGCCACGACCTGTCACCGCGCCAGATCTGCGATCTGGAACTGCTGATGAACGGTGGCTTCAACCCGCTGAAGGGGTTTCTGAGCGAAGAAGACTATAACGGCGTGGTGGAAAACATGCGCCTGGCGGATGGCACTCTGTGGCCGATGCCGATCACCCTGGACGTGTCAGAGGAATTCGCCCAGTCGATCGAACTGGGGCAGGACATTGCGCTGCGCGACCAAGAGGGCGTGATCCTCGCCACCATGACCGTGACCGACCGTTGGGAACCCAACAAAAACAACGAAGCCGAGAAGGTGTTTGGCGCCAATGACGACGCCCACCCGGCGGTGAACTATTTGCACAATCAGGCGGGCAAGATCTATCTCGGCGGGCCGATTGTGGGCATCCAGCAACCGGTGCATTACGATTTCCGCGCCCGTCGCGACACCCCGAATGAACTGCGCGCCTATTTCCGCAAGCTGGGCTGGCGTCGCGTGGTGGCGTTCCAAACCCGCAACCCGCTGCACCGTGCGCACCAGGAACTGACCTTCCGCGCCGCACGTGAAGCCCAGGCCAACCTGCTCATCCACCCGGTGGTCGGCATGACCAAACCGGGCGATATCGACCACTTCACCCGCGTGCGTTGCTACGAGGCGGTGCTGGACCAATACCCGGCCGCCACCACCACCATGTCACTTTTGAACCTAGCGATGCGCATGGCGGGCCCGCGCGAAGCGGTCTGGCATGGCCTGATCCGTAAAAACCACGGCTGCACCCATTTCATCGTGGGGCGCGATCACGCGGGCCCCGGCAAGAACTCGGCCGGCGAAGATTTCTATGGTCCTTATGACGCGCAGGATCTGTTCCGCGAATATGAAGCCGAGATCGGCGTGGAAATGGTCGACTTCAAGCACATGGTTTACGTGCAGGACCGCGCCCAATACGAACCCGCCGACGAGATCGACGACAAGGACAATGTGACCATCCTGAACATTTCGGGCACGGAACTGCGTCGCCGCCTGCAAGAGGGTCTTGAGATCCCGGAATGGTTCTCGTTCCCGGCTGTGGTGGAAGAGCTGCGCAAAACCAAACCGCCGCGCGCCGAACAGGGCTTTACCGTGTTTTTCACCGGCTTTTCGGGGTCGGGCAAATCAACCATCGCCAACGCGCTGATGGTGAAGCTGATGGAAATGGGCGGGCGCCCCGTGACCCTGCTGGACGGTGACATTGTGCGCAAAAACCTGTCGTCAGAGCTGGGCTTCTCGAAAGAGCACCGCGACCTGAACATCCGTCGCATCGGCTATGTGGCCAGCGAGATTACCAAAAACGGTGGCATCGCGATCTGTGCGCCGATTGCACCCTACGCCACCACCCGTCGCGCCGTGCGCGAGGATGTCGAACAGTTCGGGGCCTTCGTCGAGGTGCACGTGGCCACCAGCATCGAAGAATGCGAACGCCGTGACCGCAAAGGGCTCTACAAGCTCGCCCGCGAAGGCAAGATCAAGGAGTTCACCGGGATTTCCGACCCCTACGATGTCCCGGCTGATCCCGAGCTGCGCGTGGAAACCGAAAATGTCGAGGTGGACAACTGCGCCCATCAGGTGCTGCTGAAACTGGAAAGCATGGGCCTGATCAAAGGCTGATCACGACCTGAACTACGACGCAGAAAGGCCGGGGCAAATGCTCCGGCCTTTTCTTATTCGGTGTTGGACGTGCGTCCGGCTGATGTTCCGGTTACGGTTCCGGTCAATGTACGGTGACCGGCCGCAGATCATGCTGGCGCGCCAGGTCAAACGCCAACCGGCGACCATTGACCACGGCCAGGCATTCGCCATCTTCGGAATGGACCGAATGCAGCCGCTCCATCCCCTCAACCTGTGGGCGCACCTCTTCTGGCAGATCTTCCGCACGCACCGCACGAATATAGACAATGCGGCTTTCATCCTCGGGCAGGAATTCGAATTTGGCGTCCATAACGGATCTCCTTCCTCTTGAAACAGATATGGGGGTCGGCGCAGGCCAATGCCCGTCCGGTCACATCGATGTGAGAGTTGGTGTAATGACGGGGAAGTCAGCCTTTTTTGATCTGGCCTGTTCCCACCTGCCCTCTATTGATCTGAATGGTTTGCACCACCGTCTCAGGCTCGGCCCGTTCCAGATCAATATGCAACAGGCCGTTTTCGGTGGTGGCCCCCACCACTTCGACCCCTTCGGCCAGAACAAAGCTTTTCTGGAACTGGCGCGCCGCGATGCCGCGATGCAGGAAGACACGGGCTTCGTCCACATCCTTTTGGGCGCCGCGCACCACCAGTTTGGCATTTTCCACCGTGATCGACAGGTCGCTGTCCGCGAAGCCGGCCACAGCCAGCGAAATGCGATAGGCACGGTCGCTGACCTGTTCGATATTGAAGGGGGGATAGCCGTCTTTCGACTTGGCAGCCTGTTCCACCATGCGTTCAAGCTGTTCAAACCCCAGCAGGAACGGGTGTGCACCCAGGGTCATCTTGGTCATCTGCGGGTCCTTTTCTTGGCAAAGCGACACGGATCATGTGGGCCCCCGAAGGCAACCCGATGCAAGGAATATGGGGGGTGGTCCGGATCGGTGCAAGAGGGGGGCAGGATTGTGGCCACGGAAACATCCTTAACGGGAAAGAAAGGTCCGCTTTTCCTTGGCGTTCATATCTCCGGGCGATAAACTCCTATCATCACTTGGGAAACGACTCGCACTCATGAGCAATGCCAAAGAAATGAAAACCAACGACGTGCTCCGGGTGGAGCTTGAGGTTTTCAAAGCCGAACACCGCGATCTTGACGAAGCCATCCACGCGCTTGAGGAAAGCGGGCGGGCCGATCAGCTGCGCCTGCGGCGGCTGAAGAAGCAGAAACTGGCGCTGAAAGACAAGATTGCCCGGATCGAAGACAAGCTGACCCCGGATATTATCGCCTGAAACCGCCCCTGCGCCAGAATGCAAGATTGCATCAACGCGCACGCCCCCTATAAGGGGGGCCAAGTTTTCGTGCCGTAATGCTTGGGGGACCAGATGAGCGATGTGAAGGTTGGAATTATCATGGGCAGCCAGTCGGACTGGCCCACCATGAAAGAAGCCGCCAATGTGCTGGATGAATTGGGCGTGGCCTATGAAACCCGGATCGTCTCGGCCCACCGCACCCCGGATCGGTTGTGGGAGTATGGCAAAACCGCCGCCGAGCGCGGTCTGCATGTGATCATCGCAGGGGCCGGGGGCGCGGCCCACCTGCCCGGTATGATGGCATCAAAAACCCGCGTGCCCGTTGTCGGCGTGCCGGTGCAGACCCGCGCGCTCTCCGGCGTTGATAGCCTCTATTCCATTGTCCAGATGCCCAAGGGTTTTCCCGTGGCCACGATGGCCATCGGCGCTGCCGGGGCCGCCAATGCAGGCCTGATGGCCGCAGGTATCCTGGCCACGGCAGATGCCGATCTGGCCGAACGCCTGGACGCCTGGCGCGACGCCCTGGCCGCCTCGATCCCGGAGGTGCCGGTTGATGAGTGACGCACTGCAAACCGGGGCAACCATTGGCATTCTGGGCGGCGGCCAACTGGGGCGTATGCTCTCCGTGGCCGCCAGCCGTTTGGGGTTCAAAACCCACATCTTTGAACCGGGTGCCAACCCGCCCGCGGGTCAGGTGGCCGATCAGGTGACCACCGCCGGGTATGACGATGTCACCGCGCTTGAGGCTTTCGCCAAGTCCGTCGACGTGATCACTTATGAGTTTGAAAACATCCCGACCGAAGCTTTGGACGCACTCGAAGCCCTCGCTCCGATCCGCCCCGGTCGCGAAGCGCTGCGCGTGAGCCAGGATCGGATCGTGGAAAAGGACTTCCTGTCCGATCTCGGCCTGACCACCGCGCCTTATGCAAATGTGGAAAGCGTCGAAGACATGGTCGCGGCGGTTGCCTCGATCGGCGCGCCGTCGATCCTGAAAACCCGTCGCTTTGGCTATGACGGCAAGGGTCAGGCGCGCTTGAAAACCGCCGAAGACGCAGATGCGGCCTTCGCCGACATGCAGGGCGCGCCATCGGTGTTGGAAGGGTTTGTCGAGTTCAGCCACGAGGTCAGCGTGATCGCCGCCCGTGGCGTGACCGGCGAAGTGGCCTGCTATGACCCCGGCGAAAACGTGCACAAAGACGGTATCCTGGACACCACCACCGTGCCCGCCCGCCTGACCGGTGCTCAGCGCACAGACGCAATCCTGCTCGCGGGCCGGATCCTGAACGCGCTCGATTACGTCGGCGTGATGGGGGTGGAGCTGTTCGTGACGCCCAAGGGCCTGATCGTGAACGAGATCGCCCCGCGTGTGCACAACTCCGGCCATTGGACCCAACAGGGCTGCGTGGTCGACCAGTTCGAACAACACATCCGCGCCGTGGCCGGCTGGCCGTTGGGGGACGGGGCACGCTATGCCGATGTGGTGATGGAAAACCTGATTGGCAACGACATGGACCGCGTGGCCGAGATTGCCCGCGAAGCGAACGCCGCGCTGCATCTTTATGGCAAGGCCGATGTGAAACCGGGTCGCAAAATGGGACATGTGAACCGGATCGTGCCCGCCGCAAAGTAAACCCTAAAGCGTTTCGAGAGAAACTTGAGTCACAAGTTGATTTCGAAACGCCCGCAACATCAGTAGGTTCCGAGCGTTTCGCCTCATTATTGTGTCTCAACAATAAGTCGAAACGCTTTAACACGCAAAGTGGCCCTCTGCTTACGCATCGGGCCGCTTTCGGTGGCCTCGCTTCGCTCGGGGAGTTCTGGCCGCCGGCGGGGATATTTCGTGACCAAAGATGACTGCATGTTCTTCATCTTTGGTCGTCAAATATCCCTGGGTGAGGCCGAAGGCCGAGGGGCAGCGCCCCTTTTGCGATTATCTCATGCGAAACGGCGGAAGGGCATGGTTATCAGGCCCAGAACCAGCGAGACAAGCAGCCAGCCACCGACAAATCCGATCCCGGCGCAGATCAGCCCATCTGCGGTCACGGGCACCGCGGGGCGGAACTCGTCCCACGTGTCTTCGACCAGATCGGTATCGCGGAAATGCCAGAGCTTGGTCAACCGCATCAGCGGATCGGTCTGCTTGAGCGAGGTATAAGCCGCGTCCAGCCGGTCAAACCGGGCGAGGTTTCCGGCCATCTGGTCGCGCAGGTCGTTCTGAAACTCTGACCCGCCCATTTTATCCAGCGCCTCTTTGCGGGTATATCCGGCGGCCTGCGCGGTGAAATCGAACCCTTTGGCGATCACCATCAATTCGGTGCGCGCGCCGGACAGGCGTTGCAGGTATTGCTGTGAAAACTCGGGGAATTGCGACAGGCTCACGGCCCCTGCCAGCCCGCCTGCCATGGAGAGTGCTCGGATCATCACGTTGCCCTTTTCGGCTTTCCTGCTCGTGCGACCAGCATGACGGAACAGGGAGTGGCGGGTCAAGAGTGGGCGGGTTTGCGGGGGCCCGTCTGCCAAGATCCGCACAGCAAAAAGGGGGCGCGCGGCCCCCTTTTCTCATAGTCCTGAATGGCCCGGGTTACAATCCGCGCACGTGGTGCGGCTCGTAAATCTCGATGATCTTGGCCACGGCGGCCTCGGGCGTCATTTCTTCGCTTTCACCGGTGCGGCGCGAGGTCACCTCGACCACGCCGTTTTTCAACCCGCGCGGCCCGACGGTGATGCGCCAGGGCAGACCGATCAGGTCCATAGTGGCGAACTTGCCGCCCGCGCGTTCCTTGCGGTCATCGTAAAGCGGCTCCAGCCCGGCTTTGGTCAGCGCCTTGTAAAGCGCGTTGCACGCCGCATCCGCTTCGTCATCACCCTGTTTCAGGTTCACGATGCCCACGTGGAAGGGCGTGACCCCTTCGGGCCAGATGATGCCCTTGTCGTCATGCGAGGCTTCGATGATTGCACCCAGCAGGCGCGACACGCCGATCCCGTGCGATCCCATATGCACCGGCACGTGGTTTTGGTCGCTATCCACCACGGTGGCGCCCATGGCCTCGGAATATTTGGTACCGAAGTAGAAGATCTGCCCCACTTCGATGCCCCGCGCCACACGACGGCGCTCTTCCGGGATCTCGTTGAATTTCGCCTCGTCATGGGTTTCGTCGGTGCGGGCGTATTTCGAGGTGAACTCCTCCATCACCGCCTGACATTGAGCCACGTCGTCATAGTCGATATCGCGGTCACCAAAGGTCATGTCTGTCACGGCGCTGTCGTAGAACACTTCGCTTTCGCCAGTTTCAGCGAGCACCAGAAATTCATGGGTGTCGTCGCCGCCGATCGGGCCGCTGTCGGCGCGCATCGGGATCGCCTGCAGGCCCATGCGTTCATAGGTGCGCAGATAGCTGACCAGGTGGCGGTTATAGGCGTGCAGCGCGTCTTCCTTGGTCAGGTCGAAATTGTAGCCGTCTTTCATATAGAATTCGCGGCCCCGCATCACGCCGAAACGCGGGCGGATTTCGTCGCGGAATTTCCACTGGATCTGATAAAGGGTCAGCGGCAGGTCTTTGTAGCTGTTCACATGGCTGCGGAAGACATCGGTGATGACCTCTTCATTGGTCGGACCATAGAGCATATCGCGGCCATGGCGATCTTCGATGCGCAGCATCTCTTCGCCGTAATCTTCGTACCGTCCACTTTCGCGCCACAGATCGGCGGGTTGGATCGTCGCCATCTGCATCGGGATGTGCCCGGCGCGGATCTGTTCTTCGTGCACGATGTTTTCGATCTTGCGCAGCACTTTGAACCCCAGCGGCAACCAGGTGTAGATCCCGGCGGCTTGTTGTTTGATCATGCCCGCGCGCAACATATAGCGGTGCGAGACGATCTGGGCCTCTGCGGGGGTCTCTTTCAAAACCGGAAGAAAATAGCGGGAAAGACGCATGGTGTCCTCATAAATTCCAAGTTCCCAAGCGGTCTACGCGATCATGCGGACAAGGGCAATGGGGCGCGGGGGAGCGAGTGCAACGGCACGCTGATCCGTTTCCGACATGGCCGATGTCGGAAACGCGCTTGCGCCTCCATCCGAACATGTCAGGTTGCTTTGAGCGATCAGACGTCATCTGGGAGGGAGCCCTTGGCCCAAAGCATCGTTGAACCCGCCCGCGAAATCCCCGTGATCCATTCGACCGACGTCATGGTGGTGGGCTCCGGCCCCGGCGGGCTGGCCGCCGCATTGGCCGCGGCACGGGCCGGGGTCGAGGTTACCCTGTTGGATCGGTTTGGCTGTTTTGGCGGCAATATCACCACGGTGGGGGTAGAAGGATTTGCCTGGTATCGGCATGACAAAACCGTGGAAGCCGGGGGGATTGGCTGGGAGTTCGAAGCGCGCGCCAAGGCGATGGGGGCGGCTGTACCGGAAAGCCAGTCGCTGTCTTATGAGCTGGACAGCGAGGGGTTCAAACTGGTGGCGGATCGGCTGGTGGAAGAGGCCGGGATCCACCCGATGCTGCATCGCCAGTTTGTTGCACCGATCCGCGAAGGCAGCCGCATCACCGGGATCATCGTCGAAAGCAAGGCGGGGCGCGAGGCGATCCTGGCCAAACGCGTGATTGACGCCACAGGCGATGCGGACATCGCCCATATGATGGGCGCCCCCACGCAGAAAACCCCGGTCGAAGAGATGCAGGCGGCATCCGTGATGTTTCACATTGCGGGCGTCGACAAGGCGAAATTCATGGAGGGCGTGAAGGCCGACCCGCAGACCTATGCGGACTGGTCCACCGGCGAATGGGAGGTGGAGACCGACGGGAAAGAAGACGAAATGTTCTCGCCTTTTCTGGCCAAACCCTTTGCCCAGGCCATTCGTGACGGGCATATGCCCGCGCATCTTAACACCATTGGCGGCACATGGGGCGCGGTGCATGACAGCGGCGAGATGACCTATATGAACCTGGTGCATCTGGCCGGGATTGATGGCACCGATCCCGACAGTATGACCCGTGGCGAGATTGAGGGGCGCAAGCAGGCAATGGCCGCCATTGACGCGCTGCGCCGCTATACGCCGGGCTGCGAGGGCGCGCGGCTGAGAAACTTTGGAATGACCATCGGCATTCGCGATACGCGCAAAATTGATGCGGCCTATAACCTGACCGAAGATGACATGCGCCATCAGGGGCGGTTTGACGACACGATCGGGATTTATCCGGAGTTTATCGATGGGTATGGCATCCTGATCCTGCCGACCACCGGGCGCTACATGCAGGTGCCTTACCGGGCCATGCTGCCCAAAAGGGTCGAGAATTTGCTGGTCACGGGGCGGGCGATTGGCGGCGACAAGGTGGCCCATGCGGGCACGCGTAACATGGCGTGTTGCGCGGTTGCGGGTCAGGGCGCGGGCGTGGCCGCGGCGCTGTCGATCAAATCCGGCGTGGGGCTGGCCGCGGTCGACATTGCGGCGGTGCAAAGCGAGCTGATACGGCAGGGGGTGCGGATCCACTGATCCATGAACAGATCTGGAGCGTCGCAACGGCCCGGGTCAATCGTGTCGGGTCAGGTCAGGTCAGGTCAGGTCAGGTCAGGTCAGAACGACCCACCGATACTGACTTTCATGTCAACATCATTGGCAACAGAGCTTCCCTGCCCTTCGACATATTTCACGCCTGCCTTGGCTTCACCCGAAAAACTCACCCCCGGATCACGGGGTTCGTATTGATGGCCTTCACAGCCGGCCAGCACGGTCAGGGCAAGGATGGCGAACGGGGTCAGGATGGGATTACGCGTCACGGGGTTTGCCTTTCAATGGACTTCGCAGAAACCTGCCCTGTTTTTCCTCATAGCGAAAGACACAAAACCGTGGCCCGGTGAATTTCAGCCTGCTTTTGCGCAGAATTGCGGAGGCACTCCCCGATGCATTTCGACACTGGTCACACGGCCCCACTTGAAAAGCGGCAGGGCTTGGGCGACATAGAAGGAGATTTACGAGGATTTTCCATGCCCCTGCCCGTTCAAACCCAAGCCAAATACTGGACCATCGTCATTGCCCTTCTGGCGCTGGCGCTGTGGTACCTGGGCGATGTGATTTTACCCTTTGTGCTGGGCGGGGCCATTGCCTATTTCCTTGATCCCGTGGCGGATCGGCTGGAAGCGATGGGGCTGACGCGTGTCATGGCGACGGTGGTGATTTCGCTTTTTGCCGTTCTGGTCTTTGCCATTGGCATCCTGCTGGTCGTGCCGACCCTGGTCAGCCAGGCGCTGGCGCTGGTGGAAGTTGCGCCCAAGCTCTTTACCCAGCTGCATGATTTCATCACAACCCGCTTTCCAACCCTGCTCGAAGAAAACGGCACCCTGGCCCAATCGCTCAAAAGCCTGGGCCAGACCATTCAGTCGCGCGGTGGCGAACTGGTGGGCACGTTGGTGTCCTCTGCGATGAGCGTTTTGAACATCGTGATCCTTCTGGTGATCACCCCGGTGGTGGCCTTTTATCTGCTGCTGGATTGGGACCATATGGTGGCCAAGGTGAACGGCTTGTTGCCACTGGATCATGCCCCCGCCATTCGCCAGATCGCCCGTGACATCGACAAGACACTGGCCAGTTTCATTCGCGGTCAGGGGTCTGTCTGTCTGGTGCTGGGCACCTATTATGCCGTGGCGTTGATGATTGTCGGGCTGCAATTTGGCCTTGTGGTAGGCTTTATCGCCGGGCTGATCACCTTCATCCCCTATGTGGGCGCGCTGGTCGGCGGGGCCCTGGCCATCGGCCTGGGTCTGTTTCAGTTCTGGGGGGAATGGTGGAGCCTGGGGGCCGTGGCCGCGATCTTCTTCCTTGGTCAGTTCCTTGAGGGCAATATCCTGACACCGAAACTGGTGGGCAGCTCGGTCGGGCTGCACCCGGTCTGGCTGATGCTGGCGTTGTCGGTCTTTGGTTCGCTGTTTGGCTTTGTGGGTATGCTCGTCGCTGTACCGGTTGCAGCCAGCCTTGGCGTTGTGGCGCGCTTTTTCATCAAGCAATACACCACCGGGCGGCTCTATCAGGGGGTCACCGGACAACATGCCTCAGTTGAGAATAAAGAGGCAAAGGACCTGTGATGCAGGAACAGCTGACCTTTGACCTGCCCGTCGACGCGGCGCAGGGGGTGGCGGATTTTCTGATCACCCCGTCAAATCAGGCCGCTATGGCAATTGTCGACGGATGGGCGCTTTGGCCCAACCGCAAACTGGTGCTTGCAGGCGCAACCGGCACCGGCAAGACCCATCTGGCCCATGTCTGGGCGGATATGTCAGGGGCAGAAATCATCCAGGCCAATCAGATCGGCGGCACGGTGATCGAGGCGTTGGCGGGCGGGTCGGTCGTTGTGGAAAATGTCGAACGGATCGCGGGCGACCGGGCCGCGGAAACCGCGCTGTTTCACCTGCACAATCTGGTGCTGGCGGAAGAGGGCTGGTTGATGCTGACCGCCAATGACGCGCCGTCGCGTTGGGGGCTCACCCTGCCTGATCTGCGATCCCGTATGGAAGCCACCACGCTGGCGCGGCTGGACGCCCCGGATGACATGCTGTTGTCAGCGGTTTTGGTGAAGCTGTTTGATGACCGGCAGATCAGTGTGAACGCCAATCTGGTCGAGTACCTTCTGCCGCGCATGGAACGATCTTTGGCGGCCGCGGCGCAGATGGTTGAGGCGTTGGACCGGATGGCGCTGGCCGAAAAGCGCCCGGTCACACGGGCCTTGGCGCAGCGACTGTTCGGAGCGGAGTGATAAGGGGCTTTGCCCCTCGCCTCATCAGGTCAAGGGCTCCGCCCGTTCTTTGGGCGAATTGATCCCCGGATCAATTCCGAGAAGCCCTCGACCCCCGGGATATTTTTGACCAGAAAATAAGGAGCGCGCACGGCATGCGGTTTGCTGGACAAGAATGCGGCGCGGGCGTAACGTCATCTCTCTGTTACATATCCCAGCGATAGAGCCGTCATGACCAAGCCCGACACGCCGCACACCCCGCTCGCCGATTTCCTGCACGCCCCCTTCCCGCAGCCCGTCGATCTGCCGGACGAGGACACCGCCGGGCCGAAGCGGTTTTTCAATCGCGAACTGAGCTGGCTGGGCTTCAACTGGCGGGTGCTGGAAGAGGCGGAAAATCCTCGGGTGCCGCTGTTGGAACGGCTGCGCTTTTTATCCATTTCGGCCACCAACCTGGATGAGTTTTACACCGTGCGTGTGGCGGGCCTGCGCGAACTGGTGCGTGAGGATGTGACCACGCCCGCGGCCGACGGGTTGCTGCCCGCCGAGCAGTTGAAGCTGATCGACGAGGACGCGCGCGCCCTGATGGCGCGCCAGCAATCCACCTTCAACGCGCTAACCGGGCAGATGCGCGAGCACGGCATCACCATTGAAAAGCGCGACAACCTGACCGACGCGGATCGCGCCCATCTGGACCATGTGTTCCTGACCCAGGTGTTTCCGGTGCTGTCGCCGCTGGCGATTGACCCGGCCCACCCCTTCCCGTTCATTCCGAACACCGGGTTCACGCTGGCGCTGCAACTCGAACGCAGTTCGGACAAGCAAAAGCTGAAGGCGCTGTTGCCGATCCCTCATCAGATCAACCGCTTTGTTCGCCTGCCCGCCCCCGACGGGCAGGCACGGTTCCTGACGCTGGAAGATCTGCTGCTGGAACATCTGGGCAGCCTTTTCCCCGGCTACGTGGAAAAGGGCCATTGCGCCTTCCGCATCCTGCGCGACAGCGATCTGGAGGTCGAGGACGAGGCCGAGGATCTGGTGCGCGAATTTGAAACCGCCCTGAAACGGCGCAAACGCGGCGAAGTGGTGCGCATGAAGATCACCCAGGGCACGCCGGATGCCCTGATGCGGCTGATCAAACGCGAACTGCGCGTGTCAGATGACGAGATTGTCGAGGTGGACGGCATGATCGGTATGGCCGACCTAGGGGAATTGGTTCTGAAAGACCGCCATGATCTTCTGTGGCCCAGTTTTTCCCCCCGCGTGCCGGAACGTGTGCAGGATCACGAAGGGGACATGTTTGCCGCGATCCGGCAAAAGGACATGCTGCTGCACCACCCCTATGAAACCTTCGACATGGTGGTGCGCTTTCTCAACCAGGCGGCGCGTGACCCCAATGTGGTGGCGATCAAACAGACGCTTTACCGCACGTCCCATGACAGCCCGATTGTGAAAGCGCTGTGTGAAGCGGCGGAGGATGGCAAATCCGTCACCGCCCTGGTCGAGTTGAAAGCCCGCTTTGACGAGGCCGCCAATATTCGCCAATCGCGGCGCCTGGAACGCGCGGGCGCCCATGTGACCTATGGGTTTATCAACTATAAAACCCACGCCAAAATCTCGACCGTGGTGCGGCGCGAAGGCGATGAACTGGTGACCTACACCCACTACGGGACCGGCAACTATCACCCTATCACGGCGCGGATTTACACCGACCTCAGCCTCTTTACCTGTGATGCGGCCCTTGGACGGGATGCAACCAAAGTCTTCAACTACCTGTCCGGCTATGCCGAACCTCAGGGGCTTGAAAACCTTGCCATTTCTCCGATCGACCAGAAATCCACCCTGATCAAGCGGATCATGCGCGAAGCGGAACTGGCCAAGGAAGGCAAACCGGCTGAGATCTGGGCCAAGATGAACTCATTGGTGGAACCCGATGTGATCGACGCGCTTTATCAGGCGTCTCAGGCCGGGGTGAAGATCGACCTCGTCGTGCGCGGCATCTGCGGGCTGCGCCCCGGCATCACAGGCCTGTCGGAAAACATCCGGGTGAAATCCATTGTCGGGCGGTTTCTGGAGCATTCGCGCATTGTCTGTTTCGGCAATGGGTACGGGCTGCCCTCGAAAAAGGCGCGGGTTTACATGTCCTCCGCCGACTGGATGGGGCGCAACCTGAACCGCCGGGTGGAAACCCTGGTCGAGATCAAGAACGCCACCGTGAAGGCCCAGATCGTGAGCCAGATCATGGCGGCCAACCTTGCCGATGTGGCGCAAAGCTGGGTGATGGGGCCGGATGGAAAATTCATCCGCCCGGACCTGAGCCAGCTGGATCACCCCTTCAATTGCCACCGCTTCTTCATGGAAAACCCGTCGCTGTCGGGTCGCGGGTCGGCGGGGGCCTCGGACGTGCCGAAACTTGCGCACAGCCCCGAGGAGCGGGCGGATCTGGATTGACCCATTCCGGATTGACCCATGCCCCCAAACACAGGCATAGTCACGCCGTAAACAGGGGTCACCGGCGGGGATTTCCAGCATGAATACAGAGACTTCCACCGACGAGTGGGGGCCTTTTGGCCGCCCGATCTTTGAAGACCCCTCGGCGCGGGCGCTCTCGCGCGTGGGCGTCGTTGATGTGGGGTCGAACTCGGTTCGGATGGTGGTGTTTGACGGCGCGGCCCGTTCCCCTGCCTACTTTTTCAATGAAAAGATCCTCTGTGGGTTGGGCAGCGGGCTTGCACAAACCGGATATTTGAACCCCGAAGGCCGCGCGCGTGCCCTGGCGGCAATTAAACGATTTCAACTTCTGGCCAAGGGCATGCATTTGCCGCCCTTGACCGCCGTGGCCACCGCCGCGGTGCGCGAAGCAACCGATGGGCCAGACTTCCGCGACGAGGTTCTGCGCGAAACCGGCCTGAACCTCTATGTCATTGACGGCGAGGAAGAAGCGCGCTTGTCGGCACAGGGGGTGCTTTTGGGCTGGCCCGAGGCCAAAGGGCTGATGTGCGACATTGGCGGCAGCTCGCTGGAGCTGGCAGAAATCACCGGCGGAGAGGTTGGCAAACGGGTCACATCGCCATTGGGCCCGCTGAAGCTTGCCGATGTGCCGGGGGGCAAAAAGGGCCTGAAGGCCGAGATTGCCCGCGTGGTGGATGACCTGGCCGCCGAGATGGGCACCGATCACAAACGCCTGTTTCTGGTGGGCGGCAGTTGGCGCGCCATTGCGCGGCTGGATATGGAGCGGCGCGGATACCCGCTGACCGTGTTGCACGAGTATCGTATGCCTCAGAAATCCCTACAGAAAACCCTGAGATGGATTGAAGAGGTGGATCTGGAAGAGGTGCGGCAGGCCACTGGCACATCCGCCACCCGTATGGCGCTGGTGCCAATTGCCGCGCAGGTTCTGAAACGCCTCATCCGCACCTTCCGCCCCAAGGACATCGCCGTCAGCTCTTATGGTATTCGCGAAGGTATGCTTTTTGAACAGATGCCCGAGCGGATCCGCAAACGCGACCCGCTGATCGAGGCCTGCCGCTTTGCCGAACAGAAAGACGCGCGTGTGCCGGGCTTTGGCAAGGCGCTCTATGAATTTGTGATCCCGCTCTACAAATCCGCGAAATGGGAACACAAGCGCCTGATCAAGGCGGCCTGTCTTTTGCATGATGTCAGCTGGCGCGCGCATCCCGATTACCGCCACGAGGTCTGTTTTGACAACGCCACCCGCGCCAATCTGGGCGGGCTGACCCATGAGGAACGGGTGTTCCTGGGTCTGGCCCTATTGCATCGGTACAAAAACAGCCGTCAGGGCTCACGCTTTGAAAACCTCTTTGAAATTCTGGACGAAAAAGACATGACCCGCGCCGAGGTCCTTGGCAAGGCGATGCGCTTTGGCGCGATGTTTGCGGTTGATGGTCCACAGGACAAGGCCGAGCTCAGATGGTTCCCGAAAAAACGTGAACTGCATTTGCGGCTGACGCGCGACGCCCGGGATCTTTACGGCGAAGTGGCCGCCAACCGGTTTGATGCGTTGGCCGAAGCGCTGGACGCCGAACCGATCGTCAAGACGCTGCGCTAAGCCGGCGCCCTCTTTTTCTTGCCTGAAATACCTCGGGGTGAGCCTCGAAGAGGCGAGGGGCAGCGCCCCTTCCCCCTGCCCTGATCGCGTCGCGCTTGACAGAATCCCCGCTCTGCGCCACGACTGTCAATGATGGTTCCCGGGCCGTTCAAACTGAACATCCGGGTGAAAAGGGAATGTGGTGCGGCCCCGTCAAAATCTGGCGCGGCCTAGTCCACAACTGCCCCCGCAACTGTAAGCGGCGAGTTGTTTCGATAGACCACTGGGTTGGCCGACGCGCCCCCGGGAAGGATCGAAACCGCAATGACCCGCAAGTCAGGAGACCTGCCATCGAATGAAACTCAACCCGGGCGGGGTGCCCCGGCAGGAGGATCGCGCAGTGGCCCCGTGCCCCTACCCGTCCATCTTGCCACCACATCCCGCGACCTTACGCGCGGAGGGCGTCATGAACCGGACCCAAACTCAGACGGTGGGAGAGACCACAAAACCAGCCCCAATGCGGGCCAAGCAGGATATCACGCTCTGCACCATCTGCCCGCACAAGGACACCGCCTGCCAGACGGGATTTGCCCTGATGGCCCAGCTGCAAAGGGCGATTGCCGCCGCGGGTGACAGTATCGAAGACGGGTTTGAAATCTCGGGCTATGCGGAAATGGGCGGCTGTGACCGGCCCTGCCTGCTGGCCTATCACGGCACACGCGACACGACCCACCTGTTTGGCGATGTCGACGAAGGTGCGGATATTGATGCGCTGGTGACCTATGCCGAAACCCATGCGGATGCGCTCAACCGTGGCGAGACACCGCCGATGCCCGGGGGCCGCCCCCCATCCGCCGTTTTGGCAATGGCATCCGGCATGGCGCTGGCCTGACGTGACCTTCGGCCAGACCGAACTTACAATTCGGTCTCGCCATCCCCATCGATGTTGTCCCCCGGCTTCGGGATCACCGGGTCTTTGCGGCGGATGATGATATCCCCGTTATCCAGGAATTCCGGCGGTTGATAGGCCGATATGTCATCCATTTCCAACAAGAGCTTTTGCCAACCCTTAGCCAGGCCTTCAACCATATCGCGGGTCACCTGATCTTTCAGAGGTTCCATTTCCTGCGCCAGACCGTCCAGAAGCATCTGGAAACCGCGCGACATCATGTCGGCACCTTCCTGCATCTCAGAGGGCGGGTCCTCTGCCAAAGCCGCAGGGCTTGTGGACAGAAGGGCGATCCCGATCACGGCGGCCCATTTGGTGGGTAATTTTGCAATCTGTGTCATGGGAAGAATATGGGGGGTGCCGGGGTACATTTCCACCCCGTACACCGTCCCGTTCACCGCCCCCTTCCCCGTCTCTCAGAGGTCAATATCCAACGTGACGGGGAAGTGGTCAGATGCGGTCAGCAGCGCCTCGCGCAGCGCATCCGCGCGGTAACATTTCGGGTCATCAAACGGATGCCAGATCCGCCACTCCGGCTGATACGCGCGCAGGTCCTGCGAAATCATCACATAGTCCAGAAGCGCCTGCAGGTATCGCTTTTGCTGCGGGATGTAAAACCGTGCAGAACTGGGCCGCGCGCCGATGCGGCGCGACAGGGTCTGGGCTGCGTGCGGATCATACAGGCGGGGCGCGCTCCCCTCGCCCATCACAATCTCGACCCCCGATCGACCGAACAGCTTTTCATATTCATCCAGCCCGGGACCATCGTTGAAATCCCCTAGCACAATCATGCTGTGCCCGGCGTCCAGATGTTGATCCACGCGCTGTCGGATCCAGATACATTGCGCCATCTGTTTGCGGCGGTTTTCGATACTGATGCGCATCGCCTCTTCGGCATTGCGCGCCCCATGCGGGGCCTTGGATTTCACATGCACGCCGATCAGGCGCAGCTTGCGCCCGTCTTTCTTCTGGGTCAGCGCCACCTCGAGCGGGGGTTTGGAAAACCGCACCGGATCGGGCGAGGCATCGATATCAAGATCCAGTTTAAACTCGGCATCAAAGCGCGGGGCGTATTGCCCCTGCGCCGCGCCCCACGGGTCATGTTCGGCCTCATATTGATCGGGGTCATACAGAAGCGCAATTTCCTGCTGCGTGTCATTGGCAAAGCCAATCATCGCACGGCGGGCGCGCAGGCCAAAGATGCGGGCAAAGGTTTCCAGGGCTTTGACAGAAGAGCGGCGGCGATTTTGGTCCGGGGCTTCGACCACCATCACCAAATCTGCATCCATCATTTTGAACACCACTCCCGCCGCCTTCAGTTGCGCCCGACGGGTCACGCCGCGCCGCGTGGCCAGCTCTTCATCCGCCAGTGGGCGGCCGTCATCGTCAAACAGGGTGTTGAACCATTCGACATTATAGGTGGCAATCCGCATTGATCAGACCCCGTTTTCTATGGGCTTCACCTGCTGCGCGTTGATTTCTTCCCAGGCGCGATTGACGGCGATCAACCGCTTTTCCGCCAGCTTCACGGCCTCTTCCGGCACACCACGGGCGATCATCACATCCGGGTGGCTGTCACGCACTTCGCGTCGCCACACCTTTCGGATATCGTCCAGCGTCATGTCTTTGCTCACCCCCAGAACCTGGTAGGGGCAAGGGTTGGCATCCCGCACAAACCGTGCGCGCAGGGCAAGGAACTTGCTTTCCGGCATGCCGAAAATCTCGGCCACGTGGCGCAGGAACTCATCTTCGTTCGGGTGGTATTCCCCATCCGCCATGGCGATGAAGAAAAGCCCCTCCATCAGGTCGGCAAGCGCGGGATCGTCGGGGCCAAACATGTCAGCAATACGTTTGGCATAAAGGTCAAACCCGGCCACATCGGTACGCGCGAGGTTAAACACCCGGGCCGCCTGCGCCTCTTCCGTGCGTGGGATGGTAAACACCTCGCGAAAGGCCGAAACCTCATCACGGGTCACCAACCCGTCAGCCTTGGCCATCTTGGCCCCCAACGCAATCACCGCAATGGCAAACCC
This sequence comes from Aliiroseovarius crassostreae, assembly GCF_049803815.1. Classification (GTDB taxonomy): domain Bacteria; phylum Pseudomonadota; class Alphaproteobacteria; order Rhodobacterales; family Rhodobacteraceae; genus Aliiroseovarius; species Aliiroseovarius crassostreae_A. The sequence continues at coordinate 63,483 of NZ_JBNAGI010000005.1, forward strand.
GGCCGACCGTTCCGGCGGCGTGCGCAGATGCGCAAACACGTCCGACAGGCTTTCGCCCTTGGCCAGCGCCGAAAGCGCCTCGGATATGCGGGTCCAGATCGACATGGGTCTTTCCTACACGCTCTGATTTGGAATAACGAGAAGAAAGACCAGAGTTTTCCTTTGCCATCCGCTTGTCTGCACAGAGGTTGCCAATTGGTCGCAGGACGACGAAATCCGGACTGATTCAGGCGCACAGAGCTTGAAAATCGGCCTCTTGCATCCAATCTAGACTGAAACATGACCAAAACAATCAGGGATCCGCATGCTCACCCGCTTTTTCGACAGTTTTTTCCGCCATGACGCCGCCGGTGGTATCATTTTGATGCTCTCGGCCATCGCCGCATTGATCGCGGCCAACTCCCCCGCTGCGTCCACGTTTGCCAGTGTGTTCGACGCGAAGTTTTCGGTCCTGATCAATGACGACGGCCTGTCAAAGCCATTGATCTTGTGGATCAATGACGGGTTGATGGCGATTTTCTTCTTCCTGATCGGGCTGGAGTTGAAGCGCGAGTTGCTGGAAGGCAAGTTGAAAAATCCGCGCGATGTGGTGTTGCCCGGCATGGCAGCGGTGGGGGGCATGGTCGTGCCGGCTGTGATCTATGCGGCAATCAACTGGTCCAACCCGGCCACTTTGGGCGGCTGGGCCATTCCTGCGGCCACGGATATTGCATTTGCACTTGGGGTTCTGGCGCTGTTGGGCAAACGCGCCCCCACCGCGTTGAAAGTGTTTCTGCTGACGCTGGCGATCCTCGACGACCTTGGGGCGATCATCGTGATTGCGCTCTTTTACACCGCAGAACTGAAGGTCTCGTACCTGATTTACGCCCTTGTGCCGTTGGTGCTGATGGGCTGGCTGAATATAAAGCGCGTCCACCGCGTGGCCCCCATCCTGATGTTGGGGGTGGTGCTGTGGGTGCTGGTGCTGAAATCCGGCGTCCATGCGACTTTGGCCGGGGTGGCCACGGCGTTTTTCATCCCGCTGACGGATAAATGGGGCAAATCCCCCCTGCACGCGCTCGAACATGCGCTGACGCCTTACGTGTTTTTCCTGATTGTGCCGATCTTTGCCTTTGCCAATGCGGGGGTGAGTTTCGAGGGCATGTCGCTGGCGGCCCTGATGGCCCCTGTGCCGTTGGGCATTGCGGCTGGCCTTGTGGTCGGCAAGCAAGTGGGCGTCTTTGGCCTGACCTGGCTGACCGTGAAAACCGGCCGCGCCCACCTGCCCCATGGGGTCGGCTGGCAGCATATTTACGGTGTCTCGGCCTTGGCCGGGATCGGTTTCACAATGTCGCTTTTCATCGGCGGGCTGAGCTTTTCGGACCCGGCCCTGATGAATGATGTGCGCCTTGGGGTACTGCTGGCCTCGGGTCTGTCGGCCCTGATCGGCTTTGCGGTGCTTTATCTGGCGGGCAACCCCGTCGAGGCGGCGCAAGCCAAACCCCTTGCGCAGGATCAGGCACAGGCTTGATCCCGCCAAACGCGAATTCAAACACGATCCCAAACACGATCAACGGGCCGTCCTGATGGGCGGCCCTTTTGCGTTGGGGTCAAAGCATTTTCTGCATCAACACCAGATCATGCCAGGCGCCGAATTTGTGCCCGGCCTCCGGGATCCCCCCCACTTTCACGAAGCCAAGGGCGGTGTGAAAGGGCTCCCCCATCGGGTTCGACCCGGAAATCCCCGCGATCAGGGAATGCACGCCGGCGGCCCGCGCGTGATCCTCAAGCGCCCGTATCAGCGCACGCCCCAGCCCGGCCCCGCGCGCGTCCGGCGCAAGGATGATCGAATGTTCCTTGGTGTGGGCATATCCCGCGCCGGACCGAAACGCGCCATAGGCGACGTAGCCCACAACTTCTCCGTTCCGCGTGGCGACGAAACAGGCGTCAAACCCGCGCAGCGCCTCGGCAACCTCGTCCAGAGTTTTCTCTGTGCTGTTGAAGGTGATCAGCGTGTCACGAATGGCGTGGTTCCACAGCCGATGAATGGCGGGGATGTCGTCTTCCGTGGCCGGGCGGATCACAGTTGCACCATACCTTTGGGCGTATCGATCCAGGCGGCAAGGCCGGGGGGGCCGGAGTGCAGCGTGACCCGGGGATCCGCCACCAGGGGCAACAGCGCCACCCGCAGCGCCTCGGCCTCGGGATGGGTGATTTCCAGCGCAACGAGGCGCAGCCCCTGATCGCGCAGGGTGTTGGTGGGCGGGTCGGTGTGCCACTGCAACAGCCCCGGCGCGCAGGCCGAAAACGGCAGGCGGCCATTGTCCGGCACCGCCATCTGCCAGCGGTAATCTCCGCGCGCCAGATCCAGCACATCCCCGGATCCCTCTGGCGCGCGATGCAGGGCCTCGTCCAGATCGGGCACGTTCACCACCCAATTGGTCAGCCGGGCGTCGCCGGTGAAATAATCCAGATCAAACCAGCGCGCATGACTGGGGGCCGTCGCGTCAGGATCGACGGCGATCACCTCAAGATAACAGGTCGGCCCCAGCGACAGCAGCCGGTTATGGGTGCCCATCACAGGATGCGCGCCGCCCCCCGCCATGGGGACGCCCAACGTGGTTTCGACATAGCGCACCCCTTCGTCGAGGGTGGCCGCGGATATAACAAGGTGGTCGATTTTGCCCAGTGCCATGGATCGTTCTCCATTTGCCTTGGGGAAGATGCTGGCGGGAATTGCCGCCAGCATCAAGAGATTTATGTGCGGTCAGGTCGGGACCGGCCGCCACGCAGGCATCAGCTGCGCACGTCGCGCACGATCTTCAGCACCTTCTCGGCCGCCTCCGGGATATTGGTGCCCGGGCCAAAGATGGCCTTCACGCCGTTTTCATAAAGGTAATCATAGTCTTGCTGCGGGATAACCCCGCCACAAATCACGATGATGTCCTCGGCGCCCTGCTCTTTCAGCGCGTTCACCAGTTGCGGGGCCAGCGTTTTGTGGCCTGCCGCCTGCGACGAGATGCCGACGATGTGCACGTCATTGTCGATCGCATCCTGCGCGGCCTCTTCCGGGGTTTGAAAGAGCGGACCAACGTCCACGTCAAAACCGATATCGGCAAAGGCGGTGGCGATCACCTTGGCGCCCCGGTCGTGCCCGTCCTGGCCCATCTTCACGACGAGCATGCGCGGGCGGCGGCCTTCGGCCTCGGCAAACTCTTCGACCGATTTCTGGATCTGGGCAAAGCCCTCGTCGCCTTCGTAAGCGGCGCCATACACCCCGGCCAGTGTTTTCACTTCGGCGCGGTGACGGCCAAATTCTTTTTCCATTGCCATGCTAATCTCTCCGACTGAGGCGCGGGCGCGGGCGGCTTCAACAGCCGCTTCAAGCAGATTGCCACCCTCTTTTGAGCGGCGGGTCAGCTCATCCAGCGCGGCCTGACAGGCCGCTTCGTCGCGGGTTGCGCGGATGTTTTCAAGACGGGCAATCTGGCTTTCGCGCACGGCCATATTGTCCACGTCAAGGATTTCGATCTCGTCTTCCTGGGCCAGCTTATATTTGTTCACGCCAACGATGACTTCGTCACCCTTGTCGATCATCGCCTGGCGTTTGGCCGCTGATTCCTCGATGCGCAGCTTGGGCATACCGCTGGCGACGGCCTTGGTCATGCCGCCCATCTCCTCGACCTCTTCCATCAGGGCCCAGGCCTTGTTGATCAGCTCATCCGTCAGGCTTTCGACATAGTAGGAGCCCGCCAGCGGATCGACCACGTTGGTGATACCGGTTTCTTCCTGCAAGATGATCTGCGTGTTGCGCGCGATGCGGGCCGAGAAATCGGTGGGCAGCGCAATCGCCTCATCCAGCGCGTTGGTGTGCAGCGACTGGGTGCCGCCAAGGGCGGCCGACATGGCTTCATAGGCGGTGCGGATCACGTTGTTATAGGGGTCCTGTTCCTGCAGGCTGACGCCCGAGGTCTGGCAGTGGGTGCGCAGCATTTTGGAGCGTTCAGATTTCGCGCCAAATTCGGTCATCACGCGGTGCCACAAGGTACGCGCGGCGCGCAGTTTCGCGGCTTCCATGAAGAAGTTCATGCCGATGGCGAAGAAGAACGACAGGCGGCCTGCGAATTTGTCTACATCCATACCGGCCTCAATGGCGGCACGCACATATTCACGACCGTCGGCCAGCGTATAGGCCAGCTCCTGCACCAGGTTCGCCCCGGCCTCTTGCATGTGATAGCCGGAAATCGAGATCGAGTTGAACTTCGGCATCTCGTTCGAGGTATATTCGATGATGTCCGAGATGATCCGCATCGACGGTTCGGGCGGATAGATATAGGTGTTGCGCACCATGAACTCTTTCAGAATGTCGTTCTGAATGGTCCCTGCGAGCAGCGATTTGTCATGGCCCTGCTCTTCGCCCGCCACGATGAAATTGGCGAGGATCGGAATGACCGCCCCGTTCATGGTCATCGAGACCGACACTTTATCCAGCGGGATGCCGTCGAAGAGGATCTTCATGTCTTCGATCGAGTCGATCGCCACACCGGCCTTGCCCACGTCACCCACCACGCGGGGGTGGTCACTGTCATAGCCGCGGTGCGTGGCCAGGTCGAAGGCCACCGACACGCCCTGCTGACCGGCGGCCAGGTTGCGGCGGTAAAAAGCGTTCGATTCTTCTGCGGTCGAGAAGCCCGCATATTGGCGGATGGTCCACGGGCGGCCCGCATACATGGTTGCCTTCACGCCACGGGTGAAGGGGCCAAAGCCGGGCATGCCGCCCATATGGTCCAGATCCTTGGTGTCCTCCGCCGTGTAAAGCGGTTTGACCTCGATCCCTTCCAGGGTGTCCCAGGTCAGATCCTCCAGGGCACGACCGCGAAGTTCCTTCTCGGCCAGTTCTTTCCACTTGGCTGTATCGCTCATGGCGTCTTCCTTTCCATCGCCCGTCTGATGGGCGTCATAGCTCTCGCCCGCGTCCCCGGGCGCATTCACATTCTGCAGGGCTGGTCATCCGCCCCGGTTGAGGTCACATTCCGCCGGATCAGTAGGTATCCCCGGCGGCAAAAAACAGTTTTCGGTCCACAGGATCGAGCACGATGACCCCGTCAAGCTCTGCCGAATAGGCCAAAAGCGCGCCCGGCCGGGTCATGGCAAGGCGGAACCCGGTTTCGATTTCGTCATTCAGGCAAGGGCCCACCTGCGCGGCGGCGCCCAGGGCGTGTTTGCCAAACCAGCCGTCATTGGCCAGCAGCATGGCTTCGGTCATTTCATGCGGGGTCACGCCCTCCATGCGAATGCCCGCAAGGCCCACCAAGCCATAGATCCCCTGCGCCTCGGACGGGCTGTCGCCCAAAGGCAGGCTTGGCCCCACGTCGTTGGTGCGGGCGCGAAACACCGCCGCCGTACAGCGCATGCCGCTTTCAAAAGACAGGGTTTCACCCAGTTGGAACCACGCCGACAAGGTCGCGCGCAGACTGCTTTCGCGATGCAGGTCACAGCCGCCCAGCGTCAGCAGAATGCCGGCGGCAACGGTTGCCTTGAGGGGGGACAGGGGGGAAACAGACAGGGTCATTGCGCCCCCTCCGCAAATTCGAAATGGGCACCTTCGGGAAGGGTTGGGACAAATTCATCCAATTTCGCCCCGAGCGGGGCAACATGCTCAGGAGAGGTGGCATAAAACGCCACCCGCGACTGGGCGATGATCCCGTTTGACACATCCAGCACCAGATCCCCGAGCTTGACCCAGTTCTCTCCAACCGCCTCATACAGCCAAGCTTCGTAGATCATCGCAAGCTCGACCCCGGTCTGATCCGCCAAGGGCCCGGCCCAATGCGGGGCTGGGTCAGATTTGCGGATCGCCAAAGCATCTTTCGAGGCCAGCCCCCATAGATCAAGCACATAGTTTGGATTGCGCCAGACCACATATCCCAGATCATTCACGGCCACCGGCGCCTGCACGTATTCCTTGGCAAAGCGCGCCATCTGCGCCTGTTGCAAAGACACGGCCCGCGGCGAAACAACACCGCGAAGCATCGTGTCTTTCCAATATTCCTGCCCGAGGAACAACAGAACCAGCAATAGGACCAGACGCATCCGCGAAGAGGCTGCGACATAGCCAAGCACCAGAACGCCCATCGCAAACAGGAAAAACAGCGCATAAATCTCGTAGCGGTTCATCCAGCCGAACTGGCCCAGCAGACAATGGCCGGAGAACGCAAAGAGGGCTGGGGCCAGAACCGCATAGGTGGTCCAGAGCTTTGAGCCGCGCGGCAAACGGATCAACTGTGTCAGCGACCAGGCCAGGCCGATCAATCCGGGAATGGCCCAGAAGCGATAGGGGCGAAGCCATGGTTGCCCGCCCAGCTTGGCCAGCACCGAATTGGGAAGGGCGGACAGGCCAAGGGATTTCAGGAACGCCATATAAAGGATCAGCGGCAGCAGAGTGGCCAGCCCCAAAACCAGTGCCAGACGCATCCGCCCATGTAACATCAAAAACATGATCGCCGCGGCAGAGACCGCAAGCCCTTCGAACCGCAACAGCGGACCAAGGATCACGGCGGGCACGATTAGCCAGAGGCCCTCATCGCCACGCGCCTCAAGCTGGATACCGCGCACCACGGCCATGGTGGCCCAGACATGCAGCGTATGTTCCATGCCCGCAAAGGCCAGCCCGGAAATGTTCAGCGCCAGGGGGCCGGCAAGCGCAATGCCCCAGCTAAGCGGGTCGCGCCCAAGCGCATCCGCCACCACCCGGCCCCACAACCAGGCGGCCCCAAGCAGCCCCACAACATTCCAGAAGATCGGCACATAAATCTGCGCGTCTTGTCCCGCAAACGGCAAAAGCAGCAGGGAAAACAGCGGAGAAGAGGAGGCGGAGGCGAACTCGCCCGCATTTACGCCATACCCACCGGCCATGATCTGTTCGGCCATGGCCATGTGGATATAGACATCATCAAGAGGAAATTCGAACATGCCCGCCAGGCGCCAGGACAGCCCCACCAGAAGCAGGTATCCCGCCAGCGCTGCAAGACTGCTTGCGCTGGCCAGGGCCCGTCCGGTGGTGGCCACAGGATCATCCTGCAGCCGATCCTGAAACGCCAGGCTGGTCATGGGTTATTCGAACTCCATGATCACTTCGTCGACCGCCAGGCTGTCGCCCGCGCTCGCGTTGATCTTTGACACCACACCGGTTTTCTCGGCGCGCAGGATGTTTTCCATCTTCATCGCCTCGATGGTGCAAAGGGCCTGCCCTTCCTGCACTTCCTGCCCCACTTCGACGTCCAGTTTCACAACCAGACCCGGCATCGGGCACAGCAGCATTTTCGAGGTATCCGGCGCGACCTTCTCAGGCATCAGCTTGGCAAGTTCCGCCTGACGCGGGGTGCGCACGCGCACGTCCAGATCCGCACCGCGCGACCGCATGCGGAAGCCCGAGGTGATCTTGTTCACCTTCAGCACCAGCTTTTCGCCATCGATTTTGATCTTTGCGAGGCTGTCGCCCGGGGTCCAGTCGCTTTCGACGCGCAGCTTGGTCCCATCATCGAACTTGACCGTGGACCCTTCTTTGTCGGCTTTGATTTTCACTGCAAACTCCTGATCTTGCAGCGTCACAACCCATTTTTTGCCGACCTTGCGTTCGTGGTTGTCCATCCGGCCCGAGATGCGGGTGCGGCGGATTTCAGCGACGCGGTACATGGCAGCGGCCGAGGCGGCGATACGTTTCAGCGCCTCCTCGTCGAGGGTCACGCCCTCGAACCCGTCCGGGTACTGCTCTTCGATGAAGGCCGTGGTCATGTCGCCCGAGATGAAGATCGGGTGATCCATCACGGCCGCAAGGAACGGCAGGTTGTGGCCGATGCCTTCCACTTCAAAGCTGTCAAGCGCCACGCGCATCGCCTCGATCGCCTCGTCCCGGGTCGGCGCCCAGGTGCAAAGCTTGGCGATCATCGGGTCGTAATACATGCTGATCTCGCCGCCTTCATAGACGCCGGTATCGTTGCGCACCGCATGTTTGCCGGATTTGGCATCACCCTGCCATTTATCGTTCTCCAAAAGCGGGCCAGCGGCGCGCTCTGCCGGGGGACGATAGGCGGTCAGGCGACCGATTGAGGGCAGGAAGTTGCGATAGGGATCTTCGGCATACAGGCGGTTTTCAATCGCCCAGCCCTGCAGTTTTACATCGTCCTGGGTAATGGTCAGCTTTTCCCCGGCGGCGACGCGGATCATCTGTTCCACAAGGTCCACGCCAGTGATCAGCTCGGTCACCGGGTGTTCCACCTGCAGGCGGGTGTTCATTTCGAGGAAGTAGAAGTTCTTGTCGCCATCGACGATGAATTCCACGGTGCCCGCAGAGGAGTAACCCACGGCCTTGGCCAGGGCCACGGCCTGTTCGCCCATGGCGCGACGGGTCTCTTCATCCAGGAAGGGGCTTGGGGCTTCTTCGACAACTTTCTGGTTGCGGCGCTGGATCGAACATTCACGTTCGCCCAGATAAATACCGTTGCCGTGGCTGTCGCACAGCACCTGAATTTCGATGTGGCGCGGTTGGGTCACGAACTTCTCGATAAAGATCCGGTCGTCGCCAAAGCTGCTGGCCGCTTCGTTCTTGGATGACTGAAAGCCTTCGCGGGCTTCGTCATCATTCCAGGCAATCCGCATGCCTTTACCGCCGCCACCGGCCGAGGCTTTGATCATCACCGGATAGCCGATTTCATTGGAAATCTTCACGGCCTCTTCCGCGTCCTCGATCAGACCCATGTAACCGGGCACGGTGGACACGTTAGCTTCTTGGGCGATTTTCTTCGAGGTGATCTTGTCGCCCATGCTTTCAATGGCGCCCACCGGGGGGCCAACAAAAGCGACGCCAGCGGCCGACAGGGCCTCGGCAAACTTCGAGTTTTCCGACAGGAAGCCATAGCCCGGATGCACCGCCTGTGCGCCCGATTGCTTGATCGCGTCCATCACCTTGTCGATGACAATGTAGGACTGGTTGGCGGGCGGCGGGCCGATATGGATGGCCTCATCCGCCATTTCCACATGAAGCGCGTTTTTATCCGCATCCGAATAGATCGCCACGGTTCCGATGCCCATTTTGCGGGCGGTCTTGATCACGCGGCAGGCAATTTCGCCCCGGTTCGCAATCAGGATCTTATTGAACATGTCCTGTCCCTTCTTCATGTGTATGCGGGGCGGACCCCCGCGGATTGGCAACAAAAAACCCACCAGAGGCGAAACCTCTGGCGGGCGTATTTTCGCGATGGGCGCACAACTGGCGCGTCATCGAAATTTCATAATGACCAGACTGGTCGGCAGCTGCCTCAGCAGGCCCCAACGTCGTCGCACAGCGCCCCAGCACCCGCGCCGATGACGGCCCCGGTAAGCACATTGCCGTCGCTGACGCCCGAGATGACAGCCCCGGCTGCCGCCCCCGCGCCTGCACGTTCAAGATCGTTCCACTGGCACCCGGCCAGCACAGCGGCCACGCAGAGCCCTGCGAATAGTTTTGCGATTTGCATGTTTCACTGCCTTGATCAGTTGTATGAGTGGCTCTGGTAGAGCGCCGATCGCGACGTGGTGCAAGCCCGCCTACCCGCAATGCGCGAGGGTTCGCGCAACGGATCGCCCGTGCGCAAAAGAAACCCGGCTCAGACCAAAAGGTCTGAAACCGGGGAGAAGAAGGGGAAGGGTTGTGGTTTCGACGAACCACGGCGAAACGCGGGGATAATGCGTCTGCCTGTGAAAGAGATTGGCACGCATTCGCCCCATTGCAAGAGCCCAGCCCGAAAGACCTTGTCTTTTGAGCCGGTTCTTGCCGGTTTTGAATGTTGCCAAGCGAATTCATGCCTAAACCTCACCAAACACTTCGGGAAAGGCAGCACGGGCGCGATCAACATCGATCACCAGCATCGCTTCATAGCTGGATGCATCAAACGGATCTTCGGCGGGGATCACCTCGCGGCCAAAAAGCCAGCTCAGACGGCCAGCATCAAGATTGCCACGCTCAAACGGCTGATCGCCAAAATTTTCCCACAGCGCTTGCATAAAACCTGCATCAGCCCGGCGGTCGGCCGGTTTACGATCCGCAAAGCGTTCGCGCGCCTTCAACTCGGTCGCGCCGGTTTTCGACGCACGGCGCAGGGTGAATTGATAGTCGGTGCCGGGCAAGCGGCCCGGAAATCCACGGTGTTTCAGCATATATGGCAATGCCATGTCAGAAGCCCTCCCAGAAACAGGCCCCATCCTCGGGGCGGTAGGCTTCGAAATACTGGGTTGCGTCGGGGTCTGCCACACCGAACTCGACCGCGCGGTCGGACAGCACGATGATGATCTGGTCCGGCAGCTTGCCGGCAGCAACCTCAATCCATGGCAGAACATAGTCCTGACACAGGGCCTCCATGTCATCAGCGGCCTGAACAAAACTCACATGGGTCATATCACGGGAAATGGCGGGCGCGAGAAAGCGATAGCGCAGGGCGGTGCCCACGGCGCTGTCAACATCCCGGATCACATCAAGAAATTCAATGGGTTGGCCAGAAGGGACCGAGATCACCATGTCGCGATCCCAGTCTTCATCCTTGGCCTGACCCGGCGCAGGCAAGGCAAGGGTCAGGGCGAGGGCCGCGGCCATAGCCCCTGCCCCGCCCCGGCCGATACAGCCCTGATATGTCTGCGCCAGTGTCATTGTCTTACGGTCTCAGCCTTGCCTTACAGCGGAATGTTGTCGTGTTTTTTCCACGGGTTCTGCAGCTTTTTGCCCCGCAGCGAGGCGAAGGCACGGCAGACGCGTTTGCGGGTGGATTGCGGCTGGATCACCTCGTCGATGAAGCCACGCTCTGCGGCCACAAACGGATTGGCAAACCGATCTTCGTAATCGGCGGTGCGCTGCGCGATCTTCTCGGGGTCGCCCAGTTCCGAGCGATAGAGGATCTCGGTTGCGCCCTTGGCGCCCATCACCGCGATCTCGGCTTTCGGCCAGGCGTAGTTGAAATCGCCGCGCAGGTGTTTCGATGCCATAACGTCATAAGCACCACCATAGGCCTTGCGGGTGATCACGGTCACTTTCGGCACCGTTGCTTCACCATAGGCAAAGAGCAGTTTCGCACCGTGTTTGATCACGCCGCCATATTCCTGGCCGGTGCCCGGCAGGAAGCCCGGCACGTCGACCAGCGTTAGGATCGGAATTTCGAACGCATCACAGAAGCGCACAAAACGCGCGGCCTTGCGCGAGCTGTCAATGTCGAGACAGCCAGCCAGCACCATCGGCTGGTTCGCCACAACGCCCACGGTCTGCCCTTCCATACGGACAAAACCGGTGATGATGTTCTTGGCGTAGTCTTCCTGGATCTCGTAGAAATCGCCCTCGTCACCGATTTTGGTGATCAGCTCTTTCATGTCATAGGGCGTGTTCGGATTGTCCGGCACCAGCGTATCGAGGCTTTCGTCAATCCGCGAGGGGCTGTCGAAGAACGGGCGCACCGGCGCTTTGTCGCGGTTGTTTTGCGGCAGGAAATCGACCAGGCGGCGCACTTCGGTCATCGCCTCCACGTCGTTTTCAAAGGCGCCATCCGCGACCGAGGATTTCTTGGTGTGGGTCGAGGCGCCGCCAAGCTCCTCGGCGGTCACAACTTCGTTGGTCACGGTTTTCACAACATCCGGACCGGTCACGAACATGTAAGACGTGTCTTTCACCATGAAGATGAAGTCGGTCATGGCGGGCGAATACACGGCACCACCGGCACAGGGCCCCATGATCACGCTGATCTGCGGCACCACGCCCGAGGCCATGATGTTGCGCTGGAACACTTCGGCGTAACCGGCCAGGCTGTCGACCCCTTCCTGGATCCGCGCGCCCCCCGAATCGTTCAGGCCGATAATGGGCGCGCCGTTTTGCATCGCCATATCCTGGATCTTGCAGATCTTTTCGGCGTGGGTTTCGCTGAGCGATCCGCCAAACACGGTGAAATCCTGCGAGAAAACATAGACCAGGCGACCATTGATGGTGCCCCAGCCGGTCACAACGCCGTCACCTGCAGGCTTGTCATCTTCCATACCAAACTCGGTACAGCGATGGGTTTTGAACATGTCGAACTCTTCAAACGAGTCCTCATCAAGCAACAGCTCGATCCGTTCACGGGCAGTCAGCTTGCCCCGGGCATGTTGACTGTCAATCCGGCGTTGACCGCCCCCGAGGCGGGCTTTGTTACGGCGGGCATCCAATTCTTCGAGGATATCTTTCATCTGGCGGCACTCCTTGATTTCAAGGAAACCTAGCCGGGATTGCTGCATCGCAAAAGGAAAAAGGGGCGAATTTGCAAACTTATTGCAATGCGTTTTTTGCAAATTGCATAGTTGCAAATTTGATCATCATTCCCCGGACTAATACCTCAAATCACCGGAAATGATTGGACCTCTCTTCGGCACCGGCGTAGCGATAGGTCATGTCCTCCTCTGACGCCAGCCTGTTGCCCAAGTCGCGGTTTCTTGACCCGACAACACCCCCCAGCCTGTTCACCCTGACCTTTGTCGCGGCGATGGCGGCGGTGTCAATGAATGTGTTCCTGCCCTCGCTGCCCGGCATGGCCGCCCATTTCAACGCGGATTACCACTTGGTGCAGCTGTCCGTTGCGCTTTACCTGTTTGTGAACGGCGCGTTGCAGATCGTGGTCGGGCCCTTGTCCGACCGGTTTGGCCGCCGCCCGGTGATCCTGTCGGGCTTTGCGATCTATATTCTGGCGACGCTGGGCTGCGTCATGGCCCCAACCATCGAAGTGTTTCTGGGCTTTCGCATGATGCAGGCCACAGTGGCGGTGGGCATGGTTGTGTCGCGCGCGGCGATCCGCGACATGGTTCCGGGGGATCGGGCGGCCTCGATGATCGGCTATGTCACCATGGGCATGTCGCTGGTGCCGATGTTGGCCCCCACGCTGGGCGGATTTCTGGACCAGCTTTTCGGCTGGAAGGCAAATTTCTGGCTGCAAAGCCTGACCGGCCTGCTGGCGCTGGCATTGATCTGGCGGGATATGGGGGAAACCTCTGCCCGGCAATTTGCGGGCTTTGGTGCCCAGTTTCGGGCCTATCCTGCGCTGCTGTCTTCGCCCCGCTTCTGGGGCTATTGCCTGACCGCCACCTTCACCTCTGGCGCATTCTTTGCCTATCTGGGCGGCGCACCCTATGTGGGCAGCGAGATCTACCACATGGAACCCTCGCGCCTTGGCCTGTTTTTCGGCTCGCCCGCCGCGGGCTATCTGGTGGGCAACTTCCTGTCGGGACGCTATTCCATGCGCATGGGCATGATGCGGATGATCCTGGGGGGAAGCCTGGTCACGGCAGGAGGGATGGCGATGCCTATCCTGCTCTTTGCCTTGGGGCTGGGCAATGAGTTCGTCTTTTTCGGCTTCATGATCCTGGTCGGCGTCGGCAATGGCATGACCCTGCCCTCCACCAGCGCCGGCATGATGTCGGTGCGACCGGAACTGGCGGGCAGCGCCGCCGGGCTGGGCGGCACGTTGATGATGTGCGGCGGCGGGGTGATTTCGGGCTTTGCGGGCCTTGCCCTTGGCGATGGAAACTCGGCCATGCCCTTGTTGTGGCTGATGTTCCTGTCCTCAATCATCGCGGTTCTGTCGATGATGATGGTGCTGAAGCGTGAAAAAAGACTGGGAATTCACTAGGCGCCCCCACTGAAAATTCGATTTTGACGGCACCGCTTTGCAAATGCTACTGAGAGGAATGCAATAATTTGCAAACCTCAGGCAGCAACCCGCAAAATCGAGGTGCCCCATGGCCACACAGAAACTCTATGCCGGTGTCAAACTGCGCGAAATCCGCTCGCGCCTTGGGCTGACACAAAAGGTATTTGCGGAAAAGCTGGGGGTCAGCCTGCCCTATCTGAACCAGATGGAAAACAACAACCGGCCGGTATCGACCGGGGTGGTGTTGGCGCTGGCGCAGGAATTTGGATTTGACGTGGCTGAACTGTCCACCGGAGATGCGGAGCGGCTGGTCAGTGACATGCGCGAAGCCTTTGCCGACCCGGTCTTTTCCGACGCCCCCCCACTTGCCGATCTGCGCCTAGCGGCCTCCAACGCCCCGGCGTTGGCCCACGCCCTTCTGGAACTGCACCGCGCCTATCGCATGGGGCATGAACGTCTGGCCGCGATGGATGAAAACCTGGGCGAGCAGAACATGGGCGAGCCGCGCAGCGCGCAGGCCTCCCCCTGGGATGAGGTGCGCGACTTTTTTCACTATTGCGACAATTACATCGATGCCGTGGATCGGGCGGCGGAGCATTTTTCCACAAATGCGATAACCCGCGGGTTGGGCAAATATGCGATGGCCGAAACCACATTGACCGAGCGCGGCATCACCATTCGCCACGAAGATTGCCAGACCACGCGCCAATATGACCCCGAAACCCGCACGCTGACCCTGTCAACCCGCCCCCCGCGCGCCACGCAGGAGTTTCAGCTTCTGATGCAGGTGGCGCTGATCACTCAGGACGCCCTATTGGAAGCCACGTTGGATTTTGCGCGGTTTCAGACGGACGAGGCACGCTCGATCGCCAAACTGGGCCTGGCCAACTATTTCGCAGGTGCCGCCCTGTTGCCCTATGCTGCCTTTCTCGAGGCGGCCCATGAGACGCGTCATGACCTTGAACGGCTGGCCGACCGGTTTGGGGCCTCCATTGAACAAGTGGCCCACCGATTGTCGACCCTGCAACGGCCGGGCGCAAAGGGCATTCCGTTCTTCTTTGTGCGTGTCGATCAGGCGGGCACCATCACCAAACGCCACTCGGCCACGCGACTGCAATTTGCCCGGTTTGGCGGCGCATGTCCGCTGTGGAATGTGCATCAGGCCTTTGAAACCCCGGGCCGTTTTCTGCGGCAATTGGCGCAGACGCCGGACGGGGTGAAGTATTTCTGCCTTGCCCGCAACGTGACCAAATCCGGTGGCACCTTTGCCGCCCCGGTGCGCCGCTACGCCATTGGGCTGGGGTGTGAAGTGAAACACACCGGCGCATTGGTGTATGCCGATGATCTTGACGTGTCGAATGACGCCGCCTTTGAACCGATTGGCGTCAGCTGCCGGATCTGCGAACGAGCGTATTGTCACCAACGCTCAGTTCCTCCCCTTGAACGCAAGCTGCGGGTCGATCCATATTCACGGGGTGTTTTGCCCTATGAGATAGACAGATAATGATCAGACGAACTTTTGTGCTTTATATCAGTGCCTTCCTGATATCGCTGATTTCTTTGCCCCCTTCGGGCGCCCGGGCGAACCCTTTTGAGTACCCGGTCTTTTATTCCAAGTTCAGTCCCAAACAGGTACCCGTTGAAAAGGCGCAGGGCGGTCGGCTGAAAGGGTTGATGAAAGAGGTTCGGAAGGATGGGTTGGTTTTATGGGTTGCCAAGCCCAAAGACGGCCACCCAACAGTGATGTTCTTTCACGGCTCCACCGGGGGGCTTGCAAAACGAGCATGGAAATACAGGTGGTTTGTGACACGGGGCTTTGGCGTGGTTGCTATGAGTTACCCTGGATCATCTGGCAGCAAGGGCCGTGCCAGTACGCAATCAATTATGACCGCCGCTCATAAAACCTATCAGGCCATCCCAGGGCTGGTTGGCCAGACCAAGGTCGTTGTGATGGGGGAAAGCTTTGGAACCGGAGTAGCGGTTCGTTTGGCGTATGAGCTTGCCCGGAAGGGAACACCGCCAGCGGGTATCGCCCTGCAGGCCCCTTATACCTCGGGATATGCGCTTGTGCGCCACCAGGCACCGCAGATCGCAAGACTGTTTAAAGGACGCGCCGACCCCTGGCCGAGTGACCGCTATATTCGCAAACTCAATGTGCCCCTGTTCATCATGCATGGGGGGAAGGATAAACGCGTTCCGATTGCGCATGGAAAACAGCTTTTCAAACTGTCCCCGTCCCAGCAAAAGCTTCTGATTACGCGTGACAACGCTGGCCACGGCAATATCTTCGTAAAAGATGGCGTCCGCCCTGAGTTTGCGAAGTGGATGCGCGCGCGCATGTGACCGCAATCAAAAAAACCCCGCTCGGATGAGCGGGGCAAGGGAGGTATCTTGTTGAGTTTCTCCCGATCCGGGATCAGGCGCTGAGCATTCGGTAGATTTCGTCCTTCAGAGCCGCGCGTTTTTTGCGCAGGTCCTCTTCATTGAACTGGTCGGTCGGCTCCACGTTGGTCTCTGCACGGTGCACCGCACGGTTCACCTCGTGATATTCATCGGCCAGCTTGGCAAAATGGGCGTCCGATGTTTTCAGACCTTGCATCTTCTCGGCAAATTCCGGGAATTCTTCGTGCAACTCGTGGGGGGTGTTGGACATTCGCGGCTCTCCTCTCGCTTTGTTCGATATCAGAGTGCGCCCGTGGATGAGTCGGGGCTTTGACGCGGATCAAAAAGCACGAGGTTTTATGTCGGAAATTGAATGTGAGGGCGGCAGGGGCGCTGCCCCTCGCGAGGCAAGCTCGCTCAGGGCTCCGCCCGTTCTTCGGGCAAAATGGTCCCCCGGACCATTTTCGGGAAGCCCTCGAACCCCGGGATATTTAAAGCGTTTCGGGATGAACTTGAGACACAAGTTTGCCCCGAAACGCCCATGACATTGATATCTTTTGCTGCGTTTCGGTTTTCCCCTGTGTCAGGTTGAAACCGAAACGCTTTGAAGACCAAAGATGGCAGGCCCCTGCGCTATCTTTGGTCTTCAAATATCCTGGGGTGAGAACCGAAGGTTTGAGGGGCAAAGCCCCTATAAAAAACAAGGGCGGCCCCGAAGCACCGCCCTTTTTCGATTTTACCGCTGACTGGTTTTCCAGTTTGGATTGATCCACGGGCCTTCATTGGCGCGCGGCAATTGGCGACCCAGAATGTGATCTGACGCCTTTTCACCTACCATGATCGAGGGCGCATTGAGGTTGCCATTGGTGATGCGCGGGAAGACGGAACTGTCAGCGAGGCGCAGCCCATCCACGCCGATCACCCGCATCTCGGGGTCGACCACGGCGGTGGGATCATCGGCGCGGCCCATGCGGCAGGTGCCGCAGGGGTGATAGGCGCTTTCGGCGTGTTCGCGGATGAAATCATCCAGCTCGTCATCCGACTGGTAATTCACCCCCGGCTGGATTTCATGCTTCACGAAAGGTTCAAACGCGGGCTGCGCAAAAATTTCGCGCGTCAGGCGCAGGCAGGTGCGGAAATCCACCCAGTCCTGTTCGGTGGACATGTAGTTGAAAAAGATCCGCGGCGGTTCTTTCGGGTCGGCGGATTTCAGGGTGATTTCCCCGCGGGACGGCGAGCGCATCGGGCCGGTATGGGCCTGGAACCCGTGCCCTTCCGCCGCCGCCTGCCCGTCATAGCGCACGGCAATCGGCAGGAAGTGATACTGAATGTCCGGATATTCGACGCCCGCGCGCGAGCGGATAAAGGCCGCGCTTTCAAACTGGTTCGACGCGCCCAACCCGGTTTTGGTAAAGAGCCACTGCGCGCCCAGAATGCCTTTCCAAATGAGGTTCCAGTAGCGATACAGCGTGATCGGCTGCTTTGACGCATACTGCATATAGACCTCGAGGTGGTCTTGCAGGTTCTGGCCCACGCCCGCGCGGTCGGCGACCACATCAATCCCATGTTCCGCCAGATGCGCGGCAGGCCCGATGCCGGACAGCATCAGGAGCTTGGGCGAATTGATCGAGCTGGCCGCGATGATCACTTCGCCCTGCGCGTGGATTACTTCGATCTTGCCACCACGTTCCACCTCAACCCCGGTGGCGCGACCGTCTTCGATCACCACCTTGCGGGCAAAGGCGCGGATCACCTGGCAATTGCCGGTCTTTTGTGCCGGTCGCAGATAGGCATTGGCGGCGGACCAGCGGCGGCCTTGCCAGACGGTCTGCTCCATCGGGCCAAAGCCCTCTTGTTGTTCGCCATTGTAATCCCCGGTGACTGGGTATCCCGCCTGTGCGCCTGCATCCACAAACGCCTGAAACAGCGGGTTTTTACGCGGCCCACGGGTGACATGCAGCGGGCCATCCCTGCCGCGCCAATCCTCATCCCCGCCATGCCCTCCGGAATGCCAGGTTTCCTGCCGTTTGAAATAGGGCAGCACGTCGGCGTAAGACCAGCCATCTGCGCCCTGTTCGGCCCAATGGTCAAAGTCACGCGCATGACCGCGCACATAGACCATTCCGTTGATCGAGCTGGATCCACCAATGACCTTGCCACGCGGGGTCACCAACCGGCGCCCCCCCAGATGCGGTTCCGGTTCGGTCTGAAACCCCCAATCATAGGTTTTCATGTTCATCGGATAGCTGAGGGCCGCGGGCATCTGGATAAACGGCCCCGCATCCGTGCCGCCATGTTCAATCACGATCACTTTTTTGCCTGCTTCCGCAAGACGGTAGGCCATGGCACAGCCTGCGCTGCCGGCCCCAATGATCACGTATTCTGCTTGCATGTCTTGATCCTTAGAACGGCGCTTCGATCTGGCTCATCCGCACGTAAACGGTCTTGAGCTCGGAATAATGGTTGATCGCGGCCTTGGAGTTTTCGCGCCCCACGCCGGATGCTTTGGACCCACCAAACGGGGCCTCGACCGGCGCGTCATTGTAGGAGTTGATGAAACAGGTGCCGGCTTCGAAATTGGCCACCACGCGGTGGGCGCGGGTGATATCCTGGGTAAAGACGCCAGCGGCCAGTCCAAACTCGGTGTCATTGGCGCGCGCCATCACCTCTTCTTCCGTGTCAAAATCCAGAACCGCCATGACCGGGCCGAAAATCTCTTCGCGCGCGATCACCATGTCGTCTTTTACATCGGCGAAAACGGTGGGCTGCAGGTAGAACCCCTCGCCCTCGATGCGCTCGCCGCCATAGGCCACCCGCGCACCTTCTTCGCGGCCCTTTGCGATGTAATTCATCACGATATTCAGCTGCCCTTCGCTGACCATCGGCCCGAAAGACGTGTCAGGGTCGAGCGGATCGCCGATCACCGCATTGTCCAGACGCTCGGACAGGCGTTTCAAAAACGCCTCCTTGATGCCCTTTTGCACAAAGACGCGGGTGCCGTTGGAACAGACCTGACCGGTGGAATAGAAATTGCCAAGGATCGCCCCCGACACCGCATCATCCACATTGGCGTCGTCAAAGACGATCATCGGGGATTTGCCGCCCAGTTCCATCGTCACATGTTTCATCCCCTCGGCGGCGGCGGCATAAACCTTGCGCCCTGTCGGCACCGATCCGGTCAATGAGACCTTGTTCACCTCGGGGTGGGTCACGAGGGCCGCGCCCACATCGCCATAGCCCTGCACGACGTTGTACACACCAGCGGGCGCGCCCGCCTCGACCAGGATTTCCGCGACTTTCAGCGCACAAAGCGGCGTGGTTTCCGAGGGTTTGAACACCATCGTATTGCCACAGGCCAATGCAGGCGCCCCTTTCCAGCAGGCAATCTGGGTCGGGTAGTTCCACGCGCCAATGCCCACGCAGACGCCCAGCGCCTCGCGCCGGGTATAGACGAAATCGCCGCCCGGCAGTTGGATGTGCTCTCCGGTCAGCGAGCCGGCCAGACCGCCGAAATACTCCAGCGCATCGGCCCCGGATGTGGCATCGGCAACTGAGGTTTCCTGATACGGTTTGCCGGTGTCATAGGTTTCCAACACCGACAGATCATGGTTGCGTTCGCGCATGATGTCGGCGGCGCGGCGCAGGATGCGGCCCCGTTCGGTGCCGGACATGGCTTCCCATTCCTTCTGTGCGGAACGGGCTGCGATCAGCGCACGTTCGACAATCTCATGCGTCGCGGAATGCAGCCGCGCCACCACCTCGCCGGTGGCCGGATAAATCACGTCGATCGGCGCACCATTGGTGTCTTCGACATATTCGCCGCCGATGAAATGGCTGGCTTTTGGTTGGGTTTCAATTTTCATGACTTGCCTCCGGCGGGGGTATTGGTGGTCAGAAGAAAAGGTGCACGCGGATCATTCGCCCCGCGGGAACCGTTTGCTGTCTTCCAGATTGTCGAGATTCATGTGGTTGCGCATGTAGCGCTCGGATGCTTTTTGCAGCGGCTGGTAGTCCCAGGGGAAATAGGCCCCGTTGCGCAGCGCTTCGTAGACGACCCAGCGCCGCGCCTGGCTTTCGCGCACCTCATTGTCATAGGCCGCCAGATCCCAGCGCGCATCGGCCTGCGCCCGGAACCCGGCCAGCACCTCCGCATGGGCCGGATCTTCGGCCAGGTTGGTCAGTTCGTGCGGATCCTTGGTGACGTTGAACAGCTGATCGGGGTCCAGCGCACAGCGGTTGTATTTCCAATCCCCCTCACGGATCGACACCAGCGGCGCGTAAGAGGCCTCGGCGGCATATTCCATCGCCACCGGGCTGGTGCGCGCCTCGCCTTGGGCCAGCGGCAGCAGGCTTTCACCATCCACCCAGGGCATCACCTCGTCCAGCGAGACACCGGCCAGATCGGCCAGCGTTGGAGTCACGTCAAGCGTGGACACGGGCGCTGTGATCAGGCCGGGTTCCAGACCGGGGGCCGAGATCATCAGCGGCACGCGGGCCGAGCCTTCGTAGAAGTTCATTTTGAACCACAAGCCCCGTTCGCCCAGCATATCGCCATGATCCGACACAAAGACGATGATCGCTTCCTGGCGGGTGGCTTCGAGGATATCCATCATCTCGCCGACCTTGTCATCGAGGTAAGAGATATTGGCAAAATACGCCCGGCGCGATTTGCGGATATCCTCTTCGGTGATGTCGAAATTGCGCCAGTCATTGGCGTCGAAGATGCGTTTTGCGTGCGGATCGTGATCTTCGTAATCCCAGGCCGGGATTTCGGGCAAAAGATGGTCGCAATCTTCGTAAAGATCCCAGTATTTGCGACGCGCCACGTAGGGGTCATGCGGGTGGGTGAAGCTGGCGGTCAGACACCAGGGGCGGTCATCGTTGCCACGCGCGAGATCATACAATTTGGCGCAGGCGTTATAGGCCACCTCGTCGTCATATTCCATCTGGTTGGAAATCTCGGCCACACCCGCGCCGGTGACCGACCCCATATTGTGATACCACCAATCAATCCGCTCGCCGGGTTTGCGGTAATCCGGGGTCCAGCCGAAATCGGCCGGGTAGATGTCGGTGGTCAGGCGCTCTTCGAACCCGTGCATCTGATCAGGGCCGACAAAATGCATCTTGCCGCTAAGCGCGGTGTAATATCCCGCCCGGCGCAGGTGGTGAGCATAGGTCGGAATGTCAGACCGGAACTCGGCCGCATTGTCATAGACCCCGGTTCGGCGCGGCAATTGACCTGACATGAACGACGCGCGTCCCGGCGCACAAAGTGGGGAAGCCGTGTAACTGTTCTGAAACCGCACCGATTTTGCGGCCAGCTTCTTCAGGTTCGGCGCATGCAACCACTCAGCCGGGCCATCCGGGAACAGCGTGCCGTTGCACTGATCCACCATAATGATGAGGATGTTCGGTTTCGTCATTTGCGCGTCTCCCTGTTTTGATCGGTGTGATGGGGGGGTGCGGGATGGCACGTCATTGCCCACGCAGCTTCAGCATCACGTCCAGAAACTCGAGCACCTGGGCGGTGGCCCGTTTGCCGCTGGGGGTTTCTTCGCGAAGCGCGTGGCGAATGAATTGCCCGTCAATCTGGGCGGCGATCATATCGGCCAGATCATGGGCGTCCTGCACGGCCCCATTTCCGAGAATCACCCTCAGTTCATGCACGAGGTTGGAATGCAGCCGGTGCTGATAAACCGCCAGCAGACGGCGCGCCCCATCCGAGGATTGGCTGAGCACATAGAAATTCAACCAGGCGGCAATGACCTCTGGCCGAAAGTTACCCGCTTCAAAATTGGCGCGGATGATTGCCTCGACCCGGTCACGTGGGGTCTTCGCCCCCAACAGCGCCGCGCGCACCTGCGCGCCATAGACCGAGAGAATATGACGCATGGCCGCCAGGAAAATCTGGTCTTTCCCGCCAAAGTAGTGGTGTGCCAGGGCGGATGACATGCCCGCCCGTTTGGCAATCTGGCTGACCGTCACGTCAAGCGACCCGACACGCCCGATCTCACTTATCGTCGCGTTTACAAGGGCTTTGCGCCGGATTGGTTCCATTCCCACCTTGGGCATCTGCAGGTCCTTTGAAGATTTCTTTTGACAGGCTTGCGTTTTTTTAATTGACTCGTCAATCAATAAAAAACAGAAATCAACGCCAATGAACGCGGTTTCACCCAGCCGGTCGCTGGGATAGGGTCGCAATCAAGTGCGAAGGGGGCGTTTTTTCCCTTTCCCTTGCAAGCGATGAAACCGCACCAAACAACGGGAGCGAAACATGAAATTGAAATCCACCCTTTCCGCCCTGGCCCTGATGGCCACCGCGACCACCGCCTTTGCCGACGGCCATTGTGACAAGGTGACCTTCTCGGACGTGGGCTGGACCGACATCACCGCCACCACCGCCGCGACCACCGTGGTACTGGAAGCGCTGGGTTATGAGACCGACATCAAGGTTCTGTCCGTGCCGGTGACCTACACCTCGCTTGCCAAAGGCGACATCGACGTGTTCCTCGGCAACTGGATGCCGACCATGGAAGCTGACATTGCCCCCTATCGCGAAGCGGGCACCGTCGACACCGTGCGCACTAACCTTGAAGGCGCAAAGTATACGCTCGCCGTGAACAAGGTTGCCGCCGATCTGGGCATCAAGGATTTTGCTGATATCGCCAAACACGCGGATGCGCTGGACGGCAAGATTTATGGCATCGAACCAGGCAATGACGGCAACCGCCTGATCCAGTCGATGATCGACGGCGACGCCTTTGGCCTGAAAGACTTCGAAGTGGCTGAAAGCTCGGAACAAGGCATGCTGGCCCAGGTGGCGCGTGCTGACAAGAAAGACGAGCCGGTTGTGTTCCTGGGCTGGGAACCCCACCCGATGAACGCCAATTTTGAAATGTCCTACCTGACCGGTGGCGATGATTTCTTTGGCCCGAATCTGGGCGGTGCCGTGGTCGACACCAACACCCGCGCCGGTTACGTGACCGAATGCGCCAACACCGGTAAGCTTCTGCAAAACCTGAGCTTCTCGCTGGCGATGGAGAACGAGATCATGGGTGCCATCCTGAATGACGGCCAAGATCCGGCTGACGCCGCCAAAGCCTGGCTCGCTGCCAACCCGGATGCGTTCATGGCATGGCTTGATGGCGTGACCACCAAAGATGGTGACGACGCCGTGGCCGCCGTGAAAGGTGCCCTGGGTCTCTGATCTGACCCTCCCCCCTTCTGCCGATCCCTGTCTGGTGGAAGGGGGTTTTCTTTGCCCTCTTGTTGGTACGATCCCTATGTCCCTCGCTCTGCTTGCCTTGTTCATCCCAGCCTGTTTTGCGCTGAATGCGGCCCCCGGGCCGAACAATGTGCTGGCCTTTGCCAATGCATCGCGTCTGGGGTTCGGGACCGCATTGATTGGCGGGTTGGGGCGGATGTTGCCCTTTGCCGCGATGATCGCGCTGGTGGGGCTTGGGCT
Source organism: Aliiroseovarius crassostreae (assembly GCF_049803815.1). Lineage (GTDB taxonomy): Bacteria > Pseudomonadota > Alphaproteobacteria > Rhodobacterales > Rhodobacteraceae > Aliiroseovarius > Aliiroseovarius crassostreae_A. The sequence continues at coordinate 87,000 of NZ_JBNAGI010000005.1, forward strand.
GGGGGCCATTCTGGCCACCTCTGCCACGGGTTTTGCCATGGTGAAATATGCCGGGGCCGCCTATCTGGCCTATGTGGGTTGGCGCATGTGGCGCGCGCCTAACCCGGATGCGGATATCACCTCGCGCGACACGACTTTGGGCGCCTTGATGCGCCGCGATTTCCTGATCGCCATTGGCAATCCGAAAGCGATTGCGATCTTCACCGCCTTTTTCCCGCAATTCACCGACCTGAGCCAACCGCTCGCACCGCAGTATCTGTTGCTGGGCGCGCTGTTTCTCGGGCTCGAGGCGTTGGCCGTGGCCCTTTACGCGGGTCTTGGCGCGGGCATGAAAGGTTTTCTCACTCCGACCCGTCTTCACCGGTTGAACCGGGGCGTGGGCGGGTTTCTCATCTTTTCGGGCCTGACCATGGCCCTCAGTGAAAGGCATTGACCCTTGGACTGGTTGACTGACGCAAAAATCCCTGTCGGCAAGAGCATTGCCGATGCCTTTGACTGGCTGACCGACGCTTTCGGCCCGTTCTTCGATACCGTCGATGACGTGTTGAGCAGTGGCATCGATGGGTTCCTCTGGCTGCTGCAATACCCGCCTGCCCTGCTGATCGTGGCGCTCTTTGGTGCGCTGACCTGGTATCTTCAGCGCAGCTGGGGCCGGGTTGTGGTGGTGGTGCTCTGCTTTCTCTACGTGCTCAACCAGGGCTATTGGGAGGAAACCACCGAAAGCCTCACGCTGATCGTCTTTGCGGTGATCTTTTGCATGGGTGTGGGCGTGCCGATTGGCATTTACGCAGCACACCGCCCGCGGTTCTTCAAGGCGATCCTGCCGATCCTCGACATGATGCAGACGATCCCGACCTTCGTTTACCTGATCCCGATGATTGTGTTGTTTGGCATTGGCATGGTGCCGGGGCTTGTGGCCACCTTCATCTTTGTGATCCCGGCGCCCATTCGCCTGACCCAACTGGGCGTGAGCCAGGTGCCCACCGCCCTGACCGAGGCGGGCGCCGCCTTTGGCGCCACCAAGATGCAGACGTTGTGGAAGATCGAACTGCCCTCGGCCTTCCCACAGATCATGACCGGCCTCAACCAGACCATCATGCTGTCGCTGTCGATGGTGGTGATTGCCGCGCTTGTGGGCGCGGATGGCCTTGGCGTGCCGGTGGTGCGGGCGCTCAATACCGTGAACGCCTCTTTGGGGTTTGAAAGCGGGCTGGTGATCGTTGCGGTTGCCATCGCCCTTGACCGTATGCTGCGCGTGGAGAGCTGATCATGACCGCTGTTGAATTTGATAACGTCTCGATCGTCTTTGGCGACAAACCCCAAAGCGCCCTGCCCGCGATGGATGCCGGCAAGGAACGTGGCGAGGTGCAGAAAGAAACCGGCCAGGTGCTGGGCGTTCACAACTGCTCTCTGTCGGTGGCCGAAGGGGAAATCCTGGTGCTGATGGGCCTGTCAGGCTCGGGCAAATCCACGCTCTTGCGCGGTGTGAATGCGCTGAACCCGGTGGTGCGCGGCACCGTGCGGGTGAACGATGGCAACGGGCTGGTGGATGTGACCCACGCCGACGCCGCCACCCTGCGCCGGATCCGGCAAAACCATGTGGCCATGGTGTTCCAGCAATTTGGCCTCTTACCCTGGCGCACCGTGCGTGAAAATGTCGGCCTGGGGTTGGAACTTGCCGGGATGAGCAAGGGCGAACGCGCCGCCAAGGTGGACGAACAGCTTGACCTGGTGAACCTGACCGACTGGGCCGAGCGTAAAGTGGGCGAGCTGTCGGGCGGGATGCAACAACGGGTGGGCCTGGCCCGCGCCTTTGCCACCGACGCCCCGATCCTTCTGATGGATGAACCCTTCTCGGCGCTTGACCCACTCATTCGTGCGCGCCTGCAAGACGAGCTGATCGAACTGCAATACAAGCTCAAGCGCACCATCATCTTCGTCTCCCATGATCTGGACGAGGCGTTCAAACTGGGCGACCGGATTGCGATCATGGAAGGCGGGCGCATCGTGCAATGCGGCACCCCGCGCGAGATTTTCACCAATCCGGTGAATGAATATGTGGCCGATTTTGTCGCCCATATGAACCCGCTGGGCGTGCTGACCGCGCGCGACGTGATGGACCCGCCCGGTGAGATGCTACCGCTCACCGTGGGCAAGTTCACCCCGGTGCGTGAGATCCTTGAACTGATGACCGACACGGAAAACCGCGTGTCCGTTGTGCATGAAGGCGAACTGATCGGCGAAGTGGTGCGCGCGCAGGCGATCGAAGGCCTGCTTGATCCGCGCAGCATCAGCGCCGGATAGCCAGACACCCAAGGGCAGGACGGTTTCGACCAGTTCCTGCCCGACGGGTTGGGGCCTCTGAAAAACGGGATTTCTGCCCGCCTTACTTGCTGTTATGGTGCAGTTATCTTTCGGAGGCCCCACATGTTTCGTTCCGTCATTCCCGTATTGACCCTGTTGCTGGTGACCGCCTGTGCAACCCCGCAGCAAAAATGTATTTCCCAGGCGTCGTTGAAGATGCGCAAAGCAGAACGACAGGCCGCAAAGATCGAAAAGGATCTGGCACGGGGATATGCGCTGCACCGCCAGACGGTCCTGGTGCCGACCGTCGAGATCTGCACCGACGCAAAGGGCAAAAGCTATCACTGCGTTGACCATGATCACCGTACCATCCAGACCCCGGTCGCCATTGATGCGGATCTTGAAAAAAGCAAACTGGCCGCTCTGCGCAAGCTGATCAAATCAGAGCGCCCCAAGGTGGAAGCGGCAACCAAATCCTGCGTCATGCAATTCCCGGAATGACGGATCCCGGATCGCCCCGTGTGGCGCTGGTTCTTGGGGCCGCACTGCGGGCGGACGGACGCCCCACCCCGGCGCTTAGGCGTCGTGCGCGCCATGCGGCGCAGTTGTACCTGTCGGGGGACGTCGATCTGATCGTAATGAGCGGCGGCGTGCCGCGCGGTGGGACAAGCGAAGCAGAGGTCATGCGCGACATTGCCCTGGCCGAAGGTGTGACCGGCACGGATATCCTTGTCGAAAATCAAGCGGGCAACACATGGGAGAACCTGCTGTTCTCGCGCCCGATGCTGCCTGAACATGCGCAGGTGGTGCTGGTCACCGATTCCTATCACGCGCCAAGGGCCTTGATGATGGCCCGGCGACAGGGTCTTGCCATGAGCGCAAACGGCCCTTCACCTGCGGATATCCCGATCAGAAAGCGCCTGAAAGGGCGGCTGCGCGAATGGGCGGCAACCGCGCTTTATCTGGTGCGAGGGCCGCGCCGATCTCGGTAATGGATCACTTGGAGACAGTGACCTGAACCGAGGTGCCCAGGCTGCCGCGCCCATAGATACGCACAAAGACCGTCGCCCCGCCATCAACCAGGTTCTTGGCGGCCCGCGGGTCGATCTTGCCGTTCATCACCATCTGTTCCATCGCGGCGCGATTGTCGATCGAACCAAAAAACGGATCCCATTCATCGCCTGCCTGGCTGATGCCATAGCGGTGATAATTGGCCCGGTCCTGGCGCAGCACCTGCCAGGGTTCGCGCAGCCGTTTGCCCTTGGAGTTGGTCAGGTCCGCCTTGCCGATATAGGCCACATAGGCCCCGATCAGATCATCGGCAGTTGCCGTCAGCGGCGCGGCGAGCAATCCGATGGCGGCAACAGCCGAAAAACAGGCAGATTTGAATAATTGCATGGTGATCCCCTCTTCCTTTTTAATTTGGGGGCCTGCGCGGCCAAGGTCAATCACCCTGCCCGGCGCTTTGTCTGAAATCGGCGGAAATCTGAACTGACTTTGGGTCACTCCGCGGTCACTCTCCTCCGGTCACTGTCAACCCCAGCAGGCGCCAGGCCTGCATGCCTCCGCGATAATAGTGGATGCGGTCCGCCGGGTATCCGGCCTCGATCATGCGGCGGATGGCGGTGGGGGATTGGCCGCACCAGTTCCCGTTACAAAAGAGCGCCACGGTTTTGGCCCCTTCGCAATCAAATCCGTCAAAATCCACCTCGCAGCCCAGCTCATCTAGCCGGTCGGGCGCTTCGTTATAGGGGATCGAAATCGCCCCAGGAATGGTGCCGCTGGCATGGTGATCCGGCACGCGGCTGTCGACCACGACCACCTCGGGGTCTTGCAGGAAGGCAAGCATTTCAAGTTCGCCAATTGTGGTCACCCCGGGGGCTGGCGTCATCGGCTGCACGCAGAAGTTTGGGCAGTTGCGCGAGGTGCGCGCCCATTCGCCAGAAATCCTGTTGTCCGGGTCCTGCACGCGTTCGATCACAACATCCCCGCCTTCGGTGGGCACGGTGACCGACGCCATGTCCTTGGTGATATTCACGCCCTCGGCAAACACAGGCGCGGCGACCGCCGAAAAAAGGGCGGCCAGAAAGGTCTTCTTCATCATGATGGGGTCCTAATCCTGTTGTTGAAAATGATCAGTTGAAGGTCTCGAACACGTCATACATCACCGGCTCAAAGCTTTTGCACAGCTCAGCAATCCGCCGGTTGCGTTCGCGCATTTCCGATGTGCGCAGCATCGCCTGGAAATCCTCGCGCCGGGTCCATTGCGAATAGTTTGCGATACGGGTCTGGGCGTCATTCACATGAAGCCCCGCGCCCACGAACCCGGGCTGTTTCGAGATGAAATTCTCATACGCATCGGTCAGGGCATCCAGCAGATCCTGACAGGTGCCGGGGGTCATTTCAAACGTGGTGATGACGGTCTGATAGTCGGGGGCTTTGCTGATTGTCGGCATGGCTTCCTCCTTATTACAGGTTCAGCCTAGCCCGATCGTTCAAATATATGAATAGTTTATTCGTCGCAGGCGCTTCGATCAGTCAAAGATGTCAAAGATCTCTTTCAGAACCGATTTGCGCTTTTTCTTGCGATAGGGTTTGCCGCGCCCTTCATATTTGTCGCGCCCGTCTTTTTCCCATCTGTCGTATTTGCCGCGTTTGTCATATTTGTTATCGCGATCATCGTAACGGTCGTCCTTACGGCGCTCGTCATATCGACCTTCACGCCGCTCTTCATGGCGCGGTTCAGGTTCCCGGGCTGCGCGCGGCTCTGGCATCGGGGGCGACGGGGGCAGATCTGGCGCGCCCAAATAGGGATCAGGGTCCTCCAGCTCAATCGCCGGTGTCGCCTTTTCGATGATCTTGTCCAGCTCGCCACGGTCCAGCCACACACCGCGACATTTGGGGCAATAATCGATCTCAACCCCTTGTCGTTCGGCCATCAACAGCTCGGCTCCATCAACCGGACATTTCATCAAACGCTCCTTTTTCTCGTCCACCAGTCTCATCTCATATGGGAACGAAAAAGGCGGGCCGCAAGGACCCGCCATTCAGCACTTCATTCGAACTGTGACGTCCGCTTAGCGTGAGACATGCACGCAGCAGGGCGCATGACGCACAACGCGGGCCGCGGTCGAGCCCAGGAAGAAATCGGTCAGCCCCGGACGGTGAGACGCCACCACGATGCAGTCCACATCATGCCGCGTGGCGTATTCGACGATGGCATGGCCCGCATGGCCCGACACCACTTTGGCCTCGACGCCTTCCATTCCGGCCAGCTCTTCATTCAACCGCGCTTCCAGCTGATGGGCATTGTCTTCGATCTGCCCCTGCGGCAGGTATTGCGCCACATAAGACGGCACCTCTTCCATCACATGCAGGGCGGTGATCTTGGCACCCTCATCGGCCAGCACTTTTGCAATCTTCAGCGATTGATTGCTGTCACGGTCGTGATCCAGGGCAATCGGGACGAGAATATTCTTGTACATCTCAGCGCTCCTTTTCTGCGCACCATTTCTTGTTTGAGATAAGGATAGGAGCCCGCTGCGAGCGCCACCATGATCGAAGTCAAACACTTGTCCCGATCCCTTCCCCGGCTCGTGCCACCGCGCGCCCTCTTTTTTCTTGTCACAAATATCCCGGGGTGAGGCCCCGCGGGGCCGAGGGGCAGCGCCCCTATAGCAACCAGCCCTGTTTGCTTGACTCCACGCCCATGCTGCACTACATCCAGCCCAAACCCCGGGAGTCGTGAAACTTCCGGTCCCTTGGCCCATGCCGGGATCGCCCCCTGTCAGCGCGTCGCGCCCACAGGGGCGTTACTGGTTTGAGCGTCTGGGGACAGTTGGATATGCACCCGCGCGCCCTTATCTAAGGGGCAATGAAACGGCGAAAGGAGCCGCAAATGTTTGAGAGCCTGTCAGATCGCCTCTCCGGTGTCTTTGACCGCCTGACGAAACAGGGTGCGCTGTCCGAGGATGACGTGAAAACCGCGCTGCGCGAAGTGCGTGTGGCCTTGCTTGAGGCCGACGTTTCGCTGCCGGTTGCGCGCGATTTCATCAAGAAAGTGCAGGACGCAGCCACCGGCCAATCCGTGACAAAATCGGTCACCCCCGGCCAGCAGGTTGTGAAGATTGTGCATGATGCGCTGGTGGATGTGCTGACCGGCGAAGGCGAACCCGGTGCGCTGAAAATCGACAGCCCCCCTGCCCCGATCCTGATGGTGGGTCTGCAAGGCGGCGGTAAAACCACCACCACGGCAAAGCTCGCCAAACGGCTGAAGGAAAAAGACGGCAAACGCGTGCTGATGGCGTCATTGGACGTTTATCGCCCCGCCGCGATGGACCAGCTGGCCGTGTTGGGCACGCAGGTGGGCGTTGACACCCTGCCGATCGTGAAAGGCCAGAAACCCGCCGACATCGCCAAGCGCGCCAAGCAACAGGCGACGATGGGCGGTTATGACGTCTATATGCTCGACACCGCCGGGCGTCTACACATTGACGACGTGTTGATGGGCGAAGTGGAAGAGGTCTCCAAGATCGTTGACCCGCGTGAAACCCTGCTGGTGGTTGACGGGCTGACCGGTCAGGTCGCCGTGGAAGTCGCGCAGGAATTTGACGACAAGGTTGGCATTTCCGGCGTGGTCCTGACCCGGATGGATGGGGACGGGCGCGGTGGTGCGGCCCTGTCGATGCGCGCCGTGACCGGCAAGCCGATCAAATATGTCGGCCTCGGCGAGAAGATGGACGCGCTGGAAACCTTTGAACCCGACCGGGTTGCAGGCCGCATCCTCGGCATGGGCGACATTGTGGCGCTTGTGGAAAAGGCGCAGGAAACCATCGAGGCCGAACAGGCCGAACGCATGATGAAGCGCTTCTCGAAGGGTCAGTTCAATATGAACGACCTGAAGATGCAGCTGGAGCAGATGATCAAGATGGGCGGCATGCAGGGCATCATGGGGATGATGCCGGGCATGAACAAGATGGCCAAACAGGCTGAGGCCGCAGGCATGGATGACAAGGTGCTGAAACAGCAGATTGCGCTGATCCAATCCATGACCAAACGCGAACGCGCCAACCCGCAAATCCTGCAGGCCAGCCGCAAGAAACGCATCGCGGCGGGTGCTGGCATGGAAGTGAGCGACCTGAACAAACTGCTAAAAATGCAGCGCCAGATGTCCGACATGATGAAGAAAATGGGCAAGATGGGCAAAGGCAAGATGCTGAAACAAGCGCTCGGCGGCATGTTCGGAAAAGGCGGCGGCATGCCCGATATGGGCGGCATGGATCCGTCGCAAATGGACCCCAAGGCGCTGGAACAAGCCGCGAAAGCCATGGGCGGCAAACTGCCCGGTGGCCTGCCCGGTCTGGGTGGCCCCGGAGGCCTGCCCGGTGGCCTGTCGGGCCTTGGCAAGAAGAAGTAAGGTTGAGATAGCCCCACAATGACCGTCACCATCGACACCCCGCGCCTGTTGCTGCGCCAGCCCGAGATGGGCGACTGGGAGGCCTTCGCCGCCTTCCTGGGGTCGGATCGTGCCGGGTTCATTGGTGGGCCGTATAGCGACCGCAACGCCTGGCGCAGCTTTGGCCATATGGCGGGCCACTGGACCCTGCTGGGGTTTGGCCTGTTTGTCGGCGTCGAGAAGGCATCCGGCAAACCGGTGCTGTCGGCAGGTCCATGGAGGCCGGTTGGCTGGCCCGAGCCGGAAATCGGCTGGTCGGTCTGGGACAAGTCGATTGAAGGCAAAGGGCTGGCGTTTGAAGCCTCTCTCGCCACCCGCAACTGGGCCTATGAGACCCTCGGCTGGGACACCTGCGTCAGCTATATCGACAACACCAACACGCGCTCCAACGCTCTGGCCGAACGTCTGGGCTGTGTGATTGACCCGGATGCACCCCGGTTTGCAGACGAAGGCGACGACTATCAGGTCTGGCGCCACCCGGCCCCCGATGCCGATGGCAATCCGGAGGCCTACGCATGACCTCGGTTGACCTGACATATCCCGCTGCTGCGCAATCGCGGATTGACGCAATCGCCGCCGCCCTGCCCCGGATCACAACGGATCGGCTGACCCTGCGCGCACCGCGCTTGGCAGACTGGCCCGTTCTGGCCCCGATCTGGACCACGGAACGCGCGACACATATCGGCGGCCCGTTCAGCGAAGACGATGCCTGGCTGGATTTCACCCATATCTGCGCGCAATGGGCGTTGCGCGGCTTTGGCGGGTTGACCATCACATTGACCGAAACCAATGAGGTTCTGGGAATGGTGTTGCTTGGGCGCGAATTGAAAGACCCGGAACCCGAGTTGGGCTGGCTTCTGATCGAATCCGCCGAAGGCCTTGGCTATGCCAGCGAAGCTGCTCTGGCACTTCGGTGTGAAGGGGTGCGCCTGTTCGGAGCAGGTGGGTTTGTCAGCTACATCGAAGAGAGCAACACCCGCTCGATCTCGCTCGCGGATCGGATCGGGGCAGTCGCGGATAAGGCCCGCCACCCGATTGCACCGGAAGTCCTGGTGTATCGCCATGGCAAAAAAGGCGGTGCCGCATGACACATCTCACCGGCATCCCCACTTTGACCACAGACCGCCTGACCCTGCGTGCGCCGACTGAGGCAGATTTTGAGCATGTGGCGACCTTCTTTGCCTCGAAAGAGCGCAGCTGGGGCTTTGGCGGCCCGCTGGATCGCACCGGCGCGTGGCGCTGGTTTGCGTCGAACATTGGCCATTTTGCCCTAAAGGGCCATGGCTTCTGGTTTCTCGACACCGCTGAGGGCGACACCGTTGGCATGGTTGGCCTGTGGGGACCGGAAGGGTGGAACGAGACTGAGCTGGGCTGGGTGATGTTTGAAGGCGGCGAAGGCAAGGGCTATGCCTTTGAGGCCGCCGAAGCGGTGCGCGCTTATGCCTATGACACGCTGGGTTGGGGGCCGCTGTGTTCCAACATCTTCCCCGGCAATGACCGCTCGGTCGCTTTGGCCGAACGCATGGGCGCAACGTTGGAAAGCGATTGGGACAGCCCGACACATGGGCGCGAAATGGTCTATCGCCACCCCTCGAAACAGGCATTGGACGATCTGAAGGAGGCCTCCGCATGAGCGACGCCGTGACCCGCGCAGCCGAGCTGCTGAAGGAACATCGCGAAAGCATCGACCGTCTGGACGCGATCCTGGTCTACACGCTGGGCGAGCGGTTCAAGCACACGCAGGCCGTGGGCAAGCTGAAGGCCACCCATGACCTGCCGCCCTCCGATCCGGCGCGCGAAGCCAAGCAGATTGAACGGCTGGAAGATCTGGCGCGCCGCGCCGATCTGGATCCGGAATTTGCCAAGAAATTCCTGAACTTCATCATTGATGAGGTCATCAGGCACCATAAGAAACATCAGGAATAAAACCCTGAGATCACAGGAACAACCGAACACCGAAATTGGGGCCGCGCCCACAGAAGCAACGCCCCTCAATAGCTGGAAAAAAGGAAAACTCTCATGGCTATGAAAATCCGTCTCGCCCGTGGTGGCTCGAAAAAACGCCCCTTCTACCGTGTTGTGGCCGCTGACTCGCGCATGCCGCGCGATGGCCGTTTCATCGAGAAACTGGGCACCTACAACCCGCTGCTGCCCAAAGACAGCGAAGAGCGTGTGAAACTGGACATGGAACGCGTTCAGTACTGGCTGGACCAGGGCGCCCAGCCGTCGGACCGCGTGTCGCGCTTCCTGGAAGCCGCTGGCGTTCTGGCCAAGAAAGAGCGTAACAACGCCAAGAAAGCTGTTCCCGGCAAAAAAGCCCAGGAACGTGCTGAAGAGAAAGCTGCCAAGGCTGCTGAAGCTGCTGAAGCCGAAGCTGCTCCGGCCGAGGAATAATCCTCTTTGGGGGCGGTAAGCTGATTGGGTTTGCCGCCCCTTGTGACAGGGACTGGGAAGGCGCAGATGCACGCATTTTCTGACGAGTTTCAGTCGGATCTTGAGACCCTGATGCGGTGGCGGCGCGATGTGCGCCGCTTCCGTTCTGACCCGGTGGATGAGGCCGTTTTGCAAGACTGCCTCGACGCTTTCCTGCTGGCCCCCTCCGTGGGTCTCAGTGAACCCTGGCGGGTGATCCGGGTGGAAAGTGACGCGGCGCGCGCGGCGGCACTTGCCAATTACCAGGCAGCGAACACGGCTGCCCTTGCCGGATATTCCGGTGAAAAAGCAAAGATTTACGCAGGATTGAAGCTGTCGGGGATGCAGGATGCCCCGGTGCAGCTTGCAATCTTTTGCGATGAAACCACCGACAAAGGCGCGGGGCTGGGCGCGGGCACCATGCCCGAAATGCGCCGCTATTCGGTGGTGTCGGCCATTATGCTCTTTTGGCTGGCGGCACGCGCGCGCGGGTTGGGGTTGGGCTGGGTGTCGATCCTGGACCCGAAACAGATGTGCCGCGACCTGGACGTGCCCGAGAACTACGCCCTTGTCGGGTATTTCTGCCTGGGCTGGCCGGAAGAGGTGGCCGAGAGTCCGGAGTTGGAAGGCACCGGCTGGGAAGCGCGGCGCGGCAGCCTGCCAATGGAGGTACGATAAGCACATGGGTTTCCTCTTTCGCCCGATCCGCACCCTCATATTGCTGGGCATCGTCTTTGTGGCCGGTGTCCTGTATGAACGGGCCATGATGAAAGACCGCTGCCTTGACGCGGGCGGCGCGGTGCAAGGGAACCTGTGCGCAGGCATTGAATGGACATATCCAGATGAGCGATGAACGAATTTGCGTAGGGGTGTTGGCCGGGGCCTTTGGGGTCCATGGCGAGGTACGGGTCAAAAGCTTTTGTGCAGACCCCGAGGCGATTGCCGATTACGGCACGCTGTGGTCCGAAGACGGTCGCAAGAGTTTTGACCTGACCCTGACCCGCCCGATCAGCAATGGTTTTGCGGCCCGTGTCAGCGGCATTGCCACCAAGGAAGAAGCGGACGCAGCCCAGGGCGTTCAGCTTTACGCCGACCGAGACGCCCTGCCCTCGCTGCCCGATGACGAGTTTTACCATGCCGACCTGATTGGCCTGTTGGTGCTGGACACCGGGGGCAAAGAACTGGGCCGGGTGAAAGCTGTGCATAACCACGGGGCGGGGGATGTGCTGGAAGTGCTGGGCGCGGGCATGCGCACCGGTGCCCTTCTGCCCTTCACCCGCGCAGCGGTGCCTACGGTTGATCTGGCTGCTGGCCGGATCATTGCCGACCCGCCTGTGGGCATATTCTCGGACGACTAAAGCGTTACCCGGACAGATCGAACACCTCTTTGGCGAGGGTCAACAGGCGTTTGAACTGACGCTGCTGTCCCGCGCTGCGGTCTTCCCGGCGTTTCGGCATCTTGCGCCAATCGCCCAAAAGCTGGATCGGAAAGAGAAACCGGACCGCAGCCGCGTTTTCATCTTTTGCGCCATAGCCCTGCCAAAAGGCCTGTACGGGCGGGCTGTCGTCGCGGCCACCAAACCAGATTCGATACCGCAACAGGAACTTGGACAGGTCGTGGCCCGGGGGCACAAAACGGGTGGGGTCAAAATCCAACCCATAGGTTTTATCGTCATCCAACAAGAGGTTGCGAAGGTGAAAATCCCCATGTGACGCCGCCACGGGCGTATGCGCGCCGCGCACCGATTCACAAATGGCAAAGGCCTGTTCTGCGCAGATCAGGTAAAGGTCACGCCGGGGCACATCCACCTGTCGCGTCAGTACCGAGTTTTGCATTTCCGCGACCCAGCCCATCATCGCATCAGGGCGGATGGCCCGGCCCGGTTGGGCGGTCGCCTGATGAAACGCGGCCAGCCATTTGCCGCTGCGGCGCATAGCGTCTTGTGCATCTGCAAGACCAAATTCCGCCAGCTCCAGCGTTTCATGCACGGTGCGCCCCGGCACATGCTGAAAGATCACGCTTTGCGCCGCGGGATCCACCGACAGAAGCTGCGGCACCCGCTGCCCACCTAACGCGTCATAAGCGAAACGATGCGCCTTTAGCTTCTGTTCAAACCGCGCGGCATCTGCCGGTCCGTCCTTGAATTTATAGACCACAGCCTTGTGCGCGGCATCATGGCGCGCATCAGACAACATCAGGACAATCCGCTCCTCCTCTGGCAAGAACCGACTGCTCAGGATCCGCGGCGGGACATGACGAAACCGCTGGCCAAGCGCCCCGTGCCCCGGCAGCGCGGCCATGGCTTTCGCCAGTAACGTTTGTTCGCGCTCCGCCTTGTTCATGCCTGCCCCATGGTTTGCATTCTGCTGAAACTGTCGTAGACAGCGCCCATGTCCGACGTCAACAAGAATACCCCGCCGAACGGCCCCGCCAAAGCAGCCGCCAAGTCACATGGCCGCCTGTCCATTTCGGCCAGCGTAAAACCGCGCGAGCTGATGACCCACACGCCGCGTCTTGCGGGCGCGTGGACGGCGAAAATCATCACGCTGTTTCCCGACGCCTTTCCGGGGGTGCTGGGCGAAAGCCTGACGGGGCGGGCGTTGAAGGACGGGAAATGGGCACTGGAGACGATTGATTTGCGCAGCTTTGGTGTGGGCAAGCATCGCAATGTGGATGACACGCCAGCGGGCGGGGGCGCGGGCATGGTGTTGCGCCCCGATGTGCTGGGTCGGGCGATCGAAACGGCACAATCCGGCGCGCCGCTGGACCGGGCCCAATGGCCGATCATCTATATGTCACCGCGCGGCAAGCCGCTGGATCAGGCGATGGCGCGGCGGTTTTCGACCTGTCGCGGCATGACGGTGCTGTGTGGTCGGTTTGAAGGGGTCGATGAACGGGTGCTGGAGCATTACCAGATCGAAGAGGTCAGCCTGGGCGATTTCGTTCTGACCGGCGGCGAGATCGCCGCGCAGGCGATGCTCGACGCCACGGTCCGGCTGATCCCAGAGGTGCTGGGTAATGCCGACAGCATTGAAGAGGAAAGCTTTTCCAACGGGTTGTTGGAGCATCCGCAATACACCCGGCCCGCCGAATGGAAAGGGCGCAAGATCCCCGACATTCTGATGTCCGGCCACCATGGCAAAATCGACGAGTGGCGCCGGGCCCAAAGCGAAGAGATCACCCGCACCCGCCGCCCCGACCTTTGGGCCGCCCATCAGGACGATGGCGACAGCTAGGCGCCAATCCGCCCCAGCTTTCGCACCTTCGCGGTCCAGCCCTGCACCTGCGCCGTGTTTGTGTGGCTGGCCTGGGCAAAATGAGTCATGCGAAACGGTTTGATTCCGACAAATTCGAAAATCTGACGGCGCAACGCCCAGTAAAGCGGGCGATGCAGGAGGAACCGAAAATACCACCACGGGCTGTCTGATGTCAGGATCACCCGGCCACTGCGCCCGGTCAAAAGCGGTTTCGGCAGGCCTTTGCCGCGGCTGTCAAACACCCGCCCCGGCCAGAAACTGCGGTCAATCAACCCCTTCAGCTTTGCGGGCAATCCGCCCCACCACATCGGCGAGATCAGCACAAAGTGGTCACAGTGATGAAGCGCGGTCAGGAAGCGTTCAAGATCCGGTTCAAACGGCTTGTGCTGCCTGTATCCGGCAAACCCGTGATCAGGATCGAATTGCAGGTCGCGCAGATGCAAAAGCGTCACGTCATGCCCCGCCGCGTTTGCGGCATCCGCATATGTTTCCGCCAAATGGCGCGAGAGCGAGCTCTCTGCGGGGTGACCATTCAGAACAAGGATCTTACGGGCAGGCATAGGGGCGCTCCTATCTTCGCGGCACAGAATTGACCACGGTCAATTTCTTTCAGCGCCATAACGCACCATAAATTGACCGCGGTCAATTCCTTATTTTGACCGCGGTCAATAAATGTGTCACATAAACGCATGAGCACCCCACAACCCCGCACCCTGAAAACACGCGCCCGCCTGATCCAGGCCGCGCGTGATGTGATCGCAGAAACAGGATATTCTGCCCTGCGCACCGAAAACGTGGCCCAACGGGCCGGGGTGGCGAAGGGAACTTTCTTTGCGCATTTCAAGGACAAAGACGCCTTGATGGATCTGTTGATCGGGGAACGGATTGACGGCTTTCTTGACCAGATCGAAGCCGCCCCCGCCCCGCGCACCATTCCTGAACTGGTCGAGGCGATGATGCCCATGATGCGGTTCATGTCGCATGAACGATACGTGTTTGACGTGATTTTGCGCTATTCCGGGGCGGCCGCAAAGGAAGAGATTGGGCCGATTGCCATGACGTTTGAACGGTTTGTGACCGTCATGGAGCGCTGGCTGGTCCAAGGGGGATTTCGCAATGATGTCTCACCGAACCTGCTGGCGGAGGGTGTTCAGGCCTTTATGTTTCAGGCTCTTGCCCTGCGGTTTTGTGCCCGCAACAACACAACCCCGCTGGATGAAAGCCTGCGCCCCTATCTCGAGGTCTGGCTGACGGCCCCTCAGGACGTGCGGTAATACTTTCGCCGGGCGTCCTGTTCGATGGACAGGCGCAGCTCCAGATCGGCCAGCCGCGCCATCGCCGATTTGCGCGCGACGGGGTCCGTGGTCTCGGCCAGAGCGGTCTTTGCGGCATCGACCGCTTTCTTCAACTCGATCTCGCGGGGCAGAACCCCCGCTTCGGCCATGATCCGCATCCCGGCCGCATCGGTGGTGTTGCCGCCCTCCATCTTCAGGGGGGTGCCCGCCCCTTTCAGATCATCCAATTGCCCTTCGGCCTTGGCTTTCAGGATCTGTCGTTCTGCCAAATCGCGCCATTTCATCGGTCGCATCCTTTCCTATCCTATATGGGCGTGCCGATCTGCCCCGGCAAGGTGGCGGGGTCACTCGCCCGCTTTCACAGCCTCCATATTGCCGCGCAGTTCGACCTCCCATTCCGCCTGCATTTCGCGCACCCGCGCCACATAGGGTTCGTTTTCCAGGGGCGGCGTGTCGATGTCGTACAGATCTGCCAGTTCCAGCATGGTCTTGCGGTCCATGTCGCTGAACGCATCCACCAGCCCCTGCGCCTCGGGCCGCGCATGGCCCAGCGCCTCGAACGCGGACCGGGTGGTGCGCAACGAGCTGTCGAACACCTCGCGGATGATGTCGCGGCAGCCCACGGACCACAGGTCATAGACATGCCAGCGGTCAATCGCGCGGGCGATCACATGCACATGCGGATGGTGTTCGGTGACGTGGCGCACCAACCCGGTGATCGCCTCTTTGTCGTCAATCGCAACCACCAGGATTTTGGCGTCGTCAATCCCGGCGGCGTGCAGAAGATCGGGCCGCGTTGCGTCGCCGAAAAAGGCAGACAGGCCAAATTTGCGCAGCATGGTCAGCTGTTCCGCGCTGTAATCCACCACGGTGGTGTCATACCCCGCCCCACGCAGCGCGCGGTTCACGATGCCGCCAAATCGCCCGTGCCCGGCGATGATGATCCGCGCCTCGCTGTCGATCTCGTCGGCCTCTTGTTCCTGTTGGCGCGAATAGCGTGGGGCGATGACGCGGTCATAGAGGATGAACAGCGCGGGTGTCAGCAGCATGGTCAGCGCCACCACCAAAAGCAGCATGTCAGAGACCGATCCGGGCAGCACGGCGTTCGCCACGGAATAGGAAATCAGCACAAAGCCAAACTCGCCCGCCTGCGCCATGCCCAGCCCAAACAGCCACTTGTCCCCGCCGGTCAGGTTAAAGGCCCGGGCAAGGCCCAGCAGCACCGCGGCTTTCAGTGCGATCAAGCCGAGGGTCAGACCCAGCACCAGAACAAGGTTTTCCCACAGCAGCACAAAGTCGATGCTTGCGCCCACGGTGATGAAAAAGACGCCCAGGAAGATGCCGCGAAACGGGTCAATGTCGCTTTCCAGCTCGTGCCGGAACTCGTTCCCCGCCAGCACCACACCGGCAAGGAAGGTGCCTAGCGCAGGGGACAGGCCAACCATGGTCATCAAAAGCGCAATGCCAAGCACAATCATCAGGGCGGTGGTCACGTAAAGTTCGCGCAGGCGGGCGCGGGCGACGAAGCGGAAGATCGGCCCGACCAGGTACTGCCCCGCCGCGATCACCCCGACGATGGCCGCCAGCGTGACCAGCGCGGTCTGCCAGCCATTCAGCCCCTCGACAAGCGACAGGTTCAGGCCCGACCCGTGATCATCATGCCCCGCGCCATGATGCGCCGCGTCCACCAATTCAGGCAGGGCCAGAAGCGGCACCAAGGCCAGCATGGGAATGACCGCGATGTCCTGAAACAACAGCACGGCAAAGCTCGACTGGCCGCCATCGCTTTTTAACAGGCCCTTTTCCTTGAGCGTCTGGTTCACGATGGCGGTCGAGGACAGGGCGAAGATCAGGCCGATGGCCAGGCTGACCGTCCAGGGTTGCCCAAACGCCATGGCGACCGCCATCACCAGACCGGCGGTCACCCCCACCTGCAAACCACCCAACACAAAGATCCGCCCACGCATCTGCCACAGCGATTTCGGGTTCATCTCGAGCCCGACAATGAACAGCATCATCACCACGCCAAATTCGGCAAAATGCTGCAATGACACCACATCTGCCCCCGCCCAGGTCAGGAATGGACCGATCAGGATCCCGGCGATCAGATAGCCCAGAACCGATCCCAACCCAAAGCGGCTGGCAATTGGCACGGCAAGAACCCCTGCCAAAAACAAGACAAAGGTGATCAACATGAACTCAGGTGTCATCGCGCGCTCCTTCGGTTTCGGAACAGGTTAGCGCAAAACATTGCAGTTTGCTTCGCAAAATCAAACGTCGTGAGCGAGCACATGGAAAACAAACACTGGCAACCTGCAGACGTTCATCAAAATGCAGACGTCAGCCTTCGCAGGTTCTCTGACCGTTCGGAACGAAGTCAAATATGCAAGATCATCGCAGCCGCCGGCCCGCTGCATGTTAACGTCTGTACCGACCTTGCCCCCACATCAAGCGCCAGGTCCCGCAAGTTTTCGTGGTTGAGAAACCGACCTCGCCCTCGCCGGGACACGCAATATCGTAAAGCGGATCCCATCAGGGATTGCGCCGGGCGATCAGCACAAAATGCCAGGCAAATATGACCTCCGGGTCGCGTCACCCGTGTAAACTCTGCCAGAGCAAGATCCGGCCGTTCAACTGTTTCCACGCCCCAGGCACAGGTTAGAAGGTCGAATTGGTCTGACTGAAACGGCAGATCCATCATACATCCCAATACCCGTCTGGCTGGAATATCTTTGCAACTTCGGAGCATTTTTTCAGAGTTGTCCAGCAAGACCAACTGAACATCCCCTGCTGTCCGGCGTAGCAACCTGCGGCTGACCTTTCCGGTACCACAAGCAACGTCTAGAACCGTGGAATTTGGGCGCAGCAAGGCCGTTGCAGCCCCTTCATAAGCACATTGCGCTTCGCCCCCAGCGTAGCGCAGCCACCGCCGATGCGCCTGATCATAGCGATCAGCCAGGGCATCATATACGTGAGATTGTGAAACAATAGCCATAAACGTTGAACTCAGAGCCTGAGGCAGTATAGTCAATTTAGTTGACTATCATCGGAGCGCGATTTGGTCAAGAAGATTGACGATATTCACCCAGACCACATCGGATGGCGCCTTTGGGATGCTGCCGCCGTGTGGAAAGAGAAATTTGCCCAGCAGATGATTGACATGGGGCATGACTGGTATGCCGAAGCCCGATCTAGCGTCGTACCCTATGTTGGCTTGAACGGCACCCGTCAGGCCGAGATCGTGACCCGGATGGGATTGAGCAAACAAGCGGTTCAACAACTCATCGCCGACCTCGAACGCTCGGATATTCTACGCCGTGATCCCGACCCCGAAGACGGGCGTGGCAAGATTGTGCGCTTTACCGACGCCGGATTGCGCGCGCAGCGCGATAGTGCAACGGCCAAGCAACATGTCGAGGATGAAATGAAAGCCCTATTGGGGGCCGAAAACTTCGACCAGTTGATGGTTCTCCTCAAGAAGATCGGATCCAAACCCTAACCTTCCCCTTATAGCCATCCCCAAAGGAGGCGCCCAAACCGAAGGCTGATATAGGTGGCAATCCCCCTTGATCCCCTGCCCCCATTGGCCTATACCCCGCGTGTTCACCGGTTCAATGAGTCGTGTGGACCTGTTTTGTTTGGGCCGTGTTCTTTCCACGGGGCAAACCGGCGAGGCAGCAAAAAGAAACGACGACGTATTCTCCCGCGGGCGCAGATGAAGACCCGATGAAGGCGCGGAGCTCTGGGCGGCAGCAACCTTTGTGGAAAAACCACAAGCAGTTTAGGAGAGATCAGATGGACCTGATCGCACAGCTCGAAGCGGAACAGATCGCTTCGCTGGGGAAAGAGATCCCCGATTTCAAAGCCGGCGACACTGTTCGCGTAGGCTTTAAGGTGACCGAAGGCACCCGCACCCGTGTGCAGAACTATGAAGGCGTTTGCATTGCCCGTAAAAACGGCGCAGGCATTGCCGGTTCGTTCACCGTGCGCAAAATCTCGTTCGGCGAAGGTGTGGAACGTGTGTTCCCGCTTTACTCGACCAACATCGAATATATCGAAGTGGTACGTCGTGGCCGTGTGCGCCGCGCCAAACTGTACTATCTGCGTTCGCGTCGCGGCAAATCTGCCCGTATCGCAGAAGACACCCACTACAAGCCCAAGAAAGCCTGAGGAGCGTCAGCATGAAAAAGGATATCCATCCCGACTACCACATGATCGACGTCAAAATGACCGACGGCACGATCATCCAGATGAAATCGACCTGGGGCAAAGAAGGCGACACGCTTGCCCTCGACATCGACCCCTCGGCCCACCCGGCCTGGACCGGCGGCAACTCGCGCCTGCTGGACACCGGCGGCCGCGTGTCGAAGTTCAAATCGAAATACGAAGGTTTCGGCTTCTAAGCCCAGCTTCTTTCGAACAGGAAACGCCGCTCCATCCGGGGCGGCGTTTTTTATTGGCCAGGTGCACTGGCCGCATTTGATCCCCCCCAAGGGTCGCACGTGTCGCAATTTCAACCAATCCGACGCCTGCGCGTGGGTCGGCCCAAAAGCGCACAGGTTAACCACCCCCATCCAAACCAACCCATCACATCCTGACCAATGGGGGTCCATCGCATGTCTGACACGGATCAGAACATCTCCAAGCCAGGGCTTGGCCTGGCGCTTTTGCCAATCCTGCTGACGCTGATTGTTCTTGGCATTCAGCTGTTCTATTTCGGGGATTTCACCCCGCATATTCCGTTGACCATCGGCATTGCCATAACCGCTTTGGTGGGGCTGAAGCTGGGACATAAATGGCCCAATATCGAAGAGGGTGTGTTTCACGTTATCACCATCTCGCTGCCGTCTGTGTCGATCCTGATTACGGTGGGCATGATCGTGGGGGTCTGGATTGCCAGTGGCACTGTCCCGACGCTGATCTATTACGGTTTGAAAGTTCTATCGCCAGAGCTGTTCCTTGCCGCAGGTATGGTGCTTTGTTCGATTGTCTCTGTGTCGCTGGGCACATCCTGGGGCACGGTTGGCACCGTGGGCCTGGCCTTGATGGGCATTGGTGCGGGGTTTGGCATTCCGATGTATTGGACCGCCGGTGCGGTGGTTTCCGGTGCCTTCTTCGGCGACAAAATTTCGCCCCTGTCTGATACCACCAACCTGGCCCCTGCCGTGACCGGCACCAACCTGTTCGATCACATCCGAAACATGCTGCCGACCACCATCCCGTCGATGCTGATTGCCTTGGCGATCTATCTGGTGGTGGGATTCACCCTGATCGACACATCCAACGTGTCTTTCGAACGGATCGACGCCATCACCGAAGCGCTTGACAATGCGTTTTGGATTTCACCGATCATGCTGCTGCCTGCCCTTCTGGTGATTATCCTTGCGGTGAAAAGGCAACCGCCCATCCCGTCGCTGTTTGCCGGTGCGCTTGTGGGCGGCCTGATGGCGATCTTCTTCCAGGGCGCCGGTCTGCATGAAACCTTCACCTTCGCCAATTCCGGCTATTCGATCGACACCGGGGTGCCGGAAATCGACCCGCTGCTCAATCGCGGCGGCATCCAGTCGATGATGTGGACCATTTCGCTGGTGCTTCTGGCGCTTGGGTTCGGTGGCGCGCTGGAACGCACGGGCTGTTTGCAGGCGATCATCGAGGTGATCATCAGCCGGGTGAAAAGCTTTGCCGGCATTCAGACCTCGGCCATCCTGACATCGGTTGCCACCAACACCGTGGCAGGGGATCCGTACCTGTCGATTGCCCTGCCCGGCCGGATGTATGCACCGGTCTATCGCGCGATGAAATATTCGCCCCTGAACCTGTCACGCGCGATCGAGGAAGGCGGCACGCTGGTTTCGCCGCTGATCCCGTGGAACGCAGGTGGTGCGTTTGTGATCAGCGCGCTGGCGCTTGGCATTGCGGATGGGAACTTCGAAAACCTGCTCTACATCCCGCTGGCCTTTGCCTGCTGGCTCTCGCCGCTGATTGGCATCTTCTATGCGATGACCGGGATGTTTTCCCCGAAAGCAACCGAAGAAGAGGTCCGCGCCTGGGAAGAAAGCAATGAGCCGGTGACCGAGATGGCCCGCTGATTTGAACGCGGGCCCTTTCCTCCCCGCCCGCGATCAGACGAAAGCGCCGCCCCTTTGGGCGGCGTTTTTTGCACGGGACACCTGGGTGGAACTGAAACAACCAAAAAGGGCTGCCTGCCGACACCAGCAGGTCGCGTGGCGGGTTAAAAATTCGACTGTAGCCCCAGCCCAATTTGCACATCGGTGCTGGAATATCGTGCAACGTTTGAATTTGTCTGGGTGGCAGATAGCGACAGGCGGGGGGAGAAGCCAAAATAGGACAGCTGCTCAAACACCGCATTTGCCCCAAGGGAGACGTAGGTATCCTGCCGCCCATTCAACGACAATGTGAATTCGTCATAGGTCTTGCGGCCCAGCTCTGCCCAAACATCCAGTTTTGTGCCCAGCACGGGCCGTGACAGGGCGTATTGCACACCCGCGCGCAGATCCGAATGCGTATAGGTCGCCTGATCTGCATCCGTGAAACGATATCCCAAAGACCAGCGCAGCACATCCTGATTGCCCAGCCGCTTCGAATAAGAGCCTTGAAGGTCATACACCGTCGCGTTGGGTTGCGAAGCGGTCAGGGCCTCCTGCACCTCGACAAACCCACCGAGGGAGATCAGCGCGTCCTCTCCCAACGGAAGGTCCTGATCCAGTTGAACCCGCAGATGTCGCCGCAACGGATCGCCCCCATACCAAAGCTGGCCAATATGGGCCGACACGCCGGTCGCCCCAAGACCCTCAAACAGATATTGGCGGTGCGCCACGGACACCTCTGCAAGGGCAAGCGCATAGTCAGATCCATCGACATCCGGAAACGCATCCCGTGCCGCAGAAGAGACGCTGTACGTGCGGCCATACAGGAAGGCCCCAATGGTGGTGATATGCCGGTCGGATTGCGACAGGCGATAGCTGAGATCGACACTGCCGGAATACTCCAAGCCCGACAAAGCCAGGCTGCTGGGGTGAAACACAAAGCGGTAGTTCTCGATGTCAAAATATTCTTCTCGCGTACCCCCGTTGATGTTGGTAGAGGGGGCGATCGCGAAGTTGAGAGTGACAGACAGTGGATTGTCCTGCCGGATCGCGTCAAACTCTTCGGCGACAATGCGGGCGTCATTCTCATCGCCCACATAGTTGCTGGCCCTGCGCAGCCACCAGCCCGCCCGCATATGTTGCCCGGATTGAAAGCGGGCCGCACCGGACAGGCGCGCCGCTTGCACCCTTTCTTTGTCCGTGCGCGCAAGTTGAAACGCCCGCTCCGCAGCCTTTGCAGCGGGCTGTGGTTGCCCTTGATCGACATAGGCAAGAGCAGAAATCATATGCCCCTGGAAACTGTCGCCGTCACGTTTCAAAAGCTCCTGGGCCAGCGTCAAAGCCTGCTCTGCACGCCCCTCATCCAGAGCAATTTCCGCGCGATATCCAATATCGTGCTTTGGCGGCGTGTCTGCCTCTGCCGCCAACGCGCCACTGGCAGACAGGCCCCCCAGCGCGATCACTGTTATATATATGGCTTTGTTCATGTGTCCTCATCCCCAGACCTTCCCGATGGACAAGAAAGCCCCTTTGCGCGTGATGCCCGCCGTGCAGGACCGAATGGGGCCCTGCGCGCTGACACCCAACAGTGCTGCTCAGTTGGGAAAGAGATGTGCCGTACCCCCTTGCGTCCTGCAATCAACACTTCGGACATTCCCGGTTGTCGCGCGTATTTCTGCTGACCACACCGAATGATCAGCACATTCTCGCCTTTTGATATACGCCCAAGGCCGAACGGTTTACTTCGAAGGCTGATTTGCGTTCGGTGGCGGCAACAAACAAAGGAGAGCACAGATGAAAATCGCACTTGTTTTGGCATCCGCCTTGGCCGTATCAGCATGTATGAGCAGCGGTGGCGGGAAGGCCCCGGTGAACGGCCCGGTGACCCCCACGGCATCTCCGAAACCGCAACCCAAATCCGGCCCCGGGCCGACCACCCCAAACCGGGTTGAAAACAACTCGTTTGCCGGTCTTTTGAACAATGTGCGGATCGCGAACGGTGCAGGCGCGGTTGCCTATGACAATCGCCTTGGCGCCGCTGCGCAGGGCCATGCGAATGACATGCTGGCGCATAACTACCTCAGCCACACTGGCCGCGATGGTTCATCTGCAGGGGATCGGATCACAAGAGCCGGGTACAACTGGCGCACCTATGGCGAAAACATCGCGCAGGGTCAGGACAGCCAGTCGGATGTTTTGAAAAGCTGGACCAATTCCCCCGGGCACCACGCCAACAACATCAATCCGAACTTCAAGGATTTTGGCCTGGGCAAAGCCGGATCCGGAAGCAACAAGAGATGGGTTTTGCTTCTGGCCGCCGAAAACTGATCACCAATCTCCGATCAGGCAACAGCTTTTCTCGCGATCTCACCCCGGAATACTTTCTTGTCAATCAAAAGCCACGCCCCTCTTCCCCCGGTCTCATAACGCAATTATAGTCCCTTTAACCTGACGAAGCTGCAGGCATAACAACCGGGGATACAGGCGTGGCACATATTATTGTTGTGGGTAACGAAAAAGGCGGGGCGGGCAAATCGACCGTGTCAATGCATGTGGCCACGGCCCTGGCGCGACTTGGCAAATCCGTTGGGGTGCTGGATCTGGACCTGCGCCAGAAAACCTTTGGCCGGTACATGGAAAACCGTCGGGCGACGATGGAGCGGGTGGGGTTCGAACTGCCCACGCCGCATTATCAGGACCTGCCCGAGATTGACCAATCCGCGCTGGAACCGGGCGAAAACCCGTTTGACCGCCGCCTGTCCATCGCCGTGGCCGGGATGGAAGCGGATCGCGATTTCATTGTGATCGACTGCCCCGGGTCGCATACCCGCCTCAGCCAGGTGGCCCATTCGCTGGCCGACACGCTGATCACGCCGATGAATGACAGTTTTGTTGATTTCGACCTTCTGGCGCATATCGACCCGGAGACCAACAAGGTCAAGGGCCCGTCGGTCTATTCGGAAATGGTCTGGAACGCACGCCAGCTGCGCGCGCAGGCCGGGCTGAAACCAATTGACTGGGTGGTGGTGCGCAATCGTCTGGGCGCCCAGATGATGCACAATAAGAAGAAGGTCGGGGATGCGCTGGAGGATCTGTCGCGCCGCATCGGATTTCGTGTCGCCCCGGGCTTCAACGAGCGCGTGATCTTCCGCGAGCTGTTCCCCCGCGGCCTGACCCTTCTGGACCTGCGCGACGTGGGCGTGAGCGGTCAGATGAACATTTCAAATGTCGCAGCACGCCAGGAACTGCGAGAGCTTTTGAAAGCGCTCAAGCTGCCGGATGTTGAGGTTCGGATCTAATCCGCCACCCCCAAAACCGACCCAATAAATGCGCGAGGGGCGCGCCCCTTGGCCGTGTGCATCTGCCCCTCCGTAGCACATGATTTTGCGTATCCGCATGGTCACGTGCGGCGGCGGATCGCATTTGGTGTGGCCCCAAACCACCGGTGAAACGCGCGAAAAAAGGCACTTGGTTCTGCATACCCCACCTGACGGGCAATCTCGGCAATGGGCAGGTCGGTTTTCTTAAGCAGTGAAATGGCAAGATTGCGGCGACGCTCTTCCTTGATCTCTCCAAAGCTCTGACCTTCTTCTTTCAGTCTCCGATGCAGCGTTGACGTGGACATGCCAAGCTTTTCTGCCATGTCATCAATGCTGCCCCAGGCGTCAATTGCACCGGCTGACAGCTCTGCAATAACCCTTGCCTTTATGCCGTCCCCATGACGATAGCCGGTCAAAAAAGCGGTTGGGGCAGATGTCAGAAACCGTTTCAACGCGCGGTCGGACCTGTTGATCGGCTTGCGCAGGTATTTCCGCTCGATCGCCAAGCGGGCACAATTGGCGTCAAACAGCACCGGGACGCCGAAAAAATCGCCGTAGTCGTTTGTCCATGCCGGTTCGGCGCAGGGAAACTGAATGTGCTGAATGGGAATGCGTGTCCCGATCAGCCAGCAATTCAACGCATGCAAAATCGTGAAATACAGCCGATAGGAAAACGCCGACCTCGCGGGACCTTTTTCTTCCAGGGTGACAATCGCCTGCCGCCCCTCAATGCCGAGTTTCCCCGCAGGATCCTCCAACAGAATGGTCAAAAACCGCAAGGCGCGCGCCATTGCAATTTCCAGATTGGGCGCGTGGCGGGTGGCGTGGCCCAACATGGTAAAGCTGCCCGGGGACATGGGCCGCGCCGCCAGACCAAAAAACTCGTCCTGCATCTGAAACGACAGCTCCAGCCAGATCTGCCCGAACTGTTCTGTGGTCACCTGCGGCGGGCGGCCATGGGGAATACCAAGCCCCTCCAGAAGCGCCTTCATATCCACGCCTGCGCCTTGCCCGCACGCCAGGGCTTCGTTTACAAACGCAGGAGAGATCGTGGCGGTCTCGGGCATGGCATTTCCTGTCAGAATTCTGAAATATACTGGCATCGCCTGCAATATGTTTCAAGCTTACAGTGCCACGCAGACCGCCCCGGACCCAACGCCCCCAGATCCATCTAAGCTGGACCGTGATCAGAGACGTTCCGCACATCTTGCACACCTTGGGCAGACAGGAGACATGACATGCTTGACGAAACCCAAACCGCCATTCGCGATATGGCTGCACAGTTTGCCCAGGACCGCCTGTGGCCCGGTGCTGAAGAGCGCGACCATACCGGCGCGTTTCCCCGGGAACAATTGACCGAAATGGGCGATCTCGGGTTTCTGGGCATGCTGGTCCCGGAAGAATATGGCGGGATCGAACTGGATACCGTGACCTATGCCAGCGTGGTCGAAGAAATTGCAGCAGGCGACGGCACCTGCTCGACCATTCTTTCCGTTCACAGTTCGGTGGGCTGTGGCCCGATTGTGAAATACGGCACGGACGCGCAAAAACAGAAATACCTGCCCAAACTGGCCAGCGGCGAATGGATCGGGGGCTTTGCCCTGACCGAACCCCAGGCCGGATCGGACGCCTCGAAACTGCGCACAACCGCGGTGCTGGACGGGGACCACTACGTCCTGAACGGCTCTAAACAGTTCATTTCCTCGGGCAAGAACGGCAAGGTGATCATCGTCTTTGCGGTGACCGACAAAGACGCCGGGTCCAAAGGCATCAGCGCCTTTATCGTCGAAACCGACACCCCGGGATACGAGGTGGTTCGGGTCGAAGAAAAGCTGGGCCTGCACTCTTCCGACACCTGCCAGCTGTCGTTTGAAGACATGCGTGTGCCGAAGGAAAACCTGCTGGGGGCCGAGGGCGAAGGCTATAAGATCGCCCTGGCAAACCTGGAAGGCGGGCGCATCGGCATTGCATCGCAGGCGGTTGGCATGGCGCGCAAAGCCATGGAGCTTGCGGTTGACTACGCCCAGGAACGCAAGGCGTTTGGCAAGGAGATCGCCCAGCATCAGGCCGTGGGGTTCCGCCTGGCGGATATGGCAACCAAGGTCGAAGCCGCCCGCCAACTGGTCCACCACGCAGCGCGGCGGCGCGACGCCGGTCTGCCCGCCCTGCGCGAAGCGTCGATGGCAAAACTTTTTGCAACAGAGATGGCCGAAGAGGTCTGCTCTGCCGCGATGCAAACCTTTGGTGGCTATGGCTATCTGCGCGATTACCAGGTGGAACGCCTGTGCCGCGACGTGCGTGTCAGCCAGATTTATGAAGGCACCAGCGATATTCAGCGTCTGGTGATCTCGCGCGACCTGCTGGCCAATCCGGGCCCGCGCTGACAACTGAAAAGAGGAGTTGCCACGACCGGGATCTTCACGCATCGTGGCAACGCCCATCCCGCACCGGGCCATTCCCCCCCGGACAATCATGTTCTTCGATCATGAAACCGGGGGACCTGCGGCGTCATCGTGTTTTGCACCGGCCACGCACCGCATTTGCGCTTTCGCACAACGGCGGTCGCGGCTAACGTCTTCGCATGTTTCGCTATCTCGCCCTGCGCGCCCTGTCATTGGGGCTAAGCCTCGTGGTCGCCTCCTGGGTGATCTTTGCGATGATTGAACTGGTGCCCGGCGATCCGGCCTCTTTCATGCTGGGCCTGAATGCCGATGCCCAAACCGTGGCCGCGCTGCGCCGCGATTTGGGGTTGGAAGGATCTGCGCTCAGCCGCTATCTGGGCTGGGTTGGCGGAATGATGACCGGGGATTTCGGCACCTCTTACACCTATCGCGTTGCGGTATCTGAACTGGTGCTGGAACGGGTAACTGTGTCCCTGCCGCTGGCGCTTTACGCCCTCGTCCTGTCCACCATCATTGCTATTCCGGTGGGCATGATGGCCGCCAGCCGCCGTGGCGGGATTGCCGATTACGGCATCATGGGGGCCACGCAACTGGGCATTGCGGTCCCAAATTTCTGGTTTGCGATGTTGTTGGTGCTGGTCTTTGCCATCAGTCTTCGGTGGTTTTCGGCCGGCGGTTTCCCGGGGTGGGAAGCGGGTTTCCTGCCCGGGATGAAAGCACTGACCTTGCCTGCCATCGCGCTCGCGCTGCCCCAGGCGTCGATCCTGGCCCGCGTGATGCGCTCGGCCCTTCTGGATGTGCTGCACCAGGATTATATCCGCACCGCGCGCGCCAAGGGGTTAAGCATGGCGCAGGCCACAAGACGCCACGCGCTGCGCAATGCTTTGATCCCGGTTCTGACCATATTGGGTCTTCAGTTTTCCTTTTTGCTGGCTGGGGCCATCATCATCGAAAACGTATTTTTCCTGCCCGGCCTGGGGCGGTTGATCTTTCAGGCGATCACCCAGCGCGACTTGGTGGTGGTCGAAAGCGTGGTCATGCTGCTGGTCTTTGCGGTAATTCTGGTGACCTTCATCGTTGACGTGACCTATGCGTTGGTGGATCCGAGGCTGAGGACACGCGTATGATACGGCTCCCCCCTCAGCTTTGGATCGGCGCGGTGCTCTCTGCGATTTTTCTGGCCGCAGCGCTGCTTTCGCTGATCTGGACCCCCCATGATCACACAGCCTTGAATATCTCCTCAAAGCTGCTGGCACCATCTGGCCTCCACCCGCTGGGCACCGATCATTTCGGGCGCGACCTTGTGTCGATGCTGATGGTGGGTGCGCGCACATCCATGGCCGTGGCATTGGTTGCGGTGGGGATCGGGATCCTGGTTGGCGTCCCGCTTGGGCTGGCCGCGGCCGCACAGCGCGGGTCATGGCTGGACGAGTTGATCATGCGCGGAAATGACCTGATCTTCGCCTTCCCTTCGCTGGTCATTGCGATCCTGATCACCGCCACGTTTGGCCCCTCGGCGACAAACGCCATCCTTGCCATTGGTATTTTCAACATCCCGGTTTTTGCCCGCGTCGCGCGCGCCGGGGCGCTGACCATCTGGACCCAGGATTTCATCCTCGCCGCGCGCGTGGCGGGAAAAGGGGCCATTCGGATCAGCGCCGAACATATCCTGCCGAATATTGCCAACCTGTTGATTGTGCAGGGGACCATCCAGTTTTCGCTGGGTATTTTGGCCGAAGCGGGGCTCAGCTATGTGGGGCTCGGCGCGCAACCACCAACCCCCAGCTGGGGACGGATGTTGGCCGATGCGCAAACCATGATCTACACCGAACCACGGCTTGCGATGGTGCCCGGGCTGACCATCGTGGCAATGGTGCTTGGCCTCAACCTGATGGGCGACGGGCTGCGCGACCTTCTCGACCCGCGCCTGCGCCGATTGCGTGAGGGGGCGGCATGATTGAAGTCCGCGACCTGTCGTTGTCCATCCACGGCACACCGATCCTGCGCGATGTGGACCTGTCGATCGCACCCGGGCAGGTGGTCGGGCTGGTGGGTGAAAGCGGGTCTGGCAAGTCGATGAGCGCGCTTGCGCTGATGGATCTTTTGCCCAAAGGGGCTGTCACCAAAGGCCACATGGCGCTGGACGGCGCCCGCTTGCCCCATGGCGACGACAAAGCCATGTGCAAGATCCGCGGCAACCGGATTTCGATGATCTTTCAAGAACCGATGACCGCGCTGAACCCGGTCAAGACCATTGGCGAACAGGTCGCCGAAACCCTGCTGATCCACGGCGCGGCCTCGCGCTCAGATGCCCTGCGCATCGCCGGGGAAAAACTCGCGCGGGTGGGCCTGCCACCGGACCGGTTCCCGCTGGGTCGCTATCCGCACGAACTGTCCGGCGGTCAGCGCCAACGCGTTTGCATCGCTCAGGCCATAGCCCTGCATCCAGACCTTCTGATCGCGGACGAACCGACCACGGCGCTGGATGTGACCACCCAGGCACAGATCCTTGATCTGTTACGAGACCTGGTTGCCGAAGAGAATATGGGGCTTTTGCTGATCACCCACGACCTCGCCGTGGTGGCGGACATGGCGGACCACGTGGCCGTAATGAAAGCAGGGGAAATTGTCGAACAGGGCCCGACAGAAGCGCTGTTTCGTAATATGTCCCATCCCTATACGCGGCAGTTATTCGAGGCATCCGGGCATCAGCCAGACCGCCACGCCACCGGCAAGGACGCGCCGCTTCTGGAGGTGCGCAAAGCGGTTCGTGACTATCCCTTGCCGCGAAAAACCCTCTTTGCTCCGCGCGCGACCTTTCGGGCGGTAAATGGGGTCAGCTTCACTTTGCGAAAAGGCGAAAGCCTGGGCCTGGTGGGCGAAAGCGGCTGCGGAAAATCCACGCTGACCCGGGCCATTCTGGGGCTGGATGCGTTGCAAGGGGGCGAGATTTGCCTGAATGGCGCCCCGGTCACTCCGCACATGGCACCCGCCCGACGGGCTGGATTGCAGGTCGTGTTTCAAGACCCCTACGGGAGCTTCAACCCGCGCTGGACCGTGGAACACATCGTTGCAGAACCGTTTCACCTTGTGGGCCGCCCCGCTGATTGGCGCGCAAAAATCCGGCAGGCCCTGGAGGTTGTTGGACTGGCGGCTGAGGCCATGACCCGCTATCCACATGAGTTTTCCGGCGGGCAGCGACAACGCATTGCCATCGCCCGCGCCCTTATTCTGGAACCGGAGCTGATTGTCCTCGACGAGGCCGTATCAGCGCTGGACGTCTCGGTGCGCGCGCAAATCCTGGACCTTCTGGCCGATTTGCAGGCTCGCAAGGGGCTCAGTTACCTGTTCATCAGCCACGACCTGAGCGTGGTGCGCAATATCACCGACCGGGTTTTGGTGATGCGCGCGGGGGAAATTGTCGAAGAAGGCCCCACCGAACAGGTCTTCGCAGACCCACAACATGACTACACGAAATCATTGATCAATGCCGCGCCGGTGATCCCGCCTGCGTGGAAGGAGGACAGCGATGGACGCGCTTTGGTTTGACCCTTCGGAAACCCTGGTTGGCGGGCAATGGTGCCCGGCCTCCGGCGGCCTTTTGCCCGTGGAAGATCCCTCGACCGGGAAAACCATTGCGCACATCAGCCGGGGCCGCGCCGAGGACATTGACGCCGCAGTGACGGCGGCCCAGACCGCACGAGACGGGGTTTGGGGGCGCATGACCGCGCTTGACAGGGGCCGCATTCTGACGCGGATCGGGCAGCTTGTTTTGGAGCGGGCCGACACGCTCGCCAGTTTGGAAGCCACCGATGTGGGCAAGCCCCTGACCCAGGCGAAGAACGACGCCATCGCGCTGGCGCGCTACATGGAATTTTATGGCGGCGCGGCGGATAAGGTGATGGGGGAAACCATCCCCTATCTGGATGGCTACACGGTTTATACGCTGCGCGAACCGCATGGGGTGACCGGGCATATCATCCCGTGGAATTACCCGATGCAGATCATTGGCCGGTCGGTCGGGGCCGCACTGGCCATGGGAAACGCCTGTGTGTTGAAACCCGCAGAAGAGGCCTGCCTGACCGCCCTCGCCTTTGCCCGGATTGCCGAAGAGGCGGGGCTGCCTGCCGGTGCGCTCAATGTGGTGACCGGGCTGGGGGCTGAGGCCGGCGCGGCGCTGGCCGCACATCCCGGCGTCGATCATCTGAGCTTCACCGGCTCGGTCCCCGTTGGCGGGCTGGTGCAAGCGGCCGCGGCCCCCAACGTGGTGCCCGTCACGCTGGAGCTGGGCGGAAAATCCCCGCAGCTGGTCTTTGACGATGCAGATCTGGACGCCGCCCTGCCCTTCCTTGTGGGGGCCTGTATCCAGAACGCAGGCCAGACCTGTTCGGCCAGTTCGCGCGTGTTGGTACAGCGCGGCGTTTATGACGAGGTGGTCACGCGCATGGGCGCGGCCTATGACGCCTTGCGCGTTGGCCCGGCGATGGAAGATATGAACGTGGGGCCCTTGATTTCCGCGCGGCAAAAAGAGATCGTCGAGGGGTATCTGTCCAAAGGGCATGATCTGCGGGTCGTTGGGCGTGGTCGGGTAAAGGATGCGCCCGAGGGCGGGCATTACGTTGCCCCGACCCTATTCGCCGATGTGCCAGCGGATCATGTGCTTGCGCAGGAAGAAATCTTTGGTCCGGTGCAGGTTGTAATCCCGTTTGACACCGAAGACGAGGCGGTGGCCATTGCCAATGGCACCGATTACGGGCTGGTCGCCAGCATCTGGACCGACAGCGGCGCGCGGCAGATGCGGCTCGCGAAACGCCT
This sequence comes from Aliiroseovarius crassostreae, assembly GCF_049803815.1. Lineage (GTDB taxonomy): Bacteria > Pseudomonadota > Alphaproteobacteria > Rhodobacterales > Rhodobacteraceae > Aliiroseovarius > Aliiroseovarius crassostreae_A. The sequence goes on from NZ_JBNAGI010000005.1 coordinate 118,368, forward strand.
TCGGGCGGGGCAGGTCTTTATCAACAATTACGGTGCAGGCGGCGGGGTTGAATTGCCCTTCGGCGGTGTCGGAAAATCCGGCCACGGGCGCGAAAAAGGGTTCGAGGCGCTTTATGGGTTTTCCACCCTGAAAACCGTGGCGGCGAAACATGACTGACCCCACTCCACCTGACATGAGGCAAAGCGCACCATGGCGAAACTGACACTCTCCAACCAGGACGCGCGGCGCCTGTGGATCTGGAGCAACGGGCTGGCCGAAACGCCCACCGGGCCATGTGATCTGATGGGGATCGTCAACCGGCTGGGGTTTGTGCAGATCGACACGATCCGCAATGTGACCCGCGCGCATAATCATATCCTGTGGTCGCGCAACCAGAACTACCGCGAAGGGGCGATTTGGGGCCACCTGGCCCGACGTGATCTGTTTGAACATTTCACCCATGATGCCAGCCTGATTGCAGGCCATGTGCTGCCCTATTGGGGGCGGCAATTCAAACGGCTGGGCGCGCATGTGGCGCGGCACGCGTGGTATCAGTCGAACCTGGCGAAGGAGCAGGTGGCCGAGATCGTGGAACGGATCCGCAACGAAGGCGCGCTGTCGACCCATGCCTTTGATACAAAGGTCGAAAACCGCGCGATGTGGGCGCGCCCACCGCACAAAAAAGCGTTGGACCAGCTGTGGTATGCGGGCGAACTGGCCACCTGTCACCGCGAAAACTTTGTGAAATTCTACGATCTGGGTGAACGCGTATTTCCTGATCACGATCCGGTGGACGCGGCGACATCTGCCGATTGGCTATGCGACGCGGCACTGGACCGGCTGACCCTGGGAACCCCGGGCGACATTCAACGGTTTTGGGACGCGATGAGCGCCAAGGAAGCAAAAGCCTGGGCTGATGCGCAACGGGATTTGGTCGAGGTCGAGGTGATCGGGGCCGATGGCAGCCGCCACACCATGCTGGCCCATCCGGAAATTGAGACCCGGCTCGCCACCGCCCCAGCCCCCACCTCGCGCCTGCGCATCCTCAATCCGTTTGACCCAATGATCCGCGACCGAAATCGCACCGAAAAGCTGTTCGGATTTGCCTATCGCAACGAGATGTTCGTGCCCAAAGCGCAGCGCAAATGGGGGTATTACGTCTATCCCCTGCTGGAAGGCGCGCGGTTTGTTGGGCGGGTTGAACTGAAGGCCGATCGCAAGACCGATGTGCTGTCGGTGGTTGGGTTCTGGCCCGAGGCGAAGGTGGTGTGGGGCCCGGCGCGATGGGCAAAACTCGACGCGGAACTGATGCGGTTTGCCCGCTTTGCGGGGCTCGCGCATGTCGACTGGCAGACCCCGCGCGGCTGAGGCTTGCGTGCTGCGGGAAAGCGGCGCAAGCTGGGCAAGAGATTGAAACGCATGACATTTGGAAAGGGCAGTCCAATGCGACTTCAGGGAAAACGCGCCATTGTGACCGGGGCGGCATCCGGTTTCGGGGCCGGGATCGCCCGGAAATTCGCCTCTGAAGGCGCACAGGTGATGGTGGCGGACCTGAACGGGGTGCAGGCCGAGAAGATCGCCGATGAAATCGGAGGTCTGGCACAGCGTGTGGACGTGGCGCAAGGCGACAGCGTGAACGAAATGGCCGAGGCCGCGCGGACCGCGTGGGGCGGCGTCGACATTTTGGTGAACAATGCAGGCGTCACCCATCTGCCCAAGGTGATGGAAGAGGTCACGGAGGAGGAGTTTGACCGGGTCTTCGCCGTGAACGCAAAATCCGTCTACCTGACCGCCCGCGCCTTGGTGCCCGGCATGAAGGCGGCGGGTGTTGGCGCGATCCTGAACGTTGCGTCCACGGCGGGTCTGAGCCCGCGCCCGAAGCTGAATTGGTATAACGCCTCAAAGGGTTGGATGATCACGGCGACCAAGGCGATGGCGGTGGAACTGGCCCCCTTTGGGGTGCGGGTAAACGCGATCTGTCCTGTGGCGGGGGAAACGCCTTTGTTGTCCAGTTTCATGGGAGAAGACACGCCCGAAATGCGTGAGAAATTTCTGTCGACCATCCCGTTGGGGCGGTTTTCGACACCGGAAGACATGGGCAACGCGGCTTGTTTTCTGTGCTCGGACGAGGCCAGCATGGTCACAGGGGTTGCGATGGAAGTGGATGGCGGGCGTTGTATTTGACGCCGCGCTGGGGGTTTCACACCCCCAGACCCCCGTGGGATATTTCTGATTAGAAAATAAGAGGGTGAAATGAAACCGGGCACGCGAAATCTGATCACCGATGTGGCGGGGCTTTATGTGGGCAATGCCGAAGATCATGACGTTAAGACCGGAACAACCGTACTGGTGGGCGATGCGCCGTTCACCGCGGCGGTGTCGGTCATGGGCGGCGCACCGGGCACGCGGGAGACCGACCTGTTGGCCCCGGACAAATTGGTGCAGCAAGTAGATGCCCTTGTACTGTCCGGCGGGTCGGCCTTTGGGCTGGACGCTGCATCCGGTGTGGCAGACGGGCTGCGTGCCAAGGGGCGCGGATTTCTGGTGGGCGATCAAAACGTGCCAATTGTGCCGGGCGCGATCCTGTTTGATCTGCTGAATGGTGGGAACAAGAGTTGGGGCGACAACCCCTATAAGGCGCTTGGGCACTTGGCCTTGGACAGCGCGTCGGAGGCGTTTGACCTGGGCTCCGTCGGGGCTGGATGCGGGGCTACCATCGGCAAGGCGTTTGGCACGGCGCTCAAGGGCGGGCTGGGGTCGGCGTCACTGGTTCTGGACAATGGCGTGACCGTCGGCGCGCTGGTCGCGGTGAACGCTCTGGGGGCGGTGACCATGGGGGATGGGCCGGAGTTTTGGGCCGCGCCGTGGGAAATGGATGGCGAGTTTGGCGGGCTTGGTGCAGGTCACCACGACCCGACTATGGAACCGCGCCCCGAAGAGGCGCTTTCCAAGAACACCACCATTGCGATCATCGCAACCGATGCGGATTTGACCCAGGCCCAGACCACACGCCTGGCCACGGCGGCCCATGACGGGATGGCACGGGCGATCCACCCGAGCCACACGCCGTTTGACGGGGATTTGATATTTGCGGCCAGCACGGGAAAACTCCCCCTGCCGGGTGGAGATTTCGACGCCTTGCGATTGGGACATGCAGCCGCCACTTGCCTGGCACGCGCCGTTGCACGCGGTGTTTATTCAGCGCAAGCTGCCGAAGGAGATATTGTTCCCACATGGGCCACGCGATTCGGCCCGTCCAATGCAATTTGAGAGTTGAGGATCAGATGAAGCATATTGCGAAAATCACCTGTGTTGCCGCCTGCCTGATGACCGGGGCGGCCCATGCCGACGATGTGACCGATACGTTGGAAAGCGCAATCAAAGCCTATGGCGAAGGGGATCTGAAATATGCGCTGGAAGAGCTGGACTATGCCAGGCAGCTGATCCAGGCGCTCAACACCGCCTCGCTGGCGACCTTCCTGCCCGACGCCCCTGATGGCTGGACGCGCGAAGTTTCCACGGAAATGACCCAAGGCCTTGGGATGATCGGTGGTGGCGCGGGGGCCGAAGCCACCTACACGATGGGCGATGACATGTTTTCGATCACCATCATGGCTGACAATCCGATGGTGGGCGCGCTATCAGGTATGATGGGCAGTGCCGGCCTGATGGGCATGAAACTGGAGCGGGTTGGGCGGATGAAATACCTCAACCAGGATGGAGAGCTTTCCGGCATCGTTGACAATCGCATCCTGATCCAGGCCAAGGGCGCGCCGGTCGACACCCTGATTCCGGTGCTGGAGGCGATTGATATCAAGGGGTTGTCGGACTTCGGCAGCTGACCCGCATTGCCAGCTTCTTTCTGACGAGTGTTCTGCCCGCCCAATGGCACGGGCAGAGCCTTTCGAGCGGCGTTTTGACAAGATGGTCGTCACCCAGAATGCTGTTTCTCACGAAATTGGATCCAATCTGCAAAGAGTATCTTCTTCAATTGCCCCCGCCTGTCGAAGAATCTTCGAACTGTAGCAGCATAGGCTGGAATATTCTTCGATTTGATCAAATTCCCAACGGCTTTTTTGGATGAAATACGCCCGCGTATCGGCTATGTCGAAGCAAAGGGAAAACCCCTCGATGAACCAACGTGCCAATTGATCAGTTGAAACCAGATGTTTCGCTGTCAAAACGCGGATGTTAGAGGGAAGACTGTTATGGGAGACACACATGGCCGCCACTGCAACCGAGCTGAAAAGCCTTCTGAAAGATCCGTCGCTGGTCGAAACCCGCGCCTATGTCAACGGCGCGTGGATCCATGCCGATGATGGTGGCACTTTCCAGGTGACCAACCCCGCGCGCGGCACGGTGATTGCCGAGGTGGCCGACCTGAACCGCGCCGAAGTGGCGCGCGCCATCGAGGCCGCAGACATGGAAGGCCGCAAATGGGCCAAGCGCACCGCGAAAGAGCGCGCCAACATCCTGCGCCGTTGGTTCGACCTGATGATGGAAAACCAGGGCGACCTGGCCACCATCCTGACCGCTGAAATGGGCAAACCCCTGTCCGAAGCAATGGGCGAGATCGCCTATGGTGCGTCCTTCATCGAATGGTTCGCCGAGGAAGCCAAGCGGATTTACGGCGAAACCATTCCCGGCCACCAGCCCGACAAACGCCTGATGGTGATCAAACAGCCGATCGGCGTGGCCGCGTCGATCACCCCGTGGAACTTCCCCAACGCGATGATCACCCGCAAATGTGGCCCGGCGATTGCGGCGGGCTGTGGCTTTGTGGCGCGCCCTGCAGAACTGACCCCGCTGTCAGCCCTCGCTTTGGCCGTATTGGCCGAACGCGCAGGCCTCCCAGCGGGGGTGTTCAACGTGGTGCCCAGCTCGCGCTCGTCGGATATCGGCAAGGAGTTCTGCGAAAACCACAAGGTCCGCAAGCTGACCTTCACCGGGTCCACCGGCGTGGGGCGGATCCTGTTGGGTCAGGCCGCCGATCAGGTGATGAAATGCTCGATGGAGCTGGGCGGCAACGCGCCGTTCATCGTGTTTGACGACGCCGATCTGGATGCTGCGGTGGAAGGCGCGATCGCCTGTAAATTCCGCAACAACGGCCAGACCTGTGTCTGCGCCAACCGGATCTACGTGCAGGAAGGTGTCTATGACGCCTTTGCCGAAAAGCTGGCGAAAGCCGTGTCGGAATTGCCGGTGGGTGACGGCCTCAATGAAGGCATCGCCCTTGGCCCGCTGATCAATGAAGGGGCGGTGCAGAAAGTGCGCGACCATATCGCGGATGCGACTTCGAAAGGGGCCGAAGTGATTTTGGGCGGCAAGGAGCATGAGCTGGGCGGGCTGTTCTTTGAGCCGACCATCGTGAAAGGCGCCACCAAGGACATGGCGTTTGCCCAGGACGAAACCTTTGGCCCGCTCGCGCCGCTGTTCAAATTCAAGGACGAAGACGATGTGATCCAGCAGGCCAATGACACGATTTTCGGGCTGGCCTCCTATTTCTACGCCAACGACCTCAGCCGCGTTTACAAGGTCGCGGAAGAACTGGAATACGGCATTGTCGGTGTGAACACCGGGATCATTTCAACCGAAACCGCGCCGTTTGGCGGGGTGAAGCAATCGGGTCTGGGGCGTGAAGGGTCGCGCCATGGGATCGAGGATTACCTGGAGATGAAATATATCTGCATGTCGGTCTGATCCGCGCGGATTGAGATTGGGAAAGGGGGGCTTTGGCCCCCCTTTTTCATATTGACCCCTCCCCCTGCTCCGCCCTAGGGTCGCGTCGCTGCCCAGACGGGTGGCAACATTCTCAGGGCGGGGTGAAATTCCCCACCGGTGGTAAGTTTTTTGCGGGAACACGCTCAAAGACCCCGCATTTCAAACAAACAAGGTTTGAAATGTGGATCCGTCGAACCGCACAAAAACAAAGCCCACGAGCGGCCTTTCCGTGGGAAAGGTGTCAGCAGATCAGGTGAGACTCCTGAGCCGACAGTTATAGTCTGGATGGAAGAGAATGGGACGGGACGCAGGGTCATCTGCGCACCCGCCTTTCTGCCTTGAGTCACGCGCGTAAGGAAGAAAGGACACACGCCATGACTCGCATATCTCAACAGACCAAGGCCGCCGGGCTGATGGTCGCCGCCGGGGCCAGCTTTGCCCTGGTCAACACCGCCCTTCAGGGGGCCACAATGGGCCAGGGCGCGGCGGCCCCCACGGTCACCTTCTGGCAATATCTGATTGCTTTGGGCTTCTACCTGCCCTGGATTGCGCGGCACAAGGGCGCGCTGGCCACGGATCAGTTGGGGCTGCATATCCTGCGGGTCGCTCTGGCCGCAGGGGGCGTGCAGCTCTGGACGATGGGACTTGCACATGTGCCGATCTGGCAGGCCATTGCCCTGATCCTTTTGTCGCCCTTCTTCGTCACCATCGGCGCGGGGATGGTGCTGCGCGAAGAGGTATCACCCTCACGCTGGGGGGCGGTCCTTGCCGGGATGATCGGCGGCATGATCATTCTCGAACCCTGGTCCGACCGGTTCACGCTCGCGGCCCTTCTGCCCGTCGGAGCCGCGGCGTTGTGGGCGGCCAGTTCCGTGGTTACCAAACGGCTGACCCACCGCGAACGGCCGGAAACGGTAACGATTTACCTTCTGCTCCTGCTGTCGCCGATCAATGCCGGGCTGGCGCAAACCACGGGCTTTGCCTTGCCCTCCTCCGCGGTGTGGCTGGTCCTCGGGGCGGGTCTTTTGACCGCTTTGGCACAACATCTGCTGGTGCGTGCCTATTCGATGGCTGACGCGGCTTTCCTGCAACCATTTGACCACCTGAAACTGCCCTTCAACGTGGTGCTGGGGTTTGCGGTCTTCGGCTTTGCCCCCACCGGGTCCATGTGGTTGGGCACGGCGGTGATCCTGGCGGCGAGCTTCTATTTGCTCAACCGGGAAACACGCCCGGCCGTGGCCTGAAACAAGCCTGACACGAAAATGGCGTGGAGGTCCCCCTCCACGCCATCCGGCATTCACATTTCACAGGAAATCAGACCTCGACGGCCTTGCTTTCCACCGCTTTTGGGCCATTGATTTCAATGCGGCGCGGTTTCAGCGCCTCTGGCACTTCGCGGGTCAGGTCGATATGCAGCATGCCATGTTCATGGCTGGCCCCGGTCACGCGCACATGGTCGGCCAGATGGAACCGACGTTCAAAGGCGCGGGTGGCAATGCCACGGTGCAAGTAGGTGCGTTTGTCCTCTTCCGGCGTTTTCTTGGCCGAGATCAGCAGGGCATTTTCCCGCACTTCAACATTCAGCTCGTCATCGGTGAAACCGGCCACGGCGACGGAAATGCGCCAGGCATCTTCATCGGTTTTTTCAATATTGTAAGGGGGATAGGCATCGCGGCTGCCTTCATTGGTCATCACCCGATCCATCAGGTCAGCAACCTGGTCAAATCCGACGGTGGCGCGATAAAGCGGCGACAGGTCAAAGTTACGCATCATGTGTCCTCCTAAAAGCGACATATTTGTTAGGCCTTCCCAAGCGGGACAGGCGGGATCACGGACCCGATTTCGGCGCCCGCATCACAAATTTAGGTGTGTTTTTTACCGGTTCAAGGGGGTCGGTTTCTGGCTTTTTCAGGGACGAACGAACTTGGCACCAGAACGCGCACGATTGCCGATTTGCACCCGTTTGGGCGGCGCACCGTGGCCCACCTGACCAGACCCAATCACGCCGCGCCCGGCCCGCAACGCCTGTTTTACCTCGGCAAGCCGCACGGCAAGCTCCATGCCAAACGCGATCACCCCGTCCTTGGAACGCGACCCTGCCGAGATGAGCGAGATGATGCGCGGGCGCGGCCCGGACGTGTCAAAAACCGGTGCGCCAGAAGACCCAAACGTGACATTGCAGTTAAAGGCCAATAGGCCGTTTTGGCGCCCCAACACCGAACATATGGCCTGACGCGACAGCGCTTCGGCGCGGCCTTGCGCATAGCTGACCACCGACACGTCACGGCCCCGTCGGGGAAGCTGGTCGGCCGCAAAAGGCGCGGCAGTGGCTGTTGGAATAGGCTGGTCCAATTGCACAAGCGCAATATCAACGCGAACATTGGCTGCATTCATGGGGCCAAACGGGCGATATTCCGGGTGCATGACCCCGGCTTTTGCCTGACGCGAGGCAATCGCTTCGCCGTCCCGATACCCGGCCCGAAAGGTGATGCCCGCCATTTGCCCGGCTTTGGCTGCCCCCCGCAGGCAATGCGCGGCCGTCAACACCAGATCGCTGGCCACCAACACCCCGGAACAAAACCCGCCACCGGGAAAATCCAATCGCCCCACGGCCTCGAACCCCAACAGATCATGGCGCAAGGTCAGCCGCTTCAAGCCCGCATTCTGATCCTGCGCCATGGCTGCTTGACCTGCCAAGATCAGCGTCAGAGCAAGTGCTATGCGGGCCAGCGCGATCACGGGCGAACGAACTTGGCGCCCCCGCCACGATTGGGCTCGATCTGCAGACGGCGCACGGATGTTTGCGAGGTGGGCTGCACGCTTTTGAACACCCCATCATTCGACGCAAGCAGCGATTTCAATTCGGCCAGCGGCGCTTCGAGGTTGGTGCCCAACGAGACCGGAATATCACGCACCATCGCCTTGGCCGAGACGACCGACACGATGCGCGGCTCGCCATTTTCAACCACAAAAACCGGGGCGCCAGAGGATCCGTAATCCACCTCGCACGACATCACCAACACGCCGGATTGCCGCGCCAGAACCTGGCACATTTCCTGCAAGGCGGGGCTTTCAGAGCGGTCATGGGCATAAGAGACCACCCCCACTTCGGCCCCTTTCCGGGGGCGATGGTGTGTCGGGAAAGGTTGCACCGAATGTTTGCGGATCGGTTGATCCAGCTCCAACAGCGCCAGATCATTCACCACACGGGCGGCATTGTTGAGGTCTTCGAATTCAAACTCCGGATGCACCACGGCCCGGCGCACCCCGCGATAGGCCGAGGCGCGCCCATTACGCCACCCGGCCAGGAACTCGATCTCGGTGGGGTCATAACGGCGCCCGCTGGTCTTATCGAACAGACAGTGGCCCGCGGTCAGCACCAGGTTGTCCGCAATCAGCGCCCCGGTGCAAAAGCTCTCGCCATTCATGTTCAGGCGGCCCACACCTTCCCAGCCCCGGCTGTCGTCGCCGGTCATCAATTTGCGCAAGGGGGACGGGTCGGATGCCCCGAGCGGACCTGTGAACCACAGAACCACCGCGAGGAACGCGATCAGTTTCTTCATGTCTCTGCCTCAAATCGGGGCATTCTTGCCCTCTATATGCACAAGCTTAGGGGCAAATTTGGGGCAGGAAAACGAAAAAACGTGAATTCTCGGTTAATCCGAGGTTAATTTTCGTGGCTGTGGCCCACCGGTCGCCCAATCCAACAGCTCGACCGTATGCACCACAGGGACCTCCGTGACCGATCCGATCTGCATCATGCAGCCAATATTGCCAGCTGCGATGATCTCCGGCGCGCGGGCCTCCAGCGTCTTGACTTTACGACGTTTCAGCTCGCCCGAAATCTCTGGCTGCATCAGATTGTAGGTCCCGGCGGATCCGCAACACAGATGCGGATCGGCAGGTTCCACCACCTCAAACCCGGCGCGCTTCAACAGAACCTTGGGGTGGGTCTTGATCTGCTGCCCGTGTTGCAGCGAACAGGCCGCGTGATAGGCGACACGCAGGTCCCGCTGTCCCTCTGGCATCTCTAATTGCATGAGCAACTCACTGATATCCATCGCCAATTCAGACACTTGCGCAGCGTCCTCCGCCAGCGCGTCGTTCCGGAACATATGCCCGTAATCCTTCACCGTGGTCCCACAGCCCGAGGTGTTGATGACAATCGCATCAAGCCCCTCGCCCTGCACCTCTTGCATCCAGGCACGGATGTTGCCCGCTGCCTGAGCATGGCTTTCATCGGCGCGCCCCATGTGGTGGGTCAGCGCGCCACAACACCCCATGCCTCTGGCCACAACAACTTCGCAGCCCAATCGCGTCAGCAGGCGGATGGTCGCGTCGTTGATATCGGTGTCCAGCACCCTCTGCGCGCAGCCCGTCATCAGCGCCACCCGCTTTTTGCGCGGCCCCTTCGCGGGAAACACTTGTGGCGCATCCTTGGCCGAGGCGCGTGGCAGTTTCGGCGGCGCCATTTCCAACATTGCCTTCAGGCGCGGATCGGGCAGGAATTTCCGGAAAGGTCGCCCCAGTCGCGCCGCCATCAACGCCGCCCGGAACCGGCCCGGATAGGGGATGACCTTCGCCAGCGCCCATCGCATCAGCCGATCCATCACGGGGCGCTTATAGGTCCGTTCGATATGCGCCCGGGCGTGATCCACCAGATGCATGTAATGCACACCCGACGGGCAGGTCGACATGCAGGCCAGACAGGACAGGCAGCGGTCCACATGTTTTACCGTTTTCTCATCCGCAGGCCGGCCCGCTTCCAGCATATCCTTGATCAGATAGATCCGACCCCGCGGGCTATCGAGTTCATCGCCCAGCACCTGATAACTGGGGCAGGTCGCCGTGCAAAACCCGCAATGCACACAGGATCGCAAGATGTCATTGGCGCGCTTGATCGCGGGATCTCGCAGTTGCGCTTCGCTGAAATGGGTCTGCATGTCAGTCTCCGATCAGGCCGGGGTTCAGGATGCCGCGCGGGTCGAATTTCTGTTTCAGCGCCCTGCTCAGTGCCTCGATCGGCGCAGGTTCGGGCGGAAAGACCGGCACCTGCGCGCGTGTCGTGGCGCGCGCCCGCACCAGGGTTGCGTGCCCCCCCAATCGGGCCACCTCGCCCCGAATGACCGGGGCAAACGCCTCGCCGGTGTCCTCAACCCGCAGCCAGACCAAACCGCCGCCCCAGTCCAAAATTGCCTCGGGGTCCAGCGATGCCAGGGCGTCCACCAGCACCGGACCGTCTGATGGCTTGACCGAGATGCGCCAGACCGCGCCGGGTTTGTCGGCAAACGGGGTCACATCCCGCAGATCCCGCCACATTTGGGCGGATGCCTCCCCCTCAACCAGATCAAACCCGCGCAAAACGCCCGATTGCAACGCCGCCGCCCGGTACGCCACCGACGCGGACAGACCTTCCAACCGCACCCGTGTTTCACCACCCAGATGCGCCGCACCGGTCACGTCAAACGGCGAGCCGAGCGCCGCCGACAGGCGCGCCACGGCCGCGTCCAGCGACAGGCCATGCCCCACCAACGTCGCCTCGGTCTCCGGGATCGCCATGACCTTCAGACTAACCTCGCTGATCACCCCCAGCCGGCCCCAACTGCCGCAGATCAGTTTCACCAGATCGTAACCGGTCACGTTTTTCATCACCCGGCCCCCGTTTTTGATCACCTCTCCCCGCCCGTCGACAAAGCGCACACCAAGGCAGAAATCGCGCGCGGCCCCCGCCTGAATGCGGCGCGGACCAGAACTGTTGGTGGCCAGAACACCGCCAATCGTCGGCGTGCCCGCGGTGCGCAAAAGCGGCCGGTAATCTATCGGTTCAAACCCCAGGCGCTGCCCCTCGCCCGCCAACAACGCCTGGATCTCGGCCACCGGCGTGCCCGCCTTGGCCACCAGCGTCAGAGCACCGGGTTCGTAAAGCGTCACGCCGCTCAGGCCCGCCACTGACACCACGTCGCCCCCCACCGGGCCTCCAATGTCACGGGTGCCGCCGCCCTGAATGCGTAGCGGCCTTTTGGCCGCCGCAATCATCTGCGCAAGATCCGCTTCGCTGTCCGGTCTCATCATTTTCTGGTCCTAAATATCCTGGGGTGAGCGGTGAAACCGCGAGGGGCAAAGCCCCTTAAGCCGATCTGCGGCTGGCGGTGACGTCAAGCGGGAACACTTTCGCCGGGTTCAAAATCCAAGTCGGATCAAACACATCTTTCACACAAAGCTGCGCCTCCAGATCCGCCTCGGTGTATTGCGCCCCCATCAGATCGCGCTTTTCCACGCCGACGCCATGCTCGCCGGTCAAACAGCCGCCGACCTCGACACACAGGCGCAGGATATCGGCCCCTAACGCCTCGCATTTTTCAAGATCACCGGGTGTGTTGGCGTCAAACAGGATCAGGGGGTGCATATTGCCGTCCCCCGCGTGAAAGACATTGCCAACGCCCAGCCCGTATTCGGTGCTCATCTCGCCAATGCGTTTCAGCACGTAAGGCAACTCGCTGACCGGGATTGTGCCATCAAGGCACATGTAATCATTGATCTGCCCCATCGCACCAAAGGCAGACTTCCGCCCCAACCAGATCTTGGCGCTTTCTTCTTCCGAGCCGCTTTCGCGGATTTCCACCGGGTTGTGGCGGCGGGCAATCTCGATAATCCGCGCAAGCTGGTCGTCAATCTCTGCGTCTGACCCCTCGACTTCGATGATCAACAGCGCCTCACAATCGGGGTATCCCGCCCCCGCAAAGGCTTCGGTTGCGCGAATGCAGGGGCGGTCCATAAACTCGATGGCGACGGGCAGAATGCCGGATTTGATGATGTCGGACACGCAGCTCCCCGCCACCTCGTTGCTGTCAAACCCCACCAAAACGGGCCGCGCCCCTTCGGGTTTGGCAAGGATGCGCAGGGTGGCTTCGGTCACGATCCCCAACTGCCCTTCGGATCCGCAAATCAGCCCAAGCAGATCCAGCCCGCCCGCATCCAGATGGGCGCCTCCGATTTCGACCACCTCGCCATCGGCCATGACCATTTTCACGCCCATCAGGTTGTTGGTGGTGACCCCGTATTTCAAGCAATGCGCGCCCCCGGAATTCATCCCGATATTGCCCGCAATCGCACAGGCCAGTTGTGACGACGGGTCAGGGGCGTAAAAGAACCCCTCGTCCTCTACCGCGCCTGTCACCGACAGATTGGTGCGCCCGGTCTGTACGCGAATGAACCGGTTGTCGTAATCGGTCTCGATCACCTCGGTCAGGCGCGCAACACCCAAGATCACGCTGTCCGCCGTGGGCAGCGCCCCCCCGGCGAGCGAGGTCCCTGCCCCGCGCGGCACCACCGGAATGCCTTCGGCGTGGCAGATCTTCATCACCGCCGATACCTCTTCGGTCGAGGACGGCAAGACGGCGCACAGCGGCGGGCATTTATAGGCCGTCAGCGCATCACATTCATAGGCGCGCGTTTCGAACGGATCGTGAATCACTGCTTCGGTCGGCAACACGGCCATCAGCTGCGCGACAATCGCGTCTTTGCGATCAAGGATCCGCCGATCCGGCTGTGGCATCTGCATGGGCGCCTCCCGTGGGCTGGATAGTCAATTGGTCAAAAATTATAACCAATCATTGAATTTGGCAAGCGTGACCGAACGTTCTATTGAGGGCACATGACCCTTGCTGACCGACTGACCCTGTTTTCCCCGCTTGATGGCCTGGCCGTGGCCCTGATCCTTTTTGGCTGGATCGGGATTGGTTGGCGCATCGAAAACCCTTCGTCAGGCCGCCCCTCGGTCTCGTTGCTCATGGGGCGATATCGTGCGGAATGGATGGTGCAGATGGTCACCCGCCAGCCGCGCATCTTTGACAGTTCGATCCTGGCAACCCTGCGCCAGGGCACCACCTTCTTTGCCTCGGCCACGATGATCGCCATTGGTGCGGGCCTGGCCCTGCTGGGCCAGACAGATGAGCTGCGTGGCGTGGCACGGGACCTGACCCAGATCGACGCCCCCGCGCTGGTGTGGGAAGTGAAAATCCTGCTGACGCTTTTGTTTCTGGCCAATGCGTTTTTGAAATTCGTCTGGTCACATCGCCTGTTTGGCTATTGCGCCGTGATGATGGGGTCCGTGCCAAACGACCCGGACGATCCGCATGCCTTCCCCCGCGCCGAAAAGGCGGGCGCCCTGAACATCACCGCCGCGCGCAGCTACAACCGCGGGCTTCGCTCGATCTATTTCGCCATGGCGGCGCTGGCCTGGTTGCTTGGGCCCACGGCTTTGTTACTTGCCACCGCCATCACGCTTCTGGTGTTGTGGCGGCGCGAGTTCGCCTCGCATTCGAGATCCGTCCTGATGGAAGAAAGCCCGTGATGCCCCGCGCCCTGCCCGCCAACGCCCTTGTCCTGATGCTGATGTCGGCCCCTGCGCTGGCGGATCCCCCGGTTGTTGAGGCTGCGGTTTTGAACGGGCAAACCCTGTCGGTCACCCTCAGCCACCCGGACACTGGATGGGATCACTATGCAGACGGGTGGGAAGTTCTGACCCCGGACGGCACATCCCTGGGTATTCGCGAACTGGCGCATCCCCACGTGAACGAGCAGCCCTTCACACGGTCCTTGTCCGGGGTTCAGGTGCCGGAAGGGATCGAGGCCCTGCATATCCGCGCCCGTTGTAACGATACCGGTTGGTCGGAAGAGGTGTTTGTTCTGCCGCTGAACTGAAGCGTTTCGAGATAAACTTGACTAACACGTTGAGTTCGAAACGCCTGCAACATCAATAGGTTTCGAGCGTTTCGCCTCATTATTGTGTCTCAGCAATACGTCGAAACGCTTTAGGGCCCGTCAGAGCGCGCCTTGTTCGGCCCGACGGCCCTCGACCCACCAGGCCAGCACCACGGCCCCCGCGACGACCAATAGCCAGATCCAGGCCGGCAAAGCCGGTCGAACCCGCAGGTCGCGGCTCAAATACGCCTCGCGTGGGACATATCCGACCCACCCCCGGCCAATGGCCGGACGCCCCTCTTGTACGGCCCGCAGGCGCGGCAGGCCGTTTTCCAGCTCCCATACCCCGCCTCGGGTCGGGGCCAGCACCTCGGCCATGGGGCTGTTGCGCGCCAAAGGATCAGCAAATTCTAGCGGGGCCGCTTCGCCGCGCACCGCAACCACGCTACGCCCCCCCTGCGTAAAACGATAAACCCCCATTGGCAGGGGATCATCGGAACCGTCAGTTTCATCTTGCTCTGCCCTTGGGCCCTGACCCTCATTTTCGGCCAATCGAGCGACAAACCGCCCCGGTCCATCGTGCTGCATCGGCAGGATCATCCGCCGCCCATCCGGGGTTTCAACCTCCAGCGGGCCGGGTGCATCTTCCAATGTCTGACGGGTGATCAGAATGCTGCCATCCGCATCTTCCGTGGTCCCCAATGCCTCTTCCTCAAGTTCGGGTTCCCCCATCATCCAATGGGCCAGGCGGCGCAAAAGCTCCAGTTGTGGACCGCCGCCATCAAAGCCGCGTCCCCAAAGCCAAACCTGATCGGTGCCAATCAGCGCCACGCGCCCCTCGCCCACCCGGTCAAGCGCCAGCAACGGATCACCCGCCGGGCTTTGCATCACCACCTGTGACGCCACGCTTTCCAGTTCCACATGGCGCAGCCACGCGCCCAGATGATCCTGCTCCCCCTGTGCCATCAAGGATTTGGTTACCGGGTGGCGCAATCCTGTATCGGTCAGTTCCGGGCGCATTGGGTCCACGTTGACGCGGCCCGACGGGCGCAGCGGCAGCACCTCGCCCAAAGGCGAGCGCGAGAGGCTTTCCACGCTGGCAAATTCCGGCCCGGCCGCCACCAGAACCGCCCCACCACGTTCCACATAGTTGCGCACGCTGGACAGATAGGCGCCGGGCAAAATGCCGCGCAACCTGTAGCGGTCAAAGATGATCAGGTCGAACTCGTCAATCTTGTCGATGAACAGATCCTGTGTCGGGAAAGGGATCAGGCTGAGTTCATTGACCGGCACGCCATCCCGTTTGTCAGGCGGGCGCAAAATGGTGAAATGCACCAGATCCACCGAGGCATCCGATTTCAGCAGGTTGCGCCAGGTGCGGGTTCCGGGATGGGGTTCCCCCGACACCAAAAGCACGCGTAACCGATCGCGTATCCCATTGATCCGGACCGCCGCCTGGTTGTTGCGGTCCGTCAATTCGCCCTCCAACGGGGTCAGAGTCAGATGCACCACGGTTTCACCCGCGTGATCCAATACCAGCGGCAATTCCAGATCCTGCCCCACCCGCACCGCATGGCGGCTGGGCGGGGATCCATCAACCGACAGGCTCAGTTCGGCCGGGGCATTGGGGGCCGCGCCCAAGGCATCCACCCGCAGCTGCAGCACAATTTCTTCCCCCGTCACAGCAAATCGCGGCGCATTCAGAATGGTCAGGCGACGATCCCATTCCGCGTCTGAACCGCTGCGCAAAAGATGCATCGGCGCGGGCAGGCCCGCCAGGCGAGGCACCAAGGCAGAGGCATCATGGATGCCGCCATCCGACAACAGGTACACCCCCGCCAACTGCCCCACTGGAAGCTCAGCCAAGGCCCGATCCAATATCGGCCCCAGCTCCGTTCCCTTCCCCCCGGCAGCATCAGGAAATGACACCACCTTCAACTCCGCCCCCAGAGCAGCGCTCACCTCTGTCAACCAGGCCAGGGCCGCATCGCGCGCCTCGGGTCGCCCCGGCAAATCCTGCGAGGCACTTTCATCGACAAGAGCCAGCAAAATGTCCGGCAGCGGATCTCGGGTTTCGTCCTGCAAGGTTGGGCCGGACAGCGCGGCCAGAAGGATTGCCAGCGCCGCGGCACGGTAAAACCAACCGCTTAACCCACGCCAGATCGCGATCCCCAAAAGCGTGAATGCACCCACCGCCAGCACCACCAGCACAGACCACGGGATCAACGGCACAAAGAAGATCTGGCCAACCGCGCTCATTGCCCCAACCTTTGCAATAGCGCCGGCACATGCACCTGATCAGATTTGTAGTTTCCCGTCAGCACATGCATGACAAGGTTGACCCCAAACCGCAGCGCCATTTCACGCTGGCGTTCCCCTGCCTGCCCGCGCCCAACAGGCAACAGCGGTGCTCCGGTCGGGTCAACCGCCCAGGCCCCTGCCCAGTCATTGCCGCCAATCAGCACCGGCGTGACCCCATCATTGAGCAACCGGAACGGCAAGTCTTCGCGCGCAACGGCGCCGGGCGGAGCGGCTTCGGCCCAGACCGGGCCCGAAAATCGTCCGGGAAAGACGTCGATCAGGTAAAAGGCGCGGGTCAGCACATGATCCACCGGAACCGGATCCAATGGTGGCAGCGACAAGGGCGCGGCCAAGGCCTGCAGTTTGCGCATTTCGGTGCCGCCTCCTCCGGCCCCGGCATCCCGTGTGTCAAACAGGATCAACCCACCCGCCGAAAGATATTGCGCCAACCGCGCATAGGCATCGGCGCTTGGCAAGGGCTGGCGGGGCGAAATCGGCCAGTAGAGGATCGGGTAAACCGAAAGCTCATCTTCCTCCAGATCCACCCCGACCGGCGGGGCAGGTTCCACCGAACTGCGCAAAAACAGCGCATCGGACAAGCCCGCCAACCCGGCGCTGGCCAATGCGTCCAGATCTGCATCCCCGGTAAGCACATGGGCCAGCGTTACATCTGCCGCCGCCGCGATCACCTGTGCTTCGACACGCAGATCCTCGGGCTGAGAGGATTGCGCCAAAACAGGGTCTCCCGCCAGGAAAAGCGCCAGAACAACCGTGGCCCCGGCCCCATATGCGCCCCGCAGGGACAATCGACCGGTCACCCACAAGGTCGCCAGAATATCCGCAAGAATCAATATCAGCGCCGCGCCAAGAACGGCACCGGACAGATCCCGTATCGGCTGCAGGCCCTGCCATTCCGGGGTGATCCGCGCAGGCCAGGCCGCCGGGGCAAGATCGGCCCCTGCCGCCAGCGCATTGACCACAATCTGCCGCGATCCATTGCCGTAGACCCCGGGGGGCGCATCGGCTGTTCCGCGTGCTTGAACGGCGCGTTGCAAATCGGCCCCTGCGGTCTGCGCCGGGGGATCCTCGATTTGCACTTGCCCTTGGGCGGAAAGAAGCTGCTCTCGCTGCCATGGGCTGGCATCGGTTTCAAAGTCGCCCCCCTCAGCAGCCAAGGGCGTGATGGCGGTCGCGGCCGTCAAACGCCCCAACATATCGACAAAGAGACCCGACAGGACCAAGCTTGACCATTCCGCATTGGCCCCCACATGGATCAGCACCACCTGTCCCGCCCCGATCAGTTTGCGCGTCACCAAGGGGGTGCCATCTGCCAGCCGCGCCAGGGTGCGATCCGCCAGATCGGGGCCGGGTTCGGCCAAAACCTGACGGGACACGCTGACCTCATCGGGAATGGGCAACCCGTGAAACGGGCTGTCTGCGGTAAAGGGCGCGATCTTTTGTGGGGCACCCCAGCTCATCGCGCCGCCCACGGTGCGCCCTGCCCCCCGCAGACGCACGGGCAACAGCACATCCTCCGTCGCGGAGACGACACCACGTGCAGATGATTGTGCCGCCGCCAGCCGCGGCCCGGCAAACCGCAACAAAAGCCCGCCCTGCGCAACCCATTTCGCAAGCGCGCGCTGGTCAGGTTCAGCGATATCCGCCACATCGGGCAAGATCACCACATGGGGGCTCGCCCGCAAGGCATCCTCCAGACGCAGGGCCTCGACGATCTCGCTATGGGGGGCGAGGGCCGCGCGCAGAAAATGATCGGGGGACAAAAGCGCCAGGGTTTCGCTTTCCTGCCCGCCCAAAAGCACCACGCGGCGCCGGGTCAGCGCCTCGCCCACCAAGGCCACCTGACCGGCGGAAAGCGCAGGGGCGGCGGTGCTATCATCGTTGAAATCGGATAAGGTAAACCACTGGATCCGGTGACGCAATTCCGGCGGCAACGACAACGTATGCAGCACCTCACCCTCGCCGGAGGAAAAGCTGAGCTTGGTTGTGACCAACGCCCGCAACTGCCCGGCAGGATCAAGACCAAAGCCAGTCAACTGCACCTGATGTTCGCCATCCGGTCGGGCGCGCAAGGCGCGAAGCTGCACCTCGCCCTCTTCCAGTGTTGGCGGAGTCAGCCCCAACGTCACCTGCTCTTTTTGCCAGATCCGAACCTCTCCGGCGGCCTCGCGATGGGCCAGAACCTCATCGCGGCCCGCGCGATCGATCCCGTCTGACAGCCAGATGGTCTGCCCGGTTGGCAAGCCGTCCAGAACCGCCACCTCATAGGGCGCATCCCAGGCCACCGGCTGCATCGCCGCCAGACGCTCGCGCCAGACCTGCGCGGAGGACAGCACGGCAGGGGTGGGGTCATGTGCCAGCATCACTGCCACCTGCCGCCCGCCCTGCTGTGCCTCTTGCAACAGCGCATCTACGGCCTCGACCCGGCTGGTCCAGTCGCCAGCCGCAGGCCAGAACGCATCGATCAGCACCACAAGGGGGCCGGTCTCACGGGCGCTCTTCTCGGGGTTCAGCACGGGTCCAGCAAAGCCAAGGATCAACCCGGCCACAGCCAGAAGGCGCAACAGCAACAACCACCAGGGCGTGGTGCGGGTTTCGACCCTCTCGTCGTCCAGGCCAAGCAGCAGGGTCAGCGCGGGAAAGCGTTTGCGCACGGGCGCAGGCGGCACAGCGCGCAACAGCCACCACAGGATCGGCAGCGCGATCAGCCCCGTCAAAAGCCAGGGCGCGGTGAAGCCCAACGCGCCCATCAGCGTCGCGCCTCGAGCGCGTGGTAAAGCCACAACAACACCCCGGTGGGCGGCGTGATCGTATCATGGCAATGATAGGCCCAGCCCGCCTTGCGACAGGCGCGCGCCAGCATGTCTTTGCGCTCGGCCAGCCGTTCCAGATAGGGCGCGCGCAGGTCAGAGGCCTGTTGCGTTTCAAACCGGGTTTTGTCCTGCATATCGATGAAAAGATTGCGACCCGCAAACGGAAATCGCTCTTCTTGCGGGTCAAGCACCTGCACAAAAGCCCCTTTCACACGGTCCTGTGCAGCGGCCTCCAAAGCCGTCTCATATATCTTCGGATCCGCCAATCCATCAGTCAGAATCAGGGCTCGGGCGCGACGGGGAAACCCCGTGGGGTGTGTTGGGGGCGCATCGAGATCAGACAGGCGTGCAGGCAACACACCTTCGCCCAGCATCGGGCGACGATCCGCACCAAGGAACCCCACACGCTCGCCCGCCCGTAAAAACAACAGCGCCGCGGCCAGGCCGATCACCCGGGCGCGGTCGGCTTTGGTATGGCGATCGGGCGAGGACCCAAATCCCATCGAGGCGGCCGGATCAATCCAGATCATCACGGTCTGCGCCGCCTGCCATTCGCGGTCGCGGATATAGGCCTGATCGGACCGGGCCGAGCGGCGCCAATCGATCCGATGCGCGGGATCGCCGGGTCCCGCAGGGCGGAACTGCCAGAACGCGTCGCCCTGACCGGCCTGTCGGCGCCCATGATCCCCAAGCTGCACCGTATCCGCCAGATGCCGCGCGGCCACCATCAGGGGCGGCAGATCCTGCGCCAGATGCGCGGCGGCGTGCAGCCGGGGATGGGCGTGGTGCCGGGTCTCTGGGCGCGGTCCAGCTGTCATGCGGCCCGATCCATCTGATCCAAGACGGTGGCGATCAGATCGGCAAGCTGCACCCCTTCGGCGCGCGCACCATAGCCCAGCGCCATACGATGGCTGAGCACCGGGCGGGCCAGCGCCCGCACATCATCGGCATTTGGCGCAAGCCGCCCGTCCAAAAGCGCGCGCGCGCGGGTCAAAAGCATCAGGGCCTGTGCGGCCCGCGGCCCCGGCCCCCAGCTGACCGCCTCGCGCAGGGCGTCGGGCGCTTGCGGATCTTCCGGACGACAGGCCCGAACAAGATCCAGGATCCTCTCGACCACGCTGTCACCCACCGGCATCTGCCTGATCAGCTCTTGTGCGCGGATCAAATCGGTATGTGTCATGACCTCTTTCGGAGGCGTTTCCTTGCTGCCTGTTGTGGCCAGAATGATGTCGCGCTCGGCCTCGCGATCCGGGTATTCCACATCGATCTGCAGCAAAAACCGGTCCAACTGTGCCTCGGGCAGCGGATAGGTGCCTTCCTGTTCCAGCGGGTTTTGCGTCGCCAGCACATGAAATGGCGCGGGCAGCGCGTGGGTGTGACCCGCCACCGAGACCTCGCGTTCCTGCATCGCCTGCAGCAGCGCGGATTGCGTGCGCGGGCTGGCGCGGTTGATCTCATCCGCCAGCAGCAGCTGACAAAAAACCGGGCCGTTCACAAAGCGGAAATGGCGTGCCCCGTCGTCACTTTCTTCCAGTACCTCCGCCCCAAGAATATCCGCCGGCATCAAATCCGGCGTGAACTGGATCCGGTTGGCATGAAGCCCCATCACATGGCCCATCGTGTCCACCAGCCGCGTCTTACCCAGCCCCGGCAGGCCAATCAGCAGGGCATGCCCCCCGGACAACAGCGCCGACAGGGCCTGTTCGACCACCAGATCCTGACCGATAATATGTCGAGAAATCTCATCTTTCGCGGTGACAAGCTGATCCCCCAGCGCTTCGAGTTCGGCAATCACTTCGGTCTGCATGATGGTCCCTTCGTCGCTGTCACAGCCGTTGCCCTGGCCGGGCGGCCAAGGTGCCATGGGCAGGCTGCGCAAGATCTGGTTTCAAATATCCTCTTCGCATAAAACCACTTTTCAGCCTTATGCGAAAACGCTTTAAGCTGTATTTAAGTCCGAAACTGCGTGGGGAACAAATGACAAAAGCGCCAACTGACGGGAATTCGCCCATCGAAACCTCCGGGCCCAGCGCCGAACACCTGGCGAAATCAGCCGAATCCGCGGCGAATAAAACCCGCTCAAAGGGTCTGCCCCCGGTGCATTTATGGCACCCGCCCTTCAGTGGCGACATGGACATGCGGATCACATGTGACGGTCAGTGGGTTCACGAAGGGCGCCCGATCACGCGCGATGGGTTGGTGCGGCTTTTTGCGTCTATCCTGCGCTATGATGACGGTTCTGACGGGGGCGAAACAGGGTATATGCTAGTCACCCCGGCGGAGCGTTTCCGCATTCAGGTGGACGATGTGCCTTTTGTGGCCGAAGCGGTGGACATCACTGGCGACGGGCGCGACCAGACCCTGACCTTCACCACCAATCTGGGGGATGTGACCACCGCCGGCCCCGATGCGCCGCTGCGGGTGGTGCTTGATCCCGAAACCGGTGAACCCACACCCTATGTGCGGGTGCGTGGCGGGCTGGACGCCCGGATCGACCGCAAGAGCTTTTATCACCTGATTGACCGCGCCACGCACGAAGACCATGATGGCGGGCGCTGGTTCGGCCTTTGGTCCGCAGGCCGGTTCTTTCCGATCATCCCATCTGACGCGTTGGAGGAGTAATGCCCAGATTTGCCGCCAACCTGACCCTGCTGTTCAAGGAACTGCCGTTTCTCGAACGGTTCCAGGCCGCCGCCGACGCCGGGTTTGAGGCGGTAGAAGTTCTGTTTCCCTATGATGACGCGGCGGGTTTGATCACACGGCAATTGACCGCGCATGGGTTGCACATGGTTTTAATCAATACGCCGCCCCCCAACTATACCGGTGGCGAGCGCGGTTTTGCCGCCACCCCAAACGGGCAAAAGCGGTTTCAGCACGATTTCAAGCGCACGCTGCGTTACGCGCAAGCCTTTCATGCCAGCCATATCCACATCATGGCGGGCAAAGCCAACGGGTTGGTGGCCAAAAAGACCTATGTGGAGAACCTGAAATGGGCCGCCGCCCAGGCCCCGCGCCAAAGCCTGACCATCGAGCCGATCAATCCGGACGACATGCCGGGCTATTTCCTCAGCACGTTTGATCAGGCCGCAGAGATCATTCATGAGGTGAACGCCCCCAATGTCGGCCTGCAATTCGACGCTTATCACGCCGACAAGATTACCGGCGATGTGCTGAGCTGCTGGGACAGCTACCGCCATCTGGTGCGCCATATTCAAATCGGCGGCATCCCGGACCGACACGAACCCTTGCGCGGTGAATTTGACTACCCTGCGTGGTTCCGGCAGTTGGACCGGGAAGGCTATAACGGATGGGTCAGCGCGGAATATCACCCGCGCAAGATGACCGCGCAAGGGTTGGACTGGCTCGCGGCTGCAAAGGGGTAATCCCTCTCAATTCGACCGCGCCGGGATGTTCCTGACAACACGCTGTCAGGAGGGGGCTGCCATACTGCCGTCATCACATCTGATGAAGGAGTATACATCATGACACCCCCCGTCGTTTGCTGGGCCGAAATCCCCGTCGCCGATCTGGACAAGGCCATTGCCTTTTATAACGCCGTGTTCAAATGGACGATGACCATCGACAATACCGGCCCCAACCCGATTTCGATCCTCGGCGGCGCGATGGACACCACCAGCGGGCACCTATACCCGGGCACCCCCGCCACCGATGGCAATGGACCAACCGTGCATATCGTGGTCCCGGACAAGCTGGAAGACGCAGCAGCTCGCTGCACCGATGCAGGCGGCACCGTGTTGTGTGACCCGATCGAAATCCCGCCGGGACGTTTCGTCTATGCCACCGACCCGGACGGCAATTCCATTGGCCTGTTCGAAGCGAAACCGGCGTAACGTCGCCCTCTTGCCTCCCATCCCCCCGCAGGCGCATTATCCGCTTGCGGGGGGCGTTCTGAAGGAAAACATCATGAACGAGATCACACTTCTTCTGGCCGATGCCTTTGCCGATTGGGAATATGCCTTTATCGCGGGGACAGGTGGGGCGTATTTCGATTTCAACATTGGGTTCATCACCCCCGATCCCGGCATGGTCCGCTCTCAAGGGGGGCTGATGGTGCATGTCGCAGATGGCATTGACAGGTTCACACCCGATGCCTCGACAACACTGGTGGTGATTGGCAGTGCGATCTGGGCGGGCGACACGGCCCCTGACACGCGCGCCGGACTGCCAGAACTTTTGCAGGCTCACCATGATGCCGGGGGCGTGGTGGCAGGGATCTGCGGCGGCACGCTTCCCCTGGCGCGCGCAGGTCTGCTCGATCACTGCGCTCATAGCTCGAACAGCCTGGCGTTTTTGACCGACGCCGTCGCACCCTATAAAGGGCAAGGGCATTATGTCGCCGGGCCGAAAGCCGTGTCAGACAATCGCATTGTCACCGCCCCTGGCACCGCCCCCGTCAGCTTCACCGCCGAGGTGTTTGCCCAATCCGGGTTGGATCCCGAGGCCTGCGGGCAATTCCGTACGATGCTGGCCGCGGAACACGCGTAACTCAAACCCAAGGACATCCCTATGCGCCGTGCAGATCGCCTGTTCCAGATTGTGCAACTCATGCGGGGCGGGCGCCTGACCCGCGCCGCGGATCTGGCAGAGGATCTTGAGGTCAGCGAACGCACCATTTATCGCGATATTGCCGATCTGATTGGATCGGGCGTGCCAATTGAAGGCGAAGCCGGGGTTGGGTACGTGATGCGGGCGGGTTATGATATTCCCCCCCTCATGTTCACCCGCGACGAGGTGATGGCCCTGATTGCAGGCATCTCGATGATCGACCGGATGGGCGGCGCGGCAATGGCCAAGTCGGCCCGCGAGGCGATGATCAAGATCCGCGCCGTGCTGCCCGAAACGCTCGCTGCCGAGGCGGATCGGGTGGAAATCCACGCGGGCCCCACCCTGACCCCGTCTGAACGTGACCGCCATTTCATCGACCAGATCGAAGCCGCCATCGGCGCGCGTCACCGGCTGCATCTGACCTATGCGGATGAGGCGGGACACCGCACCACCCGCACCCTACGCCCGCTGGGCCTGTGGCTCTGGCATACCGGTTGGTGTGTGGTCGCCTGGTGCGAACTGCGCCAGGATTTCCGCATGTTCCGCATCGACCGGATCGAAGGCTTTTCGACAGGTGACCGGTTTCGCGAAGAGCGTGATAAATCGCTCCCTGCTTTTTACGCAAAGATGGAAGCGGAGGCCTGCAAGACATAGACCATGGCAGGAGGGGCGCGGCCCCTCGCCTTTTCAAGGCTCACCCCGGGATATTTCAGGACCAAAGATGGACGCGTGTGATCCTATCTTTGGTCTCGAAATATCCCCGCCGGAGGCCAGAAATTCACCGAGCAAAGCGAGGCCACCAAAAGCGGCCCGATGCGTCAGCAGAGGGCCCCCTTCCCGGTTCCGCCCCTTGCCTTGCCCCCTCATACCTTTCCCCTTAATGCGCCTCGGCCCAGTTCATGCCAACACCCGCATCCACAACCAGCGGCACGTCGAGCTTGATGGCGGGTTCAGACGCGCTTTCCATCACCTCGCGCACCACGCCGATCACCTCATCCACGGCGGCGGCGTCCACCTCGAAGATCAATTCGTCATGCACCTGCAACAGCATCCTGGCGGGCAGTTTCGCAATCGCGTCCGGCATACGGATCATCGCGCGGCGGATAATGTCGGCGGCGGTGCCCTGAATGGGGGCGTTGATCGCGGCGCGTTTGGCAAAGCCCGCCTGCGGGCCTTTGGCGCCGATTTCCGGCGTGTGGATCTGACGGCCAAACAGAGTTTCCACCCGCTTGTGTTCCTTCGCAAATTCCACCGTTTCATCCATATATTTGCGAATGCCCGGGAAGCGTTCAAAATAGCGGTCGATGAACCCCTGCGCTTCAGAGCGAGGAATGCGCAGGTTGCGCGCCAGGCCAAAGCCCGAAATGCCGTAGATCACACCAAAGTTGATCGCCTTGGCCTGACGGCGAATGTCGGGCGTCATCTGATCCAGCGGCACATCAAACATTTCCGACGCGGTCATCGCGTGGATGTCCTGCCCCTCGCGGAAGGCCTGTTTCAGCGCGTCAATATCCGCCATATGCGCCAGAATACGCAGCTCGATCTGGCTATAATCGAGGCTGATCAGCTTCTTGCCTTCGGGGGCGACAAAAGCTTCGCGGATGCGGCGGCCTTCCTCGGTGCGCACGGGAATGTTCTGAAGATTGGGATCTTTAGAGGCAAGGCGTCCGGTGTTGGCGCCGGTGATCACGTAAGAGGTGTGCACGCGACCCGTGTCCGGGTGAATGTGGTCCTGCAGCGCGTCGGTATAAGTGGATTTCAGCTTTTGCAGCTGGCGATAATCCAGAACCCGCGCAGCGAAGGGATGTTCGGTCGCCAGATCCTCGAGCGCGTCAGCGGGCGTCGACCATTGCCCGGTCTTGGTTTTCTTGCCGCCCGGCAGCTCCATCTCGCCAAACAGGATTTCCCCCACCTGGGCCGGGCTTTGCACGTTAAATGCGCGGCCCGCGATGTCATGCAGCTCCGCCTCAAGCCCCGCCATTTTTTGCGCAAACGCGTTGGACATGCGCGAGAGCACATCGCGGTCCACCTGAATGCCCGTCATCTCCATCTCAGCCAGCACCGGCACCAGCGGGCGTTCGAGGCGTTCATACACGCGCGTCACGCCCGCCCGGTGCAGGCCGGGCTTCAGGATCTGCCACAGCCGCAGGGTGATGTCCGCATCTTCGGCGGCATATTTCACCGCGTCCTCAATCGGCACCCGGTCAAAGGTGATCGCGGATTTGCCGGTGCCCAGCAGTGTCTTGATCGAGATCGGCTTGTGGTCAAGGTAACGCTCGGACAGCACATCCATGCCGTGATTGTGCCGCCCGGCATTTTGCGCGTAGGACATCAGCATCGTGTCATCAATCGGCGCCACATCGAGCCCATAGCGCGCAAAGATCTTGGCGTCATATTTCATATTCTGGCCGATTTTCAGAACCGCCGGATCCGCGAGCACCGGTTTCAGGATCGCCAGCGCCTCGTCCCGGTCCATTTGCCCACCCGCCAGATCATCACCGCCGAACAGGTCATCACTGGCTGCGGTCTTGTGAGCGAGCGGGATATAACAGGCCTGTCCCGGGTCTACGCAAAGCGAAATGCCAACAAGGTCGACGCGCATTTCATCCAGGCCCGTGGTTTCCGTGTCGATGGCGACGTAGCCGCGTTCGCGGATGGCCTGCACCCATTTGCCCAAACCTGCCGCATCCTTGACCCATTCATATTTCTCGGGGTCGATCTCGGGCGCCTCGGGGGTGGCTACATCGGGTGTGCCTTCGGGCTGTTTGATCTCGGGCGCGTCTACGCCAAGCTTGCCCGCGACCCGGTTGGTCAGCGTGCGAAACTCCATTTCCGCGAGGAAAGACAAAAGCGTTTCGGGGATCGGGTCCTTCAGTTCGAATTCCGCCAGATCCAGGTCCAGATCCATCTGGTCGTCGAGCTTGACCAACTGGCGCGAGATGCGGATCTGGTCCGCCTTTTCAATCAGGGTCTGGCGGCGCTTGGGCTGTTTGATTTCCTCGGCGCGGGACAGAAGGTTGTCGAGGTCGCCATATTCGTTGATCAAAAGCGCCGCCGTTTTCAGGCCAATGCCCGGCGCACCCGGCACATTGTCAACACTGTCCCCGGCGAGCGCCTGCACGTCGACCACGCGATCAGGGCCGACGCCAAATTTCTCTTCCACGCCTTCTACGCCAATGCGCTTGTTTTTCATGGGATCAAGCATTTCCACGCCACCGCCCACAAGCTGCATCAGGTCTTTGTCAGACGACAGGATGGTCACCCGCCCCCCGGCGTCATTGGCGCGGCGGGCAAGGGTGGCGATGATGTCATCAGCTTCGAAGCCTGCCACCTCGATACAGGAGATGTTAAAGGCGCGGGTGGCGTCGCGGGTCAGCGGGAACTGCGGCACCAGATCTTCGGGCGCGGGGGGGCGGTTGGCCTTGTAGTCCGGGTAGATATCGCTGCGGAAGGTCTTGCCTTTATGGTCAAAGATCACCGCCACATGGGTTGGCGCATCAGGCCCGGTCTGGTCCTCGATGAACTTGAAGAGCATGTTGCAAAACCCGGAGACCGCACCGATGGGCAACCCGTCGGATTTGCGCGTCAGCGGCGGCAGGGCGTGATAGGCGCGGAAGATAAAGGCGGAGCCATCCACCAGATGCAGGTGACAGCCTTTGCCGAAGGCAGGTGTATCGGTGGTCATGTCGCGCGTCCTTTAATCCTTGTGCCCCGGTTTAATCCATCATGATCCCCGGGGATAAAAAACGGCCGCGAAGCGCCTGCCCGCGACCGTGGTTTTCAAGCCAGAAACAGCCAATCAGGCTGCTGCGTCTCCGGCTTTTTCCTGGTGATCCTTATGGACAAACTTGCAGTCACAATAGGGGCATTCCACCCAGCCATGTTCATGGGGGATCTGCAGATAGACGCGCGGGTGGCCCAGCGCGCCTTCGCCGCCATCACAGGCCACTTTGTAGCTGTCAACGATCTTGGTTTCCGGTGCAGTTTGGCTCATGGCTCACCTCATAGAATATGTTGCCGGCATGATAGTGATCAGGCGCGTGGCGGCAAGGGGGAAGCGGGTTTCTCCCGCCGAAAAGCGGATCTGGCGATCCGTTTTCGTTGGGGGTGGCTCAAACCCCGGGTTTGAGCCTGAGGGGCGTCGCCCCTCGGACCCGCTTTTCAAGCGCGTCCTCACCCGAGGATATTTATGACCAGAAAATGCACTCAGCCCTGAACGCGGCCGAGCATCCGGCCCAGCGGGCGACCGCCAAGGATATGGGTATGGTAGTGCGGCACTTCCTGCACGCCGTGCGCGCCGGAATTGGCGATGACGCGATATCCGTCCCCTTGCTCACCCGGTGTGATGTTCAGCAGTTTGCACACGTCGCCGATGGCGCGGGTGTAGCCGATGATTTCCGCATCACTGGCATCATTCGCGAAATGGTCGGCATTTACGTAAGGGCCCTTGGGGATCACCAGCACATGATGCGGGGCCTGGGGCGTGATATCACGAAACGCAAGCGCATGCTCGGTCTCCAGCACAGTGTCATTGGGGATCTCGCCGCGCAGGATTTTGGCGAAGATGTTCTGGTCGTCATAGGTATAGGCCATTGGGCGCTCCTGCATCTTGGGTCAATGATGTGGGGTCAGTCGGCAAACAGGTGGTCTGTTTCGACGATCTCTTTGGCGCGATCTTCGGGGATCGTGAGGAAACGTGCAAGGGCGCGGGTGTTTGTTTCATGGGTGCCGTTTTCGCTGATCCGAAAATAGCCGTCGAACCCCTCATCGCGAATGGCATCCGCCTCATTCATCACATCTGACCGGATGGTGGGCAAAAGGCGATCGATGGTTTCCTGAGGCGTGTTTTCCCCCGCCAGCCCGATCCGCATGGCGTGCCCCAACAGGTAGTCATCCGAAAACTGGTTCTCGACCTCAAGCAGTTTGGTCTGTGAGCGATCCGAGAAGAAATCCCGCAAAAGGTCGATATTGCCAGGATCCATGCAGATGATCAGCCGGTCGGTGTCGTAATAGTCAAACAGCATCCGCATCAGGGCCCGGCGGTGGCGGGTGCGTTTGCCAAGTTTCGACTGGATGCCGCCAAGGTCGGGCATCGGGCAGCTTTCTTCGTCAAACAAATAGTCGATCATCGGGATATTGGTGACCTGGCGGATCCGGTCGGCCACCCGTTTGCCCACATGCCATTTCTTGGCCACCACGATCAGCAGTTCACGTTCGCGACCCAGGGTGCTTTCCTGCTCCCAAAACCGCGGCGCAAACCGTTGCCCAACCCGGCCGCGCCCGGTGAGGAATTTGAACAGGGACCGGCCTTCGTTCGAGATCTGAAACTCGACCCCCTCGGCGGCATAAAGATCGCCCAGCCGACGTTTCAGAACATGGGCTTCTGGGCTGATCTTGCGGGCAAACAGAAAATCCTGACTGAGCAACAGATCGTAGTGGTCATTGTAAAACGTCACCGGCATCCCGTAATCGGTGAACATCAGGAAAGTCAGCGTGCGGGTCTGGATTTCCTTGTCCGGTACGATATGGCGCACAAGGGTCTGGAAAAAGGTTTCATCCGGGATCCAGGTGGTGCGGAAAAAGCGCATCACATCTTTGCGCTTGCGGGTGAATTCGAGGATCCATTCAATGGTGCGGCGGCGCAGGCACCACCATTGGCTGCCGATCTGCACCTGAATATCATGGGGAATGTCGCGCGTCAGGCCAAGTCGTTTTTGCAAGTTGAAGCTTGTGTAAAACAACCTGGGCTGTGTGCGTTCATTGAAGAAATGGCGATAGATCAGCCGCTCTTCCTTCATGCCGGTCTTGATCCAGTCGCTGCCGAAATAGTCGAAGCTTTCGATGTAATCCATGTCATGACGGTCAAGGAAATCATGGGCGTATTCGGCAGATTTGATCGCCATGCAATCGCCGGACACCATGTAGAAATGGGTGGCCCGCGGGAAGGCCTCAACCGCCGCTTCCACCGCATAAAGCGTGGCCTGCACCAGCGACCACGCCCCCCAGCCGCATTTGATCCGCTTACGGGCAAAGGTCACATTGGGGTTGTCTTTCAACGCATCACGAATTTTCTGAAAATGCTCAGGCTTGGAACGCGCATCGAAGTGAATCGCCATGCAATCCCCGGCCGCCGTCAACCGCGTGGCCTGGTTGATGATCGCATCGGGGTCCTTGTGACACAACAAAATGAAGGCAATTTTTGCCATTTACGGAACCAATCCCTCGTATTCAGCGACATTGTTGCCATAGATAACGTGAAGAACCATTGAATAAACAGAGTTTCTTTGCTTTTTTCTGCGCATATTGAAAAGAGAAACGTTACGCAGGCGTAAAAGGCTCGCAAGGGCTGCGCAAATGATCGGTAGGAGGCAGAAGCATATGGGATTTCCCGGCACCTGGATGACGGAAAGTGAAAGCGTGGTGTATCGGGTGGTGCCAAAATGCGCCTGTTCGACCATTGGCCAGATCATGTTCTATTCTGATCATGGTGAATTTTTTGACGGCGACATTCACGACAGCAAAGATCGCCTTCACAAATGGTCGCAAGAACAGTCGCAGCCGTTGATCACCGACAATGTGACCTCGCATAAAAGCTATGCCTTCACCTGTGTGCGCAACCCTTACACTCGCATCCTGTCGAGCTTTTTTGACAAGATCTGTGGCATTCAGCGCAATGGCAAACGCTATCGCGGCAACCTCGTGCCGCTGCTGATCCAGAAATACGGGATCGAGGTGGGCAGCCCGGAAGATGAATTTGACTTTGACCAGATCAAATCCTTCCGCCGCTTTCTGCTGTTTGCCCGCGACACCATCCGTTGGCGCCGCCCGATGGACCCGGACATTCACTGGTCCGCGATGTCGGGCCATGTGTCGACCTTCATCCACAATGGCGGCACCTACGACAAGATCTTCTGGACCGAACAGTTCAATGACGGGATGCAAGAGGTGCTGGACCATATCGAGACACCGCACAAGGTCGACCTGGCCGAGATCCCGCGCTTTAACGAAAGCGAAGGGCACGGGCCGAAACGTGCCCACCCGGTTGAGGATTACTTCGACGATCTGTCGATGCATCTGGTCTATGAAATCTACAAACGCGATTTCAACCTGTTCAAATACGACTTCGAAAATCCGGGCAACAAGATGCCCATTGGCGAGATTGACCTGGATGAGGTACACGCCAAACTTGGTGAATGATCCCTGGCTGTTGGGCGGGGCAATATTGGAGTGAGACCCTCATGAAAGCGCGCGTGAAATGGGCCGAGGCCCGTACCTTTGTTGGCACATCCGGCACAGGCCATAACATCGTCTTTGGCGCCAAACACGAAGACGGCGACACGCCAGGGCCCAGCGCCATGGAGCTGCTGCTTCTGGGCACCGCCGGTTGTTCGGCCTATGACGTGGTGTCGATCCTGGAAAAACAGCGCCAGAAACTGGATGATGTGTTGGTCGAGGTTGACGCAGACCGCGCTGAGGACCACCCGAAGGTGTTCACCAGGATCCACCTGCATTTCATCGTGAAAGGCCGTGGTATCAGCGCTGACAAGGTAAAGCGGGCGATTGATCTGTCGGTCGACAAATATTGCTCGGCCTCAGCGATGATGGCGGCGGTTGCCAAGGTCACTCATGATTTTGACGTGGTGGATACCGAATAACTCCCCCCACCCCGATCATCAGAAACGGCCCCGATATTTCGCGGGCCGTTTTTATTTCGGCAAAGCCCCAATGCCCGCGCACAACATCTCGACCGACGCTTCGGCCAGCGCAACGATGCCCGTCTCATCCAACCTGCCACGATGCAAAAGCGCGTCATTTCGCGGTGACAGAAGCATGGCAAACCACAGGCGCAGCGGCATGTCTGGGTCGGCCACCCCAAGACGCTCCACAAAAAAGCGTTTCAGTCGATCCTGGGTCCCCCCCGGCCCCACGGCAAAGAACACCGACACCATTTCAGGCGCTTGCCCGGCTTCGGCAATCAAAAGGCGCTGCGTCGCAAGATGGCTTTCGCTCATGTGCGCGCGCATAAAGCCGATGGCGAATTCGGTCAGCGCCTGCCGCGTGTCTGGCAGATCCAGCGGGGCGAAAAGATCCGCATGGGTCTGCGTGCCCATCTGTTCCAAAGTGGCGCGGAACAGCTCGGTTTTTGAGGGGAAATAGCGATAGACCGTCTGCTTGGTGACCCCGGCCAGTTCGGCGATCCGGTTCATATTGGCGCGCAGATAGCCTTCGGACAGGAACACCTCTTCTGCAGCCACCAGGATCAGGCGGCGCTTCTCTGCTTTTCTTTCTGCCAGTTTGGCCATGGCTGTTTGGTCCCCCAAGGGGCTGCGGTCAAATCATACCAGAAAGTATGATTTAATTGACAGGCGTGCAAGACCCACATAAATCATACCCGCGAGTATGATTCTTAAAGGCGCGACACATGACCTCCCTTTTTCAAACCTCGATACAAAAAGATCCCCGCCTCTCCGGGGTGCTCATCGCCCTCCTGGGGGCTTTTCTGATGAGCCTTGATCCGATTTTCATCCGCTTCTCGGGTGTCAGCGGGTTTGATACCGCCTTCCTTTTTGGCCTGTTCACCACCATTTCGATGCCGCTGTTCATCCAGTGGATTGACCCGCGCGGCCTGATCGGCGCGCTGCGTGCCAGTGGCTGGCCAATGATCCTGTCAGGGCTTTTGATGCTGGGCAGCGCCACATCACTGGTCTTCAGCATCAAGCTGACCACCGTTGCAAACACCTTCCTGATCCTCAGCATCATCCCGGCGATGACGGCATTTTTCTGCTGGATCTTCCTGGGTGAAGTCACCAAACGCAGCACCTTGATCGCGATTTCCTTTGCCATGCTGGGGGTCGCCATCGTCGCATGGGGGTCGCTTGGCAGCGTCCATATTGTCGGGGATGCGCTGGCGTTATCAGCCGTGATCTTCGTGTCGCTGAACCAAACCCTCGTGCGCAAATTCCCCGACATGAGCCGTATGGCCAGCGTGGGGATGGGCGGCTTTTTTCTCGCCGTGACCATGGCCTTTCTCGCCACCCCATCCGGCTACAGCGTCAACACATGGGTTATCATGGGCATCATGGGTCTGTTCACCGCACCTTTTGGCAGGGTGCTGCCCCGTGTCGCGATACGCTACATCACAGCACCAGAAGTCGGCATGATCCTGATGATCGAGGCCGCGCTTGCCCCGCTGCTGGCCTTCGCTTTCTTTGCTGAAATCCCTGCCCTGGCGAGCTTTGTCGGCGGTGGCGTGATTCTGGCGACCATTCTGGTCTACGCGCGGGCCACCGCACGGGATGGCCAGTAAGGGGCGCCGCATAGGCTGCAGGGGACTGCAGGTCTCACCTCATCCGGCCCAACCGATGCGCTGACGTTACACCAGCCCCTGATCGCGCAAAAGCGCCAGCAGATTACGGTCTGCGCGCGGCCCCATGTGGCGGATCACTTCACCGGCCACCGCACAGCCCATCTCGCCACAGCTGCGAATGTCCGCGCCCGTTGCGAGCCCGTAGAGGAACCCGGCGGCAAACCCGTCACCTGCCCCGGTGGCATCCACCGGAGTGATCTCGTCCACCGGCACGTCCACACGCGCGCCGTTCTGGAGGATGGTTACCCCATCGCCCGACCGGGTGCAGGCCACCAACGGGCAAATTGCAGAGGTCTTCGCCAAGGCCTCTTCCAGATCATCTGTTTCAAACAGAGATTTGATCTCGTCTTCATTGCCGATCACGTAATCCAATTCGTGTTCGATCAGCATCAGGAAATCGGTGCGGTGGCGTTCCACGCAGAACGGGTCAGAGATGGCGATCCCGGCCTTGCCCCCTGCCCCGCGACAGGCCCGCGCCATGGCGATAAAGGCGTCTTTGCCTTTGTCCTTGTCGAAGAGATACCCTTCCAGAAACACAATCTCGGCATCTGCGGCGACATCCGGATCCACATCGTCGGGGCCAAGTTCGGCCGAAATGCCCAGATAGGTGTTCATCGACCGCTCGCCATCGGGCGACACAAAGATCATTGACCGCGAGGTGGGCAGCTCGCCGCCTGGCACCGGCGGGTTTACAAACCGGGTGCCGTCCATCTCCATTGCGTCGGCATAGAAATGGCCCAGCGCATCATCGTGCACACGGCCCA
Organism: Aliiroseovarius crassostreae; assembly: GCF_049803815.1. Classification (GTDB taxonomy): domain Bacteria; phylum Pseudomonadota; class Alphaproteobacteria; order Rhodobacterales; family Rhodobacteraceae; genus Aliiroseovarius; species Aliiroseovarius crassostreae_A. The sequence continues at coordinate 152,601 of NZ_JBNAGI010000005.1, forward strand.
CAAATCCAGTCTTCAAGCCCAGATTGCCGATCCCGGCCAGCGTGTTCGCGACCGAGCCCCCCGCCGCCTGTTTGCGGTTTTCCATCGCCCCGTACAGCACCTCTGCCCGGTCTTTTTCAACCAGTTGCATGATGCCTTTCTCAATGCCCATCAGTTCCAGAAACGTGTCATCGGCCGTGGTCAGCACATCGACAATCGCGTTGCCGATGCCGACAACCTTGTAGGTTTTTGTCATAGATTCTTTTCCTCAAAGGGGCAGATGTCGCGGATCAGGCAATTGCCGCACATGGGTTTGCGCGCCTTGCAGACATAGCGACCATGCAGGATCAGCCAGTGATGCGCGTGTTGCAGATATTCAGCGGGGATATTGTCTTCGATGGCGCGCTCGACGGCGACCACATCTTTGCCGGGGCAGATCCCGGTCCGGTTGCCGATGCGAAAGATATGCGTGTCCACCGCCTGTGTCGGCACGTTCCACCACATATTCAACACCACGTTGGCGGTCTTGCGGCCCACACCGGGCAGGCTTTCCAGCGCCGCGCGGGATGAGGGCACCTCGCCACCATAGTCCTCGACCAGAATGCGCGACAGCTTGATCACGTTCTTCGCCTTCTGGCGATAAAGGCCGATCGTCTTGATATGTTCGATCAGACCCTCTTCGCCCAGATCCAGCATCTTTTGCGGCGTGTCGGCGATGGGAAACAGATCGCGGGTGGCCTTGTTCACCCCCACATCCGTTGCCTGCGCCGACAGGGCCACCGCCACCACCAGCGTATAGGCGTTGGTGTGATCCAACTCGCCCTTCGGCTCGGGTTCTGCGGCGTGAAACCGGCGAAACACCTCGCGGATCTGGTGATAGCTCATCTGTTTTGTGGCACGTTTTGTCATAGGGGCGGTATGCCCGCCCGCCCCTTGTGACACAAGACTGTTCTGCGGCCTGCCCGCCAACACAATGTCAAAAGCGCAACATTCGGGTCGCACCGACGCACGGATTGCGCCATCTTGGGGGGGAAAGGACGTGCCATGACCGCGACGGAAGACAGCTATCACTACAAGATCATCGGCCGCGCGATCGAGGAAATCGACGCCGCCGACAGCACCCTGTCGCTGGACGAGCTTGCCACGCGGATTGGATTGTCGCCCGCGCATTTTCAGCGGGTATTTTCGCGCTTTGTCGGGGTGTCCCCCAAGCGGTATCAACAGTTTCTCACGCTCGGCCATGCCAAGACACTTCTGCGCGACCGCCACACCACACTCTCGACCACCCATTCCGTGGGCCTGTCGGGGCAAGGGCGGCTGCATGACCTCTTTCTGCGCTGGGAAGCGATGAGCCCCGGTGAATATGCCCGCAAGGGCGAAGGGCTGACGATTTATTGGGGGTGGTTTGACAGCCCCTTTGGACCGTCATTGGTCATGGGCACCGAAAAGGGGATCTGCGGCATCGGCTTTGCCGAGGAAACCGGGACAGAGGTCGCCCTGCTGGATCTCACCTCGCGCTGGCCCAAGGCAACCTATATCGAAGATCCCATGTTCCTGCGCCCCTGGGTGCTCGCGGCCTATGACATGGCACCGGGCGACCAAGGCAAAACACCGTTGCACCTGATCGGTTCCCCCTTGCAGATCAAGGTATGGGAAGCCTTGTTACAGATCCCTTCGGGTCATGTTTCGACCTATTCCGAGATTGCCGAGGCCGTAGGCAACCCACGCGCCGTGCGCGCGGTGGGCACGGCAATTGGCCGCAATCCCGTCAGCTGGCTGATTCCCTGCCACCGCGCCTTGCGCAAATCCGGCGCTTTGGGCGGATATCACTGGGGGTTGCCGGTCAAACGGGCACTTCTGGCCTGGGAAACGGCGGATCTGGAAAGCGCCCGGACACAGCAAACCGCGACCCCGGGGATCATGGCGGGATAAACGGCGCGTCCCGACGTTGTAGAATGGCGATCTGTCGCGCATTCTCCCCCTTGTTATTCGATAACAATGCCCCAAGATGTTAGGAAAATCACAACGTAACATTTTGAGGACGGCAGAGATGTTCCAAACCAAACCCCTTCTGATTCTCGGCACCATCGGTGCCCTTTCGATCACCGCATGTACCTCGCCCACCGGCGAACTTGGCCCGCGCACCAAAAACGGTGCCGTGACCGGAGCGGCGCTTGGCGGGATCATTGGCGCAATCAGCGGCGATGATAACAAACTGGGCAGCGCAGCCCTGGGTGCCGCAATCGGCGCTGGCGTCGGTGGTGCGATCGGCTCGCATCTCGACAAACAAGCGCGCGAGCTTGAAGCCTCGATGGCCAATGACCAGGTGCGCATCGTGAACACCGGCGACAGCCTGGTGGTGACCATGCCGCAAGACATCCTGTTCGCCACCGACAGCGCAACGGTCAACCCCGGCCTGCGCAGCGATCTTGGCGCCCTGTCGCGCAACCTGCTGAACTACCCGAACTCGGCCGTTGAAGTCATCGGCCACACCGACAATGTGGGCGACGCTGACTATAACCTTTCGCTGTCGCGCCGCCGTGCGGCCTCGGTGGCCTCGGTTCTGTTTGAAAACGGTGTGCCCAGCTCGCGCGTGGTCACCGTGGGTCGTGGCGAAGATGCCCCTATTGCTTCAAACCTGACCGATGCAGGCCGCCAGCAAAACCGTCGGGTGGAAATCATCATCCGCCCCTATACCTGACCTGAATTTCCAACCAGGTGTCATGAAAGGCCGGGACGTTCACGCGCCCCGGCCTTTTTATTGACAAATCGGCGATGCCATATCTTCAGAAAAAGAGACAGCGCAACGTGGGATTTCAAACCAACGTTAGCCTTTCACTCACCTAAAAGCGTTTCGGGATAAACGTGAGAGGCTTGTTTGTTCTGAAACGCCCAGGTTTTTGGTATCGTGACTGCATTTCGGTTTTCCCCTGTCTCTGGTTAAAACCGAAACGCTTTAGTTGCAGCGAATTTCGACAAGACCATTTTTCCGCTTCAACGTCACAACTTCGGCTTTCACAGCAATCGAAGCTTCGGCGCTTTCATCGTAAGGGCCCGGGGACTCTAGTTTGCAAAGCTGTTTCATCGCTTCGGCCAGCCCTTCTGTCACGCCGGACATCCGCCCGAGCTCTCTCCACTTTTCCCTGGTATGCCAATAGGTTGATGCGTTTGAAGCCCCAATGGCCAAAATCACCAACCCACACAGTCCCCATACCCTCAGCTTGCTCATCACAGCTCAACCTTGTTTACACCATTTGCCTTGCGATCTTGTAGCGCCTTTGACCCGCAATTGCACTTGAGCCCATGCAGCGCATGTGGTCATATCTTTTGACCAGTCATGAGAGGGGCATCATGCCGTTTCAGAAAATCAACGCCGGCAAACTGTCAAAATCCGTGGTGGATCAGATCGAGCTTCTGATCCTGCGCGGTGTGCTACGCCCCGGCGAACGATTGCCGTCGGAACGGGACCTGTCAGACCGCATGGGCGTGTCGCGCCCCTCGCTTCGCGAAGCGGTGGCTGAATTGCAAGAACTTGGCCTGCTGGAAAGCCGCGCCGGGTCCGGGATCTTCGTGTCTGAAGATCTCGACAGTTCCTTTTCCCCGGCGCTCACCGGGCTGTTGGGGCGCCATGACGAAGCGGTTTATGACTATATCGACTTTCGGCGTGACCTCGAAGGGCTGGCCGCAGAACGTGCCGCACGACTGGCCTCTGACACCGACCTCAAGGTGATCGACAGCATCTTTCGCAAGATGGAGGCCGCGCCGGTGGGCAAAGGCGCAGATCTGGATGCAAATTTTCATTCGGCCATTGTCGAAGCCAGCCACAATGTGATGATCGTGCATGTGATGCGGGCGATGTTCGACCTGCTCAAACGCGGTGTGTTCTACAACCGACAGGTTGTCGTGCAGATGTACAACACGCGCATGGACCTGCTCAATCAACACCGCGATATCAATGACGCCCTGCAAGCCCGAGATCCCGCCCGCGCCCGCGCCGCCGTAGAAGCCCATTTGGATTTTGTGCGCGGGGCCTATGCTGATTTTCGTCGGGCCGAACGCAACGAGGAAATCGCCAAACAACGCCTGATGCATGAAGAAGGTCAGGCGTAGTGCGGCCTGTCCACTCCCTCCTCATTTTCTGGACATAAATATCCCGGGGTGAGGACGAAGTCCGAGGGGCAGCGCCCCTAAGGCTCACGAAGTGAGCCACGCCCAAGCCTGTCGACCGAAGGGAGAAAAGGCGCGGGAGAACGCCCCTGATCAAACAAAAAACCCGACCACCTGGGCCGGGCTTTTCAATCTCTTATCCTCAAGGCTTAGTGAAGCTTGGCTTCCACATCCTTGATGGCGGCGTCGATCAGCTTGTTGCCGTCGGTCGCGGTCATCTGCTTGGCGATCACGTCCTGAGCAGCACCAATCGCCACGGAAACCGCGCTGTCGCGCACTTCCTTGACGGCAGAGGCTTCGGCCGATGCGATCTGATCTTCGGCGGCGGCCAGACGGCGCGCAATCGAAGCTTTCAGATCTTCCTTTGCCAGCTCAGCGGCATTGGCGGCTTCTTCCTTGGCATGGGCGACGATGCGCTCTGCCTGTTCAGCCACTTCCTTCTGCTTGCGCTCATAAGACGCGAGAACCTCGCGCGCTTCATCCGCAAGCTTCTGGGCCTCTTCGATCTCGGACTTGATGGTTTCGGCCCGCTCGTCGAGCTTGCCCCCCAGCAATTTGTGAACGCCCATGTAACCCAGGAAGGTTACAAAAAGGAGGAACGCCATCAAAACAACCAGGTTGGTGTTCGACAGGTCCAGCCCACCACCCGCGGCAAAGGCCGGTTGGGCAGCAATCAGGGCGATCGGGGAGAGAACGCGTTTCATCATGTCCTTACCCTTTCATCCGAGCGGTCACAGCCGCGGTCACGGTTTTGGCATCTGCCTTGTGACCCAACGCGCCAATGATTTCCTTGGCAGCATCTTTGGCCACAGCCTTGACGCTGTCCACGGCACCGGCGCGGATCTCGGCAATGGCAGCTTCGCTTTCAGCGGCCTTTGCAGCGATCTCGGCATCTGCCTTGGCAGCGGCGGCATCCACCTCAGCCTGAATTTCAGCACGCGCTTCGGCCACGATCTTGTTGGCCTCAATGCGGGCATCCGCCAGCGCCTGATTGTATGCAGCTTCGGCCTCGACGGCTTTCTGCTTCATCTCTTCGGCAGTGGACAGATAGTTGGTGATCCGGGTTTGACGCGACTGAAGAATGCCTTCGATACGGGGAAGGGCAATCTTCGAGAGCACGAAGTAGATCACGACCAGCGTCACCACGAGCCAGAAGATCTGGTTCCCGAAGGTCGAGAAATCCAGCTGCGGCATGCCTGCAGCTTCGGCAGCGCCGTGTGCAGCATCCGTGGTATGTGTGTTACTTGCCATGTCTTCTCTCCTGGAACCGAGTTACTTAGGGTGGGTCAGGTCATGACCCACCCCGGCGTAAGGATGGTTCAGGTCTTAGACGGCGAACATCAGGAGCAGAGCAACCAGGAACGAGAAGATGCCCAGTGCTTCTGCAAATGCGATACCGATGAAGAGGGTGGCGGTCTGTGCGGCAGCAGCCGACGGGTTGCGCAGAGCACCGGCCAGGAAGTTACCAGCAACGTGGCCCACACCGATAGCGGCGGCACCTGAACCGATAGCTGCCAGACCTGCACCGATGAATTGACCCATTTGAGCGATATTGCCTTCCATTTTCGTTTCTCCTTACGTTGGAATGCTTTGAATTAGGTGTGTTTGCGGGCTGCGCCCGTCGCCTTAGTGCGACGGATGCAGAGCGTCTTTCAGGTATACGCAGGTCAGGATGGTGAACACGTAGGCCTGGATAAAGGCCACGAGCACTTCCAGCGCGTAAACCGCTGCGATTGCGAAGATCGGGAAGAAGCCAAACAGGCCCAGTGCTGCGGCAAAGCCTGCAAACACTTTGATCACCGCGTGGCCGGCCATCACGTTACCAGCCAAACGAATGGAATGGCTGACCGGGCGCACGAAGTAAGAGATCAGTTCGATCACGGCCAGGATCGGGCGCAGCGCCAGCGGGGCCGACGAGACCCAGAACAGGCCCAGGAACCCGGCGCCGTTTTTCACGAAACCCAGAACGGTCACGAAGACGAACACGATCATTGCCAGCACCGCGGTCACGGCGATATGCGAGGTCGCGGTGAACGAATAGGGGATCAGACCCAGGAAGTTCGCCACAACGATGAACATGAAGAGCGTCATAATACCGGGGAAGAACTTGACGGCGTCTTTGCCAGCCACGTCTTCAACCATCTTGTACACAAAACCATAGGCCAGCTCGGCCACCGATTGAATGCGGCCCGGGATTTCCTTGCCGCCCGCGGTGCCAACCACCAAAAGAAGGATGATGACCAGCACGGTCAGCGCCATCCAGAAGGTCTGGTTGGTCACGGTAAAGGTGCCAATGTGGTCCCCGCCAAACAGCGGGGCCAGCTGGAACTGATCCATCGGGTGGATCGCCAGACCTGCATGCTCCGGCGCAAAGATCAGACCCGAGACCATCACAATCGCCAGCACGACGAAGAATGCGATTTTGGCGAGACCGCCAGACCCTTTGTTTGCGCTTTGATCAGCCACCTGTCTTACCCTTTTCTTCTTCGGAACCTGCTTTGGGGTTTGCCCCCTGACCGGCCTCCGGTGTCTTCTGCATCTGGGCCGCGGTGCCAAGCATCACTTTCACGCCGGCCGCAAACCCCAACAATATGAACAGCACCATCATGAAGGGTTTTGTGCCGAAAACAGCGTCCAACCCGTATCCGATGCCGAAACCGATCCCAAGACCGGCAATCAACTCGATGACCATCTGCCAGGCATATTGCGCCTGATTATAGCCCTTGTCGCCACTGTGTTCCTCTTCCTCCGGTCCTTTCGCCTTTTTCAGGCGCGCCTCAAGCGCTTTCAGACGCTCGGGATCAGGATCGTTGGACATGGTTCACCCTTGGATGAGCACAGTGGTAACAGTTGCGCCTTTGCTAAGCGGGGAAGGGCAGTGAGTCAACGCTGTTTAGCGCCAACATGAGACGCCTTAAGTGCTTGAAAAACAATAACTTTCAAATTCACTGGATTCGCACCCCATCTCAGAACGGCGTCAACCCCGTTATTTCCTTCACTTTCGCAAATTCAACCGATCGGTTGACGATCCGCGCCCTTGCCCATAGGCATAATCGCATGACCACCCTGCCCGACCCACATCTTGACTTCGTCTTCGCCGCCCTGGGGGATCCCACAAGGCGGTCGATCCTGACCATGCTTCTGGAAGATGACATGGCGGTCACGGATGTGGCAGCCCCGTTCGACATGTCGCTTGCGGCCATCTCGAAACACCTGACCATCCTGACCCGCGCAGGCCTGATCAGCCAGGAAAAGCGCGGCCGGGTCAAGTGGTGCAAACTGGAACCCGACGCGCTCAAGGGCGCCTCGGTCTGGATGCAGGGGTTCGGCCAGTTCGAACCGGTCAATCTCGACGATTTCGAACGCTTCCTTGCAAGCGAACTCTCTGAAAGCTGATACCGCTATTTTCTGGTCATAAATATCCCGGGGTGAGCCGCGCATGCGGCGAGGGGCAGCGCCCCTCTCTCGCGACGCAAAGCGGCGCAACACAAAACGCCCGAGCAACGCGAGGCCCGCCTAGCGCGCTGACGCGTGAGCGGAAGCGCCCCTGCCCTCTCGCAACAGCATCAATAGTGCAATGACTGTCAGGACAATCCCCAGCAGAATGGCAGGGCTCGGTCCACCATGCCCAAGTGCCAGTTCCCACAAAATCACCCAGCTTGGCGTCAGATAGCCATAGGCCATCACCTTGGCCGCGGGCAGACGGAGTGACGCAAATTGCAGGCAGTAAAAGGAGGTCGCGGTGGAAAACACAACGAGATAGGCCAAAACCACCCAGACCCGCAGCGGCACCATCGCCCAGTCGATCGCCAACAAGGCCCCAAAGGACAAGGCCAGAAGCAGCAGCCCTCCCCCCATCAGGACACCAAAGGTGAAAACCAAGCCATGCTCGCCCCGGTTCAGGCGCTGCAGAAGCGGGATGTATATGGCGTGCGCCACCACACCCAATACATAAACCGCCTCGCCATAGCCCAGATCAAAAGCAATAAGCGCGCCAATATCCCCACGAAACACAACCCAAAGCGCGCCCACGGCCCCCACGGCAAGGGCTGCGCCAATCCGCCCGGTCGTCACCTGCCGCATGATCAGCCAACCAAACGCGGCGGTCAAAATCGGCACCAGCGTAAACAGCGCCGCGGTATTGACCGGAGGGGCGGTTTTCAGGGCTTCAAACATCAAGACAAAATAGACGGCAAAGACGCCACCCGCGAGCAGATAGCGCCAGGGTGCCTGCAGATCCGTTCGGCGAATCCCCGGCCCCAGTTGCACCAGAACGCCAATCACCACAGCCGCCCCCAAAAACCGCAGCGTCATCAGTGGCAAGGGGGCCATATCACCTGCCACCAACCCGCCCAGCGCGTGGGACCCCGCCACCAAAGCGGAAAACGCCAGCATCACCAGATGGCCAGACATTTCACGCCGGCTCATGGCAGATGGATCCCCTCTTCCGAGGCCGCCCAATCCCGCGCCGCCTGCTTGAAGGCAGCCAACGCCGCCTGCACCTTTACCGAGCGGTGCAGATCTACATGGGTCACCAGCCAGGTCGAGGCATGCCATTCCGGCTGCCGCTCCATCACTTCCACCAATCCGTCCGCATTGCTGACAGCCATGAACCCCAGACCCGCCCCGGCGCGCACGGCCGCCTCCAGCGCGCGGTCATCGGTGGCGCGATAGGCCACGGCACCTGCGGGCACGTGTTTTTCCTGCCAGCGCATAAAGGGCGCGCGCGATCGGATGTCGGCAAAGCCCACAAAGCGATGATCCGCCAGCGTGTCCAGGGTTGGCCGCCCGAAGCGCTCCACATAACAAGGTGCCGCATAAAGCCCGATATCAAGGGTAAAAAACGGCTGCGCCACATTGTCGGGTTCCTGAGGTGCAGCGCCTGCGCGCAGGGCCACATGGGCCTCGCCATATTCCAGGCGGAACACGCGAGCATCGGTCAGGAACCGCACATTCACATTGGGATGGTCGCGTTGAAACTGTACCAGAACCGGGGTCACACGTTCCGCAAACGAGGGCAGCGCGGTTACGACCAATTCGCCGGTCACGCTTTCCCCCTGCCCTTTCAAGCGCCCCCCAAGTTGGGAAAACTGTTCATCCGTGGTTTGCGCCACCCGCGCCAGATCAGCCCCGGCTTCGGTGGGGGTATAGCCGCGCGCGTGCCGTTGGAAAAGCTTCACCCCCAACCGCTCTTCCAACGCATCAATGTGGCGGATCACGGTGGCGTGGTGCACCCCAAGAACATCCGCCGCCCCGCTGACGGTCCCTTCGCGCACCACGAAATAGGCGGTGCGCACCTCATCCCAATGTTCCATCTGGCACTCCCATAACTGGCCCTGATCTGCGGGTTGGTAATAATGTGCGCATTCGCACAATTAATGTGGTTTATCTCAGATTGAGTTCAAAAATGCAAAGCCTCATGTTGGGGGCAACACGAAGACACCCAGAAATATCCCTGAAAGGTTCCTCCCATGACCAAGATCCTGCGCATCGACAGTTCCGCCCGTACCGAAGGCTCTGTATCCCGCCAATTGGCTGACCGTTATATGGCCCGCCTGTCGGGCGACGTGACCACCCGTGACCTGGCGGGGGGCCTGCCGCATCTCGACGCCACCTGGACCGGCGCCACTTTCACCCCGCCCGAGGCGCGCAGTGACGACCAGAACGCCGCCCTTGCCCTGTCGGATAAGTTGCTGGCCGAGGTTCAGGACGCCGACACCATCGTCATCTCATCGCCCATTTACAACTTCACCATCCCCTCAACCCTCAAGGCCTGGCTTGATCATTTGGCCCGCGTGGGCGTCAGCTTCACCTATACCGAAGACGGCCCCAAAGGGCTTTTGGGGGACAAGCGGGTTGTGGTCCTGCTGGCATCAGGTGGCGTCCCCGTGGGGTCACCCTATGATTTCGCCTCGCCTTACCTGAAGCAGATGTTCGGCTTCATGGGCATCACGAATGTCGAAATCATCGGCGCTGCGGGGGACGCGGGCCTTGCTGATGCCGAAGCAGGGATTGACGCGCTCGCGGCTTGATCGCACGACATTTGCAATACACCCCGCTCTGGCTAGGATCATCCCGTCCCGGCCGGAGCGTTTTCATGAAAGTCACCCAAAACACCCCCGATCTTTTGGTGCTGGATCATGTGCCCTGGCTGATGGGGGTCGGCATGATCTTCATGATCGTGACCTTTCTGGGCATTGGCATTTTCCTGATCCTGGACGAGACTTGGCCCGGTCTGATTTTTGCCGCGTTTTCCTTAGTCCCACTGCTGTTTTTGGTAAAATTCACCGCCCGTGTTCAGGTGATCTTCGACCGACCCGGCGATCTCGTCACACTTCGGCGACGCGATTTCATGGGGTTCAGCGAAGACCACGTGCCCCTTTCCTCGATCGATCATGCGAAAATAGAACGCCAGGAAAGCCGCGATAGTGATGGCGACCGGAGTGTCACCTATCGTCCGGTTCTGACACTATATAACGGGGACATCCGCCCGCTGATCCGCATCTATTCCAACCTGCGTGGAATGGACCGGATGGTGGAAGAGGTGAATGGCTGGTTGCGGCGGTAATCCACGCGTCAGTCCGGTTTGGCGTGTACCACGATGGCCCGGAAATCATTGACATTGGTGCCTGTGGGGCCGGGGCTGAACAGATCGCCCAGCGCATCAAACGCCGAATAGGCATCATTGCGCGACAGCATTGCCATCGGGTCTTTGCCCATTGCCCGCAACCGGGTCACCGTTGCCCCATCCGCAAAGGCACCGGCATTGTCCTCGGACCCGTCGATGCCATCCGTGTCCGCAGCCAGCGCCGACACCCCTTCGACCCCATCCAAATCCAGCGCAAGTGAGAGAAGGAATTCTGTATTACGCCCCCCGCGCCCCTTCCCCTTCAGCGTGACCGTGGTTTCGCCTCCAGACAGGATTACGATCGGGCTTGGAAAAGGGCGGTCTTTCTGGGCCACTTCGCGGGCGATAGCGGCATGCATCCGGCCAATGTCACGCGCTTCCCCTTCGATGGCATCCGACAGGATCACCGCTGGCAGACCAAGTGTCCCGGCCCGTTCGGCTGCGGCCTCCAGCGACTTGGCGGCAGAGGCAATCACATGCACCTCATTATTGACAAATACGGCATGGGTCGGGTTCGGGGCGGCGTTGTCCTTTATATGAGCCAGAATGTGTTCCGGCAGGTCGATGCCATAGGCATCAATCGCGGCAAGCGCCTCCTTGCGACCTGTGTCATCCGGCACGGTTGGGCCAGACGCCACCTGCGCCGGATCATCCCCCGGCACGTCCGAGACGATCAGGCTGATCACTTTCGCCGGGTGACAGGCCGCGGCCAGTCGCCCACCTTTAATGCCGGACATATGTTTGCGGATCGCATTCATCGCGGAAATCGGCGCGCCGGATGCCAGAAGCGCCGTGTTCAAGGCTTGCTCATCCGCAAGCGTCATTCCGTCCGGGGGAGAAGGCAGCAAGGCCGACCCTCCTCCGCAAATCAGCGCAATGACCAGATCATCTTCGCTCAGCCCGTCCACCGCCCGAAACAAGGCGGCGCTGGCCGACAGTCCCGCCTCATCCGGCACAGGATGGGCGGCTTCCATCACGCGTATCTTGTCGGATTCAGCTCCGTACCCATATCGCGTGACCACCACGCCCTCGACCGGCCCATCCCACAGTTTTTCGAACGCCGCGGCCATCTGCGCGGCCCCTTTGCCCGCCCCGATCACCACCGTGCGCCCTTTCGGAGGGGCTGGCAGGTATCGGGCTAGGGCGCGCTCGGGATCCGCTGCCCGGATTGCAGCATTGAACAAAGAGGTGAGCAACGTGATGTCAGCGCTATCTGTCATGAGGGCAGAATAACCGGGGGGGATCATCTGGCAACGTTCTTTTGAAGATGACGTCAGGCAAGCAGATTTGTGCGAGGTCGATACATCGGTCATGCCTCGGTATAAACCGATCAGATCACATGGAATTTTGGGGAAAGTAAGTGGTGCGGTCGGTGGGCATTGAATTACTGTACCATGCTGTTTCATTCCCTATCAGAATTTCATAATTCCCAACAAAACAAGCTGTTTAGTTGTCTCACCCTGTTTCATCCCGCCCCATTCCATACTATATATAGGGGTGGATAGAAATGAGAGCACTCAATAAACTCACCGCAACGAAGGTCAAAGCGGCCACGCCGGGCAAATATTCGGACGGAGGCGGTTTGTGGTTTCACAAGCGCGCTGACGGCGGGGGGCAATGGTTCTTGCGTGTGACTGTTCATGGCAGGCGAAGAGAAATGGGGTTGGGTTCCATTCCTGGCGTCTCTCTCAAGGAAGCTCGCGAACAGGCCGAAAAATGGCGCTCGATCACACGACAAGGTAAAGATCCGATCAAAGAGCGTGAACGCGAGAGACGAGAAGCCGCCAAAGCCGACAACACCCTATCCCACATTTCCGAGGCCGCATATGAGGCCCGCAAGGCAGAGCTTAAGGGCGATGGCAAAGCAGGGCGGTGGTTTAGCCCTCTGGAACTGCACGTTCTCCCAAAGCTTGGTAAGGTGCCAATCGAAGACCTGGATCAGACCGACATTAAGAATACGCTTCAACCCATCTGGCACACTAAATCCGACACCGCAAAGAAAGCGATGGATAGGCTGGGCATCGTGATCCGCTACGCCGCCGCGATGGGCTTGGACGTTGACATTCAGGCGACCGAGAAAGCCAAGGCGCTTCTTGGTAAGAGCCGCCACATAGCAAAACACATTCCGGCCCTTCCGTGGAAAGAGGTGCCTGTGTTCTATCAGAGCCTCCATGACGATACAGTAACCCACCTGGCTTTGAGATTGCTGATCCTGACCGCATCCAGGTCCAAACCAGTGCGGTTTGCCCATGTCGATCAGTTTCAAGGTGAAAACTGGATCATCCCGGCCGAGAACATGAAATCGCAAAAGGGTAAGGAGCAAGAATTCTGGGTGCCCCTCTCGACCGAGGCGCAGGCAGTCGTGCGCGCTGCCCTTCCCCACGCCCGTGATGGGTTTCTATTTCCAAGTGCGCGCAAGGGTGTCATTTCTGATGCTACCATGGCGCGCTACATGGAGCGCAGGGGAATGGAAGCCCGCCCGCACGGTTTCCGTTCCAGCTTTAGAACATGGTGCTCGGAGGCAAGTGGTGCAGCGTCCATCCGGCGAATACGACGACGACGGCAAGCCGATATACGAGAACGTTCACAAGATCCGCTTTTGGGACAAGCTGTCGGCGCTCGAAAAGCTCGGCAAGCACCTCGGCATGTTCAACGGTTCCGGCGGGGAAGATGACGACGAAGCGCAACCAATGACCTTCAATATCAACGTGCGCCCTCCGGTTAAAGACGTCCGTATCACCAAGCCTTCTTCTTGATGTGGAGTAGTTGGCGTTTTGTGCAAACTATTCCAACCCCCAACGAACGTCCGAAACAATCCAAGGCCACACCATCGGCCGTGAGGTTGAACGCGCCTATGGCCGGTCGGATCTCCTCGAACGGCGCCGCGTCGCTATGGAAGCATGGGCACGCTATGTGACTGGCCCCAAGTCCAATGTGGTCGCCTTGGCTGCAGCCAATTTGTCAACATTATAAAAGTTCCGTATACTCGGATCTCGCGTATATCTGCCAAGCCCGCTGTGGAAACCGGATTTCAACCTTTCATGTCTACAAAAGGTTGTCGTGTTGTTTTTCAGCGAGCGCCACCTCAACTCTAAGTGGAGAAATTTCCCTTGACGGGAACCTTAAAATGCCGTTTTTGTCGTCTAACAATAAGAAACTTACCTGCCTCACGCATTTGACCGGCGTATTTTTTGGACGAGACTTGGAGGATTCAGCGACCATGCGACCCACTGCTAATTGTGAAGCTGTCTCGGATTCAACGGCTTATGTGAAGCAGGATACGACCTATGAGACTTCAGTGACTGAAGCTCGCAAGTCGCGCTCTTCACGCATTCTCGACAATCTTTCACTTCTCCATGCTGAACATGTGGTCAAGGAGCTCTTCCAGTTGGCTTTGGAGGAAAAAGCGGATGTCATGATTTCTTCTGGCACTCTTAACTCGAAGTGCTACAGCGGACAAGTCTACAACCTAGCAGAAAAACTCTTGCAACAGGGGGGGAAAATCACCGCAGTCGTTGATGACCCAACCCACCTCGATATCGAAGGAAACAGGTTCGCTATGCTCATCGCAAATCAAAGTGATGAGCATCTATTTGCGTTGAATACTGACCGTATCGATGATGAGATCTCTCATTTTTGCGTGGTCAAGGGGCACGCTTTTCGGTTCGAGACCGACCACAGCCTAGCGAAGGCCAAACTCTCATTTAATCAAGCTGACATAGCTGGCGACCTCAGTGAAGAGTTTGAATTTTATCGCGCAAATAGTACCCCTATTGGTATCTGACTATCCCAACCCATAGAGTTCCTTTATGTCCATTCAGTTTGGTGATGTAACTCAGCTCTGCTCGCTAGGGCTCGCAATTTCTGCGCTCGGATTAGGGGTGGATGCCCTCATGGTACCGCGCCTCGAGAGAGTTCGGGACGAGACGATTGCCCGCGCAAGCCATATCGTTGACGACAACGGCATGAGGGATAAAGTTGAAGCCGCGTTGGAGAATAAGCACTCAAAGTCGGCCACAAAAATTCGGGATAACTATGCGACCCTTGAAGGGATCCGAGACGACCTGAGAGCGAGACGTTTCTTCAAAGAACTCTCATCAAGGCTATTTTTAAAGGGCTCTATCGTCCGCGTCCTGCTACTATCAATGGCCGGTTTTGCAATTATTTTAACATTGGCGGTGTTTTCCGCCTGGGAAAGTGTTCCATTGGGCGCGTCCGAAGTAGATTCTGCAGAAATTCATCCCTCTACAATCATGACCTTCGCAGAAACCCATGGCATGACTTCGTGGCTCAGAATGATAGATTTTAAGCCTCAAACATTGGCGTTGTTTTCCATTCTGATTATTGCATATCAGACATTTTCTCTTATGCGGTATATGCAAAAATGGCGCAAACAACTCGGTGAAGTCATGGAGCATGACAACAAAGCAAAAGACCTCGCCAGCGACCTCGAAATTCACTCGCATTTGCTAACCCAAAGGTAAGATCTCAGAGCCACTCAGCGTCAATAGCGGCGAAAAGAAAGGTTACTCATGTATGTCACCGCAGTAATTCTCCAGAACAATGTCGAGATACAACGCATTAAATTGGAGGTCACAAAAGATGGTATCGAAACAGCTCCACTTCAAGCTGAAATGAACCGTATTCGTAAAGAGGGCGTGGAAGTATTCGATTCCATTTCCGCAACATTTATTTCAAGTCTCGAAGAATGATGGGATCGCCTTTCACAAGGTTCTTTATTTAGAACATATCCTATTGGACGCAAACAGTACCTCTCACGTCAAACGTGGAGGGCAATATTCGTTAACGCTCCGTTCATCAATTACTGTGATAAGGGGTTAGCCAAAAAGGCAATAACCAATAACTTCCGATCAATAAGCTAGAAAAGGGGCGTCTCATTCGCTCCTATTCGCTTCATAAGCCCCCTCTACGGGTTAGAATTGCCGATAGCTTCCGCCACGCTCAATAGCCCCAAACTAAAGAAAACTAGCGATAAGATGCCTGCCAACACGGCAGCAACATGGGCAAGGTGAGTAACCCTGAGTAACCACTTCGAAGCCTGGCGCTCCTCGATGTACAGGAACTCCCAAGTAAAAGTTACCTCGCTAGATACCGCTCCCTGCAAAAACATGACGCAATAAGCCAGCCCAGAGCACACGGCAGCCACCAGCACACCCCACCCAAACCACATCAACGCATCAACGATGTCCGGCATTTCAAGCTTCACCGCCCCCGAACCATCCGCGACGCTTGCGACAAAACCTAGCATGGCGACCGCAGCACCGCCATTAATCAGGAGAAAGGCTTTCGTGGCGCTTGAAGTCAATTCAATCGCAGACTGATTGGTAAAGCCGATGAAGTCGCGACGGATGGCGTGCGCCTCTTTTGCGTCCTCCAAATTTCGCTTGAACGCATCAATTTGATCCTGCCGCTCACGATCATTCAAAGCATTTCTCCTTACTTTTCAACACCATCCCAATATTCGGGCCTATCACGCTGGGTAGTGCCGACAAATTTTGTCACCAAGTCGCGCACTCAGTGGGCCTTAAGCGCACCAGCTTCAAGGCTGAAAATGGTTTCTGCCAGCGCCCGGACCTCTACCGGTTTCCTCTTCGACTTTTCATGCCACAGACGAATGATCGCGTCAGCCTGTGCAAGAGTATACGAGATTGCCGCGGGCCGCCCGGTAAGCTGAACAGTTTCAGTCTCGTGCGGACCACGCGGTTTGATCTTGCGAAACTCAGCGAAATGGCGCGAGGTGCTATTAGGGAACACGTCATGTCAAGCGTAACGGTAGGGTTAAAGCAGCGCACCCTTTGATACTGTCATCAGTTCTTCAGCGCCACACCCGGTCCTGTTGCGGCGTCACCGCTTTCAAGGAACTGGACGCCTGCCGCCTCCAATGCTTTTTTAACGGCGTCCTGATTTTCCGCGCTCAGGCTACGGGTTCGCCCACTTTCGAATGACCGAATTGTGTCCGGTGAAATCCCAGCAGCCACTGCAAGATTGTTGGCGCTCCACCCGACAAGCCCACGTGCAGCCTTGGAGATTTCTTTTGTAATCAACATATTCCACATAAGTTGTATCATATTACACATAATGTGTTGACACAACACCTCCTGCGCCTTACATATTTTATGTATCACCCTGAAGCAATCGAATTTGACCACATTCGGGATGCGCAGGGGCGACGACCCAAAGGAGAGTGCGTGACGCCTTTTTTTGGAATAACATCATACACCTGTGAATTGCTCTCACTGTGGCCCACAAATGCTCTCAGAAAGGAGATTGAGCAATGACACGCTTTCAATGGGCGACCGCCCGCGCGGCGAGGCGCTTGGGGATCAACCTCAACTGGCTATTTGCCCCGGTGATCACTTGGCAGCGCTCTGAGCCGTTTCTACTGAAAAACATGCACAAAACTGAGGAGATTGACTGATGAAACGTAGAGATTTGATCGTTGCCACCGTCGCCGCAGCGGCAGCCATGCCCATTCCTGGATCGGCATCAACAGCAAACACTTTGACGCCAGTTGCCATGCTATTCGAAGAATGGAGCAGAAACTGGGATTGTACAACCTCAACCCCCTTGACGGATGAAGAGGGCGACAAAGCACTTGAGGTCATCTCGAACCTCGAAAAGCAGATCCTGAAAGAGCCCTGCCAATGCCCTGAGGATTTCATCAGGAAAGTTGTCGCGCTCAGCGCCTACGGCGAGTGGATGCTGCCAGACAAACGAGAAAAGCCCAGCATTTGGGCCGAAGCCAAAGCTTTCATTTAGCACCTCAAGGAATGGAGAATAACAAATGACTGATCTAATTTACGGAGAAGGCTTTTCCGGGCACGACGCAGAACGTGATGCACTCCACATTGGCAATCTGGCAAAAGCCGGGGTGGCTGCATGTGACAGCGCTACGAATATTCGCAACTTGGAAGTTGTGCTTGAAGCGCTGTTTGAAGAAATTGCCATCAAAGCGTTTGATCTGGCCGTGCGGATCGACACAGAAACTCGGCCCGTCGAAAAGATCAAGCAGGACGCCGCTTGAACTGTTATAGCACAAACCGTCGCTGGTCTGACCGCTTCATGCCTGAGATTAAGCGCATCGTTGGGGGCCACCTGATGAGGGAGGCCCCTGACCTTCTGGATATGCGTGAAGCAACCGACCTGCTGTTGTTTGACGCCAGAGACACCCGGATTGCAGCCAGGGTCCGCCGACATGGTTTTGCCAGCCGCTATCCTCACCAATTCACCATCCGTGCAGAAACCGCATATGGCGGTGAAACCGAGTTGTCCAAGATTGTAAATGGCAAGGGTGATTGGATGTTCTATGGCCATGCTAGCGCTGATGGAACACGCCTTGAGGCATGGTGGCTTCTGGACCTGAATGCTTTTCGGGCGGGACTGATCAGACAGGCAACCAACGGGTGCCGCATCCTCAGTGGAGACAAACGCAATTCTGACGGCACCGCATTTAAGTGGTTTGATATTCGGTCATTTCCGAAAGAGCCAAAACTGGTATTAGCTGGGTCGCCTCCAGCCTGATCCACGAAAACAGCTGAGCCGTTGACATGCTTCACGAGGCCATTGTGCAGGACACAGCGCGTAATCAACCCCGAGCGAAGCCCTTAGACCACCTCTGTGCGAGTGGGACAATTGGGGAGGCTTGTAGAATCGTTGCACGGCAAAGTAGAGCGAGGTAGCTTCCCGCAAAAGATAGTGGAAGGGAATTCTATGAAGGTTCGATTGTTGATCAGCGCAGCGCTCCTGGGGCTCGCGGGGTGCGCATCTGCAATTATGGAAGACTATGTTGGAAAAGACATTTCTGATGTTGTGGTGAAGTATGGTCCACCGACAAATGTCTTTGACACACCTGATGGGCGCCGGGCCTTTCAATGGCGGAGAGACGCTGCCTATGCGGTCCCCGCCACAACTACCGTGAACGCGTACGGTTATGGGAACTATGCAAGCGCCACAGCTGTCACGACTGGTGGGTATGTCTCTTCGTACTCATGTCACTATACGCTTTATGCGAAAAACACAGGCAGCAATGCTTGGACGATCACTGGCTTTGAAAAGCCCAATGTTATGTGTGAATAAGTCACATCCCCCAAGAGCGGCTCTTGTGTCACACTTGGGTTTGCCATGTGGAAAGTCAACCAAGAGTTAGGAGGGGTTTTACCCATTGGAAAACCCATCGCAGACGTAAGAACGCTTTTAAAGCGCCGCCACAGAATTGAAGGCGGCGCAAGCCATCATCCTGACGAGATATAGTGAGATACGTCCAAGCGAGTTGGCGGATGCATTGGCTAGACCCAACCAATCCAGAATTCACAACTAGCTCTGCCAAAAAGCCGCGCAGCAAACATAATTGGGTGGGTGGCAGGGTGGATAAAACCGCAAGCCTTCGCCTTAAGTTCTTGTTTTTACTAATTTTAATGGGCTTGAGTGGTGCGGTCGGTGGGACTCGAACCCACACGAGTGTTACCTCACAGCGACCTCAACGCTGCGCGTCTACCAATTCCGCCACGACCGCAAGTCTAGCTTTGGTGAGGCGCTACATAGCGAAGGGGGTGGGGCTTGTGAAGCGCAAAATGCACGGGGATCACAATTTCTGTGACCTTTTTGACATTCGCCCCATTCGCTGCCAAATGAGACCTTATGAAAGCACCTGACACCCTGCCGCCCGTCATCTGGGAAACCGCCGAAACTTTGGTTGATTACGAGGCCGCCGTGGCCCGGATGGAGGCCCATGCCGATGCGATGGCGCGCGGCGAAGCGGGCGAAATGATCTGGCTTTTGGAACACCCGCCCCTTTACACCGCCGGCACATCTGCGGACCCCAAGGATCTGGTCGCGCCCGATCGCTTTCCGGTCTACCCGTCAAAACGCGGCGGGCAGTACACCTATCACGGGCCGGGGCAGCGCGTGGCCTATGTGATGCTGGATGTGGGGGCCCGGGGCCGCGATGTGCGCGCCTTCGTGGCCGCGCTTGAGGATTGGGTGATCAAGACGCTTGCGGAATTCAATGTGACCGGTGAAAAGCGCGACGGGCGCGTCGGGGTCTGGGTGGTGCGCGATGACAAACCGCTGACCGCTTTGGGCACCAAGCCCGAGGACAAGATCGCCGCCATCGGCGTGCGCCTGCGCAAATGGATCAGCTTTCACGGCATTTCGATCAATGTCGAACCGGATCTGGAGCATTTTTCCGGCATCGTGCCCTGCGGTATCACCGAACATGGCGTCACCAGCCTCGTGGATCTGGGCCTGCCAGTCACGATGGACGATGTGGACCTGGCCTTGCGGCGCAGTTTTGACGAGGTGTTTGGCTAAGACCCGAGGCCCCAACCCATCTGATGTTAACCATTCCTTGGCCGCCTGCCCCGGCATCGCAGGCTTGGAAAACAAAGGGCGACATGGCAGCATCCTCTCATCAGCCATCCCAATCAAAGGGACCGCCGGGGGGACCGCCAATGCCAATGCCTTTCAAAACTCTCTGTAAAACCCTTGCCACATTTGCGTCGCTTATTGTCTGGCATGTCGAAGCCGCCTTGGCGGACCCGGCCTCCGCCTTTGAAGGGCGGCGGCTCTATGTCTCCTATTGCCAGCTGTGTCATGGGGTGTCCGGTCAGGGGGATGGGCCGCTCGCGAAGTCGATGCAGATCACCCCGGCCGATCTGACCACCACGGTGCGGGCACGCAGCGATGCCATCCTGACCAAGATCATCACCGGAGAGGGCGAGCAGACCATCACCGGGCGCGACCGCCACAACCTGATCAGCGACGCGATGCCGGAATGGCGCGCGTTCTTTGATGACCGGGAAATCGGAGCCTTGATTGCCTGGCTACGTTTCATGAGCCGCGCCAAGCATGACCTGATGGGGGATCCGCAGCTGGGATACGAGCTGTTTCAGAACTATTGCACGGTCTGTCATGGCGAAGACGGGTATGGCGACGGTGTGATGGGCAAGTTGCTGGCGATGTCACCGATGGATCTGACCAACCCCATCGAGACCGATACGCTGGACAACGCCGAACTTGCGACGGCCATTTTGGACGGGCGCGGTCGGTACATGCCCGCCTGGCGCGGCATTCTGGGGCAGGAAGATGTAGAGGCCCTGGTCAGCTATATTCGCCTCTTGGCGTTCTGATCCCGTTTCCGAGGGAATCGCCCCCGCCCATTGGCATTCCGCAAGCCACGGCCTGACACAGCAAAGATTGCCACCGCGGACGCAAGGACCGTACAGATCTACGCCTGCGATCACAAATGCGGGATGGGCTGCGACAGGTGACCGCAGTATCGGCCCGAGCAACCAGACAGGTTTGCGCTCCATTTCCATGGGCGCTTCCCCCCATCTGCTTTAACTTTCCCCCTGTTTTCAAAGGCATCCCACGCCCCCATACTCCATCTGGGTCAACTGGCGGACCTGCAGGACGGATTTCCTTGCCATGTTAAGGGGTTCGGCGAAATCCCACCGTTACAATCCGTCACAGTTCACACCCTTTTATTTTACATGAATTTGCGGCAAGGTCCGCTCCGGAATGAAATGTCACGTGCAGTAGCGTGGTTCTGTCAAACACGAGGACAAACATGAAAAAAGCTCTTACTTCCGCCGCCCTTCTCTTCGCTCTGGCCGGTGGTGCCCAAGCCGAAGGTGATGCGGCCGCTGGCGAAAAAGACTTCAAAAAATGCAAGGCCTGCCACACCGTGGTCAGCCCGGAAGGCGACGTGATCTTCAAAGGCGGCAAAACCGGCCCGAACCTTTATGGCATTGTTGGCCGTCAAATCGCCTCGGTTGAAGGGTTCAAATACGGCGCGTCGATCGCAGCCCTGGGGGAAACCGGCGCGGTCTGGACCGAAGAATTGCTGGCCGCCTACATCATGGACCCCAAAGGCTTCCTGAAAGAGCAGTTGGGGGATGGCAAAGCCAAGTCGAAAATGACCTTCAAGTGGAAAAAACCGGAAAACATCATCGCCTATCTGGCAAGCGTGGCCCCTGCGATGGAAGCCCCGGCTGAAGACGCCGCCGCTGAGGAAGCACCTGCTGAAGGCGAATCGACTGCCACCAACTAAGGCACCGGCGGAAATCGCGGCCTGACGGCCTTTTCTGCACCGCAACATCGCGCCTCGGCGGGTCAATCCCCTGCCGGGGCGCATTTTTTTGGCCCTTCATCTGCATCGCAGCGTTGCACCAGCCCCCCTTCCCATATTAAACACGTTAAAAAACCGGGCGAAGTGACTCTTCGGCCCATAATTTAATCCCATAGGGAGGTATCTATGGCGGACGCAGCCGTTTCGAGCCATGACCACCACGACGATCGCGGGTTTTTCACGCGGTGGTTCATGTCCACCAACCACAAGGATATCGGCATCCTTTACCTGTTTCTGGCAGGTCTGACCGGTCTGATTTCGGTCAGCTTCACCGTTTACATGCGGATGGAGCTGATGGAGCCGGGCGTGCAATACATGTGCCTGGAAGGCGCACGGTTCTTTGCGGACGCCTCCGCCGAATGTACCCCGAACGGGCACCTTTGGAACGTGATGATCACCTATCACGGTGTGTTGATGATGTTCTTTGTTGTGATCCCCGCCCTCTTCGGTGGGTTTGGCAACTATTTCATGCCGTTGCAGATCGGCGCGCCGGATATGGCGTTCCCACGGATGAACAACCTGTCCTTCTGGCTGTATGCCACCGGTGTGGCGCTTGGCGTGGCCTCGCTGCTGGCGCCGGGGGGCAATGACCAGCTGGGGTCGGGCGTGGGCTGGGTTCTGTACCCGCCGCTGTCGACCACCGAAGGTGGCTACTCGATGGACCTCGCGATCTTCGCGGTGCACGTTTCCGGTGCTTCGTCGATCCTTGGGGCGATCAACATCATCACCACCTTCCTCAATATGCGCGCACCGGGCATGACCCTTTTCAAAGTGCCGCTGTTTGCCTGGTCGGTATTTGTCACCGCCTGGCTGATCCTTCTGTCGCTGCCGGTTCTGGCAGGCGCGATCACCATGCTGCTCGTGGACCGCAACTTTGGCGGCACCTTCTTTGACCCGTCGGGCGGCGGTGACCCGATCCTTTACCAGCACATCCTTTGGTTCTTCGGCCACCCGGAAGTGTATATCGTGATCCTGCCCGGCTTTGGCCTGATCAGCCATGTGTTCGGCACCTTTGCCCGCAAACCGATCTTTGGCTATCTGCCGATGGTCTGGGCGCTGATCGCGATTGGTGTGATTGGCTTTGTCGTCTGGGCGCACCACATGTACACGGTTGGCATGTCGCTGCAGCAGCAGTCCTACTTCATGCTGGCCACCATGGTGATCGCGGTGCCCACGGGCGTTAAGATCTTCTCGTGGATTGCGACCATGTGGGGCGGCTCGATTGAATTCAAGACGCCGATGCTCTTTGCCTTCGGCTTCCTGTTCCTCTTCACCATCGGCGGTGTGACCGGCGTTGTGCTGTCGCAGGCGGGCGTGGACCGGATCTATCACGACACTTACTACGTGGTGGCCCACTTCCACTACACCATGTCCATGGGCGCGGCCTTCTGTATCTTTGCCGGTATCTATTACTGGATGGCGAAGATGTCGGGCCGTCAGTACCCGGAGTGGGCAGGCAAGGTGCACTTCTGGCTGTTCTTCATCGGCGTGAACGTGACCTTCTTCCCGCAGCACTTCCTGGGCCGTCAGGGCATGCCGCGTCGTTACATCGACTATCCGGAAGCCTTTGCCTATTGGAACAAGATCAGCTCGATCGGGGCGATGATTTCCTTCGCGTCATTCCTGTTCTTCATCGGCATCGTGGCCTACACGCTGCTGGCCGGCCGTCGCGAGACGCGCCCGAACTACTGGAACGAATATGCGGATACGCTGGAGTTCACCCTGCCGACCCCGCCGCCGGAGCACACCTTTGAAATCCTGCCGAAGCAGGAAGAGTGGGATAAGGGCCACTCGCACTAAGGTGACGAAACAAGGCGAGGCCCGGACAATGCTCCGGGCCTTTTCTTTTGAGGACATGCTGGGGGCGCTGTCCCCAGACCCCCGAGGTATTTTTCGCAAGAGGAAGGGGGCACGGCCCGAGTGGGAGAGGTTGAATGCCGTATGAATGGGTAGAGCCAACCGGCGAGGCACCCCCGCGGGTAGAGCTGCATCTTTGGCCCTATCGGTCGCTGTCACGCCGTGGGTTCGTGCGGGTGATTTCTCTTTTGGCGGTGGGGCTGTCCCTGCCCCTGCTGGGGCTTTTGGGGCATCCGAGCCTGTGGCTGTTTCTGCCAATCCTTCTGGGCACGGTCGGGTTGTTGTGGTTTTTCATCGACCGATCCTACAGAGATGGTGAAATCCTGGAAGTGCTGAAAATCTGGCCCGACCAGATCATCCTGACCCGCGACGGGCCGCGCGGGGCCCATGCCGACTGGGAGGCGAACCCCTATTGGGTCACGGTGCGTCTGCATCCCGAGGCCGGGCCGGTGAAGAACTATGTCACCCTGAAGGGCAATGAGCGCGAGGTTGAAATCGGGGCTTTTTTGTCAGAGGACGAACGACCCGCTCTTTATGATGAGTTGGCGCAGGCCCTTAGGGATGTGAAAACCGCGTCATAAAAAACCCCGCGACCGGCGCAGGGTTTCCGTCTTTGTACAATCGCGCTTTGCGATCCCGGGCGATGGTCAGCCCAGCTTGTCCTTGACCATCGGGCCCACGCGACCGAAATCCATCTGGCCAGTGTACTTGGCCTTCAGCTCACCCATCACCTTGCCCATGTCCCGGATGCTTTCCGCGCCGACCGAGGCAATCGCCTTGTCCACAGCGGCCTTGGTTTCCGCCTCATCCAGCTGCTTGGGCAGGAAATCCTCGATGATCGAGATCTCTCCGCGTTCCTTTTCGGCCAGCTCCAGCCGCCCACCCTCTTCATAGGCGCGCGCGCTTTCCTGGCGCTGCTTCACCATCTTGCCGAGGATTGCCATCACATCGGCATCCGAGGTCTGCCCCTCTTCGCCGCCACCGCGTAACGCAATGTCACGATCCTTGATGGCCGCATTGATCAGGCGCAGGGTCGACAGCCGAACGGCGTCTTTTTCTTTCATCGCCGTCTTCAGGGCGTCATTGATACGGGCACGCATATCCATGTCCTTTGGGTCCGTTGTTGGTCCGAAGCCCGAATCTATCGAAAAGTTCAATGTCGTTCAACACACAACATGTTGCGGCACCCCTTTTAAACAAGGGAAAATCTGTTTTTGCTGCGCGTGCAAGATCGGCTCAGACTCCCCCTTGACCCACCCCGCACCTTTCCTTAGTTTCGCGCCAATTTGACCTGCCGGAGTCGAGAAAATGTCAGCTGCCACCGCCACCGAAACTGCCCCCGAAATCACCACTGAAACCGTCACCCCCACCGCTTGCCTTGCCCTGGCCGACGGAACCGTTTTCTACGGGATGGGATTTGGCGCAACCGGCATGACCACCGCCGAATTGTGCTTTAACACCGCCATGACCGGGTATCAGGAAATCATGACCGACCCGTCTTATGCGGGCCAGGTGGTGACGTTCACCTTCCCGCATATCGGCAACACCGGCACCAATGCCGAAGATGACGAAACCGGGGAACCGGTCGCCGCGGGCATGGTGGTGAAATGGGATCCCACCGACCCGTCAAACTGGCGCAACACCGAAGAGCTGACCGCATGGCTGGCCAAACGGGGCCGGATCGGCATCGGCGGCATTGACACCCGCCGCCTGACCCGCGCCATTCGCCAACAAGGCGCGCCGCATGTGGCCATTGCCCATGACCCGAACGGCAAGTTTGATGTCGAAGCGCTGGTGGCCGAGGCGCGCGGTTTTTCGGGTCTGGAAGGGCTGGACCTTGCGAAAGACGTGACCTGTGCGCAAAGCTATAAATGGGACGAAATGCGGTGGGCCTGGCCGGATGGCTACCCGACGCAAACCGCCCCCCGTCACAAGGTGGTGGCGTTGGATTACGGCGCGAAACGCAACATTCTGCGCTGTCTGGCCTCGGCCGGCTGCGAGGTGATCGTGCTGCCGGCCACCGCCACCGCAGAAGAGGTGCTGGCCCATAACCCCGACGGTGTCTTTCTGTCAAACGGCCCCGGAGACCCCGCCGCCACCGGTGAATATGCGGTGCCGATGATCCAGGAGATCCTCAAAACCGAGCTGCCCGTGTTCGGAATTTGCCTTGGCCACCAGATGCTTGCGCTGGCGCTTGGCGCGCAGACCGTCAAGATGAACCACGGCCATCACGGTGCGAACCACCCGGTCAAAGAACATGAGACGGGCAAGGTGGAAATCACTTCGATGAACCACGGGTTTGCAGTGGATGCCCAGACCCTGCCCGCAGGTGTGGTGGAAACCCATGTGTCTCTGTTTGACGGGTCCAACTGCGGCATCAAGATCGAAGGCCGCCCGGTCTTTTCGGTGCAACATCACCCCGAAGCCAGCCCCGGCCCGATGGACAGCTACTACCTGTTTGAACGGTTTGCCGCCGCGATGGATGCGCGCAAGTCGTAAGACGCAAGAGTTTCAGGAAACGGCCCGTGCGATCCCCTCGCGCGGGCCGTTTTGGTTAATGGCGGATCAACTCGCCATTTATGGGTAAGGTTAACCTGCCGTTAACCCTTTCCAGCGCATTTTGATCGGGTCTGACAGTTCAACCGGTTCACCCTCGCACATGCCCGCACCTCAGCTTCGCCTTGTTCATACCGAAAGCGCGCTTTCCTCTCCGCCCACAGCGGCGAAGCCGGCACGGCAAAGACGCAAACCGCTTGGGCAAGTGCTGCTGGAGATGGGCGCCCTGTCGAAGGACAATCTGGAAATCGCCGCCGGACTTCAACGCACCCAGGACGCCCGCCTTGGCGATATCCTTCTGGCAAATGGGTTCGTGCGCCGCACTGATCTTTACGCGGCCCTCGCGCGCCAGTTCAACTGCGCAATTGCCGATCTGACATCAGAGCCGCCTGATGTGCGGCTGATCGACGATCTGGGGGCTGACTTTTGCATTCGAAACCGCGTGGTCCCGTGGAAAAAAGTAGGGGCCGGGACGGTGATCATCTGTTCACGGCCCGAAGAGTTCGAGACCCTGAAACGGGAATTCCCCGCCCATTGGGGGCGCTGTTTCCTGGCCATTGCCCCCGAAGAGGATATTCTGGATCGCCTTGTGGCCATGCGCCATCGCACCCTGACGCAACGCGCGGAAAACCGTGTGGCGGGCCATGAAAGCTGCCGTGGCTGGCGACCTAAAACCGTTCTGCGCCACGCGTTCACCCTGTGCCTGATCCTGGCCGGGCTGTTTTTCTACTCCACCCTGTTGGGATTTTCCGTTCTGGTGGCCTGGGCGGTGATCACACTCTTTATGAATTCCATCATGAAAGCCGCCGCCAGCTACATGTTTTGGAAACACCAGAAAACCGTCGTGACCGAGTTCAAGTCGACCCGTTCAAAAAAGACCGATCACCGCCTGCCGATGATTTCAATCATGGTGCCGCTTTACAAGGAACGCGAAATCGCTGGGCGGCTGGTGAAGCGGTTGGAGCGGCTGATCTATCCGCGCGAGCTGCTTGAGATTTGCCTGGTGGTTGAAGAAGATGACATTCTGACCCAGTCGACTTTGGCAAAATCCGAGCTCCCACGCTGGATGCGCCAGGTGACGGTGCCGCGCGGGGTTGTGAAAACCAAGCCGCGCGCCCTGAATTTTGCGTTGGATTTCTGCCGTGGCTCGATTGTTGGAGTGTATGACGCCGAAGATGCGCCCGCGCCCGACCAGCTTCTAAAAATTGCCCGCCGGTTTTCGGAACGCGGGCCAGAGGTGGCCTGCCTGCAAGGCAAGCTCGATTTCTACAATGCCCGCACCAATTGGCTCAGTCGCTGTTTTACCGTGGAATACGCCAGTTGGTGGGGGTTGATCCTGCCCGGGGTTGAAAAGATGGGGTTTGCCATTCCGCTGGGCGGCACCACCCTGTTTTTTCGCCGCCACGCGTTGGAGGAACTGGGCGGCTGGGACGCCCATAACGTGACCGAGGATGCCGATCTGGGCGTGCGCCTGGCCCGACATGGCTATCGGACCGAATTGGTGGATACGGTCACGGAAGAGGAAGCCAACTGCCGGACCTGGCCCTGGATCAAACAGCGATCTCGCTGGATCAAGGGCTACGCCATGACCTACGGGGTGCATATGCGCCGGCCGATGCAGCTGCTTCAGGACCTCGGCTGGTGGAAATTCCTGGGCTTTCAGGTGATCTTTCTCGGCTCATTGTCCGGCGTATTGCTCGCCCCGATGCTGTGGACCTTCTGGGCCTTCCCGCTTGGGCTGCCCCATCCCTTGCGTGGGCTGATGCCAGACACGCTTTTGACCATACTGGGCGTGACCTTCATGGCGGCAGAATTGTTGACCATCTCGGTGGGTGTACAGGCCGTGAGCGGGGTGAAACATCGCTGGCTACGCTGGTGGGTCCCAACATTACACTTGTATTACCCTCTCGCCTCAGCCGCGGCCCTCAAGGGATTTATCGAGATTATCACCCGCCCGTTCTATTGGGACAAAACCCAGCACGGCAAGTTTGACACGCCCGCCACGGGGCGGATTTCGGGCACGATCACCGCGCCACATCCGCTCCGGCATCGAGCTTGAGCCGCGTTTCAAACGCCTTGGAGATATGGGTCTTGAGCGCCGCTTGCGCGGCCATCCGGTCACGGTCTTCCAATGCGGACACAATGGCATCATGTTCTGCCACGGCCACTTCGCTGCGCCCTTCGGCGGCCAGGGACGTGGTGGCCAGAAGCGCCATGGTGCGATGCACAAGATCAAGTTGCTGCACCAGGTAACGGTTATGAGAGGCAAGGTGCAGCTGCTTGTGAAAGCGCCGGTTCGACCGCGCAAGGGCCGCATGATCTTCCAGCCGGGCGCGATCTTCTTCCACCATGTCGCGCAGCACGCGGATTTCCTCGGGCGTGGCATGTTGGGCGGCCAGCGACGCGGCCAGCCCTTCCAATTCTGCCCGCACCACGTAAAGCTCTGCCAATTGGTTGTGGGTCAGAGACGCCACAATCAGGCTGCGCCCATCCCGGGTCAGAAGCGATTGGGTTTCCAGGCGCTGCAGGGCCTCGCGGATCGGGGTGCGCGACACGCCGAACCGTTCCGCCAGCTCGCTTTCCACAAGCCGATCCCCCGGTTTGTAAATCCCCACATCAATGGCTTCGAGGATCATTTCATAGGCATCCTTCTGCCCGGATTTCACATCTGCCACCTGTCTCTCCTAAAGTGTTTCGCGGAAAATCAGCAAACTGGGTTTCCCGAAACGCCCATGACATTTCTGCGTAATACAGCACCCCCACTCTTCCCGTATTTCGGCTGTGAATGGAAACGCTTTGACCTTCCTGTCGCGCAACTATGCACGTCACCCGCGCCAAAGCAAACCCGGAACCCGTCACATCTCGTCGCAGGACAGCCAGAAGGGCATTTCACGGCTTTTCCCCGGCGGGTGGGCGGGGTAGATTTGCCGCATGGCTCGTGATCATTTCTCGCATGTATCAGAGTGGGTGTTCGATCTGGACAACACGCTCTACCCGCCCTCGGCCCGTCTTTTTGACCAGATCGAGGTTCGGATGACCAACTGGGTCATGCGCGAGTTGGGCGTGGATCGGGACAAGGCAAACCAGTTGCGCACCACCTATTGGCGCGACCACGGCACGACGCTGGCCGGGTTGATGCGGTTGCATGATGTGGACCCGGGCCCCTATCTGCACGATGTTCATGACATTTCTTTTGATGCGCTGGAGCCGGATCCGGAACTGGCGGCGCGCATCCGCGCCCTGCCCGGCCGCGTCATTGTCTATACCAACGGCTCCGCCCCGTACGCCGAACAGGTGCTGGCGGCACGTGGGCTGTCGGGGCTGTTCGATGCGATCTACGGCGTGGAACACGCGGATTTCCATCCGAAACCCGACCGGGCCGCGTTTGACGCGATTTTTGCGCGTGACGGGATCACGCCAACCCAGGCGGCCATGTTCGAAGATGATCCCCGCAACCTGCAGGTGCCCCATGATCTGGGGATGCGCACGATCCACGTGGCCCCGGATCCGCACCCGGCGGACCACATCCATCACCATACAGACGACCTGGCGGGGTTTCTGACCCGCCTGACCGCATGAGGCATTGTCATGACAGACCATCACGCTGATCTATTCATTTCCGGCGGCGGCATTGCGGGGCAGGTCACGGCCTGCGCCTTTGCGGCAGCCGGGTTTTCGGTGGTTCTGGCCGACCCTTTTGTGCCGGTCACCACGGCGGATGAAGAGAAATCCGACCTGCGCTCCACCGCGTTTTTGCAACCGGCGCGGGGGTTGTTTGACCGGATTGGTCTGTGGGACGTGCTGGCGCCCCATGCCAAACCGCTGGACCAGTTGGCCGTGATTGACACGGTCGGCTGGCCACCACAGATCCGCGACCGTCGCGTTTTCAAATCCGCGGACATGAGCGCCGACGACCAACATGAACCCTTTGGCTGGAACCTGATGAACTGGGTCGTGCGGCGCGAGATCTGGACCTACCTGCAGGACCAGCCTCGCATCACCGCGCTTTACGGCACCGGCTTCAAATCCATAGTGAACCGGTCGGAAGAGATCATTGTCACGCTGGACAATGGTGTCCGGGTGCGCGCGCGGATGGGCATCGCGGCGGATGGCAAGTTTTCCCCCCTGCGCGAGGCGGTGGGGATCACGGTGTCCACAACACGATATGGGCAAAAATCGCTAGCCTTCACCGTGACCCATGACCTGCCGCATGACAATATCTCGACCGAGATTTACAACGAAGGCGGCCCGTTCACCATTGTGCCCTTGCCCGATATGGACGGCCGGTCTGCCTCGGCCATTGTCTGGATGAACAAGGGCCCGCGCGCGGTCGAGCTGATGGGGCTTCCGGTGCCCGAATTTGAAGAGGTGATGTATCAACGGTCAACCGGGCTTTTGGGCCGGATGCGGCTGGAGGGCAATCGCTCGATCTGGCCGATTATCACCCAGACGGCGGACCAGCTGAGTGCCGGGCGTGTGGCCGTGGTGGCCGAGGCGGCGCACGCGCTGCCGCCGATCGGGGCGCAGGGGCTGAACACGTCGCTCAACGACGTGATTGCGCTTTTGGAGCTGGCCGAAGCGCAACCCGGCAATCTTGGCAGCCCCGCAATGATGGCAGCCTATGACAAGGCCCGGCACGCCGACATTGCCCGCCGCGCCAAGGTGATTGACCTTTTCAACCGTGTGACACGGTCAGGGGACGGTGTGATGCAGGCCGTCCGCCTGATGGGATTGAAAGCTGTTCACGACGTGACCCCGATGCGCAAATCGGTGATGCGGGCGGGGCTGGGGTCGCGCTGACCCTACTTGGGATTTGCAATTGAAATGCGACAGGTTGGCGCAAGGGAACCATACCGCATTCCCTTTTCTGAACTCGTGCACCATAAGGTCGCAACTTTGATAGGAGAAACGCGCATGGCCACCGAACTGACCCCTGAACAGAAACTGGCGGACGCCGCCGCTGAAAAGAAAGCCTGGGGCATTATCGTCCTGATCATCGCCGCCTTGGCCGGTGGGTTCGTGACCATGGGTCTGCCGGGTGTTGGGCTGGTGGCGCTGGCACTGGTTGCCGTGATCTATGTGCTGCTGGTGCTGATGGCAGGCGGTAAGGGCTGACCCTACCCTGACTTACTGCAAAAGGCGCGCCCGGTGGGACGCGCCTTTTTTGTATCTTGCTTGTATCTTGCTTGTATCTTGGGGCCGGGATCAGAGCACCTTATCCAGAACGTGCTCCAACCGCGCGACAGACGCATCCACATCGTAAAGTTTGTCGAGGCCGAACAGGCCAAGGCGGAAGGACTGATAGTCGTCCCCTTCATCACACATCAGCGGCACACCTGCGGCGATCTGCACCCCTTCTGCGGCAAAAGGTTTGCCCAGTTTGATCTCTTCGCTGGGCGCATAAGCGACCACAACACCCGGTGCTTCGAACCCTTCGGCGGCCACTGATTTGATGCCCCGGGCAGACAGGGCTGCACGCACCCGGCGCCCCTGCTCCCACTGGGCGTCTCGCAGCTTTTCGAACCCGTAATCCCGTGTCTCCAGCATGGTGTCCCGAAATGCCCGCAAAGCATCCGTGGGCATGGTCGCGTGATAGGCATGCCCGCCCCCTTCATAGGCTTCCATGATGGCAAGCCACTTCGCCAGGTCTACGGCGAAACTGGTGGATGTGGTGGATGTGGCGATGTCACGTGCCGCGGCGTTCATCATGACAATTCCGGCTGAGGGTTGCGCGGACCAGCCTTTTTGCGGCGCGGAAATCAACACGTCGACCCCGGTTTCCTGCGTATCAACCCAGACACAACCCGATGCGATACAGTCCAGCACGAAGATCCCCCCGACCTCATGCACGGCTTTTGTCACCGCCTTGATATAGCTATCTGGCAAGATCATCCCCGAAGCGGTTTCTACATGCGGCGCGAAAACCACGTCAGGGCGTGTTTCACGGATCTTTGCCACCACCTCTTCGATCGGCGCCGGGGCAAAACCCGCATCCGGCGCATTGCCCACCCGGCGCGCCATCATCACGGTTTCTTCTGCAGGGATCTTGCCCATGTCAAAAATCTGGGACCACCGGAAAGAGAAGAATCCGTTGCGGATCACCATCACACGTTTGCCGGTGGCAAACTGACGGGCCACGGCCTCCATCGCATAGGTCCCACCACCGGGGACAAGCGCCACCGCATCAGCATTGTAGACCTCTTTCAGGGTCGAAGAGATGTCGGTCATCACCCCCTGAAATGCTTTTGACATGTGATTGAGGGATCGGTCTGTAAAGACCACCGAAAACTCGAGCATTCCATCCGGATCGATATCTGGCAAAAGCGCTTTCATGTTGGGCTCCTTGTCTTTGTTGGTGGCGGGCTGCAGATGTATCGTGCGACTGGCCGTATCCCGTTTGCGCAGGCTAACAGAACCGTCAGATGAGTTTGTAAAAAATATTGGCCGCGAAGGGTGTGACGTCGCAATTGACGCATCTTGTCATCTGCCCAAAGCCCGAATTTCATTGACCGGGTCACTCACAAAACCAGAAAACTAGTTTTCTAGTTTTCTAGTTTTCTAGTTTTCTAGTTTTCTAGTTTTCTAGTTTTCTAGTTTTCTAGTTTTCTAGTTTTCTAGTTTTCTAGTTTTCTTCGAAATGCGGGCTTTCATCAGCCGGTCAAGTTTTATTGAAACAATTCACTTGAAATTAACCATCCTTCACGAAGCTGAACGAGAACATTGTCAGAACTTCCTCGACCGGAAAGGACATACCCGTGACAGACCGCACAAACGTCAATATTGCGACCAGCCTGACCGCCCTCTCCCATCCCCGTCGTATGGCCGTCTTTCGCCTACTGGCCGCGCAGCCCAAAGCTGAAATGCCGTTTCAGTCCATTCAGGCCGCAACCAAATTGCGCACCACCCCCTTGGTGCATCATCTGCGCGAAATGGAAAAGGCCTGGCTGATCACGCGACAGCGCAAGGGCAAGGAGACCTATTACCAGCTGACCCCCGAAAGCCTGATGACCTCGATGGACAGCCTGTTTGAAATCCTCAACATGCGCTACCGCCGCGCACCCGGCCTAAGCGCCGCGGCCTAAAGCGGCCCGGGGCGGCGTTCTTCGGACAACAGCACGTTCGCTTCCACATCACCAACCCCCGGCAGGGTCATGACCCGGCGGCGCAGCACACGTTCGAAATCGGCCAAATCCCGCGCCACGACACGCAGGCGATAATCATAAAGCCCCAGCACATGTTCCACCGTCTGCACTTCGGGAATGGCCGACACGGCGCGTTCGAAATCCTCCAGCGACACCCGCCCCTTGGTGGCAAGCTTCACCCCGAGGAATACGGTCACTCCGAACCCAAGCGCCTCTCGGTCCAGATCGAGCTGTCGGCCGGCAATCACCCCCGCCTCATTCAACCGCTTAATCCGGCGCCAGGTGGCGGGTTGCGAAAGGCCCACATCACGCCCCAACGCCCCGGCGGATTGTGTGGCATCGTCGGCAAGCGCGCGCAACAGGGCGCGGTCAATATCGTCCAATTCAATCATAATGGCAGACTGTCATCATCCTTGATCCGCGCCACATGCATCAGCGCTTCGATATCGGCGATATGCGGCAGGGCAAGGATCTGGTTGCGATAGATGCTCTGATAATGGGGCATGTCTTGCGCGATCACCGACAGGCGCACATCCACCCGCCCAAGAAAGGTTTGAATGGCCGTGACTTCGGCAATCCCTCGTGCGGCTTCAATGAAGTCATCAAAAGCGCGTGGCTGTGTCTTGTCCAACGTCACCCGCAGCGACACCTCGACCTCATATCCCAAGGCGCGCCAGTTGATCACCGCACGCGGACCACGCAGCACTTTGCGGTCTCGCAATCGTTCGATACGTCGGCTCAACCGCGCCGCAGACAGCCCGACTCGCTCGGCAAGATCGGGCGTGGCCATCATAGGGTCGGCCTGCATCTGTCGTAAAATCCGCCTATCCAGATCATCAAGCATGAATAGTTCACCATTATTATGTTTGACGAATGATATACCGGATAATTACTGGATATTTCAACATTTCCAGCCTCGCATTCCACCCTCGCATACCTATGATGCCCTCAAACACATTCCGCAACACGAACCGCGAGGGAAAATCATGCGCGTTTATTACGATCGCGATTGCGACATCAACCTGATCAAAGACAAGAAAGTGGCCATTCTGGGTTACGGTTCTCAGGGCCACGCCCACGCGCTGAACCTGCGCGACTCGGGTGCTAAAAACCTTGTGGTGGCTCTGCGCGAAGGCTCGGCATCGGCCAAAAAAGCCCAAGCCGAAGGTCTGGAAGTGATGGGCATCGCTGAAGCGGCAGCCTGGTGTGACGTGATCATGTTCACCATGCCCGACGAACTGCAGGCCGAGACCTACAAGAAATACGTGCATGACAACATCAAGCCGGGCGCAGCCATTGCATTTGCCCACGGGTTGAACGTTCACTTTGGCCTGATCGAGCCGAAAGAAGGCGTTGACGTGATCATGATGGCGCCGAAAGGCCCGGGTCACACCGTGCGCGGCGAATATGTCAAAGGCGGCGGCGTGCCCTGCCTTGTGGCCGTTGACACCGACGCCACCGGCAAAGCGCTGGAAATCGGCCTGTCCTATTGCTCGGCCATCGGTGGCGGCCGCTCGGGCATCATCGAGACCAACTTCCGCGAAGAGTGTGAAACCGACCTCTTTGGCGAGCAGGCTGTTCTGTGCGGCGGCATCGTTGAACTGATCCGTTGCGGCTTTGAAACCCTGGTCGAAGCGGGCTACGCGCCGGAAATGGCCTATTTCGAGTGTCTGCACGAAACCAAGCTGATCGTGGACCTGATCTATGAAGGCGGCATTGCCAACATGGATTACTCGATCTCGAACACCGCAGAATACGGCCAGTATGTCACCGGCCCGCGCATCCTGCCCTATGAGGCCACCAAGAAAGCGATGAAAGAATCGCTGGAAGACATCCAGACCGGTAAATTCGTGCGTGACTTCATGCTGGAAAACGCCGTGGGCCAGCCGACCATCAAAGCCGCCCGTCGCCACAATGACGAGCACCAGATCGAAGTGGTTGGTAAGAAACTGCGCGACATGATGCCGTGGATTTCGGCCGGCAAACTGGTGGACCAGGAAAAGAACTAAGCGGCTGGACATTCCAACCGACACAGGGTCATGTGGGGCGTCCAACCGGGCGCCCCATTCATTTCAGGAACATGCCATATGCCGTCCCCCACCCGCCTTGATTGGTTGACCCTTGCCGCCCTTGGCCTGATGTTCGGGGCGAGCTTCATGGGGGTTTCCGTGGCGCTTCAAGGGTTTGGGCCATTTACCATTGCGGCCGTGCGCATCGCGCTGGGGGCGGTCATTCTGGTCACCTTTGCCAAGATCAGCGGGCGGCGGATGCCTGCGTTGTCCGCGCCAAACGGCCCCGCGATCTGGGCCTCGGCCATCGCGATGGGGGCGTTTTCAAACGCGGTGCCGTTTTTCCTGCTGGGCTGGGCGCAGGCGCATGTGGCATCGGGCTTTGCTGGCGTGTCGATGGCGGCGATGCCGCTGATCACGCTGGTGCTTGCCCATTTTCTGATCGCGGAAGAGCGCATCACCCTGCGCCGCCTGATCGGGATTTTGATCGGGTTCATCGGCGTGTTGGTCCTGATCGGACCGTCCGCGTTTGAAAGCACGGGACAGGTGATGGAGAACACCGCGCGCCTTGTTTGCCTGGCCGCCGGGGCCTGCTACGCGATTGGGTCGATTGTCGCGCGGCTGTGCCCGGACGTGGACCGGCGCGCCTTTGCCGCCACCACCCTTGTGGCCGCAACGGTGATGATCGTCCCGGTGGCGCTGTGGCAGGAGGCCCCCCCCACGCAGGCCCCGTCGACCCTGCCCACCCTGTCACTGATCCTGTTGGGCATTTTCCCCACCGCGCTGGCGCAAATCCTTCTGGTGATTCTGGTCCGCCGCGCAGGCCCGACCTTCCTGAGCCTGGTGAATTACCAGGTGCCACTTTGGGCGATCTTTTTGGGCGCCGCTTTGTTGGGAGAAGACCTGCCCTCAAGCCTGATCTGGGCGATGGGGTTGATCCTGATCGGGGTGGCGGTCAGCCAGCTTGGCGCGTTGTCGCGCCTGTTTGCCAAAGCGCCGACCGAGAACAACCCAACCTGAACGACAAAAAAGGCGGCGCCAAGCAGCACCGCCTTGTTCTTTTCATGTATTCGGGGTCAGCTTGCGGCGGCTTCCACCTCGGCAACAATCCCGTCAACAACCTGGTTCAAAAGCGCCTCGTCTTCGCATTCTGCCATGACCCGGATCAGCGGTTCGGTGCCGGATTTGCGAATGAGCAGGCGGCCCCTGCCGTTCAAAACCCCTTCGGCGTCGGCAATGGCCGACTTGACGCTGTCCGCATCCAACGGGGTCTGCCCCGCGCCGTAACGCACATTTTTCAAAAGTTGCGGTACGGTGCTGAACACCTGGCAGAGTTCAGACGCTGGCTTGCCGGTTTCCACCATCGCCGCGAGAAACTGAATGCCCGCCAACAAACCATCGCCGGTGGTGGCATAGTCCGACATCACGATGTGGCCGGATTGTTCACCGCCCAGATTGTATCCGCCCGCGCGCATCGCCTCGACCACATGGCGGTCGCCAACTTTGGTGCGCACCAGGTCGAGCCCCTGCCCCTGCAAGAACCGCTCCAGCCCCAGATTTGACATGACGGTGGCGACCAGCGCGCCGCCTTTCAGCGTGCCCTGTTGCGCCCAATGGGCCGCAAACATCGCCATGATCTGATCCCCATCGGCCACACGGCCTTTTTCGTCGATGATCATGATCCGGTCCGCATCGCCATCCAGGCAAATGCCCAGATCGGCTCCGGTTTCCAGCACGGTTTGCGCGGCCAGGGCGGTATCGGTAGAGCCACACCCTTTGTTGATATTGGTGCCGTCCGGGGTCACGCCAACTGGGACAATGTCTGCGCCCAGCTCCCACAAAGCGGCGGGGGCGGTGCGGTGTGCGGCGCCATTGGCGCAATCCACCACAACCTTTATCCCATTCAGCTTTTTCTGTGCCGGGAAGGTGGTCTTCAGGTATTCTGTATAGCGCTGGCGCGCCTCTTCGATGCGTTTGGCGCGACCGATATTTTGAGGCTGCACCGGTTCGACACCTTCATGCACCAGCCGCTCGATCTCGGCCTCATCCTGATCCGACAGCTTGAACCCGTCGGGGCCGAAAAACTTGATCCCATTGTCGTGGAACGGATTGTGCGACGCAGAAATCATGATGCCCAGATCGGCCCGCATCGATTGGGTCATGCGCCCGACAGCAGGGGTCGGCACCGGCCCCAGCAACAGCACATTCATCCCGGTTGACGTCAGCCCCGCGGTCAAAGCGTTTTCAATCATATAGCCGGACAGGCGCGTGTCCTTGCCAATCACCACCCGGTGGCCGTTGGACCCGTCACGACGAAAATGCCGCCCGGCGGCCGCGCCCAGTTTCAATGCCATTTCTGCGGTCATCGGCCAGGAATTGGCCAACCCACGCACACCGTCCGTTCCAAAGAGCTTTTTGGTCACTCTGCGTCCCTTTTTATCAATGCGTTTTGCAATCTCAGGGCCTGCGCCGTTTCCGCCACATCATGCACCCGCAGGATATGCGCCCCCTGCGCCACGCCATCCAAAGCAACAGCAATGGATCCGGCGACCCTGTCACGGGCATTTTCAACCCCGCCCAATGTGCCAATGAACCGCTTGCGCGAGACCCCCAGCAACACGGGCAATCCCAGATCATGTAACAGGGCAAGGGCGCGCAGCAAAGTCACATTGTGCTGCAAAGTCTTACCAAACCCGATGCCGGGGTCGGTGATGATGCGGTCCCGGCGGATCCCCGCCGCCTCGGCCACGGCAATGCGCTCTTCCAGATGATCCACCACATCGAACAGCACATCATCATAACGCGGGTCGTCCTGCATTGTCTCAGGACGGCCTTGCGCGTGCATCAGACAGACCGGCACATCCCTTTCGGCCACCAGATCCGCCAGTTCGGGATCAAAGACAAAGGCCGATACATCATTCACGATATCCGCCCCGGCAGTTAATGCGGCCTCGGCCACGGCGGCTTTGCGTGTGTCGATTGAGATCGGGGTGGCAATGCCCGCCGCGCGCAGCGCCCGAATGACCGGCGCGGTACGGCGAATTTCTTCTTTTACGTCAACCTCTTCGGCACCGGGGCGTGTGCTCTCCCCGCCGATATCCAAAATATCGACATCGCCCTGCCAGACCTGCGCGCGGTCAACGGCGGCCTGCACCGTGGTCAGATCGCCACCGTCGGAAAAGCTGTCGGGTGTCACATTCAAAATCCCCATGATCCGAGGTCTGTCGAGCGTCAGCCCGGCAACCTCGGCCCGAGGGGCGGACAGACGGGTCAGCACCTCGTGCGGGCACGCATCGGCGCGCAATAGCTCTGCTTGCCCGCCTCTGGACCGGCGCAGCAGCTGATCAAACCAGAGGTCACGAGACCCGGCAATCGAGTGCCCACCAAAGGGAAACCCGTGACGCGGAAGGGGCTGGTAACGGGTGCTCACAAAACGTCCCCCAGATCGTGGGCTGCGGGCAAGATTTTGCTCCCGCTTGCCGTAAGTTCCTTGGAAAGCCACGCCAGAAGATGCTCAGGCAAGATCCCCTCAGGCCCGTCGACGGCGTCCAACACCATCTTGGTGGGGGCCCAGACGGACAGCTGGCCGTTTTTCATGCCCCAATCCAGTTCGGTGCGGGTGGCAACCACCTTGAGCCGCGCGTCGCGTGCAGCCAGCAGGCAGGCGTTCTGCTCGATGGCCAGAAGGTCGATCCGGCGCTGCATCTGGTCATCTGCGCAGTGTGGCACCGGGGTGTTGCCGATCCCGACCAAAAGCACCACGGGATGCTCGTGCCGCGCGCAGGCATCAAGAAACCCGGGCAATTCCGGCGCACAAATGGCATCGTTGCCAAGATGGATCAGCAAGGGGTGCGGGATGTCTGCCCTGTCCAATCGATGGGCATCATCGCGGCTGCGCACGATCTCGACCCCCAGCTTGCCGGGGCCACGGTCCAGCTTCTCGATCCGCACAAAAACCCGCAAGGGCTGGGGTTCGCGCAGAATACGGTCGGCAATCCGCTCGGCCAGGGTCTCCAGAAGATTGAGCCGCTCCGCCGCCAGCTCGGCCGCGATCGCCTCGGTCACCGCATCATAAGACAGGATGTCGTCCACATCGTCGGTTTCCGCGCCAGAGCTGGGGGCAACTTCGACCACCACGCTGAACCGCACCCTCTGCGTCACATCCCGTTCGGCCTGAAATGCGCCGATTTCCACTTCGACCGTATGATCACGCACGGAAATACGGTCGGGCGGCGTGTCCCCGGCCATCGCAATCACGCGCGCTTCAAGCGGTTCAAACGCAGTGCTGTCTTCGTCGGTCATGTCAGTTCCATCCTGGCCCGAAAATTTGCGCCATACTGACCGCAAACCGGAGCAAATGACCAGCCGGTTCCGACGGGTCACGCGCAGAATGCGCAAGGATGGTGGGGGTCAGTTGGACGACACCCGAACCGGCATCCGATAGAAGCGGTGAACCCCGATCTTGGCGGTCTGCTGGAACCGACGGGCCCAGCTGGGGCGCACGGCGGTGGTGTGATAATGGGTGGCCCCTTCGGTCAGCGCACGCGGCGCCCCGTCGATCATGGCCTGCGCCACTTTGCCCACCCGCCGATAGGCTTTGGGTTCGTTGATCACCTCGGCCCGCCCATCGCAGGTATAGGTGAACTGGCATTGGTATTTCTTGCCGGTGCCCTGGTTGACCACCCCGCAGATCGAGTTGGGATATCGCGCGTGATCCACCCGGTTCAGGATGACCTCAGCCACGGCAAACTGCCCTTTCAGGCTTTCCCCCCGGGCTTCGAAATACAACGCTTCGGCCAGGCATTCCCATTGTTTGCCACCTTTGGGCTTGGGTTGATTTGCCAGCCAATCTTTCGTGTAGCTGACCTTCGCATCTTCGGAATTCCGGGGCAGGCTGGCCAGGCGGTCGATCTGGTCACGCGACATCGCAGCCACCCCGGCCTTTTCCTGCAAGAACAATTTGGCAAACAGGTTCGACGACGGGTCCGTTGCACCATCCGCATCTGCCAGTGACATCGCTGGCATACAGCCCAAAACCGCACTCAGAACCACTGCGCCCACCCGGCGCTTCATCTCGCTCTTCAGCATCTCGCCCACTCCTAAACCCCGCCATCAGCGGTCCAGTTGACGGCGCGATGTAAGGGAAAAAGGGCTTCGCGTCCAGTGCGGCCCTGTCGCAGGCCATTCTATGCCCTTGATGATAGCGACAAAACTGATGCTGCACCGCAACATATGGTGGGAGGATCAGGTCCCTTCCCCTAGCTTTGCTGCAACCGCCAAGTGGGCCGCGGCCAGGCGCGCGATGGGCACACGGAAGGGGGAACAGGACACATAAGAGAAGCCCGCGTCGCGACAGAAGCGGATTGATTCGGGGTTACCGCCATGTTCACCACAAATCGATAGGGTCAGATCCGGGTCCTCTTCGCGCCCCCGATCTGCACCGATTTGCAAAAGCTCACCCACCCCGTCGGTATCCAGCACATGGAACGGGTCTTCCTCATACACCCCCTGCTTGACATATTCCCCCATGAACCGCCCCGCATCGTCGCGCGACAGACCATAGGTCATCTGGGTCAGGTCATTCGTGCCGAAGGACAGGAAATGGGTGTGCTGGGCAATTTCGCCCGCCCGCAATGCGGCACGGGGTGTTTCGACCATCACCCCCAGCCGATAGGTAAACTCTTCGCCGCGCTCGATCTTGACCGCTGCGGCCACCGCATCAATACGCGCCTTGACGATTTCCACTTCGCGCTTGGCAGAGACCAGCGGGATCATGATCTCGGGCACAACCCGCTTGCCCGCATGAGAGGCATCAAGCGTGGCCTCGAAGATCGCACGGGCTTGCATGTCGTAAATCTCGGGGACGGTCACACCAAGGCGCACCCCGCGCATCCCAAGCATCGGGTTAAACTCGCGCAGGCTCGACACGCGACGTTCCACATCCGACACGCCAAGATCCAGCGCCTCGGCCAATTCGCGCAACCCTTCGCGCCCGTGCGGAAGGAATTCATGCAACGGCGGATCGAACAGGCGGATGCAGACCGGCAACCCCTGCATGATCTCAAAAAGCTCGGTGAAATCGGCGCGCTGCATCGGCAGCAGGCGGTCCAGCGCGGCGCGGCGATCTTCGGGCTGATCCGCGAAGATCATCTCGCGCATGGCCAGCAGGCGATCATCGTCAAAGAACATATGCTCGGTCCGGCAAAGACCAATCCCTTCGGCGGCGAACATGCGGGCATTTCGCGCATCCGGTGGGGTGTCGGCATTGGCGCGCACCCCGATGTCACGGAATTCATCCACCCAGGACATCAGAGTCTGAAAACTCTCGCCCAGTTCCGGCGGCAACATGCCCACGGCCCCCATCAGGGCCTCACCCTCGGCCCCGTCGATGGTGATCACGTCCCCTTCAAGCAGCACACGACCATCTTGGGCAATCAGTTTTTTCTTTTTCTTTTCAATGGACATCCCATTGGCCCCCACCACACAGGGCAGGCCAAGGCCACGGGCAATCACGGCGGCGTGGCTGGTGATGCCGCCGCGGATGGTCAGAATACCCTTGGCGGCATGCATGCCCCGAATGTCCTCAGGGCTGGTTTCACGACGCACCAGAATACACTCTTCCCCCTGCGCGGCCATGGCCTGCGCGGCGCGGGCGGAAAAGACGATCTTTCCGGTCGCAGCCCCGGGGCTGGCCGGAATGCCGGAAGCAAACACATCACGGATGCCTTCCGGGTCCACCTGGCTGTGCAGAAGTTCGGCCAGAGCACGGGGCGGAATACGCATCACCGCCTCTTCGCGGGTGATGATCTTGTCCTTCGCCAACTGCACCGCAATCCGCACATTGGCCCGTTCGCTGCGCGGCACCCGCACCGCGTCAAGGATGAAAAGCTCTTCATTGTCGATGGTGAACTCGACTTCCATTTCTTCGCGCAGACGGGTCCGGCACAGTTCACCTGCGTCCAGCAGCGCCTGGAAACTGTCGGGCAGCACCTC
This sequence comes from Aliiroseovarius crassostreae, assembly GCF_049803815.1. Taxonomy (GTDB): domain Bacteria; phylum Pseudomonadota; class Alphaproteobacteria; order Rhodobacterales; family Rhodobacteraceae; genus Aliiroseovarius; species Aliiroseovarius crassostreae_A. The sequence continues at coordinate 195,081 of NZ_JBNAGI010000005.1, forward strand.
TTCGATCGACCGGCCCCGAGGGTCTTTGGTCAGATACATCACGTCGCGCGCATCCGCATCGGTCAGCGCATCGCGGCCCTGGCTTTTGCACAGATATCGCCCGCGGATTTCCCGATGCCCGGTTTGGCCGTTCACAAACTGGATCACCCCAGAGCCACAGACATTCTGCCCGACCCCCAGCGCCATCTTTTGCACCACAAGCCCCAGGCCCGCATCCGCCGGCGCGCCCTTGGCTTCGCGCAACAGACGCGCGGTAGTGCCTTGCCAGGCCCGCGCCATGGACCGCAGCACTTCGGCCAGCTGCTCCTTGGGATCTTGCGGGAAATAGCTGTCGGTTTCTTCTTCATAAAGGTCAAGCGCCGCCTGAACCGCATCTGCGGTTGGGGTGGAAAACTCGTCAAATTCGTCCGGGTCCAACCGGCCCACATGCACCGCGTAAGCCTGGATGAAGCGCAGATAGAGCGCGTGGGCCGCCATTTCACCATGGCTTTCCATCAGCTTGGCATGGATGACGTCATTCATGCCGATATTCAGGATCGCACCCGGCCCCCCCCAGTCAGGGTCCTCGGAGGAAGGACGCACGGACACCAGAGGGTCGTCGCCAAAAAGCTCAAACATCGCGTCCAGATCCGGCAGGTCGCCGGCAGACACGCCGTGCACCGCGTCAAAGCTGAGCGCCACCGTGAGCGGCACTGGCATATCGAGCCGAATGAGCCGCTGCAGGCATTTTGCACGCCCACCATGCTCCGCCGTGTGAATGGGGGCCGTGGAGGTGATTTCCGTATATCCGAGATCGCTCATGTTTCTGCACCGCAGCAATGTGATTTCCGCAAGCATAGCAAGGGCTGTGCATCACACAAGGGGCGTGGGGGTGGAAAAAGGGGAAAGGGGCGCTGCCCCTCGCGAGGCAAGCTCGCTCACCCCGGGATATTTATGACCAGAAAATAAGGGCGCCGGTTTTCGCGGCACCCTTGTTTTTTTAACCTTCGACTTTGGTGAGGTCCGCCACGGAGAGGCAGATCTGCCGGATCCGCGACAGGAGGTTCAGGCGGTTGCGGCGGATGATCTCATTGTCGGTGTTGATCTGCACCGCTTCGAAAAAGGCGTCGATGGGCGCGCGGAGCGTCGCCATTGCAGTCATGGCGGCGGCGAAATCTTCGGCCTCCATCGCGGGCTTGATCGTGGCCTCGGCGCGATCAAGCGCGGCGAACAGCGCCTTTTCGCTGTCGTCTTCGGCGAATTTCACATCCGCACCGTAGGAATACTCCACCCCATCCTTTTCTTCGGCCTGGGTCAGGATGTTGTTGGCGCGTTTGAAGCCTTGCAGCAGATTTTCGCCATCGTCGGTTTTCAGCAGACCAGACAGCGCCTCGGCCCGGTTCACCAGCAGCGCAAGGTCATCGTTTCCGGGCATGGCAAGGCAGGCGTCGATCACGTCATGGCGGATGCCCTGGTCGCGCAGATAGACTTTCAGGCGGTCGTGGAAGAACCCCAACAGGTTGTCGGACGTGTCTGGCAGGTCGGCTTTCACCGCTTCCAGATGTTTGGTCAGATCGCCATCAAAATGGTCAAGCACCGTGCGGATCGCTGCTCCGAACACGCCGTGGTCGGCAATCTCGCGATCCAGATCCGCCAAAAGGGCATTCCGTTGGGCTTTGTCATTTTCCAAAGCAATTCCATGGCGCAAAAGCTGGGCATCGAACAGTTGATCGAGGTTCACCCGCAATCCGTTTTCCAGCACCAGACGGATCACCCCAAGGGCTGCACGGCGCAGGGCAAACGGGTCTTTTGACCCGGTGGGTTTTTCGTCGATGGCCCAGAAGCCGGTCAGGGTGTCGAGCTTGTCGGCCAGCGCCACGGCCACCGAAGTGGGCGCAGAGGGGACGTCGTCGGACGGGCCAAGCGGCGAATAATGTTCGGTGGCGGCGTTGGCGACCTCCACCGGGTGGCCTGCGGGGCCTGCGTAATATTTGCCCATCAGGCCCTGAAGTTCGGGGAATTCATAGACCATTTCCGAGCTGAGATCCGCCTTGGCCCAGCGCGCGGCGCGTTCTGCCAGATCGGCGTCCGCCCCGATGGTCGGCGCAATGGCGCGGGCAAGGGCTGCGATCCGGTCAATACGCGCGGCCTGGGTGCCCAGCTTGTTGTGGAAAGTCACGTTCGAAAGGCTATCCAGCCATTTTTGCCCCCCTGCTTCGGCCTCGCGAATATCGTTTTCCCAGAAGAACTTGGCGTCCGCCAGACGGGCAAAAAGTACTTTTTGGTTCCCGGCCAGAATGGTCGCACCATGGTCGGCAGTTTCCACATTTGCGACGGTGATGAACTTTTCGATCCGGTCGGTTTTCGGGTTTCTGACCGAGAAAAACTTCTGGTGTTCGCGCATTGAGGTTTGCAGCACTTCTGGCGGCAAGCCGATGAAATCCTCGGCAATGTCACCCATCAGCACGACAGGCCATTCGACCAGACCAGCAACTTCGCGCAGAAGGCCCGCATCTTCGACAATCTCCAGCCCCTGGGCGAAGGCCGCGTTTTTCGCGTCTTCCCAGATATGATCGGCGCGCTCTTGCGGGTCAAGGACCACTTTGGCCGCTTTCAGCTTGGCGGCGTAATCGTCAAACGAGGTGACGGTGATTGTGCCCGGCGCCATGAAACGGTGGCCCTGGGTGGTGTCCCCCGATGCGATGCCGTCGATCTCCATCGGCACCACCTCGGCCCCGGCCTCATCCGACAGGATGCAGAGGATCGAGTGCAGCGGCCGGACCCAGCGCAGGGTGCCCGCGCCCCAGCGCATCGATTTGGGCCAGGGGAAATTGCGGATGGTTTTTTCCAGCACCTCGGCGATGATCTCGGCGGCCGGGCGGCCCTTGTTTTCGATCATTGCGAAATAGACCGGGCCTTTCGGCGTGTCGCGTTCCACCAGCTGATCGCGGGTCAGCCCCGCGCCGCGCAGGAAGCCCTCGATCGCCTTGTCCGGCGCGCCCACCTTGGGGCCTTTGCGTTCCTCGCGTGTATCAGGCGATTGCTCCAGCAGGCCTTCGATGGCCAGCGTCAGGCGGCGCGGCGTGGACAGCGCGTGCGCCCCCGCATAGGTCAGGCCCGCCTCGACCAGACCGTCGGTTACGAGCTTTTTCAGATCTTCCGCCGCGCGCGACTGCATCCGGGCGGGGATTTCTTCCGAGAAGAGTTCAATCAGCAGATCGGGCATATCGCATCCTCGCCGTATTATTCGCTATATTTTTCGTTCAGTTGATGCCAGGCGAAGCCCCGGCCATCAGGATAGACGGCAACCACGCGGTCGACCCCGTCTTTGATGTTTTTTTCGCCCAGAAAGGCAATCGCCTCGCCCTGTTCCAAAGCGGCCCCAATGGCGTGGGCATCGAAACAATCGAACCAGCCGGGGGCGACCAGGGGGGTGGCCTCTTCATAGACCTCGAAGGTTTCGGTCAGCATGGCCTGCGACATGGTGGTGGTGAAACAGCCGCGAAACCGCAAGGGCGAGCTGTCGCTGTCGATCCCTTCGAAACTGTCATAGATCACCACTTCGGGTTCGCCGGTGACCAGATTGGTCAGGCGCAGTTCCGTATCGGCCGCGGCCGGTTCATAAAACGCGTAAAGCTGGGTGTAATAAACCACAGCCCCGAAAATAAGGGAGGATGCGACGATCATGATTGCTACGAGTTTTCCGCTCATATCCCTGCCACTCGCCCGAACCGGGCGTTATGCCTCTTCTGCCACAAAACCACCCGCGCCGGTTTGCACAAAGGCATCAGCACAGAGTTTCGCCAGCGCGCGCACCCGGCCAATATAGGCTTGGCGCTCGGTGACCGAAATCACCCCGCGCGCGTCGAGCAGGTTGAAAAGATGCGACGCCTTGATGCATTGGTCATAGGCCGGATGGGCCATGATGATGCGCTTGCCGGTTTTGGGGTCGATATGGTCTTGGTCGAGGATCTTCTGGCATTCCACCTCGGCCTCTTCGAACTGCTTCAACAGCACATCGGTGTTGGCAATATCAAAGTTCCAGCGCGCGTATTCTTCTTCGGTCTGCTTGAACACATCCCCGTAGGACAGCGGGATCAGCGCATCGGGCGCGTTGAACGGCATGTCCATCACGTGATCGACGCCCAGAATGTACATCGCCAGCCGTTCCAGACCATAGGTCAGCTCGCCCGAGACGGGTTTGCAATCATGGCCGCCGACCTGCTGGAAATAGGTGAACTGGCTGACTTCCATCCCGTCGCACCAGACTTCCCAGCCGAGACCCCAAGCCCCCAGCGTCGGGCTTTCCCAGTCGTCCTCGACAAAGCGGATGTCGTGCATCGCCATATCAACGCCGATCGCCTCAAGCGACCCCAGATACAGATCCTGCAAATCGGGCGGGCTGGGTTTGATCAGTACCTGATACTGGTAGTAATGCTGCAACCGGTTCGGGTTTTCCCCATAGCGCCCATCGGTCGGGCGGCGCGAGGGTTGCACATAGGCCGCGGCCCACGGCTGTGACCCAAGCGAACGCAGGGTCGTGGCCGGGTGAAAGGTGCCCGCGCCCACTTCCATGTCATACGGCTGCAACACCGCACAGCCTTTTTGCGCCCAGTAATTCTGCAGCCGCAGGATAATTTCCTGAAAGCTCTGCGGTTTTGTGTCAGCCTGGCCCATATTCGTCGCCCGTTCCGTCGCCCGTGTGTTCAGATTAACTTGGCCCTTCAATAGGCATTGGGTCACAAAGGGTCAATCATTGCATCCGGGTTATTGACCTATCCGGGGCAGGTTGTGTTACTTGCCCAAAGAATATTGCAATCGCCCGTAAGAGGCCGCAGCATACAGATAGGCCAAGAGGATCCATGAAAACGCTTTTTGCATCTGCCCTGATCGCGGGCGCCACCGCATTGTCGACCAGTATTTTGGCGCCACAGGTCACTTTGGCCCAGGCCACCCAGACCCAGAACGCCATCTGGATTCAGATCGAGGCCCACCCCTCGCTGCGAGAAGCCGAAGCACGCGTGCGCGGCTATGCCGGGCGGATCGAAGGCGTGAACGGATTTCGCGTTGGCGGCAACTGGTATGCGGTCGTGCTTGGGCCATATTCACAAGCCGCGGCTGACATCCAACTGCGCCAGCTGCGCAACCAGGGCATTATTCCGCGCGACAGTTTCCTGGTGCGGTCGCGGGATTTGCGGCAACAGTTCTGGCCAGTGGGCGCAAGTGCCGCACAGGCCCCGGTCACCATCACCCCCCTGCCAGACACAGATCCCGTGACCGAAGCCACCGCGCCGGTTGCCACCCCATCCCCCACCCCGGCTGAACTGCCGGATGAGACCAAACGCGAAGCACAGGCCAGCGAGCGTTTATTGACCCGCGAAGAACGGATGGACCTGCAACGCGCGCTGAAATTTGCGGGCTTTTATACCTCTGGCATCGACGGTGCCTTTGGCCGCGGCACACGTGGATCCATGGCGGCCTGGCAAGAGGCGCGCGGCTATGAACCCACCGGTGTTCTGACCACGAAACAGCGCATGGCGGTGCTGGGCGAACGTCAGGCTGTGCTCGATAGTATCGGCATGGCCGCCCATGAAGATCTGGACGCTGGCATTGCCATCACCCTGCCCAAGGCCGTGGTGGAATTTGATCGCTATGAAGCGCCCTTTGCCCATTTCAAACCCCGCGAAAACGGGTCTGAAAAGGTGGTTCTGATCAGCCAGACCGGCAATCAGGACACATTGTTCGGGCTGTACGACATCCTGCAAACGCTGGAAATCGTTCCTGAAAACGGCCCGCGCAAACGCAAGGACCGTGAATTTACGCTGGAAGGCGAAAACGCCGAGATCATCTCGCACACCTATGCCCGCCTGGTGGACGGCACCGTGAAAGGCTTCACCCTGGTCTGGCCGAAAGGCGACGACAAACGCCGTCAGCTTGTCCTGAACGAAATGAAACAAAGCTTCCGCTCGTTGGGGGGCACTGCCCTTGATGACAATGCCGGGCTGGACGCAGCAGTGCAGGATATCGACCTGATCTCGGGTCTGGAAATTCGCCGCCCCGACCTGTCGCGCTCGGGCTTTTTTGTGACCGCAGAGGGCACGATCCTGACCTCGGCGGACGCGGTGGCGCAATGCCAGCGCATCACCATCAATGACGAATATGACGCCGAAGTTGTGGCCAATGAACCGGATTTGGGCTTGGCCATCGTCAAGCCCACCACGCCGCTGGCCCCGGTCGCCGTCGCGTCTTTCCTGACAACAGAGCCACGACTGGGCAGCGACATCGCCGTATCGGGATTTTCCTATGAAGGGCGCCTTGGCAGCCCGAGCATGACCTTTGGGAACCTCGCAGATATCAACGGGCTGGACGGGCAAGCCGACCTGAGCCGCCTGGCGATTACCACCCTGGCGGGGGACAGCGGCGGGCCGGTTCTGGATGCTGGTGGGGCCGTGGTTGGGGTTTTGTTGCCGCGCGACACGGCCTCCGGTCGCAGCCTGCCCGACGATGTGCAATTCGCCCGGGATGCGGGCTCTGCCGCCGAGTTTTTGGCCGCCCATGGGATCACCCCGGACGCCACGGACGCCATCGCCTCGATGGATCCTGTGGACATCAGCGCCATGGCTTCGGATATGACGGTTCTGGTGAGCTGCTGGAATTGATCATCCAACCCATCTGAAAATGAACGCCCCCGCGCCCAATTGGCCGGGGGTTTTTCTTGGCAGGGGGGCCTCAGCTGACGCTTCGGCCCGCTTTCGGTGGCTCACGCTGTGAGCCTGATGGAAGCGAGTCGCGTGGGTTTGCTCGAAACACGCAGGGGCGCTGCCCCTCGGCCTGCGGCCTCACCCCGAGGTATTTCGGGCAAGAAAAAGAGCGGGCCGCGTTCCGATCACCCCTTTAGCACGTCCGGGGTGACATGGATCAGGGTTGGGCCATCGGCGACGAAGGCGGCATTTACCGCCTCGCACAATGCGCTAAGAGAGGTTGGTCTGTCCGCATTGGCCCCATAAGCCTTTGCCAACGCGCAGAAATCCGGATTTCTGGCGCTGACCGCATTGGGGGCTATCTGGCGCGCGACCATGCAGTCCTCGATCTCTTTCAGCGTGGCATTGTCCCAGATCAGGATCGGCAGCGCGAGGCCAAGATCCACCGCCGTGCCAAGTTCGGGCAGCGTGAACTGGACCCCGTAATCGCCCGCGATGGCCATCACCGGCAGATCCGGGCGGCCCAGCTTGCCGCCAATGGCCGCGGGCAACGCATAGCCCAGGGTGCCGAAACCAGACGGGTGGTGCCAGTGGCCGGGGCGATCCAGCGGCCAGACCTCGTTGGCCACATAGGCGAATTGGGTCATATCGGAATAGATCATCACATCTTCCGGCAGGGCCGGCCCCAGGCGCTCGCAGATGGGCAGGATATCCGGGCGCGCCTGGTCGGCCTCCAGGTGAAAGCGGGCCCGCGCCTGGGTGACCTCTGCCTGTGTCCATTTGGTCGCGGGTTTGGCATGGCCGTCCACCAGCGCCAGCAGTTCTTGCAGAAACGGCCCCGCATCCCCAAGGATTGGCAGCTCGGCCCGATGTTCGTCGGCCAGCACCTCGGGATCCAGATCCACACGGATCATCGGCGCCTCGTGGCCCAGATGATCGCGCCACAGATCCACCTCGCTCAACTCGGTGCCCACAGCGACAATCAGATCCGCCTTGGCAATCTCGTGCACGCTGTCAGGCCGCGGCAGGATGGGGCCATATGCCAGCGGCGCATCATCCGAAATCACCCCATGACCGGCGACCGTCGAGATGCTGGCGGCCCCGGTTTCGTTCACCAGTTTTCGGGCGGCATCAGCCCCCGTCACGGCCCCGCCCCCAAAGATGAACAGTGGACGTTCCGCACCCAAAAGCCATTCTGCGGCCGCCGCCACCTCTTCCGGGCGGGCCAGCGGGCGGGCCGGCAAGACGCCCGCATCAGGTGCGGCCCCGACCCGTTCGCCAAGCACCTTGATCGGCACCTGAATATGTTTCGGACGCGCCCGCCGCGTCGCAAACTCCATCAATGCGCGGTCCACAAGCCGATAGGCCGAAGCTGCATCCATCGCGGTCAGGGACCAGTCACAGACTGCAGCGCCGGCAGCTTGCTGATCTTTCATCTCGTGCAGACGCCCCCGTCCAATGCCCAGATCCGAAGGGTTGAGGCAGGAGCTGATGGCCAGGACCGGCACGCTATCGGAATAGGCCTGCCCCAGCGGGGTCATCGCATTGCACACCCCCGGCCCGGTGATCAGATAGCAGACACCGGGTTGTCCCGTTGCACGGGCATAGCCATCGGCCATGAACCCCGCCCCCTGTTCGTGGCGGGCCAGAACATGGGTGATCCCCGCCTCTTCAAGACCGCGATAGAGTTCTACATTATGCACGCCAGGGATGCCAAAAATCACGTCCACCCCGCGCGACTTCAGCATATGCGACAGTTGCACCCCGAGGGGTTTCGCGTTGGTTGTATTATTGACCATGATCCATCCTTAGTCGCCTTCGCTCCACGCGATCCCCCGCGTTCAGCCTCTCCAGAATTGCGGTGTGAACAGCACAAACACGGCCAGCAGTTCCAACCGGCCAATGAGCATGGTGAACGACAAGATCCATTTCGCCACGTCATTGAGCCCTGCGAAATTGCCTGCCGGACCAATTTCCTGCCCGAGCCCCGGCCCGATATTGGCCACCGCCGTGGCCGCCCCCGAAACCGAGGTGATGAAATCCAACCCGGTCAGGCCAAGCAACACCGACACAACGCCCATCGTCACCACGAAAAACACGAAAAAGCTCATCACCGACGAGAGCACATCTTCGTCCACCCGCTTGCCCGCATAGCGCGGCGAAAAAATTCCATGCGGGGTGTGGATCGACCGGATCTGTGCCTTGATCGAGGAGATCAACAGCTGATAGCGGAAGATCTTGACCGAACAGGCCGTGGATCCCGCACAGCCACCGATAAGGCCGATGAAAAAGAAGGCCGCTACGGGGAAGCTGCCCCAGCCCATATAGTCCTGCGAGGCATATCCGGTGCCGGTCAGAATCGAGGTCACGTTAAACAGCGTCTTGCGGACCATTTCTTCGTCGCCGCTCCCCGCCGCCATCAACCGCCAGCCCGCCATGCCCAGCACCAACACGATCAGAGTGCCGAAAAAAACGCGGATCTGCGGGTCGACAAACAATGGTTGCACCGTGCCCGACAGCATCTGCACATAGCGCACGAATGGCAGGGCGGCGGCCAGCATGAACACCACGGCCACATATTCCACACCCGGTGCAAAGCCCGCAAACGAGCTGTCGTAATTGGCAAATCCGCCCGTGGCGATGGTGGTCATCGCATGTGTGGCAGCGTCAAAAACATCCATACCCATGGCGTAGTAGGACACCGCGCAGGCCGCCGTCAGGGAAAAGTAGATCACCGAGATACGCGACGAAATCTCGGTTGCTCGGGGCAAGATTTTACCAAAAGTATCAAAGCCTTCGGATCGAAAGATCTGCATCCCCCCCACACGCAGTTCGGGAAGGAACACCATGGCGACGACGATGATGCCAATGCCGCCGAACCATTGCAGAAGGCCACGCCAAAACAGGATCCCGCGGGGCATATCATCCAACCCCGACAGGACCGTGGCCCCGGTGGTGGTCAGGCCGGACATCGCCTCGAAAAACGCGTCCACCGGGCGGGCATCCAGTTCTGACAAAAAGAACGGCAGCGCGCCAAACATAGGCAGCGCCAGCCACACGCCGGTGGTCAAAAGAAAGGTTTGCTGGATCGACAAACCGCGCCCCACCCCATTGGCTGAGGCAAGCGCCATTGACCCGCCCACCAGCGAGGTCAACAAAGCGCTTTCCAAAAACACCAGCCAATCGTCGCTGTCATAGACAAGGTCGATCCCCATCGGGATCAGCATTGCAATGCCAAGCGCCAACAAAAGCAGGCCGGTCACATAGGCCACAGGGCGAAGGTCGAACATGGGCGAAGGGTTGGCCTTGCGGGGGCCGGGTGTCAAGCCGGAACGCCGCTGTTTGACCCAATTCCGGGCGGGGTCACCCGGGGGATCGATCAGATGTGGTACATCGACCCGAAGGCATGACGCGGAATGTCGTCGCGGGTCAGCCCCATTTTCGCCAGTTCAGCATCGCTTTTGGCGTTCAGCACCCGAATGGTGCGTGCATAATGTGTCCGGTTGGCATGGTTTTCCATGGCCTGCAGGAACGCGGTCCCCCAGCGGGCAAACGCGGCGCGCAATCCGGTGCGGGGCAATTCAATATTCGTGGCGTGAGTGGCCATTTGGAAACCTCATCATTATCTGGTTTCCTCCCTGCGCACGGAAATAGGTCGGCGGACATGGCGCGACCACCGGCAAATCTGCATCCCCGCCATGCGTGAGATGCAACGCATTGAATATGCCAAATATTTGAGGGATCAGCCGACGTGGAACAGGGTCGAAAAGAGCTTCGGATCCAGCGATTGCGCCTCAAAGGTCTCGCCTTCGGTCAGGATCGACACGGCGTCATGGCTGTGCAGGCTTTCCTGATGGCTGGCGACGACGCGGAAATCGCCGATGCGGGGATCTTGTTGCAATTGTTCGCAGAACAGGCGCGTGGCATCTTCGACAAAAATCGGGTTGGCGGCGTTGAGTTCGGCAAAGGCCTGTTCATCTTCGCGCTTGACCATCACCTGCGTTTCGGTTGGCACCGCGACACGGCACATGTCGATCAGGTCTTCAAACCAGAGCGTGTTGCCCGGCTGATGGATTTTCTCGACCGAAATCCGTGCCACCGACCGCTGCGAATGAGGCGTCGCCAACTGCCCTCGGAACTGTCGGGCGTGCTCACTCAGTTCCAGCGAACAGGGGCAGGTCGAGCTGTAGACATAGTCGAGATGCATGAATTTGCGGCGCTTGCCGTGATGTTCAAAGAGTTCCAGCGCAATGTCGTAATATTGATAGCCAACAAGGCCAGAGCGCAGGCTTTCCACCTTGGCGGGGTAGGAAAAGCGCATTTCGATGCGGGCGTCCAGGCTTTCCAGATCCGCTTTGTAATCGTCCAGCGCGTGTTCGATCACCTCGAAGCTGAAGGTCTTTTCGGCGTGCTGGTAAAAGCTGCGCATGATGCGCGACATGTTAATGCCCTTTTTGCCCGCCTCAAGGCTGACCGTGCCGGTGACCGAGGTTTCCAGCGTCAGATCCGACCCGTCGCGCGTGTGAAACCGCAAAGGCAGGCGGAAATTGGAAATCCCCACATGCTGGATATGCCGTTTGGCGCCCTGGATCAGGCTGGCGGGCCCATTTTGCAGGTCCGGCATCGAGGCCTTGTAATCGGCATCAGGCGTAAAATCAGACGGGTAGTTGCGGCTGAGCGCCGGGTAATTCGACACCTCGCCGCCGGGCAGAAGCCGGGCAATCGAGGGGTCAAGGGCGGCCACTTCCACCGGGTCGGCAGCTTCGGCCCACGCGCGCAAAGTGGCCAGCGCCTCTTCGGCGCTCGCCTTATCAACATCGTTTTTTGATCCGCGTTTCATCTGATTCATCGCGGCCCCCGCATCTGTCGCACGTCCAAGTCTAACCGTTCTGCCAGTAAAATGCCAAACCGGTAGGGCAGGATGCGACAAATCAGACCGCGTTTAAGCCATGCTTCAGGTCGGCAATCAGGTCATCCACGTCTTCCAGCCCAATCGACAGGCGCACCAACCCGTCGGAAATGCCCAGCATGTCCTTTTGGTCTTGCGGCAGGCGCTGATGGGTTGTGGTGGCCGGATGGGTGGCGATGGATTTGGCATCGGCGAAGTTGTTGGAGATGATAAAGATCTCCAGCGCGTTGAGGAAGCGGAAGCAGGCGTCTTTGCCACCTTTCACCTCAATCGCCAGCACCGTGCCGCCCGAAGGCGATTGTTCCATCGCAATGGCGTGTTGCGGGTGCGAGGGGTGCTGCGGATAGCGCATCTGGCTGAGCTTCGGATGGTCGGCCAGCGCCTCGGCCACTTTCATCGCGGCATCGGCCTGCGCGCGCACGCGAAGGTCCAGCGTTTCCAGCGCCTTCAGATGGGTCCAGGCGGCAAAGGGGTTGATCGCCCCCCCGGTGTGTTTGACGTAGGTTTCAATCGGGCCCCGGATCAGCTCGCGCGAGCCGCAGATCGCGCCGCCCAGCATCCGCCCCTGCCCGTCCACATGTTTCGTGGTGGAGTAGACCACCAGATCCGCGCCCAGTTTCGCGGCATAGGAAAAGACCGGGGTGGGCATGGCGTTGTCCACCACCACCAGCGCGCCATTGGCATGGGCCAGCTTGATCACATGCGCCAGATCAATCACTTCCAGCGTCGGGTTGGAAATGGCTTCGAGGAACACGACCTTGGTGTCCGGGCGAATGGCGGCTTCCCATTCTGCGTTGTCCGTGCCGTCGACCAGCGTGATCTCGACACCAAAACGGCCCAGCACATCCTCAAGCACATAAAGGCAGGAGCCAAACAGCGCGCGCGAGGACACCACGTGGTCGCCCGCCTGGGTCAGCGCCATCAGCGCGCCGTTGACGGCGGCCATGCCAGAGGCGCAGGCGAAGGCGTCTTCGGTGCCTTCGATCGCCGCGATCCGGTCTTCGAACATGCGGTTGGTGGGATTGCCGTAACGGGCATAAATGAACTCGTCCGGGCCGCTTTCAATAAAGCGCGCCTCGGCGGCCTCGGCTGTGTCATAGACAAAGGCCTGGGTCATGAACATCGCCTCGGACAGCTCGTTATACTGGCTGCGACGTGTGCCGCCATGCACGGCCTCGGTGCGTTTCCCCCATCTTGTCATCGCGTGTTCCTTTCACACAATAAAGCCCCCACCGCTGATGAGCGTCGGGGGCTGACACGGCATCCGCCTTCATTCCCAGACCTCTTTAGCGGAATATTTTACGTGGCCCGCAATCCGGTGAACAAATCGCCACGGGGCTGATCTAGCGCCTGCGGCAATTTGCGTCAAGTGGGAAGGGGTCGGGCTGCGCCTTCGCCCGCTTCTGGTGGCTCACGATGTGAGCCTGGACCTTGTACGCCGTAAAGCGGCGGATGAGGGGCGTTGCCCCTCGCGCTGTGCGCTCACCCCAGGATATTTACGACCAGAAAAGAAGGGGCAGGTCAGGCGTCGGGTTTGTCCTCGGTGCCGTAGCGTTTGAACAGGGTGCCCTGGGTCATGAAGAAGGCAATGGTGCCGAGCGGCAGGCCGAAGGTTTTGAAATTCACCCAGGCGTCGGTGGACATCATGCGCCAGATCACTTCGTTGGCCACGGCAAGACCCAGGAAGAATAGCGCCAGACGTTTGGTCAGGATCATCCAGCCGTCGCGTTCCAGCGGAAGGGCCGCGTCAAGCACGCTTTCCAGATAGCTTTGCCCGCGCATCAGGCCAAAGCCGAGGATGCCCGCGAACAAGAGGTAGATAATGGTGGGCTTCATCTTGAAGAAGCGTTCGTCATTGAACCAGATCGACAACCCGCCAAAGACCACCACCAGCACCAGCGTGACGATCTGCATTTTCGACAGGTGCCCGGTGAGTTTCCACATGCCCAACGTGGCGGCCACCAGCAGGGGGATGAAGAGCGCGGTCACGGCGACAAAGCCGGAGTATTCCGTCCCTGCGACCAGGAAAGTGCGGTCTTTCAGGAAGGTGTAGGCCACAAAGAAAAGCACAATAGGCCCGTATTCGAGCACGGCTTTCACGGTGGGATTAACGGGTTTGGTCTGGTCGGTCATGGGATCCGCATCCTGTTTCGGAGTTGGCGGGAATGTGAGGGGCGAAGGGGGCAATGGCAAGGGGGGGGGGCGGGAAATTTCCCTGAGAGGCGTCAGCCCCCCATTTCCACCAGCACCGCCCCCGCCGCAATCAGGGCCATCATGGTCAGGCGGCGCGGCCCGACCTTTTCTTTCAACACCACCCAGCCAATGAGCGCCGCGAAGACGGTGGAGGTTTCGCGCAGCACCGCGGCCTCGCCCACACTGTCCAGACGGGTCGCCAGCATGATCGAGCCGAAACTGGCATAGGCGATGAAGGCGCCCAGGATGCCGCGCCTCATCAGCGGGGCCAGCGCCGGGCGGGCCGGCATGTTCCACCAGCGGATGCCTGCGATCACGGGCATGAAGAACCCGTCGATGAAGAAAAACCACGCGAGGAAGGTGAAGGGGTCGGCGGTGGCGCGGATGCCGTAGGCGTCAAGCGTGGTGTAGGCTGCGACAAACAACCCGGTCAGCACCGCCATCGCCAGCGCGGGTTTCAGCATTTCGCGCCCCAACTGCCAATGGCGAAGGTTGTACCAGCCCAGCGCGTAGATCCCGGCCAGAAGCGTGAACACCCCCAGCCACTGGAGCCAAGTGTAGGTTTCTCCAAAGACAATCCCCGCGCCGATCACCGTGAAGAGCGGCCCGGTGCCCCGCACCACGGGATAGACCACGGTGTAGGAGCCAAGCACATAGGTATAGCTTTGCGCGAGCTTGTAGCCCACATGGATCACCCAAACGACCGCGAAGATCGCCCACATATGGGGTTCGGGCCAAGGCACGACAAACAGCGCAAAGGGGGCGGCGATCAGCCCGTAAGACAGGTCAATCGCGCCGCGCGACAACCATGGATCATGACGACCCTTTTGTAGTGCGCCGAAGAACGCGTGCAGGAAGGCGGCCATCAGCGCGAGGCCAAGGGCGAGGGTGTGGCCTGCTTGCGTGCCTTCGAGAGAGATCAGCCAGTTGCTCATATTGCGACGCCGGGGGTTTCACACCCCCGGACCCCCGTGGGATATTTCGGGACCAAAGATGGTCAGCTGCGGATGCCGATCAGGGCGTTGGCGAACTCTTCCGGGTCAAAGGGTGCGAGGTCGTCGATCTGTTCACCCACCCCGATGGCGTGGATCGGCAAGGCAAATTTGTCTGCCAGCGCCACCAGCACCCCGCCTTTTGCGGTGCCGTCGAGCTTGGTCATCACGAGGCCGGAGACATCGGCGAGCTGTTGGAACGTGCCCACCTGGCTCAGCGCGTTTTGCCCGGTGGTCGCATCCAGCACCAGCAGGGTGTTGTGCGGCGCGCTTTCGTCTTTCTTTTTGATCACGCGCACGATCTTGGCGAGCTCTTCCATCAAGTCGGTGCGGTTTTGCAGGCGGCCTGCGGTGTCGATCATCAGAAGGTCGGCGCCATCGGCCTCGGCCTTGGTCATCGCGTCAAAAGCCAGCGACGCCGGGTCGGACCCTTCGGGCGCGGTCAACACCGGCACACCGGCGCGTTCGCCCCAGACCTGAAGCTGCTCCACGGCGGCGGCGCGAAACGTGTCTCCGGCGGCAATCACCACCTTTTTGCCGGCGGCGGTGAACTGGCTGGCCAGCTTGCCGATGGTGGTGGTTTTGCCCGCGCCATTGACGCCAACCACCAGCACCACCTGCGGGCGCTTGGGATAGATCGGCAGGGGCACGGCGACGGGGTCCATGATGCGGGCAACTTCGGTGGCCAGCACGGACTTGATCTCGTCAACCGACAGTTTCTTGCCGAAATGCGCGGCGGAGATATTGGCGGTCACGCGCATTGCGGTGTCGACGCCCATATCTGATGTGATCATCAGGTCTTCGAGGTCTTCCAGCATGTTGTCATCCACCGTGCGGCGGGTGACGGTTGCGGGGGCGGCGCGGCCCAGCATGCGCCCAATCAAACCGGGTTTGGAGGCTTGCTCCGTGGTCTTTTCGACAGGCGTCGCCACGGGTTCGGGGGCCGGTGTTGGGGCGATGGCAGGCGCGGCGCGCGGCGCGGGCGCTGGGGGCAGATCGGCAGATGGCTCTGATGCGGGCGTGTTCTCTGGCACCGGCGTTTCGGGCGCCTCCGATGCAGGTGCCTCACTGGGGGCGGTGGATGGCGCGTCGGGGGTGTCAACTGGGGTGTCGATCGTGGCCTCAACAAGCTCTTCCTCGCCCCCCTCATCGACAATTGCCTCAAGCCCTTCCTCCAATTTGGACGAAGATTTGAACAAACGATCCTTGAGCTTTGAGAAAAACGCCATGACTGCCTCCGGTTGCTTCTTTCCAACTATGCCAGTTTTTCCCGATTTGAAAGGGGCAGCCGTGCCTTGCGAATTTGCATTCGCCCGCGAAGTTGCTACATGGGGCGCATGACCAATGAGCCCAAGCCTTTTGATGACCCGGCCTTGCAGACCCAGCTGGACGCCTTTCTGGCCGATAAGACCGCGCGCATTCGCCGGTTGGAACAAGATGGTGTGGCCTATTGGGCCAAGAAACCCGAGACCCTTTCGCTGAAATGGCGGTTGCAAAAGGGCGACCCGGCGGTGGGGTTCAAGGCGGATATGGCGGGGCTTCATGCGCTTGCGGCAGCCGGGGTGCCGGTGCCGGTGGTGGTGGCGGAAGGCCCAGATTTTGTGGTCACGCGCGACAGTGGCCTGATCCTGTCCGATCTGTTGACGCAACAGACCGGCACGTTGGAAGAGCGGACCCGCGCGATGGCGGCGGCGGGGCGCGAGTTGGCGCGGATGCACGGCAAAGGCTTGTCCCATGGGCGTCCGGCGGCGAAGGATATGTGCTGGGACGGCACCCACCTGACCTTTCTGGATTTCGAACGCTATTCCCCCCAGCGCAACACGATGAAAGGCCATATGCAGGACCTGATCATCTTTGTGCATTCCTGCTTTGCCTTCGCGCAGACCAACCTGCCCGAGATCGAAGCGGCCTGCGCGGCCTACCGCGCCCAGGATGACAAGGGTGTGTGGGACATGGCGGCGGCGTGGTGTGCGCGGAAATGGTGGCTCGATCCGCTGACCAAACCGCTGCAATGGGGCAGTCGTGAAGGCGCAAAAGAGTTCAAGGCGATCCCGATGACCCTGCGCGCCTTTGGGGTGGACCGTTAAAAAATCCCGCCCATAAGGATCAGCGCCTGTCCGGCGATGTAAAACCCCCAGACCGCGAGGCTGGCCAAGGGACGGCGTGGGTGATCATCCCCCATACGAAAGAGCTCCACCGCCAGGATCAGATCCGACAGGATAAAGAGCGCCGCGCCGATTGTGCTGGCCCCGAAGGGCACCAGCAGGGCCGACAAGCCCATCACCCCGATCACCAGAACATAGATCCGCACCGGCCAGGTCAGGGCCCCGGTATGGGGCGTCAGCCACAGCTCGGTTGAGACGACCAGCGCGACAAGGATCAGGGCGGGAATGGGTGCCAGGCTAAACACCTCCCACAGGGGGGCATGGGCCAGCGACAGGAAATGCAGGATGTACAGGACATGCGCCAGCGCAAAGGCCGATAGACCGTATAGAAACGCGCTGTCGCCATCGCGCGACAGGCCGAAATCCCCCAAGGCGGACAGGAACAGGCCAGCCACCAGAAAGGCAGGCGCCTCAAGCAGATAGGCCCCGGCGGCGAAACACAAAAGCGGCAGGGTCTTGTGGATCGACCGCCGCCAGCTGGTCGTGGCATCGGTCAGGGGCAGATAGGCCAGCGCAATCGCCAGCCCCAGATAGGCAGGGGCAAAACTCATGCCCTAGCGATGCAAAGGCCGGGGGCGCAGGTCAAGCCCGATCTTGGCAATCCGGCGATTGACGTAGACGGAAGTTGACAGGCGCGCAGGGTCGGGCAGGATTTGAGGATGCATTTGCGCCTTTTCATTCTGTGTCTTTGGTCCATCGCCATAACCATTTCGGGATCAACAACCGGGTTTTCGGAAACCGCCCCGGATCCTGTCGCCAAAACACCTAAGGATCCCACCGCCTGCTCCTCCCCCAGATGGGGCGAGGTACGCTGCATCCGCGAGGATGCGTTCGCCCGCGACACCTGCATCGCAATCGAAGATTTCGCCAAACGGCATGGGCTGGACGTGGGGTTCTTCGCCCGGCTGATTTGGCAGGAAAGCCGCTTTGACCCGAACGCCATCAGCCATGCGGGCGCCGAAGGCATTGCCCAGTTCATGCCCTTCACCGCCCGCAAACGGGGGTTGCGCAATGCGTTCAACCCGGCGGAGGCGCTGGACCACTCGGCAGAATATCTTGCAGAAATGACACGGGAATTTGGCAATATTGGGTTGGCTGCCATCGGCTATAATGCGGGCGAACAACGGGTGGAAGAGCTGCTGCGCTATGGCCGCCGCCCGCCCCCCGAAACGCGGGCCTATGTGAAAATCATCACCGGGATGAGCTTTGAGCGCTGGGTTACGACCCCTTCCACCCTGCCCGATCTGCGGCTGGATCAAACCCGACCGTTTCTGGACGCCTGTATCACCATGGCGGCAAATCGCAGGCTCTCTGCCCCGCCCCGCCGGTTTGCCACGGCGCTACAGTTCCGCCCGGACCTGATCTATAGTGCCCTGGCCCCCGGCACCTCACCCTTCCCGAAACCGCGCCCGAAACGTCTGGCCCCCTGGGGCGTACAACTGGCCTTCGGCACGTCACGCGCCAATGCTTTGAAAAAGTTCAACCGGGCCACGCGCCGCTGCAAAGGACCGATCAAAGGCGAGGAACCGGACCTGATCCCGGTGAAAAACCGCGTGGCGGCGCGCAAGGGGTTCATCATGGCGCGAATTGGACGCGACAGCTTGCTGGAGGCACGGCGCCTGTGCGAACGTCTGGCGGCGCAGGGCTGCCCCTGCCGCGTCTATCGCAATGAAAGGTAAAAGAAAAAACGGGTCCGCATGTGACAGACCCGTTTTAAAATGTCCGCGTGTGGTGCGCGTTACACTTCGTCGGGGAAGTGCTTCATGGTCAGGCGGATCGGGTTCGGCGCAGCCTGCCCCAAACCACAGATCGAGGCATCCACCATGGTGGCGCTCAGCTCTTCCAGCAGATCCTGATCCCACTTATCCGCCTGCATCAGTTTGACGGCCTTCTCGCAGCCCACACGGCAGGGAGTACATTGCCCACAGCTTTCATCCTCAAAGAAGCGCAGCATGTTCAGGGCGGCGTCGCGCGCGCTGTCCTGATCGGACAAAACCACCACGGCGGCGGACCCGATAAAGGTGCCATGTGGTTGCAGCGTGTCAAAGTCGAGCGGGATGTCATTCATATGCGCGGGCAGCAACCCGGACGACGGGCCACCCGGTTGATACGCCTTGAAACTATGGCCATCCAGCATCCCACCAGCCGCGTCAATGATGTCGGTGATGGTCGACCCTGCGGGCAACAGATGCACACCCGGGCTTTTCACCCGCCCCGATACCGAATAAGACCGCAGCCCCTTGCGGCCGTTCTTTTCAACCGAGGTCAGGATTTCGGGCCCTTCGCGCAGGATACGCGCCACCCAAAGCAGGGTTTCCACGTTATGCACCAGGGTCGGACGGTTGAAGATGCCCACCTGCGCCACAAAGGGCGGGCGGTGACGCGGCTCACCGCGCTTGCCTTCAATCGATTCGATCATCGCGCTTTCTTCGCCGCAAATATAAGCCCCGGCCCCGCGCCGCAGTTCGATATAGCCGGGATCGACAAGGCCCGCCTCTTCCAAGGCTTTGATTTCATTGGCGAGAATGGTCAGCACAGCGGGATATTCATCGCGCATGTAGATAAAGCAGGTCTCGGCCTCAACCGCCCAGGCGGCGATCAACATGCCCTCGAGCATCAGATGCGGGGTGCGTTCCAGATAGTAGCGGTCTTTGAACGTGCCCGGCTCGCCCTCATCGCCATTCACGGCAAGGTAGCGCGGCCCTTCATT
Organism: Aliiroseovarius crassostreae; assembly: GCF_049803815.1. Classification (GTDB taxonomy): domain Bacteria; phylum Pseudomonadota; class Alphaproteobacteria; order Rhodobacterales; family Rhodobacteraceae; genus Aliiroseovarius; species Aliiroseovarius crassostreae_A. The sequence continues at coordinate 214,730 of NZ_JBNAGI010000005.1, forward strand.
GGCGCGCACAAAACCCCATTTCGTGCCCGACGGGAAGCCCGCGCCGCCAAGGCCACGCAGCCCGGCCGACAGCACGGTGTCCTGCACGTCTTTCCAGTCACCACCCTCGCGCAGCTTGGCCAGCTCGCCATAGCCGCCTTCGGCCTGATAGTCGGCAAGGTCTTGATATTGCGGGATATGTGCGTGGGTATCCCCCGCCTCGATCGCCGCCAAAACCTTCTCTGGCGTGGCGTGGTCAATGTGGTTGTGACCCAGTTCCAGCACCGGCGCGGTGTCGCAACGGCCCATGCAAGGCGCGCGCACCACGCGGACCTCATCCGCATTCAGCCCGTCTTCCAGCGCTTTTTGCAGCTGCTCTGCCCCGGCCAGTTCGCAGGACAGGGAATCGCAAACCCGGATGGTCAGCGATGGCGGCGGGGTCTCGCCCTCTTTCACCACATCGAAATGGGCATAGAAGCTGGCGACCTCGTAAATCTCGGCCTGACCAGTGCCAAGTTCCTGCGCCAAAGCGCGGATATGGGCGGCGGACAGATGGCCGTATTTGTCCTGGATGAGGTGCAGAAATTCAATCAACAGATCACGGCGACGCGGCCTATCCCCCAGCAATGATTGAATTTCTTCCATTGCCACCGGATCGATCTGACGCCCTTTGGGAACCCGGCGCCCCTTGCCGCGTGCGTTTTTCCAGATCCCTTTTTTTTCATCCAAGGCCATTGCCCACTCCTAAAACCGTTCCGGGCAATCCTATCCTGCGCGCTGAAAGCGGCACATGTCAAAAACGACATAGGCGTGGCGGATTGCGCAGCATTGCGTCCCGGCAAAAAAATCCCGATAGTTTGCCGAAACGCGCAAAGCGAGCGGTGCGAGTGACCGCAAGGGGAAGATGATGACATATAAGTTGCGCTATTTCGCCGTGGCCGCCGGCCTGCCCGTGGGGGTGCTGGTATTGGGGGCATTCTTTGGCGGATGGTTCGCGTTTTGCGCCCTTATCTATATGACTTTGCTGTCTTTTGCGCTGGATGAGGGGATCAGAAAACTGGCCGGAACCGCCGACCCGAATGATGATTTCACCTCGGCAAATCAACTGTCTGTCCTGCTGGTCGCGGCCCATTTTCTGCTGCTGCCCTTGATGGTGCTTGCCCTTTCCGGCGGCACCGGGATCGGCTTTTGGCCCGGGGCGGCGCTGCTGTTTGCGACCGGGTTGTTCTTTGGGCAAGTGTCCAATTCCAACGCGCATGAACTGATCCACAGAACAGATAAGCGTTTGTTTAACTTGGGGAAATGGGTCTATATCTCACTTCTGTTCGGGCATCACACCTCGGCCCATAACAAAGTGCATCACCGGTTTGTCGCCACCGAGGACGACCCCAATTCCGCCCGCGAAGGCGAGATATTCTATGCCTTTGCCGCCCGCGCCTGGAAAGGTTCTTTCAAGGCTGGATACGAGATGGAAAAGGCCGATATTGCCCGTGCCAAATCCGCGGGGAAACGACGGTTCAACCCGTATCTGACCTATCTTGCGGGCGCAGGGGTGATGCTGTTTCTGGCCTGGGTCATCGCAGGTGTCAGTGGGCTGGCCGTCTATCTAGTGCTTTGTATTCACGCCCAAATTCAGCTCCTCCTCTCCGATTACGTGCAGCATTACGGGTTGATGCGCGCGCGTCAAAACGACGGGAGTTATGAACCGGTGGGTGACCATCACAGTTGGAATTCGCCGCATTGGTTCACCTCGCATCTGATGATGAATGCACCGCGTCATTCCGATCACCACGCCCACCCGTCGCGCCCCTATCCGGCGCTGCGTCTGCCGGATGCCACAAAGGCCCCGATGTTGCCCTATCCGCTGCCAACCATGGCAACGCTTGCCCTGATCCCGCCGCTTTGGAACCGGGTGATGACGCGGTCGCTCGCGCATTGGCAGGACATTCGGAAAGTTTAAACTTTTGAGGGGCGGCGCGGCGAAAGTTTAAAGTTTTGCAGGGGTCAGATCCAAAACTTTAAACTTTTTAAAGCCCACAATGCCTGCAACGAGAGAAATCCGCCATCAGCGGTAATACGCTTTCAACGCCCACCGCAATGGAACCGCCATAGATGAGGTCCCCGCCCCGGTTTTCCCCCTTGTTCCACCGCCGGGGGACGGGCATGCTGGCGGTAACATCAGGGGGATGGCGTCGCGGTGCGGAAAGCAGGCGGCAGATCGCGCAAAGTGCGGCGCGCCATGGCAAAAATCAGCCACCCACCCTATATTGAAATGCAAGTGACAGATGTGGGAGCATTGACGCAGATATGTCCGGAAGCGGATTACAGAAAACGGCCTATTTCGCGCTGGTCGCGTTGATCCTTTACGTGTCGATCACGGGGGGCGCGTAATGGCCCAGCGATATGGCGGCGCCTATAGCCCCGATGGGCGGAAATCCCCGTCCGAAAACCCCTCGGAATCGGGCCAGACATCCCGGCGTTCACCGCTGCACGGGGCGGCCCCTGCGCGGGCGGGGGCGCGGGTGAACCTGTTGTTCCTGGCGCCACTGCCTTTGGTTGGGCTGGCGTTTTTTCGCGACCCCGCGCCGATGGCCTTGTCGCTTGTTGGGGCCGGGCTGTTGCTGGCGGCGGCCTGGTTGACCCGCGAAGGGGTGGCCGCGCATGAGGCCTATGACGCGCGCAAAGTGGCGCGACGCCCTGCCTTTCCGCGCAAGATCTTTGCCTCTCTCCTGACCGGCGCGGGGCTGGCTGCGGCCGGCCTGGTGCAAGGGTCCGTGATCGAGGCCGCGATTTATGCGGTGCTGGGGGCTGGTCTGCATCTCTTTTCTTTTGGACTCGACCCCCTGAAAAACAAGGGCGCCGAAGGGGTAGACGAATTTCAAACCGACCGCGTGGCCCGCGCCGTGGGCGAGGCCGAGGCGCAGCTTTCAGCCATGTCAGATGCGATCTTGCGGGTACGGGATCGGGCGCTTCAGGCGCGCGTTGACGGGTTTCAGACCACGGCGCGTGACATGTTCCGCGTGGTCGAAGATGACCCCCGCGACCTGACCGCCGCGCGCAAATACCTGTCGGTCTATTTGCGGGGTGCACGGGACGCGACGGTGAAATTCACCGAGCTTTATGCGCGCAACCAAGATCCGGAGGCGCGCGCCGATTACGAGGCGTTGCTGGATGATCTGGAACAGAACTTCGCGGCCAAGACCCAGGCCCTTTTGACAGATAACCGCGCCGATCTTGAGGTCGAGATCGAAGTGCTGCGTGACCGTCTTGCCCGCGAGGGCGTGCGGATGGATCGCGCTTGAGTGAACAAAGATTAAGAGGATTACGATATGTCGACTTTGCCAAGCGAGACCCAGGTGAAAGAGCTCGAAGAGGTGACGGCCGTCACCCTGCCCGAACCGATGGGCGACCTTGTGCCCCTGAGTGAGGCCGAGGGGAAAGATCGCGCCGCGATCGAGGCGCGCATGGATGAGATTGACATGGGCGACAGCCAGTCGATCATCGAGTTCGGATCCGCCGCGCAAAGCGAATTGCAGGTGATCAGCCAGGACATGCTGCAAGGGGTGCGCAACAAGGACCTGGGCCCGGCGGGCGATGGGCTGCGCAATATGGTCACCACCATCCGGGGCTTTTCGGTCTCGGAACTGGATATGCGGCGCAAACGGTCGTGGTGGGAAAAACTGCTGGGCCGTGCGGCGCCGGCGGCGAAATTCATGGCGCGGTTTGAAGATGTGCAAGGCCAGATCGACAAGATCACCGACAATCTGCTGGGCCATGAGCATACGCTTTTGAAAGACATCAAATCGCTTGATAAGCTTTATGAAAAGACGCTGGAGTTTTATGACGAGCTGGCGCTTTACATCGCGGCGGGTGAGGCCAAGCTGGACCAGCTGGATGCCGATGTGATCCCGGCGAAAGAGGCCGAACTGGCCGCCGCCCCCGAAGAGCAAGGCGTGCTGAAGGCGCAGGAATTGCGCGACCTGCGCGCTGCGCGCGACGATCTGGAACGCCGGGTGCATGATCTGAAGCTGACCCGTCAGGTGACAATGCAATCGCTGCCCTCGATCCGTCTGGTGCAGGAAAACGACAAGTCGTTGGTGACAAAGATCAATTCGACCCTCGTCAACACCGTGCCGCTGTGGGAAACGCAACTGGCGCAGGCGGTGACCATTCAACGCTCCACCGAGGCCGCCGCGGCGGTGAAAGATGCCACCGACCTGACCAATGAGCTGCTCACGGCCAACGCGTCGAACCTGCGCGAAGCCAATGAGTTGGTGCGCGAACAGATGGAGCGCGGCGTGTTTGACATCGAGGCGATCAAGGCCGCAAACGAAGACCTGATTGGAACGATCGAAGACAGCCTGCGCATTGCCGATGAGGGCAAGGCAAAACGGGCCGCGGCGGAAGAAGAACTGATCAAGATGGAAGCCGAGTTGAAGGCAACGCTGGCCGCCGCCCGCGCCCGCAAACCGGCCTCTGCCGACGCAAGCTGAGGTGAGAATGGGCAGGCGTATCGCTGAACAAAAAGTTGTGTCACATTGGGGCATAAGGGGGCTGGTGCTGTCACTGGCCCTGTCGGCCTGTGTGGATCAGGGGGGGCCGGTACGCTCGCCCGCCCCACAGCCAAGACCCACCCCCGTGGCCTATGAGCCGTCGAGCGAAAGCCTGGCGCTGCGGCGCTATTACGGCGCGGTGGAACGCAGCCTGTTGACCCAGGGGTTGCTGCGCACGGATGGTGGGGGGGCGGATGTGCCCTTTACCGGTGCGATGCTGGCCCGCAACTTTCAACGTATTGCGTTTTATCAGGAATATTCGCGGGCCGGGAATGCTCTGGTGGCGCGCGAAAGCCGGTCAAACCTGAACCGCTGGGATCGTCCGGTGCGCCTGTCGCTGCAATTCGGGGCCTCGGTTGATCCGGACACGCGGATCAAGGATCGTGCCTTTGTGGCGCGGTATGCCGCCCGTTTGGCGCGGGTGACCGGCCACCCGATTTCGATGACCTCCCCGGGGGTGAAAACCGGCAATTTCCGGGTTTTTGTTCTGAACAATGACGAGCTGCGCAATTTTGGCCCCGAGTTGAAGCGCCTTGTGCCGGGGATCAGCCCGGCCGCGCTGAATGCTGTGGTGAACATGCGGCGCGAGGAATATTGCCTGGTGCTGGCCAATGACACGGGTGGGACGGGGCGCTTTCAGCAGGCGGTTGCCGTGGTGCGGGCGGAACATCCCGACCTGATGCGCAAAGGGTGCTATCATGAAGAGATCGCGCAGGGGCTGGGCCTGTCCAATGACAGCCCGCAGGCCCGCCCGTCCATCTTCAATGATGACGAGGAATTTGGCCTTCTGACCACCCATGACGAGCAGCTTTTGAAGATGCTTTACGACCCGCGCCTGACCCCCGGAATGAGCGCCGAGGAGGCCGCGCCAATTGTGCGCCGGATGGCTGAGGAATTGACGGGCGGCGGTGCGGCCTGATCCGTGCCTGCCCCCACAAAGGAGAAGACAGATGGGAATTTTTGACTTTCTGACCGGTGAATTTATCGACGTGATCCATTGGGTCGATGACACGCGTGACACGATGGTCTGGCGGTTTGAGCGCGAAGGGCATGAGATCAAATACGGGGCCAAGCTGACCGTGCGCGAGGGGCAATCGGCCGTGTTCATCCACGAGGGGCAGCTGGCGGATGTGTTCACCCCCGGGCTTTATATGCTCGAGACCAACAATATGCCGATCCTGACCACGCTGAACCATTGGGATCACGGGTTCAAATCCCCCTTCAAATCCGAGATCTATTTCGTCAACACCACCCGGTTTGCCGATTTGAAATGGGGCACCAAGAACCCGATCATGATCCGTGACCCGGAATTTGGCCCGACCCGCATTCGCGCCTTTGGCACCTATGCGGTGCGCGTGACGGACCCCGCTCGTTTCCTGACCGAGATTGTCGGAACAGACGGCGAGTTCACCATGGATGAGATCAGCTATCAGATCCGCAATATCATCGTGCAGGCGTTTTCACGCGTGATCGCCAGCGCAGGCATTCCGGTGCTGGATATGGCCGCCAACACCCATGATCTGGGGCAAATCGTGGCGCGCGAAATCTCTGGCATTGTTGCCGAATATGGCCTGTCGATCCCGGAATTTTATATCGAAAACATCAGCCTGCCGCCCGCAGTCGAAGCGGTACTGGACAAACGCACCTCGATGGGGATTGCCGGCAATCTGGACAATTACATGAAGTTCAATGCGGCTGAGGCGATGGGCGCAGATGGCTCGGCCATGGCCACAAGCATGGGCGCAGGCATGGGGGCCGGAATGGGCATGGCCATGGCTGGCGGGATGGCCGGAGGGATGCAAAACGGCCCATGGGGCACGGCCCCGACCCAAGCGGCCCCTGCCCCGCAATCCGCACCGGTTGCCCCACCGCCCCCGCCGGTTGAGAAAGTCTGGCATTTGGCGGAAGACGGCGCAACCAAGGGGCCCTATTCCAAGGCAAAACTGGGCCGGATGGCCGCAGATGGCAGCCTGACCCGCGACACGTTTGTCTGGACCCCCGGTCAGGGTGGCTGGCAGCGGGCCGAAGATGTGGCAGAGCTGGCGCAGCTTTTCACCATCCTGCCCCCGCCCCCGCCGCCGGGCGCCTGATCTGATGTCTGCTGACCGGAGGGGGCTCTCCTCCGGCATTTCCCTTATGAATTAAAGGCCTTGCCCCATGTCATACCCGCCTGAGGACGTTCCGAAAGCGCCTTTGGACGAACATCGTTTCCCTTGTGATCAATGCGGGGCGGATCTGCGGTTCAACCCGGACCGGGGCGGGTTGACCTGTGATCATTGCGGCAATCAGATCCCGATGCAAGAGAGCAGCCCGCCGCAGGCCATCACCGAGATGGACTATCAGGCCGCCCTGTCGCGCAGCCTGCCCGACGCCGAGACCGAGGTGACCCGCGCCACCTCTTGTACGAATTGTGCAGCAGTGTTCGAATTTGACCCGCAGATCCACGCCGCTGAATGCCCGTTTTGTGCAACCCCGGTTGTGGCGGATACCGGCACCCAACGGCAGATCAAACCCAAGGGCGTGGCGCCATTTGTTCTGTCGGAACAGGCGGCGCGTGACGCGATGACCCATTGGCTGGGACGGCTGTGGTTTGCCCCCAATGGCCTTCAGGACTATGCGCGCAAGGGGCGGCGTCTACACGGGATCTATGTGCCCTATTGGACCTATGACGCCGACACGCGCACCGCCTATTCCGGCCAGCGCGGCGATGATTATTACGTCGAACGCACGGTGATGGTGGATGGCAAGCGCCAGACCCGGCGCCAGCGCAAAACCCGCTGGTCAGCCCGATCGGGCCGGGTGGCGCGGTTTTTTGACGATGTGCTGGTGCTGGCCTCGCGCGGCCTGCCGAAGCGCTATACCGATGCGCTGGCCCCCTGGGACCTGTCCCGGCTGGAGCCTTACAGCCCGGAATATCTGGCCGGGTTTCAGGCCGAAGGCTATACGGTGGAACTGCCGGATGGCTTTGCCGAGGCCCGCGACCATATGGATCGGGTGATCCTGCGTGATGTGAAGTTCGACATTGGCGGGGATCGGCAGCGGGTCACCTCGCTGGACACCAAACTGTCGGATGTGACCTTCAAACATATCCTGTTGCCGGTCTGGCTGGCGGCCTACAAATACCGCGGCAAGACCTATCGCTTTGTGGTCAACGGCCAAAGTGGCCGGGTGCAGGGCGAACGGCCGTATTCTGCCGTGAAAATCACCATCGCCGTGATTTTGGGGCTGATTGTCGCCGGTGTCCTGGGCTATGTGGTGGCGCAAAACCAGTAAGAGACGAGGAAGAACATGCGTGCATTGATCCAACGGGTCTCGGAGGCCGCCGTGCGGGTGGACGATGAGGTGATTGGCGAGATCGGCGCGGGGCTGTTGATCCTGATCTGCGCGATGGAGGGGGATGAGGAGGCCAATGCCGATCAACTGGCCGCCAAGATTGCCAAGTTGCGCATTTTCAAAGATGAAAATGACAAGATGAACCGGTCAGTGAAAGACATTGGCGGGGCGGCGCTGGTGGTCAGCCAGTTCACATTGGCGGCAGATACATCGCGCGGCAATCGACCCGGGTTTTCCACGGCGGCCAAGCCCGACGAGGGCAATCGCCTGTACGCGTATTTCGCGGATCAGCTGCGCGCGCAGGGGCTGGAGGTGGCGCAGGGCCAGTTTGGCGCGGATATGAAAGTGTCTTTGGTCAATGATGGCCCGGTCACGATCTGGATGGAAATCTGACCCCACCCATTCATGCGCGCTTAACAAAACTAGAAAACTAGTTTTCTAGTTTTCTAGTTTTCTAGTTTTCTAGTTTTCTAGTTTTCTTCGAAATGCGCGCGCGGTCGCCTACGTCAAGCCCAGTCAGGCCCAGATGCGCGAGACCGACCAGGCGCAGGAACACGTTGGGGCGCCTCTCACTCCAGATATCCGGCTTCGCGCGCCACCCGTTCCAAAAGCGCACCCAGTGTCAGATCATGGTCAAACTGCCCGGATTGCAAAAAGGTGATGGTCTGCGCAATCACCAGCGGATTGGTCATCATGAACGTATGCGTGACCGGCAGGGTGATGTGATCGGCCATGCCCTCGATCTTGGTGTTTTCCACCGACACTTTCCCGTCATCTTCCCCTTCGATCAGCGAGGAATAGATCGGGTTCAGGGACCGGTTCCCGGCAATCACGCCCAGTTCGAAATTGGGCAATCCCGTCTTGTTGGGCACCGATTCCGGCCCGGTGCCCAGCTGCTTCCCCGCCGGGCCATTGATCCATTCAAACGGTTCCAGCGTGGCAAATTCATCAACCAGTTCAGATCCGTGATTGGGAGGGGCCATCATCACCACGCGCCCCATCTGAGCGGGGCGATTATCCTGCAACCAGACCCGCGCCAAGATGCCGCCCATGGAATGGGTTACGAAGTGGATCTGCTCCTCTCCGCAGGCGTCCAATGCGGGGGGGATGGCGGTTTCGACCAGTGTTGCAATCTTCGCTTCGGTTGACGGATACCCCAGGTTGACGACCTTATAGCCTTCCACCTCCAACGCCTCTTCCATCACCCAAAGCGAAGACGGAGAGCGCGCCAAACCGTGCAACAATACGACGCATTCAGCCACGGCCGGGGTGGCGGCGATCAGGCCAAACAGAAAACTGGCGGCAAGGCGAAAAGGGATTTGTCTAATCATGCCCCTTAGATAGGGCGCTTCGCGGCGCGATACGAGGGGGCACGGTGCAAAGATCAAACATTTGCGGTCCTTCGCCCATCAATGCCCCGCGACGGCAAGACAAAGGGGCGCCGCATGGACGCCCCTTTTCAACAGGACAAACCGGGATCAGACCTCGGTGTAAAACCCGGGCGCGATCCAGCGGATCACCAGCGCCCCGGCCCCGGCCAAGGCAACCGCGACCACCAGGGGCCAGCCCACCACCGGGATCAGGGCCAGCACCGTGATCGACACCGCCCCGGCCAGCGCCGCAATGGCGCGCTCGGGGAAGGTCACCGGCAGCGGTTGACCCGCCAGTTTCACGGCCCCAACACCCAACAGATACGCACCGATCACATAGCCAGTGACCCCCAGAAGCAACGCCCCCAAAACGGCGAAGGGCGCCAGCAGAATGCCATAGCCGGTGATCGCCAGCACAATCAGCGCACCGGCCAGGGCAGAGACCGACAAGAACCCCATCCAGATCGCCCGGAACGGGCTTTCGAGGGTGCGGTCGCGCAGCGCCATCAAGAACCCGGGGGCAAAATAGGCCACGATGCTGGCCAGCACCGCCAGGGTCAGGATCGACCCGATCTGGCCGCCCAACCAGGACATCCAGCCCCCGGTGGAGGTCGGCGCTGACGTGGCCCCTCCGTCGGGGTCGGCCGATCCGTCAAACTCGCTCGCGGCGTGGCGTTCGATCCGCTCGGCGGGGATCACAGTTTCCGGCACCTCAATCGCGTCCACATCTTCGGAATAGAGGTAAAGCGTGCCTTCGATCCGGGCATTTTCCCCAAAGGACACATTGTCGGTGGCAAAGCTGGCATCCCCTGCAATCACCTCGGTCAACAGGATGTTTTCCGCCGCAACCAGCGCGCTGTCGCCGACCGATCCGGTGATTTCAACGCGCTGCGCTGCCACACGAAGGTCACCCGCCACCGGTGCGGCCACCAGCACGGTGTCACCTGCCAGCTGGGCGTCGCCGCCCACCCCGGCGGCCACATTCACATTCATCCCCGCCGCGTAAACATTGTTGCCCACGGGGCCAGAGATTGAAACGGATCGCCCGCCCGCATGGGCCGAGCCTTCGACCGGGGCAGAGATGACCACGGTATTGCCCGCGATGAAGGCATCATCCACCGCCTCGCCCGACAGGGTGACATTGTCCCCGGCCATATAGGCGTCATTGCCGAAACGATAGACCTCTTGCGCGCTGGCGGGCAGGGCCGCCAGACCGATCACAGGGGTCAGAAGGGAAATCAGTAAAGTTCGAAACATGGCTGTCCCCGCCAGATGTTGATGTTATGGGCGTTAACATAGGGGCAATCTGACCGGGTTGTAAGACCCGATCCCGATATTTTCCAAAATCGTCGCCAGATCTCCACGGAACATTCACAATCTCGCCAGATTTAAATTGAATTTTAGCGACCAAGGCCAATCTTCTGGCCATTTCAGATTTCGATTGTTGGAGTGATTTGCACATGCTTTCTCTGCTATTTCTGATCGGCGGCATTGCCGGCCTGTCGATGATTGTCCCTTCTGATGACACTGGGGATGAGGGGGACACCGTCGACGACACCCCGGTACCCGTGGACTATGGCGGCACAGCCGGAGATGACTCTGTAGAGGGCGACGATGAAGCCCCAGAGACGGGTGACCTTTCTGATGGGGGCCCGGGACCCACATCGGGCGCAACGATCACCGCGTCGGGTGACCCGGTTCTAAGCGCCGAGACCATTGTCCTGACCGATGCCGAGGGCATTGAAACCAGCTATGCCCTTGCTGATCATCTTGTCGCGGAAAGCGGCGATGCGGCCAATGGCATGGCAAAATATGAATTTGATTTCGCGGATCAGTCCAGCTTCGTCTACACCGTTGAATGGGAGACCGACCCGGATGAACCAGGGGCCGGACCTTTGCTGGATCAATCCTTTGACGTGCATATGTCGGACGCAACCGCGAACTGGGATTACCGCACAGACGGCTTCACCATTTCGCTGTTTGACGATGCGGGGGAACAGGTGGGGGACCCGTCATATGACATCGACACTTTGGTCGCGGGCCAAGGGGCCAATACCATCTGGACCACCAATACAATCCAGGTGGAAAGCACCCCGGATGGTCAGAGTGACCGGATCTATGTGATGGTCGATGAGGTTGCAGAGGGCGAGAGTTTTGAAACCGCGGGCCTGTCTGATGATGATGGCGGCATCACACCGCCAGCAGACGCCATCATGCCCTCACATGAGCTTTTGCAGGACAACCTTCTGAGCCCCTATGAGGCCGACGACCAATTGGTGGTTTCGATCGACGAAGATCTGGAAGGGTATGTGCATCTGATGAAGGTGACCGTATCGGAAAGCGTTACCTTGGCGGATGGAACGATTCAGGCCGGGACCTACAATACCGTTGACTACCTTGTGCAAACCGACAGCGCAGATCCCCCCTCGGTTTCGGATCTGAACGTGCAGGCCCGCGGGGCGGTGATGCCAGAGGATGGGCTGACTGTGCTCGCGGCCTTTGTGGTGGAAAGCGGCGTCGAGACAGCGGGTTTCCTGTTCCCGGACACGGACTATGTTGATCCGGAGTATTCCGGGAAGCCCATCACCACGACCAACACTTACGGTATCCGACTGGACGTCTAGGCCGGGGGCAAACCGCCACCTCCCCCACTCTCACACATGAAAAAGGCGCCCCGTGGGGCGCCTTTGCACTAGATCTTTAGGCTGTTTGGCTCTCGGTGATTTCTCTGCCGAGACATCACCTGTCGCCGGGTAGCTCTCGGCGATTTCCCGTTGGGAATTCGCCTGACGCCATCAGAATTCGCGGGGCGAATTCTGATTACATCATGCCGCCCATGCCGCCCATGCCGCCCATGTCGGGCATACCGCCACCGGCGCCTGCGTCTTTCGACGGCTTGTCGGCCACCATGGCTTCGGTGGTGATCAGAAGACCAGCGATCGAGGCCGCGTCTTCCAGAGCGGTCCGGGTCACTTTGGCCGGGTCGATCACACCGAAGGAGAACATGTCGCCATATTCTTCGGTCTGTGCGTTGAAGCCGTAGGAAGTGTCGTCGCTTTCGCGCACTTTGCCAGCCACAACAGCACCGTCAACGCCTGCGTTTTCAGCGATCTGACGCAGCGGGGCTTCGATGGCCTTGCGCACGATCACGATGCCAGCGTTCTGATCCGAGTTCGCACCTTCCAGACCGTCCAGGGCTTTGCCAGCCTGAACCAGGGCAACACCGCCACCGACGATCACGCCTTCCTGCACGGCCGCGCGGGTCGCGTTCAGGGCATCGTCCACACGGTCTTTGCGCTCTTTCACTTCCACTTCGGTCATGCCACCAACGCGGATCACGGCAACACCGCCAGCCAGTTTGGCCACGCGTTCCTGCAGTTTTTCACGGTCGTAATCCGAGGTGGTTTCCTCGGCCTGGGTGCGGATCTGGGCCACGCGGGCTTCGATCTCGGCTTTCTCGCCAGCACCGTCAACGATGGTGGTTTCGTCTTTGGTGATTTCGATCTTCTTGGCGGTGCCCAGCATGTCCATGGTGACCGACTCAAGCTTCATGCCCAGATCTTCCGAGATCACCTGGCCGCCGGTCAGGATCGCGATGTCCTGCAGCATGGCCTTGCGGCGATCACCAAAGCCCGGGGCCTTGACGGCTGCGATTTTCAGACCGCCACGCAGTTTGTTCACCACGAGGGTCGCCAGCGCTTCGCCTTCCACGTCTTCGGCAATGATCAGAAGCGGTTTTTGCGACTGGATCACTTGTTCCAGCAGCGGAACCATCGGCTGCAGCGACGAGAGTTTCTTCTCGTGCAGCAGAACCAGACAGTCGTCCAGCTCGGCAATCATCTTGTCCGGGTTGGTCACGAAATAGGGCGACAGGTAGCCGCGGTCGAACTGCATGCCTTCCACAACGGTGGTTTCGGTTTCCAGACCTTTGTTTTCTTCAACGGTGATCACACCTTCGTTGCCAACTTTTTGCATCGCGTCTGCGATTTGCTGGCCAATCTCGGCTTCGCCGTTGGCGGAAATGGTGCCAACCTGCGCCACTTCTTCGCTGTCTTTCACGTCGCGGGCCGATGCTTTGATCGCTTCCACAACCTTGGCGGTGGCCAGGTCGATGCCGCGCTTCAGGTCCATCGGGTTCAGGCCGGCAGCAACCTGTTTCAGGCCTTCACGCACGATGGCCTGGGCCAGAACGGTGGCGGTGGTGGTGCCGTCGCCAGCTTCGTCATTGGTGCGCGAGGCCACTTCTTTGACCATCTGTGCGCCCATGTTTTCGAACTTGTCTTCCAGCTCGATTTCCTTGGCGACAGACACACCGTCTTTGGTGATGCGCGGGGCGCCGAACGACTTGTCCAGAACCACGTTGCGGCCTTTCGGGCCCAGGGTCACTTTGACAGCGTCAGCGAGAACATTGACGCCGCGCAGCATTGCGTTGCGGGCGTCGGTATCGAACTTTACGTCCTTAGCAGCCATGATGCTTGCTCCTAGAATTCTTTGTAATCAGGTCAGTTTGGAAGGGTCGGATCAGGACAGGATGCCCATGATGTCCGATTCTTTCATGATCAGCAGCTCTTCACCGTCGATGGTGATTTCAGTGCCGGACCATTTGCCGAACAGGATCTTGTCGCCTTCTTTGACGTCCATGGCGATGCGATCACCGTCGTCGTCCTTGGCGCCTGCCCCCACGGCCACAACCAGGCCTTCTGCGGGTTTTTCTTTGGCGCTGTCGGGGATGATCAGGCCGCCTGCGGTTTTTTCGTCGCTTTCAACACGGCGGACCAGAACGCGGTCATGCAGCGGAGTAAATGCCATTTCTGAGGCTCCCTAAGCTCAGTTTCGTTTCAGTTCCTACACCCGGCCCGTCTGCGTGTCCCAACAGGGACCTGACGGCGGGCGTTTTGGCACTCACCTTCAGAGAGTGCTAACGGCGAAACAGTTAGGCATGGGACTGGGAGGTGTCAACAGGGGGAATGCCGGAAATTTGAACGATAGCCCCCGTTTTCTTCTGCCGGGAAAGTGAAGGCGACGCTCACTCCTCTAACAGGTGTTCATAGCGCTGATCGGTGAGGGTTTTCAAGAAGGCCACCAGCGCGTCGATGCGTTTGTCATCCAGCGCAGGTCCGTCGGTCAGGATGTCATTGGACAGGTTCATCGGAATTTCGGGCGGGCCGAAGGGGGCCCCGGTTTCCGGGTTGATCTGACGACCCGGATTGGTGGTGTTGTAGCGGTTGTAGAACAGGATCACGGTGCGCAGATCCTGAAACACGCTGTTGTGCATGTAAGGCCCGGTCACCGCCACATTGCGCAGGGTCGGCGTTTTGAACCGGCCAGACGCTTTGGCGTCGACCACATCGGGGTGTTGGATCAACCCGCCATCGACGCCGGTTGGCCCCAACAGCCCCTTCAGCGCGGGGTTCTTGGGCGTGCCGATATTGTGATATTCATAGTTCGAAAAGGTCTCATCCGCCGCGATGGGCGAGGGGCGCAGCTGGTGGCATTGGTTGCAATTGGTAAATTGCTGCGAGAAGAACAGCAGACGGCCCAGCTCTTCTTCGTCGGTCAGCGTGGCTTCGCCGCGCAGGAACCGGTCATATTTGCTGTCAAAGGGCGCAAAAAGGTCAGTGCTCTCAAACGCGGCAATGGATTGGGTCATCGCGTCGAACGCGGCGGCGTCATCGGCAAAGATCTCCTGCCCGAACAGCGCCTTGAAACTGGTCACATAATCGGCGTTTTCCTGCAGGCGCAGAACAACCGACGCCTTGTCCGGCATCCCCATTTCGATCGGGTTCAGAGGCGGCCCACCCGCCTGCCCGGCCAGATCCGGCGCGCGCCCATCCCAGAACATTCCGCCAACCCAGGCGCCATCATCAAGCTTGCGAAACTCGGGTGTCATCATTGCATAGGCCGCGGTCGGCGCGGTGCGCCCGCCCAGGCTTTCGCCGTCATCCCCCAGCGACACCGGCCCGCGCGGATCGACAAAGGCAAATTCCGGATCATGGCAGGTGGCACAGCTTTGGGTGCGGTTCTTCGACAGGTTCACGTCAAAAAACAGCGCCTCGCCCAGCGCCTCCAGCGTGTCAAAAGCGGCGGCGGGTGTGGCGGTGATCAGACCGATCAAAAGGGCAAGGCGGCGCATGGGAACTCCTCAACTGGCGCGGGGCACCCCCTTCGTATAGGGTATTTTCGCGAAAGGGAATTGATCCTGATCAAAACAGTCAGATTATTGCCGCCCGGCCCACATCCGTCAGCCCGTATATGCCGCGCCCCACCCGTTCGAACCAGCCATAATGGTTTGCCGCCATCATGGTGGTGGCCTTGGCGATCCCCGTCGCCTTGGCCAGATCCGCCCCTTTCATCGGGCCATGTTCGGCCAGATGGGTGGCGAGTTTCTCGGCATCCTGACGGTAGGCGGTGACAATCTTGCCATTGGTGCCGCCAATGTTCGGGTCGCCTTCGCGCCGGGCAAACTCCCCCAAAAGCCGCGCGGATTTCACCTTGGATTTGCGGGGCTGGAAAGGGGCCGGGTCACAATGCAGTTGCACAAACCCGTCTTTCAGGCGCACCGAAAGCACGCCCAGCCCAAGGCGCCGACACAGGCCAATATTGCCCTTGAACGCGCGCCAGCCCGCTTTGCCCGCCCAGCGCGGTACAGCCACGTACACATGATCACTGATCGCCTGTCGCGCCACGGCCTGTTGCAAAAGGGTCAGGGAAAATCCGGTCTTGAGTTCCACCACCAGCGGGTCTTGCCCGTCGCGCAACGCCACAACATCCGCCCCGGACACCTCGGATTTCACCTCATAGCCCAGCGTTTCCAGCCAGGTTTTCACCGGGGCGTAAAGATCGGTTTCCGTCGGTTTAGACATGTGGCCTTTCTAACGTCAACGATGGGCATGCGCCAAGGGATTTACGAACGCCCAACGCTTGGCTAAACTTTCCAGACGCAAGAGGAGTGCCCTGCCAGTGATCACGTAAACCCCCCGCTTCAGTTCCCCTTTCAGGGTCGGTTTACATTCACACGACAGGATACCTCATGCGTGAGATCATTTATGACGTTGCCGTCAGCCTTGACGGTTTTATTGCAGCCCCCGGCGGAGATGCTTCGGCCTTCCCCGGCGAGGGCGATCACATTGCCCCCTATTTTGATCGACTGGCCGGATATGGCACGGTGATCATGGGGCGGCGCACCTATGAATACGGATATGGCTTCGGCCTGGAACCGGGCGCCCGCGCCTATCCACACATGGATCACCACATCTTCTCCACCACCATCAATCTGCCGGACGGGGCGGACGTCACGGTCGTAACGTCCAACTGGTTGCGCCATCTGGAGGCGTTGCGGGCCCAAAAGGGTATGCCGATCTATCTATGCGGTGGCGGTCAGTTCGCTGGCTGGCTCTTGCAGCAGGGTTTGATCGACAGGCTGATCTTGAAGTCCGCGCCGATCACATTGGGCGACGGTGTGCCGCTGTTTGCTGAGGCGCCTTTGACAACGCAATGGCGCACCAAATCTGTGACGCCTTATGCAAGCGGCGTCACTTTGCTGGAACTGACACGCTGACACAGGGTGCGCCCGCTGAGAATGCTGCAACGCAGCAGGTGACAAAGGCGGGCGCGCGCCTTATAAGGCAGGCAAAAATCAGTGACTCATCAAGACGGACAAACCAAAATGACCACCCTCGTATTCGGCCACAAATCACCCGACACCGACTCGACCGGCTCGCCCCTCGTCTGGGCCTGGTATCTGAACGAAGTGAAAGGGATCGACGCCAAGCCCGTGCTGCTGGGCACCCCCAACACCGAAGCCCAGTTCATGGTCGAGCGCTGGGGCTTTGACATGCCCGAGATCATCGAAGACCTGGCCGACGATCAGGCCTGCGTTGTGGTCGACACCAACAACCCCGCCGAACTGCCCGCCAATATCAATGGCGCGGATGTGCAGGCGATCATCGACCACCACAAACTGGTGGGCGGTCTGGAAACCAAAGGTCCGATCGACATCACCATCCGTCCGTTGGCCTGCACCGCCACCATCATGATCGACCTGATGGGGGACGACGCGGCCAAGATGCCCGACAACATCAAAGGCGCGGCGCTGACCTGCATCCTGTCGGACACGCTGGAATTCCGCTCGCCCACCACCACCGATCACGACCGCGCCGTTGTTGAAAAACTGGCCGCTGATCTGGGCATCGACATCCCGGCCTACGCGTCTGAGATGTTCGAAGCGAAATCGGATGTGTCGGCGTTTTCGGCCGCCGAGCTTTGCCGCCTTGATTCGAAAGAATACGAAGTGGACGGTGTGAAATTCCGCGTCGGCGTTCTGGAAACCACCGCGCCCAAGATGATCCTGGATCGCAAGGACGAACTGATGGCCGCTTTCCCCGAGGTCGCCAAGGAAGACGGTCTGGATCAGGTGCTGCTGTTTGTCGTCGACATCCTGAACGAAGAGGCCACCCTGTTTGTGCCGAACGATCTGGTGAAGGGCGTGGCCGAGAAAAGCTTTGGTGCCACCGTTGAGGGCGACACTGTGGTTCTGCCCGGCATCATGAGCCGCAAGAAACAAATCATCCCGAACCTGGCTGTGTAATCCCGGTGTAGTCACCGCCCTTGGGAAAATGACAAAAGGCCCGTGCACTTGCGCGGGCCTTTTCTTATGTGGCAGCTGCGATCACCGCCCCGCCTTGATCCGCTCCACCTCGGCCAACACGGTTGCGACCCGGCGGCGATCCGGCGGGTGGGTGGACCAGAAACTGCCCCCGTTGCGCGCGCCTTTCTTGGCGGCCCGGGTGAAAAACTTCAGCCCCTTCACCGGATCATATCCCGCCGCATAGGCGATGCGGGTGCCAAGTACATCACTCTCCAGCTCATAGTCCTGCGAGTAAGCGCGCCCGCCCACGGCGGCACCAAGATCCATGCTGGCATCAATCGCCGAAGCATCTCCGCCCACCGCTGCGGTCAGTGCCCCCAGGATAAACGCACCGGCCTGGGCCTGTTGCACGCTTTTCTGGATGTGTTGGCCCAACATATGTCCGTATTCATGGGCAAGCACAAAGGCGACCTCGTCATCCGATCCGCTTTCCTGCAACAGCGCCACCGACACCCGTACAACAGGCCGCCCGTTTTGAAAGGTGAAATAGGCGTTGGGCACGTTCAGTTTTGGATCGATGCCAAAATCGACATTGCAAAACGCCGTACTTCCCCCCGGGCGCACCGACCGGCAGTACGTCTCGCCTGCCCGTCGCACCCGGGGCATGACCCGCTTGAACCGGGCCACCGCGGCCCCGCGCGACAGTTTGCCCGCGTTGTCATTTTGCGCGGCCTGATACAGCTCTTGCGCCTTGTTTTGGTGGTTTTGCTGCGCCTGTGGCACCTCGGTTGAGGTGGTACATCCAGCCAACACCAACACCGCAACAAGCGCCAACTTGCCCGCCCGTGCCGCAATACCAAACCGGTGACCTGATCGGAAAATCTCTACCATGCCCCTCTCCAAATCGAACGCAGTGGTCTAAACTCAGATCAGATTTAACGAAAACTCATGGTCAAACCAGCCCTGATTTGGCATATCCCGCCTATAAGCGAAAAGGACCCCCATGCCCCGTATCATCACCGCCCTCACCGACATATCCGCCAACTATGACGCCATGTTCGTTGACCTTTGGGGCTGTGTGCACAATGGAATCACCGCCTTTGACGAGGCGGTGGCCGCATTGCGGGCGTATCGCGCAGGAGGCGGCTTTGTGGTGCTTCTGACCAATTCGCCCAAGCCCCGTGCCGGTGTGGCGGCACAATTGCCGGACTTTGGCGTGCCTGCCGATTGCTATGACACCATTGCCACCTCGGGTGACAGCGCGCGCGCCGCGATGTTCACCGGGGCTGTGGGCAACAAGGTCTTCTTCATGGGGGAATGGGAACGCGACGCCGGGTTCTTTGAACCGATGCAGGTGATCGACAACCCGGTTGAGATCACCCGCGTTCCCGTGAGTGAGGCCGAGGGCATCGTCTGTTGCGGACCGTTTGACCCGATGGCCGATCCCGATACCTGGCGCGCGGATCTGATGATGGCAAAACAGATGGGCGCAAAGCTCCTTTGTGCCAACCCGGATATCATCGTCGACCGGGGTGAAGAGCGGGAATGGTGCGCCGGCGCCGTCGCGCGCATGTATACCGAGATGGGCGGCGAGAGCCTGTACTTTGGCAAACCCCACCCGCCGATCTATGACCTCGCCCGGCGTCGGATGCTGGCGGAAGGGCGCGATGTGGCCAATGCCCGCATTCTGGCCATTGGCGACGGCATCCACACCGATATTCGTGGGGCCCTGGGGGAAGATATCGATTCGCTTTTCATCACTGGCGGCCTGGCCCGCAACGACACGAAAACCACCACGCAGCCCGACCCGGATGCGCTGGAGGCCTTTGCAAACAAGGAAATGGTCACGCCCACATTCGCCATAGGCTATTTGCGCTAAAGCGTTTCGGCTTTCACCTGAGGCAAGGGAAAGCAGACAAGGGAAAGCCGAAACGCAGTGTGACCCACCAATGTCACGGGCGTTTCGGAACAGACATGTGCCTGAAGTTTATCCCGAAACGCTTTTAGGGGAAAATCCCCCTTGCTTTCTGCGACTGCAAAGTAATATTGTTTCGCCACGGGCGTGGTGAGCGTCCTTTTGTTACTCGCAGAATGACAGAAAGGGGCCGCGAGGGCCCAAGGACAGCAAAGGGAAGACCATGTCAGACACGATCACCCGTGGCACCATCCACGCAGACGAGCTTGAGGTCGGCATGGTCCGCACCCTCACCAAGGAAGTGACCGACCGCGATATCGAGCTGTTTGCCGAAGTCTCAACCGACCGCAACCCGGTGCATCTGGATGAGGATTACGCCAAGAGCACCATGTTCAAGGGCCGCATCGCCCATGGGATGCTGACCGCCGGGCTGATTTCTGCAGTGATTGGCGAGCAACTGCCCGGTCATGGCACCATCTATCTGGGCCAGACCCTGGCCTTCAAAGCCCCGGTACGCCCGGGGGACGTGGTGACGGCTGAGGTGACGGTGCTGGAGGTGGACCCGGCGAAGGGCCGCGCGACGCTCAAGACCGAATGCCTGGTGGAGGGCAAACCGGTTCTGACCGGCGAGGCCAAGGTGCTGGCACCGAAGCGTGGCTGATGGCTTAGGAAGAGGGGCGCTGCCCCTCGACCTGCGGTCTCACCCCGAGGTATTTTTGGCAAGAGGAAGATGGGGCGAAGTTTTGTCGCCGCCCGCCCTGATCACCGGGCTTGCACAGGCGCGCGCGGGGCGGTAATGCAGCCACATGCGCATCGTACGAGACTATCAGTTTGCCAGCCCGGAAGATCGCGGGGCTTCTGCCGCGATTGGCAATTTTGACGGGGTCCATCTGGGCCACCAATATGTGATCGATATTGCCCGCCGCGAAGGCGCCAAGATCGGCGCGCCGCTGGGGGTGATGACCTTTGAGCCGCACCCGCGCGAGTATTTTGCCCCCAAGGCCCCGCCCTTTCGCCTGATGGGTTCCGATGCGCGCGCGCATCGGTTGGAAAAGCTGGGGGTCGAGCACCTTTATGAGTTGAGCTTCAATGACACGCTGTCGGCGCTGACGCCGCGCGACTTTGCGCAGGATGTGATTGTCGATGGGCTGGGTCTGGCCCATGTCGTCGTCGGCGCGGATTTCTGTTTCGGCAAGGGGCGCGCGGGCCAGGCCGATGATCTGGTGGCGCTGGGACAAGAGCTGGGCTTTGGCGTAACCATCGCACCCCTGATGCATGATGACGGCAACGAAGTCAGTTCCACCGCGATCCGCCGCGCGCTGTCGGATGGTCGCCCGCAGGATGCCGCGCGGATGCTGGGCCATTTGCACCGGATCGAGGGCGAAGTGATCCGCGGCGACCAGCGTGGCCGTGATCTGGGTTATCCCACCGCGAACATGTCAATCGCGGGGCTGCATCCGCCCAAATTTGGCGTCTACGTGGTCGAGGTCGACATTCTGACGGGCCCACATCAGGGCACCTACGGGGGGGCTGCCTCGATGGGCACCCGGCCGATGTTCGGGGAAAACCTGCCCAATATCGAAAGTTTCATTTTCGATTTCAAAGGAGACATTTATGGCGAGCATCTGTCGGTCGCGCTGATCGAATACCTGCGTCCGGAAACCGTGTTTGACAGCCTGGATGCGCTGATCGCCCAGATGAACGCCGATTGCGACACCGCCCGCAAGATCCTGGCGACACGGTAAAGGGGGCACCGATGATCCGACATGTGGTTTTCTTCACCGCGCGGGACCCGAAGGACCGGGACGTGATTTTTGACGGGCTGAACCTTTTGGACGGCATCCCGCACAAACGCTTTCTTGAGGTGGGGCGCAACCTGGCCACCGACCCGATCCCCGGCACCCACCCGGATTTTGTGGTCTATGGCGAGTTTGACGACGAAGCCCAGCTGGCCGCCTTCAAGGCGCACCCGCTCTATCAGGAAAGCATCAACAAGGTGCGCCCGCTGCGCGATCTGCGCATGTCGGCCGATTTCCTGTCGGATCGGAGCTGATCCATGGCCGCGCTGCGCAAGGGGTTCTGGACCCGCCCGCTGGACGAGCTAACGCCCGAGGAATGGGAAGCGCTCTGTGATGGGTGCGGCAAATGTTGCCTGAACAAGCTGGAAGACGAAGAAAGCGGCGAGGTGGTCTTTACCCGCATCGCCTGCCGCCTTCTGGACAATGAAACCTGCCGCTGTGCGCAATATGATATCCGCTTGAATTTTGTGCCGGAATGCATTGTGCTCAGCCAGAAGAACATGGCCGAGATTGCCTATTTCATGCCTGCTTCCTGCGCCTATCGGCTGCGCCACGAAGGCAAACCGCTGGAACCGTGGCACCCGCTGATCGCCGGTGGGCCCGACCGGATGCACGAAGAAGGCCGGTCGGTGAAAGGCTGGACCATTCCGGAATTCGAGGTTCCGGAAGAGGACTGGGAAGACCATCTGATCGAGGAGCCCCACTGATGTTTTTTGCCTCTGACAATACCGGCCCGGTGCACCCGAAAATCATGGACGCGGTCACCAGGGCCAATGATGGCTACGCCATGCCCTACGGGGCCGATGATCTGAACACGCAGGTTACGGCGCGCATTCGCGAGGTGTTCGAAGCGCCCGAGGCCGCCGTCTACCTGGTCGCCACCGGCACCGCCGCCAATGTGCTGTCGCTTGCCACGCTCGCGCAACCGTTCGAAACCATTTTCTGCGCGCCCGAAGCGCATATCCACGAAGATGAATGCAACGGCCCGGAGTTCTACACCGGGGGCGCCAAGCTCACCCTCGTGCCCAGCGTCGACGCTAAAATGACCCCGGACGCTCTGCGCGCGACCATCGCCAAGGAAGAAACCCGCGGCGTGCATGGTCCGCAGCGCGGTCCGGTTTCAATCACCAATGTCACCGAACGCGGCACGGTCTATTCGGTCGCGGAAATTGCCGCACTGACCAAGGTCGCCAAAGATTACGGCCTTGCCACCCATCTTGATGGCGCGCGTTTTGCCAATGCCATTGTCGCCACCGGCAGCACGCCTGCTGAAATGACCTGGAAAGCGGGCATTGATGTGGTCAGCTTTGGGGGCACCAAGAACGGTTGTATGGGGGTCGAGGCGGTCATTTTCTTTGACCCGAAACACGCCTGGGAATTTGAGCTGCGACGCAAGCGTGGCGCGCATCTCTTCTCGAAACACCGTTTCCTGTCGGCGCAGATGCTGGCCTATCTGGACGACGGGTTGTGGCTCGATCTGGCGGCCCGCGCCAATGCCGCCAATGCCCGCCTTGCCCGTGGGCTAAAGCAGGTCGACGGCACCTCTTACATGTTTGACGCGCAAGCCAATATCAGCTTCGCCCGCTGGTCGCGTGAAGGCCACAAACGCCTGCATGACGCAGGCGCGGCCTATTATGTCTGGAATGACGACCTGATTGGCGAAGATCCCCTTGAGGCGCTCGAAGCCCGTCTTGTCACCGGCTGGTCTACCACCGATGAACACGTCGATCGCTTCCTTGACCTCATTCGTGGCTAACACCGCCCATATTTTCTGGTCTGAAATATCCCGGGGTTCGAGGGCTTCCCGGAATTGATCCGGGGGATCAATTTGCCCGAAGAACGGGCGGAGCCCAAGCACGTCGTCCGAGGGGCAGCGCCCCTTGCCGAGGCGCAGCCGAGGCCACCCCCAACAAAAACCGGTCGTCAGTCCGTATTTTTGGCCGTGTTTTTGGCGGGAGCACCTTCCAGCAACTGACCGATCTCTGCCGCCACCCGCTCCGGGTGGGTCATCGGGGCCATATGCCCGGCCCCCTCAATCACCACGCGCCGCGCATCCGGGATGCGCGCCTCAAATACGTCGTGGATTGCGGCAACAACGCCCGGACTGTCTGCCCCTTCGATCAAAAGGCAGGGCATGCCCAACGCCTCCAGCGCGCCGGGGGCGGCCTGTCCGTGCACGTCTTCGGATGTGACCGGCGCACAGGCCGGGATCAGATGGATCCGCGCGGCCATATCGTCACGCAGCACCACGGGCAGGTACGCCCACGCCACATGGCCACCCCAGATCGAATGAAACAGCCGCGCCGCTTCAATCCGGTCGCCGCGATGGAAGGCATCAGCAAAGGGCCCGGTCATGAAGGCCTCGACCTGCGCAAACTCCGGGTGGTCCTTGGCGGCGGCGAACAGAACCGGTTCGATCAGGGTCAGGCTGCGCACGCGGTCGGGGGCCATTTGGGCCAGCCGCAGCGCAATGGTGCCGCCAAAACTGTGCCCCACCAGATCCACCGGCCCCGAGGCCTCGCGCTCCAGCAGGGCCAGCGCCGCCTCACTCGCCTGTGTCTGGTAATCGCGCGCCGGATCCCAATCGCCGCTTTGCCCGTGGCCCGGCAGGTCCAGCGCCAACATAGACAGATCACCCGCCAGCTCCGCCGCAACCCCACGCCACGCGCCCAGATGGGCCAATGAGCAGTGCAGCAAAAGCGCCTCGCGACGCCCCTGCCCCAGCTTTGTCCAGTGGATCTCTGTTCCGGCGAATATGTCTTTTCCCATGCCCCCTTTTCAGCGGGCGGCAAGGTGCGCGTCAAGCAGGGCCAGCCGATCCTGCCCCCAGAACCTAGCGTCATCATCGGTGATATAGAAAGGCGAACCAAAAACCCCCGCCTTCACCGCGTCCTCGGTGTTGCGGGCATAGGTCTCCGCCCCCTCCAACATCCCGGTCATGGTCAACATGCGTGAAAACCCCGTGGCCTCCAGCACGTCACCGATCACCTCGTCCAGCGCGATGTCTTTTTCCTCGGCCCAAGTGGCGCACAGAATGCCCTGCACCAGCGCGCCCACATCCCCGCCCTCGCCTTTTTCGGCCGCTTTGGCCGCCGCGATGATCGCGTAGGATGCGGGCGCCGGGTTGGTGGGCCAGAAGGCCGGGTTGGGCGTCAGCGGCATGTCGAGCACCTTGGACCAGCGCAAAAGCTCCTGCATGCGGTAGTCCATCCGGCTGGGGTGCCTGTCTGCCGGCTTGGTGCCGCCCATGCGATCAAAGATCTGCATGATGTCCATCGGCTTATAGGTCACGCTCGCCCCGTGCCGGGTTGCGATCTCTTCCATCCGCGCGCCCGCCAGATAGGCCCAGGGCGAAAGCACTGTGAAGTAATAGTCGATATGCGCCATGCTGGCCTCTCTTCTTTGTCACATTCTGTCGCCAAACCTGCGACAGGTTCAACGAAAACCCTATTCGACTGTTTAAAGGAATCTGCACGGATGGTAATGGGGGGCATCGTCACGATTCTGTCAAACAGACCATCTGCAGACCACTTGGGCCACTTGGGGACACGACCATGCCTTCGATCACCGAACCGAAACTTATTTCCGGCAATGCCAACCAACCGCTTGCCCAATCCGTGGCCAAGCGCATGTCGCTGCATCGCGGTGAACGCGTGGGGCTGGTGGATGCCCGCGTGGAACGCTTCAACGACCAGGAGGTCTTTGTCGAGATCTACGAAAACGTGCGTGGCGAAGACATGTTCATCATCCAGCCGACCTCGAACCCGGCGAATGACAACCTGATGGAGCTGTTGATCATCTCGGACACGCTGCGCCGGTCATCAGCCGCGCGCATCACCGCCGTGATCCCCTATTTCGGCTATGCCCGTCAGGACCGCCGCACCAAGGCGCGCACGCCGATTTCGGCCAAGCTGGTTGCCAATCTGATTGCCCAGTCGGGCATTGAGCGGGTTCTGACCATGGACCTGCATGCCACTCAGATCCAAGGGTTTTTCGACATTCCGGTGGACAACCTTTACGCCAGCCCGGTCTTTGCGCTGGACGTGAAGCACCACTTCAAGGATTGCCTGGACGAGGTGATGGTGATCTCGCCGGACGTGGGCGGTGTGGGCCGTGCGCGCGAGCTGGCAAAACGCATCAACGCCCCGCTGGCAATCGTTGACAAGCGCCGCGAGAAAGCTGGCGAAGTGGCTGAGATGATCGTGATCGGCGACGTGACCGGCAAGCGCTGCATCATCGTGGATGACATCTGCGACACGGCGGGCACCCTGTGCAAGGCCGCCGAAGTTCTGATGGAAAAGGGCGCCAGCGAAGTGCACGCCTATATCACCCACGGCGTGATGTCCGGCCCGGCGGTCGAGCGGGTCACCAACTCGGTCATGAAATCGCTGGTGATCACGGATTCGATCCAACCGACCGATGCCGTGAAGAACGCACCGAACATTCGCATCGTGCCCACCGCGCCGATTTTTGCCCAGGCGATCCAGAACATCTGGGGCGGCATGTCGGTGAGCTCGTTGTTTGACCACGACACGCTGGAGCCGCTCTACGAAGGCATGTATACCTGAGCATTTTCAGAGCGTTGGAAGACCGAAAGGGCCCTCTTGGGCCCTTTTTTATTGTACCTATCGGGATGGTGGTGGATCTATTCCACGACCCAATTGTCCGGGTCACGCACCGCGCCCATCGCCAGCCAATCGGCCCGGATCCGCGCCACTTTCGTGTCGCCCCAGGTGCGAAAGACAATCTCGAACCCTTCGTGACTGATATTCTCGGCGGTGATATCCGCGCGCTGATTGGTATCACTGGACATGTCCCACATCGACATGCTGACCTGCACCACGGGCAGTTCGTCAAAGCGGCCATTGAAACTGACGGCCGCGCGAAATTCACGCGGGCCGTCCCCGGACCACATCTCGCCATCATGCTCGAAATCAGAAAACAGCACACGGCTGCCCTGTTCGATGCCCAAAAGATTGCGGTCAAATGTCCTCATGGTTGAACCTGTCTTTCCCTTTTCGCCAGTAGGCCAAAGAATTCGGGCCTTTTCAAGGCGTTCCAGCGGGTTTCATACGCAGGAACAGGGGGAAAATCACGGCCAGGATGATCCCGGAAAAGAGGAATGGCGCGCCGGGTAGGTAGATGATGGCGTCTTCGGCGGCGAAGAACTGAAACATCCCGGTCATCACCATGGGGGCCAGAACGGCGGCGATGGATCCCAGCGAGGCGATCACCCCTTGCAGCAATCCCTGACGGTCCTCGGCCACCATGTTTGCCATCATCGCGGTCATGGTCGGCGGGGCCATATCGGCGAGTGCCGCCACAATCAGGAAGCTGAACATCACGTAAACGCTGGCAGTCAGGCCAAAGACGATGAAGGCCACCAAGGCGCAACCCGTTGAAAAAATGAGGGTTTTATACTCCCCCAGCCGGGGGATCAGGAACCGCATCACCACACCCTGGGTGAAGGTGATCCCCACCCCATACGCGGCAAGCGTCAGGCCAATCAGCGCCGTGCCCCAGCCAAACACCTCGCGCGTCCAGAACGCCCAGAGCGTGGGGTAGACCATATTGGCGAACTCAAACAGGAAGATCAGCATGAGCGGCAGGCCCAGCCCGGGCAGGCGAAATGCGTCGAGGATCGCACCAAACGGGTTCAGATCCCGGCGGGCAAAACGGCGACGTTTTTCCGGGCTAAGGCTTTCTGGTAAAACGAAAATTCCAAAAAGCACATTCAGCCCCGACATCGCCGCGGCAAGCCAGAAGGGGGCGGTGATATGCCAGCTGGCAACCACGCCGCCGATGGCTGGGCCGATGACAAATCCGATGCCGAAGGCCGCGCCGATCAACCCGAAATTCGCAGCACGCTCCTCGGGTTTCGAAATGTCCGAAAGATAGGCCGTGGCGGTGATATAGGTCGCGCCCGCGATGCCCGCCAGCACACGGCCGATCAAGAGCCACCAGAACGTGGTCGCCAGCGCCATCACCACATAGTCAATGGTGAGGGTGACAAGGGCCAGAAGAAGCACCGGGCGCCGACCGTAACTGTCTGATAACCCGCCAATAATCGGCGCAAACAGAAACTGCATCGCGGCGTAGGACGCCATCAGAATGCCACCCCAGAACGCCCCATCCGCGGTGCTGCCCGCCCCCACCTTTGCCATCAGATCCGGCATGATCGGGAACACGATGCCAATCCCGATCGCATCAAGGAACAGGGTGGCAAGGATGAACCAAAGGGCGGAGCGATTTTTCATGCCGGAAAATCCGATGGGGGTTTGATCAATGGGACAAGTTCTGACCGGAAGCCGCGCGGGTTGCAATCTTTAAAGTTTTTAAAGGGCCGGGAGGCAAAACTTTAAAGTTTTGAAGGGCGAAAAAGGGAAAGTTTAAAGTTTCATGGCGATTGCCCCCTCGTATGATAACTAATTCTAACGAAATGAACGCAAGGATCTTCGACAACTGAGGGAAATGGGACATCTAAATATCGCGTGCAATGTGATTTTCACGAAGAATGTGGGCGCATCTCAGGATTAGCGCATCAGCAATATACCAATCGATAAGAACACCAAATTGATCTATTTCGTCGGAATGATCTACGAAAAACCGATGCAGTTCATCACTCCCTAAAAAAGTTTCAACACGCTGCACATAGTCAACGTAAATTCTTTGAATTTCAGTGTATTCCTCTACGAGTTTCAAAAAGCCTACAGCCCCGGCATCTTGGCAGGCCGCATACGCTAAGATCATAGTTGCATCACGGTTCAATTGACGATCCGGAGCTTCGCTGAAGTATTGCCACAGCGGAAAGGCGGCAAAAACGGCAGCAGAAATGATGATTAGGCGCTCGATAGATCTTAGCGTAGCTAGAACCTTTTCCATAGGATTTCCTCTGTCTTCAATTTGAACGATATTCTTATCTAGTATTTCAGCAAACCCAACAACCAACGGATGAACAAGCCATTGGTGCGAGCCGCAGCTTCCGGCAAACAGGTTCGCGCGGCGAACTCGGCAACAACAAAGAAACCCCGCCACTTGGACGGGGTTTCTTTGTCTTTGCCGGGCGTGTGCCGGATGCCGTTTGGCTTACGAGCGGGCGGTGAAGCCCAACTCGTTGGCCATGGCGGCGATGTCGACGGTGCGTTTGGCCAGCTCGTCGAGGTTCTCGGCGGTGGCGTTCTCGCTGGCGTCGGCGGCGTCTTGCACGAAGCTGTCCAGAACCTCTTGGGTCACTTCTGCCACCGGCACGGCGCGTTCGGCCAGGACCGAGGTGCCATTGGCGGTGATTTCAGCAAACCCGCCGGTCACGGCGTAGGCGGCGTCGCCTGCCGGGCTTTCCACCTTCACGATGCCTGGACGCAGCGTGGTGATGGTCGGCGCGTGGTTCGGCATGGCCGTCATGTCGCCATCGGCCCCGGGCAGCTGAACGGCGGTGGCCTGAAGCGAAGCCAGGCTGCGCTCGGGCGATACCAGATCAAATTGCATCGTATCTGCCATTTAGGGTCTCCTTTCAGGATGGTCGGGGGCGGGTTGCCCCACCCCGTCTTGTCCCAGATTAAGCAGCGTCAGCGGCCATTTTCTCGGCTTTGGCGATCACTTCCTCGATGCCGCCAACCATGTAGAAGGCGCCTTCGGGCAGGTGGTCATATTCGCCGGCCACAACAGCTTTGAACGAGCTGATGGTGTCTTCGAGCGGAACCTGAACACCGTCCGAGCCGGTGAACACTTTCGCCACGTCGAAGGGCTGCGAGAGGAAACGCTGGATTTTCCGGGCGCGGGCCACGGTCAGCTTGTCCTCTTCCGACAGTTCGTCCATGCCAAGGATGGCGATGATGTCCTGCAGCGACTTGTAGCGCTGGAGGATCTGCTGAACGTCGTTGGCCACTTTGTAGTGCTCTTCGCCCACGATCTGCGGGTCGAGGATCCGCGACGACGAGTCGAGCGGGTCAACAGCCGGGTAGATGCCCAGTTCCGAGATCGCACGCGACAGAACGGTGGTTGCGTCGAGGTGCGCAAAGGTGGTGGCCGGTGCCGGGTCGGTAAGGTCATCCGCGGGAACGTAGACGGCCTGGATCGAAGTGATCGAACCCTGCTTGGTCGAGGTAATGCGTTCCTGCATCGCACCCATGTCGGTGGCCAGCGTCGGCTGGTAGCCCACAGCGGAGGGGATACGGCCAAGAAGGGCCGACACCTCGGAACCCGCCTGGGTAAAGCGGAAGATGTTGTCGACGAAGAACAGAACGTCGGTCCCGGATTGGTCGCGGAACTGTTCAGCGAGCGTCAGACCGGTCAGCGCCACACGAGCACGTGCCCCCGGAGGTTCGTTCATCTGACCGTAAACCAGGGCCACTTGGCTTTCTTCCAGGTTGTCCGGCTTGATAACGTTGGATTCGATCATCTCCCAGTAAAGGTCGTTGCCTTCACGGGTCCGTTCGCCAACACCCGCAAACACCGAGTAACCCGAGTGCACTTTTGCGATGTTGTTGATGAGTTCCATGATCAGAACGGTTTTGCCCACGCCGGCACCGCCGAACAGACCAATTTTACCACCCTTCGAGTAGGGGGCGAGCAGGTCGATCACCTTGATGCCGGTGACGAGGATTTCCGATTCCGTGGCTTGCTCGTCAAATTCCGGAGCAGGCTGGTGGATGGCGCGGGTTTCCTTGGCCACAACCGGGCCTTTTTCGTCCACGGGTTCGCCAACCACGTTCAGGATGCGGCCGAGCGTTGCGTTGCCAACCGGCACCGAGATCGGTGCGCCGGTGTCTTCCACGGGGGCGCCGCGAACCAGACCTTCGGTGGCGTCCATAGCGATACAACGCACGGTGTTTTCACCGAGGTGCTGGGACACTTCCAGAACCAGTTTGTTGCCATTGTTGTCGGTGTTGAGTGCGTTCAGGATTTCGGGAAGGGCATCCTCGAACTGAACGTCTACAACGGCGCCGATCACCTGGGTGATCTTACCTTTTGCATTTGCCATTGTCGTTTCTCCGATTTCTTAGAGCGCCTCGGCGCCCGAAATGATTTCGATAAGTTCGTTGGTGATCACAGCCTGACGCGAGCGGTTGAACTCGATGGTCAGCTTGTCGATCATTTCGCCAGCGTTGCGGGTTGCGTTGTCCATGGCGGACATCCGCGCGCCCTGTTCTGACGCCGCGTTTTCCAGAAGCGCCGAGAAGATCTGGGTGGCCACGCCCGAGGGCAGCAGCGTTTTCAGGATACCTTCTTCCGACGGTTCGTAATCATAGACCACCGATGCGTCCGCGCCCTCTTCGGGGGCGTCGAAGCTGGCCGGGATGACCTGCGTCGCGGTCGGGATCTGGCTGATCACGCTTTCGAACTTGTTGTAAAAGATCGTCGCCACGTCGAACTCGCCCTCGTTGAAACGATGGATGAGGTCATTGGCAACGGCCTGTGCGTTGGCATAGCCGACGTTGCGCACAGCCGAAAGATCCACATGGTCCACCATCTGGTCTTCGAAATCACGCTTCATCTGCTCGCGGCCTTTTTTGCCGACCGTCAGGATTTTCACCGTCTTGCCGTTGGCCGTAAGCTCTTCTGCCTTTGCACGCGCCATCTTGACGATCGACGAGTTGAAGCCCCCGCAGAGGCCGCGTTCGGCGGTCATGACCACAAGCATGTGGACTTGATCGGAACCCGAGCCTGCCAGAAGCGCAGGCGCATTGCCCCCGCTTGACGCCGCAGCAAGGCTCCCCAGAACGGCGTTGAACCGTTCTGCATAGGGACGACCTGCTTCGGCAGCTTCCTGTGCCCGCCGCAATTTTGCGGCGGCCACCATCTGCATGGCCTTCGTG
The DNA here is from genome assembly GCF_049803815.1 of Aliiroseovarius crassostreae. Taxonomy (GTDB): domain Bacteria; phylum Pseudomonadota; class Alphaproteobacteria; order Rhodobacterales; family Rhodobacteraceae; genus Aliiroseovarius; species Aliiroseovarius crassostreae_A. Next base: position 246,081 of record NZ_JBNAGI010000005.1, read on the forward strand.
ATCTTCCGCGTGGATTTCACGCTTTCGATCCGGTTTTTGAGGTCCTTAAGGTTGGGCATGGTTCGCGCCCCCCTTAAGCGAAGTCAGCGGCGAACGCGTCCAGCGCAGCTTTGACTTTGTCTTCCAGCTCACCTTTGACCTTGCGGTCATTGTTGGTGATGTCAGCCAGCAGATCTGCGTGGTTCGAGCGCAGGTGGTTCAGCAGACCCGCTTCGAAACGACCCACTTCGGATACGTCGATCTTGTCGAGGTAACCGTTGGTCCCGGCGAAGATCACGCAGACGATTTCAGCGTTGGTCAGCGGCGAGTACTGCGGCTGTTTCATCAGCTCGGTCAGGCGGGCACCCCGGTTCAGAAGCTGCTGGGTGGCAGCGTCGAGGTCCGAGCCGAACTGAGCAAAGGCTGCCATCTCGCGGTACTGCGCGAGCGACAGTTTCACCGGGCCTGCAACCGAAGACATCGCTTTGGTCTGGGCCGAGGACCCAACGCGCGACACCGACAGACCGGTGTTCACAGCAGGACGGATCCCTTGGTAGAACAGTTCGGTTTCCAGGAAGATCTGACCGTCGGTGATCGAGATCACGTTGGTCGGAATAAACGCGGACACGTCGCCGCCCTGGGTTTCGATGATCGGCAGCGCGGTCAGCGAACCGGCACCGAAATCTTCGTTCAGCTTGGCCGAACGTTCCAAGAGACGCGAGTGGAGGTAGAAAACGTCACCCGGATAAGCTTCACGTCCCGGCGGACGGCGCAGAAGCAGCGACATCTGGCGATAGGACACAGCCTGTTTCGACAGGTCATCATAGATGATCAGCGCGTGGCGGCCATTGTCACGGAAGTGCTCGGCCATGGCGGTTGCGGCATAGGGGGCCAGGAACTGCATGGGGGCCGGGTCGGATGCGGTAGCCGCCACAACGATCGAATATTCGATCGCGCCGGTTTCTTCCAGTTTCTTCACCAGCTGGGCCACGGTCGACCGCTTTTGGCCAACGGCCACATACACACAGTACAGCTTTTTCGACTCGTCGTCGCCAGCGGCGTCGTTGTAGGATTTCTGGTTCAGGATCGCGTCCAGAGCAACGGCGGTTTTACCGGTCTGACGGTCACCAATGATCAGCTCGCGCTGGCCACGACCAATCGGGATCATCGCGTCAACCGATTTCAGGCCGGTTGCCATCGGTTCGTGAACCGACTTACGCGGGATGATGCCCGGGGCTTTCACGTCGGCCACGCCGCGTTTGGCGGCTTTGATCGGGCCTTTGCCGTCAATCGGGTTGCCCAGGCCGTCCACAACGCGACCCAAAAGCTCGTCACCGATCGGCACGTCCACAATGGCGTTCGTGCGCTTAACGGTGTCGCCTTCTTTAATGTCGCGGTCCGACCCGAAGATAACAACACCCACGTTGTCGGCTTCGAGGTTCAGCGCCATCCCGCGGATACCACCGGGGAATTCGACCATTTCACCAGCCTGGATGTTGTCCAGGCCATGCACGCGGGCAATACCGTCACCGACGGAGAGCACACGACCAACTTCAGCAACTTCGGCGTCCTGGCCGAAGTTCTTGATCTGGTCCTTCAGGATCGCAGAGATTTCTGCTGCTTGGATACCCATTATCCGACCTCTTTCATGGAATTCTGCAATGCATCGAGCTTGGCTTTGATCGAGGTGTCGATCATGCGCGAGCCCACTTTCACAACGAGGCCACCGATGAGGGTCTCATCAACGGCCACGTCCACTTTCACATCCTTGCCGATGGAGCTTTTCAGCGCCTTGGCAAGCTTGTCTTGTTGCGCCTTGGTCATGGCCTTGGCCGAGGTCACCTCTGCGGTCACCTCGCCCTTGTCCTCGGCGATCAGCGCGCGCAGCGCGGCAATCAGTTGAGGCAATGCAAACAAACGACGCTTCTGGGCCATCAGACCCAGCGTGTTTGTCACCATTGGCGAAAGTTTCATTTTCTTGGCGATGGCGGCGATTGCGGCGCCCTGTTCTTCGCGGGTGATAACCGGCGAAGTGATCAGGTTGCTGAAATCGTCACTATCGGCGAGAGCCGCGTCCAGGGCATCGATATCCCCTTCCACAGCTTTCAGGTCTTTGCCTTCCTTGGCCAGTTCGAAAACGGCCGTGGCATATCGCTGGGCAATTCCAGCAGAGATCGCGACTGGTTCGGACACGTCCACCCTTCCGATGTCTTGAGCCCCTTTGTGACATGCCGTGCGGGGCATGTCGGGGCGGCCTACAGATGCCGCGGTTTTCGCGTGTCATCTAAATCGGGTCGGGATGTAGCAGGGAAAGCCCTGTGTCGCAACAGGCATGAACGGGTTTAACGCCAACATCTTTGCCCAATTTTGCGCAGGGCCACAGCTTGTGTCGGCCAGACCCCTATGGGCATGGAAGAAATTGCATTTTCCGGTTTCAAAACTGCAGAAGGAAATTTCGGGATACAATTGCATACCAAAACCCTTTGCGCTGTTAATTAGTCGCGGTTTTGCCACACATTCCTCTGCCGCTTCCCCATAAATTACGCCCTGCGCAAGATTGTAAGCCATGTGATTCTCGCCATTTTCAGGACGATTTGCGACCAGACCTGGGTCATTCGCCCAGCGCGCCAACGTGTCTGTACCGCCTGCCCTCGAACTGAAAGCGTTTCGGTTGTTCCCCCGCGTCAGGTTAAAACCGAAACGCTATAGGTTGCAGTGTCAAAGAGGCGCCCGGGCCGGGAAGCGATACGTGACATGCGATATGTGCCAATCGACAGGTCCGACAGCTTCACCGACACCCATTCGACCATCGGTCAGTTCTTCACGACAGCTGATGTCTCTTATTTCGGGGCGCGCTCTGCGATGGCCTGGACCCGTCCCGCAGGTTCCACCACCGGCTGGCCCATGCCCTCCAGCACTTTCAACGGCTGGCGCACGCGTTGGGCAAGGCCCGGGCGTTTGGGGGCCGGGATTTGTTTTGAGACTTCGACCATCAGGACGCCACCTGCCATCACAACAGGAAGCTGCATGCCCGCGCGTTCCCAGAAATTGCCGGTCTTCAGCCAGAAGCGGCGCGACGAGGGCGGCTGATACAGGGCGGAGAGGTGGCGTTCCACGTTGAACCCGTAGGTCTTGAGCTGCGCTTCCAGCTGGCTCGCGGAATAGGGCCGGCCAAAGCCAAACGGCGTCTTGTCCGAGCGCGCCCAGAGCCCGGCCCGGTTTGGCACCACAAAAAGCGCCCGCCCCCCTGGGCCCAGCACACGGTAGCATTCATCGAGCAGAAACCCCGGGTTCTCGGAGGTCTCAAGCCCGTGCATCAGGATCAGCCGATCCACGACACCGTTCTCAATCGGCCAGATCGTGTCCTCGACCAGCACCGAGACATTGTTCATGCCCGCGGGCCACGGCATCACGCCCTGAGGCGCAGGCATCAAGCCCATCACCCGACGCGCGGGCTTGAGGTAAGGGCGCAAGAGCGGCACCGCGAAACCGAACCCTGCCACGGTCTGCCCTTTGGTGCGGTCGGGCGGCCAAAGCCGCACCACCTTGTCGCGCACCGCCTTCTGCGCAGACCGGCCCAGCGTGCTGCGGTAATAGAAGTTGCGAAGGTCTTGCACGTCGAGATGCATTTGCGGGTCCTGAGCGAGGGGTGTTTCGGTCGAACTCTTGGCACAGTAACGCGAATTTTCGGAAATGCCAGCGGGAGCAACGGCTTCCGCCTTTCTCGGGTGGATGTGATGGGGGGATGTGATGGGGGGATGTGATGGGGGGATCTGGTGGGGCGTCCGAGCTTACGCTCTGGCCGCGCTGTTGGTGGCCTCGCGGTGCTCGGCAGGATTTCTTGCCTCCGGCGGGGATATTGGAGACCAGAAAATGAAGGCAGGCATCTGCTGCGTTTTCCTGTGTCATTTGTCCGGGGGGGGAGGGCTTTGGAAACAGCCGGGGAACCGGTTTCGCCCGAAGAACGGGCGGCGCCCAGCGAAGCGCGGGGGGCTACGCGGGACGAGAGCATCCGGGTCGATCATCTGGACGTCAGCGCAGCTGCCGGAGCAGGCCTGTCAGGTAAGGGGCCGGATCAGGTGGTTGTCATGGACGCTTTTCGAAAAACGCCATCAGGTTGTTGGCGGGCATTTCTTTCAGGGCCACACGGGTCAGGCCATGGTCGGCGGCCAGATCGCAGACCGCCTCGATCTCTTTGTAGCCGATCATCGGGTCATCTTCGCGCAGGCGGGTGTGAAAGATCAGATCACCCTCGGACCGAAACCCGCCCCCGGAGCGGAACGGGCCGTAAAGGCACCAGCGCCCGCCAATTTCCAGCGAGCGGGCCACGCCGGACACAACCGCCCCCATGTCGGGATCGGTGATCAGATGCATCAGGTTCACCGTGACCATCACGTCGAACCCGGGCGCATACCATCCCGGGTCGGTGGCATCCAGATACTGCGCCAGCCGCATATTGCGATGGCCTTCCTTGGCGCGCCAGGCATCGATACTGTCCAGCCGTTCATCCGCGATATCGGTGGGTTGCCAGACAATGCCCGGGAAGGCGCGGGCATAGGCGATGGCATGTTCCCCGGTGCCGGACGCGATTTCCAGCCCATAGCCCTGATCGGGCAGGAAGGGGCGCATCGCGTCGATGATCGGGGCGATGTTGCGCGCAGCCGACGGCGCGGACAGGCGCACATCTTCCATATCCCCGGTCTCCTCCCCCGGGTCCGAAGACACAGCATGTGCAAAGGAGTGCGCTTTCTCTCCTGCCATCGTCCATCCCAATTCAGGCTCTCACTGCAAACCAGTATTGAGCCTTACCGCCTTTTGCGCAAGACTGAGCTGTCGTGGAGCCGCGCTGCCTCAACCCTATGATCAGCCCGCCCCACCCGTTTGATACAGTTTGCATGAAAGAGGCCCCGATGCTGAGCGTTGTCACCCTGCCCTGCCTGTCCGACAATTACGCCTATCTGCTGCATGACAGTGCAACCGGCGCCACGGCGGCCATCGACGTGCCAGAGGCCAACCCAATCCTGGGTGAGCTGCAGCACCGCGGCTGGCAATTGTCCGAGATCTGGCTGACCCATCACCATTATGACCATATCGACGGGGTGGCGGATCTGGTCCGTATGACCGGCGCGCTGGTCACCGGGGCGGCGGCGGATGCCCATCGCCTGCCGCCGCTGGACCGTGTGCTTGGCCCCGGCGAAGGGTTCACCTTCTCTGGCCATCAGGTCGAGGTTCTGGATGTGCCCGGGCATACGCTGGGCCATATCGCCTATCACGTCCCTGCCGCCAAAGCCGCCTTTACGGGCGACAGCCTGATGGTGATGGGCTGTGGGCGGCTGTTTGAGGGCACGCCCGATCAGATGTGGGCCAGCCTGTCCACCCTTGCAAATCTGCCGGGCGACACCAATATCTGTTCAGGCCATGAATACACGGCCAGCAATGCCGCCTTTGCGGTGACCATTGAGCCCGACAACGCCGCCCTAGCCGCCCGCCGGCAGGATATCGAAACCGCCCGCACCCAGGGCCTGCCCACGGTGCCCGCCCCCCTGTCGCTTGAACTGGAGACCAACCCGTTTTTGCGGGCCGGTCACGCGTCGGTGAAATCCGCCCTTGGCATGCAAGACGCAACAGATGTGGCGGTCTTTGCCGAAATTCGCGCCCGAAAAGACACGTTTTGAGGATAGATACAATTCACGAGTTCAGTTTCCGCCCAAAAGGGTGTAAGATATCAGTATCTTGTGGCGCCGCCCGTGCGGGCGACGCAGCCGCTTCGTCCGTCCCGTCAATCCGCAAAACCATGATCACTCACGCAGGTTTCGCAAGAAATTGACTTAAAACCCCTTGAAGCGACGCCCGGAAAACCGAAACTTAATAATATGAGGCCAGTCTTGGGTGTGCCCCCTGGTGCACAAAGACCCACGCGGGACCATTCAGGACCCCGCGCAGAATACGAGGAGAAGCCACGTGCCGTCTTTTTCAAAACCACTCGAAGACGCCATTCACCACGCGTTGGCGCTGGCAAATGAGCGCAAGCACGAATTGGCGACGCTGGAGCATCTCCTGCTGGCGCTGATCGACGAACCGGATGCCGCGCGGGTCATGCAGGCCTGCTCCGTGGACCTGACCGACCTGCGCAAGACGCTGATCGAATTCATCGAAGATGAGCTGGCGACCCTGATCACCGATGTTGAAGGCAACGAGGCCGTGCCCACCGCCGCCTTCCAGCGGGTGATCCAGCGCGCCGCGATCCATGTGCAAAGTTCGGGCCGCACCGAGGTGACCGGCGCAAATGTGCTGGTCGCGATCTTTGCCGAACGCGAATCAAACGCCGCCTATTTCCTGCAAGAACAGGACATGACCCGCTATGACGCGGTGAATTATATCGCCCATGGGGTCGCCAAAGACCCCAGCTTTGGCGAGGCACGCCCCCTTTCCGGCAGCCCCGATTTCGAGGAAGACATGGCCGAGGCGCAGCCGGTTGAGGAAAAGGAAACCGCGCTGGGAAAATACTGCGTGGACCTGAACGCCAAGGCACGCGCCGGTGACATTGACCCGCTGATCGGCCGCGATCATGAGGTAGAGCGCGCCATCCAGGTTCTGTGCCGCCGCCGCAAGAACAACCCGCTTTTGGTGGGCGATCCGGGTGTGGGCAAAACCGCCATTGCCGAAGGGCTGGCCACCAAGATCGTCGGCGGGCAGACCCCTGCAATCCTGTCGGAAACCACCATCTACTCGCTTGATATGGGCGCACTTTTGGCCGGCACCCGCTATCGCGGCGATTTTGAAGAACGCCTGAAAGCGGTGATGAAAGAGCTGGAAGAGCATCCCGATGCGGTGCTGTTCATCGACGAAATTCACACCGTGATCGGCGCAGGCGCCACGTCGGGCGGCGCTATGGATGCTTCGAACCTGCTGAAACCAGCGCTGCAGGGCGGAAAACTCCGCTGCATGGGCTCGACCACCTATAAGGAATTCCGCCAGCATTTCGAAAAAGACCGGGCGCTGTCGCGCCGGTTCCAGAAAATCGACGTGAATGAACCCTCGGTCGATGATGCGGTGCAGATCCTGAAAGGTCTGAAACCCTATTTCGAAGAACATCACGGGGTGGAATTCACCTCGGACGCGATCAAATCCGCGGTGGAACTGTCGGACCGCTATGTGAATGACCGCAAACTGCCCGACAAAGCCATCGACGTGATCGACGAAGCGGGCGCGGCGCAGCATTTGCTGGACGAAGACAAGCGCAAGAAGACCATCGGCACCAAGGAAATCGAGGCCGTGGTCGCCAAAATCGCGCGCATCCCGCCGAAGAACGTGTCGAAAGACGATGCCGAAACCCTGCGCGATCTGGAGAAATCCCTGAAACGCGTGGTGTTTGGGCAGGATAAGGCGATCGAAGCGCTGTCCTCTGCGATCAAACTGGCGCGCGCGGGTCTGCGTGAACCGGAAAAACCCATCGGCAACTACCTGTTTGCCGGGCCAACCGGGGTCGGCAAAACCGAGGTTGCCAAACAATTGGCCGACAACCTGGGTGTGGAACTTCTGCGTTTCGACATGTCGGAATATATGGAGAAACACGCGGTCTCCCGCCTGATTGGCGCGCCTCCCGGCTATGTTGGCTTTGATCAGGGCGGCCTTCTGACCGATGGCGTCGACCAGCACCCGCATTGTGTCCTGCTGCTGGATGAGATCGAAAAGGCGCACCCGGATGTCTACAACATCCTGTTGCAGGTGATGGATAATGGTGAACTGACCGACCACAATGGACGCACCGTCAGCTTCCGCAATGTGGTGCTGATCATGACCTCCAACGCCGGTGCCAGCGAACAGGCGAAGGCCGCTGTCGGCTTTGGCCGCGACCGTCGCGAAGGTGAAGACACCGCCGCGATCGAACGCACTTTCACCCCGGAATTCCGCAACCGTCTGGACGCGGTGATCAGTTTTGCGCCCTTGGGCAAAGAGGTGATCCTGCAAGTGGTCGAGAAGTTCGTCATGCAGCTGGAAGCGCAGCTTCTGGATCGCGGCGTGACCATCGAGCTGACCCGCGCGGCCGCCGAATGGATTGCCGATAAGGGCTATGATGACCGCATGGGCGCACGTCCGCTCAGCCGCGTCATTCAAGAACACATCAAAAAGCCGCTCGCCGAAGAGCTGCTGTTTGGCAAGCTCGCGAAAGGCGGCATGGTGCAGGTTGGCGTGAAAGCGGGCGAGTTGGAGCTTCGGATGGAGAAGCCGAAAAACCGGCAGATCAGCCCGAAGAAAAAACCACCGCTGCTGACTGCTGACTGATGCGCCTTATGGCGGCAGCCCTCTGGGCAAGCCTATTCCTGTCCCTCGCCGCAGCGCCCGCCGCGGCGAGGGATCCACGTTTTGCCCAGCCGATTGATTGCACGCTGGGCGACACATGCTTCCTTCTGAACCTCGCAGATGCCGACCCCGGAAAGGGGGCCGCAGATTACACCTGTGGTCCGCGCAGCTATGATGGGCATAAGGGCACCGATTTTGCCCTGCCCTCTTATGCGGCGATGACAGCGGGGGTTGATGTGTTGGCCGCCGCCCCCGGCAAGGTGCTGGGCGTGCGGGACGGGATGAAAGACCTGCTCTATAGCGCCGAACAGGACAGCTATATTGACGGGCGCGACTGCGGCAATGGCGTGTCGATTGATCATGGCGGCGGTTGGGTCACGCAATACTGCCACCTCGCGCAGGGATCGGTTGCGGTCAAGACCGGCGACCGGGTGCGCATGGGGCAGACCCTTGGCCAGGTTGGCCTGTCAGGGCGCACGCAATATCCGCATGTGCACCTGTCGATCCGCAAGGATGGCCGGGTGGTGGACCCGTTTCACCCGCAAGGTCAGCCCGATTGCACCACATCTGCGCCGCCGCAGGATCAGCTGTGGCAGACCCCCATCGACTATCCCGCCGGGGGCATTGTCACCTCCGGGCTGTCCCCGGATATGCCCAGCTATGATGCGGTGAAATCCGGCAGCGCCGCCCACGGGACGCTACCGGCAGATGGCCCGGCCTTGGTGGGATGGAGTTTTGTGTACGGCCCCCGCGCCGGGGACGTGTTGCGGTTGCAGCTTTCCGGCCCAGGCGGGGTGATCGTGGAAAAAGACGTGGCGTTGAAGAAGGATCAGGTGCTGGCCTTTCGCGCCATTGGCAAGAAAACCCGCGCGCCCTGGCCTGGCGGAGAATACCAGGTTCAATCCTGGTTGATCCGCGATGGCGTGGTGCTGGATGCCCATCTGACGATTGCGACAATTCCCTAACCTCCGCGCCAGACGGCAAAACTCTTTCAAAGAGTTTTGGGCGGAAAATTTGTAATTTTCCGTCCCCTTACCGCTCGGTCAGTTTCAATTCGATCCGCCGGTTCTGGGCGCGGGCCGCGTCCGTATCCGCCGGGTTGACCGGGCGATATTCTCCAAACCCGGTGGCCGCCAAACGGTCGGGCGGGAACCCCAGCGCGTCGATCATATATTCCACAACGGACAAGGCACGCGCCTGGCTCAGCTCCCAGTTGTTGCGAAATTCCCCGGTGCCAGAGAGCGGCTGATTGTCGGTGTGGCCGTCAACACGGATCACCCAATCCACCTCATCCGGGATCTCATCGGAAACATCAGACAAAAGCCGCGCCACGCGGGCAACTTGTTGTTTGCCGGCCGGTTGCAACACGGCCTCACCTGAGGAAAACAGCACCTCGGAGGAGAAGACAAAGCGGTCGCCGACAATTTGCACCCCTTCGCGATTGCCCAGAACTTGTCGCAACTTGCCAAAAAATTCTGACCGGTAGGAGGCCAGTTCCTTCGCTTCTTCCTCAAGCCGCTTGCGTTCCGCTTCTTCAAGGGCGGCGCGTTTGCGTTCTTCGGCGGCCACGCGGGCGAGCGCGGCGTTCAGCTCTGTCCCCAGTTTCTGGATCTGGATCTGCGCGTCGGCGTCGCGGGTGTTGCTGTCTTCGAGAATGGATTGCAGCGTGCCCAGTTGCGCGCGCAGAGCGGCGACCTGTTCATTCAACAACGCCACACGGCGCTGGCTTTCGGCAGAGGCGGCCTCTTCTTCGGACAGGGCCAGATTGGCCGCGGCGAGCAGGCGTTTTTGTTCCTCGGCATCCGAGATTGCCAGCTCGGCGCGGGTTTCGGCGGCAAGCCGTTCGGCGAGGGCGGCACGCAGTTCTTCGCCCAGACGTTCGGCATCCGCCCCGTCAGATTTCAGCGCTTCGAGTTCCAGAAGCGCGCTGGCAAGGCGGGCATCAAGGTCCACCCCGGTGGCTTCGGCCGCGGCCAGCAAAGTCAGCGTTTCCTCTGCCTTTTTGCGCTGCGCTTCCAGTGCGAGGGTCATCGCGGTCAGTTCGCTGTCGGCATTTTCCAACCGTTTGCGCAGGGCCTCGGCGGCGGCGGCTTCGGCCAATTTGGTGGCTTCCGCGTCGCTAAGGGCCTGTTGCCCCTCTTCGACCTTGATCTCAAGATCCTTGACCAGCGCCTCAAGCGCCTCGCGCTTGGCGGCGGCAAGGCGGGCGGCTTCGGCGCCAGCGTCAATTTCATCGCGCGCCTGCGCGAGCGCCAGTTGCAGCGCTTCCTGGTCCGAGATCAGTTTGGCCTGTGCCGCTTCCAGATCTTCGATGGTGGCGGCCTGCGCGCGGCCGGTGGCCAGTGCGTCGTCGCGTTGGGTCAAAAGCGAGGCGACCTGCGCCTCAAAGCTGGCGATCTGCGCCTGTTGCGCTTCGGTCTGGTTGGTCAGTTCGGCAATCAGCGCGGTTTGTGCATCGGCGATATTGCGCGCCTCGGCCAGGGTTGAGGTGAGCAGGCCCACTTCGCCCTGCAAAGCCTCGGACCGGGTGCGTTCCAGCCCCAGCGCATCAGCCAGTTCAGAGACCTGAACGGCCAGCTCGTCCAGCTTGTCCGCCTGACCGGAAATGGTTTCGCGCAGGATAAACTGCACCACCATAAAGATGGTCAGGACGAAAAACAGCACCAGAAGAAGCGCGGTCATCGCGTCGACAAAGCCGGGCCAGATGGACCCGCTGACCCGATTGGTGGCGCGCCGCGACATGGCCATGGGTCAGACCCGATCCTGGCCGGACGCGACGCGGATCACGTGAATAAGCGTCGCCATATCCTGCCGCAGATCGGCCAGGCTTTCCTGTCGCCCGGCCTGCATTTCTTCGAGGATGCGCAGCAGTTGCACATCGATCGAGCGCAGGCGCATCCGGCTTTCTGCATCCGGGTGGGTGCCCACTTCGCCCTGCCCTTCAAGCGCTGCGATGATCCGGTCCTGCCCTTCGGTCAGACGGGACAGGGCCGGGGCGATATCGGCCAGCGGGGCCAGATGCGGGGACAGATCCGGCGCGGGGTCCGGCGTGCGGGATTTCGTGTCAGAGAGTTCTGCGGTCAGCCCCTGCAGGCTGCCGACCATCTGGCCGATCCGTTCATCCAGCATGGCGCGATTGACGTCGGTCTGGGCGAACATGGTTTGCATCGCTTCGACCTGTTCGGCCATGGCCCCCAGATAGGCGACCGCCGCGCTGCCGCCATCGCCCTCTCCTTCCACAGGTGCGATGGAGAGTTTGGTGATGGTCGACAACCATTCTTCGAGTTCACGATAAAAGCGGTTCTGACCGTGGCCGGCGAAGAGCTCCATCAACCCAACCACAAGCGACCCGGCAAGCCCGAGGAGCGACGAAGAAAACGCCGTGCCCATACCGCCCAATTGCTCTTCCAGACCGGTCATCAGGCGGTTGAACACCTCAACCCCGCCTTCATCGCCCGATGGCGCGAGCGAGCCGATGGTCTTCACCACGGCGGGCACCGTGGTGGCGAGGCCAAAGAAGGTGCCAAGAAGGCCGAGGAAAATCAGCAGGTTGACGATGTAGCGCGTGATGTCGCGGGCTTCATCGATGCGGGTAGCGACGCTGTCGAGGATCGAGCGCGACGAGGACGCGCCGATTTGCAGGCGCGCGCCACGGGCGGACAGGAGCTTTGCCAGCGCCGCCAGCAAACGCGGGGCCCGGTCCGGGTTGTGCCCGTCACGTTCGCCAACGAACCCTTCGATCCAGATGACCGAGGCCGCCACCTGCCAGACCTGCCAGAAGCAGGCGAGCAGGCCAAAGACGAAGACCAGCGCGATGAAGGCGTTGAGGTAGAGGTTCGCCAGGAACACCGGCAGCACCTGTGGCAGCGCGACAAAACCGCCGAACCCCACAAGGCCCAGCACCACCAGCATCACGAAGATCTGGCGAAACGGTTGCGAAAATTGCGGCTCGGCCCCTTTGCGGCGCTTCAGTGACGGCCTGCGATCTGGCTCTTCCATCGGGTGTTTTCCCCATCGCCTGAATGCTTTGCACTTACGATAGGGGGGAAAGCGCGGCCTGCCAAGGAGGGATTGCCCCGCTTTTGGAATGGGTCGCCAACTTGCCGGGTTTGATCAGCTGAGCACTTCGGTGATTTCGCGCACACGGGCCGACAGCCAGCTGAGATCGGGGTCTTCGATCCCCAGCTCTGTCAGGTGATCCGCGGTGTTATAGAGATAATCGGTGTTGGGGCCACGCCCCCCCACGGCGGTTGCGATGATATGGGCCTGTTCGGTCAGGTCGATATGGCAATATTGCACGTGATCGGGGTCGATCACATAGGTCACGGCCTCGACCTCGCGCCCATCAGACAGGGTGATCCTCAGGTTTTTCTCAAGATAGGCCGATGAAACCAGCTCGCGTTCGCGCAGCTCGACCATGGTTTTGGCCTCTGCACCGGGGGTGACGCGGAAGGCCACGCCCTGACAGGACGCGCCGTCTTCGGCATCAAGCGCCAGCACGAGGCCCGGCTTTTCCTCGGTCCCGCGGTGGTGGATCGAGCGCATGCAGAAGGATCGGTGATACCCATTGAGCGTCGCAATCACCGTTTCCTCATGGTCAAAACCGGGGTGCCAGATCAGTGATCCGTAGCCAAAGACCCACAATTCCGAATTGCTCATGCACATGCCCTTTCCGTCCTTCACAAGACCCCCCATATAAGGGGCCACGGGATAAGAGGAAAGTTGTATGCGCAAACTGATCGTGATCATTCTGGTGCTGGCTGGCGCTTGGGCGGGCTATTGGTGGGTCGGCGCGGGGGCGGCCGAACGCGGATACAAGGCGTGGTTTGACGCGCGGCGCACCGAGGGGTGGGTTGCGGAGTATACGGATCTGCGGGTGCAGGGCTTTCCGAACCGGTTTGACATGGTTGCGGATGGTGTGGCGCTGGCTGATCCCGACACCGGGCTGTCGTGGGAGGCGGAGCAGTTCCAGATCCTGACGCTCAGCTACAAGCCCAACCATCTGATCGCGGTCTGGCCGGGCGTTCAACGCCTGTCGACCCCGGATCAGAAAATCGATATTACGTCAGATGATTTCAAGGGATCGCTGGTGGTTGAGGCGGATCCGAATTTGCCACTCGACCGGTCGTCTATTGTGATTAAAAACCTGAAGATGTCGTCCTCGGCGGGTTGGACATCATCGCTGGCCAGCGCAAATCTCGCCACCCGTCAGGTGGACGGGCAACCCAACACCCATGAGGTGCATTTCGAGGCAAAAGATCTGGTGCCCGCGTCGGGAACCATCCAAAGCCTTGGCGCAGACAGCGTGCTGCCGCCGGTGTTCGAAGGGGTCACGTTAAAGGCCACGCTGGGGTTCGACGCGCCCTGGGATCGGCTGGCGATTGAACGCGCGCGCCCGCAGCCAACCGAAATTGACCTGGAGCTGCTCAGTGCAAAATGGGGAGAGATGGATCTGCAGATGGCCGGGAAGGTGACGGTGGACGCGGCGGGCCTGCCCACGGGGGACGTGACGGTGAAGGCAAAGAACTGGCGCCAGATGGTCGAAGTGGCGAAGGCGTCGGGGGCGCTGGCGCCAGAGTTTGAAAGCACGTTGGTGGGCGCCTTGGGGCTGATTGCGGGCCTGTCGGGGGATCCCGAAACCATCGACGTTCCGCTTGGGTTTTCAAATGGATACATGACGCTGGGCCCCTTGCCGATTGGCCGCGCCCCGGTCATCCGGATCCGCTAAGACCAGCAAGCGCCGCAGGCCCCCCTCAACAAAACCAGAAAACTAGTTTTCTAGTTTTCTAGTTTTCTAGTTTTCTAGTTTTCTAGTTTTCTAGTTTTCTAGTTTTCTAGTTTTCTAGTTTTCTAGTTTTCTAGTTTTCTAGTTTTCTAGTTTTC
>NZ_JBNAGI010000006.1:0-195065 GCF_049803815.1 Aliiroseovarius crassostreae
ACTAGAAAACTAGAAAACTAGAAAACTAGAAAACTAGAAAACTAGAAAACTAGAAAACTAGAACCCCGTTGGGCAGTGGACGCAAGAGAAATACTTGGGCTTACTCAATTTACCATACCCAACAAGAAATACCGCTTTGCGGCGACCTTTCTGATTAATCCGATTGATACTTTTTCTTCCACATCAAAAGCAAATCGGCTGTAAAGGCTTTCTCTGAGGCGGCAATGCAATATGATTGAAAACTCGCCTGACGGTCCTGCGGCAGGGTCTTTGACTTTTCATGACAAGCTTCTAATTCGGACTGCCTTTTGTCCGGGCTGTTTCGTGCACCCAACTGCTGAACCAGATGTCGATTGAAGCGCTGTACCTCTTTCAAAAGCTTAGCCTCACACCGGTCATAATCATTGGCCCCCACGCATCTGAAAATAATGCTATCAACGCAAAGAAATACGACCTGAATTCCCTCATACCCCTCCTTCAAATCTATGACCATCGCATCGTATCGAGCCGGAAAGGTGGTTCTGTCCGCATTCTCCGAAACACAATTCAGAACGTTCATTGTCCACTCAGGTGGAGCATTCCGCCGATCAGAAATCCTATTTTCCACCACGACAGCGGACAGGCAAATCATCCCCAAAACAACAAAGAACCATCTCGGCACTTTCTCTCACTCCCATTGGAAACTCCGCAGCGCCACCTGAGAACAACCGCCTAACCACGTCAACCAGTGAAATGGGCCCCCCTCGGTTGCCAACAAGAACTTGATGATATGCCTCGGGATCATTGAGTTCAAATGCAAAGGGCCGCCCATTGGGCGGCCCTTCTTTTTGAACATTCACTGGTGTGAATTATTCAATGATCTTCGACACAACGCCCGAACCAACGGTGCGGCCGCCTTCGCGGATGGCGAAGCGCAGCTTTTCTTCCATGGCGATCGGGGCGATCAGTTCAACGTTGAACTTCAGGTTGTCGCCCGGCATCACCATTTCGGTGCCGGCCGGCAGCTCAACGGTGCCGGTCACGTCGGTGGTGCGGAAGTAGAACTGCGGACGGTAGTTTGCGAAGAACGGGGTGTGACGGCCGCCTTCTTCCTTGGTCAGGATATAGACCTCGGCTTCGAACTTGGTGTGCGGGTTTACCGAACCCGGCTTACACAGAACCTGGCCACGCTCAACTTTTTCACGGTCGATACCGCGCAGCAGAACACCAACGTTGTCACCAGCTTCACCGCGATCCAAGAGCTTGCGGAACATTTCAACACCGGTACAGGTGGTTTTCTGGGTGTCCTTGATGCCAACGATTTCGATCTCGTCGCCAACGTTCACAACACCACGTTCCACACGGCCGGTCACAACGGTACCGCGGCCCGAGATCGAGAACACGTCTTCGATCGGCAGCAGGAAGTCGCCGTCAACCGGACGATCCGGGGTCGGGATGTATTCGTCAACAGCCGCCATCAGCTCGCGGATCTTGTCTTCGCCGATTGCGTTGTCACGGCCTTCCATGGCGGCCAGCGCGGAACCCGCGATGATCGGCATGTCGTCGCCCGGGAAGTCGTATTCGTTCATCAGTTCACGAACTTCCATTTCAACCAGCTCAAGCAGCTCTTCGTCGTCAACCTGGTCAACTTTGTTCATGAAGACAACCAGAGCAGGCACACCAACCTGACGCGCCAGCAGGATGTGCTCGCGGGTCTGCGGCATCGGGCCGTCAGCAGCGTTCACAACCAGGATACCACCGTCCATCTGCGCGGCGCCGGTGATCATGTTTTTCACATAGTCAGCGTGACCCGGGCAGTCCACGTGGGCGTAGTGACGGTTCTCGGTCTCATACTCAACGTGAGCGGTCGAGATGGTGATCCCGCGGGCCTTCTCTTCCGGCGCGCCGTCAATCTCGTCATAGGCTTTGAAGTCACCAAAAAACTTGGTGATCGCTGCCGTCAAAGTGGTCTTCCCGTGGTCAACGTGACCGATGGTGCCGATGTTCACGTGCGGTTTGCCGCGTTCAAACTTTTCCTTAGCCATTACGCCTTGCCTTGTCTTGAGGGGGGCCGGGGTGGCCCCAAGTTCATCTTCGCGCGCTCGTTACTTGGTTGGGGCCGGAAAATCAAGCCTTCCTTGAGAATAAGCGGCGAAAATCGAGCATCCTGCCGCCACCTCATGCTGGGGCGGGCAGAGACAGCACCACACAAGGCAGTGTCACTTGTTTTTGCCGCTTTCCTGCTGCCGATCCTCACGGGCTTCGGTGTCCGCGACATCCCCCTCGGGCGGCACCCGATCCGGCTTCGCGCGCCCACCGCAGATCTCTTGCAGATCACGCCAGTCTTTCGCGGACAAAGAGGGCTGATAGATCTCGGCCTCATCGGTGGCATTGGCCGCAGCGAGGATCCGTTTGGCCATTTGCGGGTGGGTGCTGAGATGGGCCAGGAACCCTTCCGCATCACCGTGCTCGTCCTTCAGGCGCTGGAAAAACGTGCCCAGCGCGCTGGGGCTGATCCATTCGCGTTGCAAGATGGCATGTGCGTATTCATCTGCCGCGGTTTCCGCCGCCTGGCTGTAGCGCGCATCGATCAACTGGTTTGCCAGCAACAATGCCACCGTGCCCCCGGCGAAATCGCCAAAGAGTAAGCCCAAAACCCCGATCGACCCGGCTGAGCGCAGCGCATCGCGGGTGGGGTCGCGCCCCACCACATGGCCAATTTCATGGGCCAGAACGGCAGCCACCTCGTCAGGATTTTCCGCCGCTTCAATCAGCCCGCGAAACAGGATCACATGGCCGCCGGGCAGGGCAAACGCGTTGACAAGCTCGTGATCGAACACGTGGACATCAACCGGGTACGGCAGCGCCTCTTCGGGCATCAAACGCGCGCTCAGCGTGTCGAGAACCGCACGACCGGCGGGCGCGTTGCAGGTTTGCACCGCCATGTCGGCCTCGCCCAGAACCTCCTGGATCTGTGCCAGTGTGGTGTCGCCCAGCGCCTTTTCCCCTTCGGGCGGCAGGATGGCCGCCAGTTGCGCCGCCATCAGGGGCACAAGCACAAAGATGATCGCGGCCACCGACGCCACCGCGCCGGCCGACCAGGTGATCAGGCGGCGCACCGGCACGGGGCGGGCGCGTTTGGCAAGGTTCGGGGCGCGGCGGCGCAGCTTCTCTGCAACCGCCATGTCGCGCAGAAACAGGCGGGCCAGATCCGACCCTTTGCGGTAAAGCACCATCCCATCGCGATCGGCCTGATCTTTCAGCCCGCGGATCTCTTCCCACGGCCAATGGTCCACGGTGCCGTCGGGCAAGTACAGCGCCAGTGCAGCGGGTTCCATGCGCAGCCCGACCCGTGCCACCACGGCGCGCGCGCCCTGGGCGTAATCGGCAAAACAGTCGAAATCTTTGTTCGGATCGCTCATATCGCCGCCCCCACATCCAACGCATCGGCAAAGCCTTCGGCCTCGCCGAACTCATCCCGGTCGCGTTGCCGGATCATCGCAATCTCGCCGGGATCGACGATTTGTGTCACTTCGGCGAAATGGCGCGCGAGCGGCAGGGTGAACAGCGCCTGCGAGGCCGCGCCGATCACCAGAAAGAGGGCAAAATAGATCAGCACAAACAACGGTGACGCCGAGGCGAGCATCAGTTCGATATTTTCGGTCTGCTCGATATCGACCATGTCCCCGGCCCCCAGAACCACGGCGATCATCACCCCGGCCACGATCATCACGCCGGTCAGCACGAGGTTCAGGATGAACCCGCCCAAGAGGTAGATGCCCAACACGCGACCGGCGCGCGGTTCGGAGGTGAATCGGATGCCGCCCAGCGTCTTGGCCTCGGTCATCCGCTTGAAACTATCGGCTTTCCAATAGGCCCAGCCATAGATCATCCACGGGCCGGTCAAAAGCAGCATGGCGAACCAGGCCGGGTTTTCCGCAAGCGCCCCCATGGCGATGGCCACCGCAGACAGGCCCAGCGGGTAGTAGATGTGTTTCATCGACCCAAAAAGCAGGAACCGCCCGCCGCCCTGCTGAAAGCGTTCGGTGCCGTAATAGGTCTGGTTGGTCAGATATTTCTCGATCCACAACCGGGTCATCGGGAAAAGCGCGCCCGCGGTCAGGATGGTCAGCCCCCAATGCACAATCGCCCGCCAGACATAGCCCCAGGCGCCGGGTTCCAACCCGAACCGGATGCCGCGCCAGCGGGTGCGGGCCAGGATGTACCGCCGCGCGCGGTAGGCCGCGAAGAAATAGAGCGGCACGAGCCCGACAAAACTAAGCACATAGGCCGCCACATTGCCCTGAAAGAAGGCAAAGCTGAAATACATCAGGATCAGGTTCACCACCCCGATGTAAAACGCCATGATCACCACGGCGACGAGAAAGCCCAAGAGCTTCTCGATCGGGTCGCCCACATATTCGAGCGGCACATGGCCGGGGCGGATCGCGCTCCAGAAATAGCGCCGAAGGCGGGTGCGCGCCCAGAAGCGATACATACCAAGCGTGATCAGTGTGAAAAACGCGGTTTTCAACGCCAGGAAAAACAAGGGGCCTGCGCGCCCCGCATAGTGAACTGGTAAAATACGGGGCGGCATCTTTTACTCGAATTTATTGTTACGTGGGAATCCATGCGGCGGGGCCTTGCCCACCCCGGCGCGTTTGCCGAGCCACGGGGAAAGGTCGGTTTCCGTGCGGGTGCGTTCACCGGCAGCGGGCCAAGAGAGCCCCTCTTCCAGCGAGAAGCTCTTGAGGTCAGACAAGCCGCCATCCAATTCCAACACGCCCTGTTTGCCACGCGCAGAATTGTATTTCTGCAACCGCACGCCCTTGCCGCGCGTCATCTCGTTCAGCTCTTCCACCGGGAAGACCAGAAGCTTGCGGTTTTCCGATACGACGGCGACGTGATCCCCGGCCACCGGCACACAGACCTTGGCGTGCCCATCGCCCACATTCAGCACCTGTTTGCCGGTGCGGGTCTGGGCCAGAACATCGTCTTCATTGACCACAAAACCGTTGCCCTCGTTGGACGCGACAATCAGCTTGCCGCCGGGGCGGTGGATGAACAGATCGACAATTTCCGCCTCGTTCGGCAGGTCGACCATCAGGCGCAAAGGTTCCCCCATGCCGCGCCCGCCGGGCAGGTTGGCGGCCGAAATCGTGTAGAATTTGCCGTTCGAATCAAACGCCAGCAACCGGTCGGTGGTTTCCGCATGGAAGATAAAGCGCGGCCCGTCCCCGTCTTTGAATTTCAGCTCACGGGTCAGATCAATATGGCCCGACATGGCGCGGATCCAGCCCATTTTGGAACAGACCACAGTGATCGGTTCTTTCTCGATCATCGCCTCCAGCGGCACATCTTCGACCTCGGCGGCTTCCGCAAACTGCGTGCGGCGCGCGCCACCGTCGTGATCCTTGCCAAAGGTTTTCTTGGCCAGTTTCAGCTGTTCGGCGATCTTGTTCCATTGCAGGTCTTCCGACGCCAACAGGTCTTCCAGCCCGGCGCGCTCTTCCATCAGCTTGTCGCGTTCCTTGACCAGCTCGACCTCTTCAAGGCGGCGCAACGAGCGCAGGCGCATGTTCAGGATCGCTTCGGCCTGCACTTCGGTCAGCTCGCCCTCGCCCGGCTTGGGCGAGACATAATCGGCCTCGGACATGGCACGGGCGAAATCACCGCCCCAGACCTCGCGCATCAGCGCCGCTTTGGGGTCGTCGTCATAGCGGATAATGTCGATCACGCGGTCAAGGTTGAGGAAGGCGATGATGAAGCCTTCCAGCACTTCCAGCCGGTGGTCGATCTTTTCCATCCGGTGGCGCGACCGCCGCCCCAACACGTCGCGGCGATGATCAAGAAAGGCGCGCAGCACCTCTTTCATCGAACAGACCTTGGGGGTGACCCCGTCGATCAGCACGTTCATGTTCAGCGAAAAACGGGTTTCCAGATCCGAGTTGCGGAACATCATGTTCATCAGCAGCTCGGGATCCACGTTCTTTGATTTGGGTTCCAGAACAATGCGGATATCTTCGGCCGATTCGTCCCGAATATCGGCCAGGATCGGCACTTTCTTGGTCTGGATCACCTCGGCGATCTTTTCGATCAGCTTGGATTTCTGCACCTGGTAGGGGATTTCGGTGACCACAACCTGCCACTGACCACGGCCCAGATCCTCGACCTCCCATTTACAGCGCAGACGGAAACTGCCCCGCCCGGTGCGATAGGCGTTCGCGATGTTTTCGCGCGGTTCAACAATCACCCCGCCGGTGGGGAAATCAGGGCCGGGCACATAGTTTAAAAGCGTATCGTCGCGCACATCCGGCACCTTGATCATGTGCAAGCAGGCGTCGATCAGTTCCGAGATATTGTGCGGCGGAATATTGGTCGCCATCCCCACCGCAATGCCCGCCGCCCCGTTGGCCAGAAGGTTCGGAAACTCCGCCGGCAGCACCACCGGTTCGGTCAGGCGGCCATCGTAATTGTCACGAAAATCAACGGCGTTTTCATCCAGACCCTGCAACATCGCCTCGGCGATAAAGGTCATGCGCGCCTCGGTGTAGCGCGAGGCCGCGGGGTTGTCGCCGTCAATATTGCCAAAGTTCCCCTGCCCGTCGACCAGCGGATAGCGCACGGCAAAATCCTGCGCCAGACGCGCCATCGCATCATAGATTGCGGCATCGCCGTGCGGGTGGAAATCGCCCATCGTGTCACCGGAAATCTTGGCCGATTTCAGAAATTTCCCACCCGATGTCAGCTTCAACCGGCTCATCGCGTAAAGAATGCGCCGATGCACGGGTTTCAGCCCGTCACGCGCATCCGGAAGGGCGCGGTGCATGATGGTGGAAAGCGCATAGGTCAGGTACCGCTCGCCAATGGCGCGGCGCAGCGGTTCGGACACGGAATGGCTCTTCATGTTGCGGTCGTCGGTCAAATCGGTCATAATTGTTGTGTATCGAGTGCTGGAGTGTGGGTAAAGCTGCTAGAGGGGAATGAACGCGTAGTTTCCCCTCATTTTATTCCTAAGCGCAATGATATTTTGATCAGACATAAACGCGCGCTTCATCTGTTTGCAACAAAGCGATGGGTAGTTGGGAACCAAACAGACCGAACCGCGTTTATTTTTAAAGCAAAGGAAGCGCCCGGGTATGTGACCCGGCGCAAATAAGAAGACGTTTTAGGGGGATATTATGGGTGTGTTCAAACTTACTTTTCTGACTGTGGGCGCAATGGGTGCCGCAATGTTGCATTTC
This sequence comes from Aliiroseovarius crassostreae, assembly GCF_049803815.1. GTDB lineage: Bacteria > Pseudomonadota > Alphaproteobacteria > Rhodobacterales > Rhodobacteraceae > Aliiroseovarius > Aliiroseovarius crassostreae_A. Next base: position 7,224 of record NZ_JBNAGI010000006.1, read on the forward strand.
GGGCGGGATGATAACCTGCCGGCGGATCGGCTTGGCCTTGAGCCGAGCGTGGAACAGGCCACAATCGAACCGGTCTCCGCTTCCGTGAAGGCGCCGGTGCTGGTCGTGTCCACCCGATCGGAACCCGTCATGCGCCCGACAAAAGCCGTGGCGCGGACCGCACCCCGGATCACGCCGCCCGCACCTGACAGCCAGGCAGCCCGTGCCATTGCAGCCGCACAAGCCATGGCCGCGCAGGGGCATATTGTGCCCGCGGCGGCCAAAGCAACTTCGGCGGCATTTGAGACACGATATGTGTCGGCCAGCGCCGTCAACCTGCGCGCGGGGCCATCCACCCGCAACGGCATCGTGGGTCGGCTGACCCGCGGCACGGCCGTTCTGATCACCGGCGACACCGGCAACGGCTGGTCGCAGATCAAAGTCGTGGACAGCGGCAAACGTGGTTTCATGGCATCAAGATTCCTGTCGGCCAGCCAATAAGAAAATTTGGCGCTCGGAACACTGGGCGCGCGCAAGTACACCTTATTGGGCCGCACTCTATTTTGTGTGGCCCACGATTTTGTGTGGCCCACGCGGCGCGCCGAAGGTCTTTTCCAACACCCCTCGGTGATTTGAGTTGACGGACATACCCCCTCTTGTCAGGTCATGGCCATGACACAAAAAACTCTTCTTATCACCGGATGCTCTTCGGGTATCGGCTATGACGCGGCCCACGCCATGACCAAAAGGGGCTGGCGTGTCTTTGCCACCTGCCGACAACAAAAAGACGTGGATCGCCTGACCGGCGAAGGGCTGGAAAGCCTGCGGCTCGATTACTCCGACGAAAGCTCGATGCAAGCGGTTATGGACGACGTCCTGTCACGCACTGGTGGTCGGCTGGATGCGCTCTTCAACAACGGGGCGTTTGCGATCCCAGGCGCGGTTGAGGATGTGCCCACCGCCGCCCTTCGCGAGATTTATGAAGTCAACGTCTTTGGCTATCACCACCTCACCCGTATGGCCCTGCCGGTGATGCGGGCGCAGGGGCATGGTCGGATCGTCAACAACTCGTCTGTCCTGGGATTGGCCGCCCTGCCCTGGCGCGGCGCCTATGCCTCAACCAAATTTGCGTTGGAAGGGCTGACAGATACGCTGCGGTTGGAAATGCGCGGCACTGGCATCCGCGTCTCGCTGATCGAACCCGGCCCAATCACCACGCGTATCCGCGAAAACGCCCGGGCACCGTTTGAGCGCTGGATCGACTGGGAAAACAGCCCGCGCGCGGGCCTGTATCGCAAACTTCGCGACCGGCTATATGATGACAGCGGCGATCTCGACCCGTTTGAACTGCCGCCATCTGCGGTGACCGACAAGCTGATCCATGCGCTGGAACATCCCCGCCCGCGTCCGCGCTACTATGTCACCCGCGCCACCTATATCACCGGGGCCGCGCGCCGGGTTTTGTCAACGCGGATGCTGGATCGTCTCACGCCGAACGGCTGAGGGGGAGGGGCGCTGCCCCTCGCGAGACAAGCTCGCTCACCCCGGGATACTTGAAGACCAAAGATGAGGCGTATCTGCCATCTTTGGTCCCAAAACATCCTGGGGTGAATTGGCTCTGTAAGAGACAAGAGGGGCAACGCCCCTGCCCACAACTTGCCCCTCGCCTTTTTGCCTGCTTGGCGCTATCCAATTGAAAACCGTTCGGAGACCCGCATGTTCAGCGACCCGCTTTTTATTCTTGTTGTGGTGGCCGTGGCCGCAGTGTTGATCATCCTTCTGATGGGCATTGGCACATTCGGCGTGGGGGGCGAGGTGTCCCGCAAGCATTCCAACCGGTTCATGCGCTATCGGATTTATGCACAAGCGGTGGCGATTGCGGTTATTCTGTTGTTCATCTGGCTACGCGGAGGAAACTGATGGTTGTTCTGAACAAGATCTACACCCGGACGGGCGACGCGGGCGAAACGGCCCTGGGCGACGGGTCGCGCCGTGCCAAGCATGACGCGCGCGTGACGGCCTATGGCACGGTGGATGAAACCAATGCGGTGATTGGCATCGCGCGCCTGCATTCTGACGGCGAGGTCGACGCGGCTCTGGCCCGCATTCAAAACGATCTCTTTGATCTGGGCGCCGACCTCTGCCGCCCCGAAATGGCAAAAGATGCCGAGGCCGAATATCCGCCTCTGCGCATGGCGCAGGAGCAGGTTGACCGGCTGGAAGCCGAGATTGACGTGATGAACAAGGCGCTGGAGCCGCTGCGCAGCTTCATCCTGCCCGGCGGCACGCCCTTGGCCGCCCATCTGCACATGGCCCGCACCGTCTCGCGCCGCGCCGAACGGCTCGCGACCGAATTGGCCAGCGTCGAAGAGGTAAACCCGGTGGCGGTGAAATACCTCAACCGCCTGTCCGACTGGTGCTTTGTTGCGGCCCGTGTGGCCAATGACGGCGGCAAGGCGGATGTGCTGTGGGTGCCAGGGGCGAACCGCTGATAAGATGCGTCCCGTTGGATGGGGTGTGGAAATCAAGGCAGGGTGTGGCCCAGGTGGCGCGCCGCCCTTGATGTAGTTTTGATGGCTCTTGAGCGAGTCGCATTCACGCGACCCACTCTAACGTCTTGATTTCGCATGTCCGAGGAGCGCAAAACCGGCAGCCACTTTTGCGCGACATGCTCTAAGTGGTTGCCAAAGGCGCGATCGTTGGGGGCAACGGTTTGAGGTGATGGAAGGGAGTTATCACATTTCCCCGCATTTCCCGCCAATCTGTGCCCTGCGCGGAAACATTCTCGCAAAGAATCCCCGTCAAAACTAAAAAACGCGGCGTCCTTGGGACAAGACGTGACGATTTTGCGCTGTTTTTGACGGCCACGACTCGTTAAACGTGTCGCGAGAGCATGACCGCCCCACGGGGCATAACCGGGAGAGACACGCCAATGAAGGTGCTTGTACCTGTCAAACGCGTGATCGATTACAACGTGAAAGTTCGTGTAAAAGCGGACGGAACGGGTGTCGATCTCGCCAATGTAAAAATGTCGATGAACCCCTTTGACGAGATTGCCGTCGAAGAGGCCATTCGCCTGAAAGAAGCCGGCAAGGCCGACGAGATCGTCGTTGTGTCGATCGGCGTGAAGCAAGCCCAGGAAACCCTGCGCACGGCCCTGGCCATGGGTGCGGATCGCGCCATCCTGGTCAACGCTGCGGATGATGTTCATCAGGATATCGAACCGCTGGCCGTCGCCAAGATCCTGGCCAAAGTTGTTGAAGAAGAGCAGCCGGGTCTGGTTCTGGCCGGCAAGCAAGCCATCGACAACGACATGAACGCCACCGGCCAGATGCTGTCGGCCCTTCTGGGCTGGTCGCAAGGCACCTTTGCGTCCGAGCTGGACATTGATGGCGACAAGGCCGTTGTGACCCGCGAAGTGGACGGCGGTCTGCAGACCATCAAGGTCAACATGCCGGCCATCGTGACGGTCGACCTGCGCCTCAATGAACCGCGCTATGCGTCGCTGCCGAACATCATGAAGGCGAAGAAAAAGCCGCTGGACGAGAAGACCGCCGCCGATTACGGCGTCGACGTGTCGCCCCGTCTGGAAATCGTCTCAACCACCGAACCTGCTGCCCGCGACGCCGGCATCATTGTTGGGTCCGTTGACGAGCTGGTTGAGAAACTCAAAGAAGCGGGGGCTGTGTAATGGCTGTTCTTCTTCTCGCAGAAGTCAACAATGGTGAACTGGCGCTGGACGCCACCGCCAAAGCCGTCACCGCGGCAAAATCGCTGGGTGACGTGACCGTTCTGGCCGCGGGCGGCACCGCTGCTGCAGCTGGGGACGCCGCCGCCAAGATCGACGGTGTGGCCAAGGTTCTGGTTGCCGAAGATGCGTCGCTGGGTCACCGCCTGGCCGAATCGACCGCAGCGCTGATCGTGTCGCTGGCTGGCGATTACGACCACATCGTGGCCCCGGCCACCACCGACGCCAAGAACGTGATGCCCCGCGTGGCCGCGCTTCTGGACGTGATGGTGATTTCGGAAGCCACCGAAGTGGTGGACGCCGACACCTTCGTGCGCCCGATCTATGCCGGTAACGCCATGCAGACCGTGAAATCGTCGGACGCCAAGAAGGTCATCACCTTCCGCACCTCGACCTTTGATGCGGCTGGTGAAGGCGGGTCCGCGCCGGTTGAAACCGTATCGGCCGCCGCTGATCCGGGCCTGTCGGAATGGGTTGAAGACAAGGTTGCCGAAAGCGACCGCCCCGAGCTGACCTCGGCTGGCGTGGTTGTGTCGGGTGGTCGTGGTGTGGGGTCGGAAGACGACTTCAAACTGATCGAAGCCCTGGCCGACAAGCTGAACGCCGCTGTTGGCGCCTCGCGCGCGGCGGTTGACTCGGGCTATGCGCCGAACGACTGGCAGGTGGGTCAGACCGGCAAGGTTGTTGCCCCCGAGCTTTATATCGCCGTCGGTATCTCGGGCGCCATTCAGCACCTTGCTGGTATGAAAGATTCGAAGATCATCGTTGCAATCAACAAAGACGAAGAAGCACCGATCTTCCAGGTCGCCGACTTCGGTCTGGTCGCCGACCTCTTCGACGCTGTGCCGGAGCTTACCGAAAAGCTTGGTTAAGCCTGGGGTGATTTGAAATCAAAAGGCCCGCCTGATGGCGGGCCTTTTTTGTTGCTTATGCTTGATCAGGAAGATTGACGAATGCAAGTCACCAGCGCATCTGCCGCCATATCATGGGCAACCGCGCCCATCATGCTATGCGCCGCGGCTTCGTCCATTTCCGGATAAACAAGTTCTTTGCGGCCAAGTTCGATATCTTTTGGCGACACAACCACTTCGACAACATCGCGCACAAACGGGCGAATTTCATTGATCATCTCTTCATCCACCAATGCGGGATCTGCCCCCAAAATGCCTTTGGGACAACGATCTTTGATGGCGCGTTCGGACAACCACAACAGGACAAGCGGGCTTTTGATTTTCGAAACGAGCGACTTCATGCGCCCTACCCAGGCCTCTTTCAACTCTAATTCAACCATGGAAAACCGCTCGGCTGACAGCTCTTGCAGGGTTTGCAGCATATGGCGGGTGAAGTTGAATTCGGTAAAATCCACCTCTCGGTAGATTGTTTTCAACATGTTTGACGCGCGCAAAAATCGGTCATTGCGGCGCGGATGCACGGCGTAGAACCGGTTTGAAAGGTTCAATGCCCCAGGGATCTGAAAAACAGACATGCTGGCCGCATTGGCGGCATCCAGCAAGGTTTGCTCATTTGCAAACACATCGACCCCGGCATTCATACAGCCAAAGTTCACAACCTGTTTGCGCAGCAACCCTTCCATCAATTCCGGATAGGGATGTTGTACGAATTTTCCATAAGTTTCACTGCCGCCCATCACGGCAATATAGTCCCCCTCCAGATCACGTTGTGGCCCACGAAACAGGATTTTCGATGCGCCATAGCGGCACGGGAAATACTCTAGCGACTGCACGCCAAGCGACTGATAGGCCATGTTACCCACTCCATTTATTCACCCAATATGGAGATTCGCTGAAAGCTCTTGAGAAATTGCTAAACTGACAATGAAACGTATTTCATTAGCACTTGCTTAGGAATTTGGCGCTCCTAAAGCGTTTCGAGACAGGCTTGAATAACACGTTGAATTCGAAGCGCCCGCAACATCAGTAGGTTTCGAGCGTTTCGCCTCATTATTGTGTCTCAACAATAAGTCGAAATGCTTTAAACATCGCTTTCACGGCTGTTCGGCGTTGGCAATTGAAGGCTGCGCAAAGCTATTTTGGGGATCAGGGTCTCAACAGGATCCATCACGGATTTATCGGTTTTGCAAAGCATCGCGGGCTTTCGAGCAAAACTGGACAGGTGCGAAACACCTTGGTGTCGCACGGCGCTGATGGCCAGCAGGCCGCATGTTCAAAGCCAATGGTAGTATTCTCAGACCGGATCAGAGCGGACAGGACGGTGATCATCGCCCAATTGCTTTCCACGGTCCTGACAGCCATCAAAACTCCACCCCATTGAATGCGTGGTCCACCACGCTCAAGGCACATCAGGCTGCACAAATAGCGCATCTTTGTACCTGATCAACTGCCCCACATTCGGCATTGCCGGCGCACGTCCACGTCAATCGGTTCGTCTGTCTTGGGCAGGAAATGACGGACCATGTCCCTCGTTTCCCCGCGTACATCAGGCCACTTTATCCCGGTGCTCGTTGAATTCCGCATCCATCTTATCTTCGGCAAGTTTGAAGGCGGCGATCACATTTTCCAGATTTTCAGTCTCCACCCGAAGGGAAACGGCGCTGGCGCTGGCCTCCTCAAACATTGCCGCATTTTGTTGTGTCACCTGATCCAGGTGGTCTGTGGCGGATGTGATTTCATTAATGCTGTCGGATTGATCCGCTGCCGCTTTGGCGATTTCTTCAATCCGTCTGACAATGCCAGAGACGGAACCGGAAATGGATTGCAGGGCCTCTCCGGTTTGCGTGACAAGCAAAACCCCGCGGTCGACTTCACCTTCGCTCCGGCCGACCAGAGCGGAAATTTCCTTCGCGGTATCAGCCGATCGGGCTGCCAGGTCGCGCACCTCTGACGCAACCACGGCAAAACCACGCCCGGCCTCACCTGCTCGTGCGGCTTCCACCCCCGCGTTGAGCGCCAGAAGGTTGGTTTGAAAGGTGATGTCGTCGATCAGCCGAATGGCTGCACCGATTGCACCAGAGGATTTTTGCACTTCCCGGATGGCCGCAACCGTGCGCTGCACAAGTTTATTGCCATCGTTGACTTCGCTGTCGACCGAATTGGCTGCATTGCTCACCTCAGACGCAAGCTGTGCGGTGCTGCCGACAGATTCAGACAGGGTTTTGATTGCGGTCGCGGTTTCTTCGAGCGTTGCTGCAGCCTTTTCAGTGCGCGCGGCAAGATCCTGCGCGGCCCCGGCAATTTCCTGGGTCGATCCGTTGATCATGCTTCCGCTGTCACGGACACGGCCAAAGCTATGGGAAAGGCTCATGATCGATTGATTGACTTGCTGCTGGATTTCACCAAAGACCCCCTTGAAATCGCCGTCCATCTGGAAGGTAAGGTCACCATGCGCCAAGGTTGCAAGCGCTTGATGTACTTGCTTCAATCCGTCTTCGGTCACGTTGCAGACCTGATTCAGCCCATCACCGATTTCAGCGAGTATCCCTTCTTCGTTTTCCAGATGAAGGCGCTGATCAAATTCGCCTCGCGCACAGGCCGACACGACCGTAGAAATTTGCTCTGCGATCTGATTGTCACGAACACGCCGCACTTCGCGCTCTTTCGCCAACTGCCGTTCCCTGTCGGCCTCCTGGCGCGCCAGTTCAGCCTCACGTTCCTGTTCGGCCCGGCGGGCGGCGGCACGCTCTTCACGCGCCGCTTCCTCTTGCGCCCGCATTTTCTGGCGTTCCAGACTGTTTTCCCGAAACACTTCCAGGGCCTTGGACACTTCGCCAAACTCATTGGCGCCCATGGCCGGGATCTGATGTTCCAGGTTCCCATCCGCCAATTCACGGGCGGCAAGAACAACCTGACCAAATCCGCGCCGAATCGAACGCGCAAAACTCATCGAAAGCGCCACGGCCAACAGGCCAGCCAAAACGGAGAGCACAACAAAGGTGGTCAGCCGAGTGGTGGCAATGGCTTTTTCCTGCCCCATCACGGTGACCAGTTCGACGGAAACCTCATTTTCAAGGTCTTTGAGAAGGTTGATGCGCTTGGTCTGTGCCGAGAAAAAATCTTTGCCTGTATAGGGCTTGAGGTTGCCTTCGAGGCCATTTTCTAAGGCCAGTTCCCTCAGTTTTGCCACCTCTTGCACTGCTGGCTGCCCGAGCAATCTGCGATAGGCATCCCCCTGTTCGACCGAGGCTGTGGTAAGGAAGTTCTCAAAATGAACAGATTGAGTTGCAATCAGTTCCGTCAGACGGGTGATCTGATCGAGTGTGAAGGCTCCGACGGCATACCCGCCCGCCCCCACGGCCCGTTCGATCCCTGCCTGCTCTTTGCCCTTAAGGAAGTTTACAAAGGCAGAGGTGCCGTCTGCGACCCTCTTGTTTTCACTGATCAACGCCACATGTTGGATCATCTCTAACATATCGGTGTTCAGCACCGTGTATCGGGCAATCGCCGACTTTGTCGCAACTTCAAGCGTATCCACGTTTCTGCGAAGCGCCTGTATGTTGGCAAATGAGATCTGTAGGTCCCTGAAACGGCTCCAGAAAAATTCATCCACTTCGCTTAGATCATTGCTGTTGATGAACGCCAGAATCTTGGCATGGCGCGTGTCGGTTTCTGCCCGTTGCGCGGCCAGCTCCGATTTGAATTCCGCCCCTTTGGACGCAAGAAAAACCGCGGTGGCGCCCCGTTCTTTTTGCTGTTCATGCACGGCCTGCGACAACAACGTCACCGGGGAAACAAGCCGTTGTAAATCATCCAGCTGCCTCACTTCGCGCAGCTGTCCTGCGATGTGGATGGCCGACAAGACAACAGCAATGATCAACGGAAATATCGGGACGATGTAGATCGCGCGAGACACCCTGATGTCGCGAATTCGAGAAAAGAGCATAATGGCAGCGCCCCCCAAAAATGAGTACACGCCCCGTCCCTAGTTCACAAATCTGACAATTTCTTTAATGATCAGACGTTTCCGAAGACATTTTCAAACTCAATGTATGGTCACGCAGCCAAGCCATGAACCCGCGTGGATCGCTGGCCAGCAGGGCCATCTGGTCATCGTTCAACGCCTTCCCCACGACGGGGCGTTGTGGTTTGTTACAGCTGTTTACGATCTCATGCAGCAACAAGCCCTGACGCATCGTGGCTGAAATGCGGTTCGCCATCTGATACCAGCGCGAATTTGACCCCGGAAAATAGATCGGCACAACGCGCGCGCCGGACCGGCGGATAAGCTGTGCGGTAAACACGTTCCATTCCTGCTCGACCGCGGGTCCCAACAAGGTCTCGCTAGAGGCCACCACACCGGATGGAAACAGCGTCACCAGCCCGCCCTGCTTCAGCCAGGACATGGTTTCCGCCCGCATGGCCACCATCTTTTTCTGGGCTTCCGGGTCATGCACAAAGGGCACCGGGATCATGTAGCTGGAGGCCACCTCATCAATCCCGTCCAAAACCGACCGGGTCAGAATGCGATAATCATTGCGGCGCCGGCCGATCAGTTCGGCCAGGATCATACCATCAACAAGACCATGCGGGTGATTGGCCACAACCACCACGGGGCCCTCCAGCGGAATGTTTTCAAGTTCGGCATCCGGGGTCTGGATCGGAATGCCCATCACGTCCAGGCAGGCCTTCCAGAACGCTTGCCCTTTTGGCGCACCCTGCTTTTCGATCTTGCGCACCATGCGCAGGATGGTCAGCTTGCCGGTCATCCACTCCATCATCTTGATGATCGCGGATTGCACAGGATTGTTGAAACTGTTCGCATAGGTCAGGCTGCGCCGGTCATAGTGGTTATAGGCCACATTCCCGGTTTCGCCATCCTGCGCTTGGGTTACATCCGTTTGCACCAAATTTACACGCCCAGTCTTGAAGACCCGATCTTTGGGCCCGTTCGCAATTACCTGCCCGGCTTACATGCCTTCGCCGAATTTGTCAGCAACAAGAGCGTCCAGCGCATCCATCAATTTCGCAGCATCTGGCCCCGAGGTTTCCACCTGAATAGCCGTGCCTTGCGAGGCCGCCAGCATCAAAAGACCCATGATGCTGTCCCCTTCGGCTTCCAGCCCGTCTTTTTCGACGCGGGCATGAGCATCATGGGCTTCCACGGTTTCCACAAACTTGGCCGACGCACGGGCGTGCAGGCCCTTGACGTTAATGATCTCCAGAACGCGGCTGTTGCTCATGCTGATCTCTCCTGCCCCGTGTTGATGCAATCAATATACTTGCGCCCTGCGGTCAGGGCCATTTCAGTGGCGCGCTCGACCGGGAGGTGGCGCGATTTTGCCAGTTTGACCAGCATCGGCAGATTGGCCCCGTAAAGGATGCGCCTGTCATCCTTGCAGCAGGCCGGCAGGGACAGGTTGGAGGGCGACCCGCCAAACATATCGACCACAACAACCACGCCATCGCCACCATCCACCTGGTCGGCGGCGGCGCAGATCTCGTTTTGCTTGGCGGCGCGGTCCAGCTCGGCCGTGGTGGATATGGCAATCACACCCGTCTGGCGGCCCACGACATGTTCCACCGCGGCCAGATATTCACCGGCCAATCCACCATGTGCGACGATCACAATTCCGATCACGCCTCTTTCCCCGTTTCATCCTGCGCCTGCTCGCGCACCGGTCCCGGCATCTGTTCCTGATGCTGTCCGGCCAGACGGCGCTCCAATTCCCGATGTCTAATTGACACCTGCCAGCCCTTATGTGCAAGGGCCTTTGCCAGTCTTTCCGTCAAGGCAACGGATCGATGTTTGCCGCCGGTACAGCCAAACCCGATGGCCAGATGCGATTTCCCTTCGTCCCCATAGGCAGGGAGCAAAAATTCAACCAGATCATTCACACGGTCGAAAAACGGGAAAAATCGTTCATCTTCAGAAACATACTCGGCCACTGCCCTGTCTTGCCCGTTCAAGGCCCGCAGCTCCGGTTCCCAATGCGGGTTGCGCAAAAAGCGCGCGTCAAACACCAGATCAAGCCCCCGCGGCACGCCGCGCTTGTAGCTGAAGGAATGCACGGAGACCGCCAGTTGTTCACTGCCCGACACAGAAAGCCAGCGCAACAGTTCTTCTTTCAGCTCATGTGGGGACAGGTCGGTGGTATCGATCAGGATATCGGCCCGGCCCCGTACCGGTTCCAGCAGCTGTGCCTCGCGCACGATGCCGTCCACCGGGGTTTCCGATGGGGCCAATGGGTGGCGGCGGCGGGTTTCCGAATAGCGCCGCACCAGCACGTCCTGCGAACAATCGAGATAGAGAAGCTCCATCCGATACCGGGGATCCTCCCGCAGGGTTTCGATCAGATCAAGCATCGCCTCGGTCGAGAAATCCCGGTTGCGCACATCCACCCCCAGCGCAATGGGGTGGGTCAGCGCAGGGCCGGTCAAAACCCGCGTCACAAGCGACAGGGGCAGGTTGTCGATCACCTCATAGCCGATATCTTCCAACACCCGGACCGTGGTGCTGCGCCCGGCCCCCGACTGCCCGGTGACCAGAACAACCCTTGGGGTAGTTGCGCTGAGTTCAAGATCATCCATGTTAGTGGTCATGCCCGCCAAGTTTCATCAAATAAAATAAGGCACTGGGAAAGGCGGGGGCGTCAACCCGCCAAAGCGTCTTAACGGGTTGATTTGCCACAAAAGTGACTGGGCGCGGGGGGGGCAGACGTTCCGGTTCGACCTGCGCCATATCCACCACAAGGCCGACCGGGGCCGACGGCACATGCGGCACACGCAACAGCCCGACACCGCGGGCTTCGATCAGACCCACCATCTGCGTCGGCGCATAGGCCATGGGTGCATCCTTTGTGGCAGCAACATGGGTGCGATCATCGGCCACCAACCTCGCGCCGAGACCAATCAGCTGCAGCGCAAGGGATGACTTTCCCGTCCCGGAGGGGCCAATCAGCATCACCCCCCGTCCGTCGATGGCCACGGTTGTGGCATGCACAAACCCATGCGCGTCCATGGGTAAAACTGCCCCATCAGAATCAGGTTGTTTTTTTGATATCTCGTCCGATTTGCCGCTCACACCGGCAGACCAACAACAAAGCGGGCCCCCAGCGGTTCGGATGTCACATCTGCATCCGTCGGGCGAATGTTTTCAGCCCAGATCACGCCGCCATGGGCTTCGACAATCTGTTTCGAGATGGCCAGCCCCAGCCCGGAATTATTCCCGAACTGATTTTCGGGCCGTTCCGAATAGAACCGTTTGAACACTTTGGTCAGCGCCTGATCCGGAATGCCCGGTCCGGTGTCTTCGACCACCACCAGCACCCGATTGTCGCGTTTGCGCACCCAAAGTCGAATGGCGTCGCCTTCTTCGCAGAAGCTGAGCGCATTGGTGATCAGATTCACGAAGACCTGCGCCAATCGCGCTTCAAGCCCGTGGATCACAATCGGCTTGGGCGGCATATCGGTGATGAAATCCACACCTTTATCATTTGCTTCCCCCCCCAGGTACTCGGTCAGGTTTCCAAGCATTTTCAGAAGGTTGAACGCTTCTTCCTCTTCCTTCACCAGCTCGCTATCCAGCCGTGAGGCGTTGGAAATATCGCTGACCAATCGATCCAGACGGCGCACGTCATGGTCAATCACATCCAGAAGACGGGTGCGATGTTCATCCTTTTTCGCCAAGCGCAGCGTGCCGATGGCAGAGCGCAAAGAGGCCAGAGGGTTCTTGATTTCATGCGCCACATCGGCGGCAAATTGTTCGTTGCTGTCGATCCGGTCGTAAAGCGCGGCGACCATGCTGCGCAGCGCGCCTGACAGGCGACCAATCTCGTCCGGGCGACCGGACAGATCCGGAATACGCACCCGGCCCGGATTGACCTTTTTGGCGTTTTTGTCCCGGCCCAGCTCGGCCGCGGTGGCCAGATCCGCCAGCGGGTTTGCGATGGTTGAGGCCAGAAGCAGGCTCAGACCGATGGAAACCAGAATGGCGATCACGAACATCTGCAGCAGTTGTTCACGTTCATTGCGTACCAGAAGATCAAGCTCTCCTGCTGCAGAGGACAGCGCCAGCGCCCCAACAGCAGTGCCGTTTTTCAGGATTGGCGTGGCAACGGAAAACACCGTGCCCCCTTCGCTTTCAACCCCCGGCGCCACCTGGGTCGAGCCGCCCAGCGTGGCCGTCAGAAGATCGCGCACAATTGCTTCGCGATCCAAGGGCGTGCTGCTGTCTCCTTTGCCGGACAGGATCGACGAGACCCCTTCCCACAGGTTGTTCAGCATATCGGTGATGATGGTGGAATTGCCTTCGGGTTGCAGCCCGTTGACCGGCGCCGGCATCGCGCGGGGCTGCCCCACAGAGCTGCCCATAAGCGCTTCTTCACCATCGAAAACAAAGACTTGCACACCCTCTGGCAGGCTAAGCCCCGATAGGGTGGCCGCAATATCCACCCCCTCGGTCAAAGTGGCATCGCCTGTCAGCTGCGCCTCGAACACATCGGCAATCAGTTCAGCCTCAACCACCAGCCCGCGTTCGCGCTGCAAGACCAGGCTGTCACGAAACGGGTTCAGATAGAGCACCCCCAGCACCAGAACCAGAAGCCCCAGCAGATTGAAAGTGATGATCTTGCGGGCCAGCGGAGAGCGGTTGATCGAGATCAGCCCGCGCCGCGCACGCCGGTCGCGCAGCTCGGTTTCCAGCTTGCTTTGCGGGCCAACCCAGTCTTCGCCGATCACGACATCAGAGCTGGATGTTGATTTGGTATCGCGCAAGGTTTTCTCCAGTTTCCGTCGCCCCAGGCAGTGCAGCGAAGGGCCCTGATGGGGCCCATATCGTGGCTTTATTCTTCGTTATACCGGTAACCGATTCCGTAAAGGGTTTCGATGGCCGAGAAATCCTGATCCGCAGTTCGCATTTTCTTGCGCAGCCGTTTGATATGGCTGTCGATGGTGCGGTCATCCACGTAGACCTGATCATCATAGGCCACATCCATCAGCTGGTCGCGGCTTTTCACGAACCCCGGACGGGTGGCCAGCGCCTGCAGCAACAGGAACTCGGTCACGGTCAAAGACACGTCATTGCCTTTCCATTTCACCGCATGGCGCAACGGATCCATGGTCAGATCCCCACGTTCCAGGATCTTGCTTTCCTCAACATCGCCCTGTTCGTCCTTCGCCACGACTTCTTGTCGACGCAGAAGGGCCCGGATGCGTTCCACCAGCAGGCGCTGGGAAAACGGCTTGGTCACATAATCATCCGCCCCCATGCGCAGCCCCAGCACCTCGTCAATCTCATCGTCTTTCGAGGTGAGGAAGATGACCGGCAGCGAGGATGTCTTTTGCCGCAGGCGTTGCAGCAGATCCATCCCGTCCATTCGGGGCATCTTGATGTCCAGCACCGCCATATCAGGCATGCGTTTGGTGAACGCGTCCAGCGCGGACTGACCATCATTATATGTTTCGACTTCGAAGCCTTCGGCCTCAAGTGTGATCGACACCGACGTCAGAATATTGCGGTCGTCGTCAACAAGAGCGATCCTCGACATATGAGGTCTCCTTGTGCTGCTCGTTATATTGTTTGCTTTGTCTTATTTTCGCCATAATCCGATTTTCGCCCTTGAGAATCAACCGCGAACTGCGAATCGCAAAGCATCCGGGATCAATTGAATCACAAAAAGTGTAAAATCATGGCGAATATACCTCACCTTACGTAAGGGGCACCTCCGCCCATTCCTGCGACAGTTTGCGCAAACAGGCGCTTGGTTGCGCTAACTCGCGAAAACCAACCTGTTCCCTTTTCCCGGTGCCATGCTATAGCCCCCTCACCGCCCTCGTTCACATGAGGGTGGCGTGCATGGCCGGGCCTCTGCCTGACAGACCCCCGGACAGACCATGCGCTTTCATGTGGACAGATACGCCGGGGATGTAACGGACCGGCGACAGGAGCAAATTTTATGACCACTGGACGGGTAAACCCGGCACGCCGCTTGGACGATCAAGGCATCACCGGGCTGGGCAATGTCTATTACAACCTGATGGAGCCGGCCCTTGTCGAAGAAGCGCTGAAGCGTGACGAAGGCAAACTGGGCAAAGGCGGCGCCTTCCTGGTCACGACGGGCAAACACACGGGCCGTTCGCCCAAGGACAAGTTTGTCGTCAAGACCCCCAGCGTCGAGCCGCATATCTGGTGGGAAAACAACCCGCCGATGGATCCGGCCAAGTTCGACGTGCTGTATGACGACATGCTGGAACATATGAAGGGCGGCGATTACTTCGTTCAGGACCTGTTCGGCGGCGCGGATCCTGCCCATCGCCTTGACGTGCGTATGGTCACCGAACTGGCCTGGCACAACCTCTTTATCCGTCACCTGCTGCGCCGCCCCGACCGCGACGAGCTGGACGAGTTCGAGCCTGAGTTCACCATTATCAACTGCCCGACCTTCAAAGCCGACGCCGAGCGTCACGGCTGTCGTTCGGAAACGGTGATTGCGCTGAACTTCGACCGCAAGCTGATCCTGATCGGCGGCACGGAATACGCGGGTGAAAACAAGAAATCGGTCTTTACCCTGCTGAACTACATGCTGCCCGAAAAAGGCATCATGCCGATGCACTGCTCGGCCAACCATGCCACGGGCAACCCGGTTGACACCGCGATCTTCTTTGGCCTCTCGGGCACCGGCAAGACCACCCTGTCGGCTGACCCTGACCGCACGCTGATCGGCGATGATGAACATGGCTGGTCAGACACCGGCACCTTCAACTTCGAAGGCGGCTGTTATGCCAAGACGATCAACCTGTCGGCGGAGGCCGAACCGGAAATCTATGCCACGACCGAGAAGTTCGGCACCGTGATCGAGAACATGGTCTATGACGAAGAAACCTTCGAACTGGACTTTGAAGATGACAGCCTGACCGCCAACATGCGCTGCGCCTATCCGCTGCACTACATCTCGAACGCGTCAAGTTCGGCCATTGGGGGGCATCCGAAGAACATCATCATGCTGACCTGTGATGCGTTTGGTGTTCTGCCTCCGATTGCCCGCCTGACCCCGGCGCAGGCGATGTATCACTTCCTCTCGGGCTTCACATCGAAAGTGGCCGGCACCGAGAAAGGCGTGACCGAACCGGAACCCACCTTCTCGACCTGCTTTGGCGCCCCCTTCATGCCGCGCCGCCCGGCCGAGTATGGTGCGCTCTTGCGTGACAAGATCGCCAAGCACGGTGCCACCTGCTGGCTGGTCAACACCGGTTGGACCGGCGGCGCCTATGGCACCGGGTCGCGGATGCCGATCCGCGCCACCCGCGCCCTGCTGACCGCCGCGCTGGAAGGCTCGCTCGCTGATGCGGAATTCCGCAAGGACGAGAACTTTGGCTTTGAAGTGCCGGTGAAAGTGTCGGGCGTTGCAGATCTGCTGCTCGACCCGCGCCGCACCTGGGACGATGCCAGCGCCTATGATGCGCAGGCGCAGAAACTGGTGGAAATGTTCGCCAAGAACTTTACCCAGTACGAAGCTGACATTGATGAGGATGTGAAGGCCGTTGCGCTTGGGTAACCCCAAGGCCAAGCCTTTCCAGACCATCTGAAAACAAAAAAACCGCCCCGTCACTCACACCGGGGCGGTTTTCTTTTCTGCCTGATATCCTAGCGACAGGCGCTGGGACAGGTCAGGAAGAATGGATGGTTTGCTTGAAGTCTCAAACCAGCTTTTGTGGCATCAGGGGGGTAATCCCCTGATCCCGGTCGGCGACCCGGTCAAGCCGCCTTGGGTGCCGTCTGCCACGCAACCGGATGACTATCCCCACCAATCCGATCACCAAAAACGACACCTGAATAAGCGCTGCGGACAGGTTGAAATCCGTGGTCAGGCTGATCAAAACAAGCGTTGCTCCCAACACTTTGCTTATGGAATAGGTCAGTCCGTCCCCATCAATCATCCTAAGTTGAAGCGCCGCATAGCCCGCCATGTAAGACAAAAATCCAACCACCCCAAGGGACCGGCAGACCAAAGCCACGTCAACGTCGTGTCCGTATTGCTCTATCAAATACATTTCAAACATCACTTGATCATAAAGGCGGCGATGGCATTGGCTTAAAATGCCGGCACCTGGCCCGCCCGTGTTCTAAAAATCAGCTGACGCCGTCCTCATTTGAAATAATGTTCAAGGAACATATGCGCGCCACCTGATCCCAGTTTGTCCACGTGGTCAAAGCGGGTCATACCCAATGTTGGTTAAAAGACCGATTTATTTCACCCGCAAAGCAATTTCCGACAGGATTTCCGGCCAGTTCTTGAAGAAGATCAGCTGACCCGCCGCCTCATCCACCCGGAAATCAATCCAGGGGTAATCCTCCTGAAACTCTGCAAGGGTTTCCAGTGGGACCTGAGGATCGGTGCCGCCGTTGAAAAACACCATGGGTGGTCCATTTTCCATCGCCCGCACCACGTCACTCCAATCACGGGTTTCCTGCATGATCACCTGACGACTGAAGGCATCATGGGCGGAATGTTCCTCTGACAAGGCAATTTCCGACCCCATGGCAAGCGCTTCGTAGGCCATCGGATCGGCAAAGGTTTCCACATCTCCTTTGCTGTCCGCAAAGACCGCATTCAGATAGGCCCGCTTGCCCAGCTTGCGCGCCAGATGGAACCCCGCTTTGACCATGAAGGGCAGGAACCGTGGGGTATTGCGGGCGCAGGCCAGAATGAAACGGTAATGCTTGTGCATCCGCTCATACTGCTCTGGTCGGGTGGTGGGCAGGGCACCGCCCGTGGCGATGATATGTGACAGGCTGCCGGGATAAGCGCGTTCCAGGTGACAGGCGTAAAACACATCGGATCCGACGCTCAGCGCCACCGCCTGTGTCACCCGTTCGGCCTGCAACACCGCGCGCAGATCTTCTACGGTTACAGCGGCGAAATCACCGCTTCCAGGCACCGGATCGGTCCCTCCGTACCCCGCACGCACGGGCACAATGACCCGCAGCCCGTTTTGCGCAGCCCATCGTTCGGCGGGCGCAGGCCAGCGGGCCAGACCGTAATCAAGATGCAGATACAGGATCGGCGCCCCGTTCGGATCCCCGAAGGTAAGGTAATCGAGCTTTCGCCCATCTTCCCCATAGATGCTGTGATAGGGCAAGGGCACCAGACCGCCACTGCCTTCGCTGAACGCGTAGGGCCCGGGGCGCTTCTCGGAATCACTGAGTTGCGACATGTTCATCATCGACAGAATCAACCGCACCAATTCCACCTGCGTATGCGCTTCGGTCTTGGCGAGAATGGCTTTGATCTGCGCACGCACCGTATCAACTGACCGACCCCGAGCCTCGGCGATTTCACGCGGGGTTGCGGCATCCACCAACTGTCGGGTGATATCCACCTCGGCCCCCGTCAAGCCGAAAGTTGACCCAAGCAACGCATCAAACCCGTCAGGCCACGCCACAAAGGACGCAATCACAATCGCCAGCCTTTGACCGTTGTCCTGCAGATGTGGCCGCAGATGCAAGACCACCCCCTGGCCACGAGTTTGCCCGGTCTCGGCCCCGTGATCCGCCCGTCGCAACCGAAGAACAGCGGGGGCGGTATCAAACCGGTCAATCAATTGCCCCACTGCATTGGCAAGCGCGCTCAGATCCCCTGCCTCCAACCCAAGCTCCGCCAGACTGTTTGCCTGCGCAAGATCCTTCAGCGCCCGCGCCCGCGCACTTGTGGCCACGATCCGCATCTGGCGATCCACCATGAACGCCGCCGTATTTTCGTAGATATCCGGCAGTTGCGGTGCGTCCGGGGTGGCGGAACTCTCCACCTTATCCAACACCGCGTCGGCCCGGTCAAAATGCGCGGTCAGCGCCTCATCACGTTCGAGATCCGCAAATCCCTCGCCCCGTTTTCGACGTGGGGCCATCGCCGCTTCCCAGCCGTTCAACAACGTATCAAACCGCGCTGGATCCAGTGCCACATCATAGAGCAAAGAGATCACCCGGTCGCGACGTTGCGCACTATCGTGAACGGGCTCGACCTCTTGTTCGACATCAGGCGCAACGGCCGGGTCCGCCCCTGACGGGATGTCGGTGCCCGCCTCCTGGCCCACATCTTTTTCGCCGCCTTTTTTCCCGGCTTTTTCCCCATCTTTGCGAGGGAAAGGTTTTGATCTGTCATGTCCCATGAAACTGTTCCTGTCCGCAGTCTCATTCTGACACAAAACTCATGTCAATCCAGACCGGTTATCCATACTGATCAAATGATCAGGTTGTTGCGACCTCCCACAAGGTGACGTGGCACCGCATGACGCGCGGTCAGTATTTACCATCAGCCTGCCGACGCAGTTTGGTTTTCCCATGATGAAAGATGTTTTGATTGGTGGCCCGGCGCCGTTACGAGGCCAGTGGCACATCGCCCACACCCCACGCGCGGTTGCCGTGCTGAACGGGGCCACCGGCGTGCCGCATGGGTATTATCATCATTTCGCGAGATGGTTGGCCGAAGACCAAAATGTCAGCTGCCTGACCTATGATTATCGTGATTTTGGCGCTTCGGCCCGTGGCCCGATACGTGAGGTGAAAGCCACGATGGCCGATTGGGGCATTGCCGATCAACAGGCCGCGCGCGATTGGGTATCTGCCAGGGCCAATGGAGTGCCAATTTGGGTGATTGGTCACTCGCTGGGGGGCTTGATGATTTCACATCAGGACCGAACGGGTGAGATTTCCCGGATCATCGCCATCTGTTCAGGCCCGGTGCACACATGTGATCACCCCTGGCCCTACCAGGCCTTGGTGCGCAGCTTGTGGTTCGGGGTCGGGCCGGCCTCTATGGCGGTCTTTGGATACGTCCCCGGCAAGCTTTCTGGCCTTGGCAGCGACATTCCCGGCCCGGTCTTTCGGCAATGGAAGCGCTGGTGCACCACACCGGGCTTCGATGCGTCCGACAACAGCCTTCCCCCCCTCTCGCCCTCGCCGCCACAATGTGCTCTGCGCACGGTGGGTGTGAGCGACGATGTCTCCGTGCCGCCCGACGTGGCCGCGCGGCTGGCCAAACGCTATCCCCATTGCCCACATGAACACGTGCTGCTGACCCCCGCCCAATACGGGTTGGACAAGGTGGGGCACATCAGCGCGTTTTCACGCCGCAACGCAGCAATGTGGCCGGATCTGATTGGGGCCTGACACTGGCCTGACGAGATTAACCCAGCAGCCCTTTGCGGATCAGGTTCAACCCGGCCACGGTCAGGATCACCAGGGTCACGCGCTTGAAGGTCTTCTGCGGCATGGCGTCGTGAAACCGCCCGCCAATCACCATTCCAATACCTGCAGGCACCAGCATCAGTGCGGACAAAGGGGCTGTGTGAGCGTTGAATACACCCGACTTCATATGCGCCGCCACCAGCGCCAGCGCCCCGATCCCATAGATCACCCCCTGCACCCGCATCTGTTCCGCCTTGGGCGTGTGGATCGCAGTCAGATACGCCACGGTGGGCGGCCCCCAAACGCCGGACAGACCACCGATAAAACCGGCAATAGCGCCCACAATCCCTTCATCCCGCAGCCGGTGTTCTGGCTTTAGGTTCGGCGACCAACCGCGCAATTGCATCAAGCAAAACAGGACAATCGGGACACCAATGGCGATGAACAGCCAGCTTTGCGGCAGCACTGTGACCAGTTGGGCGGAAAGGCTGATCATGATCAGCAAAGCCACAAGGAACACCTTGTATTTGCCGATGGTTTCCCAGGCCGCCCTGCCGCCTTGCCGCAGGCTCTGCTGCACATTTGTCATCA
The DNA here is from genome assembly GCF_049803815.1 of Aliiroseovarius crassostreae. GTDB lineage: Bacteria > Pseudomonadota > Alphaproteobacteria > Rhodobacterales > Rhodobacteraceae > Aliiroseovarius > Aliiroseovarius crassostreae_A. The sequence continues at coordinate 27,637 of NZ_JBNAGI010000006.1, forward strand.
CCGTGGGCAGGATCAGCGCAGCCAGCGCCGTTTCGGCGGGCATCACCGTGGCCAGCCCGGAGATCATGATCAGCGGCATGGCAAACCCGACCGCGCCTTTCACAAACCCGGCCGCCAAAGTCACGCCAATGGCCAGTGACAACACCCAAGGTGACAGCTCTGCCAAAATACCCATCATGTGCTCCAAGATTGCCGCTGCCCCTCTCATACACCAGTCATGCCCCCGCTGCATGCGCCATCTCGTCACGTCATATATGTGCGAATTTTATGCTGCATGCGCATTTTTATTGCGCTGCACCTGCAAAGTGGCTATCCGGTTGGAGAGAGCTTTTTGGGGGCGTGCGAATCCGCCCCACCCAGACAGGAGACAGTATGATGAGCGCCCTGATCGACAATATCCTTGACCTGACCGGAGCGGCCGTGGCCCCGGTTGAAACGGTGTTTGAAGCCGCTAAATCCTCCGTCCGCGCGATGGTGACCGATGGCGACCGTATCTCGGGCAGCAAGCTGGAAGAGCATCAGGCCGCCGCCCACGCCCTGTCCTGGCTCGCCACCTATTCCGAAAGCCTGCGCCAGATGAACGCCTGGGCCACCCGCCTGAACGAGGCCGGCCAGTTTGGTGAAATGGAAACCCTGATCCTGCAGATCGCCTTTGGCGAATATCTGGCCCAGATCAAGGGCGGGATGATGATGAGCCAGAACGAAATGGCCCGTCTGTCGGATATGGGCGTCGACGGTGCTGCGCTGGACACGGACGCGATCAATACGTTGGTGGCACAGGGCAATAATCAGACGGCCCGCAACCGTCTGGTTGACCTGATGCGCGACAATGCAGGCCACGCCACCTTTGGCGCCACCGGGTTGGACGAAGAGCTGGAAATGATCCGCGAACAGTTCCGCCGTTATGCCGACGAACGGGTCGCCCCCAACGCCCATGACTGGCACCTGAAAGACGATTATATCCCGCTGGAAATCCTCGAAGAACTGGCGGAAATGGGGGTCTTTGGCCTGACCATCCCCGAAGAATACGGCGGGCTGGGCCTGTCGAAAGCCTCGATGGTGGTGGTGTCGGAAGAGCTGTCGCGCGGTTACATTGGTGTCGGCTCGCTGGGCACCCGGTCGGAAATTGCCGCAGAGCTGATTCTGGCGGGCGGCACGGATGCGCAGAAGGAACACTGGCTGCCGAAAATTTCGTCGGCTGAAATCCTGCCGACCGCCGTCTTCACCGAACCGAACACTGGGTCGGATCTGGGCAGCCTGCGCACCCGCGCGGTGAAAAACGCCGAGGGCGATTACGAGGTGACCGGCAACAAGACCTGGATCACCCATGCCGCGCGCACTCATGTGATGACGCTGCTGGCGCGCACCGATCCCGACAGCAAAGACCACCGCGGCCTGTCGATGTTCCTGGCCGAAAAAACCCCGGGGGACGACGAGAACCCGTTCCCGACCGAAGGCATGACCGGCGGCGAGATTGAGGTGCTGGGCTATCGTGGCATGAAGGAATTTGAGCTGGGCTTTGACGGGTTCAAGGTGAAGGGTGAAAACCTGCTGGGCGGCGTGGAAGGTCAGGGCTTCAAACAGCTGATGAAGACCTTTGAAGCGGCCCGGATCCAGACCGCCGCCCGCGCCATTGGCGTGGCGCAGAACGCGCTGGAAATCGGCATGCAATATGCCGAGGACCGCAAGCAGTTTGGCAAATCGCTGATCAACTTCCCGCGCGTGGCCAACAAGCTCGCGATGATGGCGGTGGAAATCATGGTGGCGCGTCAGCTGACCTATTTCTCGGCCTGGGAAAAAGACCACGATCAGCGTTGTGACCTGGAAGCGGGCATGGCGAAACTGCTGGGCGCCCGCATTGCCTGGGCCTGTGCCGACAACGCTTTGCAGATCCACGGCGGCAACGGGTTCGCGCTCGAATATCAAATCAGCCGCGTGCTGTGTGACGCCCGCATCCTGAACATTTTTGAAGGGGCTGCCGAAATTCAGGCGCAGGTGATCGCCCGCCGTCTGCTTGGGTAACAGGGGCGCTGCCCCTCGGCCTGACGGCCTCACCCCGAGGTATTTGAAGCAAGAGGAAAGGGCGCAAGATCGCGTCCTTTTCTTATATCTGCAAAACCGTCAGGGTGGCGATAAGTAGACACAACGGGCTATAAAACCGCGCATTCAAGCGATCAAATCGCGGCTCCATCCGTTGACGCCAGACCGGCAAATAGCCCGCCAGCCCACGCAGAGCAAAAACGGCAACCATCAAAAAGATCGCGATCTGCATAAGCTTGGGTCCCAATGGCAGACCCAACCACCCCGCCTGCGCGGCAATGAGCACCATGGCCAATCCCAAAGCCAACGCCACCAGCGCACTGGCCCAGCGGGGCGGCATTTTTGTGATACCCTGCGCGCCCACAACTGCTTTTGCCAGCTGCGCCTCATCCCGGATCGGCCAGTTCAGTCCCGCGGCCCAGACCAGATGAATGGCTGCCGCTCCAGCCAGCAGGATCAACAGCGCCACGGTCATGCTCGCCCCCGCATTCCAATCAGCATCACAGCGGGGATCAAAAGGAAGATGACCCATTGTGGCATCACCCATAGCGTTCCAAGCTGGGACAGCCCATAAAACACGAACAATCCGGCAAACCCGAGCTGGATGGCCGCAAGAAGCGCCGCAAGTTCCCGGTTTGGGTGCCTTGCCATCCAGATCAATGACAGAGTGAACACGACCAGAACAATGGTCACCGCATGCCAGAGGACGGCCGAAATGGCGCGCAATTCTGCGGACAGGTCGCTGGCCTGGATTGGAACGTGGATTTCCGGTCCCCCTGCGAAAACATGGACCCCGGTGGTCACCGCCATCAGACCCGCCGCCAAAATCATTGGATATCTCATTTCAACCCTCAAAATACGAATCCATACGCTTGCGTACGTTATTCAGGAGGAGTAGCTTGTCAATACGCTAGCGTATGGTGAGGAAGATGGCAGAAAAACGGGCACGACTAAGCAGCGAAGACTGGATCATGGCAGGGTTTCGCGCCTTGGCGCACAAGGGCTCCAAGGCCTTGAAAGCCGAAGCCCTGGCCCGCGATCTGGGCACCACCAAAGGGTCTTTTTACTGGCATTTCAAAGACCTGTCAGACTTCCACGCTCAGATGCTGGCACTGTGGGAACATCGCGCCGTGGATGCCGTGACCGACGGGTTGGCGTCCGAACCCGATCCGGTGCGGCGCCTTTACAAGCTAGGTGAAATTGCCACGGCGAATGACTCGACCCATGGCGGCGACGGTGCCGAACCTGCAATCCGGGCCTGGGCGCTTGACCATCCCGACGTGGCCAAGGCCGTTGCACGCGTGGATCAAAAACGCCTGTCCTATTTGGAACAGGTTCTGACCGAACTGGAGCTGACCAACCCCGATTTCGCGCGGATCATCTATGGTGCCTATATCGGCCTGGGCACCCTTTCCGCCACGGATCAGATGGACAATCACGGCGCGATGAGCACCCTGCTTGCGGCCCTTCTGGCCCTACGTGATGCCTGAGGCAATTTCAGAAATGTGATCGCCAGCCCCTTGGTCTTTTCCGGCAAACTGATAGGCACAGCATATGAAATCAATTTGCATCCTCACCCTGTCTCTCCTGGCGCTCTCTGCCTGCAAAGATGAAACCCTGTCTGGATATGCGCCAAAGGAAACCACATGGGTCTGGCAGGAACTGGATGGGCAACCTGCCCCGGCGCGCGCCACCTTGCGCCTGCCGGAACAGGGGCAGGTGACCGGGCAAGCCCCCTGCAACAGCTACAGCGCCCGTCAGACCGTGCCCTATCCGTGGTTCAAGGTGGAAACGATCGCAGCCACGAAGATGGCCTGTTCAGACCTGCAGGCCGAAACCGAGTTCTTCAGGGCGCTCACACAAATGACCCTTGCAGAAGTGGCCGGTGACACGCTCCTTCTTAGCAATGAAGACGGGCGCGAGATGGTGTTTGTCGCCACGCCGTAGCCGGGTTTAATCCGGCACAGCGAGGGCAAGCGTGCGACTGATCCGGGCAAAGCTTTCACCGCTTTCCGCCCGCCATGTATTGAAGGCGTCCTGCGCCGCCGCCTGCGCCGTTTTCGATGTGGCTGCCCCGTCGATCACCCCGGCCATATTCAGCGCCGCCACCACGGATTTTGATAAGATGAACCCGTCAAACCCAAGTCGGCGCAGCGCATAAGGGCCGGTCATCCCACCCAACCGTGCGCCGCGCGCTTTAAGCAACGCGTATAGCCCCACCACGTCATCCTCCGGCCAGGCTGCAAGCGCCTGTGCCGCGCTGCCATGCGCGCGGGCGAGATCAGACAGAAAAACCGCATTGTCTCGCACCGACAGGATTTTCTGCGCGTTTCGCACAATGCCTTTGTCCGCCAGCAACCGGTCCAGATCGTCGTCTGACATCAGCGCATTCCGACCAATGTCAAACCCGTGAAACGCCTCTTCAAAACCCGGCCATTTTGCTTCGATTACCTTCCAGCTGAACCCAGCCTGAAACACCCCCCGTGCAAAAGCCGATAAGATACGGTCATCGCTTTGATCTTCCAGAAGATATTCAGGCGCAACTGGCATCGCGGCTTCAAACGCCTCAGCCCCTTTGCGGTCAATCGCCCGCGTCTTGATCTGTTCAAAGCTGAGCATCGCCTTCCCTTTCCAGATCCCGTTTCAACCGATCCAAAAGCCGCGCCCGCGCCTCGGGCAAGGGCTTATCACCCATCGCATGCGCCAACCGATGGGTCAGGAAATACCCGGTGGTCTGCAACCCATTGATCACATCTTGCAGCCGTCCCTGTCCCCTCCCAAGCAAGTCAGCAGGCAAAGGCAGCAACCGGTCTGCCCAGTCCCCTGCCCCGGCTTCTGACACGGCACGACCTGATTTGGGTGACACGTAACACAGACCCTCGGTCACCCCGGTGACCGCACATCGCGACAGGTCCAACCCAAACCCCAACTCTTCCAGCAGGGCCAATTCCCACCTCAGATAGGCCACCGGCCAGACGGGGTTGGTGCCCAACAGATCCAGCATGGCCTGGGTCCGTTGGTACAGATCCGGATGAGGTTCACGCTCAGGCAGCGCATACCCCAAAAGCGCAGTGATCGCATTCAGCCCGGTCAGAGCTGCGCGATCCGTCATGATCAGGGCACGCGCCCGGATTGGCTCGACCGTGAAACTGCCAATATGGTCCTCCAGCCGCGCCCGCCACGTCACGTCCAATTGCGCGCCCGGTTGCAGGATTGGTGTCATCTTGCGGCTCACGCCCCCGCGGATCACCCCGGCATGACGCCCATGTTTGGCGGTGAAGATCTCGGCAATCACCGAGCTTTCGCCATGTTTGCGCACAGATAAAAGCGCGCCTTCGTCTCGCCAATCCATAGGGCCTCCCGCAGAAAACCATGATCCAGTTCAAATCTGAAAACAACCCTGCCATCTTTGGTCCGGAAATATCCCTACCCGAGCACCGCGAGGGCCCCGCGACCGGACAGGATGGCCCCGCAGGGGCAGGACGTCCGGGCGCAAAACATGGGCGAAGCTCATTTGAAAAGCGCGCGGTCAGTCCGCCAACCCCGGTTCGTCCAGCAAATGCCGCCCGGCTTTATCTTCCACCTCGATCACCCAAAGATCCGGGTCGAAGCTCTTCTGACGCTCCAGCGTCGCATCCACGTCACGCTCCGCGCCGTCCGACAACACCACCCATGCACGGTCGCCCGTCATCAGATCAAAACTGCGTTGATAGACCGCCGCCTGACCGTCCAGCGTGTTCATCTTAACCAGAACCGCCCCGGCGGTCAGGTCGCCCTTGCGGGTGACAAATGCCGGGATATCCGCCAGCCGCAACCGCGTCAGATAGGCAGATACCCAGACATCCGCGGTCAGGCGTGTCACTTGTTGCCGTCCTTGAAATCAAGCCCCATCTCGGAATAGCGCTCTTTTTCCTCAAGCCAGTTCGGGCGCACTTTCACCTGCAAAAACAGGTGCACCTTGCGGCCCATGAACTCCTCAAGCTCCAGTCGCGCCGCCTTGCCCACGGCCTTGATCGTCTCGCCTTTATTGCCCAGCACAATGCCCTTATGCCCGTCACGCATCACGTAGATCACCTGATCCACGCGGGCAGAGCCATCTTTGCGCTCTTCCCAGCTCTCGGTTTCCACCGTCATCTGATAGGGCAGTTCCTGATGCAGGCGCAGGGTCAGTTTTTCGCGGGTCATTTCGGCGGCAATCATCCGCATCGGCAGATCGGCAATCTGGTCTTCGGGGTATAGCCACGGCCCGTCGGGCAACTCCCCCGCCAACCATTCCCGCAACGCTTTCACGCCGTGACCCTTTTCGGCCGAGATCATGAAGGTTTCGGCAAAATCATAGCGGTCGTTCAGATCCTTGGCCAAGGCCAGCAGGACCTCGGATTTCACCTTGTCGATCTTGTTGATCGCCAGCGCCACGGTGCGGCCCTGGGCAATCTCGGCCAAGCCTTCCAGGATCTTCTCGACCCCGTCGGTCACGCCCCGGTGCGCCTCGACCAGAAGCACAACGATGTCGGCGTCTGCGGCCCCACCCCAGGCGGCGGCCACCATCGCGCGGTCCAAACGGCGGCGCGGGCGGAACAGGCCGGGCGTGTCAACAAAAACGATCTGCGCCTCACCCTCAATGGCCACGCCCCGAATGCGCGCGCGGGTGGTTTGCACCTTATGGGTCACGATCGACACTTTTGCCCCCACCATCTGGTTGGTCAGCGTCGATTTCCCGGCATTGGGTTCACCGATCAGGGCGACAAATCCGGCTTTGGTCATTTTGTGGTCTCCAACGCCGTCAGCAGCGCTTTTGCAGCGGCCTGTTCGGCCTGCCGTTTCGAATTGGCCCGCGCTTGCGCGCTTTTGCCATTGTCCAACCGCGCCTCGATGGTGAATTCCGGCGCATGGTCTGGGCCGTCGCGGGCGATTTCCACGTATGTCGGCGGGGCAAGCTTGCGCGCCTGCGCCCATTCCTGAAGCGAGGTTTTCGGGTCGCGGGCATCGGCCTCGACCTTGCCGATCCGGTCGCCCCAAAGACGCAGCACCATGTCGCGCGCCACGTCAAAACCCGCATCACGATAGACCGCGGCAATCACCGCCTCCATCGCGTCGCCAAGCAACGCCTGTTTGCGCCGCCCGCCGGTTTTCTGCTCGGACCGGCCCAGTTTCAGAACCTCGCCAAGGCCCACCTCGCGCGCCACATCGGCACAGGCCTCTTTGCGCACAAGGGCATTGTAGCGCGGCGCCAGCACGCCTTCGGCGGCCTTGGGGTCATCTTCCAACAGCCGTTCAGCCATGACAAGCCCCAGCACCCGGTCGCCCAGAAACTCCAGCCGCTGGTTGTCAGGTCGGGTCGAGGACGAGAGCGACCCATGCGTCAGCGCACGGATCAACAGCTCCGGGTCCTTGAAACTATGCCCGATACGGCCCTCGAAAGCCTGGAGATCCGCCGACAGCTTCACTCGATGGCCTTAAAGAAACGATCCGACCGCCAGGTCCAGAAATAAACCAGCCGCTTCCCCGCTGCCGAGAACATGATCCGGTCCGCGCGGCCCAGGAGGTATTCAAACGGCACCATGCCCACACCGCGCGCGTTCTGGCTGACCCGGCTGTCGGTGGAGTTGTCGCGGTTGTCGCCCATGAAGAAGAAATGCCCCTCCGGTACGGTGAACACATTGGTGTTGTCCAGACGGCCCTGGGCCACGTCCAGGATCGAATGATCTACCCCGTTTGGCAGGGTTTCAATCAGCTTCTGCTTTTCACACGTGCCGCCAAGGCCCACCGGGCGATTGGCGCAGAGCGGAACAGTGCCAAAACGGCCCTGCGGCGCTTTGATCTCTTCAAACGTGCCATCGGGGCGTTGCTTGGCCTCTTGATCATTGATGAACAGCACACCGTTCTTGATCTGGATCTTGTCCCCCGGCAGGCCTATCAGGCGCTTCACGTAATCGGTGCCAAGGGTCGGATGGCGGAACACCACCACGTCGCCACGTTCAGGTTCTGATGCAAGGATCCGGCCGGAAATTGGGCAGATCCCAAACGGGCAGGAATATTTCGAATAGCCATAGGCCATCTTGTTCACGAACAGGAAATCGCCAATCAGCAGCGTGTCTTTCATCGACCCGGTCGGGATCCAGAACGGTTGGAAAAACAGCGTGCGGAACACGCCTGCAATGATCAGCGCCCAAAAGATCGTCTTGAGCGTGTCGAAGATGCCTTCTTCTTTTTTCTCGGCCATGAGGTCCTGCCTGTAACTGCGTTCCCCGCGATATGGGCGGGTCTGGGGAAAGAGTCAAGTTTGACGGGGGTTACGTCTGCGGATCCGGGCGGGCTTCGATCACCACAAAGGCCTGCGCCCAGGGGTGGTCATCTGTCAGCGTGACGTGGATGGTGGCCGTGTGACCTGCGGGCGTCATTTCATCGAGCCGCTCCCGCGCCCATCCGGTCACCTCCATCACAGGCTGACCGCTGCGCAGGTTCGACACCGCCATATCGCGCCAGCTGATCCCCATGGCAAGGCCGGTGCCCAGCGCCTTGGAGCACGCTTCCTTGGCGGCCCATCGTTTCGCCAGAGTCCCCGCCTCGTCCTTTCGCCGCGCGGCCTTGGCCAACTCGCGGTCGGTGAACACCCGGTTGCGAAACCGGTCGCCGAACCGCTCCAGCGTGCCCTGAATGCGTTCGATATTTGCCAGATCGGTGCCTATGCCAAGGATCATTGCGCGGGCTCCACCACATCCGCCACCACCTGACCGCTGGCCTGGTTGACGACAAACAGAAGATCCAACCAATCGCCTTCTGACGTATCTGCATTGTAGCGCGCCACGGGCAGGCGAAAGACCAGCCCGTGCTCGGGATCATACTCTGCCTCGATCTGGTCAAAGGTAACCCCCATAAAACCCAGAGTGTCCTCGGCGCTGATCACCCGGCACTGGCGCCCGCCCACCTCGTCATACGGGGGCGACAGGATGAGAAGATGATAGGCCGCAGCGGCCGGTTCGACCGTGTCCAAAAGGGCAATGCGTACGTCTCCATTGGCAAAGGTGCGGCTGGTCTCGTCCCATGGTTCAACCAGGTTGATCGACGCAGCCCGCCAGTCGCAGTCCGAGACGGATTGGGCGTAGGACGGCTGGGCGGCAAGAAGTCCGAGAGAAAGGAAAATGGCAGGCCCGATCAGCGCGGGCAGCGACAGGTCACCGGATTTCATTTTCATTCCCAACATCTTTGCCATCCTCAATATCAAACACCAATATGCCCTCAGCCCCGCCATCACAAAGCGATACCAGTTGTTGACCAAGTCCCTGGTGTTCCGGGTGATCCGCGTAGCGCTGCAAGGCCGCTTGGTTGGCAAAGCAGGCCACGAAGCCATAGGGATGGTCCGGCGATTTCCGCTCCAGATCAATATTCGGGCCGTAAGTGAACGACAGGAAACCCTCCACGCGCCCCACCAGATCCGCCAATCCCTGCATCACCTGAGCCAATGTCGCCCGATCAGCATCCGGGGCCAGCGCCAACGCCACAACGTGAGAGATCATATCAACACCTCACAAACCCATCCCACGGATCCCCGTCATGACGGTTGAACCGTCAGGATCTTCACACCGGCCGCGCCGAAAAGCGCCGCGAAGCCAAGCTCAAACCACCGCCGCGACGCTTGATAGACACGCACCGCTGCGGGCGTCGAAAACAGAAAGGCATAACCAATAAAGACCAATATGCCCCCGCTATAGAGAAAAAAGAACATGCCAAAAATCTGTGTGATCGTGGCGGTTGGGGGAAGGATGATCGAAAAGACTGCCCCCCAGGACAGGATCGCCTTCGGGTTGGTCAAATGGATCAAGGCCCCCTTCCTGAAAGCCGAAAGACGCGTGCCGCCCACCACGGCCCCCCCATCGGTGATCTTGTCAGACAACGCTGATCGCAGTGACTTGATGGCGAGATAAATCAGGTAGGCAGCGCCGAGATATTTGACGAGCGAGAAGATCCAGACATGGGTGAGCATCAAGGCCCCCATCCCCAGCGCAGCAGCAATTCCCCAAAAGGCACCGCCCGTCAGGATCCCCGTGGCAAAGGCAAGCGCCTGCCCGCGCCCTTCTCTCATGGCGGTTCCTGCAATACCCAAGGTGGCAGGTCCGGGGGACCCACCGGCCAGGACCCAGCCGACCCAGATCAAAAGCAGCTCGATCCCGGTCACGCCCGTGCCTCATCCATCAGGCGGCGCATCTCGGCCATGGCGTCTGGCAGGCCGCGGAAGATGGCCTCGCCGATCAGGAAATGCCCGATATTGAGCTCCATCACCTCGGGCATTTCAGCGATTGGCGCGACGGTGTCATAGGTCAACCCGTGGCCCATATGCACCTCAAGCCCCAGCGAATGCGCCAGCTCTGCGCCCTCGCGCAGGCGCGCAAGCTCTGCATCACGCTCAGCCAGCCGACCTTCGTAATGGTAATCACAATAGGCGCCGGTATGCAGCTCCACCACCGGCGCCCCGATGCGGGCAGCCGCGCGGATCTGCGCCTCGTCGGCACCAATAAACAGCGAGACACGAGAGCCTGCATCGCGCAACGGCGCAATATACTCCGCCAGACGATTGTCCTGCGCGGCCACCTCCAGCCCACCTTCGGTGGTCAGCTCTTCGCGTTTTTCCGGCACGATGCACACGGCATGGGGCTGATATTTCAGCGCAATTTCCTGCATCTCATCGGTTGCCGCCATTTCGAAGTTCAGCGGGATCGACAGGGCCTCCATCAACCCGCCGATATCGTCATCCTTAATGTGGCGGCGATCTTCGCGCAGGTGGGCGGTGATGCCATCCGCCCCGGCCTCTTGTGCCAGCAGGGCAGCGCGGACCGGATCAGGATAGGCCGACCCACGCGCATTGCGCACGGTGGCCACATGGTCGATATTCACGCCCAGTCGCAGTTTATCGTGACGCAGATTTTTGGGGGTCTCAGACATGTCGCGCTCCAAATTTGGTGTTGCGCACAGTGTTACCTGATTTCTCTGTCCTCGCCAGCCCGGGAAAGCCGTTCTGCCAAACGTTTTTCATACCGCTCTTTCAGCTTCTTGATCCGGCGGCGCTGATAGGCGTGGATCAGGGGGTTGGACAGGAAATAGCAAACAAGACCGGTCGCCACCCCGGGGATCAGACATCCCACCAGATAGGGTCGGAACACCCGATGGTAAAAGCTGTGGATGCGGGTCCAGTCGGCGGTGTCGTCGGTAAAGGCGGCGCGCAGGTTGTACCACAGATCGCTGGAGGCCGCGCCGAACGACTGGGCCACCTCGGGCAAATGCACCGTGTCTGGCAAATCGAGCATCGCACTGCCCAGGTTGATCGACAGTTCGGCAATCAGCGGAAAGGTGATCGGGTTGCCAAAGAACGTCGCCAGAAGCGCGGCCAGGATATTGCCGCGCATGATCCAGGCAAGGGTTGCTGCCGTCACGAAATGCAGGCCGAAAAACGGGGTGAAGCTTGTGAACACCCCTGCGGCAATGCCGCGTGAAATGCGGTGTGCCGGGTCCGGCAGGCGACGCAAGCGGTGGATCACATACCGTGCTGCCCGATACCACCCACCCCGCGGGTAAAAGAACTCCGCCACAATCCGCAGATAGGAACGTGGGTTTCTTTTGAACAAGGCGGGCCCCTTTCAGGCTGGCGGGATCAGGGTGGTTACATGGTCACTTATCAGGGTTTACGCTCTAGATCGCGATACCGTCGGATCGACGCCACGTCACTATCCGCTTCAAGCACCAGCATAACGGCATGCAAATGTTCAAGATCCCGTAAATCCACATCAATGAGCAACCGGTAAAAATCTGGTTTGCGGTCCAGAAACCTCAGATCCGAGATATTGGCCTTTTGCTCGCCAATCAATGTGCAAATCCGCCCCAGCACACCCGCATCATTGGAAATGGTCAGTTTCATACTGACCGTGTGGATCGGAGGGTGGTTGCCGGTGGCCCATTGCAGATCGACCCAGCGGTTGCCGTCATCTTCCACTTCCCCCAGTGCATCACAATCGATGGAATGCACCAAAACGCCCTTGCCACGATAGGTGATGCCGACAATGCGTTCGCCCGGCACGGGTTGGCAACATTGCGCACGGTTGATCACCTGCCCCGGGGCCAGACCGATCACCGCGGCGTCGCCATCGATGACATCTTCCATAACCGCCGCTTCGGGATACAGGATCTGGATCACGTCCCGCGCCTGCAATTCAGCTGATCCAAGACGGGCCAGAAGCTCGATCTCGTCCTCAATGCGCAGCTGTTTTGCCGCGGTCATCAGCGCCCTGTCGGTGACCTTGCGACCTGCGTTTTCAAACGCCACCCGCGCCAGTTCCCGGCCCAGTTTCACAAATCGCTCGCGGTCTTCACTGCGCAGGGATTTGCGGATCGCGGCCTTGGCCTTGCCGGTGACCACAATGTCGATCCAGGTCGCCTGTGGGGCCTGGCCCTCGGCGGTCATGATTTCGACCGACTGGCCGTTTTTAAGCCGGGTCCACAGCGGCACACGAATGCCATCGACCTTCGCGCCCACGCAGCGATCCCCGATCCGGGTGTGAATCGCATAGGCAAAATCCAGCGGTGTCGCCCCACGCGGAAGCTTGACCACCTCACCTTTGGGGGTAAAGCAGAACACTTGGTCGGAATACATCTCAAGCTTCACATGCTCAAGAAACTCGTCATGGTCATCCGCCGCTTCGAACCGTTCGGTCAGCGAGGCAATCCATTTCGCCGGATCGACCGCAAAGGGGTTTTCCACCCGTTCGCCATCGCGATAGGACCAATGCGCCGCCACCCCGGTTTCCGCCACCTCGTGCATCTGCTGGGTGCGGATCTGCACCTCAACCCGTTTGCCGTCGCGCCCCGACACCGTGGTGTGGATCGAGCGATAGCCGTTGGATTTCGGCTGGCTGATGTAATCCTTGAACCGCCCCGGCACCGCGCGCCAGCGCTGATGCACCACACCAAGCACCCGGTAGCAATCCGCCTCGTCCAACGTGATAATTCGGAATCCGTAAATGTCGGACAGGCGCGAGAACCCCTGATCCTTCTCCTGCATCTTGCGCCAGATCGAATAGGGTTTCTTGGCCCGACCAAAGGCTTCAGCCTGAATGCCGGCCACGGCCAGCTCATGCCGGATATCGCCGGTGATCTTTTCGATCACATCGCCGCTTTCTTTCTGCAGGCGCAGGAAACGCCGCATGATCGAACTGCGCCCTTCCGGGTTGAGCACGTGAAAGGCCAGGTCCTCCAGCTCTTCGCGCATCCATTGCATCCCCATGCGACCGGCCAGCGGCGCATAGATATCCATGGTTTCGCGCGATTTGATCACCTGCTTTTCCGGCCGCATCGCACGGATCGTGCGCATATTGTGCAGACGGTCTGCGAGCTTCACCAAAATGACCCGCATGTCCTTTGACATGGCCATGAACAGTTTACGGAAGTTTTCCGCCTGTTTGGTTTCGGAACTCGACAGCTGCAGATTGGTCAGCTTGGTCACGCCATCGACCAGCTCTGCCACCTCGCGGCCGAACTTTTCAGCCACATTGGTATAAGTGGCGCCGGTGTCTTCGATTGTGTCGTGCAGAAAGGCGGTGATGATGGTGGCATCATCCAACTGCATATCGGCCAGAATTTCCGCCACCTCAAATGGGTGGGTGAAATACGGATCACCTGAATGGCGATACTGGCCGTAATGCTCCTGCGCGCCAAACTCAAACGCGGCGCGGATCAGGTCGGAATTGGATTTGGGGTTATAGGTGGCGATCTTTTCGATCAGCCCGTCGAGTTCGAGATGTTCAAGCTCTTCGCGCCAGCTCGCCACCGATATCTACCCCGATCTTTGAGGAACCTGATAAGGGCCGGGACTTAGCCCTGGCCCTGGGCTTCCATCAGCGCACGCAACAGCTTTTCTTCCGACATGTCGTCGTCTTCCGGCTTGTCGGCGGCTTCGGCCCCCATCAGAAGCGCCATCTGGTCTTCTTCCGGTTCGTCCACCTCGATCTGGGTCTGGTGGCTTTCGATCATGCGCTCGCGCAGCTCGTCCGCGGTCTGGGTCTCGTCTGCGATTTCACGCAGGGACACAACCGGGTTCTTGTCGTTGTCACGATCCACGGTGATTTCGGCACCTGCCGAGATTTCGCGGGCACGATGTGCCGCAAGCATCACCAGTTCGAACCGGTTCGGGACCTTATCAACGCAATCTTCGACCGTCACGCGGGCCATAGTAAGCTCCATTCCTTGCAAGGGGATGTGAACCGCCTATTTAGGGGGCGGGTTGCCAGTTTACAAGCCGAATTTATCCCCGACAACGGGTTTTGCAAGATTCTCAAGGTATTCAAAGGTCCGAGAGCGGCTGAATCCCGGTTTTCTCGGCCTCTGACAAGGCATCACACATCTGGCGCACCGTGCGTTCAAGCACAGGATGGCGCCAGTCCGGCGCAATATCCAGCAAGGGAATCAGCACAAAGCCACGGTCCTGCAGGCGCGGATGGGGCAGGATCATCTGGTCCGGTGCCACCCGCTTTTGGTCGTCCAATGGCAGGTCCATCCAATGGGTCAGGGTGGGGCGATCCGGGGCGATGGTTACTCCGCTGGCAACCAGATCAATATCCAGCGTGCGCGGCGCCCAGCGCGAGGGGCGCTCGCGGCCAAATCTCGCCTCCACCTCGTGAAACAGATCGAGAAGCGCCCGATCCGAGAGATCGCTTTGGACCGCGATCGCCGCATTCACGAAATCCGGTCCAGCCCCCGCCGGGAAGCACGGGGTGCGATAGAATCGGCTGATTGCATTGATTCGCAAACCCTCGCCTTCTAGTTGCAAAATGGCATCTCGCACCAACCCTTGAGATAATACCAGATCACTGCTGGCGTTACTTCCAAGCGCAACAAGCCGATTTATGCTATACTTGTCCAAAAGTGCTGCTTGCGGCATCCGATTCTTACCTTAGATTGCACATCATACTTCGTTGACAGCTACACTCATTAACACTCACGGAATTGTTGGCGAAGGGAAATTGGAAAGGACTTTAAATGTTTTATCGTGACGAACGGCTCGCGCTGTTCATCGACGGCTCTAACCTGTATGCGGCAGCGAAGTCACTGGGGTTTGACATCGACTACAAACTGCTCCGTCAGGAATTCATGCGCCGCGGCAAGCTTCTGCGCGCTTTTTACTACACTGCCCTTCTGGAAAATGACGAGTATTCGCCGATCCGCCCCCTGGTAGATTGGTTGCATTACAACGGCTTCTCGATGGTGACCAAGCCTGCCAAGGAATATACCGACAGCATGGGTCGTCGGAAGGTGAAGGGCAACATGGACATCGAACTGACCGTGGATGCGCTGGAATTGGCCGATCATATCGACCATGCGGTGCTGTTTTCGGGCGATGGCGATTTCAAACCGCTCGTAGCCGCGCTGCAGCGCAAAGGCGTGCGCGTATCGGTGGTGTCAACCATCCGCAGCCAGCCGCCGATGATTGCCGATGAACTGCGCCGCCAGGCCGACAATTTCATCGAGCTGGACGAGTTGAAAGACGTCATCGGTCGCCCCCCGCGCGAATTTGATCGCGACGCGCCGACCGAAGAGTAAATTGACCTCAGGTCGACTGAATTCATCCAAAAAGCCGGGGCTTGCGCCTCGGCTTTTTTCGTCCGGGTTATTCCCCTTTTCTGCACGGCTCTTTTGCGGCACAACAGGTCGCGTTAGTATCCATGTTCAGGCTCGACCGGAGAAGCCCCGCCCATGACCACACAGACCAAGCCAGACCTCACCCTTTATCTCGCAGCGCCCAACGGGTTTTGCGCCGGGGTGGATCGCGCCATCAAGATCGTCGAAATGGCGATCGAGAAATGGGGCGCACCGATTTATGTGCGTCATGAGATTGTGCACAACAAGTTCGTCGTGGATGGCTTGCGCGAAAAGGGTGCGGTGTTTGTCGAAGAGCTGGAAGACTGCCCCGATGATCGCCCGGTGATCTTCTCGGCGCATGGGGTTGCGAAATCCGTGCCCGAAGAGGCGAACCGGCGCGAGATGGTCTATGTGGACGCCACCTGCCCGCTGGTCAGCAAGGTGCATATCGAGGCCGAACGCCATTTTGAAAACGGATTGCAGATGGTGATGATTGGCCATGCCGGCCACCCGGAAACCATCGGCACCATGGGGCAACTGCCCGACGGCGAGGTGTTGTTGGTGGAAACCGCCGAAGACGTCGCGACGCTTCAACCGCGTGACCCCGAGCGGCTGGCCTATATCACCCAGACCACTCTGTCGGTGGATGACACCGCAGGGATCGTTGCCGCCCTGCGGGACCGTTTCCCGGCCATCATAGGCCCCCACAAAGAAGACATCTGTTACGCCACCACCAACCGCCAGCACGCGGTCAAGGCTGTGGCCCCCAAGGTCGATGCGCTTTTGGTCATCGGCGCGCCCAACAGCTCCAATTCCCGCCGGTTGGTCGAGGTCGCCAAGGCCAATGGCTGTGACTATTCGATGCTGGTGCAGCGGGCCTCAGAAATTGATTGGCGGTCCTTGGACGGTGTGAAGGCCGTCGGCCTGACCGCCGGGGCCTCTGCCCCACAGGTTCTGGTCGACGAGGTGATCGACGCGTTTCGGGATCGATACAATGTGACCGTCGATCTGGTCGAAACCGCACAGGAGAATATCGAATTCAAGGTGCCCCGCGTGTTGCGCGACAAGGTGGCGGGATGAGCTGGGCCTTCCTCGCCACAGCGCTTTTGGTTGTGATGGCCCCCGGCACCGGGGTGATCTTCACGCTGGCCACCGGACTGACCCGCGGGCGGCTGGCCGCGGTGGCGGCGGCCGTTGGCTGCACAATCGGCATTGTGCCGTCGCTTCTGGCAGCGTTGTTCGGATTGGCGGCTGTGCTTTATTCCTCTGCCCTGTTGTTTCAGGTGGTGAAGTTCGCGGGCGTGGCCTTTCTGCTGTATCTCGCCTGGCAGACCCTGCAAAATGACGACGTGCTGACCGTCGACGAAAAGCAAAGCCCCAAGGGCCTGGGCCGCATTGCGCTGAATGCCACACTGATCAACATCCTCAACCCGAAACTCGCGCTGTTTTTCATGGCTTTCCTGCCGCAATTCCTGTCTGGTAACTCTGCCAGTGCCACGTCAGAAATGCTGACACTGGGCGGGGCGTTCATGGGGCTGACATTCATCGTCTTCATTGCCTATGGCGTTTTTGCGGCCTCTGCCCGAGACCTGGTGCTGGGCAATGCCCGCGTCATGGGGTGGATCCGCCGTGGCTTTGCCGCAAGCTTCGCCGGGTTGGCCGCAAAACTGGCCTTTGAAAAGGCATGACAGCAGACCGCCAGACGCTGGATGTCTATAACGCGCAGGCCGCGCAATACGAGGCGCGTGTCGCCCAAAAATCCACACCAGGCTTGACAGAGTTCATCGCCGCCCTGCCCGCAGGCGCCCATGTGCTGGATCTGGGCTGTGGTCCGGGGCTGAGCGCGCGGCACATGATGGATCAGGGGATGCAGGTCGATGCCGTTGACGGATCCCAAGCCATGGTGACTCGCGCGCAGGAACTGGGTGTGCCCGCGCGGCAGGGGCTGTTTCAGGACATTCACAAGGCGGAGACGTATGACGGCATCTTTGCCAATTTCAGCCTGCTGCACCTGCCGCGAAACGGCATGCCAGACATGCTCGACCAATTGCATCGCGCCGCCAAACCGAATGCGCTTTTGCATATCGGTTTGAAACTCGGGGAAGGTGAGGCGCGGGACCGTCTGGGGCGGTTTTATACCTATTACCAACAAGATGAGCTGGATGCCCTGTTGACCTCGGCGGGCTTTGATCCCATCACCCACATTCTGGGCACGGGCACCGGGTTGGATGGTTGGTCGTCTGACTGGATTGTGGTGCACGCGCACCGTTGAGGCGAAAGGAGAGAAGATGGCCGAGTTTTTTGCCTATACCGATGGGGCGTGTTCCGGAAATCCCGGCCCCGGGGGCTGGGGTGCGCTGCTGCAAGCCATGGAAGGCGGCAAGGTCATCAAGGAGCGCGAACTGAAGGGCGGCGAGGCGCTGACCACCAACAACAAGATGGAGCTGATGGCGGCGATCATGGCCCTGGAGACCCTGGGCAAACCCTGTGCGATCACCGTGGTCACCGACAGCGCCTATGTGAAAAACGGCGTGACCGGCTGGATCTTCGGCTGGAAGAAAAACGGCTGGAAAACCGCGTCGAAAAAGCCCGTGAAAAACGTCGATCTATGGCAGCGTCTGGACGCCGCCCAGGCCCGCCATCACGTGACCTGGGAATGGGTCAAAGGCCATGCAGGCCACCCGGAAAACGAACGCGCCGATGAACTTGCCCGCGCCGGCATGGAACCTTTCAAATCCTGATTTGCAC
Source organism: Aliiroseovarius crassostreae (assembly GCF_049803815.1). GTDB lineage: Bacteria > Pseudomonadota > Alphaproteobacteria > Rhodobacterales > Rhodobacteraceae > Aliiroseovarius > Aliiroseovarius crassostreae_A. The sequence continues at coordinate 46,048 of NZ_JBNAGI010000006.1, forward strand.
TTTTTAGAAGGGCTGCGCATATGACGCCGCAAATCCTCGATTACCTCTCGGTCTTTGTCTTTGCCTTGTCCGGGGCGCTGGTCGCCAGCCGCGCGCAGCTCGATATCATCGGGTTTATGTTCATGGCCTGCCTCACGGCCGTGGGCGGCGGCATGGTGCGTGATCTATTGCTGGATCGCGACGCAGTCTTTTGGGTCGAAGAACCGCTTTCCCTCGGGATCGCCTGTGCGGGCGCAATCCTTGTGTTTTTCACCGCGCATCTTCTGGAAAGCCGATATCGCACATTGTTGTGGTTGGATGCCGCCGCGTTGGCCATTGCTGTGGCTGCCGGGGTAAATGTTGCGATGGGGCTGGGGCAATCCGCACCCATCATTCTGGTCATGGGCGTTGCCACTGGCACATTTGGGGGGCTGTTGCGCGACGTGGTCTGCAACGAGGTGCCATTGGTTCTGAAACAGGGCGAGCTGTACGTCACCGCCGCCTTTGCGGGCGCGGGGGCCGCAATCCTGTCTGCTTCATTTCTTGCCCACCCCCTCGCGCCGGTTCTGACCTGTATCCTGATCACCTTTGCCTTGCGCGCAGGGTCATTGGCGTTTGGCTGGCGCCTACCTGTCTATCGGGCCCGTCCACCGCAGCAGTGAAGCCAAGGTGAAAACCTGCGTCAAAACTCCATCCAAAGCCCCAATGACAGCTTGCCCGCCGGCACCGGATCAACGGTTTCGCTCCATTCCAGATGCAGGTGTTTGCCCGGGCGGATCTGCCAGGCGACGGCCGGGATGAGTTTGGTATAGGTTTCGGTTTCGCTGGCGAAAACATCCACGGAAAAAAGCGTCATCAGCCGGTCATGAGGTTTCAGCCCGAGCTGCCCAACAACCCCCAGCGCTTTGTCCCCATCCTGCAGCGGAAGATCCGCCTTAAAGGTCAGATCCGTCCAAGCATTCCCCCAACGCGTGTCGAACCCCCGCCCCAAATGGAAGGCGGGGATCAGGCGGTGCTGCTGGTCGCCCAGGCCAGCCACGGTCAGGCTGACGGCCTTTTGCCACGGCCCGTCACCGGGTGCGAAGCTCCAACGGGCAAAAAGCTCACCTTCGGTAAACTCTTCTGATTGAAAATCGTATTCCAGCTTGGCCCCGAGGGTCCATTGATCCGTGAGGCCATATTCGAAATAGGCTGCAAAGCTCGGGCGCTCAGCCCAATTCAAGTCGTCTTGCACCGCATGGAATGACAGAAACACATTGCCATCCCCGCGCGGCCAGGCCCCCGAAAGGGCAGGCGTGGCCAACAGGCAGGTCAGCAATATCGCCACAACGGCACGAAGGGAGGTCAGACAGGGCATGAAGCAAGGATTGCTTCACCTTGGTTAAAATTGTGTTAACCGCAACGGGGGGTCACTTTTTCAGATAGGTCTTGTAGATCCACAATACCGCCAGTGCGCCCAACACGGCCCCGACAAACCCGGCGGCCATTCCAAACAGCGCCATGAGCCCACGCAATAGCAAACCGCCGACAAGTGCGCCCAGCACGCCGATGGCAATGGTGGTTGGTACGTCGGCCTCAATCCCCATCAGACGGGTGGCGATGAAGCCTGCGGCAATGCCGAAAATGATCAGGAACAGGATGCTCATAGAGTCTATATGGCTGTTCCGAATGGCAATTCAAAGGCTTCTCGGCTGAAAACTAGAAAACTAGAAAACTAGAAAACTAGAAAACTAGAAAACTAGAAAACTAGAAAACTAGAAAACTAGAAAACTAGAATCCAGTTCACCGGGCTTGGAAAGAAGAAATTTGGGGGCGACGATCGACGCTGGGCTCGTGCCGCGATGCAGCCTCACCCCAAGCGGTCGGGCATGTCGACGCCGCGCAGGAAATCCTCCGCCAGCATCGGCTTTTTGCCCGGACGTTGGGCGCTTAAAACCTCAATCGCGCCTTCACCACAGGCGATGGTCAGACCGGACAACACCTGCCCCGGCGCCCCCTGCCCCTTGGCCAGACGCGAGGACAGAAGCTTGATCTGCTCTCCATTCATCTCGCATTTTGCACCGGGGAAGGGCGACAAGCCGCGGATCAGACGATCCACCTCGGTTGCGGGGCGGGTCCAATCCACGCGCGCCTCGTCTTTCAGGATCTTCTCGGCATAGGTCACACCCTCATCCGACTGGGGGTCCGCCGTCAGATCCTCAAGCCGCGACAGCGCGTCGACAATCATCCGCGCGCCCATCGGCGCAAGGCGGTCATGCAGTTGAAGCGTGGTTTCTTCGGCCCCGATCGGAGTGGCCTCGCGCAGCAACACAGGGCCGGTGTCCAGCCCTGCTTCCATTTGCATGATGCAAATGCCGGTTTCCGCGTCCCCCGCCATGATCGCGCGGTGGATGGGCGCCGCCCCCCGCCAGCGCGGCAAAAGTGACGCGTGAATGTTCAGGCATCCCTGCCGCGGCGCCTCCAAAATCGCCTGCGGCAGGATCAGGCCGTAGGCGACCACAACGGCGGCATCAAGGTCGAGCGCGGCAAATGCCTCTTGCTCCTCTGCCCCTTTCAGGGATACCGGATGGCGGACCGCCAGCCCTAATTCCAGCGCGCGCGCGTGGACCGGGCCAGGGCGATCTTTCTTGCCACGGCCAGCGGGTCGAGGCGGCTGACAATAGACAGCGGCGACCTCATGCCCGGCCTCCACCAGCGCGTCCAGCACCGGCACCGAGAAATCAGGGGATCCCATGAAGGCCAGCTTCATCGCGCCAGTTTCCTTGCCTTCTTGATCAGCATGTCGCGCTTCATTTTGGACAGGTGATCGAAATACATTTTGCCGTTCAGGTGGTCGATCTGGTGCTGCACCGAGGTGGCCCAGAGATGCACAAAATCGCGTTCCTCGACCTCACCCGCGGCGTTCAGGAACCGCACGGTCACCGCACGGGGGCGGTCGATTTCGGCCCAAACGCCCGGCAGGTTCGGGCTGCCTTCCCGGTGGGTGCGCAGCTGGGTCGAAGCGTGCAGGATTTCCGGGTTGGCCATGCGGATCGCCTGACCCCGTTCGTCGGACGCATCCACCACAGCGAGGCGCAAATTGATACCCAGCTGCGGCGCGGCCAGCCCAACGCCGGGCATGCTGTCCATCGCAAAGATCATCTCGTCCCAGATCGCGCGGATCTCGTCGCTGATCGCGTCAACCGGCTCTGCCACCGTTTTCAGGGCCTTGTTGGGCCACATCACGTAAGGGCGGTGGGTGGTCGCGGCCATATCTTACGCCTTGCCCCGCGCCAGATCACGCTTCAGCTTCTGCATCTTGCGGGTGATCATCTGGCGCTTGAGTGGCTTCAGATAGTCGATGAACAATTTGCCATCCAGATGGTCAATCTCGTGCTGGACACAGGTCGCCCACAGCCCGTCAAAATCCCTCTCTTGCAGGTTCCCGTCCACATCAAGCCAGCGCACACCCACCTCTTTCGGGCGGGTCACTTCGGCGAACTGGTCGGGGATCGACAGGCAGCCTTCTTCGTAGACATTCAGCTCATCCGAGGCGCGAATGACCTCGGGGTTGAACATCACCATGGGCTGCGGCGGTTCATCGTCATCGCGCACACAATCCAGCACAATCAGCCGCTTCGAGATGCCGATCTGCGGCGCGGCAAGGCCAATGCCCGGCGCGTCATACATGGTTTCCAGCATGTCATCGGCCAGCACACGCAGCTCGTCCGACAGGTCGGGCACAGAATCAGCCACCTTTTTCAGGCGCGGATCGGGGTGAATAAGGATGTTTCGCAGTGTCATAAGGGGGATGTAGGACAAGAGGGGCGTTGGTGCAATGGGCGCAATTTTCCCATACCGCCGGCGCGCACTCGGCCGAGTGAGGTATATTCACACATTGATTGGCTATTTCAGGCAATAATTTCTCATTATTTCCCTGCCTCTCTTTACACCGTTCCCTTTCACGCCATTTTTTGCAACATTTCCACCCATTCAACCACTCACATTGGTCCACCCGCCTCTTGCACCATGGACCAAAGCCGCTAACGTGCCCCGAGCAGGAGACACCATGACTTTCGACGACAGCACCGCCATGACCTTTGACACGATGATCGACCGCCGCGGCACCAATGCCTCAAAATGGGACAAGATGGAAAAGCTCTTTGGCGTCTCGCCGGAAGACGGGTTGGCCATGTGGACCGCCGACAGCGATTACGCCACCGCCCCCTGCGTGATCGACGCCATTCGCAAAGCTGCGGATCTTGGTGTGTTTGGCTATTCGTGGGAGCATCCAGATTACCTGAATGCGGTGGCCTGGTGGCACAAAACCCGGCACGGCTGGGACGTGGACCCGGATTGGGTGCTGACCACGCAGGGTCTGGGCAATGCGATTGCCATGTGCCTGCAAACCTGGACCGAACCGGGCGACGGGGTGGTGATCTTCACCCCCGTTTATCACGAGTTTGCTCTGAAGATTGGTAAGAACGGCCGTAAGGTTGTGGAATGCCCTTTGACGCGGGACGGCGATCTTTACACGCTGGATCTGGAAGACGCGCAATCGCGCCTGACGGGTGATGAAAAGATGATCCTGTTTTGCTCGCCACAGAACCCGTCTGGCCGGGTTTGGACAGTGGAAGAGCTGCGCGCCGTGGCCGATTTCGCCGAACGCAATGATCTGATGCTGATCTCGGACGAGATCCATCAGGACCTGGTGTATGACGGGTTCAAACATACCCCAACCGCCGTGGCGGCCCCCGACGCCCTGTCGCGGCTTGTGACCCTGTCGGCCCCGTCGAAAACTTTTAATATCGCCGGCCAGCGCACGGGCAACATGATCATCGCCGACCCTGACTTGCGCCAAACCATGAAGAAACGCCTGGCCGCGCTGGATTACGCGCCGGCGATGCTGTCGGTCGACATGATCACCGCCGCCTATTCACCCGAAGGGGCGATCTGGGTGGACCAGCAGATCGCGCATCTGACCCGCAATCGGCAGATCTTTGATGCGGGCGTGAATGCGATCCCCGGCGTGCGCTCGCTGCCGCTGCAGGCCACCTATCTGGCCTGGGTCGATTTTTCCGACACCGGGATGAGCCATGACGAGGTGATCGCCCGCATCCGCGACGACGCCAAGATTGCGGTCAGCCCCGGGCCGAGCTTTGGCAACGGCGGCGACGGGTTCCAGCGGTTCAATCTGGCCACGCAGGGCGCGCGGGTCGAAGACGCGGTCGCCCGCCTGCAACGCGCGTTTGCCGATCTGCAATAAGGCGCCACCCCCTGCGCGACACATGAGCAATTCCCCGCCCGGCACAACCTTACCGGGCGGCATTTGGTTGCGACCGGCCATCCCAAAGGTCAAGTAAAGATCATGCAGATCCTCGCCCGTTTCTTTTCCCGCCTGACCCTTCTTGCGCTTTTTGTCCTTGTGGGCGTTGTGCTGTGGGATCGCTTTGCGCCAATGACCGCCCCCCCGGTGATGGAGCCGATCACCGGTCAGATCGACCGGATCGTGGTGGAGAAGTCCGCCCGCACCCTGACCGTATTTCGCGAGGGCGAAGCAGTGAAAACCTATAAGGTTGCACTGGGGTTTGCGCCGAAAGGGGACAAGACGGTGGAGGGCGATGGAAAGACCCCTGAAGGGGTGTTCAAGATCACCCATCGCAACCCCAAAAGCGCCTATCACCTGTCGTTGGGGATCGATTACCCGCAACTGGACGACATCGCCCGTGCCGAAGCGGCCGGTGTGCGCCCGGGCGGGGATATCTTCATCCATGGCCAGCCCAACGGGTCGGGGCGTTTTGTGACCATCCCCTATGACTGGACTGCGGGCTGCATCGCCGTGTCAGACGATGAGATCGAAGAGCTTTGGGCGATCACCCCGGACGGGACCGAAGTGGAAATTCTGCCCTGAGGCGGGGGTTCATAAGGTGGCTCCCGCGCCTTTTCTCCCTTCGGTCGACAGGCTTGGGCGTGGCTCATCTACGATGAGCCTAGAAGGGGCGCTGCCCCTCGGACGACGTCCTCACCCCGGGATATTTATGACCAGAAAATGAGCCGGGCAAAGGCGGGCCTGACAACCATGTGGATTGCACACGCGCCGCATTTGGTCACTCTGTCCTGACGGATGAGGGCAGCTGAATTTCCAGAAGCGACAGTGGTTCTGATTTTACAAACCCCGCCTCCACCTCGCGCATAACCCGTTTCTGCCCTGCAAAGCTGAGCCGCGAAATCGCCTCTCTCATATCAAGCCACAGATACTCCGAATGTTCATCATTCAACTGCACTTCAACATCTTCCTGAACAAAAGCCACAAAAACCGGTGCGATTACAATTTCGTCTGTGCATACTTCGTAAAACTCTTCGCAAACATCTGCCGAGTAGTAGCGCGTTGGGGTCAAGCCGGTTTCTTCGCGAAGTTCGCGCAGGCCGGCGGCCCATGCCATTTCATTGGATTCGATTTTGCCCGCAACCTGACACCAGATCCCAATTGGCGGGTGGTTGCGTTTCATCAAAAGCACTTTTGTCCCGTCGGGTTCCGGGCGCAAGACCACCACGGACACCAACCAGGGGCGCAGGCGCCGGGCGCGGCGAAGTGTCGACATGGGGTTTGCCTTTTGGGTTGCGGGGGCAAGAGGGGTTGAAAATGACCCGTTCAGATGCCCCCGTCAACTCTGAGTGATACGGGGTCAGGCGTCCTTGGCGATCAGCCCGACCGGGGCATTTTCCTCGCGGGCAAAATCGAGCGGTGCGCGATCATGGGCTTCGGCCCTGCGCTTGAATTCGTAATGCATCTCACCCTCTTCCTCTTCCGAGGCGATGATCAGGCACTGATACAAGTGGCGCGACCCGTCATAAAGATCGACCAGCCCACGCAAATGGGGCGCGCGGTCACCGTCCAGCGCAAAGCCGGTTTCCCAGAATTTCAGCACCGGGAACACTTCTTCGTTCACCCGAATGCGCAGGCGTGATTTCTTTTTCAGGTCACGTTTGCGGGCGGCTTCCAGCCCTTCGCGCACCTCTTTCGGCAAATGTTCCAGCATCAATCCATCTCCCCTTCGCGGACCTTAATGATGGCATGAGAATTGTAACGGTCAAGTTAACCTTTTGTTTGATGTAATCTTTTTTTGTTTTTTTCACAGTTTGGTTACAAGTCAGAAAAGGCCGCCAGCGCCGCTTCACGCGCCTGTTTGTGATCCACAATCGGCAGGGGGTAGGTCTCGCCCAACCTGGCCCCTGCCGCCTGCAATATCTGTTCGGGCGCTTGCCATGGGGCACCCAGATGGCGGGTGGGAAGTTTGGCAAGTTCCGGCACCCATTGCCGGATATAATCCCCGTCGGGATCGAATTTTCCGGCCTGCGTGATTGGGTTGAAGATCCGGAAATAGGGGGCTGCGTCGGCACCGGACCCGGCCACCCATTGCCAGCTGGCCGCATTGGAGGCCACATCAGCATCCACCAGTGTGTCCCAAAACCAATCCCGCCCGGCACGCCAATCAATCCGAAGATGTTTGATCAGAAAGGACGCGGTGATCATGCGCACCCGATTGTGCATGGTGCCGGTCTGCCACAATTCCCGCATCCCGGCATCGACAATTGGATACCCGGTTCGCCCGTGTTGCCACGCGGCCAAATCATCCGGGGCCTCCCGCCAGGGGAAAGAGGCAAATTTCGGCTGAAACTCCTTATCTGGCAGGGTCGGGTTATGGAAAAGCAGATAGGCAGAAAACTCGCGCCAACCAAGCTCGGCCAGAAACTTGGCCCCGTCCCGTTCACCCACGTTCCCCTCAAACTCTGCCCGGCGCAGGCTGGCCAGGATCTGGCGCGGGGTGATCTCGCCCATTTGCAGATGCGGCGAGAGGTTGGAGACGTGCATTTTGGCCGGAAAATTCCGCCCTTCGGCATAGCCCTTTGCCCGATCCGCCAGAAACCGATCCAGCCGGGCAAAGGCCCCATCTTCACCGGGGGTCCAAAGCGGATCAAACCCGGTGGACCAATTGGGGGAGGTGGGCAAAAAGTGCCAATCAGGCAAGTGTTCTGACGGCAGATCAGACAGGACATGCGCCATATCGGGCACGGGCAGTGGGCGCTCCACACTCTCCAAACGGGTCAGAGACGCACGCCAAAACGGGGTGAAGACCCGAAACGGCGTCCCGGTTTTGGTCATGACCTGCCAGGGTTCAAACAGGTATCGCCCGGCATGGCTTTCGACAGTCACGCCCTGGTCTTTCAACGCAGCTTTCAGCGCGGTATCCGCGGCGATGCCATTGGGGGTGTAACGGCGCGACCAGTGGACCTGATCGGCACCTGTTTCTGCAATGATCTGCCCAAGCACATCCAGCGTCGCCCCGGCGCGCAAAACAAGCTGCCCCCCCTTTGCGGCAATCTGATCGGACAGGGCCGAAAGGGAATGATGCAGCCACCAACGCTGCGCCCCGCCCATCGCGTCGGCGGGGGCAGGATCGTTCACATAAAGACAGATGACAGGTTTGCCACCGGAACAGGCCGCCGTCAGAGCGGCGTGATCTGACAGCCGCAGGTCGTTGCGAAACAGAACAATGGCGGGGGGATGTGCGCGGTCACTCATGAAAACCTCTTTGGTTGCATGACGTTTATACGCATATTCCCCGCCGCTGGATCACGTATTGTGGTCCTCGACCAGATCGACGCCAACAACCGGGCGCAGCACATGGGGCACCGCCGGGTCATAAAGCGCGCTGTCCTTAAAGTCGCGCCCACGATCCAGCGCGGGACCAACGAGGATCAGCGCGGTGCGGGTGATTTTCTCGGCCCGCACCTTTTTGCGGATGTCGGCGATGGTGCCGCGAATGAACATCTCGTCCGGCCAGCCAACGCGGTAGGCGACGACCACCGGGCAATCTTCGCCATAATACGGCGTCAGCACCCGTTCGATCTCGCGCATATTGCGCACGGCCAGGTGAATGGCCAGCGTGGCGCCGGTCTTGGCAAAGTTCTCAAGGCTCTCGCCTTCGGGCATCGAAGTCGACTGCATCGACATCCGCGTGAGTACAATCGACTGGGCAATTTCGGGGATGGTCAGTTCCTGCCCCAGAGCGGCGGCGGCAGCGGCATAGGCGGGCACGCCGGGGATGACCTGATAGTCGATCCCATCCGCTTTCAGGCGGCGGATTTGCTCGGCGATGGCACCGTACAAAGACGGATCACCCGAATGCACCCGCGCCACATCTTCGCCGCGCTTGTGGGCGGCAAGGATTTCAGCATGCGTGTCATCGAGCGTCATGGGGGCGGTGTCCATGACCTTGGCCCCTTCGGGCGCACAGGCCACCACCTGCGGCGGCACCAGCGACCCCGCGTACAGGCAGACCGGGCATTCGCCGATCACACGCTGCGCCTTCAGGGTCAGCAATTCGGGGTCACCGGGGCCTGCGCCAATGAAATAAACGGTCATGACAGATCTCCGTCGATGCGGCGGGCATAGCCGCGCGGGGTGAACATACGCGGGCCGTCGCCCAATTGGGCAAGGCGCGAATTGCTTGATCCGACCAGAACGACGGTCAGCATGTCGACCTCATCGACCTCCAGCTCGTCCAGACGACGATAACGAATGTTCTCAGTCGGGCGGCCCAGATTGGAGGCCAGCATGACGGGCGTGTCCGCCGGGCGGTGCTTGAGCAGGATATCTCGTGCTTCGGCCAGCAGGGTGCGGCGTTTCATCGACACCGGGTTGTAGAAGGCGATCACAAAATCCCCTTCGGCGGCAGCATGCAGGCGCTTCACGATATCTTCGCGGTGGGTCAGCAGATCCGACAGGGAAATCGCGCAGAAATCATGACCCAGCGGCGCACCTGCGCGGGCGGCGGCCCCTTGCAGGGCGGACACACCGGGGGTGGACACCACTTCGACCCGACGCGCCGCATCGGTGACACCCTTCTCGTCTTCCGAGCGGTCCAGGAGTTCATAAACCAGCGCACCCATGGCATAGATGCCCGCATCGCCCGAACAGACCAGCGCCACGTTCTTGCCTTTGCCCGCCTGCTCCAATGCATAACGGCAACGGTCTTCTTCGCCGCCCAACGGGAAATCGGAGCGGGCTTTGCCCGCCGCCAAAGGCCCGATCAGGTCGATATAAAGGCCGTACCCCACCAGTTCCTCAGCTTCCTGCAACAGGTGGCTGGCCTCGGGCGTGCGCCATGTGTGCTGGCCCGGCCCGATCGAGACGATCGAGAGCTTGCCGCGCGACCGGCCCGGCATCTCGGTGATCGGCTCGGGGGCGCGGGCAATGGCGCAGGTGGTGTTGGCGGTTTTGACCTTCGGCACGACCAGTTCGGCGTCGGGACCGGCAGCGGCCAGCGCGGCCCCTTCGGACACGCCATGACAGCCAACCTCGTCAAACACCACGTCGGACGGGTTGGCGAGGCGTGCGGTTTGCGCTTCCAGATCAGCGGCGGTGAACAGGCGGAACGGTACACCCAAACGGCGGGCCAGTTGGGTCATCGCAAGCTCGTCCGCCTTCAGATCCAGCGAGGTCACACAGGCAATCGCTTCGGGCGCGATATTGGCCGCGGTCAGCTGTTCAGACACGTTCTGCCACAGCTCTTCAGGGTCCGCATTTCGGGCACAGCCCACGCCCAGCGCAAAACGCTGCGGGTGGTAGGCCAGCCGGGTCGGGCCGGTCTCGACCGGCGCCTCAGAGACGACCAGTTCGACCGAACCACCTGCATCTTCGATGTCAAAGATGTTCTCGCCCACAATCGACACGCCCGCGCCGGACAGAAGTTCGGCCATGGCGTCCTTCGCGTCCTTCTGGTTCGCCAGACGATACCCCACGGGCGGTTCATCCAGCGCCACACCCATCGACACGTCACCTGCTGTGGTCACAGCAGCGGTTGCGCCGATCTCTTTTGCGATCTGGCTGGCCAGACGGTTGGCGCCACGATGCCCGCCCAAAAGCGGCAGCACGGCAGATCCATCATCCGCCACGGCCACCACCGGCGGTTCCGCCAGTTTATTCGCAAGGATCGGAGCCACGGCGCGGATCAGGATGCCAGCGGCGCAAACGCCCACAACCGGGGTGCCCGCAGCGAACAACATCCGCACGTGATCCAGCGCATTTGGGAAAAACGCGTCGGCCTTGTCCACACGACCTTCGCGGCCATGCACCTGTGCGCCCAAAAGCGCAGCGACCTTATGGGCCAGGGGTTCGCCTGAGGCATTCAAGCAGATAACGACAGGCGTCACAGCCATGGATCGGTTCCTTTCGCAAGCAGGATCATCGAGAAATAGGGGGCCTTTTCAGGGGCATCTTTCAGGGGCAACACCACCTCTTCGGGCAGGCTGGCGCGCTCCACATAAGTGGCTTTGTCCGTGAGGCCGAGATCGGCAATCACCGCGCGGATTTTCGGCAGGTGGCGCCCAACTTTCATGATCGCCACCGACTCCGCACCTTCAATACGCGACCGAAGTTCTGCTTCGTCCAGCGGGCCGGGCAGCACGGTCAGCCGTTCATTGCGCGCCACCAAGGGGCGTTTGGCCCGCGCGGCCACCGTGGTGATCGAGGTCACGCCGGGGATGATTTCACAGTCAAACCGATCGGAAAGCCGCGCAAAGAGATACATGAACGAGCCGTAGAAAAACGGGTCACCCTCGCAGAGCACAACAACGTCTTCCCCGGCGGCAAGGCGTTCGGCAATCTGCGCAGCCCCGGCATCATAAGCAGCCTGCGCGGGGGCGCGTTCCACGGTCATCGGCACCGCGATGGTGATTTCGTCCGCGTCCTTCGCGATCAGATCCGCCGCGATGGATCGCGCGAAACTGTTGCCGCATTCCAGCGCCGGATAGGCCACGACCTTCGCCGCCGCAATCAGGCGCGCGGCCTTCAGCGTCATCAGCTCGGGATCCCCCGGGCCGAGGCCAATCCCGTAAAGGGTTCCACTCATCTTTTAATCAGGCTCCATTGGGTGACGGGGCGCAGCGGTTTCCAGCCAGACAGCAGGCCGAGCGCTTCGGCGCGTTCCACCGAAAGCTTCACCAACTGCCCGCCATGTTTGGCGTGCAGCGCCGCCAGGCACATTTCGCTTTCGATGGTGACGGCATTGGCGACCAGACGGCCCAGCGGGCGCAGCGCGGCCCAGGCGGCGTCGAACACCTCTTCCGACAGGCCCCCGCCGATGAACACGGCATCCGGCGCGTCCAGCCCGTGAAGGGCGGCGGGCACGGTGCCGTCCACCAACTCCAGTCGCGGCACGCCGAGCGCCAAGGCGTTCGCGGCGGCCAAGGCGCGGCGTTCGGGTTTCGGTTCAATGCCGATTGCACGGGCATAGCGCGCTCCGCGCATCCATTCCACCGCGACCGACCCACAGCCGGTGCCAATGTCCCACAACAGCGCACCGCGCATCGGCATCAGCTTTGCCAGCGTGATCGCGCGCACCTCTTGCTTGGTCATGGTGCCGTCGCTTTGAAAAAGCTTGTCGGCCAATCCCGGCACACGCGGCAACAGGGCGGCATCAGGCGCGGCAATGCATTCGACCGCCAGCGTGTTGAAGGCGGGCACCTCGTGGGACCAGCTTTCCGCCAGACCGTCAAAACGTTCTTCCTTTTCGCCCCCCATATGGGCCAGCACGGTCAGGCGGGATTGACCAAAGCCGCGCTCGGTCAGGAACCTGGCAATCTGTTCCGGCGTCTCGGCCCCGGTCGTTAGGATCAACAGCCGCGCATCCGGTTGGATAAAGGCAATCATCTGCTCAACCGGGCGGCCATGCACGGTCAGCGTTTCCAGATCGGCCATTGACCAGCCCATCCGGGCCGCGGCCAGTTGGAACGCGCCGATTTGCGGGTGATAGGTGATTTCAGCCGGGTTCAGGTGGCGGCCGATTTTGGCCCCAACCGAGAACCAGAGTGGATCACCCGAGGCCAGCACAACAACCACTTTACCCCGGCGTTTTTCCAATTCGCCAATCAGCGCATCAAAGGGCGAGGGCCAGGCGAGGCGTTCGGCCTTTGTATCCAGCATTTCGTGGTGGCGTTTGCCCCCAACGATCACGTCAGCGGCTTCAATCACCGCGCGGGTGGCCGGGGTCAAACCATCCAGCCCGTCTTCACCAATGCCGATGATGTGCAACCAGGGCGGGGTGATGTCGGGTTGGCTCATGCCTTTTCCTCCGGCAGGCCCGCGGCGAGGGCATTCACGGCAGCAGAGGCGATGGCCGATCCGCCACGGCGACCGCGCAGGGCGACAAAGTCGCAACCGCGCGGGTTGGCGGCCAGCTCGGCTTTGCTTTCTGCGGCGCCCACGAATCCCACTGGGAACCCGAGGATCACGGCGGGTTTCGGCCCGCCCGCGTCGATCAGTTCCAGAAGGTGGAAAAGCGCGGTGGGCGCGTTGCCCACGGCCACAACAGCGCCTTCGAGCTTGTCGGCCCACAATTCGACCGCAGCCGCAGACCTTGTGTTGCCGATCTCTTTCGCAAGCAGCGGGGTGCGCGGATCGTTGAGGGTGACAATCACCTCGTTCTCCGCCGGCAGGTAACGGCGGATGATCCCCGCGCCAACCATTTCACAGTCGCAAAACACCGGGGCGCCGGATTTCAGCGCCGCGTGCCCGGCCTCATAGGCCCCCGGCGAAAACGCCAAACGATCCGCCACTTCGACCATGCCACAGGCGTGGATCACGCGGGTGGCAAGCGCCGCCATGCCGCCGGGGAACCGATCCAGCCGGGCTTCGCGGCGCAGGGTCGCGAAGCTTTCGGCATAGATCGCCATTGGGTCACGCTCGTAGTGCAAAGGAGGCCGCATGTTTATTTCACTCGCGCGGATTCCGGCCCGTGCGGGTGTTTCGCATGGGGGTATTCCGGGTGGTGGTGATCATGCCCATGATCGTGATGGTGATCATGGTGGTGGTGATGCCCGTGGTCATGAGAATGATCGTGTGCGTGATCGTGATCATGCGCATGGCTGTGGCCGTGGTGGTGGTCATGCCCGTGGTCGTGGTGATGATGGTGGTGATCCATATCCAACCGGCAGGCGCCGGTGCAGAAATGATCACAGAGCGCACAAGTTTCCACGGTGGCCCCGGGCGCATTGGCCCCCTGCCCTTCCACATGGTGGTGGTGGCTTTCCTGCACCGCGCCCAGCTCGCTTTCAAATCCCAGCACTTCGACCCGGTATTTGCACATCACGCAGGTGGGTGGCGGGGAGTCGGAAAACGCCGGGTGCTTGGCACGGGTTTCGGCGGAAATGGATGCCACTTTCGGATCGTCCAGCGCAAGGATCTGGTCGCGATAACCACAGGTGCCGCAGTTGGGCGGTGGCATGACGCCCACCTGTTCGGTGATCCGCTCGGCAAAGGTTTCCAGCACCTTCTCGTGGTCATTCAGGTAGCCCGCTTTGACGAACTGGATCTCTGGGTGGCGTTCCGCCACCAGATCGGTGAAGCCATAGATCCGGTCGATCAGAATGCCGGTAAAGAGGAAATACGGGAAGACGATGACGCGCTTATAGCCCAGCTTGGCGGTGTGGGTCAGGCAGGGTTCCACCAGTGGGAAGGTCACGCCGGAATAGCCCACTTCCAGCCAGCCGAACCCCATGCCTTCCTGCAGCAGACGTGCGATTTTCGACACGTTTGCGTTGGCGTCCGGGTCAGATGCGCCGCGGCCGATCACCACCAGACAGGTTTCTTCCAGCGGCACCTCGCCCTGTTCGGCATTGGCGGCATCAACAGCGTCGCGAATGCGCGCGCCCGCGGCGGCGACCATCTTGGGGTCCACGCCCAACTCGCGCCCATAGCTGACATCAATGCCATGTTTTGTGGCATAGGTGTTCAGCACGGTGGGAATGTCGTTTTTCGAATGCATCGCGGCAAAGAGCATCCCCGGCACCGCCAGAATGCGATCGCAGCCCGCGTCGCGCAGATTGTCCAAGCCATCGCGAATGACCGGGTTGGCGAATTCCAGATAGCCGTAATCGACCATCCAGTCGTCGGGCAGAAGGGCAGGCAGTTTTTCCGCCAGCACTTTGAATTCGTCCACGGCGGCCTGGCTGCGCGAACCATGGCCACAGATCATTACGCCGATTTTCTTGCCTTGCGCATCACGCTGGGTGGTCATCTGAATCAGGCCCCTACCAATTCTTCTTCGCCGGTCTCTTCCTCGGCGGTGTCATCCTCGGCCCCTTCGGCCGTTGCTTTCTCGGCGTCTTTCTTGCCCTTGATGGCGGCCCAAAGACCAACGGCAACCGCGCCGCCCAAGAAGATGATCGCCCCCCAGTGACCATGCCCCGCAACTTCGCCAACGTGGCCGATATGGGCCAAGGCAGGGGCGGCCATCAGGCCAATTGCGGCAACAGACAAAAGAAAAGATTTCGACATCGGGTGTCCTTTCACGGGGTGCGGGCACAGGGAAGACACCGGATGCGACACGGTTTCGCGTGCCCATCACCGACGACGCTGTCTTTCATCCCCTATCTGGGTCGATGTCCGAACAGCCAACCTCTCTGGCCCTATGGGCTTCGTCACCTGCGGGTATAGGCAGCAACGCAGGGACCCGCAATGAAAAACGCGGCACGCATTGTGCCGCCTGCGACTCCCTCACCTGTTAAAAAATCCCAAATTGGATCCAATTTCCCTTTCCAGGTGCGGGAAGCCATGCTCATATCATCGCACTTGCAACAAAAAGGCGCGCGAAACATGCCCAACACCGCACCGAACATCCTGTTCATCATGTATGATCAGCTGCGCTTTGATTACCTCAGCTGCGCGGGGCACAAGACCTTGGATACGCCCAATTTCGACCGGGTCGCGGCGCGGGGGGTGCGGTTTGATCGCGCCTATTGCCAGTCGCCCGTTTGTGGGTCGAGCCGGATGAGCACCTATACCGGGCGTTATGTGTCTTCGCACGGGGCGGCGTTCAACAACTTCCCGCTGAAGGTGGGCGAGATGACCATGGGTGATCATCTGCGCGCGGCGGGCATGGGGTGCTGGCTGATCGGCAAGACCCATATGAAGGCGGATGCGGACGGGATGGCGCGACTGGGGCTGGCGCCCGATTCGGTGATTGGCACCCGTGTCGGCGAATGCGGCTTTGATGTCTGGATCCGTGATGACGGGCTGTGGGCCGAAGGGCCGAAGGGGTTTTATGACCAGAAACGTTCGCCCTATAACGAGTATCTGCGCGACAAGGGCTATAGCGATCACAACCCGTGGCATGACCACGCCAATGCCGGGGTGGATGGTGCGGGCGACATTGCCTCTGGCTTCTTGATGATGCACGCCGACAAGCCCGCCAATATCCGCGAAGAAGACAGTGAAACCCCCTGGCTGACCGACCGCGCGATTGACTTCATGGAAGGTAAAAAGGGCGATGGCCCGTGGTGCGCACATCTGTCCTATATCAAACCCCATTGGCCCTATATCGTGCCCGCCCCTTATCACGACATGTATGGGGTCAAGGACATTCCCCCCGTGGTCCGGTCAGACGCCGAACGCAAAACCGCCCACCCAGTCTATGACGCCTATCTGCAGGGCAAACTCTCCGCCGCCTTTTCGCGCGACGAGGTGCGCGAGGTGGTGATCCCCGCCTATATGGGGCTGATCAAGCAATGCGACGATCATCTCGGGCGCATTCTGGATTATCTGGAGGATACTGGTCAGGCCGAAAATACGGTGATTGTGCTCACCTCCGATCATGGCGACTACATGGGCGATCACTGGATGGGGGAGAAGGATTTCTTCCACGATCCGTCGGTGCGCGTTCCGCTGATCATTGCCGACCCGCGTGCCCACGCCGACGCCACGCGTGGCACGGTGTCGGACCTTCTGATCGAACAGATCGACCTAGCTGCCACCTTTGTGGACATGGCGGGGGGCAAGGTGGCGGATCACATCCTCGAAGGCCGCTCACTTGTGCCGATCCTGCGCGGCGAGGACGTGGACTGGCGCGACTTTGCGATCAGCGAATATGACTATTCCACCTCACCCATGGCCGACCGGCTGGGGCTGGAGCCGCGCGATTGCCGTCTGTTCATGGTGGTCACCGAGCGGTGGAAGCTGATCCACGCCGAGGGTGGCTTCCGTCCGATGCTGTTTGATCTGGAAAGCGACACGCAGGAGCTGACCGATCTTGGCGCAAGCGCGGATCATGCCGACATCATCACCCAGATGTATGACCACCTGCACCGCTGGGCCAGACGCATGTCGCAGCGCACCACGGTCAGTGACGACCAAATCCGCGCCCGACGCAAAGGCGGGTCCGCGCAGGTTGGCGTGCTGATCGGCGTCTATGGCGACGAAGACATTCCCGACGAGGTCACCGCCGCCTATCGGGGCAAAGCCACGCCGGTGGCCGCGGCGGACGGGGACATCGAATGAAGATTTTCTCTGACAAGAAGCGGCCCGTGCATCTGGGGCCTTACCCCTTGGAACGGCTGAAACGCACGGGTCAGGCGGAGCTCTCTGCCGTGCCCGCCATGGCCCCCCTGTCCTTTCACCGGCCAGAGCGGCCCGACAGTATCGTGAATGCGATGGGCGAGTTTCAGGCGATGATGGATGCGATCCGGGACGGCGAGGTGAACCCCACGCATGGCCGCATCCCCGAAGACCCGCAAGAACGCGCCAACCATTTGAAAGCGTTTGGCTATTACCTCGACACCTCCATGGTTGGGATCGGCCCTGTGCCGGACAGCGCGCGCCTCACAGAACCGCGTCACAACCCCGACATCCCCCGTCTTTCTGATGCCCTGAAAACCCGCGAAATCCGCACGCTGGCCGCCGGGATCGACGTGATCATGGCGGACCTCAAGGCCTCGATGGATCGCGCGCCGCGCAAGGTGGATCACCCCAACGCGATCGTTTTTCTGGTCGAGCACCTGCGCGATCCGCGCCCAGACGAACGCGGCAGTGACTGGATCTTGGACGCGCAAACCCACCGCGCCTGTCTGCGCGGCACGGAAACCGCCGTGGTGATCGCGAATTACATCCGCCTGCTTGGGTTTGACGCGATGGCACACAGCCCGATGTCGACCGATCTGGATCTGAACCAGCTGGCCGTGACCTCGGGTCTGGCGGTGGCAGACAATGGCGAACTGGTCGCCCCGTGGCTGGGCAAGCGTTTCGGCGTGGCCGTGGTGACCACGGATATGGAGCTCGCTCATGACGCACCGCTGGCCCCCATGACCGACCAGCCGTGGCACGCCACCTCCGGCCCCGGATGGTGGATGGGCGGCACCGGGCCGGGCAAGGGCCATGTGAAATCGGCCCTCACCCGCGATCCGTATGCGCGCCGTGACTATCACATGGGGCCGCATCCGTTTGAACGGCTGAAACGGGTCGACGACCCCACCACCTATATCGACGAAGCAAACGTGCCGCGGGTGCCAAAACGGTCCGATATGTTCGCCCGCAGCCAGTTCGGTGACATGGGCAAACATCTGCAAGAGGCCTCTAAGGGTGGGCATTACGTGCGCAAATCGGGGCCAAGCTTTGCCCAGCGCCGCCTGTTGGGGGCCTTTGTGCCGCTTCAGGATGGCGCCACGGCGCAGGGCACGCGACCTCGTGATGCCGCCCGCAATGCCGACAATCTGCGCGCAGCGAGTTACTTTCTGGGGGCCGACGCGGCTGGCACATCCCGCTGCCCGGACTGGTGCTGGTATTCCCACGACGCGACGGGGGCCGAGATTCACCCCACCCATGACAGCGCCATTTCGATGGTGATCGACCAGGGCTTTGAAACGATGGAGGGCGCGTCGGGTGATGACTGGATCGCGGTCAGCCAATCCATGCGCGCCTATCTGCGCTTTGCGCTCATTGGTGGGGTGATTGCCCAGCAGATCCGCAATCTCGGATATTCCGCCAAAGCGCACACCGTAATGGACGGAACCGTGCTGCAACCGCCGCTTTTGCTGCTCGCCGGACTGGGCGAGGTCAGCCGCATTGGCGATGTGATCCTCAACCCCTATCTTGGCCCACGCCTGAAATCCGGTGTGGTCACCACCGATATGCCGATGGGGCACGACAAACCGATCGATTTCGGCCTGCAGGCCTTTTGCGAAGCCTGCAACAAATGCGCACGCGAATGCCCCTCAGGCGCGATCACCGCCGGGCCGAAAAAGATGTTCAACGGGTATGAGATCTGGAAGTCCGACGCACAGAAATGCACCACCTACCGGGTGACCAATCCGGGGGGCGCGATGTGCGGGCGCTGTATGAAGACCTGTCCATGGAACCTGGAAGGGCTGTTTGCCCAGGCCCCGTTCCGCTGGGCCGCCTCGCGGTTCCCGGCAGCGGCCCCCGCGCTGGCAAAACTGGATGACGCGGTGGGCCATGGCGAGATCAATCCGGTCAAAACCTGGTGGTGGGATTTGGAACTGGCCGAGGATGGTGGCTATCACCCAACCGAAACCCCGGTGAACCGACGCGGGTTGAACCGTGAAATCGACCTCAAACCCGAAGACCAGACCCTTGCCGCCTATCCTGCCGACCTGTCGCCGCCGCCCTACCCTTATCCGTTTCCGATGGACCGCGAGGCTGGGATCGCCGCCTATGACGCGCTGATATCCGCCGCCGAGTATCGCACCCGCAAAGCGGCGGGTGATCTGTCGATGCTGCACCGTTTCACCATCGACGGTGACGCGCCCGTCAGGCAAGTATTAGTCTCTAACGTTGAGGAAATGACCGATTCCGTGACGAAATATGAGTTCACCTCGTTCGACGGATCCCCCCTGCCCGTATGGACCGCGGGCGCGCATCTGGACGTGTTGGTCAGCCCTGAATTCCTGCGCCAGTATTCCCTGTCCGGGGATCCTGCCGACCGCAGCCAGTTCCAGATCGGTGTGTTGCGCGAAGACGCGGGGCGCGGGGGATCGGCGCTATTGCATCGGATCTTTGAGCCAGGGCGCAAGGTGTTCATCTCAAACCCGATCAACCATTTTGAACTGGATGAAACAGCCACCAAGACCTTGCTGATGGGCGGCGGGATCGGCATCACCCCAATGATCGCCTTTGCCCACCGTTTGCACGCGTTGGGGCGGGATTTTGCGCTGCATTACTCCTGTTCACGCCGGGCGGATGCGGGATACCTCGATGATCTTGCCGCAATGCCCTGGGCCGATCGCGTGCATCTGCATTTCTCGGATGAAGGTACGCGGGCAGATTTCAATGCGGTTCTGGCGGGTTATGAACCGGGGCACCACGTCTATTGCTGCGGGTCCGAGTTTTATATGGATGCGGTGATGCGCGCGGCCGAAAAACAGGGCTTCCCGGAAGCGGCGCGGCATTTGGAGTATTTCACCGTCCCCGAACAGCCCGACTATGAGAACCACCCCTTCACCCTGAAGCTCAAGGATGGGCGGGAGTTGGCCGTCCCCGAGGATCAGACCGCAGCGGATGTATTGAATGCCAACGGCGTGCATGTGGATGTGAAATGTTCCGACGGGATTTGTGGCGTGTGCAAATGCGGGGTGATTTCCGGCGAGGTCGAACACCGCGATTTTGTCCTGTCCAACGCCCAGCGCAAAGGTGCGATGATCCTGTGTCAAAGCCGGGCCAAAGAGGCGGAAGGCGTGGTTGAGATCGATCTGTAAGATCGAGAGTTTGGTGAATGGGGCGGGCAGGCGTAGACTGCGCAGAGCACACAAGGAACGCATATGCCCCTCTCTCAGCAGATCATTCGCAGCGGCGGCGCCAAACTTTTCACCCTCACCGATGGCGACGGCCCCCCGATGGTGTTTCTGCACGCCGGCGTGGCGGATCACCGGATGTGGGCGCACGAACTGGCGCATTTTGCGCAGCGATATCACGTTCTGGCCTATGATCGGCGCGAGTTTGGGCAGACGGTTTCCCCGAATGAACCGTTCCGCCACATGGATGATCTGAAAACGGTTCTGGATCACATGGGGACGGGCCCCGCCATTCTGGTTGGCTGTTCGCAAGGCGGGCGGATTGCGGTGGATTTCGCGTTGCACCACCCCGACCGTGTCAGCGCCTTGATCTTGGTGGCCCCGGCCCTGTCCGGTGCGCCAATACCTGATACGTTCCCTCCTGCAGCCCAACCTGCGTTGGACGCATTGGACGTCGCGGAAGACCAGGATGATCTTGACGCCATCAACGCCGCCGAGGCGCATCTTTGGCTGGATGGCCCCACAAGCGAAAACGGGCGGGTCTCTGGCCCGCTGCGCGATCTGTTTCTTGACATGAACGGCGTTGCATTGCGCCACGAAGAACTGCCACAGGAACAAGACCCACCCAGCGCAATGGATCGTCTTGACCAGATCCACATCCCCACATTGGTGATTTGGGGAGACCGCGACTTTCCGCATATTCAGGCGCGTTGCACCATGCTGGTTGAGCACATCCCAGACGCTAAAGGCACCTGCGTGCCGGGCTGCGCCCATCTGGTCAACATGGAACAGCCGAAGCACTTCATCAGTCTGGTTGAGGAGTTTCTGGCAGCCTGATCACGTCGATCCCCGAAACGCTCTGTCAAATTCGTCAAATGCCCACGGTTTTTTAATAAAACCCCGCCATCCTGCCTGTGAAACAGACAGGAGCCAGAATGGAACCGCAATCACGTATCGGCCTTGCCAGCCTGACCAAACTGGCCTTTGACGGGGTCGACCTGCACCCGCTTCACACCGAACTTTTGCAACGATGCCTGCGGGAGGAAAACAGCGAAGCCGCCCTGATGGACCTCTCGGTGATTGAACAGCTTTGTGGAAATCGCGATCAGGGGCTGGTCTGGCAGGCCAAGGCTCTGGCCCGCCATCGGGTGTATCGCACCGAAAGCCGACACCCCGCGAAACACAGGCTTTTGGTGTTTGCCGAGGCCGGGCATATGGGGGCCAATACGCCGATTGAATTTCTGCTGCAAAACTCAGCCTTTGATATCATCACCTATTATCCGGATCTGGACGGCGGCCACCCCAAAGCGCTGCCGGAACATGACGTCGCGTTTTGTGCCGCCCCGGCCGATTCCGCCCGGGCGCACGGGTTTTATGACACGGTGCGTGCGCTTTCATTGCTCACCGGCACTGAGGTTCTCAACCGGCCTGAAAGCACGGTTGCTTTGGATCGTGACCAGTTGGCGCAGATGTTTGCCTATGTCGATGGGTTGCGGTTTCCCCGCACCCGTCGCCTCACGCGTCACGACCTGACCTCTGCGCTGGCCACCGGCACTGATGACACATTGCTGAGCCGCGTTGGACATTATCCGATCATCATCCGCCCCTGCGGATCACATGCCGGGGATGGCCTGGCCCGCATTCACCACCGAGAAAAGCTTGTATCTTACCTGAAGCGACGGAAGGAACAGGTGTTTTTCCTGTCGGAGTATGTCGATTACGCCTCCCCCCATGATGGCAGTTTTCGCAAGTACCGCGTGGTGTTCATCGATGGCAAAGCCTATCCCTGCCACATGGCCATCGCCGATCAATGGGACCTTTGGTATCTGAACGCAGACATGCACCGATCTGTCATCAAACGGCGCGAGGAAGAGGCGTTTATGGATGGGTTTGATCAAGGGTTTGCTGCCCGACATCAAAACCAGCTTCGCGCGCTTACCGATGGGATTGATCTGGATTATTTTGGCATCGATTGCGCCGAAGATCCGGAGGGCAACCTGGTGGTGTTTGAGGCCGACAATGCGCTGATCGTGCATGACATGGATCCGGAAACGATCTTTCCTTACAAGCGCAGGCATATGCACCGGATCTTTTCAGGTTTCGAAGAGATGTTGCTGCGCCATTGCCACCCCGGGGATGGCAGCGACGCATGGCAATGGGGCAAGACGGCCGGTCCCGCGCCCCGGATTTGTGCCTAGCAATATCGGTTGAGGGGCCGCGTCAAACCTGCCCTTCAATTTCTTTCGGCAAGGTGATCTTGAAACTGGTGCCGCTCTCGTCGGACGTGTCGAGCGTCAACGCCCCCCCATGCCCCCGGATCAGCTCTGCTGAAATGGCCAGCCCCAACCCTGATCCCCCCTTGCGGTTGGATCCGGCGAAGGGTTGAAACAAGGCCTCGCGCGTGGAAAGGGGCAGGCCGGGTCCGGTATCACGCACTTGGATCACCCAGTGATCCCCTTCATCACGGGCGCTCAGGGCAATCTCTCCTTCCTTGCCCGATGCAACAATCGCTTGCCGCGCATTGCGCACAAGGTTGGAGAGCACGCGGTAAAGCTGTTCAGGATCTGCGCGCAGCATCAGACCCGCTGGCACATCCTCGGCGAAGCTGAGGTCGTGATCGCCAGAGGCCAGCCGTTCGCTGGCAAAGATGTCATCCACCAGACCGGCCAGTTCAATCCGCTCCATCCGCGGGTCGGGTTCTTCGGCCTTCCCGAAGGCCAGCGTGTTTTCACACAGGCTGACCGCGCGGGAAATGGAGTTCATCAGTTTCGGCCCCACCCGTTTCACCATCGGGTCCTGGCTCATCTCCATCCGGTCGGCAAAGAGTTGCGCCGTGGTCAGGATATTGCGCAGGTCATGGGAAATGCGCGCCACCGCCCCGCCCAGCTGCGCCAGCCGCTCTTTTTGCTTCAGGGAATGCGTCAGTTCGGTCTGCAGGGATTGCAACGCCACTTCGGCCTCGTGCAATTCCCGCAGCCCGGTATGCGGCCGCATGATCCGGCGCGTGTCCTCGGGGGATTGCGCATAGGCCTTCATGTTCCCCACCACCTCGCGGATCGGGCGCACCATCAAAAAGCGCACGGCAAGGAACAGCAGGCTTGCGGTGATCGCCGAAATCACCGCCGACAGAAGGGCGATATTCTTGCCATAATCAATCATCGCCGCGCGCAGATCCGTGGTGATCATGGTCACCTCAATCAGCTCGCCCCCCATGCGCACGGGCTGGCCGATCACCCGGATCACCTTGGGATCGGGGTCCACCAGGCGGGCAATTGCGTCACGCATCAAATCAAAGGGCGTTTGTCTGCGCAGATCGAAGCTCTGGTTCACCGGCCAGGGCGGCGGCGACGACAGCACCAGTTCCCGCATCTCATCCCGTCTAAGCACCACGTTGAACACATCGGCATTTTCCAGCAGCTCTTCTTCCAGCGCCGGGTCGATCATGTCATCGGCCAACAGCACCAGCGATGCGATTTGCGCCCGTTCCAGCCGGGTCAGCAAGTAATCCTCGCGAAACCGCGCCACAGAAGGCACGAAGATCAATACCTCGGCCAACATGACAAACGTCACCGTCAGGATCAGGAAACGGCCGGAGAGGGAGTTCAACACGGGGGCCACCTTATTTACACCTCAGGGCAGCCAGCGTTGCACAAATCCAACCACCCGTTTGACTGTAGGGTTATCAAAAAGCCGGGGCGAGAAATAGGCCCCTGCGGCACGTTTCGACACTTCGGCCATGGTCGGGTAAGGCGCGATCATCCCCGCGATCTGGCTCATCTTCAGTTTATTGGCCAGCGCGAGCGACCAGAGCGTGATCATTTCCCCCGCCCCCGGACCCACGATGGACACGCCGACCGGGCGCCCCTTGACCACCATCACCTTGATCAGCCCCTTGGCCTGCCCGGTGGCAATCGCACGGTCGTTGCCAGCAAAGTCAAAGCGCGCGACCTCGACCCGGTCGCCATGCTGATCCTTCGCCTGTGCCTCGGTCAGGCCCACCTGCGCCAGTTCCGGGCGGGTGTACGTGGCCCAGGGAATGTGCTGTGTGTGCGCCTTGGACGGCAGGCCAAACAGCATTGATCGGATGATGATCCCGGCGTGATAGCCCGCCACATGGGTGAACTGCAGGCCGCCAGCAACATCGCCGATGGCATAGATCTTGCGGTTTGTTGTGCGCAACCCGTCATCCACCACCACGCCCGCGCGATTGGTTTCCACCCCGGCATGTTCCAGGCCCAGGTTGCGGATGTTGGGCGAGCGCCCCACGGCAACCAACAGGTGTGACCCCTTGAAGACGCGCCCGTCCTTGACCTCGACCTCGATGGCGCCGTCGCGCCCGCGCACCTCGGCGGCCAGCGCCTCTTCTTCGATGGCGATCCCCTCGTCACGCAGCGCGGTCAGCACCTGTGCGGCCATTTCCGGGTCATCCTTGCCCAGCGCTTTGGCCCCTTCGATCACAGTCACCTCACACCCCAGCCGCCGATGCGCCTGCGCCATTTCAAGGCCGATGGGACCGCCGCCGATGATCAGCAGGTGGTCGGGTTTGTTGTCGAGGTCAAAGATCTGTTCATTGGTCAGATGCGGCACCTGATCCAGCCCCGGGATCGGCGGCACGAAGGGGGCTGACCCCGTGGCAATCACAAAGCGGCGCGCCTGGATGATCGTATCCCCCGCCTGCACTTCGTTGCGGGAAATGAACTTGCCGAAGTCGCGGATGACCTTGACGCCCAACCCCTCGAACCGTTCGACACTGTCGTGGGGGGCAATCGTGGCAATCGTTTCGCGCACATGGTCATGGGCCACGTCCCAGCCCATCCCGCTGTGCCCCGCGTGCAGCAGCGCCTTTGAGGGCACGCAGCCGTAGTTCAAACAGTCGCCCCCCATCTTGTGCCCTTCCAAAAGAACAACCGAGGCCCCCATCTGCACCGCCCCCGCGGCGACACTCAGCCCGCCGGACCCGGCCCCGATCACGCAAATATCCGTCTTGATGCGGTTCATTCTTATTGTCCTTTTTTCAAGGGTTTGAGTTTCAGGGCCTTCAGCACCATCGGCAAGGCGGCCAAGGCCACGAGGCCAAGAATGGGCAACAGGATGTGGGGTTCGAAAATGATGCCAAGGTCCGGGGTTTCGCCACGGGCGAACACCTCGCCCAGACCCGCACCGACCGAAGTATAGACCAGCGCGCCGGGGATGATGCCCAGGAAGGTCGAGACCACGAACCGATACAGCGGCACGCCGACCAGCGCCGGGATCAGGTTGGCGACGAAAAACGGCACGGCGGGCACCAGGCGGATCAAAAACAGCACCGACCATTGATTGTCGTCGATCCCCTCCTTGATCTGTTTCACTGTCCCATCCGAGGCGTCCATCTTGGCGACGAGCTTTTCGCCCAACCCCCAGCGCGCGGCCAGAAAGATCACGACAGCGCCCAGGGTGGCGCCGGTCACGTTGAACAGGACCCCCGGAAACGTGCTGAACAGGAACCCACCGGTCAGCGTGGCGATCGTTGCCCCCGGCAGCGAAAAGCCGACGATCCCCACATAGGCCGCCACGAAGACCACCACCGCAAACAGGTAATTGGCGTCGCGAAACGCAATCAGCGCCTCACGATTGTCGGCCAGTGTCTCAAAGCTCAGGTAATCGCGCAGGGTGAAGGCTCCCACCACGGCCACCACCAGAATGGCAATCAGTGGCAGGCGTTTCATCAGCGGATGGCCCGGCGTCTCCGTCATCTCTTTGGTCCCTTTTGCAGCATCCCGTGCTGTGCCTTCAGTCAAACTCATAAGCCATTCCTTTTGTGCAGGCCAACCGGCCGGTGCATCCTGTTGAAGGCAACATGAGGGCTGGGGCCGCGCTTGCCTAGCGACCGAAACAGGAAATCACGCTTGCTTGATCACAGGTGAGAATTCAGCGCCGAATTCACCCGTAACGTTACAAATTCTTTCACAAATCCGTAGGGGAATTGCTTTGGGTCATCCTGAGAGGAGCGCGATATGGGGGGCGCAACACCCAAAATACAGGGACGAAATACAGGGACAAACTGTCACTGCCTTATGACCGGCAAGGCCGCAGGTTAACTTGCAGGTTAACTTGCAGGTTAGCTTCCGGTGCAGCCTTGAATATCCACCCCGCGCCCGGCACCCAGAACCGTGATGCGAATGTCGGACCGGTTGAGCAGGAAAGGTTTGCCGCTGGTCGGCACCACATCGGTCTGCGCGACAATACGCCCCCCCTTCCGTTCGCTGTCAACCTCGGCGACCCAGACAGAGGGATCCGCGGTTTCCATCACAACCACTTCATCCGGGCCAAGCCGCGGCATGTGGATTTCGGCATTGATGCGCAACCCGTCCTTGAGGGGTTCAACCTTGCACACTGCGCGTGTCACC
The DNA here is from genome assembly GCF_049803815.1 of Aliiroseovarius crassostreae. Lineage (GTDB taxonomy): Bacteria > Pseudomonadota > Alphaproteobacteria > Rhodobacterales > Rhodobacteraceae > Aliiroseovarius > Aliiroseovarius crassostreae_A. The sequence goes on from NZ_JBNAGI010000006.1 coordinate 72,975, forward strand.
CCGGCCTCTTTCGAGGTATCAGGCCGCTGACGCAACGCACGCTTGATCGCCCGGTCAGGGCCATCATCCGAAACCGGCAGGGCGGATGCGAGATCCGCCTGCATCGGCATACAGATATCCAGACACACCCCGAACTGAAGCGCCCCTTGCAAAATCATCGGCGCACCGGCCTGTTTGGGTGTCACGGTGAGGGGCAAAACCAGTTCATCTTTATAGCCAATGGTCCGCACGCCGTTTTCGATAAAGACGTCCGGCACGGGCCAATGAAACTGAACCGACTTGATGTTTTGCGACTCGCGCAGATCAAGGCTGGGTGGAATGCCGCTGTCCCCCGGGGCGCGCCAATAGGTTTTCCACCCGTCCGCAAGACGGATGCGCAGGGCGGCCATATGGGCGCCGTCGGTCGTGCGCCAGCCGGGCAAAAGCTCGATCCGGGCGATGTCTTCGGGGGCGGGCGGCATGCCGGATCCCGCCTGCGCGGGGGCGCCGACCATACCGGCCAGCAGGGCCAGGCATGTGGCCAGATATGCAATCTTGCGTTTCATTTGCCCCATACATAAGCACCTACCGCATAAAGGGAAATCACAAATAGGGGATGTGATGTTACCGCCCGCTAAACCGCTCAGCCGGATCGTCCCCTTGCCATTTCCGGTCCACGAGGCCACTCTTGGTATCATGAACAAACAGACAGATCTCAGCGGCAAACTCCTGATCGCGATGCCCGGCATCGGCGATCCGCGCTTTGACAAATCCGTGATCTACATCTGTGCCCACTCGGAAGATGGGGCGATGGGGATCATCATCAACAAACCCTCCGATGACGTGAAACTGGATGATCTGTTGGCGCATCTGGAGATTGAAGGGTCGGACCTGACCCTGGACCAGCTGGTGTTTTTCGGCGGGCCGGTCGAAGGTGGGCGCGGGTTCATCCTGCATTCCGAAGACTATGTGGGCAATGAGACCACCCTGCATGTGGATGATGTGTTTTCACTGACCGCCACCAAGGACATTCTGGAAGATATCGCCAAGGGCACGGGGCCAAAACAGGCGCTTGCCGCTTTGGGATATGCTGGCTGGGCTGCGGGGCAGTTGGAAGGCGAATTGCAACAGAACGCCTGGCTGACCGTCGAGGCGGACCGCGCAATTGTATTTTCCGCCGATCACGACAGGAAATGGACGACGGCTTTGGCGAAGCTGGGCATTGATCCGTTGTTATTATCTGCCGAGGGTGGCCACGCCTGATCGGAAGACCGAGGCCTCGCGGGTGCTCGGCGCTTTCGGTGGCTCACGTCGTGAGCCTGGGGGGCTCTGCCCCCGGCTTCGCCTCCCCCGAGGTATTTATGACAAGAAAAAGAAAGTTGCTGGAGATCAGCTGTCGCGGGGGGCTGCGGCGCGGCGCAGGCGGTCATTTATGGCACGGCCCAGACCATGATCGGGGATGGGCGAGACCGCAATTGGGGCATCCCCTGCAGCGTCGAGTTTGTGCAGCATCGCAAAGAGGTTGGCCGCCGCCTCAACAAGGTCTTCGGAGGGCGAGAGGTTGAGATCTGCCTCAACAGGACCGAACCCCAGCAGCCGCTCGCCGGGGCGGCTCTCAATGGCGTTCAACCGCATCTTGGCGTTGGGTGCGTAATGCGACATAAGCTGGCCGGGCGCGGTGATGTCGGCGGCGTCTTCGCGGCGGGCAAGCGGTTGGCGGATCGCCTGTTCCAGCGCCTCGGCCGGCAGGCCACCGGGGCGCAATAGCGCGGGGGTGGGGGTAAGGCCGACGATGGTGCTTTCCAGCCCCACGGCGCAGGGTCCGCCATCCAGCACCGCGTCGATTTTGCCCGCCAGCCCATCCATCACATGTTGCGCGGTTGAGGGGCTGATCCGGCCTGACGGGTTGGCCGAGGGCGCGGCCACAGGGCGGCCTGTTTTCTCCAGCAGCTTCTGCGCCAGGGGATGTTCCGGCACCCGGATCGCCACGGTGGGCAGGCCTGCGGAAACGAGATGCGACAGCGGACTGTTCGGCTTTAGAGGCAATACCAAAGTCAGCGGACCAGGCCAGAACGCCATGGCCAGATCACGCGCCACCCCGTCGAGAACCGCATAGTCCGACACGGCATCAATGGAGGGCAAATGCACTATCAGCGGGTTGAAACTGGGCCGGCCCTTGGCCTCGTATATCCGGGCCACGGCACGATCATTGGTGGCATCCCCGCCCAGCCCATAGACGGTTTCGGTGGGAAAAGATACCAGCCCCCCGGCGCGCAACAGCTCTGCCGCGCGGGCGATCCCGGGCGCATCCCCCGCCAGAAGCTCTGTTTCGATTGCCGCTTTCATGACGCTGCGTTTTCCTTTTGCCCTCTTTTGCACGTGGGTCACGTTCAGTATGGATTGCTCAGGCCCTTACTTACCAGCCCGAAAAGGACGGACAATGCCCTATCGCGCCACCACCGAAGATTTCCAGTTTCTGTTTGATCACGTGATCGGGTACGACCAGATCGCGGAAACGGAGCTGTTTGCCGAAGCCCCCGCCGACATGGCGCAGGCCGTTCTGACCGAGGCGGCCAAGATGTGTGAAGAGGTTTTGGCACCTCTCAACCGCAATGGCGACCTGACGCCCGCCCGGCTGGAAAACGGCGTGGTGCGCACCTCACCCGGGTTTGACGAAGGGTATAAGGCGATTGCCGAGGGCGGCTGGATCGGCATGGCGGCGGATCCGGAATATGGCGGCATGGGCCTGCCGCTGACCCTGCAAACCGCCGTGAATGACATGATGTCGGCCGCTTGCCTGTCGCTGCAGCTGTGCCCGCTGATGACGCAGGGCCAGATCGAAGCGTTGGAGCATCATGCCTCGGACGACCTCAAGAACCTCTACCTGCCCAAGCTGATCACCGGCGAATGGGCGGGCACGATGAACCTGACCGAACCGCAGGCCGGGTCGGATGTGGGCGCTTTGTCGTCGAAGGCCGAGGACAATGGCGATGGCACCTATTCGGTCACCGGCCAGAAGATTTTCATTTCCTGGGGTGACAATGACATCACTGAAAACGTCTGCCACCTGGTGCTGGCACGTCTGCCGGATGGGGCCGCTGGCACCAAGGGGATTTCTCTGTTTCTGGTGCCGAAGCTGATCCCGGATGCGGATGGCAATCCCGGCGAGCGCAACGCGCTGCGCGTGGTCAGCCTGGAACACAAGATGGGCCTGCATGGCAGCCCGACCGCTGTGATGAGCTTTGAAGGCGCCAAGGGGTGGATGGTTGGCGAACCGCATAAAGGCATGGCCGCGATGTTCACCATGATGAACAATGCCCGTATGGGGGTGGGTGTTCAGGGTTATGGTGCGGGGGAAGGCGCGTTCCAGCAGGCGCTGGATTATGCGATGGAACGCAAGCAGGGCCGCACGCCGCTGGGCGAGGATGGCAACGGCACCATTGTCGATTTTGCCGATGTGCGCCGGATGCTGACCCAGATGAAAGCGGAACTCTTTGCCGCCCGCGCCATGGCCATGTCGCTGGCGAAAGCGATTGATATGGGGCGGGCCACGGGTGACGCGGAATGGAAAGCGCGCGCCGCGCTGCTGACCCCGATCGTCAAGGCCTATGGTACGGAAACCGGGATCAACGTGTCGAACATGGGCATTCAAGTGCATGGCGGCATGGGCTTCATCGAAGAAACCGGGGCGGCGCAATATCTGCGCGACGTGCGCGTGACCGCGATTTACGAAGGCACCAATGGCATTCAGGCGATGGACCTTGTGGGCCGCAAAATGATGGACGGCGGCGAGGCTGCATTCCGTCTGCTTGATGAAATCGAAGCGCAGGCCGAAGGCGCGCGGGCTGAGTTCCCGAACATGTCCGAGGCCGTTTGGTCGGCCGCCGAAGACCTGCGCGAAACTGTCGAATGGCAGGTGGAGCAGACCGATATGCAAGACCGGTTTGCGGGCGCCGTGCCCTTCCTGATGGGCTTTGCCCGCGTGCTGGGCGCGCATTACCACCTGAAGGCCGCGATTGCCGAAGGCGGCAAGGGTCCGCGCACCGAACTCGCCCGGTTCCACATCAACCGCCTGCTGCCGGAGCATGTGGCGCAATTTGCCCAGGCCCGCGCGGGGGCCGCCGGTCTTTACGCGCTTACCCCGGATGACCTCGCTTCATGAGCGCGCCACTGACCTTCCCCTTCCCGGACATCCCCGGCGAAGGTGAGGCGGTGGAGGTGGCAAAAGGCGTGCTGTGGATGCGCCTGCCGCTGCCCATGGCACTGGATCACGTGAATGTCTTCGCCTTTGAGGACCCCGAAGGCTGGACCATTGTCGACACCGGGTTTGACACCGGAAAGACGCGGCGGATCTGGGAAAACCTGCTGGCAGGGCCCCTGGGCGGGAAACCCGTGGTGCGCGTGATTGTCACCCATCACCACCCGGATCACGTGGGGCTTGCGGGCTGGTTCCAGCGCGATATGGGGGCGGAACTGGTCACCACCCGCACGGCATGGCTGTTTTCGCGCATGTTGCTGCTCGATGAACAGATGGTGCCGGTCGATGAGACCATCGCCTATTGGCAGGCGGCAGGCATGGACCCGGAGGTGCTGGAACAGCGCAAATCTGAGCGCCCGTTCAACTATGCCGACATCGTGGCCGACATGCCGCTGGGCTTTAAGCGCATCAAAGAAGGGTCACAGATCCATTTTGGCGGGCGTGACTGGGGGGTGCATATCGGCAATGGCCACGCACCGGAACACGCGACGCTGTGGTCGACCGATGGCGAATTGGTGATCGGCGGGGATCAGCTCCTCGCGACGATCAGCCCGAACCTTGGCGTCTATGCCACCGAACCCGAAGCCGACCCGGTGGGCGATTGGTTGGAGGCCTGCGAACGCCTGTCCGCTCACGCCACCGACACGCAGCTGGTGCTGCCCGGGCACAAGCTGCCCTTCACCGGCCTGCCCACGCGGATGAAGCAATTGATCCAGAACCACCATCACGCTCTGGACCGTTTGGAAGCGTTTTTGGAAATACCCCATGTGGCAGGCGAATGTTTCCCGCCGCTGTTCAAACGCAAAATCGGGGCGGGCGAATATGGGTTGGCGCTGGTCGAGGCGGTGGGCCATTTGAACCACCTGCTGCATGACGGCCGCGTGACCCGCAGCCGCCGTGACGATGGCGCGTGGCTGTGGCAGAAGGTCTGATCAGCGGCTGGCCTCTCAGGCAAACACCTGAACGAACATATCTGTCTCGTCGCAGGACAGGGCCGGGTTGTTCCTGAACCCGGCCTTTTCCAATACATGGGCCGAGGCCGGGTTGTCATGGCCGACACCTGCAACAACCGACAGGGGGGCAAGTTCGTGCAACACATCCACCAACCCGGTGAGCATTTCAGTGGCATAGCCCTGCCCCCAATCCTGTTCGGCCAAGAGATACCCCAGATGCATCTGCGCCAGCTCATCATCGCCGGACAGATCCACCAGGATCATCAACCCGATCAACCGCCCGCTGCCTGTCTCTGGTGCGCGGATCGAGATCAGGTAAACATCACTTTCTTCGGCCCGGTGATCAATCCAGTGCGACAGAGCCGCCGGGGTGTCATCCAACTGCATCGAGGGTGGCAGGGGCGATAGAACTTTGGGCGTCAGCAACGCCTTGACACCGCGTTCAACCCATGCCCGATCAGACGGGTCGGCCAGATCATCAGCCCAATGGCGCACCGCCAATCGTGTCGTGTGAAATTCCGCAAGGCGCATACGCTGCCCTCTCCTCTGCTCCCCCAGCGATTAACCATATTCTACGCCTGCTGGCGACCCCACACAAACCCCATCACAAAATCGCGACGTGACGGCGGTAAAACGCTGTGGCACAAAGGGACCCGTGCAACGCCTTTTGTGAAGGAATGAGTGAGGATCATGACCAAAGCCCCCAATGTTCAACCGAGTTTTCAGCCCAAGAAACACGCCGCGAAATGTTCTGAAAACGCCCCGGTGGTGGTTGAGGACCAGCCGCTGCCCAAAAAGGTCGCGGAAACCCCGGTCGAACAGAAATCCCCGGCACAATGGGCTTATGAACGGCTGATCCTTTACATCAAGAATTTCGAGGAACAGCTGGACAATGAACATGAGGTGGCGATGGGGTTCACCGGCGGTGACGCAGGCGTGTTGCGCATCGAAGGCATCGGGTTTTTTGACCCCGACGTGATCACCTTCTATGGCTCGGACGAAACCGGCTCGCGCACCCAGTTGATCCAGCATGTCAGCCAGCTGTCGGTCATGCTGCGCGCCCTGCCTGTCGCGGTCGAGGCCGAAGCCCCCAAGCGGATCGGGTTCCGTCTGGCGGCTGAGTTGGAAGAAGATCAGGCAGAGGATGCGGCGGCGGAGGGGTGATCTTCACCCAATCTGCCCCAATAAAACAGCCCCTGCAGCCGCAAGACCAAGCACCCAACCAAGGCTTAGCTTCAACCGCAAGAGCAATATGCCGCAGAGCACCGTCAGCGTCAGCGCGCGTCCGTCGAGGCTGGCAATGTCGGGCGTCCAAAGGGTGAGCATTCCCCAATCGGTCCGTGTGACCTCTTGGAACAGAACATTGAGGCCGAACCAGACCGAGAGGTTCAGGATTACCCCCACCACGGCGGCGGTGATCGCGGACAAGGCCCCTTTCAGGCGGGGCTGCTCGGCGATGCGGTCGATATAGGGCGCGCCCGCAAAAATCCACAGGAAACAGGGCACGAAGGTGACCCAAAGTGTGACACTGGCGGCGGCAATGGCCATACCGAACCCCGCCTCGCGAAAGCCCGCGATAAAGCCCACGAATTGCGTGACCAGGATCAGCGGCCCCGGCGTGGTTTCCGCCAGACCCAGACTATCGAGCATCTCATCCGCCGTCAGCCAGCCAAACCCGGTGACCACATCCTGCGCCATATAGGCCAGCACCGCGTAAGCGCCACCGAACGTCACCACCGCGAGTTTTGAGAAGAAGGCGCCGATCTGCGGCAGGATGGTCTGGCCCGCAAACAGATCCAGCGCGGCCAGCGGCACCAGCCAGATCACCAGCCAGATCGCAATGGTGGCGAGTGTGTTGCGGGTTTTGTGGCGTGGCAGGTCGCTTTCTGCCACCAGGCCAGAGGCCGTCACTGCGCCATAGATCCCCGCCCCGATCACAATCAGCGGGAAAGGCAGCGACAGAAAGAAAATGCCTACAAAAGCCAGCCCCGCGAGGACCCAGCGATCCAGCCCATGAAGCGCGCGTTTGGCGACCTTCAACAGCGCTTCAAGCACAATGATCAACACCGCCGATTTCACGCCGAGAAACAGCAGGGCCACCAGCGGCAACTCGCCGTAGCTGACGTAAAGAGCCGCCAGTACAAAGATCACCGCGGCGCCGGGCAGGACAAACAGCAACCCTGCGATCAGCCCGCCGACCACTCCACGCAGCCGCCAACCGGAATAGGTGGCCAACTGCATCGCCTCGGGGCCGGGCAAGAGCATGCAAAAGCTCAGCGCATTGAGATATTGCGCTTCTGACAGCCAGCCTTCCTCCTCGACCAGCACCCTGTGCATCAGCGCAATCTGCGCGGCGGGGCCGCCAAAGGACAGGATACCGATGCGCAAAAACGCGTGAAATAGTGTCGAAAGCGATACGGGGGAGGCGGCGGCGGTGGTCATATCTGGGTCCGGCTTTGTTTGTCCACACGCCTCGCAATACCGGGCCTGATTGTCAATTGGATGTCATTCAGCTGCTGCGCGACCCGTTGGCACCACCTCATACCCCGGCTCCTCCGGTTCATCATCCACCATTTCCGGCGGGAACCCCGGCGCGCGGATGTCCAAACCGGTAGCCTCTTCCAGACGTTTGATGATATTGGGCGACAGCTCGCGGTCGCCATACCGCGCGATGCCATCGTCAAAGATCCTGATCAGCAGCGGGCTGATGTCCAGCGGCACATCATGGCGTTCGGCAATCTCCTGAAACAGGCCAATGTCCTTTTTCACCAGATCCATGGTGAAGGAAATGTCGCGCGATCCGTTCAGGATCACCTGGCTTTCGGTCTCATGGGAAAAGGAGTTGCCCGAACTGATCCTGATCGCCTCGTAAGCCGTGTTCAGATCCATGCCCGCCGCCTTGGCGGTGACCAGGGCCTCGGCGTTTGCCACCAAATGCACGGTGGCAAGGTAGTTGGTCAGCACTTTCAGAACAGACGCCGTGCCCAGATCCCCGGTGTGCAAAACGCGCCGTCCCATGATGGTGAGAAGGGGAAAGACCCGGTCAAAGGTCGCGCGATCACAACCCGCAAAGATCGAGATATTGCCGGTATCTGCCCGGTGACACCCGCCCGAGACCGGGCAATCCACCGCGGCGCCCCCGGCATCCATCACCTTGGCCCCCAGCCGTTTCACCTCGGCCTCATCGGTGGTGGACATCTCCATCCAGATCTTGCCGGGACGCACCTCTGGCAACATCTCGCGCATCACCGCATCGGACGCGGCAGGGGACGGCAAGCAGGTGATCACCGCATCGCAATCGCGCATCATCCGGGCCGGGCTTTCGGCGGCTTTGGCCCCATCGCCCACTTTTCCCGCCACAAGATCCGCCTTCAGGTCGTGAACCATCAGATCCACGCCACTGCGCAGCAGCGATCCAGAGAGCTTGCCGCCCACATTGCCCAACCCAATAAATCCGATTTTCATGTGACGCTCCATGTTTTCCCGCGGCTTTTGCCAGTGCTTCGCTTCAGAGCTTGGCAAGTACGCAGGGTTTCAACTGTTCTGTTTGCGACACGCGGTTTTTTCTTTTTCACACGCCGGCAAGCCCCCTCGACAGGTGACAGCCCCATCAAAATCCGTTAATCGGAAACTTAACACGTGATTCAAAAGAACAGGGACATGCAAAATGGCTGAACATGAAATGGGCTCGATGGACACAAGCGCGCAGGAAAAGACATATGATGGTTTTATCAAAGTCTGCGTCCGGTCTTCGATTGCAATCATCCTGTTTCTGGTGTTCCTTGCCATCGTGGGCGCATAAGCCCACCTAACATGTAATTTGGTGGGGGGTAGACATGCGGCGTATTCTGCTGGCGCTGGCACTGACCGGGGGGCTGACGGCCTGCGGCGGGGCCGATAATATCTGGGCCAGTGATGCGGCGGTCACAAAGGCCGCTTATCGCGCCGAAGGTCCCACCAAACTGACCCTTTTCACCGTGATCTCGAACCGCAGCGGGTCTGGCGCGCATTCGGCGCTGATGATCAACGGACATGAACGGGTCCTGTTTGATCCCGCCGGCACCTGGGGTCATGCCCGTATTCCCGAACGCCACGATGTGCATTACGGCATCACGCCGGGTGTCGTGGATTTCTACATCGACTACCACGCCCGCATCACCTATCGCGTGATCCGGCAAGAGATCGTGGTCAGCCCGCAGGTGGCCGAACTGGCGATCCGACTGGTCGAACAAAACGGTGCGGTGCCCAAGGCCCATTGCGCCAAATCCATTGCGGCCATCCTGCGCCGCTTACCCGGATTTGAAGACGCGCCGGACAAGTGGAATCCCAAGGCGCTCAGCAGCTATTTGGCGGCCAAACCCGGCGTCGTGGAAGAAACCTACTATGACGATGATCCGCATATGAACAATCAGATCCTGGCGACCGGCCTGCCTTTGGACGCCCTGCCTGACACCTGATCCTGACCAAGGACAAACGGCGTCTGCGGCACCTGTCTATGGCAGCCAATACGTCGGTTTGTGGTTAAATTCACGCCGCCTGCAATGGGGATCGCTTAAACCAATATCTCTTCTGAGATGATCTGGCAGATCATCCGCATCCCGTCGGCGGCTGCGCCATTTACGCATGCGCCCAGAGAGCCTCGCGATAAGGGGTTTATATGACACGCCATCATGTGGCTTTGTCGTGGTTTTCATTATAACATCCATCTCAGCCTCCTAACGCGTGTTTAGACTGTGTAGATGGAGCATTTTCCAAGTGTTGACCAATCAATGTCGCACACCAAGGCATAAGGAGTTTTGATGGATGCCCAAACGCAATCTTCCCCCGCTGGCTGCGGTGCGTGTGTTTGAAGCCGCCGCCCGTCATCAAAACTTCACCCTCGCAGCGAGCGAGTTGGGCATGACACAGGCCGCAGTGAGTTATCAGATCAAACTATTGGAAGACCGGATCGGCGCACCGCTCTTTCATCGACAGGTCCGGGGGGTCACACTTTCTGAAATCGGCGCAGGCTTCTTGCCCGATACCTCCCGCGCTCTGGATCTGCTGGCAGATGCCTATTCCAAGGCACAAGGCCAGACGCAGGAAACCCTGTCGATCAGCGTCTTGCCCACTTTTGCGGTGAACATCCTGGGGCTGCGCCTTGCGGATTTTCAACAGGCCCATCCAGAAATTTCGGTGCGCATGGAGATCAGTGAGCAGATTGTGGATCTGGAAAATGGCGGGTTCGACATGGCCATCCGCGCTGGCAAAGGCGGGTGGGAAGGGGTGCGCCAGCATCTGCTTTTAAGGCATTGCTTCACCCCCCTGCTCAGCCCCAACCTGCTCAATGGCGCAGCACCGCTCAAAACACCATCCGACATCCTGAAGCTGCCCATTCTGGACCCAACCGATCCGTGGTGGGATGTCTGGCTGTCTGAGGCGGGGGTGACCGGGCAGGCAAAACCCATCACCCCCATTGGCAAATTCGGATCACAAGTGGTCGAGGGGCAGGCCGCAATTGCCGGGAAAGGGGTCGCCATTCTCACCCCGGCCTTTTTCGCAAACGCCCTGAGCAGCGGCGAGTTGGTGCAACCCTTTGATTTGGTGGGATCAGATGACAACGCCTATTGGCTGGTCTACCCTGACCATCGGCGCAACGCGCGCAAGATCCAGGTGTTTCGCAGATGGATTGAAGCCGCGATGAAAGAGCTGAACACATGCGAGGGTATTCCGCCCAAAAGCGGTCCGCCCGATGTCTAACGGGCCACGTTATCCCAGCAGGTAGATCATCCCGTAAAGCGTGGCCGCCCCGCACAGGATCGCCGCAAGGACGTTTTTACCGAAATACCCGACACTCAGCGTGACCAAGGCGGCCGCAAGTCGCGCCGGGTCGGTCGTGCCGCCGGTGGCTTCGGGCCAAAAGACCAATGGCGCCACCAGGCCCGGCAGCACCGCCACGGGTGTATAGCGCAAATGCCGCAGCACCCAATCGGGCATCGGGCGGTCGCCAATCAGACCCAGAAAACTGAACCGGATCAGGAAGCTGCCAATGGCCATGCCGATGATGATCACCCAAATTGACAGGTGCGAATAGCTCATGCTTGCGCCCCCCGATCTGCCCGCCGCGCCATCCACAATTCAACCTGCGCACCAACAATCATCGCAAGCGTCGCCGCCACCAGAAGTCCCGTGCCATAGGGCATCCAGGCCATCAGAAGCGCCACGATGATCGAGGTCACGGCCGCCGCGATATGCGCAAGCGTGCGCAGCGCCGGGGCGATCATCGCGATAAAGGTGATCGGCAGGGCAAAATCCAGCGCAAATTCCGGCGGGATTTGCGTTCCGGCCACCGCCCCAACATAGGTCAGCACGTACCAAAACGGCGCAATTGGCACTACGGTCCCAAGGTAATAGGCAAACCGCGCAGAGCCGGACAATTCAGGCTCCATCTCGAACTTGATCTGCGACAGCGTATAGGCCTGATCCACCATGAAATACGCCACCAGCCCGCGTTTCCACATGGGGGCCTTGCCAAGATAAGGTGTCAGGGATGCGGAATACATCGCCATACGCAGGTTGACCGCAAGTGCCGTGAGGATGACAATCAGCGTCGGGGCGTTTTCGCTCATCACCTGCAGGGCGGCAAACTGCGACGCCCCCGCGATGACCAGAACGGAAAACCCCATGATCTCGGCCAGGTTCAACCCGGCCTCGGCCCCGACCACACCAAAGAGCAGCGCAAATGGCCCCACCACAAGGATGAAGGGCAGCGCGTCGCGCGCTCCGCGCAGAAAGGCGGTTTTGGGGGTGACAGGTTTGCTCATCAGCCCCTAAATTGCCGATAACCCTCTGAGGGGCAAGAGCAAGAATGGCCCCGGCACCTTTCCGCGGGCTTTGCAAGGACGCAATATGTCACAAATTGACCCGACCAAGGATTACATTATCGCCCCGGATCCCACTGCCGCCCGCCTGACCCGCGCGGTGATCGGGCAGGATGAGCATGGGAATGAGGTCACCGCCAATGTGGTAGAAGAACGCCCACTGACCATCTTTCTCAACAGCCGCGAAATTGTGACTGCCATGACCATTGGCGATTATCCCGATTACTTGGCGATGGGGTTTTTGCGCAATCAGGGGATGTTGCGCGACGACGATCAAGTCACCGGCGTCGAGTATGACGAGGATCTGGACATCGTCGTGGTGCGCACCGCGATGGAAACCGATTTCGAGGACAAGCTGGCGCGCAAAACCCGCACCTCGGGCTGCGCGGTGGGCACGGTCTTTGGCGACATGATGGAGGGGTTGGAGGGGCTGACCCTGCCCAAGACCGAACTGCGCACCTCCTGGCTTTATACGCTCGCCAACAAGATCAACCGCACCCCATCGCTGTATCTGGAAGCGGGCGCCATCCACGGCACCGTGTTGTGTCAGGAAGACCGACCACTGGTCTACATGGAGGATGTCGGACGGCATAATGCGGTCGACAAAGTGGCGGGCTGGATGCGGGCGGAGGGCGTCGCGGGCGCGGACAAGATCCTGTATACCACCGGACGCTTGACCTCCGAGATGGTGATCAAGACCGCACAGATGGGCATCCCCGCCCTGGTGTCCCGCTCTGGCTTCACCGCCTGGGGGGTCGAGATTGCACAAGAGATCGGCCTGACCCTGATCGGCCGGATGCGCGGCCAGCGGTTCACTTGCCTCTCCGGCGCCGACCGATTGATCCGCGACATGGACCCAGCCCACGCCGCCCCGGACGAAAAGAAACACCGCCGGAAGGGAAGCACATGACCCCGCACCGCACACCCATTTTCTTCGAAGAAAATGCCTCGGAAAATTGCAATTTTCCGCCCCCCAGCCGAAAGGCCACCTCATGAAACTCTACGGTGTGATCCTGGCAGGCGGGTTGGCCACCCGGATGGGCGGCAGTGAGGATCAGCAATTGGACAAAGGACGGCTGACCCTGGGCGGCTCAACGCTTCTGGATCATGTGATCCATCGTCTGGCCCCGCAGGTGGACCGCATGGCGCTGAACGCCAATGGCGACGCCGCCCGCTTTGCCGATACCGGCCTGCCCATCCTGCCCGACAGCATCGACGGCTTCGCGGGCCCGCTTGCAGGCGTGCTCGCGGGGATGGACTGGGCCGCAGGCGAGGGTGCAACCCATATCCTGACCGCCGCCGCCGACACGCCGTTTTTCCCAACCGATCTGGCGTCCCGCCTTACCTGCGCCTCCGAAGCCGAGGGCTCCCCCATCGCGCTGGCCGCCACCCATGACCCGGACCGGAGCGCGATGCGCCAGCCCACCTTTGGCCTCTGGCCGGTCGCCCTGCGCGAGGATCTGCGCACGGCGTTGACGGGCGGGTTGCGCAAGGTGGTGCTGTGGACGGACCAACACGGCGCGGCCCTGGCCCCCTATGCCCCGGACCCGTTTGATCCGTTTTTCAACGTCAACACACCGGACGATCTGGCAACCGCCGAAACGCTTCTGAAAGGAGCCCGCTGATATGGCCCGCATCTTTGGCATCACCGGCTGGAAGAACTCCGGCAAAACCGGGTTGGTGGAGCGGCTGGTGGCAGAGTTCACCGCGCGCGGGCTGGTGGTCTCGACCATCAAACACACCCATCACGGCGTGGATCTGGAACAGCCCGGAACGGACACCCATCGCCACCGCATCGCGGGCGCGCAAGAGGTTTTGCTGGTCAGCGACACCCGCATTGCCCAGCTGCACGAGCTTAGGGACACCCCCAAACCTGATCTCGACGCGCTTTTGAAACGCCTGCAGCCTTGCGATCTTGTGCTGGTCGAAGGGTTCAAATCGGCGGGCCATCCCAAGATCGAAGCCTGCCGCACTGAGACCGGCCAGCCGTTGATCGCGCGCGAAAACACAACCGTGCGCGCCGTGGCCGCCGACCACACACCCACCAACCTGCCCTGCCCGCTGTTTGATCTGGATGACACCATGGCGATTGCCGACTTCATCGCTGAAGAGACCGGTATCACCCCACGTCCGACACCGCAAACCATTGGGAAAACCACGGGCCTGAAAAACGACTGTTTCGCCCTGCCCCCCGGCGTGCATTGGACCCCGGTGGACGAGGCGCTGACCACGTTGCGAGATCGCCTTTCCCCGGTGACAGGCGTAGAAACCGTCCCCACCGATCAGGCGCGCGGTCGTATTCTGGCCCGAGACCATATGGCGATGCGGGCCAATCCTCCGGGGGCCAATTCCGCTGTGGATGGCTATGGATTTGCCCATGCAGGCCTTCCCGCAGGCACCCCGATCACCCTGCCCCTTCTGGACGGGCGGGCCGCTGCGGGCGGGCCGTATCAGGGCTCTGTGCCCGCGGGTCACGCAATCCGCATCCTGACCGGCGCGCTGTTGCCCGACGGGGTAGATACCGTTGTGCTGCAAGAAGATGTGACGCTGGGCGACGGCACTGTCAGCTTCCCTTCTGCCCCCAAGCCCGGCGCCAATGCCCGCGCGGCAGGCGAGGATGTGGATGCCGGAGAACTGGCGCTGCCGATGGGCCACAAGCTGCGCGCACCGGATATCGCGCTGTTGTCTGCCTTGGGGCTGGCCGAGGTTGAAACCCGCAAAATGCTCCGTGTCGGCGTGCTGTCGACCGGGGACGAGCTTGCCGCACCGGGCAGCACGATGGACGTGGCGCGCACCTTTGATGCCAATCGACCGATGCTGCTGACGTTGGCAGAAACCTGGGGCTATACGCCCGTTGATCTGGGCCATGTGGCCGATGATCGCAACGCGTTGCGCGCGGCCTTTGATGAAGGGGCCAAGAAGGCCGATGTGATCCTGACCTCCGGCGGGGCGTCGGCGGGGGACGAGGATCACGTCTCGGCCCTGCTCAAGGACAACGGGTCACTGCATCATTGGCGCATTGCGATCAAACCGGGGCGGCCGCTGGCGCTGGCACAATGGCCCAACAAAACGGGTCATGCCACGCCCGTCTTTGGCCTGCCCGGAAACCCGGTCGCGGCCCTTGTCACCACGCTGATCTTCGCCCGCCCGGCCTTTTCGGTACTGGCCGGGGGCGATTGGCTGGACCCCACACCCATGACCCTGCCCGCCGCGTTTTCGAAAAAGAAAAAAGCAGGCCGCCGCGAATACCTGCGCGCCCGCATTGGAGAGGATGGCCGGGTGGAAGCGTTCAAATCCGAAGGATCGGGCCGCATTTCGGGGCTGGCCTGGGCCACAGGCCTTGTGGAACTGCCCGATGAGGCGCAAGACATCACCCCTGGCGATCCGGTGCGCTTCCTGCCTTATGCGGGGTTTGGGTTGGTTTAAACCTCACCCCTTTGGCATTGCGCGCTTGAGAAATGGTCTTTGCTACGACTATGCGGATAGCGTGCCATTTCGCTGCGGCTATGCCAATGGCTTCTTCAGGAAATGAGGGGGTAAAAAAGGTCGTTTTCGTTTGCGACAGAAACGGTTGCATTTTGGCCGCGCCGCGCGACCTCCAGGCGTTGAAACCGGAGGCCGCAAACGTACCCAATGGACAGGAAGCCGATTGGGCTAGAGGCCTAAGCCTGTAGCAATGGCGTCAATGAGTTGGCCGTGAACAGCGGCCCGGTCTGCCCCTTCGGGATCGGTGCAGATCGGATCATCACCTTCCTCTTGAAGAAGTTCCGCTGCACGCGGCTTACATGTGCCCAAAAAAGTGAAATGTTTGGCTGGGGCAATCTCGATGTAAGTCGCATCAAGCAGCCGGTTTGCGAGGTTGTTTCCGTCCGGCCCAACATCGGCTGCGGCTAAACGATCTGTATCGCCAAGGTTGATGAGCGTCATTCCAGCAAGCGCGTTTTCAAGGCTATCGGGGACGACGGAGCCTCCGAACCCAGGGTCAACGACCACGGCCTTTGTGATACGCGGATCCCGCGTATCCGCCGCGTATCCGGGATGGTCTGCAAACCGCACCCCCCCGAGCCGGAAGAACACGCAGTCAGCGGCATCGGGTCCCGTTGTACAGTTCGCATCCTGAACCGAGCCATCGAAGCGAACACCGGCAAGGCCAAGCGCGGTCGTACCACCCAAGGAAAAACCGATGGCGCCGATTTGATCCTGATCGATGAAGGGCGCGAAAGCAGGGTCCGAAAGCAGCATGTCGAGCGCGGCTGACAGATCATTCGCCCGCGCTTCAAGATCGACGGACCGGCGAGGAGAGCTGTCCCCGCTGGTGGATCCGGGGTGATTGACGGCCAGCACGATGGCGCCCCGCGCCACAAGTCCGCTGGTCAGCCAGCCGAGACTATCTGAATTGCCCCCTGATCCATGCGACAGCAGCACAAGCGGGTGCTCTCCCTCGGCAACGGCAGGACCAACGAAGGCGAAGGTGGGATCGAAGATCGGACCATCCCCTACCGGGGCCCGGTAAGTCGGGTTCGCCGCTGGATACCAGATCGAGGCAGCGACGGGCCGGGCCCGGTGATCAGCCATCAGGTCGAACCGGTCATAGCCCGGAAGCATGTCCGCCGCTGCAGGTGCAACATGGGACAGCGCAAGAATTGAGAGAAGAGCAAGACGTTTCATGGGAACCTCCGTTTTGAACGCTGCCCAACGGATGCGAGAAAACGGACGTCCTCGCGTCCTTTTTTCGGGATTCAGGTCGTCATGATCCGGTTTTCGGACGATACTCGCGCTATGCCCATGCTTCCGATCCCTGCCTTCGTCGCCCTTGTTCTTGGCTATCTTGCCATACGCACCTTCCTGTCCAGGGGGCGGCCGCTCCTTGTGACGTTCCTTGTCGCCTGCGCTGTGCAGTCCTCGCTTGTCACATTTGTTGGGGGGTATGGCGTTGAATGGCTGCGACCTGTCTTACCGGTCAGCGCCACACTCGTTCCGTCACTGGCGTGGGTCACGTTTCAGGATGCGCTGGTCAGCCGTCTGTCCCTGCGTGCGATGGCTGTCCACCTTGCGGCTCCGGCGTTCACGCTATTCTGCCGGATTTTTGCGCCCGAAACGACCGATGTCATCATACCGCTTGTTTTTGCAGGCTATGGGTGCGCGATCCTTTTTCAGTTGCGCGGTGCATCTGATATGCCACTGGCGCGTTTGGATGCCGGGCATATTCCGGCAGTGATTTGGCAGGTCCTCGGATGGGCCCTGATAGCCTCGGCTGTCAGCGATGTTCTGATTGCCGTGGCATTTGCCACCGGGAACGCAGGGTGGACCGGCTGGATGATCACGGCGTCCTCGTCGCTTGTGCTGCTCCTGGTCGGAATGCTCAGCGGCAGCCCCTCTGCATCCGGCACCGAAGGCGATGAGGGGCGGGTTGCTCCTGCTCCCGCGCCGCAAACCAGTCAGGAAGATGTCAAGATTATCGCGAAACTGGAAGATTTCCTGAAGCGAGAGCCGATGCACCTTGATCCCAATCTGACGCTTGCACGGCTTGCCCGCCGTTTGCACCTGCCAGAAAAGCGGCTGTCCATGGCGGTCAATCGCTCGACCGGAAGAAATGTATCCCGGTACATCAATTCCTGGCGCATCCGTCATGCCTGCGAACAGATCGAGAATGGCATGAGCGTGACCGAGGCGATGCTGGAAAGCGGCTTCAACACGAAATCCAATTTCAATCGGGAGTTCCTGCGAGAGACAGGTGTTGCCCCAAGCAAATGGCCGAAAGCGGTGCAACCGTCCCCAAATGTAACCTCAATCGAGACCAGGAAAAACGCGCTTTAGGGTGGTGCCAGGCCGGATACAAACCCTTGGCAAACCTGACTGAGAATCTGTCACGTTTTTGGCTGCACCTCACCAATGCAGTCATTCTTGCGAAGCGCAGCATCGGTCAAGACGGGCCAAATCGTGGCCTGGGTCAACCGCACCTCAAATCCGTGTCTTCCGCAGAAGATACAGCCATCACTCGCCGTGGCGCAGCAGGCGTTGTTTTTGGCGGCCCCAATCGCGCTTGGCTTCGGTGGCGCGTTTGTCATGGGCTTTCTTACCCTTGGCGATGCCGATTTTCACCTTCACCAGGCCCTTGTGATTGAAATACATGACCATCGGCACAAGGGTCATCCCCTCGCGCTGGGTGGCTTTCCACATCCGGGCAATCTCGCGCTTCGACGCCAGAAGCTTGCGCTTGCGCCGCTCTTGGTGCCCCCAGGTGATGGCCTGTTTGTAAGGCGCGATATAGGCGTTGGTCAGGTAAAGCTCGCCTTCCTCAACAGCCGCATAGCTTTCGGCAATGTTTGACCCACCGGTCCTGAGGGATTTCACCTCGGACCCTTGCAGGACAATCCCGCATTCGATGTCATCCTCGATCGCATAATCATACCGCGCGCGGCGGTTTTCAGCGATCACCTTGTAGTTGCCATCTTCTTTTACAGGTTTTTTCTTAGCCATAAAGCGGATGTAGGCGCTGGCGCGCGCAGTGTCTAGCCCTCGGGCCCGTCCTGTGGCTGATCAATGCTGGCAATCCACGGTTTGATATCCACCACCGGGGTGCCATCGAAACAGTCAATTGCATCAATACCAATCCGCGCGCCTTCGATAGACGTAATCCTGACCGTGGCCAAGGCAATCGGGTTGGGCCGCACCGGCGAGCGCAGGGAAAACACGCCGCGCGTCCCATCGGTGTGGCGCGGGTTTTGCACAATCAAATCTCGCCGCCCGCGATCCATCCAATACATCACGACAATGTCGCGCCCGACCTCCAGCCCCGTCAGCCCCTGCAGGTAGCGCGGGTCCAGCTCAATGGCGAACGCCCCACCCCGCTCGCGCGCGCCAGAGATATTGCCCGGCGCCGTACCCTTTTCCCACGGGCTGCGCACGCGGCCAATGAAGGCCACCGAGGGGCCGGGCTCATCTGCCGGGTCAAACGGCAGGGCAATTTCTCCGTCGCGGATATCGGACATGGGGGCTCTCCTAAAATTTTCCCTGCACATTGGCATGAGACGCGGGCGAGGAACAGGCGACGGTTGGCCTTAGGTCACATCCCCAAACAAAAAAAGGCGCCCCGGTTGGAGCGCCTTTTCGCAGTATCTTCACCAGGTCAGTTGATCAGGCCCGCGTGGCGCATCGCGGCGTCCAGCGCGGATTTGGTCTCATCCATCAGCCCCACCAGCGGCGAGCGCACTTCGTCCGAGCACAGGCCCAGTTTCGACAGCGCATATTTTGCCCCGCAGGTGCCCGGCTCCATGAAGATCGCCTGATGCAGCGGCATCAGCTTGTCGGCAATTTCCAGCGCCCGACCAAAATCACCATCCAGCGTCGCGGCCTGCATCTCGGCACACAGGCGCGGGGCGACGTTGGCGGTCACGGAAATGCACCCCTGCCCGCCTTGCGCGTTGAACCCGTGGGCCGTGGCGTCTTCGCCCGACAGTTGGACAAAATCTTTGCCGCAGGTGATCCGCTGGGCGGAGACGCGGGCCAGATCGCCGGTGGCGTCTTTCACGCCGATGATGTTTTTGTGCTTGGCCAGCTCGCCCATGGTGGCCGGGGTCATATCGACCACCGAGCGCCCCGGGATATTGTAGATCACGATCGGCAGGTCCACCGCATCCGCCACGGTGCGGAAGTGATGGATCAGCCCGCGCTGGGTCGGCTTGTTGTAATAAGGCGTCACCACCAGACCAGCCGCCGCACCCACACGCTCGGCATGTTCCATGAAGCGCAGGGTTTCAACGGTGTTGTTTGACCCGGCACCGGCAATCACCGGCACACGGCCCGCGGCGGCCTCAACCGTCACCTCGATCACGGCCTCATGCTCTTCGTGGGACAACGTGGGGCTTTCGCCCGTGGTGCCCACCGGCACCAGCCCGTTGGATCCTTCGTCGATCTGCCAGTTGACCAGACGTTTGAGCGCGTCAAAATCCACTGCGCCGTCCTTGAACGGCGTGACCAGGGCAGGAAGACTTCCTTTGAACATGACACGCTCCTTTGTTGTTGTCGTCAAATCCGGCGGGGACCGTCACATGAATCGCCCCGCAAACGCGGCGGAAACTAGCCGGGTTCTGGCGAAATGCCAAGAATGTGTGTTGATCTGATACGGGCCAAGGTTAGGTTTTGGGCATGATTGCGCGATTTTACCACATAATGATGATGTTGGCCGGGTTTATTTGGCTGGGCCTGTCACCGATTCAGGCCGAAACCGTCACCCCCGACGCCGGAAAAACCGAGGCCCTAAAGGCCGCAATTGCCGCGGCCCGCGCGGATAAGTGGCAAGATGCCCATATCAAGGCACGTGACGCGGGTGAGATCGCAGTCGATATCATCACCTGGTATCAACTGCGACAAGGTGAAGGCAGCTTCGACGACGCCCGCGCCTTTCTGACCCGGCGCTATGACTGGCCGGGATTGAAGCTCTTGCGCCGACAAACCGAACGCAACATCCCGCGGGGCGGCCCCCCGCAACCCGTGCTTGATTTCTTCGCCGCACAGCCCCCGCAAACCGGGCGCGGTGCGCTGCGATATGCCGAAGCCCTGAAGGTGGTGGGGCGGCCAGACGTGACGGAGGTGCTCATTTCTGCCTGGACCACCCTATCCATGGATCAGGACGAACACGAGGCCTTCGTGGCCCGCCATGGTCAGACCCTGAAAGATCACCACTGGAAGCGCACCGATGACATGCTGTGGCGTGGCAACAGCAAGGATGCGGAACGTATGTTGCCGCTTCTGTCTTCGGGGCAGGCTGCCCTGGCCCGCGCGCGCATCGCGCTGCGCCGAGGAAAAGGCGGCGTTGATGCCCTGATCGAAGCGATCCCAACCGAACTGGCGGACGATCCGGGCCTTACCTATGAGCGGTTCCTGTGGCGCGCGGGGAAAGGCCGCAATCAGGATGCAGCTGACCTGCTGTTGGAGCGCTCGAAGTCACTGGCGATGCTGGGACAACCTGACCGCTGGGGCAGTTGGCGCCGGGTGCTGGCCCGTTGGGCGATGCGCGATGGCAAGGACAAGCTGGCCTATCAACTGGCGTCGCAACACCAGCTGGCCGAGGGCAACAATCACAATGATCTGGAATGGCTGTCCGGCTATATCGCCCTGCGCAAGCTGAACGACCCGGCCACCGCGCTGGCCCATTTCAAACGTTTCCGCAGCGGCGTGTTCACGCCGATTTCTCTGGGTCGCGCCGGATACTGGATTGGCCGTGCCCATGACGCATTGGGGCAGGACGCCGAAGCCAAAGACGCCTATGCCTTTGGCGCCAAATACCAGACAAGTTTCTACGGCCAACTGGCCGCCGAACGGGCCGGCATCCGCATGGACCCTGACCTCACCGGGCGCGAACGCCACCGCGATTTTGCCCAACAGGGGTTTTGGAACAGCTCGGTCATGCAGGCCGCCCGCCTGTTGCAGGCGGCCGGCGAGCTTTACTGGACCGAACGATTCACCGTGCACCTGGCCGAAAGCCTGACCCGCGACGAAATTGGCCATCTTGCCGGCTGGGCCGAGAAGATGCAGGAACCACACCTGCGGGTGATGCTGGCGAAATATTCTGCACGCCAAGGCTGGGTGCTGCACCGTCCCTACTTTCCGACCCCAGACATCGGCCGTGGCAATCCACGCGTTCCGCGTGCGCTGGAACTGGCGATTGCCCGGCGCGAAAGCGAGTTTGACCCGGTGGTGGTCTCGGGCGTGGGCGCGCGCGGCTTGATGCAACTCATGCCCGGCACCGCGAAGGATATGGCAAAGCGGTTGGAGATTTCATATTCCAAGGCTCGCCTCACCGAAGACCCGGCCTATAACACAAGGCTCGGGTCGGAATATCTCGCGAAACTGATCGAGGATTTTGACGGCAACCCGGTGCTGATCGCGGTCGGCTATAACGCAGGGCCCGGCCGATCCCGCAGCTGGTCAGAACGGTTTGGGGATCCTCGCGCGGCGTCAACTGACATCATCGACTGGATCGAACACATCCCCTTTCGCGAAACCCGCAATTACGTGATGCGCGTGACCGAAAGCCTACCCGTCTATCGCGCCCGCCTGACCGGCAAAACTCAACCCATGCGCCTGTCGAAAGAGCTGAAGCGATAGGGGCGCTGCCCCTCGAGCTTCGCTCTCACCCCGGGATATTTTTGACCAGAAAATGAGTGGGATGCCTCGCCTACTTTTGCTTGATTGAGGTGTCTTGGGGTTCTACGGGCAAAGCCACTTCCCAAGCGAAGCGAAGCCCCCTACCCGGTCTTGCGGGCGCGTTGAAGGGTAAAGACGCCTGCCGCCACAACCACAATGGCGCCGATGACCACATTGGGTTCAATCACTTCGCCAAACACGACCACACCCAAGATCGAAACAAAAACCAGTTGCAGATAGGCAAAGGGCTGCACCGCGCTCGCTTCGGCGACCTCGTAGCATTTGATCAACAGCCAATGCCCCAGCACCCCGGTCAGGCACAACACCCCCATCCAGATCCAATCGCTGCGGTTCATCGGCTCCCAAAACCAGCTTCCAATCGCGGTCATCACCGCAGCCCCGGTGATCCCGGTCCAGAAGAAACTGGTCTGTGTGCTGTCAAACCGCGCGGCGTAGCGGGTCAAAAGCCCGTAAAGCGCGAACATCCCGGCCCCGATCAAGGGCACGATGGCGGCGGGGGCAAAGACCCCAAAACCCGGTTTCAGGATGATCAGGATCCCGATGAACCCCACACCGATCGCCACCCAGCGCCGCCAGCCCACGCGTTCGCCAAGAACAGGCCCAGAAAGCGCCGCCACCAAAAGCGGGTAACAGGCGAAGACGGCGTGGCTTTCCACCAGCCCCAGCAGCGTAAAGGCCAACACGGTCACGCAAATCTCCAGCGCCAAAAGCGCGCCCCGGAAGACCTGCAGCACCGGTTTCGCGGGCTTCAGCGCGCGGCGCAGGCTGCCCGCCCGGCGTGTCAGCCAGACCACAAACGCGGCAAAGAACCAATAACGGATCATCACCACCATCCAGACATTGTACTCCCCCGCCAAATGGCGCGAGATCCCGTCCTGCATGGCAAAGACAAAGGTGGTGGCGATCATCAGCCAGATGCCCAAACGGGTGTTTTGTTCCATGTCTTGCCCGCCTTGTCTGGTTGCCGCGATCTCTGGTTGCCTTTGGTCAGGGACGCAGCACACCCCGGCTCATATGCCGTTTGCGCCCAAACCCTGGCACACGTTCCACGTCAAACCCGCCCGCGTCTAGAGCGCGGCGCACAAAACCTGCGGCAGTATATGTCGCAAACGTGCCATTGGGGGCGGTGTGGCGGGCCACCTCTTTCATCAGGTCTTCGCCCCACAGTTCCGGGTTCTTGGCGGGGGAAAACCCGTCGAGGAACCAGGCATCCGCTTTTCCCTCCCAAGTGGCGAGCCTGTCGCGCGCGTCGCCTTCGATCACCTCGACCCGCAGGCCATGCACGTCAAACACCCGTTGCCCCTCGGCCCAGGCCGCTAAAAACGGATCGGCCACGGCACGCGCGTCGGGGAACGCTTCCAGCGACCGGGCCACATCCTCCACCGCCATCGGATAGGCTTCAAACGAGGTGAACTGCACGCCCTCCGGGGCGTCCGCCGCCTGCCACGCCAATAGGGTTGCGAGCATATTGAGGCCGGTGCCAAACCCCAGTTCCGCCACATGGAACCCGGGCCGAAACCGCGCGGGCAGGTCATTGCCCGCCAAAAACACATGCCGCGTTTCCGCCAACCCGTTTTCCAGGCTGAAATACGGGTCGTCAAACCGGGTCGCGACGGGGATGGCCCCGTCTTTCCACGTGAGATCTGCTGTCTGGTCCTGTGTCATCGGATCGCCTATGAGGGGGAACGTGCCGCGAAAATGGGGAAGGATCACCGCTTTGGCAACAGTAGATGTGACCGTGATGGGGGCCGGTGTGTTTGGCCTGGGCGTGGCGTTTGCCTGCGCGTTGCGTGGCGCGAAGGTCCGGGTGGTCGAGCGCACCGGTATTGCGGCGGGGTGTTCCGGCGGCGTGGTTGGGATGCTTGCGCCGCACGCGCCGGAGAACTGGAACGACATCAAGGAGTTTCAGTTTCAAAGCCTGATCATGGCCGAAGGGTTCTGGGGACGCGCGACAGAGCTTTCGGGCCTGCCCACCGGCTATGGCCGGGTTGGACGGTTGCAACCGATTGACACCGAGCGCGCGTTGGAACTGGCCCGTGAACGCGCAGGAACTGCGCGGGACTGCTGGCAGGGCAAAGCGGTGTGGGAGGTGATGGACGCCCCCGATGGCGATTGGTCACCGCGCACGGAAACCGGGTTGGTGATCCACGACACGCTCAGCGCGCGCATTCACCCACGGTCAGCCTGTAACGCGCTGGCGGGCGCCATTCGCGCGTTGGGCGGAGAGGTGGTGATCGGCGAGGCACCGAAAGAAGGGAAAGTGATCTGGGCCACCGGCCTGGCCGGATTGCGAGCCCTGTCAGCGGAGTGCGAAAAGCAGGTGGGCAATGGGGTGAAAGGTCAGGCCGCTGTGCTGGGGCTCGATGCCCGTGGCATGGCGCAGATTGCAGCCGGGCCGGTTCTGATTGTGCCGCATGACAATGGCACGGTGGCGGTGGGGTCCACGTCCGAACGCGACTACACGTCCCCCGATCAGACCGACGAGCAGCTGGAGGACATCCTGCGTCAGGCCGGTGAGGTCATGCCCGTCTTGCGCGCGGCCCCGGTGATTGAACGCTGGGCTGGCCTGCGCCCCCGCGCCAAATCTCGCGCACCGATGTTGGGGGAATGGCCGGGGCGCGAAGGCGAGTTCATTGCAAATGGCGGCTTCAAGATCGGCTTTGGCATGGCCCCGAAAGTGGCCGAGGTCATGGCGGATCTGGTGCTGGATGGGGCGGACACTGTGCCGGACCGGTTCCGCGTTGAGGCGAGCCTTTGAAGCGCCACCCGCCTAAAGCTCCGCTTCGGCCAGCATACACAACCGCCCGTCATGGCCACGCACCCATAAGACCTGCCCCTTGCGGCACAGCGTGGCCTCTTGGCTGTGCAGAACTGGAGACATGGCGCGGAAGCGGAACCCGGCCAGCGGGCCCAGCTCTCGCGTTGCCTTGAGCATCAAAAGCTGCGCCAGCAACGGCCCATGCACCACCAACCCGTCATAGCCTTCCACATCGCGCGCATAATCCAGATCGTAATGGATGCGGTGGCCATTGAAAGTCAGCGCGGAGTAGCGAAAGAGCAGGGTTGAGGGAAACTGCCACGTCTCAGATGTTTCTTCGTCCACCGGGGCGGGTTGTGGCGTCGGGAGGGGCGTATCGGGCGACGGGTCTTCCCGATAGACCAGATCCTGCCATTCGGTCACCTTCAGCGTGTGGTCCTGCCAGATCTCATGGCGCAAAGTGACAAAGCCAAGCGGGCCGGTGCGGCCGTCTTTATGCTGCGTGTCTTCGACGAAACTGTGTTTCTCGGCGGGGATCCCGGCCAGAAGCGGCGCGTGAAAGGCCAGCCGCCCCCCCGCCCACATGCGGCGGGGCAGACCCATGTCGGGGATCAGACCGCCAACACGCGGATGCCCGTCGCGGCCCAACTTCGCAGGGGGCTGCGCGTCCCAGAAATAAATCTGGTGCAAGAAGGGCGGCAGGGGGTCATCAGAGGTAGGGGCGGGACCAAGATCAAGGGCGGCGAAAAACGCCGCCGCACGGGCCGGATCCATCACATCACGCAGTATATGCGGTGCGTCGTCCAACGTGTTTCCCGGCGTGACATCTGTCGGGTCTTGCATACGTTCTGCCCTCCTGTCAGCCTGCGGTCAGAGACGGAGACGCCCATGCCCACAGTGTCCATGCTTGACCACCTTGTCCTGACGGTGCGCGACCTGCAAGCCACGATCCGGTTTTATGAGGACGTGATGGGGATGCGGGCGGTGTCCTTTTGCCCGGCGGATGGCAGCACTAGGTGGGCGCTGTGTTTCGGGGCGCAGAAGATCAATCTGCATCCGGCGGATGGGCCTTATGACCCAAAAGCGGCGCAGCCCGGCCCTGGCACGGCGGATTTGTGTTTCCTGTCGGATCGCGGGCTGGAGGAATGGCAGCCGCATCTCGATGCTCTGGAGGTCCCCATCGAGGAAGGGCCGGTGCGGCGCACGGGGGCAACCGGGCCGATCCGGTCGATTTACCTGCGCGACCCGGACGGGAACCTGATCGAAATATCGAATCCGCTGGATGATTAGGCCACCCCCCCTCTGTCTTGAACCCTGCCCGCCAAGTGGCCATGTTCGGATCAGCGAACAGGAGGGATGATTGCCATGGTACATTTGCTGGGACTGTCGGGCGCGCTGCGCAAAGGATCCACCAACCGGATGTTGTTGCGAAATGCAGCACGGGTGTTTGGGGAGTGTGAGTTCATCGAAGCCGACCTGAACCTTCCCCTTTATGACGGCGATCTGGAAGAGGCCGAGGGGATCCCCGCCCCGGTCATGACCCTGGTCAATCAGATCAAAGCAGCAGATGCGGTGATCATTTCCACCCCCGAATACAACAAGATGCTGACAGGGGTGTTGAAGAACGCGCTGGATTGGGTCAGCCGGGTGCGGCCGCAACCTTGGGAAGGCAAACCGGTGGCCCTGATGTCTGCCGCTGCGGGCCGGGCGGGCGGAGAACGCGCACAGGCGTCTTTGGTGGCCGCCATGACCCCGTTCCAGCCCCGCCTGGTGATCGGCCCGGAAATTGCGGTGGCCGGCAGCGGCAAGGAGTTTGACGAAGAAGGCCAGTTGATCAGCGAACGTTACGAGGCGAACCTGACCAGCCTGATGACCAAGCTGCGCGACGCGATCTGAACAGAGGCGGGGGCCTCCCGCGCCATTACGACCTTCGGTCGACAGGCTTGGGGATGGCTCACGTTGTGAGCCTGTGCCTCCGGCGGAGGTATTTTGAGCAAGAAAAAGGGGGCGGATCTGACGCCGCCCCGTTTCCTTTGCGCTGTGCCGGTGCGATCAGCCCTGCTCGGGCGCGGTGCCGGGCATGATCATCATTTCCGCCACTTGCAGGTTGCCAATGTCGCAGAATGGACATTCTTTGGCGATTGCGATGGCGGCATCATAATCAGGCGCATCCAGCACCGAAAACCCCATCATCGACCCTTCGAACCCTTCGTGGATCCCGGCCGACGATACGGTCCATTGTGGCCCAAGCGGTTGCGCAGGCACCACCAGAGCACCTGCGTGTTTTTCACTCCAGGCCTGGTAACGTGCCTGATGGTCGGCCTGTTCCGCGGGGTCCTCGACATCGCGGGTCACGTGATAGGCCATGTAAAATCTCGGCATAATATCCTCCCATAATCAAAATAGGGCGGATCGACCAAAGTCAGGTTCGGGATCAGAATTCCACCCCGATCTGTGCCTTGATGCCCGACCGGAACGGGTGTTTCACCAGCTCCATTTCGGTCACGAGATCCGCCAGTTCAATGAGCTCTTCCGCGGCATTGCGCCCGGTCAGGACCACATGGGTCATCTCGGGTTTTTCCGTCTCAAGGAACGCCACCACATCTGCTGCATCCACATAACCATAGCGGATTGCGATGTTGATTTCATCCAAAAGCACCATTTTATTGGCGGGGTCGCGGATCAGTTCCTTGGATTTCTCCCACGCGGCCTGCGCCATTTCGGTGTCGCGCGTCTTGTCCTGGGTTTCCCAGGTAAAGCCTTCACCCATGGTGTAGAACTCGCAGATATCGCCAAACCTGGCGTTGATCAGATCGCGCTCGCCGCAATCCATGCCGCCCTTGATGAACTGCACCACGGCGCATTTCATGTCATGGGCAATGCAACGGAAAATCATCCCAAACGCGGCCGAGCTTTTGCCCTTGCCCTTGCCGGTATGCACAATCACCAGGCCCTTTTTGTCGGTCTTGGTGGCCATGATCTTGTCACGTGCGGCCTTTTTCTTGGCCATTTTCATCGCGTGGCGTTCGGGGTCAACGGGGGGCTTGGCGGGTTTGTCGGTCATGTCTTTTCCTTACAGCAGGTCTGCGGTGGTCAGGTGGCGGGGCAGGTCGTCATTGGGGCGGGCCCATGGCAGGATTTCATCATGATGCACATGGGCTGTCGGGGTGAAATGCGACGGATCCGAAAGGGCGGCGGCATGGGCATAAAACTGGCCCGGGTAGTGATCGCCCTGAAAACCGATAGCGCTGCCGCAGATCGGGCAGAAATATCGGTTCACGCCGGGCGAGCTTTCGAAACTGGCGGGGGCTTCGCCCGTCCAGTGCCATTGATCATTTTTCAGCCCCAGAAACCCCACCGTGGCCGCACCCGAGGCGCGACGGCAACTGTCGCAATGGCAGATAACTTGCAGAAAGGGCGTGCCGTGATAGGCAAATTCCACCCGCCCACAGAGGCAATGGCCTGTGTGTTCGCCCGTGTGTTCGCCGGTCTCACTGGGTTCGGGGTATGGCATGTTTAACTCGTTGATCCTTCGCCCCTCACTGTCGCGGTTTGATGCGGGGGATGCAAGCGCGGTGTGACGTAAAAACGGGCGCCCATTGGACGCCCGTCTGAAAGCTGCAATCTGGATTTATTCCGCAGGTTGCACGATGGCTGCGCCACGCCCGAAATGCTGTTTGTTCAACCGCACCACCAGCGCCACCATGGCAAATTGCAGGGCAATTGCGATGGCACTCACCGCCCAGTAGATCAGCGAGAACTTGTCGACCACACCCGCCTTGACCATGCCGGCATTGAGCAGGAAATGGGTCAGCACAGACAGGGCCACTCCGGGGCAGACCAGCGCGTAGGACCCGGGCGAGGTGTCGGATCCGAAGACAAAGCTTTTCCAATACCCTTGGCGGGCCAGCACCACCAGACCAAGGGCGGCGAACAGGATCTGGATCGTGACCAGACGGGCCAGGAACACCATGGATTCGGCGGCGGAGGAATGCACCTCGAAAGTTTCATGCAACCCGTGGGTCTGGCGCATGAACATGATGCCCAGCACGGTCAGGATCGGGATCACGATCATCAGCGTCGGTGCGCTTTCCTTCGACGTGCCGTAATGCAGCATCGAGTTGAAGGCCGTGACCAGCGCGACCAGCGCATAAACGATGGCAGCGGTGCCAAAGAAGGTCGACCCCACCAGCGAAATGGCAACGACGGCGGTGGTGTGGCTCATCGCGGCGGGGGCGGCAAACCCGACGGCCACCATCGACAGGGCAAAGGCAGGCAGCATCTGGGCAAAGCTGTTATGGGCGGTCACATCAAACACGCCGCCTTTGGTCAGCACACGTCCCAGGAAATCGCCGATGATGCGAAGGGCGAGGACGCCAATGGCAAGGAAGGCCAGCATCGCCAGTGGGAACAGGTATTCCACGATGACCCACAGGCCCGGCACAAACACCAACCCAGCCACGAACATGCCGTTGACCGACATGGCCAGCGCCAAAGGCATCGCCAGAATGGTGGTTTCAGCGTTGGAATTTTTCAGGGTTTGATAGGCGTCGGTCTGCTTGAAGGCCGAAAACTGCTTCAGGTTCCAGACAAGGTATTTCAGGTTCAGAAATACCATCGCGGCAATGCCAACCCAGGCGACAACGACGGCGAGTTTCAGCCCCATTGATCCCGATTGCATAACCGCAAACAGGTCTTCGAAGATCGGCACCGGGCGACCCGGGTGCGGCACCCAGAACATCAGGTACATGAAGAAGGTGACGGACAGCCCCCCCGCCCCAACCGAGGCGAGGAAATAGAGCGGGTTGTAGGTGTCTGCAGGGCGCGAGAGTTGCATGGCGCGAATCCTTTTCGCTTTCATATTCATTTTTACGAATATGTATATGTGAAGCTTGCGCGATTGACAAGAGACAAGCTGTCGCAAAAGAAAAGGGCGGGTTAACCATCCCTTAACCAAGATTGCGCAATCTGGTCATGGTCCGCTTCAAGCCCCTCCTGCCAGGTTGCCCTAAGGTGCATTTCAACATGCCAAATATCACGTCCATATCGCTGCCTATCTTCGTCGCTTTTGCCGCGCTCTCTGCCTGCGACAGCCCCAGCCCACATTTTCGAACGGCCGACACCTGGAGGTACGACATGGAAGTAGAAGGTGCGCGGTTCAAAATCCATCGACGCGAGGATTGGGTGGAAAGTTATCGGATCAATGCCGAAGCCCTGCCCAGCAAATCCTCGGTCCTGCGCCGCGCCAAGATCGCGATCGAAATGGCGACGGGATGTCCGATCCGCGATGGGACCCTCAGCGGCGATCAAGGCATTCAACGCGCGCAACTGAACTGTGGCCGCGACCTGCCCCCCGCCACGCCGCCCCTGCTTGTGGATTTCGATTGCGAGATCCATGACCGCTGGACCCATTCCGATGACAGGGTCGTAGTGGAAAATGTTGAGTGCACGCCGATTGGCGGGCGCCCGCAGTAAGGGCAGTTTGGGCGGGGCGACGGGGGCCTCAACTTACGCTTCGGCCCGCTGTCGGCAGCTCACGTTGTGAGCCTGAAAGGGGCGCTGCCCCTCGCCGCTTTGCGGCTCACCCCGGGATATTTCTGACCAGAAAATACAGGGGCAGGTGCCGTCGGGTTGCCTTCGTCAGGCTGCCTTAATCGATCAGCGTTTTTTCAAAGATGAGAGAGGTGGTGCGATCATGGCCCGGGTGGCGGGTGGTCCCGACCTGATTGAAGCCCAAAGCCCGGAAGGCGGCGTGATTTTCCACCAATTCGATGCGGGTTTGCAGACGCAAACAGGATTTCCCCTGCGCCCGGGCGCGTTTCGCTGCGTGGTCCAGCAGCAGGCGGGCATACCCCCGGCCGCGTTTTTCGGGGTGTACGGCGAGTTTACTGAGGTAGAGCGCGTCGTCTTGTGGGGTCGCGAAGAGGCAGGCCGCCTGTCCAATCCCCCAGACCTCATGCTCTGCGATCTGGGTTTCGACATCCGCCACTGACATTCGATGCATCGAGCTTGGCGGATCAATGCGCCCATCATGTGCGGCGAATGCGCGTTGGATCAGCGCCAGCACCCACGGCGCATCGTCAACCGTGGCGCGGCGGGCGGTCATTCGGGCGTATTCCCAAGCTCTTGCAATGACGCGCGAGCTGAGTTGGAACGCGGTTGCCAGAGCCCGCGATCCATCGCTTCTTTCAGGCGATCGAGGATCTCTTGCAGCGCGGGGGCGTTGTGTTCTTCGATGAACTCCCGCGTGTCATCATCTTCGATGAAGGCGGCATGAACGAGGTCAAAATGGTGGCTGCGCACGGCGCCGGTGGTGGCGGCGAAGGCAAACATGTAATCCACGGTGGCGGCAATTTCGAAGGCGCCTTTATAACCGTGCCGCTTCACCCCCTCGATCCATTTCGGGTTCACCACGCGTGAACGTACCACCCGGCCAATCTCATCCTCCAGCGTGCGGATGACCGGGCGTTCCGGGCGCGAATGGTCGTTGTGATAAATCACCCGGTCCTGCCCTTGCAATGTCGAAACCGCCGCCGCGGCCCCGCCTTCGAATTGGTAATAATCGTCGCTGTCCAACAGGTCATGTTCGCGGTTGTCCTGGTTTTGCACAATCGCTTCGGTTTGGCTGAGGCGCTGTTCAAACCCTTCGCGGTCCCGTTCGCCTTCGGTGGCCGCGCCATAGGCATAGCCACCCCATTCCAGGTAAGCCTCAGCCAGATCTGCCTTGTCGGCCCAAAGCCGCTCGTCGATCATCGCCTGAAGCCCTGCCCCATAGGCGCCGGGTTTTGATCCATAAACCCGATGCACGCTTTCGCCCGCCCGCACCCGCGCTGCGGCGGGATTCATGTCATCAGGTTCCTCCATCTGCTGCACGGCGCGCGCGGCGCTGTCATAGAGCGCAATCAACTGCGGGAAAGCATCGCGGAAAAAGCCCGACACGCGCAGGGTTACATCCACACGCGGACGGCCCAACGCGGTCACCGGGATCACCTCGAACCCGGTCACGCGTCGGTTCGCGCTGTCCCATTTCGGCTTGACCCCCATCAGCGCCATCGCCTGCGCGATGTCATCGCCGCCGGTGCGCATATTCGCCGTGCCCCAGGCGGTGACCAGCATGCTGCGCGGCCAATCGCCATGGGTTTGCAAATGTTTGTCAATCAGCAGGCTAGCCGATTTCCAACCAAGCGCCCAGGCCGTGGGCGTCGGCACCGCGCGGCTGTCGACCGAGAAGAAATTGCGCCCGGTGGGAAGCGTGTCCAGACGGCCCCGCGTGGGGGCGCCGGACGGCGCAGGGGCGACGAACTGCCCCCTGAGGGCGGTGAGAAACCCCTCCCCTTCGGCCGGACCACAGGCGCGCACGGCGGGCAGAACGCGGGATTTGATCTCGTCGAGAACGGCCTGGGTGGCCACGCCGGGGGCGTCCACTTCGCCGTCTATCAAGCGCGCCGAAAACTCCTCCAACCGCTCTACGGCGTCGCCGTTGGAGCGCCACGGCTTGCCCAACGCGTCGGGAAAATCGCCCTCCCATTTCGCCGCCATGTCACAATCCAACGGATCGAAGGAAAACCCGAAATCGGCTGAAATCGCCCTTGTTAGAGACTGATCTCCGCCATCTCCCTGCCCGCGCGGCACCCGAACCAGCGCCTGCACAAGGTCACGTTCCAACCGCCCCTCGGGTGACTGGCCAAACACATGCAACCCGTCACGGATCTGCGCCTCTTTCAGCTCACAGAGATAGGCGTCGAGCTTGGCCAGATCGCTTTCTTCGTCCTCGCCAGTCAGGCCCGCATCCTTGTCAAGCCCCGCCACCGTGGTCAGCGACAGGATCTCCCGCTTCAGATGGTCGATCCGGCGCGGGTCGACACCCGCCGCCTCGTAATATTCATCCACCAGCGCCTCAAGATCGCGCAGCGGGCCATAGCTTTCGGCGCGGGTGAGCGGTGGGGTCAGATGGTCGATGATCACCGCCTGCGCCCGGCGCTTTGCCTGGGTGCCTTCGCCGGGGTCATTGACGATGAACGGATAGACATGGGGGACGGGACCAAGAATGGCTTCGGGCCAGCAATTTTCCGACAGGGCCACCGATTTGCCCGGCAGCCATTCGAGGTTGCCGTGTTTGCCCATATGCACAATGGCGTGCGCCCGATGCTGATGGCGCAGCCAGAAATAAAAGGCGAGGTAGTTGTGCGGCGGGACCAGATCGGGGGAGTGATAGGTTTCGGTCGGGTCGATGTTATAGCCGCGCGCGGGCTGCACCCCGACCACGACATTGCCGTATTCCAGCACGGACAGAGAAAAATGCCCGCAATCCACGGAACCGGGGGTGAAAAACGGATCTTGCTCCGGCTTGCCCCAACGGGTTTCGATCGCGTCACGCAACGCCCAGGGCAGTTGCCCATAGCTGATCTGATAGTCGGCCATCGACAGGGTCACGCCGCCTGTGCGCTCGGCCCGGTCCACCAGCCAATTGGTTGGCCCCGCCATCACGGCCTGCATCAGCGCATCGCTGTCGGCGGGGTCATCTGTGACCCGATAACCATCGTTTGTCAAAAGCTTCAGCGTGTGCACCACGGCGGCGGGGGTGTCCAAGCCGACGCCATTGGCCAGCCGCCCGTCCTTGTTCGGATAGTTCGCCATGATCAGCGCCACTTTGCGCTCGCCCGCCTTGGCCCGGCGCAAACGCGCCCAGCTGGCGGCAAGCTCGGCCACGAACTGCACCCGATCCCCGCGCGCCCGGTAGGTGGCAATGGGGCATTCGGTCGCCTCGTCAAAAAACGCCTCACCCTTGAAGCTGATCGCCCGCGACAGGATGCGGCCGTCCACTTCGGGCAGCGCCACGTTCATGGCGATGTCACGGGCGGACAGGCCAGACAGGCCTTCTTCCCACGCCGCCTCTCCGGACGCCGCGAGCACCACCTGAAAGATCGGCGCGTCATTGCAGAAGGACGCGGCGAGCGGGTTGGTGTTCTTATGCGCCTCGTCCTGATGGGGCGATCCCACCGCGAAGGACGTGCAGTTCAGGATCACATCCGGCGCGGCCTGGGTGAACAAGCTTTCCAGCGTCGCCACCGACACTGGGTCTTTCAGCGAGGCCACAAACACCGGCAACGGGTTAAGCCCCTGCCGCAAAATGGATTTCACCAGTCGATTGATCGGGTTGAGCCCCGCGCCCTGCACCAAGGCGCGATAAAAGACGATGGGCACGACAGGCGCGCCGTCGCGCCACGCGGCCTGCGCCGCCGACAGGTCCGACACGCCGGCACCGGGCCAATAGACCCCCGCACGCAACAGCGGCTTGGCGGCTTCGGGCTTTTCCCCGTCCTCCAACATCGCCTTGGCATAGTCGAGAAACAGCGTGCAGTTTTCCGGCCCGCCTTCCACGAGATAGGCCCAAAGCGCATCGTAATCCTCATCCGACACGGTGGACAGCGCACGCAGTTCGGCATCCGGTTTGTCGTCGCCGGGCAAAAGCACCAGCGGCACCCCCGCCTCGCGCAGCCGCGCCGAATACTGCTCGGCCCCGTATTTCCAATACCCCACGCCGCCCAGCACACGGACAATCACCAGACGGGACTTGGACGCGCAGTCATCAATGTGCAGATCGACCGACATGGGATGCGTGAGGTGCATCATATTGCCAAGGCGCAAGCTGGGCGGGGCCTCCATCGAGGATCGCGCTTCGGACAGGCCGGCCAATTCGGTGTCGGCGGCGGAAATCACCACCAGATCGGCGGGCGTCTGCCCCAGATCCACGGCCTCTTTGCCGTCATCAATTGCGCCCGGTGTCGCTGCGAGAAGATGCATGATCCGCCTCTTGCTTGTATGATGTCACGTGATCGGGCAAGACACCCGAAAATCAGAAAGGTTCAGCCATGGATTACAAAGCCGCCGGAGCGCCCAAATCCGCCAAGGGTGCGCCCCGCCACCGCGAACATAACGAACGTGGCAGCGAGAAAAACCCCTATCAGCGCAAAGACCAGAAGGCTGATCTTCTGGCCCGGATGAAAGCGGCAGCCAAGGCGCAGGGTGCGACCAAAAAGGATGGCTGATCGCCCTCAGAGCGGTTTTTCCATGAAGATCGAGCTGTTCGCCTCGGGGTAGTCGCCAAACGCACCGCAACGGGTGAAACCTGCGCGTTCGTACAGGCGATGGGCCGCGTGCAGCACATTGCCGGTCTCAAGCTTCAACGCCTTGTGGCCCTTGGCGCGCGCGGTCGCTTCGAGCTGTGACAACAGCGCCTCGCCCACCCCTTTGCCACGGGCGTCAGGCGCGACGAACATGGATTTCACCTCGCCGTAATCACCCTTGTCCGCCACCGCGCCAGTGCCCAGGATCCGTGCGCCCTCACGAGCGACGAAGAACGAAATCTCGGGCCCGCACAGATCGTCGATCTCCAGAAAGAAATTGTCCTCCGGCGGGAACAGCTCCTCCATCAGCGCATGGCTTGCCTTAAGCAGCGCCGTCGCTTCTGGATGGTGCGGATCGCCCGGTTCAATTCGGAGGGTAATTTCGGTCGTCACGCCGAAAGCGCCTCTTCGATCGCGGCACGGTTCAGGCCCGACTGGCCAATCACAACAAGGCGGGTTTCGCGTTTTGCGGCCCCGAACGGTTGGTCGAAGTAGGTGTCGACGCGGGGCCCAACCGCCTGCAGGGTCAGGCGCATCGGTTTGCCTTCGACGGCGGCAAACCCCTTCAGACGCAGAATGTTGTTCGACCGGATCACATCGGCGACCTTCTCGGCAAAGGCCTTCGGGTCCGCCACTTCGCCGCGCGTCACCACAAAGCTTTCGAACGCGTCGTGGTCATGGTCGTGGTGGTGATGATCTTCGTGGTGGCGGTCGTCATCGTGATCATGATCGTGGTCGTGATCATGGTGACCTTTTTCGTGCAGCGACAGGCGGGCGTCCATGTCATCTTCGGCGCCCATGCCCTGCCCCAACAAGACCTCAACCGGCAGCGCGCCCATGGTCGAGCGCACCACCTGCACGCCGTCGCGGCTGTCACCCTGCAGTTTGCCGACCAGCGCATCGGCCTCATCCTCGCCCAGCAGGTCGGATTTGTTCACCACAATCATATCGGCGCAGGTCACCTGGTCCTTGAACAGCTCCGACAGGGGCGTTTCGTGATCGAGGTTTTCATCCATCTTGCGCTGCGCTTCGACCGCATCCAGGTTTGACGCAAACTGCCCGTCGGACACGGCCTTGCCGTCAACCACGGTCACAACGCCATCCACGGTCACGCGGGTCGAAATCTCGGGCCATTGGAACGCGCGCACCAGGGGTTGCGGCAGGGCCAGACCGGACGTTTCAATGACGATGTGATCGGGCGGGGTTTCGCGATCCAACAGTTTTTCCAGCGTTGGAATGAAATCTTCGGCCACGGTGCAGCAGATGCAACCGTTCGACAGCTCCATGATATCATCCTCGGTGCAGGTCTCATCCCCGCAACCTTTCAGAATGTCACCATCCACGCCCAGATCGCCAAATTCATTGATGATCAGCGCAATGCGTTTGCCATTTGCGTTGTCGAGCATATGGCGGATCAGGGTGGTTTTCCCTGCGCCCAGGAAACCGGTCACAACCGTGGCGGGGATTTTACTCAGCATTTTTGTCTACTCCGTTGCCCGTCCTCCCCGACGGGTCATTAAAAGGCACATATGGCAGGTCTCCTGGCTTGCGGATCTCGGCTCGGCGTCGCCTTCCCAGCTTGTCGCCAGTGGCACTTGAACGCCTGCGCTCCGCTTACAGTCGCGGGGGCGGCTGCCGCATTGGACCCCGACTTGGGTCGCCCGCACGGCATTCCCTTTTCTCCCCGTTTGCATCAGGTGCGCGCGGGGAACCATATCCGCCCGTTCTGCCGCGCGGGGGGCAATATCGTCAAGATGGATTGCGACGCGCGCCGGGGCACAAACGGCAGAATTTCCACACCAAACCCGGTACAACCACCAATATCTTGTGGATAACCCGCCCGGATTCTCCACATTTCGGGCATCGTTATTGACAGGGTCAGATCGCTCGCGAACACTTGTTTCACCGGAGAATCAAAAAGAGGCAGGCCGCTTGCGGTTTTCAAAACTTCGTCTGAATGGCTTCAAAAGCTTTGTTGACCCGACCGATCTGGTGATCGCTGACGGGCTGACAGGCGTGGTTGGACCAAACGGATGCGGCAAGTCGAACCTGTTGGAAGCACTTCGCTGGGTGATGGGCGAAAACCGCCCAACCGCGATGCGCGGCGGTGGCATGGAAGACGTGATCTTTGCCGGGGCCGCCACCCGCCCCGCCCGCAATTTCGCCGAAGTTTCCCTGCTTCTGGACAACTCCGAACGGCTTGCCCCCTCGGGCTTCAACGACAGTGACAACCTGGAAATTGTCCGCCGGATCACCCGAGACGCGGGCTCGGCCTATAAGGTCAATGCCAAGGATGTGCGCGCGCGCGATGTGCAGATGCTCTTTGCGGACGCGTCCACCGGCGCACATTCCCCGGCGCTTGTGCGGCAGGGTCAGATTTCCGAACTGATCAACGCCAAACCCAAGGCGCGCCGGCGGATCCTGGAAGAGGCCGCGGGCATCTCGGGCTTGTATCAGCGCCGCCATGAGGCAGAGCTGAAACTGAAAGGCACGGAAACCAATCTGGCGCGGGTGGACGATGTGCTGGAACAACTCGCCACGCAACTGGCGCAACTCGCCCGGCAGGCCCGTCAGGCGCAACGCTATCGCACCATTGGCGATGATCTGCGCCGTGCCGAGGGGCTGCTTTTGTATCGTCGCTGGAAAGAGGCCGATCTGGCCCGCCATGAGGCGGAAGAGATCCTGACCGAACGGGTGAAACAGGCGGGGCAGGCCGAACTTTTGGCCCGCAAAGCCGCCAAGGACCGCGAAGAAGCTGAGGCCGCGCTGCCAGCGCTCCGCGAAGAAGAGGCCGTGGCCGCCGCAATTTTGCAACGCCTGACCGTCAGCCGCGATCAGCTCTCGGATCAGGTGGCGCAGGCGCTGGAACGCATTCAGGTTTTGACCGGGCGCATCGACCAGTTGGGCAAAGACATCGACCGCGAGGCCGGGCTGAACCGCGACGCCGGCGAGACAATCGAACGGCTGGAATGGGAACAAGACCAGCTGCGCAAAGCCTCGGACGGGCATGAAGATGCGCTCAGCGAGGCCAGCGATCAGGCCCGTGAAAGTGCCGCGATCCTGCAAGAACGCGAAGGTGATCTGGCGCAGCTGACCGAAGACGTGGCGCGCCTGGCGGCCCGCCACCAATCCGCGCACCGGTTGCTTGATGACAACCAGAAAACGCTGGAAAAAAGCGAAGCAGAAGCGGCACGCGCGCAGGAGGCTGTGACCCAGGCGCAAGAGGCCGTGACGCAAGCGGCAGAAGATTTCGAACTGGCCGAAGCCGCCGCCGAAGCCGCTAGCGAAGCCGCAGAAGAGGCCGAAGCGGCCCTTGCCGCTGCGGATGAAGCCCGCAATGAGGCGCAATCGCGTGAAGCAGATGCCCGCGCTGCGCGCTCATCAGCTGATGGCGAGGTGAACGCGCTTCATGCCGAGGTCACCGCGCTGGCGCGATTGGTGGAACGCGACGCCACTGAGGGCGATCAGGTGCTGGATCAACTGCGCGTGCAGTCGGGATATGAAAAGGCGCTTGGCGCCGCGCTGGCCGATGATCTGCGCGCGCCGGAAGTGGGCCATGATGCGCCCTCGGGCTGGGCCACCCTGCCCGCCTATGCGCAGGCGCAACCGCTGCCGGATGGGGTGAACGCCCTGTCGAACTACGTGACCGTGCCGCCGGTCCTTGCGCGGCGCATTGGGCAGATTGGCATTTGTGAACCCGAAGACGCGCCCCGCCTGCAAGAGGCGCTGAAACCCGGCCAGCGGCTGGTGTCTTTGGAAGGCGATTTGTGGCGTTGGGACGGGTTCCGGGCGGGGGCCGAGGACCAGCCATCAACTGCCGCGCTGCGTCTGGAGCAGCTCAACCGCCTGCAACAGCTGAAACAGGATCTGGAAGAGGCCAATGCCCGCGCAGAAGGGGCACGCGCCGCCCACGACACGTTGAAAACCATGCTGGCGGATGCCGCTGAGGCCGACAAACGCGCCCGCGAGGCCCGCCGCGATGCGGATCGCGCCATGTCCGACGCAGGCCGCGCGCTGTCGCGCGCCGAGGCCGATCGCAACATCGCGGAAGGCAAGCTGGAAAACATGGGGTTGGCCGTGCGCCGTCACGAGGAAGAGGCCCTTGGCGCACGCACCCGCCTGAAAGAGGC
The DNA here is from genome assembly GCF_049803815.1 of Aliiroseovarius crassostreae. GTDB lineage: Bacteria > Pseudomonadota > Alphaproteobacteria > Rhodobacterales > Rhodobacteraceae > Aliiroseovarius > Aliiroseovarius crassostreae_A. Next base: position 112,210 of record NZ_JBNAGI010000006.1, read on the forward strand.
CGAAGCCGCCGTGGCGGAGCTGGGTGATCTGGACGCGGCCCGCGCGGGCGTCGAAGAGGTCAAGATGGCCGTCGAGGCCGCGCGCATGACCATGATGGCAAAACGCTCGCAGCATGATGAGTTGCGCCGCGAAGGCGAGGCCCGTCTGAAGCGCGGTCAGGAGATTACCAAGGAGATTTCCGGCTGGCGGCACCGTCTGGATACCGCTGAACGGCGCATTGCCGAACTGGAAGAACGCAAAGTGATGAGCGAGGAAGAGCTGGAAGAGGCGCAGGCCGCGCCAGAAGAGCTCGCCATTCAGCGCGAAGAACTGACCGAGCAGATCGAGGGCGCGGAGGAACGCCGCAAGGGGGCCGCTGACAAGCTCGCCGAAGCCGAGACCAAGGAACGCACGGCGACCCATACGGAACGTGACGCCGAGCGGCTGGCTGGTGAGGCCCGCGAACATCGCGCCGCCGCAGAAGCGCGTGCCCAAGCGGCGCGTGAAACCGTGACCCAGGCCGCCGAACGCATCGAAGACGACATGGAAACCACGCCGCAAGCGCTTTTGGAAAGCCTTGATGCAGACCCGGAGAAAATGCCCTCGTCCGAGCAGATTGAACATGACGTGAACCGGCTGAAACGCCAGCGAGATGCGCTTGGCGCCGTGAACCTGCGCGCCGAAGAAGACGCGCGTGAGGTGCAGGAAGAGCATGACAATCTGAAGCGCGAGAAGACCGATCTGGAAGAGGCGATCAAGAAGCTGCGCACCGGGATCGCCAGCCTGAACAAGGAAGGGCGCGAACGGCTTTTGACGGCGTTCGAAGAGGTGAACGGCAGCTTCTCGACCCTGTTCACCCATCTTTTTGGCGGGGGCGAAGCGAAACTGGTGCTGGTGGAAAGCGACGATCCGCTGGATGCGGGTCTGGAAATCATGTGCCAACCACCGGGCAAGAAGCTCTCGACCCTCAGCCTGTTGTCGGGGGGCGAACAGACCCTGACCGCGATTGCGCTGATCTTTGCGGTGTTCTTGGCAAACCCCGCGCCGATCTGTGTGCTGGACGAGGTGGACGCGCCGCTGGATGATGCCAACGTGACGCGGTTTTGTGACCTGCTGGACGAAATGACACGCCGCACCGACACGCGGTTCCTGACCATCACCCACCATGCGGTCACGATGAGCCGCATGGACCGGCTGTTTGGCGTGACAATGGGTGAACAGGGCGTCAGCCAGCTGGTCAGTGTTGACCTGAAAAAGGCCGAAGAACTGGTGGCGTAACCCCAATTGAGGATTGCCAGCAAACTGGCATCTGCATAGGCTGGCGACAACAGATCGAGGGAGAACTATGATGACTTTTAAATCCATCTTTTCAGCCATTTGCCTGACCACGGCACTCGCCCTGCCTGCGGCTGCTGAAAACATCACGGCCGCCAATCCACAAAGCCTGATGGATTTCTTTGCGTCGGAAAACGCCACCGCGAAAATGACCGAAGACAACGTCGGCGATCCCAAGATCGACATGAAATATTACAGCACCGAGTTTTCGGTCTATTTCTATGGCTGTGATGACGGTAAATCCTGTGACGCAATTCAGTTCTTCTCGGGCTACGCCACCAAGGGGGAAGTGGCCATTGCCAAGATCAACAAATGGAATACTGAACAACGCTTTGGTCGCGCGTATCTGACCGACGAAGGGGCAGCGCGGGTGGAATATGACATCTACACCGGGGCCGATGGGATTACGGCAGAAGACTTTTCCGAAATGTTCGAAATCTGGACCAACCTTCTGGGCAAGTTCGAAAAGCACATCGACTGGTAATCCACAAACGGCCGGGCGTGGCGTGCGTTCAAAGCTTGATCAGGTGATCGGCGCGCGTCACAACCCCATCCTGCACAACGCGGCACAACACCCCGCGCAGCCGGTGCGGTAAGGTTTCCGGCAGGACCAGCCAATCCTTGGCGTCCTGCCCGTAACGCAGCTTCCACTTCACGCAGCCATCATTGGGCACATCCGACACCTCAAGCACCGCACTGCCCGCGCGAAGGCGTGTGCCTGCGGGCAGGTTTTCAAACGATGTGTCAATATCGGCGACAATCGGGTCGCCCGGATGCACCACGTTGTCACGGTCAAGCCAGACCGCATCCACCACGCGTTTGGACAGAACAGAAACCTGCGCGCGCGGGTCGGGCGACCCGTCTGGCAAGGTCAGCCACGGGTGGGATTGTCCGCGATCTCCGGGAATTCCGCCATCAACAGTCAGGGCCAGATCATCGACAAATCTACGCTCGCCAAATCCTGGCCGCCAGCACAGCATGTCAATCGGCGCATCGGTTTTCGGGGCGGCCAACACATGCGGAATGGCCGCCATCAGATCATCAAGACGGGCCTGTTTGGTCATAGCTTCGACAGAAGCCCAGCTGTCGGCCATGCATCTGCGGGTAGGCCCAAACGGATCTGTTCTTTCTGAACCGCCACCCGCGTCTTGGCCCCAAGGATGCCATCCACCTTGCCCACATCATGCCCGCGCGCGGCCAGTTTCTTTTGCAGCGCTTTCATCTGCCCACCCGACAAGGCCGGGTCAGGATTGCCCGCCTTGTAGATCGGCGCGCCCTCCAGCCGGGTCGCGAAATAAGCAGCGGTCATCACATAAGTGAAGCTTTTGTTCCATTCGAAATAAACACGAAAATTGGGATAAGCGATGAAGGCCGGGCCTTTGCGCCCCTGCGGCAGCAGGATCGAGGCGGGAAGGTTCGCAAGGTTGCCTGTGCGCGGCGTCACGCCCAGCTTGGCCCATTGGCTGGCTGTCATTTCAGTGCCCAGACCAGTCTTCGACCAGTCAAAATCCTTGGGCAGGGTCACTTCCTGCACCCAGGGTTCCCCTGCGCGCCAGCCCAGACCACGCAGCATATTGGCCCCGGACAAAAGCGCATCCGTGGGCGAGTTGCGCAGGTCCACCACGCCGTCCCCATCGCCATCCACGCCCGCTTCGATAATATCACCGGGCAGCATCTGCACCATGCCAATTTCACCCGCCCAGGCCCCGGTTGACGTGCGCGGGTTGAAATCCCCACGCTCAAAAAGCTCAAGCGCTGCAAAGACTTGTGGCTGGAACAGCTCAGGCCGGCGGCAATCATGGGACAGGGTGACCAGTGAATTCAGCGTGTTGAAATTGCCCTGAAACGCGCCGTAATCGGTTTCAAAGGCCCAGAACGCGGTCAGCACACCGCGGCTCACGCCATAGTCCCGCTCCATCCGGTCAAAGGTCTTGGCGTGTTTTTTCAGCTTCGATTGCCCCACCTGCATCCGGTTCTGGCTGATCAGCGCACGGGAGAAATCAATGAAGGATTTCTGAAAAATCCCTTGCGCACGATCCGCCTTGAGCGTCGCCCCGTCCTGTTTCACCCCGGCAAAGAAACTGTCGACGGTGGATTGCGCATGGCCTTTCGCCACCGCCTCTTTCTTCATCGCGGTCACAAAGCCCGAAAACGATCCGCCACATTTCACCATGGCCGAGGCCGGGTTGCTCAGGGTCAGGGCCACAAGCCCGGCAGTAATCAACAAACGCATGGGAACTCCCGATTTGGTTTTCGGGCAGCCTAGCGAAAATGCGCGGTTAGACAAGCGCCAGCAAAAGCGCGCCCACAAAGAGCACCAACCATGCCGACCAGAGCATGTCGACCGCCTGATCCACCTCTTTTGCACCGATCTCCTGCGCGCCCTCTTCGTTGACCCAAGGGTAGTCACGCAGCGCGCCGTCATAGGATCGTGGACCCGACAGCGCCACATTCAGCGCCGCTGCCATCGCTGCCTCGGGCCAGCCCGCATTGGGCGACCGGTGTAAAGGGGCATCGCGGCGGATCACGTCCCAGGCATCCCATTTGCGGCGGGCCACCATGAAGACAAGGGCCGAGAGCCGTGCCGGGATCCAGTTCAGCACATCATCCAGACGCGCGGCAAACTTGCCAAACTCCTCGTGCTTTTCGGTGCGATAGCCAATCATGCTGTCAGCGGTATTGACGAGTTTATAGACCATCAACCCCGGCAGCCCCGCCACGACAAACCAGAATATCGGTGCCACCACCCCGTCCGAGAAGTTTTCCGCCGCACTTTCAATCGCGCCTCGCGCCACGGCGGGCGGCTCCATGTCAGACGTGTCGCGCCCGACGATCATCGACACCGCCTGACGCCCGTGGAACAGCGATTTGCGCAACCCGTCCGCCACCGCCTGCACATGGGCGGAAAGTGATTTCTGGGCAATCAGAATGGCGGCCAGCAGCACCTCCCACAGCCCCCCCAGCGGCAGGTGCGGGATCGCCGCGCCCAGCGCACCGGCAAAAGCGGCCAGCACGAGGATCACAAATGTGCCTTTCAGGATCTTCGCGTCACCGTGGTTGAACGTCTGATCTGCCCAACCAATCACGCGGCCCATGATCACCGCCGGATGCGGCACGCGTTTCCACGCCCAGTCCGGCTCGCCCAGGAAAGCATCGATCAACATGGCCCAGACAAGTGTCACAGCGCGGCCTCCAATTGGGCCCAGGTGCCGGCGGGCGGCAGGCCCAGACGCAGCCAGGTTTTCGAATAGGGGAAGATGCGGCTCCAGACATGACCGCGCGCCAACCTATCCTGCCACGCGGCGGCATCGTCGACCTCGTAAAGCCGAAAGAGCGTGGTGCCGCCGATCAGCTTCGCGCCATGATACATCATCGTCCCGTCCATCCGCGCGGTGTCGACCGCAAGCCGCTGACGGGTAGTTGCCACCCAATCCAGATCTTCCAGCGCACGGGCACCGATGGCGAGCGCGGGGCCCGAGACCTGCCATGGCCCAACCGCCTCGCGCAGCTTGGCAATCAAGGCGGGATCCCCGATGGCAAAGCCCAGCCGCAGCCCGGCCAGGCCCCAGAACTTGCCAAAGCTTTTCAGGATCAGCGTGCCCGGTTCCGTGGCCCGCGCGATATGGGTCATGTCGGGGGTGACGTCACAGAAGCTCTCGTCAATCACGGTCAAGGCGCGCGCCCAATCCGGGTCCAGCCAGAACCGCCCATCGGGGTTGTTGGGGTGCACCAGAACCTGCGCCTGCCCGCCATCCCCGGTTTCCCAGCCGTTTGCCGCAAAGGCCGCGGCGTGTTCGTTGTAGGTGGGCGTGGGGATCTCGGCCGTGCCGGTGGGCAGCAAGGTGGGAATGCGCGCGATCAGGGCCGAGGCGCCGGGGGCGGCAAGGATGTCAGCGCCCTCTGGCACCTTCCAAAACGCACGCGCGGCGGTTTCCAGACGCGCAAAAGCGCCTTTGTCGGGCAGGGCTGTCCAGGCCTCGGCGTCGAACTCGCCCAGCGGATAGGGGTGCGGGTTGATACCGGTGGACAGGTCGATCCAATCGGCGCGCTTGCCACCATATTGGGCGATCGCCGCATCCAGCCCGCCGCCATGATCACGTGTCTTGGTCATCCGCTCACTCTTCGGGGATCGGGTGGTGGCGGGTCACGAAATGCCCCTTCACCGCCTGTGGCCATTCGCGGTAAGGCACGGTGCCATTGGCGCTGGCAGCATGGCCCTGCGCGTAGGCGACGATCCCGTCGGCGGCATCCTGTGTCGGGTCAAACCGCCCCATCGTATAGGCCAGCTTGCCATGGGCCTGGATCGACACGTTACAGCTGTTGTCGCAGCCCATCAGGCAGGATACGCGGCGCACACGCAGATCGGTGCCACGCGCGGCCCCTTCGACCAGTTCGGCCAAAGCCTCGCCATCGGTTTTGCCGCCCGACTGCGCCTCGTCCCAACCGTCGCGTTTGCAGGTGTCACAGATGGTGATCCAGCTTGTCATGCGCGTTTCCCCCTTGGTAAATCGCGGGGCCCTCACTTGCCCCGGCTGCCGTTATCTGAGCCTTGAAGCGGAAAATTCCCCCAAACACAATCCCGACGATCATATATCCTTTGATTGTCGCGGGATCACAAACAATGTGACAGACTGTTTACCCGGTTGTCATGGCATCACCCGGCGTTTTGTGGGAAAACACCTTAGGGAGCCTACATGCAAGTACTGATCGTCGAATCGAATACCGACCTGGCGCAGGTCTGGGCCCGCTCGCTGTCGCGGCAGGGGGTCGACGTGGCCTGTGCAGATGGCGAAGACAGTGCCATTACCGCCATCGGGCAAACCCCGTTTGACGTGATCGTGATGAATATACGCCTGGGCCGCGGCAATGCGCTGAACGTGTCCGATTACGCCGCCTTTCGCCGGCCAAATGCGCGGGTGATCTTCGTCACCAACTCCACCTTCTTTTCCGACGGGTCGATTTTTGAACACGCGTCCAATGCCCATGCCTGCATCCCCGACCAGACCCCGGCAGAGGATCTGGCAGCGCTGGTGGAGTATCACGGGCGTCACGCCGCCAGCCCAGCGGAATAATCCATATTTGCAAACGACACATGGGGGATTAGGGTCACCTTATGACCACACCCCACCCGCGCCCGGATGCCGTTGTTTTCGATATCGGAAACGTGTTGATCCGCTGGCAACCCGAAACCCATTATGACCATTGGATCGGTACGGACCGGCGTCATGCGTTTTTTGCCACCGTGGATCCGCACCAGATCAATCACCGCATGGATGCCGGGGAAGATTTCCGCACCTTGGTGGAAGAGGCCGCCATCCGGCACCCGGATTATCGTCGTGAAATCCTGTGGTGGTTTGACCGCTGGCGTGAACTGGCCACCCCGGCGATTGACCTGTCGGTCGCCACATTGCGCGCTTTGAAACGGCGCGGCGTGCCGGTCTTTGCCCTGTCAAATTTCGGCGTGACCTCTTTTGCCCTATCCGCGCTGGACTATGATTTTTTCGGCGAATTTGATCGGCTTTTCATTTCGGGCCAGCTGAAAACGGCAAAACCTGATCACAGGATCTATGAGGTGCTGGAACAAGATTGCGGCATCGCCCCGGACCGTCTGCTGTTCACCGATGATCTGCCCGCCAATATCGCCACCGCCAAGGCGCGCGGCTGGCAAACCCATCTGTTCACGGATGCGCGTGACTGGGCGGATCACCTGATCACGAGGGGCCTGATCGAAGAGAGCGACCTGTGACCCGCACTGTCCGGCAGGTTGCCCCGATCATCGGGGGCAGAACGCGGCGGCGCGTGGATTTTCACGTGCACGGGTCACATTCACACTCTACAAAAACAACAGTGGCGCACAGCGCTGCGCCAATGGGGTAACAGGATAGGAACGGAAGATGGTCACGATCGCACAGGTTCAGATGCCCCCCGCTCGGCATGACGGTCGAGGACCGCTCCCGGGCACACAAACCCGCCGGACCAATGCGACACCAGACCACGGGTTGCCTGTAGCTTTCGACCGCATGGGCACCGCCTGATGGGCTGGCTGGCGCTGATCGGGCTTTGGCTGCTGGCCAATCTGTTGATTGCCCCTTGGGTGATCGAACGGGCGCGGGCCGAGATGAACAGCGCCCTGCGCCATGACGCCCCCGGCGGGTTTGTGAAACTGTCGCAAGGCATCACCCATTACGAATGGCACGGGCGGGGCAAAGGGCCACTGGTCGTGATGATCCACGGGCTGACCACCCCCAGTTGGGTGTTTGCCGCCCTGATCCCCGGCCTCACCGCCATGGGATTTCGCATCCTCACCTATGATCTGTACGGACGGGGGTATTCCGACCGGCCCGAGGGCGCACAGGATGCGGCGTTTTTCCTGACCCAGCTGGAGGATTTGCTGCAGGCGCTGGAGATCGACGAAGAGCTGTCACTCTTCGGGTATTCCATGGGCGGTGCCATCGCCACGGCCTATGCCGCGCGCCACAAAGACCGGGTGGACCGGCTGATGCTGCTGGCCCCGGCCGGCATGATTTATCACACCGGTGCGCTCCTGAAACGCTGCGCGGCCTGGGGGAAAGTCGGCGATTGGATCTGGGATTGCCTTGGCGGGTGGGAACTGCGCCGCGTGGCAGTGCGAGAGGCGGAGACCGCGCAGATCCCGAACCTTGCCGAACGGGTGCGCGACGAAACCGGCACGCGCGGATATCTGCGGGCCATCCTGTCGTCAGAACGGCACATGCTTTCGACCACGCAAGAGGCCGAACACCGCGCCATCGCCAAGACCCATATCGCGGTGATCTCGGTCTGGGCGGAAAAGGACATTCCAATCCTGCTATCTGCGATGGGCAAGCTGACCGAATGGAACCGGAAATGTTATAAATACGAGATCAAGGGCGCGGGGCACGGGTTGGGATACACGCATCCCGACGAAGTGATCGACGCCCTGCGTGAACATTTGCGCGAAGTTTGACCTCTCCTTTACCTGCACTCAACAAGGCGGGCTTTGCATTTGACTTTATCCCCTACCGGGGGATAGGGTTTTTGCATGACAAACGCACATCCACACCATTCGCACCCGCAAATCACCGCCCGCCTGAAACGCGCCCACGGCCATCTGGCCAAGGTCATTGCCATGCTGGAAGACGAAGCCAGCTGTACCGACATTGCCCAACAATTACATGCGGTTGAAAAGGCGATCACCAATGCGAAGAAGGTGCTGATCCACGATCACATCGATCATTGCCTCGACCCAGACACCCAATCGCAGGCAGGTGTCGACATGGCGGATTTTCGCGAGATCACCAAGTATCTCTGACCCGCCACCGCGACCGGACACAGCCCTTTTTCCAAGGTCACGCCATGATCCAGATCCTGAAAAACCGTACCTACCGCCACCTCTTTTTCGCGCAAATCGTGGCGCTGACCGGCACCGGGTTGGCGACGGTGGCGCTGGGGCTTTTGGCCTTTGATCTGGCGGGCGGCGAAGCAGCACTGGTGCTGGGCACGGCGCTGACAATCAAGATGGTGGCATATGTTCTGGTCGCCCCGGTGGCCGCTGCATTGGCGGAACGGATCGACCGACGTCGCGTTCTGGTTTTCCTCGACCTCATTCGCGCTGCCGTGGCCCTGTGCCTGCCCTTCGTCACCGAAATCTGGCAGATCTACGTGCTGATCTTCCTGCTGCAATCGGCATCCGCCGGGTTCACCCCGAGCTTTCAGGCCACGATCCCCGAGGTGCTGCCCAACGAGGACGACTACACCAAGGCGCTGTCCCTGTCCCGCCTCGCGATGGATCTGGAAAGCCTGCTCTCTCCGCTTCTGGCCGCCGCTCTTCTGACCCTTACGGGGTTTGCCACACTCTTTTGGGGCACCGCGTTCGGGTTCATCGCCTCGGCCTGTCTGGTGGTCTCGGTGGCCCTGCCCAGCCCGCGCCCAACCAAACCCCGCCCGATCTGGGAACGCACCACCCGGGGCATTCGCCTTTACCTGAAAACACCACGCCTGCGCGGGTTGCTCGCCCTGTGCTGGGCCAGTTCCACCACCGGGGCGATGGTGTTTGTGAACACGGTGAACCTGGTGAAATCGGACCTCGCGCTGGGGGATCGGTCGGTGGCGCTGACTCTCGGCGCGTTTGGTCTGGGTTCCATGCTGGCCGCCTTCACCCTGCCCCGCCTGATCAAACAGTCAGAAGACCGCAGCGTGATGGTAACGGGGGCTGCGATCAGCCTGATCAGCCTCGGCGGTTTTGCCGTGGCGCTCATGACGACACCCTTGGACCTACCACTGCTCTTGATCACCTGGGCCGGGATTGGCGTGGGATTTTCCGCCACCCTCACCCCGTCGGGCCGCGTCCTGTCACGCTCGGCCCACAGCGCCGACCGCCCGGCGATTTTTGCCGCCCATTTCACCCTGTCGCACGGCTGCTGGCTGGTGGCTTATCCGCTGTCAGGGTGGCTGATGATCACCGTTGGGGCGGGGCCAACGGCCTTGATCCTCGCCGCCCTCGCCAGCGTCGGCGCGGGCGCGGCGCTGGCCCTTTGGCCTCGCCACAGTTCAGATGTAAGGGAACACAGCCATGACGATCTGCCACCGGATCACCCACATCTGACCGGCCCCGGGCCCCATGCCCACGCGATCATCATCGACGATCTGCACCCGCATTTCCCAACCACGCGCGGGTAAAAGCCCCTCCAAAAACAACAAACCCCCGAAGCTGGGCTGCGGGGGTCGTCGTGGCGGGGAATTGACAACTCCCCCACCTATGCGTTCAGATCTTAAAGAAGACCCTCACGTTGCGCTTTTTTCCGAGCCAGCTTGCGCTGACGGCGAATAGCTTCCGCTTTCTCACGGGCTTTCTTCTCGGAGGGCTTCTCGAAATGCTGCCGAAGCTTCATCTCGCGGAAGACACCTTCACGCTGAAGTTTCTTCTTCAGCGCACGAAGCGCCTGGTCTACGTTGTTATCGCGAACCGAAACCTGCATGTGGTTGTCACCACCTTTCTAAGTTAGAGTTTGCAGAATTGCAGGAACGGCCCCTTTAGCAGGGAAAGCGAGTCGTGTCCAGTTCTTCCCCAACCGCTTTTCATCCCCCATTTCCTGCCAAAACGCGTCAATCTGGGTGCTACCCCCCCGATATGGAACATGTATAAAGAAGGGATCAATTCGCTGACCGGACCTGCCCCATGCTGACCAAAGACACTTTCCTTGATGCCGCCCTGAACCACGTCCCCTTTGACGGCTGGTCCGAGGCAACGATGCAAGCAACGCGGGACGAGTTGGACGCATCCGAGGCCGAGGTGCAGGCGTTGTTTCCCCGCGGGGCGCTGGATCTGGCGCTGGCTTATCACAAGGCAGGCGACGCCGAGATGGTGGCGCAGTTGAAGGCCGCCAATCTGGACGAGATGCGCTTTCGCGACCGGATCGCCGCCGGGGTAAAAATCCGGCTGAAACTTGCTGACAAGGAAATGGTGCGCAAAGGCATGGCCTTCTTTGCCCTGCCACAAAACGCCGCCGACGGATCCGCCGCGCTGTGGGGCACATGTGACGCGATTTGGAACACGCTGGGCGACAGCTCGCAGGACGTGAACTGGTACACGAAACGCGCGACATTATCGGCGGTCTACACCTCCACCGTGCTGTACTGGCTGGGCGACGACAGCGACGGGCATGCCGCCACCTGGGCCTTTCTCGACCGGCGCATCGACAATGTGATGCAGTTTGAAAAGGTGAAGGCACAGGCGCGCAAGAACCCGCTGTTCAAATCCTTTATGGCCGGGCCAGGCAAATGCCTTGACCTGATCAAGGCCCCCGGTGCCCGAGACATGAACCCCAACTATCCGGGCCGCTGGGCGCCCACTTCCCCAAACGGAGACACGTGAATGACCGACATGATGCGCGCGGTGGAAATCTCGACCCCCGGTGGGCCCGAGGTGTTGAAACTCATCGACGCCCCGATCCCTACGCCTGCGTACGGTGAGATCCTGATCAAGGTGGCCTATGCTGGCGTGAACCGCCCAGATGCCATTCAGCGCGCCGGCAATTATGCCCCGCCCCCGAACGCCTCGCCCCTGCCCGGGCTGGAAGCCTCGGGCGAAGTGGCCGCGGTGGGCGAAGGTGTAACCCAATGGGATATCGGCGATAAGGTCTGTGCCCTGTTGCCCGGCGGAGGGTACGCCGAATATGTCACCACCCCAGCCGCACACGCCCTGCGCGTGCCGGATGGGATGAGGATGCGCGACGCGGCCTGCCTGCCCGAAACATATTTCACCGTATGGTCAAACGTCTTTATGCGCGGCGGACTGCAGGCGGGCGAACGGTTTCTCGTGCATGGAGGGTCTTCCGGCATCGGCACCACGGCGATCCAGCTCGCCAGCCATTTTGGGGCCCGCGTCTTCACCACCGCTGGATCGGCCGAAAAATGCGCCGTCTGCACCGACCTCGGCGCGGAACGGGCGATCAATTACCGCGACGAAGATTTTGTCGAGGTCCTGAAACCCGAAGGGGGCGCGAACCTGATCCTCGACATGGTTGGCGGCGACTATATCGCCCGCAACATCCGCTGCTTGGCGACCGAGGGCCGCATGGTCCATATCGCCTTCCTGTCCGGTCCCAAGGCCGAGATCAATTTCGCGCAGATCATGGCCAAACGCCTGACCGTGACCGGATCAACCCTGCGCCCGCAATCGGACCTTGCGAAAGCCAAGATCGCCGAGGAACTGGCCGCAAAAGTCTGGCCGCTTCTGGACAAGGGCACGGTGAAACCCGTGCTGGATCAGGTCTTCGCACTGGAAGACGCGGCACAGGCGCACGCACGCATGGAAACCAGTCAGCACATCGGGAAGATTTGTTTGAAGGTGGCGTAAACCTCAAAAGAATATGGCGCCCCGAAAGGCGCCATAACGTTCTTCTACCAATTGGTATTCTCACATCGCAGCGCTCCACACCGTTTTCACCGCACCGCCCTACGATAGAGATGCCATGTCGCGTGCCCCAGAATGGGCAGCGCCACAACCAATCCCAACAAGAGCGGGATCGCACCGAGCACAAGGCTCCCCAACACAATTGCACCCCAGCGCAGCATCACACCGGGATTGTCGCGCATCAATTGGATCGAACAGCCCACCGCCACCGCGACACCCACCTGTCGGTCCAACAGCATCGGCACACTGATCACCGTTGTGGCCAGCGTGATCACCGCAAAGACAAAGCCAAGCGCGCCACCAATGGCGATCATCGCCCAACCGGCAGGCGTGGTCAGCGTGTCCTGCGCAAAGCTCATCAGGCTTTCAGGCACCGCAGGCCCCAGCGTGGCCAGGTAGATCCCCCAGGCTACCACCATCCAGGTCAGGAAAAGCCCGAGAAGATACAGCGCAATCACCACAATGCCGCCAAAACTCGGCGCGCCCAGCGCCCCCAGCGCCATGGAGAAGTTCACCTCATCACCCGCTTCACGCCGCTTTGATATCTCGTATAACCCAACCGCAGCCACCGGCCCCAGAAAGGCAAACCCCATCACCAACGGAAACAGCAGCGGCACCAGCGCCATGTTCAGCGCCATGCCAATCAGGATCAGCCCCACAACCGGGTAGAAGATCACCAGCATCATCACCTCTGTCCGCGCCGCACAGAAATCTTCATACCCCTTGCGCAGGGCCACATTCAGGTCCGTGTAATTCAATCGGCGGAGCTTCGGTGGCGCTTCCGCCCCGCTCATATGCTCCACGGAATGCGAGACATGATTGCCTGCGCCCACAACTTGCTGGGCCGCCCAGGACAGCGGATTACCGATTGTCTTGACCATCTGACATCCTCCCGAAGTGATCAACTTCGGCCGGGTTCGCAGATGTCGGTTAGGCATGACCGGACCCCGGCCGTTTGCCACATTATACCACAAACGCCCCACACGCCCCGCACACAAGGGGGTGAAGATCCCACACCCTCTGTCATCTCCTTATTTTCTGGACAGAAATATCCTGGGGTGAGGACGAAGTCCGAGGGGCAAAGCCCCTCCCGAGCGCAGCGAGGCCACCCCCAACCCGTGGCACCCCGCAGGGTCAACACGGGGCGGGAGCCCCCCTGCCAGATCAGCGGATCGGGTCCAGCAACGCACGGGTCTGGCTGCAATCGCGCCTCACATCCCGGCCACATTCTCGCGGCTCAAGGTCTTTGGTCAGGCACAGCCGGGCTTCCTGAATGCGATCACCCTTGCAGGTGATGGTCAGCATGTCAGCGCGCCAATTCGGGTTGGCCTGCAGAAATGCCTCTTCAATGACTTTCGCGGGCAAACGCACCGGGTTTTCCAGCTTGCGCAGCACCTCCGGCCGCTCCACCGCCTCATAGGCGCGACGCACGGTGTCGTAATACTCCGCAGGCTCCAGACCCGCACAGGTGCCGTGCTTCTTCCACTGATACCAGGCCGCGCCGCCATCCCCGAAAATATCGGCCTGCGCGCGGGTCATCCCCCGCGACGGGGCGCGGAAGGAATGGCGACAATAGGACGGCCAGCCCTGTTCGTATTGCGGCCACAGCCCATGCACCACCCAGCCTAAATCCCGCGATGGATCACATTGCTCCGATCCCCGCGCATCGCCCTCAACCGCACACCAATTGGGTGACCAGCTCAGCGCCAGCACGTAGTAATCAAATTCGCCGGTTGCCTCACCCTCCGCCCACAGGCCCAGCGCAGACATGCCCCAGATCACACTCGCCAAAACCGCTTTGCGCATTTTCTCTTCCCTCTTTGGCCATTCCCCCTTATATAGACCGCAAGTTCCCCGACAACGAGAACCGGTCTGGAAAACTCCCCGTGAGCCCAGACAGCCCAGCCAGGGCGCGGGAAAGTTGTATCCGGGCCCAAGGTTTTCAAAGGAGAGTTCCGATGTCGAACAAACCGATCATGGCAAAAGCCACCGCCGTTTGGCTGGTGGACAACACGACGATCAGCTTCAAACAGATCGCCGATTTCTGCGGCCTGCACGAGCTGGAAGTGCAGGGCATTGCCGATGGCGATGTGGCCACCGGCGTAAAGGGCTTTGACCCGGTCGCCAACAACCAGTTGGAGCAGTCCGAGATTGACAAGGCCGAGGCCAACCCGCTGCACAAGCTGAAACTGAAATTCTACGCCGCCGCCGTGGGCGAAGAAAAACGTCGCGGCCCGCGCTATACCCCCCTGTCGAAACGCCAGGACCGCCCGAACTCGATCCTGTGGCTGGTGAAATTCCACCCCGAACTCAGCGACGGCCAGATCGCCAAACTGGTGGGCACGACCAAGCCGACCATCCAGTCGATCCGCGAACGCACCCACTGGAACATCCAGAACATGGAACCCATCGACCCGGTGGCCCTGGGCCTGTGTAAGCAATCGGAACTGGATCTGGCTGTGCAAAAAGCCGCGAAGTCCAAAGACGCCATGTCCGATGACGAACGCCGCAAGCTGGTGTCGACCGAGCAGAGCCTGACCATGGATGCCGAGCCGAAGATGCCGACCGCCATCGAAGGGCTGGAAACCTTCTCGCTCTCGGCAGAGCCAAAGGAAGAAAAGGAAGAGGAAGTGCTGGACGCAGACAGCTTCTTTAACCTGCCCTCTGGCGATGATGCGGAAGACGACGACAAATAAGCGTCGCCCGATAGTGCAAGTTTTGAGGAAACCCCGGCGTCGCGTCGGGGTTTTTCTTTTGTGCATAAGGCATTAACGGCAGCTTGCACAATTGATCGCATTTTTCAGACGTTTTTCTGCAATCCGTTAAGCCCCTGTTCACCCTCTTCGCGCCATTCTGCCTGCATGACAGGAACGCAGAATGCGGAGATGCGGGTATGAAAATCGATGATATCCTGGCTCAGGAACGGCGCGCCAGAATGGCCGCTGAACGTTTGCTGGCCCAAAAACAGGCCGAGCTATCCAACGCCAACAAACAGCTTTCGCTGCATGCCCGCAACCTGTCTGAAGAGATCGTGGAAACCCGCGAAGAGATGGAAGAAACCCTGACCGAGAACACATTGGTCAAGGCCGATCTGGAACGTGCCACCAAAGAGGTGGTGATTGCCAAGCGGCGCCTGTGGGACAGTCTGGAAACCATCGAAGACGGATTTGCGGTGTTTGATCAGGATGAATGCATGATCGCCGCAAATTCCGCCTATCTGAAACCGTTTGACGGGCTGGAATGCATCGCGCCCGGGATCACCTATGTCGAGATGCTGCAAGCCGCGCTGGACGAAGGGGTGATCGACATCGAAGGAATGCGGCCACTTGCATGGCGCGACATGATGCTGGATCGCTGGCGCGCACCCAATATTGAACCCCATACGCTGCGCCTTTGGGATGGCACCTATATCAAACTGGTGGATCGTCGCTCTAGCGATGGCGACACGGTTTCGCTTGGGCTCGATATCACCGACACGATCAATTACGAGGCCAAGCTGAAAGACGCCCGCTTCAAGGCCGAAGCGGCGAACCGCGCCAAGTCTGCCTTCCTCGCCAATATGAGCCACGAAATCAGAACGCCGATGAACGGGGTCATGGCCATCGCGGAACTGATGGCCGATGGCGATCTGGACGAAGAACAGCGGCTTTATATCGAAACGATCCGGAAGTCCGGCGAAGCGTTGCTGACCATCATCAATGATGTGCTGGACTATTCCAAAATCGAAGCCGCCAAGCTGACCCTGCATCCGGAAGAATTCGATCTGGAAGCCAAGCTGCATGACGTGGTCACGCTTTTGCAGCCTTCCGTGCAGGAAAAAGGGCTGCAAATCTCGATCGACTTCGACATTTTCATGCCGACCAAGATCAAGGCCGACCCGGTGCGGATCGGCCAGATCCTGACCAACCTGATCGGCAATGCGGTAAAGTTCACGTCCAAAGGTCACGTGCTGATCCGCGTGCTGGGCCTGCCGGTCGCCGATGGGGCCACGCAGAAAATCCATATCACCGTCGAAGACAGCGGCATCGGCATTCCGGTTGAAATGCAAGATCACATCTTTGGTGAATTCAATCAGGTTGAAGATGAACGCAACCGCCGGTTCGACGGCACCGGTCTGGGCCTGGCCATCACCCGCCAGCTGGTAGACCTGATGGGGGGCGAAATTTGGGTTGAAAGCGAAGAGGGAATTGGTTCCTGCTTCGGTCTACATTTCACCGCCCCCGTTGTCGAAGACGTCAAGATCCCCAAGTTGCCTCTTGCCCAAAACCACGCCCTGCTTTTGATGGAAGACGGGTTGCATTCCGAGATCCTGGAAAAAAGCCTCCTGGCACTTGGCCTGAACGTGACGACGCACCCCCATTGCAATGCGCTCCCCGCCGACATGGATCGCCAGGAGCTTGTCTTTCTGCAGGAAAACCTGCCCGAGGAGTTTTGCCAATCCGCCCTGAACGAATTGCACGCCGCAAAGAATACCCCCTACACCATACTTCTGACCTCCCCCAATGCGATCGGTGGCTTGGCACACAAGCTCCAATCGCGTGTGGATACCACCCTGATGATGCCGATCCTGCGCCGCAATCTGTTTCAAACTCTGGAACAATTGGCAAAGCCCCAGGAACCGGCACATGCAACCGCTGAGCCGGCGTCGGACATAAGCCCCTCAGACACCCCGCAAGACGAGACCGCCGCCGCCATCAACGCGCTCCTTTACGCCCCAAATCCCGCAGATTTGGACGCGCAAACCTCCAGCGCCGAACCAGCGGTGGACGCCCAGACACCGGCACACCTGCCCGAGGATGCACGCACCCCGGCGCCCATCAACTTTGCCAGCGCCCGGGATGCAGACGAAATCGTCTTCCTGCCAAGCGACCGCGCTCCCGCAATCGACCCAGCGCCCATTGATAAGGTTGAAATGCCTGATCCAGCTGACACCGGCAACGGCGGTCCTTCCGACGTCGCCACGCCGCCTTTCGCCCCCTTGGCCGAGGATGAGCCACGCACCATGCGCGTCCTGGCCGCCGAGGACAACCGCACCAACCAACTGGTCTTCTCCAAACTGGTCAAGGCACTGGATATTGATCTGAAATTTGCAAACAACGGTCGAGAAGCGCTGGAGCTTTTTCAGGACTTCGAGCCCGACCTGATCTTTATGGATATTTCCATGCCAGAGATGGACGGCAAGGAAGCCACCCAATGCATCCGCGCGCTCGAAGCCGAGCAGGGGCTGGAACGCACCAAGATCGTGGCCCTCACCGCCCATGCCATGACCGGCGACGCTGAGGAAATCCTGTCATACGGGTTGGACAAGCACCTGACCAAACCGTTGAAAAAGCCGTTGATCCTGGGCGAGATCGAAGCCAATTGCCCCTCCGACGCCCGCCCGCCTCTGGTTCAGGAGTAATCGTCCGAAGGCGACGGCCCGTGGTTAATCCGCCTCGTCGCGCAAAAAGGCGATCTTGTCACCTTCACTCATCTCGGGGCGATACCTGTATCCCCCGAGATCAAACCCTTTCAGGTCCTCCGGGCTGGTCAGCCGATTTTCCATCACATAGCGTGCCATCGACCCGCGTGCCTTTTTGGCAAAGAAGGACACAATCTTAGGGGCGCCGCTCTTCATCTCGTAAAAACTCGGCGTGATCACCCGAAGGCGCAGCGCATCGCGATCGGCGGCTGAGAAATACTCAACCGACGCGCAGTTCACCAAAACCTTCGCCCCGGTCTCCTCAGCGCGCGCATTCAAGGCCTCGGCAATCCGGTCGCCCCAGAATTGATACAGGTTCTTGCCGCGCGCATTGACCAGCTTCGACCCCATCTCAAGCCGATGCGGCGCGATCTTGTCCTCGGGGCGCAACAGCCCATAAAGTCCCGACAGGATGCACAGGTGATCCTGCGCATAGCGCCGCGCATCTGCGTCCAGACTGCCCGCATCCAGGCCCGCATAAGTATCCCCCGCAAACATCTCCAACGCCTGCTTTTCCCCCGCGCCCGAGCCAAACGCAGCAAAGCGATCAGCGTTCAACGCCCCCAGTTTGGGTGAGATATGCATGAGCTTCTCAAGCTCCGGCCCGGTCAGCTTGCCCGCGGTGGTCGCAAGCTCCCCCGCGTGATCCAGATAGATCGGCGTGCTGCCCCCCTCTGCCTTGGGCGGCGTTTCATCCAATCGCTTGGCAGGCGAGACAACAACCAACATCACGCATCCTCCGTCAAAATCTCAAAAAACATCGGGCCAAAACGTTCTGCTTTGGCATCATTCATCCCCTGCAACCGCGCCAGATCGCCGATTGACATCGGCTTGCGTTCCGCGATTTGGCGCAGGGTGCCAGGGGTCAGGGTCATGTATTTCCCGGTGCCGTCTTCGCCGCGCAACAGCCGGGTTGCGGCCTCTTGCAGCCGGTCGTAAAGCCCCCCTGCCGCGCGGCCCGCCAATTTTCGCCGGGTCGGGTGCAAGTCGGGCGTATCCCCGGCGATCACCGATAAAAACGCATCGCCATACGTGTCGAGCTTCTTGGCCCCGACCCCGCCAATCCGGGCCATCTCGTCCAAGGTCACCGGGCGTTTTTCGGCCATTTCAATCAGGGTCCGATCCGTGAAAACCACATAGGCGGGCACGCGCGCCGCTTCGGCCAACGCGCGGCGTTTGGCCTTCAGCGCGGACAAAAGCGGCGCGTCTTCCTCCGCCACCATCATCTTGGCGGCGGGGCGGCGGGTGGCCTTCAACGTATCGCGTCGCAGCTCGACCTGCTCTTCACCGCGCAGCACCGGATGCGCCTTTTGCGTGATCCGCAGCGCGCCGTGGCGGGCCGGATCCGGACGCACCAGATCCAGGCCCAGCATCTGCCGAAATATGGCCTGCCACATGCGTTTGTCATGCTCGCGCCCCACCCCGAACGTGGGCAGGTTGTCATGGCCACGGTCCCGCACGCGGTCGGTCATATTGCCGCGCAAAATGTCAATCAGATGCCCGGAGCCATAGCTTTCATCCGTGCGCAGCGCCGCCGAGAGGGCCTTCATCACATCCACAGTCCCATCGAACAAGTCCGGCGGACGGTCGCAAAGATCGCAATTGCCGCACGGCTCGGACGTCTCACCGAAATAGCCCAGCAACTGTTTGCGCCGACAACCATGTGCTTCAGCGAGACCAAGAAGCGCGTTCAGCCGCCCATGATCCGCGCCCCGCCGCTCGGCCGGGGCCAGCCCTTCGTCGATCTGCGAGCGGCGCAGACGGATGTCATCCGGGCCAAACAGCGTGAGCGTTTCGGCAGGGGCCCCATCGCGCCCCGCGCGGCCGATTTCCTGATAATAGGCTTCGATGGATTTCGGCAAATCCGCGTGCGCGACCCAGCGGATATCCGGCTTGTCGATCCCCATGCCAAAAGCGATGGTGGCCACCACAATCAACCCGTCTTCCTGCTGAAACCGGCGCTCCACCTCGCGCCGGTCGTCCGCGTCCATCCCACCGTGGTAATGGATCGCCTCGTGGCGTTCATCGCGCAGGGCCTTGGCCAAGGTTTCGGTGCGCGCGCGGGTGGCGGCATAGATAATGCCGGATTGCCCGCGCCGCGCATCGGCAAAATCAAGGATCTGTTTGCGTGGGCTGTCCTTGACCGCGAAGGCCAGGTGGATATTGGGCCGGTCAAAACCGCGCAGAAAGGCGCGCGGGGCCTGACCGTCAAAAAGTTTCGCCACAATCTCGTCGCGGGTTTCTTCATCCGCCGTGGCGGTGAAGGCGGCAAGTGGCACGCCCAACGCGCGTTTCAGATCGCCTATGCGCAGATAATCTGGGCGGAAGTCATGGCCCCACTGGCTGACGCAATGGGCCTCGTCCACCGCAATGAGTGTGGTGTTTGCACGTTTCAACAGGTTCAGCGTGCCACCAGAGGCCAGCCGTTCGGGTGCCATATAGAGGAGTTTTAACCGCCCCTCCGAGAGTGCCGAAAACACTGCGTCGTTTTCTTCGTCGGTATTGGCAGAGGTCAGCGCACCTGCCTCAACCCCTGCCGCCTGAAGCCCCCGCACCTGATCGCGCATCAGGGCAATCAGTGGCGAAATCACCACGGTGACGCCGTCTCGCACCAAGGCAGGCAATTGAAAGCAAAGGGATTTTCCGCCGCCCGTTGGCATGATGGCAAGGGTGTTTTCGCCTGCCACCACGGCATCCACGATCTCGGCCTGACCGGGCCGAAAGCCATCAAATCCGAAGACGGATTTCAAAAGGTCCAGATCGCGGGGCATGTTGGCAGCTGCTCGTTTCTTATACCGAACAGACTCTCATACCCCGGGCGTCGGGACAAGCGGTTAGTAGGCGCCGCCATTATTGGCCAGAACAATACGCACCGCCATCAGGCCGACCAACAGCACAAGGGGGGCAAGGTCCAGCCCGCCCATCGGCGGCAGGAACGACCGGATCCGGTTGTAGATCGGCGCCAGAAGGCGCTCCAGCCCATACCAGATCTGGGCAACCAGGTGTTGGCGCAGGTTGAGCACTTGGAAATTGATCAGCCACGACATGATGATGTGGACAATCACAATCCACCAGACAATCGACGTAATCATGAACAGAATCTGCAAAAGCGACTGCATGGGTGCTCCTTTCGTGGCCTTCATTCCATCTAGGGTCACACGGACAAAAGGGCAAGGGTGACGCGCGGTCTTGGTTGACGCGCGCGGCAAGCCGGGGCAGAGCCGAAAGAAAGGAGCGCGCGATGTATCCCTTTATCCGCATGGCAAAAGAGCTGTTGAAGACCACCCGGGCCACCCCCTTGCCGATGACCGGTGTGCATGTCAGCCACCACCGCTGTTGGCCCTGGGATCTGGATCTGTGGCGTGAACTGAACAACGGTCGCACCCTGACCCTTTATGATCTTGGGCGCATCCCATTGGCAAGCCGCACCGGGCTGACCCGCATGCTGTTTAAAAATCGCTGGGGGCTGACCATGGCCGGGGCCAGCGTGCGCTATCGCAAACGGATCAAAATGTTTGAACGGATCGAAATGCAATCGCGTCTGGTCGGTTGGGACGACCGGTTTTTCTATGTGGAACAAAGCATGTGGAAAGGCGAGGACTGTGCCAATCAGATCGTCTATCGCTCTGCCGTGACGGACCGAAATGGTATTGTGGCAACGGATAAGGTGCGCGCGGCCTTGGGGCATGATGGCCCCGCCCCCACATTGCCGAACTGGGTCGCCGCCTGGATCGAGGCAGACGCCCAGCGCCCCTGGCCGCCAGAAAAACCGTCAACCATCACCGTGCAAAACACGCAGGCAGACGCAACCGAACCGCATGATCCGCCTTGCCCCCGGGGCGCAAACCCTGTTTGATCACCCCAACCAAGGGGCGAACAGGGGCAGATCAATGTCGGGAATTTCTGCGCGTAAGCGCATTTGGGGCTGGTACTGGTTCGACTGGGCCAGCCAGCCATATCACACATTGCTGCTGACCTTTATTTTCGGACCCTATTTTGCGTCCGTAGCGACCACCCATTTCATGTCCACCGGATTGGATGAGCTGGCCGCAGATGCGCGCGCGCAAAGCCTGTGGTCATGGGGATTGGGCGTGGCCGGGTTGATCGTGGGGTTTGGTGC
Organism: Aliiroseovarius crassostreae; assembly: GCF_049803815.1. GTDB lineage: Bacteria > Pseudomonadota > Alphaproteobacteria > Rhodobacterales > Rhodobacteraceae > Aliiroseovarius > Aliiroseovarius crassostreae_A. Next base: position 134,018 of record NZ_JBNAGI010000006.1, read on the forward strand.
TCCGATCATGGGGGCACTGGCGGACACGGCGGGGCGCGTGCGCCCGTGGGTCGCAGGTTTTGGCGTTCTGTGCTTTCTGGGGGCATTTGCCCTGTGGTGGACGGTTCCGGACGGGTCCAACATCTGGCAAATGCTCTTGGCGTTTGGCATCGGCTTCATTGGCGCAGAGTTTGCTTTGGTCTTCACCAACTCGCAGCTGCCAACCCTTGCCGACAAAGATGAGGTGGGGCAGATCTCGGGGTCGGGATTTGCCTTTGGTTATGTCGGCGGGTTGGTTGCGCTGGCGATCATGTTGGCGCTGTTTGTGGAGCAACCAAACGGCAAGACGCTGGTCGGGCTTGCCCCCGGGTTTGGCCTTTTGGATGCCGAGGCGCGTGAAGGCACGCGTTTCGTTGGTCCCTTCGTGGCTGTCTGGTTTGCGATCTTCATGATCCCCTATGCGCTTTGGGTCAAAGACGGCCCGAAAACCGGCGCCAAACACAGCTTCTCTGGTGCCTTGTCCATCCTGGGGCGGTCCATCAAAGGGCTGCGCCACAAACGAAGCCTGGCGTCTTATCTCGGCAGCTCGATGTTCTATCGCGACGCCCTGAACGGCCTGTACGGGTTTGGCGGTGTCTATGCGGGTCTGGTGCTGAACTGGCCCATCGTGCTGATCGGCGTCTTTGGCATCATCTCGGGCATCGCAGCGGCGTTCTTTAGCTGGCTTGGCGGCGGGATCGACAGCAAACGTGGCCCCAAACCGGTGATCATCGGTTCCATCATTGTCCTGATGTTTGTCTGCCTTGTGGTGGTGAACATGACGCGCGAAGCCGTCTTTGGGTTTAAATTGGCCGAAGGGTCAAACGTCCCTGACATCATCTTTTTCATCTGCGGAATCCTGATCGGCGGCATGGGGGGCACCCTGCAATCCGCCAGTCGCAGCATGATGGTGCGCCACGCCAACCCCGACGCGCCCGCCGAAAGCTTTGGCCTTTATGGCCTGTCCGGTCGCGCCACTGCCTTTATGGCGCCAATGCTGATTGGCCTGGTCACCACCCTGACCGGCAGCGCCCGTCTGGGCGTTTCTCCGCTGATAGGGCTTTTTGCCTTGGGACTAATCCTGCTGATCTGGGTTAAACCTGAAGGGGAGCATTGAGGGGGCGCAGATGAAATTCAGAAAACTCCACCACGTCGGAGCATTGGTCACGGCCTTGCTTTTGGGGATCGGCAATCCAGCGCAGGCAGAACCTGCCGCCAAGACCCTGTTTGGTGCGGCGCGGCAAGGATCGGCGCAAAAGGCGGCCTCCTTCGGGTCCTATTCCAAAGGCTGTGTCGCAGGGGCCGTGCAGCTGCCCCCCAATGGGCCGACCTGGCAGGCAATGCGCCTGTCGCGCAATCGCAACTGGGGCCACCCGGAACTGGTGGATTTTGTGCAGGACCTGTCGCGCAAAGCCGCCCGCCAGAAGGGTTGGAAAGGGCTTTATGTGGGCGACATGAGCCAGCCGCGGGGCGGGCCGATGCTGTCAGGCCACCGGTCCCACCAGATCGGGCTGGACGTAGATATCTGGATGCGCCCGCCCAAAACCCTGGCGCTCAGCGTGAACGACCGCGAGCATATCTCGTCGATTTCGATGCGCCGTGCCAAAGGGGCCTATGTGAATGGCAAATGGACCCGCCAACATCACAACATTCTGAAAGCCGCTGCCAAAGACCCGCGTGTGGCGCGGATCTTTGTCTTTCCGGGCGCAAAAGTGCAGATGTGCAAGGACGAGAAAGGCAACCGCGCGTGGCTGCGCAAGATCCGCCCCTGGTGGGGACATCATTACCATTTCCATGTGCGGCTGAGCTGCCCAAAAGGCGCGCGCGGCTGTGTGAACCAAGCCCCGCCGCCCAAGGGGGATGGCTGCAAAGACGCCGAAAAATGGGTGCGTGACATCCTGAACCCGCCGAAGCCCAAACCGGCCCCGAAACCCACCAAACCCGTGAAACCTCGCGGCCCCATCACCCTGTCGGATTTGCCCGGTCAATGCGTCTCGGTTCTGTCCTCACGATAGCGGCGGCGCTGGGCTTTGTGACTGCCTTGGTCGAAGCCCAGACCGCAACGCTGGCTGAATATCGGCAATCGTTCCGCTGGCGCGGGGGCGAGGCCAATTTTGGTGGCTTTTCCGGGTTGGAAGTTGGCCCCAAAGGGCGCGCGTTCACGGCGATCACCGACAAGGGGTTTTTCGTGACCGGCGAAATCACCCGCGATGAAACCGGCCAGATCACCGAGGTCACCCATACGCCCCCGAAAACCCTGCGCACGGATAAGGGCAAACCTCTGCCGCGCTTCTTCAATGACAGCGAAGGCTTGGCAATTTCCGCAGACGGGCAGCATTTTGTCAGCTTCGAAGCCAAACACCGGGTGCAGTCTTATGACGAGCTGGGCAAGCGCTCGCGCAATCTGCCCAAACATGACGATTTTGCCCGGATGCAGAACAATTCCTCGCTGGAGGCGATGGCGGTTGATGCGCAGGGGCGGCTGTACCTGATCCCGGAACGCAGCGGCAACAACACCCATTTCCCAGTGTATCAGTTAGACCCCAAGACCCAGACCTGGGAGAGCAACTGGACCATTCCCCGCCGTTCGCCCTATTTGCCAGTTGGGGCGGATATCGGACCGGATGGCAAGCTGTACCTGCTGGAACGTCACCTTGCAGGGATCCTTGGCTTCACCAGCCGGGTGCGCCGGTTTGATCTGGGACCGAATGGTCCCACAGGCGAGGTCGAGCTGCTGCGATCTGGTCTTGGGGTGCATGACAACCTGGAAGGCATCGCGGTCTGGCAAGACGCCCAGGGCCTGATCCGCCTGACCATGGTATCGGATGACAATTTCCAGTTCTTCCAGGTCACCGAACTGGTCGAATACGTAGTGCCCGACACGCTGCCGGCTGCGGCCGTCACGGCGTCGCCCACGCAATGAGGGCTTGATTTGCGCGCGATCCGGCGCTATTCCCGGCCCGCTTCTGCCTGAAAAGGGTTTGAGGCCAAGTCGCCGCTACCTTGATAAAACGGATCAAAGACATGAAAAATATCCTTCCTGGCGTGATCGCCATGGCCGCCGTTGTGGTGGCCTCGAACATCCTCGTGCAATTCCTGTTGGGCAGCTGGCTCACCTGGGGTGCCTTCACCTATCCGATCGCCTTCCTCGTCACCGACGTGATGAACCGCGTCTATGGCGCCGGCCCTGCCCGCAAAGTGGTGTTTGCAGGCTTTGTCGTGGGCGTGATCTGTTCCTTCATCGGCACGCAGATCATGGGCGAATTCGGCCCACTTGTGACCCTGCGCATCGCCATTGGATCTGGCACCGCCTTTTTGGTGGCGCAGCTTTTGGACGTCGCCATTTTTGACCGCCTGCGCGCGGGCCGCTGGTGGCGCGCGCCTGTCGTCTCCACGCTGGTTGGCAGCACGGTCGACACCGCGCTGTTCTTCACCATCGCCTTTTCCGGCGCGCTGACCTTCCTGGAACCGGCCAATGATGTCAGCTGGGCGGGCGAGGTTCTTCCGCTCTTGGGCGTGGGCTTTATGGCACCGCTCTGGGTGTCGCTGGCCGTGGCCGATTGGATGGTCAAACTTTCTCTCGCCTTGGTCGCCCTGATCCCGTTCCGGGTTCTGGTCACAAAACTTTCACCAAGTGTTGCGTAAAAAGTTTTGACAAATACCAAATATGTGGCACCATCCAAGTATCGAAAACATTGAGAAAGGAGGTGTCCATGTCGAGAGATGCAATGGAGCGAGGTGCCGGGACAGTTTAGGTCACGCGCCTTCTGAGCAGCCTCAGAAGGACACGTGGGCCAAAGTTGGCGGGCAGACCAAGAGCAGGCCCGACTAACCGGCCCCACCTCTGAAATCTCGAAGGGTCGTCCCACAGGCGGACGGCCCTTTTTCTATGGCGTATCCCTTCCTTCACAATCCACTCACAAAACCAGAAAACTAGTTTTCTAGTTTTCTAGTTTTCTAGTTTTCTAGTTTTCTAGTTTTCTAGTTTTCTAGTTTTCTAGTTTTCTTCGAAATGCGCGCGGATGCGCCGGGGTCAATCCTTTTTCCCTAATTTGCCCCTTCCAAATTGGATCCAATCCGCTAGGGTGCGCCCATGATCCACGTGACCGACGATATCACCCTGCAAGACTGGGAATATACCGAGAGCTTTTCGCGCTCCTCCGGTCCCGGGGGGCAGAACGTGAACAAAGTGTCGACCGCGGTCGAATTGCGATTCGAAGCCGCGCGCAGCCCCGCCCTGACCCAGGCGGTCAAAACCCGGCTCAAACGCATCGCAGGGCGCAAATGGACCCAGGACGGCGCGCTGGTCATCCGTGTCGAAGACACCCGATCACAGGCCCGCAACCGTGAAATCGCCGCCGAACGCCTGGCTGAAATGATCCGCAAGGCGCTGGTCGCCCCCAAGCGTCGCATCGCCACCCGCCCCACCCTGGGATCAAAGAAACGTCGTCTTGATGCCAAGACGAAGCGCGGTCAGGTCAAGGCCCTGCGCGGCCGCGTACAGGAGGATTAAATGCCCAGAAACCAACAAGATATCGACACCCTTCTGGCCCGCCGCGAACGGCTTCTTGGCCCCAACATGACCACCTTTTACCAAAACCCCGTGCATCTGGTGCGCGGCGAAGGGGCCTGGGTGTGGGACGCCGACGGCAACCGCCTGCTGGATTGCTACAATAACGTGCCGCATGTGGGTCACGCCCACCCGAAAGTGGTCGAAGCAATCACCAAACAGGCGCTCACGCTGAACACCCACACAAGGTATCTGCACGAAGGCATTCTGGATTACGCCGAGCGTCTGACCGCCACCATGCGCCATGACCTGAGCGCGATGATCATGGTCTGCACCGGGAGCGAAGCCAATGACATCGCCCTCAGAATGGCCCGCGCGGTGACCGGCAAAACCGGCATCATCGGCACCGACAACACCTATCACGGCAACACCGATCTGGTGTCGAACCTCTCGGCCAAGAAAACACCGATTGGCGGGCATCTTGAGTGGATCAAGCGCGTCCCAGCACCCGACAGCCTGCGCCCGCTGGGCGGGTCGCAAGACACTCACGCGCAGGCCTTTGCCGATGGTATTCAGACCGCAATCGACGAGTTGAACGCCTCGGGCCACGGCTTTTCCGCCCTGATCCTTGACCCGTTTTTCGCCAATGAAGGCTGTCCCACCCTGCCCAAAGGGTTTCTGGATCCCGCCGTCGCCGTGGTGAAACGCGCGGGCGGCGTGATCATCGCGGACGAGGTCCAGCCGGGGTTCGGCCGCACTGGGTATGACTTCTGGGGCCATGAACGCATCGGCTTGGTGCCAGACATCGTCACCATGGGCAAACCCATGGGCAATGGCCACCCGGTGGCGGGCGTGGTGGCCCGGCCCGAGATCCTCGCCGAATTCCGCAACGCCTTTGGCTATTTCAACACCTTCGGCGGCAACCCGGTTTCTGCCGCCGCGGCCAATGCGGTGCTGGATGTGTTGGAGCAGGAAAACCTGGTCGAAAATGCACGCGATACGGGCGATTACACCCTTGGCCTGATGCGTCAGATCGACCACCCGATGATCGCCGATGTGCGCGGATCTGGCATGTTCCTTGGCATGGAGTTTGTCACCGACGCAGCCCTGACCCCCGCCGCTGATTTCACCAAACGGCTGGTGGAAGACATGCGCAATCGCGGTGTGCTCTTGCACTCGATGGGCCGCGAGTATCACGCAATCAAGATCCGCCCGCCCATGTGTTTCAACCGCGAACAGGCCGATCTCCTCGTCGACACCCTTGCCGCCTGCCTAAAGGATTTGCCCGCATGAGCGAGCTGAAAGAAGCGTTGAAAGCCTGGGGCGCGCAGCATGTGCGCATGATCAAGGATCGTGAAAACCAGGTGCATGAGGTGCGCATCGGCCGCACCCGCGCCGCCCTGCGCCTGCACCGTCCCGGCTATATGTCCGCACCTGCGATTCGCTCGGAAATCGACTGGATGGCGGCGCTGTCCAGCGCCGGGATGGAGGTGCCCGCCCCCGTCAAGACGCCGGATGGGCAAACCGTGGTCCCCCTGTCCACCGGGCGTCTGGCCACGATGGTCAGCTGGGTCGACGGCCACCCGATCGGCGAAGGCGGTGTGCCGCTGGATATGCCGGTCGAAGAGCAGGTCGCGCTCTACCACAAGCTGGGGCGGGAATTGGCGCGGCTGCACAATATCACCGATACGCTCACCCTGCCCGATGGCTTTACCCGCCACCGCTGGGATCTGGACGGGCTGTTGGGGGAAAATCCCTTTTGGGGCCGGTTTTGGGAAAGCCCGGAATTGACCGAAGAGGAACGCCACCTGATCAACCGCGCCCGCGCCGTGGCCCATGACCGCGCGCAGGCCTATCTGGAAAATGGCGCGGATTTCGGCCTGATCCACGCCGATGCCCTGCGCGAAAACGTGTTCATCAAGGATGGCGAATTGACACTGATCGACTTTGACGACGCAGGGTTCGGCTTCCGGCTCTACGAACTCGCCGTGATGATGACCCAAAACGAAGACGAACCCGCCGCCGACCAGATCCGCGACGCCGCCATCGCCGGCTATCGCGAGCTGCGCGACTTCTCTGCCGAAGCCGAAGACCTGTTGCCCATGTTCACCATGCTCCGCCGCTTCGCCTCAATGGGCTGGGCCGTCCCGCGCTACACCCTGGGCAGCGACGCGAGCCGCAGCTACGCCCAGAAGGCGGTACAGGCTGCGCGGGAGTTCCTCTAAAGAAACCGATGCTATGACGCACATACCTTAACCGTTCACGATTTCTTTATTGTTCAACCAAAGAAGAAACAGCCCAACGACAAGTAAACCTATAGAAAGCCCAAAGACAAACACTAGGGAAATGTAGGTCGGCTCATAAAGCTCATATATTCCCTTACGCGCCTGTCCAACCACGTGAACCAGCGGATTGTACCACAACAACCATTTCACGCTTTCCGGCACGCTCTCAAAATTGTAAAAGATGGCCGATCCAATGAAAAGTGGCCGAGTGATTACATTCCAGACACGCTCCCACGCTGGGAATCTCCAAAACAGGTAGCAATTTAGTGTTCCAATACCGACAGCAAGCGCAATCGCCATGAGATAGGAGAGAAATACAACTGGCACGTCGAGGAAAATATGGGACCGGCTAAACGGAATCAGCACCGCAAGAATGATGGCTCCGATCATGACTTGCGTTAACCCGTTCAAAATTACCCGCGCCAGGATGGCGTCCACGTAGGTCACCCTTGGGTAATGTAGCAAGGACTTCGAGAAGTTGATTGACGCTGAAACCCTGCGTGACAGCTCTGTAAACGCTGAAAACGGTAGGAAACCTGAGGCGTAGTAGAGCGCGAAACTGTCCCCCAATGCCGGGGCCCGCAAAGCCAGCGAGAAAACGACGGTCAGCAGAATCACGCCGCCTACTGGTTCAGCGAGCGCCCAGAAATACCCAGCAACTGATCGGCCATAGGTCGAACTCATCTCGCGAAGCATTAAAGCCGAGATGGTTCGAAGCGTCAGGTGGCTTTGTGCGGCGGCAGGTTGGGTTTTGGTCATCTTGATTTACGAGTTGAATCTGGTTTGCAGGTGGCACATAACGTTGAAATCTACCCATGTTCGCTTTTTCTGCGTTATCCAGGGCATCATTTGTATATTGGGTCTTATCCCAGAGCAGTAGAAAATGAAAGACAGTCAATCCATGAGCGACTTCAACACGGTAAAGCCGGCCACTGCAGCGCGTATGCGCCCCCGGCACCGCCGCATCATCATTGCTTTGTATATTCTGGTTGTCCTTCCGACCATTTCCGTCGGCATCTATCTATATGGTTTTGCAAAAGACCAATACTCATCAACCATGGGGTTCGCAGTTCGCTCTCAGGAAATGACCTCTCCCGTAGATATTCTCGGCGGCATCACCCAGCTATCCGGAGGCGTCGGTTCCGATACCGATATCCTCTTCGAGTTCATGTCGAGCCAGCGCCTCGTTCGTGCGATAGATGAAAAGCATGATCTGCGCGCACTCTACCACATGCCGTCAGATCCATTTTTCTCACTTCGTTCTGACGCGTCGATAGAGGACCTGGTGCAGTTCTGGTCAAGAATCGTAAAAGTCTATTACAGTAATTCGACCGGACTGATTGAAGTGCGCGTGACAGCCTATCGCCCTGAAGACGCTCAAAATATAGGCATAGCAATCTATGACGAAAGCGTCGCTATGATCAACCAGTTGTCAACAGCCGCGCGTGAAGATGCCACCCGCTATGCCCGTGACGAACTGCAATTGGCGAAGGATCGCCTGAAGGACGCGCGTGAAGCGATACAACAATTCAGGCTGCGCACTCAGATCGTGGATCCCCAGGCCGACATCCTAGGGCGCATGGGTGTTCTGAATTCCCTTCAGGAGCAACTGGCAACAGCACAGATTGATCTTGACCTTCTGCATCAAACTGCCGGGGCTGGCGACCCACGAGTAAAACAAGTCGAACGACGAGTCGAAGTCATCAAGGAACGACTGGCGAGCGAACGCGAACGTTTCAGTTCGGATGAAGGGAATTCATCCGGCGCCTATGCGACGCTGGTCGGGGAATATGAACGTTTGGCCGTGAACCAGCAATTTGCTGAGCGCGCTTATATCTCAGCACTTAGTGCCCTGGATATCGCTGTATCCGAAAGCTCCCGAAAATCACGATATCTGGCAGCGTATGTTGAACCCACGCTTGCCGAAACGCCGAACCATCCGAAACGCTTTACAATTTTGGTCACCCTATTTGGCTTCCTGATTACAAGCTGGGCGATTGGTGTCATGGTGTATTATTCTCTGCGAGATCGTAGGTAGTACAATGATAACGATTAAGAACCTCACAAAGTACTACTACTTACAACGCTCAAAGACATTAGTCGCGGACAACATCAACGCTGTATTCCCATCAAAAAAAACCATCGCCCTTTTGGGACGCAATGGCGCGGGAAAATCTAGCCTGTTGCGAATGATCGCCGGCACCATGCTTCCGTCCAGCGGTGATATCGAAATCAAAGGCACTATGTCCTGGCCTGTCGGGTTTGCCGGGTCTTTCCACGCGGATCTGAGCGGAGCCCAGAACACCAACTTCATCGCCCGCGTTTACGGTGTGGATACAAATGAACTGTGTGAGTACGTACAGGATTTTGCCGAATTAGGACAACATTTCTATCTACCAGTGAGAAGTTATTCTTCGGGTATGCGATCACGGCTGGCTTTCGGAATTTCAATGGGAATCAGGTTCGATACTTATCTGGTGGATGAGGTTACTTCAGTCGGTGATGCCGCATTTCGACGCAAAAGCAGAGATGTGTTTGTTGATCGGATGCGCACCAGCGGCGCAGTTATTGTGTCCCACGACCTGGGGTTGATTAAAAGCATTTGTGATCATGCGGCAGTTCTCGAAAAAGGCCAGATGATGTATTTCAAAGATGTCGACGAGGCGATTTCCCTGCATAAGGAATTGATGCTCTAAATGCCAGGGGCAAGGGGAATGTGTCAAAAATATGCCCATATCCAAAATCCTTACAATCCTTGTGTTGAGCCACACTCCTTTTCCCCCTAGATTGGCGCCAGAAATTTCTTAAAAAGGGGAGGCGCTGGATGTTGCGTCTTGGACTTGCAGTCAGTGTTTCAATACTCTTGACAGCATGCAACGCTCCCAGGGGTGGGGCAATACAATCTGAAATTCTTGCAGAAGCTAATGCCAAAGCTCCTGATATAGCTTTATATCACGTTGACCGGAGCACGTTGGCGAAGTACCGCTCGTGGCCCAGCACAAATGAAAGTGATGGCTATGGGTGGCTTAAGCATAAACACCAGGGCCCCGATACCGCCATCACACCTGGTGATTCACTAAATATTGTCATCTGGGACAGCGAGGAAACGTCGCTTCTGTCCAACGGTGCAAGCACATCAACAGTCATGAAAGACTTGAAGGTCTCATCCTCTGGAACAATTTTCCTCCCTTTTGCTGGAACTGTTCGCGTTGCGGGTCTGTCTGAAAATGGCGCACGTAACATAATCCAGCGCAAAATGTCCGAAGTGGTCCCATCAGCACAGGTTCAGCTATCCGCTTCAAAAGGGACAAACGCGTCTGTATCCATCGTTGCAGGTGTTTCCAAACCTGGCAGTTACCCAATCAATGACGGGCATTTTACTGTCCTGAATGCATTGGCCGCCGCAGGTGGACCGAATGCACGTATCTCAAACCCGCAACTGCGGCTGGTTCGGGGTGGAAAGGTTTATACCGAAAGTCTGGCAACCCTGTTGGAGGATGCGGATCAGGACACGGTCCTGCGCGGCGGTGACAAGCTTTCAATCGAATCTGATCGGCGTTATTTCCGCTCGCTTGGTGCTGCAGCGAAAGAGGCCATAATCCCGTTTGATCGCCCACAAATTACAGCTCTCGATGCAATGTCTATGATCGGTGGCCTGGACGCTAGAAGTGCAGATCCAAAAGGCATCATGGTCCTAAGGCAATACAAGCCAACTCAGGTTCGGGACGATGGGACAGGCCCTGCCAATGATCGTGCGGTCTTTGTCTTTGATATTACATCTGCCGATGGAATGTTCAGTGCGGGTGAATTCAATATCCAGTCAAAGGATACAGTTTTGGTCACCGAAAGTAGTCTGAACTCTGCAAACTACACACTGGGCGTGTTGCTGCGCCTAACCGGCGCCGCAGAAGATCTCAACGCATTGAGATAATCGTACAGGTCGCGCTTTAGGCGCGACCTGTAGTTTCCAAAGGCGGAGGACAGGAATTGACGGGGCTATCCGACACTGCCTTGGTCGTTATTGACGTACAAAACGATTTCTGTCCTGGTGGGGCTTTGCCTGTACCCGGTGGGGACGAGATCGTCTCAGGTGTCAATGACTTATTGCAGCAGCATTCCATCAAAATCCTAACCCAGGACTGGCACCCTATGGGCCACGGCTCTTTTGCTTCCTCTCATTCTGGGAAAGCCCCATTTGAGACCGCAGAGATGTCTTACGGTCCACAGGTTTTGTGGCCGGATCACTGTGTACAGGGACAGGCTGGTGCTGAATTTCATCCAGAACTCGACAGCGATTCGGCTGATCTGATTATCCGCAAAGGGTTCCGCCCCGAGGTTGACAGCTATTCTGCCTTTTTCGAAAACGACCGCACCACCCCCACCGGGCTTGAGGGGTATCTGCGCACCCGCGGGGTGGAGAAGCTTCTGCTGGTTGGATTGGCCACTGATTTCTGCGTGGCCTATTCGGCTTTGGATGGCGCGCGGTTGGGGTTTGATGTGACGGTGGACACCGCATTGTGCCGTGCAATTGACATGGAACAGTCGCTTGCCAATGCACTGGACCAGATGAAGAAGGCCGGCGTCACCATCCTGTAAGCCGGATCCGCAGCCACTGAAAATCATCGTGCCCTCGTTCAAACCGCCCTGTCTTTCACGGCGGTTGGGAATGTGCCTGACACGGATGCGCCGCCAAACCTATACAACGCGGCCAATAGGTGATCTAACGAAACTCCGGCAAGATGGATGGTGTCATGGTCGATATTGCAACCCGTGTCTACAATCACAGTTTCAAGGTCGACCCGATTGTGCGGTCGTTGATTGATACGGATTTCTACAAACTTTTGATGTGCCAATCGGTGTTTCGCAACAAACGCGACACGCAAGTCACGTTCAGCCTGATCAACCGGTCCCAGCATGTGCCCTTGGCCCGTCTCATCGACGAAGGTGAGCTGCGTGAACAGTTGGATCATATCCGCTCTCTCAGCCTGTCGCGGGGCGAAAGCACCTGGCTGCGCGGCAACACCTTTTACGGCAAGCGGCAGATGTTCCGCCCGGATTTCATGGAGTGGTTCGAGAGCCTTCAATTGCCCCCGTATCACTTGGAACGCGTCGGGGATCAGTACGAGCTAACCTTTGAAGGGTCTTGGCCCGAGGTGATGTTATGGGAAATTCCCGCGCTCGCCGTGCTGATGGAACTGCGCGGGCGGGCTGTGTTGCGTGGTATGGGGCAGTTTGAACTGCAGGTGCTCTATGCGCGGGCCATGACACGGATTTGGGAAAAGATTGAACGGCTAAGACAGCTTGATGGATTGAAACTTGCCGATTTTGGCACCCGCCGACGCCATTCCTTCCTGTGGCAAGATTGGTGCGTGCAGGCGATGATCGAAGGGCTGGGGGACAGTTTTGTCGGCACGTCAAACTGCCGAATTGCGATGAAGCGTGACATCGAAGCGATTGGCACCAATGCCCATGAACTGCCGATGGTCTATGCCGCCCTGGCCGAAAATGATGCCGCCCTACGCCAAGCTCCGTATGAGGTTCTGGCAGATTGGCACGAGGAACACGAGGGCAACCTGCGCATCATCCTGCCGGACACCTATGGAACGGATGGGTTTTTGAAAGATGCGCCCGACTGGCTGGCCGGCTGGACCGGTATCCGCATCGACAGCGGGGACCCGGCAAAAGGGGCCGAAACGGCGATCAAGTGGTGGGAAGCACGCGGCGAAGACCCGCGAAAGAAGATGGTGATCTTCTCGGACGGGCTGGACACAGACAAGATCATCGAACTGCACAAACAGTTTCAGGGCCGGGTCAGGACAAGCTTCGGCTGGGGTACACTTCTGACCAATGATTTCAGAGGGCTGGTCCCCGATGACGCATTGGCGCCGTTTTCACTGGTGTGCAAAGCCGTGTCGGCCAATGGGCGTCCCACGGTGAAACTGTCGGACAATCCCAACAAGGCCATGGGTCCGAAAGAAGAGATCGCCCGCTATAAAAAGGTGTTTGGCGTGGGGGATCAGAAGGCGTTTGCTGTTGAAGTTTGAAGCCAACCCCTAAGCAGGAACTTTTTACGCGCGATAATGGCCCATTGCGAATTGAATGATCGCCCGGCGAGATGGAAATTTGCGCCAGTGGCGCAGCAAATAGGCAATACGAATGATGGTGCTCCACCCCCCGAAGACACGCTTCAATAGCATCGCCCGCGCTCTCAGAAGGTCGGTGTCTTGCCAGATATTTCCGGTGCTGTCGTCTGGGTGAGATCCCGTAGCGATGGGGCAAGAAATACCTTCCAATCCCGCCTTCATCGCGTCTGTTAAGAAGACATACTCCTCCCCCACACCATACTCAGCGCCGAGGCCAAACTCGATATCAAAACGGATTTTCTTATCTCGGAAGGCGTCAACATCGATCAAGAACTCCGGCGCACAAATACGTCCAGAATTGAAAGGTGTTAGTTTGTATTCTTGTGCGTGCTTACCGGATGTCGGCAGGCGTTCTAGGCGCCAGCCGGTGGCAAAGTGGACATTCTCTCGCTGCATGAGGATATCACGCAAAGCAGAGATTCCCGAAGGATAAACAAGTACGTCATCATCGGACACAAGAAGGTAGCGTGTCTGGCAATTATCCAAGGCCGCGTTTCTGCTGCGTGACAGACCGATCCCCTGCAAAGCATGGATCTCTACGTCCTCCCTATTCCCGAATGGGCTATCGAATTCACCAGGCGGTTTTTGCACCAAGATGAGGTATTGAATCCCCTTTGCTGGCGGCGGTAGTTGAATATCACGATAGCTTTTCCCCATTGATGAAATCGCCACAGTGACGATCGGGAGGTGTTTTATCTCGGGCACGTGCCTTCTCCGTCAAAATAGGGCTCGGTATCCTTTTGATCCTCTATTCACGTGCAAGGACCTGTTTGAGGAAATCCCGTCTCTGGCTGCCACGAAGATGCATCCGTCAGAGGGTAAAAGGGGGACTTCCATTTCCGCACCCTCCAACAGTGCAGCCGACATGCCCCTTGCATGAGGGGGGGGTGTCCTCGTCAATCGAGCTTTGCAAGCCTCCGATCAGCCAGCGTTGCCATCGTAAAAGACCTTTTGATGTGGGACATTCCAGAACGCCTCGTCATTCAAGATGCTCAGGAAACGCTGTGCAGAATTCCCATCACCATATTCTGTATGCGGGTCATATCGCTTACCCCAATTCGATTTCAAGAATTCGGTAATCTTTGCGTCCTCGTCCGCTGCGGCGTGAATCACAGATGGTGCCACCGCGCGATTGGTTTGCCGCGTGCCTATGTTCAGGCTTGGAATACCAAGGAAGGGTGCTTCGCGCACACCTAAGCTGCTGTTGCCGATTATCGATCCGGCGTGTTTCATTAAAGTTGAAAAATAGGAGAACCGCATCGAGGGAATGATGCGGAACCGATCAGACGGCAGCCCGTTGATCGCCTCCATAATGTCATCACTTCCTGGATCATTATTTGGCTTGATGACCACGAAATGACGACCGGATTCCCGCAGGTTACGGAAGAGCTCAAGCGCCTGCTGCTTCATCGAATCTTGTTCCGATGTCACCGGATGGAAAAGGATGACGGAATAATCCGAGAATGGGATGTCGTAATGGTCTAGAACTTCATCAATGCCTACGGACTGTGCTGCCTTGTGCACATCCATCTCCGGCGATCCGATCACATACACCTGTTCAGGCGCCTCACCAAGCGAGAGCAAACGCTTGCGGGCGGTTTCTGAGCTGACGAAATGGTACTTGCAGAGCTTGGAATTACAATGCCGATAGATCTCATCGATGGTTCCAGATACTTCACCACCTTCAATATGTGCGCAGGGAATGTAATTGATAGAGCAGACCAGTGCTGCAGCAAGCGCCTCAACCCGGTCGCCGTGCACAATCACCAAATCCGGCTTCTCTTCATTCACCCAATCCGAAAATCCGAGCACGGTTTTAGAGAGGATGATGTCCTGAGGGTCGCCATGCCTATGGTTTATGAACTCGTGGCATGTGGCTCCTTCGAAACGACGCACTTCAAGCGCCGTCAGCCCGAAGCGTTCCAACATATGCATACCAGTGATGAAGAACACCACCGAATGCCCATCATCGGCGGCCACCCGGGCCAGCGGTTCAATCTTGCCGAAATCTGCGCGCGTACCGGTAACAAAAAGTACCTTCTTCTTGCCCATTTAACTGTGTCCTAACTCAAATCGTCCCAGCGCAGCTGTTGGTTGCGCTTCAGGTCAACGTTCAGCGTCTTGCCGATGACATTATAAAACTCATAGCCTGAGATTTCTCCCGAACCCGGGCGGCGGGCCCAAATATCATCCTTAGTCAGAACCGTGCCGGAAGGCAGATCCCGTTCCGCCACAACTGAACTGCGGGCGAAGCGGTAGACATCCTCTTCAGCTGTGCTGCGCTGTTTCGGGTTGTTTGCTGCTATATGAATTTCACGACTGCGATCAATCAAGAATTTCAGTTCTGCGGGATCCATTGAGCACGAGATGTCCGGCCCCTTGCGATAGCGGGTATCTGTATAGTGACGCTCCAGGATGCAAGCCCCCAGTGCGACTGATGCCAGAGCCATATGCGGCCCTATGCTGTGATCAGAAAACCCTATTGGCACACCCGGGAAAGCTTTGCGCAGCTCTGTCACACCGGCCAGAGAGACGATTTCAGGAGGCGAGGGGTAAAGGTTGGTGCACTCGAGCAGCGCATATTCGGTGCCTGATTTTTCGAGAACCTCAACGGACCTGCGCAGCGTGTCAATCGACTGCATCCCCGTACTCATGATGATCGGCTTGCCAAAAGCGGCAATATGTTCAATCAGCGGGATGTTATCGCATTCTCCCGACCCAATCTTATAGGCCGGCACGTCAATGCTTTCCAGAAAATCCGCCGCTGCCCGGGAAAACGGGGTCGAGATGTAGATCATCCCTAAGCGTTCAACATACTCCTTGAACGCTGTCTCTTCTTCCAATGACAGCGAATTCTGGATCATCACATCCCAGATCGACATATCAGCGTTAGGCGGGAAGATGTTCTTGGCCTCGTCGGTCATTTCATCTTCGACAATATGCGTTTGGTGTTTTACAGCCTCACATCCCGACTGAAAGGCCGCGTAGGCCATCTGTTTTGCGACCTCAAGTTTACCACCGTGATTGATACCGATTTCCGCAATTACCAAGGGGGGATGCTCAAAGCCGATTTTGCGACCTGAAATTTCCATCTATACGTCCGCTTTCTGATTGTTGCGTGAGTTAATAGCGGCTTCACAAAGCATGAAATCAGCCTGACAATCAATATCCAAAGATGTCGTTTGGTCCATTTCAAAGACAGCGACATCCGGTGACGCAAATCCACCATTCTTCAGAAACCAACCTGCCTCAAAGATGTAGATTGCGCCATTCGGCCCAAAGACCGGTGGAAGCGCTTGACGATTGGAAAACACCCACTCCGCTTGGCCCAGTGGAATATAACGGTCCCCTTCGACAAAACCATATTTAAGAATTGATCGCTCTTTCTCGCTAACCGACATCAATAACGGAGAATCGCTAGTGCGAAACACCTCTAATGCGGACGCAATATGCGTAGCATCTCTTAAGGGTGAAGTGGGCTGCAGCAACACCACAATTTGTTCGGGATCCACTTCGGCCTCAAGGACGTGCATCATTACATCGGCCATCGGCACTGCATCACCCGCAAGAGCGGCGGGTCTCGGCAACGTTTCAACCCGCGAAGATGCCACCATTTCAGGCAACTCAGGGATATCCGTGGAAATCAGAACTCTACCAATGCCCGCTTCAAGAGCTTCATCAACTGCATAGCGATAGAGTGGCTTTCCTGCGAGAGGTTTGATATTTTTCTGCGGCAATCCTTTCGACCCTGCTCGCATTGGGATGATCGCCACGGTATCTTCCATGGTCACCGCCTTCTTACCTTCTTCCAATCTCACTCTCCCAATTGCACCACGTCAACGGCCATTCCGGTTCAACAACCAGTCACTTTGAAGGCGTCGCATTTTGCGAAGCAACATCAGTAGTTGTATAGGGTAGATGCCCGACCAGCTATTCCAATCCTGCGGAGCGTCAGGATGAGGCCGCACCTTCACCGCCTCTCCATCCCTTACAGGAGCCACATCCAAGATGCTGGTCAACACCATATCTGAGGACGCGCAGGCCAAAGATACATCACATTTCTGCAAAAGCTCCAAAATGGAGCAGTCAAGATCTCTTGAATGCAGTTTCCGGTCGTAGTCCGGTTTGTGAACTGCATCGCCTAACAGCTTCTCCTGATGGACACCGCTGGTGAAGACATATCTCGTATCACCTTGATATAGATCGACCCCTGTTAAGATGATATCATGGGCACCCATCGCGTGGGCGACCAAAATGGCTTGTATACCTGACGTCGGTTTGGCTTGATACTTAGCCATGAGTTCATCTATGCCGCGTTGCAGGCCTTGCGCCAAGGATGGCACCTTCAGTTCGGGCCACTGACCAAGTTTGCGCGCTGCAACCTTTCGGGATTTTGGATGGGTGGCCACCCAAGCACCTAGTTTATATTTCTCCTTGGAAAGTTCGGCTTTCAGAGTTGCCAGCAAGAAGGGAACCACGCGCGGGTCACCAGACACGAATGCTAGATCTACTCGCTGACCTAAGTAGTATTCAGGCTCAAAGAAAAACGAGTTAATACGCACCATTACATCAGTGGCCAGAACCCGCCCAGGCTCTACCGAACACAAGGATGGGCCATTCCCAGCTACAACCACCGAATTGCCTTCGAATACCCTTTGCATTCCGCCCAATCTTTCGAGCCTCGGGACGTCGAACATCTTGCGTCCAGAGGCCTTTCAATACACTTAAAGCCGGAATTACATAGATACCCTGAAACAGCAACCTTTAAACGTTTTATGCGTAAATCTAGGCAGACCCGGGCACATCTCAAACTGGGGCGCGACAGATCCTCTATCTTTTTGAAAAGCACGCAGCGCGGGCCGCGCCATGAGAGGTGCCCCAGAAGCCAGGTTTCCCCGCAGGATCGTTACATCCATCAACGTCCGGAGCATGCGACGCCCCGTGAGATCTTCGGAGGCAGTGAAGGCGCTCTGATGATCTTCGTGCGTGTCCAAGGCATGATAAACATGGCCTCTCTGCTCGAAAGGCAAACCCGCTTCGCCGTCCTGTTCCGCAGCAACGATCGGAGCTCGGCGCATCTGAGGAACAAGCAGATGGGTGTGATGGGCCGCTGCCCCAATCCGCGCGGCGCTTGATCGCCTTCGACCGAGGCTTTGCGCTCCGTGCATGTCGAGAGTTGACATCTGGCATTAGCACGGGAATCCGGTTTTTGAGATCCGCAAGCGCCGTGGCAAAGGGATCGGTCGAGAAGCTGAACAAACTTGCCGTTAATACCCGCCCCGCGACGCCCTGCCCGCGGCGTTTTCAAATCGCCATATGAAGGCGATTTGCAACCGCCTGAACGGAACACCCAGAAAATGCCTCGAATGCCCTCCAGCCGAGGCATTCAATGACGAGAAGATGAAACTGAGATAGCGGAAAACGTCGCAACGCCCCTTGAGCCATCAGCGAAACACTTTGGCCTGACCTGAGCCCCAAGTTTCTTCCACCGTGCGGAGAGTCCTTGGGTTTGGTTTGATGGCGTTGCGCGGCCTGTTTGTCCATTGTTCTTTTCTCAGCAAATTCTCTGGGCGCCAGGTTCCCGAACGCCTACGAATGCGGCAAATCAGTGTTGTTGTCCTCCTGCCAAGCTTCCAGCGTGTCCCGGCAATCTCGAACGCCAGTTCGGGGCGTTTGTCGATTATTATAACAACCAGTGTTACTATAAGAGCCTGAACAACGTCACACCTACCGCCGTCCACTTCGGGCGCGACAAGGTCATTTTCAGACAAAGGAAAGGGATCAAGAGACAGACAATCATACACCGCCGCTTTCAATATCAAAAACAAGCCGCACAATCAGTCACACAAATGAGCCAAAACCCCCGATGCTCAAGCCGCTCTGATGTCCCATTTTGTATGGCGACTTGTATGGCGATGGACAATCAAGAAACAACCTTTTGCCTTTAACCGGACACGCCGCTGTCGCCAGACGTGCCGGGTAAGTACGGCTCAAGCCGCGCCCACAAAACATCCGACACCACAAACGGTTGCTAGATCACTCAGACCTCCATTTTGGCAGTTTGAATCAGAAATCAGAACAAATGGGATTTCTGATGTCCACGGACCCTAAACCATCGCATATCTTTCGATGTTGGACAGAGTATTGAGCGATGTGCGTCCCAGATCCACGCATTCTGCTCCAAAGGGTGGACAAATCCACCGCCCGCTCCTATTCACCAATGCGCAGTATTTGCGCTTTTTCAGGAGTGAAAACAGATGTCGATTTTCGTATTTACCAATTTGATCGCAGGTGTGTCAGGGTTGGACAAGTCCTCGCTCAATACGGCATCTTTGTTCGCTCAGGCGGGGTACGACACCCACATCGTAAACTGTGTGGGCGCCGAAGGGGGCTTCAAATTTATTGAACCCAAGATGCCGGTTGATCCCCGTGTCTACATCCATTCTTTGCAGGCGTGGGCGCCGGATGGTGGCAAGCATTTGCATGAGAAGTTCAAGATCGCATATACGCTGGTGCAACCCCTGTTACGGGCGAGTTTCACCAATCATGATCTCCGAGCGCTACGCAGTTTCAACGAAATGATTGGTGAGGAAGATATCATCATCTTCACTCACCCATTGCAAGCCGTGCTATTTCACCTCGCCCTAGGTGATCAGGAAATTTCCTGCACGACCATACTTCAGATCCATGGAAACTTTACAGAGGGTGCAGAAGACCACAACCGAGAGCTGTTGCTGGAAGGGCTGTCGCGAGTCAACAAGTTGCAGATTGTCTCAGAAAGTATGCGTTCCGACATTAAATCCATTACGGGTTTCAAGGACGAAGACATCCTGTTCATTCCCAATGTGCATTTCCCCGTCAAAATTGAACGCAAGAAGCACGAAACCTTCAACGTTGCCATTATCGGGTCATTACAGGACCGCAAAAACCAAATCGACGCTGTCAAAGCAATTCAACTATTAGATGACAACAGCATTCACCTTAATATCTGGGGTGGCGCAAATAATGCTTATGGAAAATTTCTAAAACTGTATGTTCAAAATTCCGGAATTGAAAACAGAGTGAATTTTTGTGGGTTGGGTGATGAGCGTCAACTATACGAAGCTACTGATTTGGTCATTCTGACATCAAGAAACGAAGGATTTGGCTATACGCTCGTTGAGGCCGCCACGCATAGTATTCCCTGCGTGGCCTACGATTATGATTATGGTGCTGACGAGGTCATCGAAGACGAGCAGAATGGGTATATCGTACCTATGTATGATATTGATCAGCTAGCGGAGCGAATTGCACAATTGCGCAACGATGACGCGTTACGCAACAAACTGGGCCATGCAGCTCGACAAACCTTTGATGAGAAGTTTTCACCTCAATCTATTCTTGTCCGGTATCAACAACAGTTCCCTGATACGGTCGCCACTCGCGGCGACGCTGTAGCTCAGCATTTTCTCCGAGATGGCAAAATCATTGCTCAACAAGGCACCGTTGAACAGAAAAACTATCGGATTTTTCGGAAGCTCGTTGCCAGTCTCTATCGCTTCACAGAAGTCTCAGATGCGGGGAGCTACAACATTGCCCGGTTCTGTACAGCTCATAATGGTCTGAATGTCGCCCATTCTTCACTAAAGGGACGCGCCAAGGTTTTTCTGAAACGTGTCACTAACCGAGGCAAGCTAATGTCACGTAACTTCTTGCTGGCCGGGCGGATTGGGGATGGGTTCTCCTATATACTGAACACCACAGTAAAAGGTGACGTTGAAGAGGTCCGCGAATATAGCCGGTATGCACCTGAGCTGCATGATCAAACCTGCTTGACCAAAGCGGACGTGTTCTCGAACACTTCTGGCCCCTACATTCCTTACCCGTCCTACGAACCGATCAGGTCACTGACAGACGAAAATGGGCGCCCGATCCGCTACGTCACCAAGCAGCTGACCCGAAACGGCACCACGGCCCCCCATTTCCATTTTCATGGCACATTTGCAGAAATGCATTTGGTTTTTAACTCGGGCAAGAAAACCACCTACACAAACCCGGGGTGGACATATAAGTCAATTTTCGAAAAGCTGATTGAACTTGAACAAGAGCATGACTTCTTGAACTACACTGTGGCTGATGTTCACGTGTGGGAATTGATCCGAGCACCCGTGATCGAACAGTTGATGATGGCCTTCGGCATGTGGGACGAGCATTTCTCAGGCAGCCACAAACCCGACACCCGTTATCACGGTACAAAACGGTTGCGCGAAGCCCCCTCTTCTGAACGATTGCTGTTCGAGTTCACCCGAAAAAGCGGTGATATAGATCCGCGCACCAGGCATCTGCGTCAGGGCGACTGCGTCATCGTCGAATACCCCCAGACTTTCGGGTACACTGTGGGCAGCTACACTGACGGCCCAGTCTATCCCATCGACGACTTCAACAAGGCGGCTCAAAAAATGCGCGGCCTGCGCCACGCTCACAAATACAAGGGTGATTTTTTCGAAGATATTTTCCGCGATACGTTCAAATTGGACATTGATTTCAAAGGTATGATCAATGCCCGAATTCTGAAATTCCGCCGGGAACTTAACTTCTGGGATGCATATTTCGCGAAACGACAAGTCAAAGAAGCCGTCATTCCCAGCGCCTATTGGTCAGCAGGGATCTGTAGTGCTGCTAAGAAAAACAATGTAAAAATCACTGATGTGCAGTATGCACTAGAGGGAAAACTGCATCCCACTAATACGTTCTCGGCCAAGGCTGCCTACACGGCAGATACATTTTATGCTTGGAGCGATTACTGGAAAGAAGACGTCCCAAAATACGGTGAAGTCCTTGTTCGCAAGCGGAAATTTGCAGACGCCAAGCCGATGGATGAAGCCTTTGATTTCTGCATTCTGTCACAGCCACGGGTAAAAAATCCGATCAAACGTTTTGCTGTTGAGTTGGCAAATCGTTATCCAGATAAGAAAATTGCCTATTGCCTCCACCCGGATGAAGATCTTTCTCAAGAAATCCGGGACAAGGACTTCGCCACATACAAAAACATACGCGTTCTGCATGGTTCATCCACCAATGCGACACTTTCGTCCAATATCGTAGTTGGTGGCTATTCTACGACACTTTACGAAGCAGCCTATTTTGGGAAATCGGTTTATGTCTTGCCAGTGCCCGGTTGGGAAAACGTGGAGCGCGCGGTGGAGGAAGGCATCTTTCGTCTGGTAGAACATGTGGAAGACCTCACGGTTTTCCCCCCCTCACCACTGGCAAAGTCCTTGTTTTAGTGCCCTCAGCCATCGACCATCTATCGGCAAGTTCTGTGACGGTCAGGAAGCCGCTTAACCTTGGCGGCTTCGCTTTATTAGTCCCTCGGAAGATTTGGGGTGCCACAACCTGAACACTTCCGGCATCCTAAGCCAAAAGACATCCGCGATATTGCGTCCGATAGCTCGGCGCAATATGCGCCAGCGATAAGCTTGCAATTTTTCTTTGCAAAGGTTGATCAATTTCTCTCGGCTTAGAGTTTTAAAGGACAAGTAGGTTGGCCCATCACTCTCCCCCCTCAGAAAATTGTGATGAATGCCAAATCGGACAACATCCTCTTCAACCAAGAAACCCTGGGCAGGAAAATCACAAGGTTTTGGATCCCCAGCTTCATTGAACCACGGCTTCTTAGGGAAGAAGTCCTGACAAGGCACCCAATCCCGTCCGTTATACGACGCAACCAAGCGCAACGCGGTATAGCGGGGGTTAACCACGGGCAGCAATCCCAGAAACACACCATCGATGTATTGAAAGCACGGCCCATAAAAGAAGTCGTCTTCCTCAAGACGGATATATCTTTCATCCAGCATCTGAAACCCACCCAACTTTTTAAGGTTCCGCCCCGCTGCAAACTGTATTCGGCGCTCTCCTCGCTTTGGGTTTGCTCTTAGAAAAACATAATACTGCTGGTTGCCACTACAATAAAAGCAAGATGGTGGTCCGTCTATGTCGCCCAACATACCCCAAATCTCGCGGGCGTTGACAATTCCCGGATGATTGCCATCCACAACCAGTTGGCCACGATCAAAGGTACTGGCGTCACTGGTTCGAAAAAGATACAGCCCAGCGGAATGAGGTCGATCCGCCACCGTGTTTTGTCCCCCCAAAGCAAATGGGGTTCCCTCATTACTGGTGAATGCCGAAAAATTGTGGCAGGCGCTGCTATTCGCCAGAACCGACGCCTTGACCTCAAAGCCTTTATCGAAAGCCCCGATTAAATGGTTTGTATTGCTGTAATTTTTTGCACGGCGGCCAAAAATATGAATGTCATGCCCCAGCTTGATAATGCTGAAATACCCAGCCCCCTGATTGCAGTTGACAACCACCCCATCTGTTTCGAATTCCAGCAAGCTCAAACCTCAATATTTCTGGCCACGCCTATATTGCAGACAAATGCTGGCAGCACCACAGTGATCTTGACAGAACTCTATGGCGAACGTCATCAGCAGCAACACTCTGTTCGAAATCTCGTAAAATGCGTTGCCAGTGCCCAGCTTTTGTCACATTTGGGCAAGCCACATTTAACACTCTCCCCCAATCCTGATCTGGCAAGAAATTGCGTGGGTATTTGGGAAATTGGGGTGAACCATGTTGGGGTTTTCCGTAGTAGGGAAACTCAGCGGCGGTGGGTACAATCACGTTGCTGGGATCATGGACACACAAGTTGTGTGGCAGAATTCTACTGCCTATCTGATCAGCACCACCAGTGCAGATGGTGGTCTTTCGGTCTTTCGAGTCAATTCAAACGCGTTGACCCTAGTCAATGAGCGCAGCTTTCAACCCGGCGATTTCCCAGGGGGGGAAGCTAAGCTACAACTGATCTGCATGGGATCGCAGAAATACCTGGTACCGTTTGGGCAGTGGGCCCCGTCCGTCAAGGGATACGAATTCTCACAATTCGGCACACTGTCCGGACCAAACAATTTGACAGTCGACGGAAAGCTTAGTGCCCTATGCAGCTTGCAGATTGGGTCCAGCACCCATCTCTACGGCGCCGCAGCCGGGGAAACAGGCTTTGATCACTTCAACGCCCAATCATTGCAAAACATCTCATTACAAAACAGTCTCAGCACAGCCACCATTCCAAACCAATCCGATGTGGTTGAAATCAAGTCTGCCAAGATAGGTGGTAACGACGTTCTAGTCACGATCTCGCACCAGGAACATGCCATCAAAACCTTTGTTTTGGATGCAAGCGGCAAACCTGAACAGGTTGGAGATCTAAGCGCCAACCATTTCATCCCCCTGTCCAACCCAACCCAATTCGAGTTGGTAAGTATTGCTGGCAAAACCTATGCTATCGTTGCCGCTGCTGGGAACTCTTCACTGACCGTTTTCCAAGTGCAGTCAGATGGCTCTTTGCAAATCATAGATCACGTGCTGGACGACCTCACAACACGGTTTCACAAAGTATCGGAACTTGCGGCTGTCACCGTAGACGACCGAGTTTTTGTCGCTGCGGCCGGTGCGGATGGAGGTATTTCCCTCTTGCAGTTGATGCCGGATGGAAAACTGTTGCACCACAGCGTGATTGCCGACAGTCACCAAACCACTCTGCGCAACATCTCAAGCCTGAGCGCCGAATATGTGGGGGACAAGATCCATGTCTTCGCCACCAGCGCAACTGAACCCGGCATCACCCATCTTACAGTCACCCCTGGCACTTTAAACGGCGCTATCTCAGGGGGCAGCGGGGCCGACGTCCTTACTGGTCATGACGGCCGGGGTGATGTCATGACCGGTGGTGCTGGAAACGACTGGCTGAACGGTCAAGGCGGCAACGACATTTTGCAAGATGGCGAAGGATTAGACAATCTGCGCGGAGGCAGCGGACAAGATACATTCATCCTGGTTGCGGATGGGACCAGAGATATCATCCGCGATTTCAACCCCAATGAAGATCGCTTGGATCTGTCGCAATTTCGCATGTTGTACAGCACAGCACAGATCACAATCAATTCGACATCTTTCGGTGCAACGTTGCACTTTCGGGACGAACAGATCGACGTTTATTCCCACAACGGAAACCCACTAAATGCCTCACATTTCCCAACCCACAAAGTCATCGCAATTACCCGTCCGCCCCTAAGCCTGGAATACATCCCTCAAACCATCAATGGCTCCAGCGCTTCAGAACTGCTTTCCGGCGGGTTTGGAGACGACACGCTGAACGGATATGGAGGGAATGACACATTATACGGCTCTGCCGGAGCAGATGTTTTGAATGGCGGGGAGGGCATGGATACGGCCTCTTACGTCGGAATGATTGGCGCCGCCTATGTCGACCTATCAAACGGTACTACTAACGGAAGCGCCAAAGGAGACGAGTTGAATTCCATCGAACACATTATCGGTACTGCCGATAACGACAGCTTCGTTGGGAACAGTGCTGCAAATTATTTACAAGGCGAGGCTGGCAACGATACGCTACAGGGGGGATCTGGAGCCGATACTTTGGATGGAGGTACTGGGTCAGATATGGCTAGTTATTTAGAGGAGGTGCATTCCGTATCCATCTCCCTACTAACTGGTACGCTAGCCGGGGCTGCAGCCGCGGATGTGTTAATCAGTATCGAAGATTTGCAGGGCAGCAACCAAGGCGACAGACTTGAAGGCAATGCGAAGGCCAACCACCTTCGGGGGGCGGCAGGGAATGATACACTTATCGGTCTGGGTGGAGAGGATATCCTGAATGGCGGCACCGGATACGATCTGGTGGACTATACCGGCGAACTCGGAGCCGTGACACTTTCACTTCTGATCAACCATTCTGCACAAGCTGCAGCTGGCGACAGCTATTTTAGCATCGAAAACATCAAAGGCACGGGTTTTGATGACAGGATAGATGGCCATGATGGCATGAACTACATCTATGGCCGCGATGGAAATGACAGGATCAAGGGGCATGGTGGCACTGATCGCCTGTTCGGCGGCAACGGCCACGATTCCATTTATGGCGGGTCCAGCAACGACAAGCTCTATGGCGAGGTCGGCAATGACAAGCTTTATGCCGATAGTGGCAATGACCTGCTCTTTGGCGACTACGGTTATGACCGCCTGTTTGGCGGAACCGGGAACGACACTTTGGTCGGCGGAGCTCATGGCGACTATCTCAGTGGTGGGTCCGGCTATGACTTAGTGGACTATTCCGAAGAAACCGGGTCAGTGACATTGTCCCTGCTCAGGAATTCAACTTCTCAGAACGCGATCGGTGACAGTTTCAGCAGCATCGAAAACATCAAAGGCACGGGTTTTGATGACAGGATAGATGGCCATGATGGCATGAACTACATCTATGGCCGCGATGGAAATGACAGGATCAAGGGGCATGGTGGCACTGATCGCCTGTTCGGCGGCAACGGCAACGATTATATTCATGGCGGGTCCAGCAACGACAAGATTTACGGTGACGGCGGCAATGACACTTTAGTCGGTGGGAAACATAGCGATTATTTGTATGGCGGGACCGGCTATGACATGGTGGATTACTCTGTTGAGCAAAGCGCGGTGACTCTATCGCTGCTTAAAAACAGCTCTTCCCAAGCCGCTGCAGGTGATCGTTTCTACAGCATCGAAAATGCCAAAGGCACTGGCCACGGCGACAAGATCGAAGGCCACAACGGGATGAATTACATTTTCGGTCGGGACGGAAATGATAAGATCATGGGCCATGGTGGTACCGATCGGCTGTTCGGCGGCAACGGACATGACTCCCTTCATGGCGGGTCCAGCAACGACAAGATCTATGGCGAGATCGGCAATGACATATTGTACGGCGACAGCGGCAATGACCTTTTGTATGGCGATGAGGGGTATGACCGGCTGTTCGGCGGCGGCGGCAATGATACACTGATGGGCGGAGCACATGGCGATTACTTCAGCGGCGGATCTGGTTATGACTTGGTGGATTACTCCGAGGAAACCGGCGCTGTGAACGTGTCTCTGCTTCGGAACACGGCCTCTCAGGCCGCTGCAGGCGACAGTTTCAAGAGCATCGAACATGCAAGGGGCAGTGCCTTTGATGACCGCGTGGATGGGCACGACGGCATGAATTACATCTATGGCGAGGCGGGTGCAGATACGATCAAAGGCCACGGTGGTACAGACCGACTGTTCGGCGGTGATGGCAATGATTACATCTATGGTGGGTCCAGTAACGACAGACTCTATGGCGAAGCCGGGGATGATATACTCAACGGAGGAAACGGAAATGACCTCTTGTCGGGAGGTGAAGGCGCGGATGATTTTGTATTTAACTCCGGCGCGGATGTGATCTCGGACTTCGATCCCACAACCGATGAATTGATAATTGATGCCAACTTGCTGCTCGGTCCAAGTAAAACCTCTGCAGATGTCATGGCATTGGCAAACGTTGTAGGCGGGAGTACTTTGATTAACTTCAGCAATGGCCACACTCTATCTATCGAAGATGTAGCAGATCCAACCCTGCTTATGCATAGCATCACTATTATTTAACTTGTGTAGAACCACATGCTACTTCAACAGCTGACCGCGCATCCGCCGGTAAATCCTCTGTGCACGGCGGCCGGGTAAGGGCATGAACATCGCAGCTGTCAGGTAAAACACATACAAATCCATGCGCAGGGATTTATGCTTATGATAGATCAGATCGATGCGTGCCTTGCGGGGCACGGATCGGCGGATATAGGCGGCCTCGGTTTCTTCCGGGCTATGGCATTGGGCCAATATCCATTCCTCGTGCCGGTGAAACACCACAGAAGCCAGGCCGGTGATGCCAGGGGTATCCTTCAAAACCTGCTCGTAGATGTCCCTGCAATTGCGCACATACCGCGGCTCGGGCGGGCGTGGGCCGACAAAACTGATATCGCCACGCAAGACATTAATGATCTGTGGCATCTCATCCAAGCGGGTCTTGCGCAAAAACCGCCCCATCGAAGTGATCCGTGACGATTTATGCCCGCCGGTCACCCCTTTGTTGTCGCGCTCATGCACAACCGTCATGGTGCGGATTTTCAGCAGGCGAAATTTGCGCCGCACCGATTTCATACGGATCGAGCGATACAGGAACGGATGTCCATCTTTATAGATGACCACGGCATATAGACCCACCAGCAGCGGAGCGACCACCACAGACAGGGCACAGGCCAAAGCCAGGTCAAATATGCGTTTCGCGGTCAGCTGTCCGCTCCTAATCCCTCGCGGGCTCAGGGCTCTCAGGCCCCGTCAAACCCAAATCCAGTTCGGCCGACCGAAGTATACGCCTCGAATCCCGCCCGTTTTGCATCTTTAGCAGCGTATATATTGCGCAAATCCGCCAGTCGAGGGGTAGACATGCGCTTTGCCAGACGTTTCAGGTCCAGCGCGCGAAATTCGTTCCATTCGGTCAGGATCACAATCGCATCGGCGTTCTGCGCCGCCTTATAAGCGTCTTCGGCCCAATGCGCCCCCGGCAACAGCGCCTCGCCCTCATGGCGACCTTGCGGATCCACCACACGCACTTTGGCCCCGCCGCCCACCAGCGCAGGCACGATGGTCAAGGCAGGGGCGTCGCGCATGTCATCGGTGTTGGGTTTGAAGGTCACACCAAACACCGCCACCGTTTTTCCATTCACGCTGCCACCGCAGATATCCATGATCTTGTCGATCATCCGGCGCTTCATTTCCTCGTTCACCGAAATCACGGTCTCGGTGATCTGCATCGGCAGGCCATGTTCTTGCCCGATCCGCGCCAAAGCTTTGGTATCCTTTGGAAAACAGCTACCGCCATAGCCGGGGCCCGCATGCAGGAACTTATTGCCGATCCGACCATCCAGCCCGATCCCCTTAGACACCTGTTTCACATCGGCCCCCACCCGTTCACACAGGGCGGCGATCTCGTTTACAAAGGTGATCTTGGTGGCAAGGAACGCGTTGGCCGCGTATTTGATCATCTCGGCGCTTTCCAGATCGGTGGTGACAATCGGGAAATCACGCAGGAAGAGCGGACGATAGATTTCATCCATCACCTCACTGGCGGCCTCGGTCTGCACACCGACCACCACGCGATCAGGGCGCATGAAATCGTCAATCGCGGC
Source organism: Aliiroseovarius crassostreae (assembly GCF_049803815.1). Lineage (GTDB taxonomy): Bacteria > Pseudomonadota > Alphaproteobacteria > Rhodobacterales > Rhodobacteraceae > Aliiroseovarius > Aliiroseovarius crassostreae_A. The sequence goes on from NZ_JBNAGI010000006.1 coordinate 163,056, forward strand.
CCCTTCGCGCAAAAACTCGGGGTTCGAGGCCACGTCAAATTCCAGATCTGGCCGCGCTTTGTGAATGATCTGTTTCACTTTGCGATTGGTGCCCAGTGGCACGGTGGATTTGGTGACCACCACTGTGTAACCCTCAATCGCGGCGGCGATTTCTTCTGCCGCGTCAAAGACATAGGTCAGATCCGCGTGGCCGTCCCCACGCCGCGTGGGCGTACCGACAGCGATAAACACTGCATCGGAATTTCGCACCGCATCTGCCAGATCCAACGAGAAGCTCAGCCGGCCAGCGGCAACATTCTTGGCCATCAGTTCGTCCAGGCCAGGCTCGTAAATCGGCACCTCCCCCCGGTTCAACATCTCGATCTTACCCGGATCCTTGTCGACGCAGACCACCTCATGCCCAAAATCCGAAAAACAAACACCCGAAACCAGGCCCACATAACCCGTTCCGATCATAGCAATTTTCATAAGCACTGCCCTCTTCTGAGGTCTATATTATTATGTCAGCGTGGATGCGTCATCCGTTGCCAACTGTCAATGAAAAGCGGGTTTTCCGCAAGTTTCCGCCATAGGATCGCCCGATTTGCATGTTTGCTTGATCGGGATGAAAAATTAGGAAATAGGTGCGTCATGCTGAAAGCCACTTTTCTTGCAGCGGCTCTTGCGCTTGGATCCGGAGCGGCCGCCGAGGCCGGGTGCCGACTGCAATCGGTTGCCGGGGTCAATGCCCCGCTCCCCGCCAAGAATATCAACCGATCCCTTCTGAATGCCGCGGTCTTGGCAGAGGTCAATTACGCGCGTTGCAAACACGGGCGCAGCGCGCTGCAATCCACCAGTGGAATGACAAAACAGGCAGACGCGCATAGCAAATGGATGGCCAAGGCCCGCAAGCTGACCCATCGCGGTCGCACCACACTGACAGGACGCCTGAAAGGCTCTGGCGTGCGGTTTCGCACGGGGGCAGAAAACATCGGCGTATTCCACGTTTATCGCGTTGACGGGGTGATGACGCGTGACGTGGATATCCGCAATTGCCGAATCGTTTATATGGACGGATCCCCGGTTCCGCGGCACAGCTATGCCTCGATTGCCAAGATGGCGGTCGGCTATTTCATGTCCTCTTCCAAGCACCGAAAAAACCTACTGTTGCGCAAAATCAACATGGTTGGCAACGGATCGGGAATCGATTTGAGGGCTGCACGCTGTGGAAAAATCTATATGACACAGCTTTTTGCGGGTTAATCCCATGACAAACGCACATGATTATGGCTTTACTGCCACAGGGCGCGATTCTTCTGGTTCGCGGGTGCAGAATCCAAAAATCAGACTTTCAAAAATCGACCCATTGTGCGAAAAACACTTCGAAGGCTCGTCCTGCAGGCGCGGCCCTTAATTTAACTTATGGAGTAAAACACATGAAAAAAGTGATCGCTCTGGCCGCAGCTGGCCTGATCGCCGCCACCCCTCTGGTTGCTGGCACCCTGGAAACCCCGATCGTTGAGCCCGAGCTGGTTGTTGTTGAAGAAGCAGCTTCGTCGCTGAACGGCACCACCGGCGCTCTGCTGGGCGTTGCACTGCTGGGTGGCCTGATCGCCATCATCGCAGACGACACCACCACGACCCCGGAAGATTGATCTGATCCTTCCTGATTTCAGGAACTCAGAACGTTTAAAACGGCAGGCCTTCGGGCTTGCCGTTTTTTATTGCGTTTCCGGCCATGCGTCTCTGCCAAGCAGAAGCCGAGGGATTGGCACAAAAAAACCGCCCGTTGGGCGGCCTTTCTTTGATCAAAGATACAATCTTTTTGCCCTCTGAAGGCGGGGTGGTCAACGCAGCGGCTGCACCACCAAATATCCAACGGGACTATTTACCCATTGGCGTGACTTCAGGATGCGACCACCTTTCCCGACCCAATAAAGGTTTTTGATCCTCAGGGACGACCCGGAATGGCGACAGGTTTCTGACATCACCGTCGCCACCTCGTTAATCTCGCCAACGGAAACAGTGTCTTCCTGCAGCGGCTTCACCTTACAATCCACCACCAACTCGGTTGTTTCCGCCAAACCGCTCAGATGAAAATAGCTGCGCCGATACGCGGCCTTCTGCTTGCCCAGAATGGCCGATGTTGCCCGACCCGGCTTTGAGGCCATCAGATCCTCACCCAGCCCGCGCGTTGAGGTCAGCACGCCTTTGCGCAGCACCAGGGATTGTTTGTTCGCGGCCTGCCAGGTGACATAATCACCATTGGTTTGGATAGGGGTCATCGCAGAGACGCCCTTGGTCTTTTCATTCACGATCAGAGCAATCGGCCCCGAAGTTGCAGCAAGAGACGCGGTCACAGCGGCGTTGGGATCCGCCGGGGCACCAGTGGCAGAGCCAGATTTGCCGCCCTTGCGCGCCCCAACTTTCTCGGCCACACCAGATCCGATATCCTTAATGAGACTGCCCCAAAGCTTGGGAAGTTCTGTTTCGCTTTTATCATTGCCGCAGCCAGACAGAACCAATCCTGCGCAGATCGCTGCCGCGACGAAACCACCGCGAAATGCCCGTTCACGTTTATAGGTCATCGCCAGAACTTGCCCCATTGGCCTGCCAACGCGTGGCCGTGGCCTTCTTCCACCCAGTCATACAGGCGTCCGTCCACATCAAGACGCACCCCACCGTCACGCGCAAGCGAGCGGATCTTGGTAAAGGTTTCGTTTTTCGTCGGGGTGCCCAAGGCCCATTCCAACGGAATGTTGAAACGGATGCCCTTGTCAAATGACCCCTCGCCAAATTCGTCGGCTGACACATTTGTCACCGTGGCATAGGCTCCGACACTCCAGCCGTTTTCAAACTCACGGTCGATCTCAAACGTTGCGCCCCAGTCGCCAGCCAGATACTTCCCGGCATGAACCCGGGTGGTGAACCCGTAATCCCATTCATAATAGGCGGACACATGGCCTGTGACGGTGCTGTAGTCCTGAAAACCAAACAGCTGGTTGAAATCACGTTGTTTGACCCAGTTCACCTCGGCCCCCAACGCCAGGCGGCTATCCACGGGTTTCCACAGAAGTTCCCCCGAAACACCGCCGAACATCCGTTCCAGATAGCCCGCCGTCACGCGCCCATAAAGGTTTGGGGCGGGCCGAGTATACCAAGCGGCCGTCAGGTTACGGATCGCCGGATCCCCCTCTCGCGAATAAAACGGCGCATTGGTGCGCACCGGTGCCAGGCTTTCATTGCCCTCTGACAATTTCGCATCCGGATCGCCAAGGCCGCCCAACAGCCTTTTGGTCAAAGCCCCTGACAGGATCAGATTTGGCGTGATTTCATACCGGCCTGACAACCTCAAACCTCCGGCGGCGCGAACGGGGGAGTCAGGATCAAACAGGCTCAGCTCGACATAAGGCGCCAACGCCCAGGTGAATCGGGGATAGACATCGGGAGTTGTCACCATATTGGCATCTCCGCGACGACTGTCTTCGATGTCTGCACGCGCAAAAATCTCGGGTGCAGGGGCATGTTCCAGACGTTCAACGTCAGATCTCTTTATCGCCACGGTTGACAGGGGAATCCCATTTTCTACCAGTGTGATACGGAAGTTTTCCACCGATGCCGGCATGACGCGTGTCAGCAAACGGGCGGCACGGCCCACCGCCTGCGCTTCAGAGGAATACCGGTTGTTGATCAGGCGCAACTCAACCTCACGGCTGGTCAGAGACATGGCCTGAAGCTCCTGCCCGTCTTTCCTCAGGTGCTTGGCCAAAATGGCCTGAAGGTCGGTTTTGTTGCTGGGATCACTGATCCATTCATCTGACCAGCCGCTTGCCCCGCGCGGACGCACCGGCAGAGGCGCAGCTTCGTTGCCAGATCGGGCCGAGGGGCGACGCGGGTTAACCTGAATGTTCACCTGCGCACCAAAGGTGTCCCCATGCAGATAGAACAGACCCAGGTTGAAGATCGGTGAAATCTTGTAATCCACCATGAAATTGAACGGGGACTTCTCATTGATCACCCCAAGCCGGTTTTCCCGCGTATAGGTATCCGAAGAATACTCAGCCTTGAACAACAGCTTGTCGTTCACCTGATAGGAAATCCCACCGAAAGGCGCAAAATCACCTTTGAACCACTGCCCCGAGCTAAGCGTACCGCCACGACCGAAATCCAGGCTCGGACGGTCCCCAAACAGCGAAGCGACCGGATCCCGGCGCCCCAAACGCCCCCAACCAAGACCACCGGTCACCCGTAGGCGGTTGTCGAGAAAGGACTTCGTCGCCACCACATATTCCGAAGAATAAACACCCGTACCGATAAAATCGTTCAACCCAACAGAAACCGCTGGCAGATATTTGCTTTCGTTCAGCAAACGGAACCGCACGTCAAAACTGCGGTCAAAATAATCATAAGCCCCAACCGGACCACCAAAATCAGCGATCTTTGTGTACCGGAAGCTTGCGGTGATCCTTGGTGTCGCCTGAAAGGTCAACGCACCACGGGCGTGCGCCCCATAGTGTCCATAGCTCAGCACAAACTCGCTGTCCGGCGCCACTTCTGCAGTGGGCATATCCACCAGACCGGGCATGCCCGAGATGTTGTAAGACGTTGTAACAGTTGAAATTTCAGCTGCAGCCGTCAAAGGCAGACAGGCGCTGACCGCGCCGATTGCCAAGGAAGTTGAAATACGCCCCCGCATACACCCAATCCATATCCATTTTTTTCTTCCCCCTCCTTACCGGATCAGGGGCAGTTGCGCACCCCCAAAGCGTTGAAAATGCGAATTCTCTGCCAAATGTCGCCCAATTGCACATGTTGCGGTGGTGGCTTTCCCTCGCGTCCACCCATGAATTGTAACGCCACGTTATCAAAGCCCTTCGTGACACGCCTACGCTAGGCTGGTGGGACAACGACGCCGGAGAACAAAATGTCCCTCATCACCCCAACAACCGCCTGGGCCAGCGATGAACACCGCATGTATGCCGACATGGCCAACCGTTTCTTTGCCGATGAACTGGCCCCCAATATCGACCGCTGGGTGGATCAGGGCATTGTCGAGCGCGCCTTCTGGAATACCGCAGGTGCCGCTGGCATCATGGGGGGTGCCATCCCCGAAGAATATGGCGGCGCGGGCGGCGACATGGGATTTGAAAGCATCACCATCTATGAACAGACCCGCACCGGCGATTGCGGCTGGGGGTATGGCATCCAGTCGATCGTGGTGCATTACATCACGGCCTATGGCACCGAAGAACAGAAACAGCGCTGGCTGCCCGGGCTGGCTTCGGGCGAGATTGTCGGTGCGATTGCCATGACCGAACCCGGCACCGGATCGGACCTGCAGGCGGTGAAAACCCGCGCCGAGAAAGACGGAAACCAGTATAAAATCAACGGTTCCAAGATCTTCATCACCAACGGCCAGGCCGCCGACCTGATCATCACGGTTGCCAAAACCGACCCCAACGCCGGATCGAAAGGCGTGTCGCTGATCGTGGTGGAACCGGACAAATGCGACGGGTTTTCGCGCGGCAAGAACCTGAAGAAGCTGGGCATGAAGGGCAATGATACGTCGGAACTGTTTTACGAAGACGTGAAGGTGCCGCTGACCAACCTGCTGGGCGCCGAAGAGGGGCAAGGCTTCTATCAGCTGATGAAACAACTGCCCTGGGAACGGCTTCTGATTGCCATCCAGGCGCTGGGTGCAATTGATTACGCCATTGAACAGACCGTGGCCTACACACAAGAGCGCAAGGCCTTTGGCCAGCGCGTGATGGATTTCCAGAACACCCGCTTCAAATTGGCGGAATGCAAAACCAAGGCCGAGGTGCTCCGGTCATTTGTAAATGATTGCGTGGGCCGCCTGATCGACGGCACATTGGACGCCCCCACGGCGTCGATGGCGAAATACTGGGGCAGTGAAGTGCAGAACGAGGTGATGCATGAATGTCTGCAGCTGTTTGGCGGGTATGGCTATATGATGGAATACCCCATTGCTCGGCTCTATGCCGACGCGCGCGTGCAGATGATCTATGGTGGCACCAACGAGATCATGAAGGAACTGATCGCCCGCTCGCTTGACGTGTAGGCGGTGCTCCCGCGTCCTTGCTCCCTTCGGTCGCCGGACTTGGGCCCGGCTCACCTTGTGAGACTTTTCAGTTTGCGCCGCTGCGCGCCGCGGGTCAGTTTGCGCCGCTGCGCGTCGCGGGTAAGGGGCTCTGCCCCTCGCCTCTTTGAGGCTCACCCCGGGATACTTACGGACCAAAGATGGCAGGGACACACCTTCGAAAGACTGACGTGACGTAGCGTCGGTTGCTTTGATCGCGCCCCACATACGCCAATTTCGCGCTATCTTTGGTCGGGAAATATCCTGGGGTGAATGGGCCGAAGGCACAGAGGGGCAACGCCCCTGCCCCGAAACAACACGAGGGATGGGATCATGGCGGGTACAGGGCCTTTGGCAGGCGTGAAGGTGGTGGAAATTCAGGGGCTTGGCCCCACGCCTTTCGCCGCCATGTGGCTGGCGGATATGGGGGCGGACGTGGTGCGCATTGAGCGGCCCAACCTGAAACCGTTGATCCCGCAGAAAGTGGATGTGCTCAATCGCGGGCGCGGCTTTGTCGCGCTGGATTTGAAGAATGACAAAGATCGCGAGCAGGCGCGGGCCCTGATCCGCGCGGCCGACATGTTGATCGAAGGGATGCGCCCCGGGGTGATGGAGCGGTTGGGGCTGGGGCCCGAGGATTTCCCCGAAAATCCCGCGCTGGTCTATGGGCGCATGACCGGTTGGGGGCAGACGGGCCCGCTGGCCCATGCGGCGGGGCATGACATCAACTACATCTCGATCACCGGCGCGCTGCACGCAATCGGTGGCGATCATCCGGTGCCGCCCCTGAACCTGTTGGGCGATTTCGGCGGCGGGGCGATGTATCTGGTGGCGGGCATGCTGGCCGCGCTTCATGCAGCGAAGGCAACCGGCAAGGGACAGGTCGTGGATTGTGCAATCACCGATGGCACAGCGCATCTGATGGCGATGACCTATTCGTTATACGGGTCCGGATTGTGGGTGGATGCGCGCGAACAGAACCTTCTGGATGGCGGCGCGCCATTTTACACGGTGTATGAATGCGCCTGTGGCGGGCATATCTCGGTCGGTGCGTTGGAAGCAAAGTTTTATGCCGAATTGCTGGAGCGGATCGGATTGGCGGATGCCGATCTGCCGGCACAAATGGACGTGTCCGGTTGGCCAAAATTACGCGCAGCATTTGCGGCCAAATTCCTGGAAAAGACCCGCGATGACTGGGCCGCGCTTTTGGACGGCACCGATGCCTGTGCCGCGCCCGTCCTGTCGATGGCAGAGGCTGCTGACCATCCGCACAATCAGGCGCGCGGGGCGTTTACTCAGATTTCAGACGTGGTTCAACCGGGTTCCGCGCCCCAGCTGACCGGTACGCCCGGGGGGGCTACGGCGGGCGAGGAGAAGGTCCCTCAGTTGGTGCAAGATGTGCTTGCGCGCTGGCAGGGCTAACCCGCAAACGCGGTTTGAAAACTTTAAAGTTTTGGGTCTGCGCCCGTGCAAAAGTTTAACCTTTGCCTTTTGGGAGCGTTAAATTCTTTAAAGTTTTGCCGTGGGCCGTCCCGCGCTACGGCTCGCGGAACGCTTCGCGCGATTTGTAAAGCGGCTTCATCAGATATTGCAGGATGGTCTTTTCGCCGGTGTGCAGTTCGACCTGGCCGAGCATCCCCGGACGCATCTCGATATGCTTTTGCCGATCTGTCAGCTCCGACATATCCAGCCGCACCGACACCCGGTAATGCGGCTGCGCATTGGGGTCGCGTTCATCCTGGAACGTGTCGGCGGAAATGAAATCGACCTGCCCCTTCAAACTGCCATAAATCGTGTAATCATAAGCAGATAGCTTGACGGTCGCCTCTTGCCCGCGCTTCACATTGGCGATGTCTTCGGGCTTGATATGTGCCTCGACAAACACGTCTTCATCCAGCGGGATGATCTGGAAAATCTCTTCACCCGGGCGCACCACGCCGCCAATGGTGGTCACGCCCATATTGTTCACAATGCCACGCATCGGGCTGGTCAGCACGGTGCGATCCAGCTGGTCTTGTGAAAGCTTCAGGTTTTGTTTCAGTGTGGCCAGTTCCTTGAGGGTATCCGAATACTCTTGCGCACGGTCCAATTCGGTCTGGGTCAACACTTCGTTATAGCGATTTTCGGCGTCGCTTTGCGCTTTACGAACCTTGGTAACTTCAATCAGGGCAACGATATTATCGCGATAGAGGTCTTCCATGACCTTCAGTTCCCGGTTCGCTTCCTCCAGCACTTTGCCCGCCCCTTCCCGGCGACTGACATAATCACTTTGACGGGCCGACAGCAGGGAGCGTTCCGAGGCCACGATCTCTGGCGTGCGGCGCGCCAACGCCTCGGGGATGGTCACGTCAAACTGCCCGGCAAGCTCTGCTTCCAAGCGCAAACGCCGGATTTCCAAAGCGGCGATCTGGTCCAGCAGATCATCAACCGAGGTCTGAAACTCCGTTCCGTAAAGCCGCGCCAACACGTCTCCCGGCTCAACCACGTCCCCTTCTTTTACCAGCAATTCCGCGAGGATACCGCCTTCGAGGTTCTGAATGATCTGCGGACGCGAGGATGAAATGACCGTGCCCTGACCGCGCACAATCTCGTCCACCCAAGCAAAGGCGGCCCAAAAAACAAAGGCCAGAACCGCCGCCGCCGACAGCCAGATCACTAAGGACGGGCCTTTCAGATCCTGTTCAAACTGGGCTTCAAGTGACGCCATCACGCAGACTCCTGTGCCGCAGATTTCAGATGCGCCAGGACCTGATCGCGCGGACCATCGACGGTCAGACGACCGTTTTGGAAGATCAGCGTCCGGCCGGTCAGCGCCATGATCGGCATCCGGTGCGTGGCGATGATCGCCGTGCGCCCCTCAAGCCAGCTTTCCAACCGGCTGACCAAAGTGCGTTCCAGGGTCTGATCCAGCGCAGCCGTGGGTTCATCCAGCAGCACCACTTTGGGATCCTGCAACCAGATCCGTGCCCAGCCGATCGACTGGCGTTGCCCGATGGACAGCCCTTCGCCCATGTCGCGAATCTCTAGATCCAGCCCCTTGGCATGGCCGCGCACGAACGGTCCAAGCCCCGCAAAATCAAGGGCTTGCAACAGGCGCTCATCCTCGCGTTCCAACATCGACAGGTTGAGGTTGTCGCGCAGAGTGCCCGCAAACAGGCGCACATCCTGCCCCAGATAGCCGATGGAGCGACGCAGGTCTTTGGGCGCGATCTGTGCCATGTCGACGCCATCAATCATCAACCGCCCGGCGGTGGGGGCGTATAGCCCTGCGAGCACCTTGAGGAAGGTGGATTTGCCCGACCCGTTGGCGCCCAACACGGCCACTTTCTGCCCCGGCTCAATCGCCAGCCCGGGCACGTCAATGCCCGGCGTGTGTTCGTCATAGGCAAAGCGCAGTTCGCGGATTTCAAACGCGCCGTTGAACTGGTCGCGACGCAGATAGGTGCGCCCCTCCGCGTCATCCTGTTCAGATCCGGCAATCGCATCCAGCGCATCGAGCGAAGATTTCACATTGGACCAGCGCGCCAGCGTGCCGGACAATTGTGTCAGCGGTGCGAGGGTGCGGCCTGACAGGATGCCAACGGCGATGATCGAGCCCACGGTGAACTCGCCCGCGAACACCATGTAAGTCCCTAGAATTACGGCGGAAACATAGGTTATTTGCTGCAAGCCTTGCGACCAGAAGGTCAGCCATGCCGAGAGTTTGCGCTGCTCGCTGTTCTTCACCGCAGACAGCATGTTCAACTCGGTCCACAGACGGCGCACCCGGTCTTCACCGCGCTGGGTCTTGATCGTGTCCTGTTCGTAAATCGCTTCATGCAACAGGCGCGAGGCTTTGACCGACGCACCCTGCGTTTCCTGCGAGATCGCAATCATCCGTTTTTGCAGGAAAAAGCCGGGCAGCACCATCAGGATCCCGCCCGCGATCAACACCCAGACCACGTTGCCTGCGATCGACGCAACCAACGCGAGGAACAGGAAAATAAAGGGAATGTCGGTCAGAGTGCCCACGGATGACGCGGTGAAAAACTCGCGCACCGATCCAAAATCACGCATGGCGGCAAACAGGCCTGACGGCGAATTGGGCCGTTTGTCAGAGCGCATTCCAAGGATGCGATCCATCAACAGGCGCTGCACGTTCATCTCAATTGCGCGCCCTGCCCCGTCCATCAAACGTGCGCGTGCCGCCTTGATAGCAGCCTCCAGCCCGATGGCGACAAACGCGCCCGCCGCCAGCACCCAAAGCGTGGCGGTGGATTGGTGCGGGATCACCCGGTCGTAGACCTGCAAGGAAAACAGTGCGACCGCGACGGCCAGCATATTCGCCACGAAGGATCCCAAGGCCACATCGGCAAAGTAGCGTTTGAACTTCGGCAACTCGCCCCAGAACCAGTGGTCTTTCAGCCGGGCGGGCGCATGGCGGGTGGCCAGATCGTCAATCGGCACCTCGGCGCGCAGCACGGTTCCAGTGAAAACTGGCGCGAACTCGGCCTGGTCCACCTCGATGCTCGCCCCATTGGCCCCGGATTCATAGACGCGCAGATGCGCCCCGTCTTGTGACAGGACCAACACCACCTGCCCGTTTTTCATCAGCGCGAGCGCGGGCCAGGACGAAGGCGCGCAGGGTTGGCCCGTTACCTCTTCGGTTTCCAACCCAAGCGAGGAGAGCGCCACCGACAACATCGGCAGGCTGGCATCTTCCGCCCCGCCCGCCAGCGCGGATTGCATTGTATCCGTCAGGTCATGGGCAACCGCGTCGCGGCCCAAAAGCCCGGCATAGACCGAAGCCAGATCCGCGCGCGCTTTCATGCGTTTTTCCGGCGACGGGATTTCCGTCGCAGGTGCGGCGGGTGTCACAGATTGCAGCACGGGCGCCGCCGCCGGTTTGGCTCGATCAGGTTTTGCGGGCTTGCCGATCCTGACCCGCGCTTTCGGGCCTTTGCCTGTGGGCGCATTGAGTGTGGGTGAAAGTTTTGCCTGTGGCTTTGGCGTCGCCACCTGCATCACCTTGCGGCGCGGTTTGGGCCCGTGGCGCCCTAAGGTCGGCTGCGGGTTTTCATTCGCAGAGGGTTGGATCACGCGGCGCGCCTTTGGCCCTGCGATGGTGGTGGGCATCGCTTTTGTGCTGGACGCGTTTGGCGTCTGCCCGTCGTCGCTCATATCGCGTTCCCGTCGATCAAAGCGCCGTATTCGCGGGCAATTTCCACTTCGGTGCGCGCGATGTCATAGCGGATCGCGACGTTTTCGGCCTCAAGCCGGGCAAGGTTTTCGACCACACCGACCACATCCATCACGGTGCGGCGACCGGCCTTGAACTGCCGTTTGAAAAGATCGGTATTGGCACGGGCCTGCCCGGCAATATCGGCGGCCTGCGTGGCGCGGGCGCGTTGTGACAGAAGCTTTTGTTCCAGCGCGGCCTGGCGGCGATTGCTGTCTTCCTGCGCCTGCAGGATACGCCGTTCGGCCCCTTCGCGGGCGGCTTTTACGGCGGCCAGATTGTCCATCGTGCCAAAGCCAAAGCCCTGATCCGAGGTCATGACCAGCCCGGCGCTGCTGTCTTTGCCAATGTTGGCCGTGGCGCCAAGCCCGGGCAACAGCCCGGCGCGGTCGATCTTGGCCTGCGCCACATCGCGGTCCAGCTCGGCTTCGGCCAGCAGCACGGTCAGCGGTTTCAGCCCGTCCGGACTCGCCGCCAAAGAGGGGGTTCCGGACAGCGATGAAATGTCATCTGCCGACATGGCCTTCAGTTCCGCCATCGCGGTCTGGGCGTTCAGCACTTCGCTTTCATAGGTCGATTGCAGTTCCGACAATTTCGCGCGGATCACGTTTTGATCGGAAATATCCGACACCCCCCCCTGCACACGGGCGGTCATGATCCGGTCAAATTCGCGCATCGCGCCCAGCGCCCGGTCAGCGGCATGGGCTTTTTCCTGCGCTTCCTGGGCTTTCAGATACAGCTCCAGCGCGGTGGACACCCGGTCATTCATGTCGATCGACAGGTTCACGGCGGCCGCTTCCACATCTGCGCGGGCAAATTCACGTTCGGCTTTTTTGCGGCCATTGTCGAAGATCACCTGATCCACCACAAGGCTGGCCACCAGCTCCCCCATGCTGGAGAGCGACACCTGCGGGCCCAGCGTGGGCAGCCAGTTCTTGTCAGCCGCACGGGCGCGCAATTTCGCGGCGCGAAGTTCACTTTCCGCAGGTCGGGCCGAGGCGCGCAGCACCGATGCCGCCACCGCGTCATAAGTCGACCCCGGTGCCAGAACCGTCTGGCGTGTTTGCAGCCGCGTGATGATTTCTGAAGGATCCGCGCCTTGTGCCAGCGACAGGTTGCGCGGCGTGGCGCGTGTCACATCCGCGCCACCCGACATGTCGGATTTCCCGAGAGGTCCACCAAGATTGCTCATGCAGCCCGACAGGCCAGCCACCAATGCGACCAGCAGGGGGATGCGTTTTATGTCCCGCCCTAAGACCAAAGCTCTGCCTCGTCTTTGTTTGTTATATGCAGGCCGCGGTCGTTTGGTGCCGCGGCCTTGCGTCACTTATGTCACTCGTATCAGATCACGTTCACATGCACGTCTTCGTGGATGTAAAGCGTGCCACCATCGGTGCCGACCGCATAGGTGGTATAATCTTCGCCGTCGATCTGCACCGTTGCGCCTGGGGTGGCTGTGCCATCAATGTTCACGGTGTCACCGGCGCCACCATGGATCGTCAGCTCGTTCGAGCTGTCGGACAGGGCCAGCAGTTCGGCCTCGGAGATCGAGATGGTGTTGTCTTCGAGAATGGACAGAAGGTCGATGGCTTCGATATTGTAGTCGCTCAACCCTGATGCCGACAGGTCCAGTGCGGCCCCGCCAGTATCGGTCACGAAGAGGGTCGATGTGGCGTTGCCCGCCGCATCTTCCTCGGTCACAACGAGGCGCGATCCGTCCGGCAGCCCGCCATCCAGATAGAACTGATCAAGGTTGAAGCCCGAGGGCAGATCGCCAACGGATCCGTCAGAATTCAGCATCTCTACCACATTGCCAGCATCATCACGGAACACACTGAACGTGCCGTCGATATTGCTTTGCACAAAATTGGCATCCGGGGCGTCGGGGGCCACGGTGTCATAGGCGAAACTGTCAGAGGTATAGCCGACATTGCCCACCTGATCCTGCGCCCGCACGGTGATGGTTGCAGTGCCCTCACCCGCCGGAAGCTGGGCCTGGTCGAAATCGACCTCCCATTCGCCGGTGACCGGATCAACGCTGGCCTGTACCCAGGTTGCGCCCGGGTCTGTGTTGCTGGTGGCATCCAGGGACACCCAGACCGTGGACCCGCGTTCGGTGGTGCCGGTGAAGGTCATGCCGCCAGACATATCCGCCGCATTAACGGTTTCCGAACCGCCCAGCGCCACGGCGTCGCCGCCCGCGGTCAGTTCAGCCCCGGTGACATCCATATCGGTCACTTCGGTGTCGATGCGGATGGCATGGGCCGGCAGGGAATGGGTATTTCCATACATGTCGGTTGCACTGACCTGTACGGTTTGGTTGCTGGTGCCGGAGGGCAGGTCTGCGGCGTTGTAGGTCACGCTCCAACTGCCATCCCCAGCTGGATCGGTGGTGATGGTTTTGCTCACCCCCGCGACGACGACGGTCACGGTGGAGCCAGCTTCGACCTGCCCGGAAATCAGCACATTGCCCGCCATATCAGCCGCATTGATCACATCATCGCCCGCCACCGGGGTCACCAGCGCCAGATCACCAACAAAGGTATCCACCAGGATCGCCTGATCCATCGAGGTCGTATTGCCGTGAACATCGGTCGACGTGATGGTCATAGTGGTTTCATAGCGACCGCTCGGGATCTGAGCGGCGCTGAAATCCACGCTCCAGTTTCCGTCCCCGTCCACAACGGCGGACCGGGTCACATTGCCCAGCTTGACCGAAACGGTCGATCCGGGTTCGGACACCCCGGTCAGGGTCAGCCCGCCATCCGGGCCGCTCAGTTCCTGATGGGTCAGAACATGATCATCGACAACCGAGGTCGCCATATTGTCCGCCAGCTTGGCATTGGCGTTGAGGCTCAGATTGACAACCGTATCCACATCCAGCGTTTCGGTGATTGTGCTGCTGTTGCCGAAACTGTCACTCGAGGTGATCTTGATCGCGGTTTCATAGTCACCGGTTGCAATCTCGCCCGAGGCAAAGGTCACCGACCAGCTGCCATTGCCGGCAACGGTGGTGCTGTGGGTGTGGCCGTTGATCTCGACCTCAATCGAAGCGCCCGGCTCGCCGGTGCCAGAAATATCAACCCCGTCGGCGTGATCTGATGCATTCACGGTCACGCCGTTTGACTTCGCCCCACCGGTTACGTCGATTTCCGGCGGTGTGGTGTCGATGGTCACGCTGGGCGCATCCGGCGTATGGACGGTGCCGTCTTCATCGGTCACGCTGACCGAAACTTCATAATTGCCGTCACCCGGGAAGTTGTCCCCATCGAAGGTCACTTTCCAAGTGCCATCATCGCCCACCGTGGTGGTCTGCACCTTGTCACCGATGGTGACCTCCACGGACGCTCCGGGTGTCCCGGTCCCGGTGATTGTGATCGACTGGTCATCAGGGCCACCCACCGATACCGGCGTGTCAGGATTGTCGACGGTTGCGCCGCTGGTGCCGCCCGTGCCGCCACCATTGCCATCACCACCGTCATCGTCACCTTCGCCGCCTGTTGCGGTGTCATCACCGCCGCCGCCACCAAGCAGCGCGCCACCCGCAGCCACGGCACCTGCTGCCGGGATGATCCCGGCGGCCGCGCCACCACCGGCCCCAAGCAGACCAAGACCCAGCGCCTGGGTCACTTCCTCGCCTTCGGCCGCCACAGCCGCATCCGCCACAATCGGGCTTTCCGGGAAGACCAGAGCATCAAGATGGCTCCATTTTCCCCAGGTGGTCGCCTCGGTGAATGTGACATGCCCATAAGCATCAGGCGACGCTTCGATCAGCGTCCCGTCTTCGTTCAGATAAAGGCGGTTTTCCTGAACGCCGTTTTCGGCAAAAAATCCTTCCAGAACAATCTTGCGGCCATCCGCCAGATAGAGTTCGAGATTCTCGCCTGCGCGCAGATATTCACGTACATCTGACCGGCGCAGGTTCAGCGAAACCGCACCATCATCGCCCAATACGAGCGTGTCAGAGATTCCAGATTCAATAAGTGACCCATGCTGGACAAAACCAGTATGGTCACGGACGATAAAGTTGATCGCCTGCATAGCTACCGCCTACCTCAATATGTCGGCCTGATTTTTTTATGGCCGTTAGTTGCTCTGTGAACCGAATTACCGCAATTTTGCCATAATTCCTAGTCGCAATGCCGATACTAAACACAAAATGTCGATGTCGCACACAAATGTTGTAAAAAAACACTAACGCCGCAACCTTCGATTTACCCCCGCTTTCAGACACTCGCCCACCGCATGCCCGTCAGATAGGAAATTACCCCACGCCATCGAAAAAGACGGAAAAAACGAGATTTTTCATTTTCGCCCTTGCACCCCTGGGTGAGACTCAGTAAATCCCCCTCACCGCGCTCTGGTAGCTCAGCTGGATAGAGTACTTGACTACGAATCAAGGGGTCGGGGGTTCGAATCCTCCCCAGAGCGCCATTTTCCATATTGTTGTCAGGCGACACATAGTTCTTCCATTTGCGACAGAACCTCTCCTTTTTTGCATCCCTGAAAACCACTTCGCACCGCCTTTGGCTTCGCTTTACCTGACTTCCCTTTCGGAAAATCAGGGCTGATTTGCAGGTCAGCTGACCCCGACCACTTTAACGAAGCTTGTCGTATCGCGGACGCGATGGGGTTGCAGATCAGCGTGCACGCCGTGGGGGATCTGGCGGTCAGCCGGGTGTTGGACGGATATGAATATGCCCGCAAGCACAACGGCAAACGCGACGCGCGTCACCGGATCGAACATATTGAGGTCATTTCCGAGGCGGATATTGACCGAATGAAGGCGCTGGATGTCGTCGCCTCGATGCAACCCCGCCACGCGGCTTTTGCAGGTTTCTTCGAGGCGCCTTTGCCGAACACCGTTCTTTACGATGACGAGTATGCGCGCGCTTATGCATGGCAAACACTGCGCGACCGGGGCATCCCTTTGGCCTTCTCGACCGATTGGCCGGTTGTGCCCGTGGACGTTATGACCAACATCCAATCTGCGGTGGCCCCCATTGATCTGGGGGCAAACTGGCCAGATCAGAGCCAAACTCTGATGGACACCATAGACAGCTACACCGCTGTGAATGCCTGGATGGCATTCCAAGAACATCACCACGGATGCCTCCGGACCGGGCTCGCGGCAGATTTGGTCATGCTCGACGGAAACATTGCAACCTGCGTACCGAACGAACTGAGAAATTTGCCCATCGCGCTGACCATCTGCGATGGGACGATCACGTTTGGTGGCGATGAGGCGAGCGGTGGTGTTGCTCGGTCGGGGTAGATTTTTACGACAGCCAAACCCAGAAAGGTACATTCCGTCGGACTGCAGCATTGGTGAGTTTGTGCCCTTTCCGGGCTTTCTTTGCTGCCGAGTGAAATAGCGTTCCTCACGCCGCTTGAATGTGATGTAAAAGCTTTGTGTCGCAAATGCCAAATCTATGCATCACCCCACACATATCCCGTATTCTGCCCATGTTTTGCCACAGGTGCATCCTGATCGAACGCCTTTGAAATCCAAAGCTGCCTCTTCGTTCAAGATGGGAAAATCGACCCCTCGCCACGAGACCCAACCTGCATCTTCACCGGGCCTTTGTGACGCAAAGTGATGCCGGGTGACGTTCCCATCAGCTGGTTGGGCAACAGCCTCAACCTAAACCGGGCAAAAACCCGTTTGATCACATGGGTCGCAATATTATTGGCCAGATACAATCCCACGCAGCGATGTGGCCCAAGCCCAAAGGGCAGATAGGCGTCGCACAGTCGCGGCTGATCCCCGGCAAACCGGGTGGGATCAAAACGCTCTGGCTCAGGCCAAAAGTCTTTGTGCCGATGTAAGAGGTACGGAGATATCAAAACCGAACTGCCACGCGGAATATGATACCCATTGATGGTGTCGTCGCGGATGGCGCGTCGTTCAATGATCCAGATCGACGGATAAAGCCGGATAGCTTCCGCAAAGATATGTGCGGGATCGGCTTTCTCAAACCCGTTTGAGGCGTGAATGAACGCCCATGACAGCGCATTTGCTGTTGTTTCATGCCCGGCCAGCAATAGCGTTACGGTCGCGTCACGAAGCTCCTTGTCGCTAAGCTGTATCTCTCCCTCGGCCTCATGTGCAGCCAGTAAGCGCGACAGCACATCATTTGGACGCTGGGGGCATTTGCGTCTGGTCTGGATCAGATCGAATACAATTTGGTCAATTGCACCAATGGCTTGCTTAAATGCGGGCCGGTGCAGCCGCGCCGAGATCATTGACGCGTCAACCGGGGCTTCAATGCGGCGCCAAGTGTCCGCCAATACCGTTTCGAGCGCCGTGTTGATCTGTTGTGGATCAATGTCGGATGAAAACAGAACTTTTATCGCGACGGCGATGACAAGCTGCATCATTTCATCAACAATATCGATTGTCTCGTTGCGCTGCCAACGGTCTAGCATGGGCTCCATCAACGTATCGATGACGGGCCCAATATCTTGGAAACAAGATGGTTGAAACGCCGGCTGGATCAGCTGTCGGTGCCGTTTCCAAGCCAGTTGATCAGCCGAAAGCAAACTGTCACCTGTCGTTGCAGCGATCCGGTCTGCGCTGCGTGTGGCCTTGTCGTAGTTGGCCGCCTTGCGTGACAAGATATGCTCGACATGGTCCGGATGGTTGATCAAATGGGCAGTCACTGGCCCAAAGCGCAAACGGACGATGTCACCATGTTCACGAACGGCGTTGGACAGAAAACTCAGGGAATCTGCTTTGAATTCAGATAGCGATCCCCAGACCAAACTTCCCTTGGGGCCTGGTGCTCGTGTCATTTGGGGTAAGATCCATGATCAAAACTGCGGGCCCAACGATCAGCAACAATCGCTTTGGTGGCGGGATCGAGGTCGCCAAATTCATTCTTCTGATAGTCTTTGAGGCTATCAACATATTTGCTCAATTTTGGCCTTAATGTCGCGAAGCCATCCAATGCCAAATGCGCATAGATCTTACCGATTTCATTGACGGGATCCGCCTCGAGATCATCAAAACGAATATCGACGATACGGTCCTTGGCGATCAATGGCAGATCCTCGAAATAGGCGTCATACATGACCTCGTGGCGTTGCAGGATACCTTCGTCAATCGCGGCGATATCCGGCTTTTGCAGATATGTGTACCAACCTGCTGTATCGAAGAAATGCCGCTGCGATTGGAACACCCGGTAAGGGTGGCGGTGGATATGCACAAACCGAGCGTCGGGGAACATCTCCAGGATCGTGCGAATACGCGCAGTGTGCGGTGGGGACTTGATCAGCAATGTGCGTTTATCGTGAAGCGACAGTTTCTTGCAAAACCGCACAAAGGCCGCCTTCCACGCCTCGACAATCTGCCTATCTACATCGCGAAATGTCATATGACGATCATAATGCGCCATTCGACGGGGAAAGCTGGTGCCCAGATACAGGGATGTCAACGTCATCAGCAAAGGCGCGAATTCATCTTCCTGTGGCGAGGCAAACCTCAGCGCCATATTATCCATTGGCCGCTTTTCAGGGACCAGCCAGGGAAACATCCGGGTTGTGAAATTCTCGGTTGTCAGAAAGGTGTATGGGTTCACGACCTGATAGGTGTTGGGGAACTGAAACTGTGCGGTGTCGCGCGCCAGAAGCTCGTGCAGGAAGGTTGTGCCGCTGCGCCAATGACCAAGAATGAACAAAGGCGCTTTGGGCGTCTCGGCCTGCTCAATAGCCCGACCATAGCGCAATGTCTCGACAGCTGCGCAGGCCGAGTTTGACAGGCTGGCCAGGGTAATCACCACCGCGCGGTGCAGATAGGCCGGGGAAATCTGAAAGTGGTTCTCTGCCAGCAATCTGCACCATTTTCCAAAGGTGATGCCGGTCAGGTAATTATGGCTGATACTCCAGCGATGCTTCAATTCTCTGCTCATCCGTTTCCCTTGCCCAATTCGGGATATGACGACATATTGCCGTGGCATTATTTTGAAAGTAAAGCCGGAGCCGGTTCATGACCATTCCCTCGCATATTGTTGAGATGTTGAAAAAAATTCGCAAACGGTTCCAGATCGCACCTTTGCAGGAGCGTTTGCTGCCCAGCGATGCAGAGTTCACAACCTTGCGCCCCGTCCGCAAAGCCAGCACGGCTTCGGTTGCGAATTACTGGAAACGGTTGGGCGCGACAACGACACAAGACGATCACGACGCGCTTGCGGACCCGATCACGATGACCGATCCAGATCAGTTCAGTGCGAACATCGAAAACTTCATCGGTACGGTGAAAATGCCTGTCGGCATCATCGGCCCCTTGCGGATCAACGGGCTGAATGCACATGGCGATTTTCACGTTCCCATGGCGACGACAGAGGCGGCCTTGGTCGCGTCATATGCGCGGGGGGCCTATTCTGCAACGAAATCCGGGGGGATCAGCACCGCGTTATTATACGAGGGCGTCATCCGCACGCCCGCCTTTGTGTTTGATGGCCTGTTGGATGCGGGGATGTTCGTCGAATGGGTGGTCAGAGAGATTGACGCGCTAAAGACTGTAGCCGAGGCGACCACACGTCACGGCAAACTGATCTCTGTAGAACCGACGATAGACAATAATGTCGTCTTTCTTGTTTGCCGCTATACGACGGGCGACGCGGCGGGCCAAAACATGGTCACCATCGCCACCAATGCCCTATGCGAGGATATCGCATCCCGTTGTCCAATTGCGATGAAGGCCTGGTATATCGAAGGAAACTTCTCGGGCGATAAGAAAGCGTCCTTTCTTGGCTTGGTGACCGGACGTGGTCGCAAAGTCAGCGCGTCTGTCACCTTGCCGGCAGACGTGGTCGAGAAAACACTGGGCACAAGCGTGCAGGCGATGCTGGATTACGGTCAGGTTGCCAATCTGGGCTCCCACCTCTCTGGTCAACTTGGAGCCCAGGCACATTTCGCAAACGGACTGGCCGCATTTTATATTGCAACCGGCCAGGACGCCGCATGCGTCGCCGAAAGTGCCATGGGCATTACTCGCATGGAAGCTCGTGGCGACGATCTGTTTTGTTCGGTCACAATGCCCAATATTTTAGTGGGGTCCGTTGGCGGTGGCACGTCCCTGCCTAGTCAATCCGCTGGTTTGAATATTCTCGGGTTGAAAGGCGCCGGACATGGTGCCGCCCTGGCCGAGGTCGCAGCCGCGACATGCCTATGCGGTGAAATCTCAATTGTCGCGGCGATTGCTGCGGGGCATTTCACGCGCGCGCATGAAAACCTGGCCCGCAAAAGATGAGTTTTTCCGCACTTTGGGTTTATCAGAAAGAACGCTTCCCGCTCCTAAAGACGGCCCCGCTACTGGCGGTGTTCTCGGCCGCGAGCCTTTCGGCGTCCGCAGAACTGTCTGAACGGCCCCTGCCCGGTTTGGGTGGATATCTGGCAGGTTTCGTGATCGCGATGCTGGTGTTCTTTCAGATGCGCGTTTGCGACGAATACAAAGACCTGGAGGATGATCGACGTTATCGGCCCGACCGTCCGATCCCGCGCGGGCTTGTCTCGCTGCGCTTGATCATTTCACTTGGATTCGTGTCTTTGCCCATCACGGCACTGGCTGCGTGGCTTTGGCATCCCCCGGCCTTGTGGCTTTTGGCTGTGGTTTGGGTCTGGCTTGCGGCCATGACAGCAGAATTTGGCGCCGCTGACTGGCTCAAGGCGCGACCTGTGCTCTACCTTCTGAGCCACATGGCCATCATGCCGCTGATTGATTTGTTGCTGACCGGTTTGGAATGGATGCCGGGCGGTGGTCCGGCAACTGGACTATCGCTATTCCTTGCGTTGTCTTTTGTGAATGGATGCGTCTTGGAGATTGGTCGCAAACTCTGGTCGCCTGAGAACGAGATTTCTGGCGTGGAGACCTATTCGGGGCTTTGGGGCGCGCGCAAAGCCGCGCGCATCTGGGGAGCCTGCGTGCTGCTGTCATTCGCTTTGTTACTTGGCGTGGGTGCGGCAACTGGCGTTGTATGGCTCAGCGCGGCTTTGGGCGGAGTTGGCGTTGCCATTTGTCTGGGGGTCGCTGCCAGCTATGCCAGATCTCCAACGACCAAGGCCGAAAAGCGCATGGATATGATTGCAGGGCTGTGGGTCTTTGCGTGTTATGCGATTGCCGGGTTCCTACCCATTTTGATGAGGGTTATTTGATGTCCCATATCGTTGCCCAAGACGCAGCTCTGCAGGTCCAGGAGGTCGGTGGGAAAGCGGTTGCCTTGTCGCGGCTGTCAGGATTTGGGTTCAACCCGCCCCGCTTTTTTGTTATCCGCGCCGACGCCTTTGAGGCGACAGAGGCGGTCGCTGACCTGAAGGACGCTCTTGCCGGTTTGGGCGAAGGGCCGTTTGCGGTCCGAAGTTCAGCGCGTCAAGAAGACGGAGCAGAACATAGCCATGCAGGCCAATTCGACACGGTTTTGAATGTGGCAGCTGAGGATGTCTGGCAGGCGGCCAGACAAGTCTGGCATTCGGGCTTCTCTGAAACCGTCACGACATATCGCGCGGTTAAATCCGGTGGCCCTGCGGAGGGGCCCGCCGTTATCGTGCAGCGGATGATCGATGCCCTGTCCGCCGGAGTTGCATTTTCAGCCGACCCCGTCACCGGCCGGCGCGGGCAAGTTGTCATCTCGGCCATCGACGGCTTAGGCGAACGCTTGGTCTCAGGGGAAGAAGATGGCGAAGATTGGCGCGTGGGTGCAACTGTAAGCGGACCTTCAACTCCCATGGTTCTGACAACAGAACAAGCTCAAGAAGTGGCCGATCTTGCCCGTCAAGCCGAAGCCGCATTTGGCGCGCCGCAAGATATCGAATGGGCGTTCGACGCGGACGGGCTGCACATCCTGCAATCGCGACCCATAACCACGGCGCTATTGCCTAAGCCGCAACCCGACACGGCGCTGACGATCTTTGACAATTCTAACATCGTTGAAAGCTACCCGGGGTTGGTCAGCCCGCTGACCTATTCGTTTGCGGTCCATGTTTACGCGCGGGTGTATCAGGCGTTCGTCTCTCTTTTGGGCGTGTCAGACCGAACCATTGCAACGAACTCCGCCGTTTTTAGCAACATGTTGGGGCGGGTTGATGGGCGTGTTTATTACAATCTGGTGAATTGGTATCGCGCGCTGGCGTTGCTGCCGGGGTTCTCGCTGAACCGCGCCTATATGGAAACCATGATGGGGGTCGCCACCCCGATGCCGGAAGAGGTTACCAACGCAATCGGCCCACCACCAGCACAAGGGGCCGCCCGTGTTCTGGAGTATCTGAAACTCGTGAAAGTTGGTGCCTCTCTTGTCTGGCAGGCGATTAGGCTGCCGCAGACCAGGGCTCGGTTTTACGACAGGCTCAATGCCGCGCTGAACGGTGGGTTTGAAACGGAAACAGCAGCTCCCACCGCACTGGCCGCTGAATACCGCAGGATCGAGAGCACGCTCCTGGACCGGTGGGATGCGCCGCTCGTGAATGATTTCCTGTGCATGATTGCCTTCGGAGCATCGCGCAATTTGCTGGAGAGATGGCTCGGCCCCAAGGGGCTGCTGCTGCACAATGACGTCATGATCGGTCAGGGAGATATAATTTCCGCTGAACCTGCGCAACGCATTGCCAAGATGGGGCAAATGGTCCGGAAAGCGGGACTTGCCGACGCGCTGAATGAACAAGGATTACGCGCGCTTGACGCACATCCTGAAATCGCGCGTGACGTGCAATCCTACCTTGAAAAATTTGGCGATCGTTGCACAGAAGAATTAAAGCTGGAAAGCATCCCGCTTGGCGATGACCCATCCAGCCTGCTTCAGGCAATTGCGGCGAGTGCGTGGCGCAACGGTGTTGCCGGTCATGAAATGAAGGACCCTGATTGGACCGGTCTTTTCCCGAAGAACCCAATCAAACGATTTTGCGCCAAATGGATCATCACATGGACCAAAGCCCGCGTTCGGGATCGTGAAAACCTGCGATTTGAGCGCACGCGCATCTTTGGTTATACCCGCCGCGTGTTCCTTGCCTTGGGTCGAGAGTTTGCAGCGCGCGGGGTGTTGGACGCAGAGCGCGATGTGTTCTTTCTGAAGACCGACGAAGTTCTTGGGGCGGTAGAAGGCTTTGGGTTGTCGCCCGACTTGAAAGCGTTGGTAGAGCTGCGCAAAGCCGAAAACGCAGTGGCCGCGAAACGCCCTGACCCGCCCGAACGGATCGAACTGCGGGGCCCGGCAATTGCCCCGGTCTGGGAGGACGCACCAGTCGAAAGGGACACCGCGAAACAACGCATGGCCACCGGATGCTCTGCAGGTCAGGTAAAAGCCCGCGCCCGTGTTATTCGCGATCCGCGCACCGAAACACTTGCCCCCGGCGATATTCTGGTCGCGCGCCATACGGACCCGGGATGGATCGCGGTGTTCTCCAACGCCTCTGCGATAGTTGTCGAACGCGGATCCCTTCTTTCGCACTCGGCCATTGTCGCGCGTGAGTTAGGCATTCCCTGTGTCGTTGGCCTGAAGGGCGCAACGCAATGGATCTCGGATGGCGAAATGATTTCTGTCGACGGGGCCACAGGACAGGTGGAGCGATGCGATGCAGAGTTCTGAAATCGAAGCCAAGGCAGCATTTGACCATATCCGATACGCTCAATTGTGGGAGGATGCAGATGTCTTGACCCAAGGCCTTGGCGACTGTGCGGGGGGAACATTGGTGTCGATCTGCTCGGCCGGGGATAATGCACTGGCGATGTTGACGCTGGATCCCAAGAAGGTCGTTGTCGTAGACGTGTCTCCGGCGCAAATTGCGTGTCTGAAGCTTCGGATCGGGGCGTTTCGCAACCTCGACCACCCAGAATTTCTAGAGCTGATGGGGGCACGCCCCAGTCGGCAACGTACATCGCTTCTGGCGAAAGCGCTGACAGGTTTGGATGGCGAAACGCGGGCGTTCTGGGAAAATCTCGCCGAAGATGTCAAACAACATGGGGCTGGCGGCGTCGGGAAATTTGAACGCTACTTCCGAACCTTCCGCAAGTGGTTGTTGCCCTTGGTCCATTCGCAAACGACAATTGACGCCGTTTTCGTCTCAAGACCGAAGGCGGGACGCCAGGCATTCCTCGACACGCGCTTTAATACCTGGCGGTGGCGCCTTCTGTTGAACCTCTTCTTCTCGCGGTTCGTTATGGGACGGATGGGCCGGGACAAGGCGTTTTTTGATCATGTCTCGGGCAGCCCCGCGCAACATGTCGCCCGTCGTATTCATCATGCCGCCGTGGACTGTGATCCAGCACAAAACCCTTACCTGCATTGGATCATGAAAGGCACCCATGGCGCTGCCCTGCCAATGACCTGGCGGGAAGAGCATTTCGACATCATCAAAGCACGGCTTGACCGGATTGATATTCGGCCTGGATCGCTTGAGGCTTTCATCTCAACCGGGGAAAAGGCCGATGGGTTTAACCTGTCTGATATTTTCGAATACATGTCGCCCGAGATTTTCACACAGGTCTATGGCAGCATCCTGAGCGCCTCTGCCCCCAATGCACGCCTGGTCTATTGGAACATGATGGCGCCGCGCCGTGTGCCACCTTCTTATTCGTCTCGTATCAAAACCTTAAGCGACGTCGAAGACCGCCTGAAAGCACGCGACAAGGCGTTTTTCTACTCAGATTTTGTCGTGGAAGAGGTGATCGGATGAGCCCGGTTTTGCAGATTGCGTTGGCTCTTGGATCCGTCGCCCTGTTGCTCGGCATGATGGCGGTCGTGCGCCGTGTTTCCAACATGTGGCAGATCCGTGCAGAGGTTCAGCGCAAGCTCGTGCATGTCGGAACCGGGCTTTATGCGCTCACCTTGCCGTGGTTGTTTCCGGACCGTTGGCCTGTCTATGCGCTTGTGGTGGTGACCCTGATTGTCATGATGGTGCTGCGTCTGCCGAATTCAAAACTGGGCCGGACGCTGCATGGGGTCGAGCGGCAGTCTTATGGCGACCTTCTATTGGCGATTTCCGTGGGGTTGTGCCTGTTTTTGGCTGGCGATGAACTCTATCTCTACGTCTTGCCGATTGCTGTTCTCACGCTCGCCGATGCGGCGGCTGCATTGGCGGGCAGCACCTATGGCACACGCTTTTTTCGGGTGGAAGATGGTGAGAAGAGCATTGAAGGCAGCGTTGTTTTTTTCGTCGTCACCCTGTTGATATCGATACTCTGCCTGATGCTCATGACATCCTTCGCCCCGCCCAACATCATCGTGCTGTCTTTCATGGTTGCGGGGTTTGGCACGTTGGTCGAGGCGGCAAGCTGGCGCGGCTTTGACAATTTCTTTTTGCCATTGGGCCTGCTGATTTTTCTTTCTGTTCATGCGGCAAACCCCCTGCAGGAATTGGCCGGGCTTGCTGTCATATTCGTAACCAGCATTATTGCGTTCAAAACCATCTCACCCAAAATCGGGCTGACCAATCACGCGGGACATGTTTATGTGACAACGGTGTTTTTGTTGCTGGCGGTGACAGCAGTTCAAAATGCGCTGGTCCCGATACTTGTCCTCGCCGCTCATGCATGGAGCCGCATCGCGGCCCCCTGTAAAAGCAGATTTCCCGATCTCGACATTGTCGCAGCGCTGGCTTTGGTGAGTTTCGGATGGTTGACGCTGGGCAACGCAACCGGATGGAATGCCGTTTCATTTTACGGGATCACTGCGATGGGCATGATGGTCGGGTTGTGCGCTCTCGCCCTGACGCGGCGTAGAATTACCACCCGCGTCGCCCTGTTGTCGATCATTGTGCTGGCGTGTTGTGCGGTTCGCTACATGGTCATTCATCTGAACTCTGAGAGTGCGAACTGGAATGGCCCGATGTGGTCCGTCACAGTGACCTGCCTTGCCTTGTCGACGATTGTGCCATCGCTTGCGCCACATGCCTTTGCACAGGCGCGCGTGACAAAGCTGACATGTCTATCGCTTGCGATCCCGCTCGCCACCTATCTGTTTTCAATCGACTATTCGGGTTTTTTCACATGACGCAGCAATGTTTCCGCGCGGATGGCGCAAAGATCACAGCCTATCTTGATGGCCCGGAATGGGACGGCAGACCGACTGCTACCGTTGGGGCTTTCGTGTGCAAGACCAAGGAGGGCGGAAAAGATGTGCTGCGACAGGCCATTGGCTTCATCCGGGACAATGGCATTGGTCATGTCATTGGTCCGATGGACGGAGATACCTGGCACAGCTATCGTTTTGTGACACAAACGGATGAAAGCCCCCCGTTCTTGCTCGAACCCAGCAATACGCCCGATGCACTTGAGGTCTTCAAAGACGCCGGGTTCTCCGAGATTAGCAGCTATTTCTCAGCCCGTGTCCCGCTGAAACAAACGGCCCGGACCGCACCACCTGCCACGGCAGATTTTAAGATTGAACAATGGGATGGTACGGATCCCGAACGACTTTTTGGTCAGGTGTTCGAGCTGTCCAGCCAGGCATTTTCCAAAAACGCATTTTACAAACCGATCACGCGCGAGGCGTTTCTTGCGATGTATATGCCGATCGTGCCAATGCTACGGCGCGAGTTGGTTCTTTTTGCAAGACGGCCAGACCAAACGCTGGCAGGGTTTCTGTTCGGCACACCAAATTACGCCGAAGGGCCGAAACCAGGCAGTGTCATTTTAAAGACCTATGCAAGCCTGATGAAAGGGGCGGGTCAACACCTGGCCTATACGTTTCACAAGACCGCGGCCTCGGCAGGATTTGACACAGCCATCCATGCGCTGATCCATGATGACAACCTGTCCGCCCTACGCAGTGCGTCCGAGGGGGCCGATGTGTTCCGGCGCTATGGGTTGTTTGGGCTGAAGCTGAATGACTAGCCTCTTGAAAGATTTCGCCGATGCGGTTGCGCGTCATCCCGAAAGGGTGGCGATTGTTGACGGATCCGGGAAGGAAACCACCTACGAAGAACTGAAAACCCGCGCAGTTGGTTTTGCACGGGCATGGCAGGCGCGTGGTGTTGCGCAAGGCGACCGGGTGTTGCTTGCCATGGCTTTGAATGCCGACCTATATGCGAGCCTGGCAGCGCTCTGGTCTCTTGGGGCCACTGTTGTATTGCCGGAACCTGCCATGGGCCTGGCGGGCCTGCGTCATGCTGCAAAGGTCACGGATGTGTCCGCGTTCTGCAGTTCAGGCCCCTATGGCCTGCTGAAATATATTCTACCAGAATTGTGGTCTCTGCGCCATCTGCGCCCCCACGGCACAGACGGTGCTCCACTTGACATTCCCCCACCAAATGAAGCCGACATTGCGCTGATTTCTTTCACGTCCGGCACGACAGGTGCCCCAAAGGCGATCCCGCGCAGCCATGGGTTTCTGACCGCCCAGCACCATGCAATCGCCCCGCTTTTATACAGTGACGTGCCCGAGCGCGATCTTGTCACCTTCCCGGTTTTCGTTCTTATCAACATTGCAAGCGGTCAGACCTCTGTTTTACCAAACTGGAAAATGTCGCGTTTGGCGAAACTCCAAGCGGCACAGCTCGAACAGTGGATGACACGCCAAAACACCTCTCGGGCGCTGCTGCCGCCCTCGCTTTGTGAAAAACTGACGACGATCAGAACTCCTGCACCCTTCCACACTGTCTTTACAGGTGGCGGCCCCGTTTTTCCCGACCTTTTAAATCGGTTGAAATCCGCGAAACCTGATCTGCGGATCGTCTGCGTATATGGCTCGACGGAAGCAGAGCCAATTGCGCACCTCGATTCCGATGAGATCGAATTGGAGGATCAAGCAAAGATGACATCGGGGAACGGGCTGCTCGTTGGTCATCCGGTTGACGATCTTCTGGTTCGGATCGTCGAAGACGAAATTCAGGTTGCTGGGGCACATGTAAACAGCGGATATCTGGACCCAAAGCATGACACTGAGAACAAAATTCACGACGGCGCAGTGGTTTGGCACCGCACGGGTGATGCAGGGTATTTTGACGACCAGGGCCGGCTTTGGCTGCTGGGGCGTATGGGGTCAGAGGTCTGTGTGAATGGCGCGCGGATGTTTCCGTTCTCGATCGAGGTCGCCGCGCGTGGGTGGCAGGGCGTGAAGCAATGCGCCCTTACGACCAGGAATGATGCAATATGCCTGGTTATCGAAGGGGATGACCGCCACCTTGGGGAATGGCGTCAAAAGGCAGGTCAGTTGAGCATTCACGACGTGCAGATCGTATCGAAGATACCAATGGACAGTCGCCACGCCTCTAAAATAGATCGGAACGCGTTGAAAAAAATGATGAGGTCTTAATCACGAATTGCGCCAGTATGGTTTCCAATCTCAAAAACATGCCGGGTTTTGTGGTGGATATTCTGTGGGGCTGATAAGGAATGCATTTGGGCGATACGCACAAATGACGCAAACAGACGCCTTGATGCACCTCATATGAACTGTGTGACGCAAAGGACCGATTTCAGAGAGGTCGAATGGGGCGGTTCGCAAGCCCACAATAAAACCTCTGGACGCATCAGACACCGGCTTGACGGTGTTTCGGGTCGCCAATCTGCTGTCCTGCAGTTGCGGTTTCGGGGTCTTTCGACACCTTCGCAGCAGATTCAACCAAGGGCCGCTTTTCTCGACAGGTCAAAAATAATTGGCGGTCAGGCCAGAACAGAGCGCGGCAGACTGGCGGAGTGGGCATCCCGGTCGGCTTGGCGCACGCGAAACAGCCACACTCCTTTCGTCCGAAGCTCCAATGTTACACCGGGCCGTCCTGCCCGGATTACTTTTTCCGGGCAGTGATAATGATCTCGACTTTAAAATCGGGCGTAGCCAGAGCAGCGCCGCCGCAGGCACGTGCAGGCGCGTGACCGGGGGCAACCCAGCTGTCCCAAACGGCATTCATTTCCGCAAAATCTCCCATGTCAGACAGCCAGATGATCGCCTGAAGGATGTGTTCTTTGTCAGACCCGGCCTCTGCCAGCAAGCTGTCGACCTGTTCCAGGATAAGGGTGGTCTGGTCAGTCACACTGCTGCCCGGCGCGGCCACCTGCCCGGCAAGATAAATCATCTCACCACAGGTCACGATCTGGCTCATCCGGTCAGAGCTTTTCATACGTTTAATTCCGGTCATATCAAGTCCTTTCAGTTCGGTTGCTTAGAAACCAAAGCCCATGACAAAAGCCACGGCAATGGCGAGAAGAAAGAGGGTTTCGACAACAAGGATCAGCCCATAGCTGGGCTTGACGCGCAGGATGGTGGCAAGGCTGGTTTTCACCCCAAGGGCGGAAATCGCAATGACCAGACACCAACCGGACAGGGTGGCGATGGCATCGGTGATCACCTGCGGCACCAGCCCGGTGTTTGTCAAAATCGCCAGCGCGACAAACATGACCAGGAACCACGGCAGGGTGATCTTCTGGGCTTGTGCGCCGCGAAAGCTCGCCATGACCACAATCATCACCACCGGCAGCAAGGCCACGCGCACCATCTTGACGAAGGTCGCAATCACCCCTGCCTCGTCACTGATCGAATATCCGGCACCAACAACCTGGGCCACATCGTGAATGGTTGCCCCGATCAGAAATCCGCTTTCCAGATCGCTCATCCCCAGGGCCGCAAACAGGATCGGATAGGCAATCATCGCGATGGTCGACAGGGCGGTGACGCCGATCACAACAAACAGCGTGTCCTGTTCGCGGTCATCTTTCGCGGGCAGAACCGAGGTGATGGCAAGCGCGGCTGAGGCCCCGCAAATGGCCACCGACCCGCCCGCCAACAGGCCAAAGGCCAGCTTGCGACCGAAGAGAAAGGAGAGGATTGCCCCGCAGGCCAATGTTGCCATGACAAAGCCGACAACCGCACCCACCGCGCCCAGCCCGACACTTTCCACATCCCCAATGCTCAGACGCAGGCCCAACAGGCCGACCCCAAATCGCAGCAATGTTTTGGCGGAAAACTCCAGCCCCGGGGTGAATTTCTGATCGTCATAAAGGAAGTGGAACGCCATGCCGATCAGAAGAGCAAACAGCATCGCAGGCGCGCCGTAATGTTCGGACAGAAAGGTCGCGGCGGCGGCGATGACGCACACCAAAAGAATGCCACCAAAGTGGGTGTCCCAGCGGGACCTGATCAGCGACACCATGGTTCGCTCCTGACTGCGGAAATGTGAAACTGGGGCGCGCAACCTGCGTCAGGTCACGCGCACCTGATACTGTCTGACGTCAGCCGACCCAGCGCTTGCTGTGATCAAAGGCCGCGTCATAGCCAAAGAGCGCAGCCGAACCGCCAGTGTGCAGGAAGACGACACGCTCGCCTTTCTTGAAGTGACCTTTGCGGATCAGATCAATGAAACCTGCGGCCCCCTTGGCGGAATAGACCGGGTCGAGCAGGATCGATTCCAGCTCGGCAAACATCTGGATCGCCTCGATGCCGCTTTCGGTCGGAATGCCGTAGCCTTCGCCGACGTAATCGGTGTTGGCCACCACATCTTCGCGCTGCACGACACCGGCACAGCCCAGCTTCTCGGCGGTGGCACAGGCGAGGTTATAGACGTTTTCTTCCTGTTTCGGTTTGGGCGCCCGCACGCCGATGCCCAAGAGAGGGATCTGTGCGTTCATCGCCTTCAGACCCACAATCAGCCCCGCCTGCGTGCCAGCGCTGCCGGTGGCGTGAACGATGTGGTCAAGCTTCAACCCGCGATCATTGGCTTGCGCCAGCATCTCAAACGCGCAGTTCACATAGCCAAGCGCGCCGGTCGGGTTCGACCCGCCCCCGGGGATGGTGTACACTTTTTTGCCATCTGCGCGCAGCTTGTCGGCGACCGCTTCCATCTCGGCATTCATGTCCAGACCGCCGGGGCGCTTTTCGGTGGTGGCACCATGCAGATGGTCCAGCAGAACGTTGCCGTTGTAATTGTAGTTGTGGTTGTCGGATCCGGTGCGATCTTCCAGAAGGATGTGGCATTCCATGCCCAGTTTCGCCGCAAAAGCAGCCGTTTGGCGGGCATGGTTCGATTGGGTTGCCCCCTGGGTCATCACCATCTCTGCGCCCTGCAACTCGGCCTCGGCCATCAGGAATTCCAGCTTGCGGGTCTTGTTGCCGCCGGTGGACAGGCCGGTGCAATCGTCACGTTTGATCCAGATTTCCGGGCCGCCGAGTTCTGCGGTCAGACGGTCCAGACGTTCAAGCGGGGTGGGCAGGTGGGCGATGAAGCGGCGAGGGTAACGGGCGAGATGCATCAGAAAACTCCTAAATTGGTTTTCTCGCATCTTATGGAGGTCAATCCCGCTAATCTAATTCGAAATATGCGCTATAACATGCATATCTTGCATAATATCAGTGTGCCGCTATGGTGACATTATGCAGTTGGATTGGATTGATGACATCCTGGCGGTGATCGACACGGGGTCCCTGACACGGGCAGCAGAGCGGCGGTTTGTGACCCAATCGGCGTTCACGCGGCGGGTGCGGTTGATCGAAGAGCGCATTGGTGTGCCCCTGTTTGACCGGTCCTGCAAGCCGGTCACCATCCTGCCCGGCGTGCAGGCCATGGAACCTGAATTGCGAGAGCTTGGCGCGCGGCTGCGCCGCCTGCAACACGACCTGAAGGCGGCTGCAGATGGTTCGAAGCGGGATGTGACCTTTGTGTGCCAACACGCCATCACCACCACAATCTCGCCATGGGTGGTGCGGCAACTGACCCAGTCACAAGACATTTCCGTGCGGGTGCGATCCGGTAACCGGGACAATTGCCTGATGCTGCTTTTGTCCGGCGAGGC
>NZ_JBNAGI010000007.1:0-147530 GCF_049803815.1 Aliiroseovarius crassostreae
TGTTGCGTAATTCATAATATTTGCACCAAGGCCTCAGACCCATGAAAACAAGGCCATTCAGATGTTGCATATTTCCGGTGCATATATTGGGCGCGTTTGGTAGGCTTGAACCATGCTTATTGGTTACGCCAGAGTGTCCAGTCGTGGGCAATCCCTTGATCGTCAGATCGGCGCGTTGAATGCCGCCAGCGTCGATAAGATTTTTCGCGAGAAAATGTCTGGGAAATCCGTCAAGGGCAGGCCGCAGCTCGAACGTGCGATAGACGCTCTTGGGGCAGGGGACGTGTTTGTTATCGCAGTGGGACAGGGCCACGCGATCCATGATTGACGGCATCAACATCATTCAGCGGATTGCTGAGCGCGGGGCATATGTGAAAGTTCTTGATAAGCCCTGGCTCGACCTGACCACACCGATAGGCAAGGGCATTCTGGCGTTTCTGTCTGCTCTTGCAGAAGACGAACGGGAACGCATCACCCGCCGAGCAAACGAGGGTCGCGCCATTGCAGCCAAGCAGGGTGTCAGGTTTGGTCGGAAACCGAAGCTGACCGAGCATCAGCGCCAGATTGCCCGCGAGCGCATGGCAAATGGTGAGAGCTGTCGCGCTATCTCATTGGATCTTGGTGTAGCTCACACCACAATTTCCAGATTGCGCTGATCAGCGGGGCGCATACGCTGCCATGCAGGGTATTCTCTGTTGTCCTTCTCAGTGAATGCTCCGGCACAACGTAGTGACGTTTGAAGTAGTGTTATGTGTTGTTGAGCCATGGGTATTTAGCTATTTTAGCTAAACTATCCTGCCCCCTATTTTTCTAGGCCGGTAAGCTCAAACGGGAAGAAGAAATACCATGCGACAGTTTTCCGCTACAGATCTTGCCAATAAGACCGGGGACGTTCTGGCCCTCGCCGCGCAACAGCCTGTTGCCATCACGCGCCACGGCAAGCCGCGCTTCGTTGTCCTGTCCACGGAAGAATTTGAAGCTTTGCGCCAATGCAAAGATACCCAAACTGCGCATCATGTAGATGATCTGGATGATGCCGAAGCCACCCGCCTTGCGAGTGAATTGCAGGCCAGCATCGAAAACGACTAAGAGCAAATTTCACCTCTGCGCACTGACGGCGATGTCTCTGGGTGATGGTGACAAAGTTGGCGAGATTGCTCCCCATGTGCAATATAGTAATATTGCAATGATAACAAATAGTTGACTCGAATCCTCTGGAAGCTTTCACTCTGGATATAAGCCTCCAGAGTTCAAGATGAGCGCGTTCAATTCAACAACTTGATCAGCAATAACAACGCCGCGCGTTTGATCTATGGAGATTGGGCCAGCAGTCGCAGTCCGTCTGAGGGAGGCGGGGGCGGGCATCCGATCCCACCGAGGATTGATCTGTCCACTCAGAGCACATGGGAAATCTACCGTGTTCGCGATGAGGACGGAGGCTTTCCGGCAGCGGCAAAGGCCGCAATGGCTAGTAAGAATTACCCTAAGGATTTGGGAATTTGGGCGACCTACGTGATCGCAGCGACAGCGATTGATGATCCAACCGGCCTAAAGAAAAATAGGGACAAAAACGCGATTATGTCCCCGGCTCGTGCGGCGGCAACGCGGATCAACTTGCATCTGTACACGCAAATGAACTTTGGCAATTTTGACCCTGCGCCCGACACGGACGACGAATTCCAAGAATAATGGTTGCCAGTACCGCGTGTGACCTGGTCGCCATTTGGGTCCTTCACGAAGCCAATTGGGCGCTTCTACTATCCAGGATAACTCCAATCCAGGGAGGACACTACACCGTGTTGAAGCCAACTTGGAGTTTCTTGAGCCATGAAAATCGCTGAAAGTTGGAAAATCTTATGTCTCTGATTTCCTGAGAAGACGAATCTCATTAATTCGGTCTCATTAATTACGTACTCCGACAATCACTTTACGTTACAATCAGACCTCCGATAATGAGGGTTATGTAAAATGAAGGGCCCTGTCCCCTGCACGGGGCAAAGCCGCGAGGCTGTTGTTACAGAAGTTTTGTGTTCTCGACATAAAGCTGTTGGGAAACGCCGATATCCCCCCCTCGAAACGAAGGGGGCGACATGCTGCAGATTACCAACCTGACCAAGGCTTTTGGCGACAAACGCGCGGTGGACAATGTGACCATTTCGGTCGCGCGCCCCTGCATGATCGGCATTATCGGAGCCTCCGGCGCGGGCAAGTCGACGCTTTTGCGCATGGTCAACCGGCTGGCCGATCCGACCGAGGGTCAGATCCTGTTCAAGGACCGCAATGTGACCCGGCTGACCGGCGCGGCAAAGCGGGAATGGCAATCGCAATGCGCGATGATTTTTCAGCAGTTCAACCTGGTGCCGCGGATGGACGTGGCCTCGAATGTGCTGCATGGCACATTGAACCGGCAATCGACCCTGGCGACCATGTTCAACCTGTTCCCAAAGGCCGACATTCACCGCGCCATCGAAATTCTCGACCGTCTGGGCATTGCCGAACATGCCGCGAAACGGGCCGAGGCGCTGTCGGGTGGGCAACAGCAACGGGTGGCGATTGCGCGGGCCTTGATGCAGGACCCGTCGATCATTCTGGCGGACGAGCCGATTGCCTCGCTCGATCCGATGAATGCGCAGATTGTGATGCAGACCCTGCGCCGGATCCATGACGAAGATGGCCGGCTGGTCATCGCCAACCTGCACACGTTGGACACCGCGCGGCGCTATTGCGACCGGGTGATCGGGATGCGCGCGGGGCGGGTTGTGTTTGACGGCACCCCCGAACAGCTGACCGCCGGAGTGGCGCGCGACATTTACGGCGCGGATGACACGTTCAGCGAAGCGGCCACCTCAACCGAATTGTCTGCTCTTGATGCTGCGCCCAAAGCGGCCAGCCAGGACCGCACCCCCCTTTACCTGCCCTGACGAACTTGAACCGAACAACAGATGGGACAGGGCGCCCATCAGGAGAGATCCAAATGAACCACCTTCTTTCTGCTGCAACGGCCCTTCTGGCCACCGCCTTGGCCGCCCCGGCCATGGCATCGGACATCACCGAGTTTCGCATCGGCATTCTGGGCGGCGAAAACGCTCAGGACCGTCTGAACAACAATGAATGCCTGCGCGAATACACCGAAGAGGCGCTGGGTGTGGACACCAAGCTGTTTGCCCCCGCCGATTACAACGGCGTGATCCAGGGCCTTCTGGGCGGCACCATCGACATGGCTTGGCTGGGCGCGTCGGGCTATGCCAAGACCTATCTGTCCGACCCGGAAGCCGTGGAACCGGTTCTGGTGAAGGTGAACACCGATGGCGGTTATGGCTATTACTCCATCGGGTTTGCCCGCAAGGACAGCGGCATCACCACCGTGGAAGACCTGAAGGGCAAGACCTTTGGCTTTGGCGATCCCAACTCGACCTCGGGCTACCTGATCCCGTCGATTGAAATCCCGCAAAAGATCAACGCCACGATGGAATCGGGCGATTATTTCGGTGAGGTGAAATTCACCGGCGGTCACGAACAGACCATCGTTGCCGTGAACAATGGCGACGTTGCGGGCGGCGTGACCTGGGCCGACGGTCTGGGCGAATGGGAAGACGGCTATAAATCCGGGGCCCTGCGCCGCGCCGTGGATGCGGGCCTTGTCGACATGAACGACCTGGTGGAAATCTGGCGCTCAAAACCGATCCCGGAAGGCCCGGTTGTGCTGCGCAAAGCCCTGCCCGCCGATGTGAAGGAAAAGATGACCGCGCTGATGGCGGGCCTGGCCGAGAAAGACCGCGAATGTTTCTACGGTGTGGCCGCGGGCGAAGCGCGCGCGTTTGAGCCCATCACCCA
The DNA here is from genome assembly GCF_049803815.1 of Aliiroseovarius crassostreae. GTDB lineage: Bacteria > Pseudomonadota > Alphaproteobacteria > Rhodobacterales > Rhodobacteraceae > Aliiroseovarius > Aliiroseovarius crassostreae_A. The sequence continues at coordinate 3,835 of NZ_JBNAGI010000007.1, forward strand.
TGACGCCTATGAGGTGATCATCGAGGCGCGCAAGCTGAAGTCGAAATAAGGCATTTTCAATGAGCCGTTGGCGGGTCCCGCAGGTCGGGGCCCGTCTTTTTAAACCGGGGGCACGGGGGCAGGGCCATGCAGAATATCGACCACATCAACCAGACCTACATGGACATGGTTCGACGAAAACGCCTGTATGGCGGCATTATGCTGGCGGTGTTTGTGGCCTTGATGCTGGCGGGGTTTCGCACCGCTGATCGCCGCAACGCGGGCAGTTTCATCGATGGCTGGCATCGGTTTTTCGACTTCCCCGCCGAGGTGCTGGGCGAAGCGGTGGGCAAGCTGGGTGCGTTCCCGGCCCATGTCGTGCAATACGCCCCCTCGCTTTTGGAAACCCTCAATATCGCGGCGGCCTCGACCCTTCTGGGCGCGTTGGGCGCGGTGATCCTGTCGCTGCTCGCCACCCGCGGCATGGCCCGTTGGCCACGCCTGATCCCGGTGTTTCGCCGGATCATGGACATTATGCGTGCGGTGCCCGAGATCGTGATTGCGCTGGTGTTGATCTTTGTCCTTGGCGGCGGGCCGGTGCCCGCGATGATCGCGATTGCCTTTCACACGGTGGGCGCCCTGGGCAAGCTCTTTTCCGAGGTAAATGAAAATGCCTCGTTGAAGCCAGTGGAGGGCCTGTCCTCGGTCGGGGCCAGCTGGGCGCAGCGCATGGTGCTGGGCGTGATCCCGCAGGTCGCGCCGAACTATCTCAGCTATGCGTTGTTGCGGTTAGAAATCAACATCCGCGCCTCGGCCATTCTGGGTTTTGTCGGCGCGGGCGGCATTGGCTATGAGCTCAAGAACGCGATGACCTGGGGCAAAGGCCAATATGACGAGGCGGCGGCGATTTTCGCGATGCTGTTTGTCACCATCGTTGTGGTCGATCAGCTGTCCTCGGTGCTGCGCGACCGCCTGACCCATGGCAAGAAATCCAACATGATCGGAGCACAGGCATGAGCGCCGCAACCCTTTCGCCCACCGCGACCACCGCCGGCCTGATCCGCGACACAGATGCGCTGTTTGCGCGCAAACGGGTGGTGGCCCTGATGGTGCCGCTGCTGATCGTGGCCTATTTCGCCTATATCTTTGTCGCGTTTGACATTGCGGGCCTGCGCGAGCGGGCCAGTCTGGACAATGCGATGACGCTGGTCAGCGACAGCTATTCCTACAAGACCCATGTGACCCGCGACAATCGCACGGGGGAGGTGTCGGTCGCAATTGAAGGCGAGCGCAAAGGGGCCTATCCGGATGGGATGTCGCCGGATTGGGTCGCGCTTGGCACCGACACGGTGATCACCCTGCCCAAAGGGCATGAGGTGCGGTTTCTGGCCGACGGATCCGTGCGCTACGACATCCCCGGTTACGGGCTGGTCACCGCCAATCCGGGGCGCGGCGGCGTAAACGCCACGCTGCCTGCGGGCGACGTGCCGGGTTGGATCAACGCATCCAAAAACCGTCTGGCGATCAAGACCGACGCGGGCCGCCTGACCGTGACCCGCAACCGCACCGAAGTGTTTCGCTATGCGCTGGGGTGGGAGCTTTTCTTCTTTACCCTCGACAGCCCCTATCACGGGCTGGGGCCGGTGGCGTTGGCTGGGCGGGCGATCAATGGCGAAGCGGGCGCGATCTGGCAGGATTTCTGGATGAACCGCATGTGGCAACATCATCAGGTGGCTTGGGCGATTTTCGAAACCATCCTGATGGCCTTTCTGGGCACGTTCGGCGCGGCGATTGTGGCGCTGCCGCTGGCGCTGTTGGCGGCGCGCAATTTTGCGCCTTTTGTTTGGGTTCGCATGGTCACGCGTCGGGTGTTTGACTTTTTGCGCGGTGTGGATGCGCTGATCTGGACCATCGTGCTGGCGCGCGCTTTCGGCCCCGGCCCGCTCACGGGCGCGCTGGCGATCCTGATCACGGACACCGGCAGTTTCGGCAAAATGTTCTCGGAGACACTGGAAAACGTCGACGGCAAGCAGATCGAAGGGATCCGCTCGACCGGGGCGGGGCCGTTGCAAACCTACCGCTTTGGCGTCTTGCCGCAGATCACCCCGATCTTCCTGTCGCAGGTGCTCTATTATCTGGAATCGAACACCCGCTCTGCCACCATCATCGGCGCGATCACCGGGGGCGGCATTGGCCTGTTGCTGACACAGGCGATGATCACCCAGAAAGACTGGGAAGAGGTTGCCTATTACATCACCCTGATCATCCTGATGGTGATGGCGATGGATTGGATTTCGGGCTGGCTGCGCAAGCGCCTGATCGGCGGGCAGGAGGGGCACTGATGCCGAAACTCTCCCCCGACGCCCCCGTCCTGCACCCCGAATGCGAGATCCACAACAGCAGCTTTGGGCGCTACGTGGAAATTGGGCGCGGCACGCGGCTGGTGAACGCCCAGATCGGCGATTACTCCTATTGCGACCGTTATTCGGACATCGCCAATGCGACGATCGGCAAGTTCGCCAATATCGCGGCGATGACCCGGATCGGGGCGACGGATCACCCGCTGGACACGGCCGCCTGCCACCATTTTCTTTATCGGTCTGACATGTATTGGGACGACGCCGAGGCGGATGAGGCGTTTTTTGCCCGCCGCGCCGCGCGCCGGGCCCGGATTGGCCATGACACCTGGATTGGCCACGGGGCGATGGTGAAACCGGAGGTGACCCTGGGCCACGGGGCCGTTGTGGCCGCGGGCGCCATCGTCACCAAGGATGTTCCCCCCTACACTATCGTCGCAGGCATTCCCGCAAAACCGATCCGCGCCCGCCAGCCAGAGCAGGTTGCCAACCGGCTGATCGCGCTGGCCTGGTGGGATTGGGACCACACCCGCCTGCGATCCTCGCTGCACGATTTCCGCACCCTCAGCGCCGAAGCCTTCCTTGAGAAATACGAATGAGACCTCATGTCCTGAGATCAACCCAGCCAGGGGCGCTGCCCCTCGCGGCTGCGCCGCTCACCCCGGGATATTTCTGATTAGAAAATAAGGCGCGCGCCTCTTTTCCTGGTTCCAAATATCCCGGGGGAGCGAGCTTGCCTCGCGGGGGCAGCGCCCCTTCAGGCTCATCGCAGATGAGCCATGGCCGCCGCGCGGCCCGAGGCCCTGGCCGAGGGCCCCTCGTGGGGCGAGATTACTCCGCCGCCAGGGACAGGCGTTCCCCCATCCGGGTAAACCGATGCGCCGCCTCGCCCGCCAGATAGGTGATGCGCCCGCCCGAGATCGTGGCCTCAACCCGCCGCGTTTCCTGATGGATCACCGTCAGATCCGCGCGCTTGCCATACGCGATGCGGCCCCGGTCAAACAGGCCCAGAATATCGGCCGGGTTCGAGGAAATCATCGCCCAGGCCTCGGGCAGCGTCCGTATCCCGTCATCCATCAGCCGAAAGGCCGCCTGGGTCAGCGCGGGATAGTAATAATCGCTGACCAGCGCGTCACACAGCCCGAACCGGATCAGCTGTTGCGCGGCGATATTGCCCGATTGCGACCCGCCCCGCACCACATTGGGGGCCCCCATGATCACCGGATCCCCCACCGCATGCGCCGCCTGGGCGGCAGATTTCGACAGGGGGAATTCGCAGATCCGCGCGCCGATCATGGAAAACCTTTCCCGCGTGTCCCCGTCAGGGTCATCATGACTGCCATAGCTGACGCCAAGCTGGTCAAAGCGTTCGGCCAACCGGCACAGGTGGCGCGGCACGTCGCCGGCCTGCGCGCGGGCGGCCTCGACCGCCCTCATCAGGTCGGGCGGTTGCAGGCCCAGCTTATGCGCCCAGTTTGCAAGCGCCCCCGGCTGGGTCATGGACAGTTTGGTTGCCTCGTCCAGGTGATTGTTGAACACCACATAGTCGATCTTGTGCCGTTCCACCGCGTCTTGCAGGCGGTTGGCCGTGTCGATGGCATGCGTCTCGCAGCGCAGCTGCACCCGCAGATCCGTATGCGCCCGGGGGCGGTAGTGGCTCATTTCCGCCAGGAACCGCTCTGCCGCGTCAGGGCCGCGATGCCCGCCTTCCCAGCTCCAGCCATGGGCCAGCCACGCCGTGGTCACCCCCGCCGCCGCCGCGTCGGCATCGGTTGCGCGAAGTGCGGTTTCGGCCGGGAAATGCACGCCGATGCGCGGGGCCATATGGCGTTCAAACGCATCCCCATGCAGGTCGATCACGCCGGGCAAAATCCAATAACCAGACAGGTTGACTTCGGGCAGCGCGCCTTTCGAGATCCGCCCGTCCTGCACAACAACCGACCGCCGCTGCATCTCGCGGTCGCGCAGGATGGTGGCATGGGTCATCCGAAAGGACGGAAGGGGGGGATGCAGGGTGTGGGACGGGTCGCGCGGCATTCCGGGTCTCATTCTTGGATCGGGCTTCGATCGGGGTTTGATCGCGCCGTTCCTACCGGTGGGCTGTATCGCGGATGTGACGGTCAGGTATCACTTGTGTGACGTGTGCGCCGTCTCAGTGCCCTCCAGCGTCAGGGTGACGCGCTCGCCTGCAAACCAGGTCAGGCCAAGCTCGACGGGTCTGCCCTGGCGATCCACATTGATGCCTTCGGAAAAGAGCGCCGGGGCCCCGTCGCGCAGGCCAAGGTGGCGCGCTTGCGTGGCTGGGCAGGGCCGGGCCGACAGGCGGGTTTCGGCGCGGGTAAAATCCGCAACTCCGTGATGCGCAAGTGCGGCGGTCACGGAATTCATCTCGGTCAGTGCTTGCTGCATTTCGGGAAAACGCTCTGCCGGAAAAATGCTGCGAAAGACCGCAATCGGGTGGCCGTCCGACAGGGACAACCCGTCATAGACATGGACCTTTGCCCCCTCCTCCAGCGCCAGGGCCTGCGCCTCTTGCGCATTGGCGCGGCGGGTTTCAAAGGCCAGCATTTTCTTGCCGGGGATCTTGCCCGCCGCCCTAAGGTTCTGGTGAAACCGGACCCGCGCCCCGAGGGGGTAATCCGTGGGGGCGTGTTGCACAAACACCCCTGCCCCCCGGCGCGAAATCACCAGATCCTGCGCGGCCAGTTCCGCCAGCGCCCGGCGCACCGTGTGGCGATTGACGCCGAACCGCGCGGCCAGCGCCGCCTCGGTCGGCAGCTTGTCGCCTGGCCCGTACTGGCCGTTTTGAATGTCCTGCAGCAGGCTGTCGTGAATGGTTTTCCAGATGCTCATGCTTGGATCCTGACCTCGGGCGTCACAAAAATTTCACAACACTTTCCTTGCCAGAGCGGCGCGAATCCGTGATGATTTGTCTAGAAGTATAGAAATATAGACAACTTGACAAGGTGTCTGCATGACAGTCGAAACACATACCGAAACCGGCCCCGATATCCCCGATATCCCCGCGCGCAAAGCGTGGCTGAGCCTGATGGCCAAAGCGCCAGAAGATGAGATGTTGGCCCTGTGGGCGGGGTTGAAACTGGACCCGGCCTTTACCTGGCTGCGCCGCCCAGAGGTCGGCACCGTGATGGTGCGGGGCCGCGCGGGCGGCACGGGCGCGCCCTTCAACCTTGGCGAAATGACCGTGACGCGCTGTGCGGTGCAGCTGGACAGTGGCGCGGTTGGGCATGGCTATGTGCAGGGGCGCAGCCAGGACAAGGCGCGCGCGGCGGCGCTGGTGGATGCCTTGATGCAGGGGGATCAGGCCGAAACGGTACGCGCCGGGGTGCTGACCCCGCTGGCTGACCACGTGGCGGCCGCGACGTCCAAACGCGCCGCGAAGGCCGCGGCGACGAAGGTGGATTTCTTCACCATGGTGCGGGGGGAAGATTGATGCAGACCACCACCACAACCGCCATGCAGGGCGGGTTTGACGACATCCCGACCGAGGCCGCGCGCCAGTTCCGCGCCATCATGAATGCGATTGCCCGACCGGGGCGGATCGAACGCCTTGACGGGGCCACCCCCCCTGCCCCGATGTCTGTGGCTGCGGGTGTCATGGTGCTGACGCTCTGTGACCCGGACACCGGGCTTCACCTTGCTGGCGATCATGACACCGCCGACATTCGCGCCTGGGTGCAGTTTCACACCGGCGCGCCGATTGTCCCGGCGGATAAGGCCGATTTCGCAGTGGGCCGGTGGGAGGCGCTTTTGCCGCTGAACCGGTTTGCGATTGGCACGCCGGAATACCCGGACCGCTCTGCCACGCTGATTGTTGAAATGGACGGGCTGAGCCAGACGGGTGCCACGCTGCGTGGGCCGGGCATAAAGGACGCGGCCACCCTGTCGCTGCCAGAAACCGGGGCCTTCCAGAAAAACGCCCTGCTTTTCCCGCTGGGCCTCGATTTCTTTTTCTGCGCAGGGGACCAACTGGCCGGTCTGCCGCGCACGACACAGGTATCTGACAGCAAGACAGATGGGGAGGTTGCCTGATGTATGTTGCCGTAAAAGGGGGCGAGCGCGCCATTGACAACGCCCATGCCTGGTTGGGCGAGGAGCGCCGGGGCGACCCGGAGGTGGCCGAACTGTCCGTCGCCCAGATCCGCGAACAGCTGTCGCTGGCGGTGAACCGGGTGATGGCGGAAGGGTCACTCTATGATCCGGATCTGGCCGCGCTGGCGATCAAGCAGGCGCGCGGGGATATGATCGAAGCGATTTTCCTCATCCGCGCCTATCGCACCACTCTGCCGCGGTTCGCCGGGTCTGACCCGATTGCAACCGGGGACATGACCTGTGACCGTCGCATCTCGGCCACGTTCAAGGACGTGCCGGGCGGGCAGATCCTTGGGCCGACCTTCGATTACACCCACCGTCTTTTGGATTTCAAACTGGCGGCGGAAGGCGGATTGGTCGACGCCCCGGTTGGGGATCCGCAACCGGAAAGCGTGCCGCATGTGCTGGGCTTTCTGGATGGCGAAGGGGTGATCCAGCAGGAACGTCCGGGGGCCGACACGCCGCCCGACCTGACGCGCGAACCGATGGAACTGCCCGCAAACCGCCCCTTGCGGCTGCAATCGCTGGCGCGGGGCGACGAAGGGTTCCTTCTCAGCCTCGCCTATTCCACCCAACGCGGGTACGCCCGCAACCACGCATTTGTCGGCGAGCTGCGCATTGGCGCGGTCCCGGTTGAGGTCGAGATCCCGGAGCTGGGCTTTGCCATCGAAATCGGCGACATCACCGTGACCGAATGCGAAACCGTGAACCAGTTCACCGGGTCAAAATCGGAACCCGCACAGTTCACGCGCGGCTATGGGTTGGTCTTCGGCATGTCCGAACGCAAGGCGATTTCCATGGCGCTGGTGGACCGGGCGCTGCGCTGGGAAGAGCTGGGCGAAGACAATCTGGGCGCCCCCGCGCAGGACGAGGAATTTGTCCTGTCCCATTGCGACAACATTCAGGCCACCGGGTTTCTGGAACATATCAAACTGCCCCATTACGTCGATTTCCAATCGGAACTGGAACTGGTGCGCAAGCTGCGCCGCAAGGCCGGGGCAGACCAAGTGCAGGACGCCGCAGAATGAAACATGTTGTTTTCGATATCGGTGCGGTTTTGATCGAATGGAACCCGGCCCTCGCGTGGCAGACCGCACTGGGCGACGCCGAAGCCCGCGCGTTTCTTGACCGGATCCAGTTCGACAAACTGAACCATGCCTGCGATGCGGGTGCGACCTTTGCCGATGCCGCGCGGCTTGTGCCAGACGCGGATGATGCAGCCCGGTTGGCGCAATATGTGGACCGTTACAGGCACACGGTCCCGGCAAAAATCGCGGGGACATGGGACATCCTTTACGCCTTGAAAGACGCAGGCGTGCGCGTCTTCGCCATCACCAACTGGTCCGCCGAGACATGGCCCGAAGGCTGCAAGGCCCATCCCGAACTGGCCGAGGTCTTTGAGACCACCATCGTCTCGGGTGAGGTTGGTATGGTGAAGCCCAGCGTCGCAATCTATCAGCATTTCTGCGCCAAGGCCGGGGTGCGCCCAGAGGATTGCATTTTCACAGATGACGGATTGCACAACTGCCTGGGTGCCAAAACCGCCGGCATGGATGCGATCCATTTCACAGGGCCTGATGCGCTTGCCGCGGGCCTGAAAGCACGGGGGCTTTTATAATGGAAAGCGATTACAACTTCGCCTATCTCGACGAACAGACCAAGCGGATGATCCGGCGCGCGATCCTGAAGGGGTTGGCGATCCCGGGCTATCAGGTGCCGTTTGCGTCGCGCGAAATGCCGATGCCTTATGGTTGGGGCACGGGCGGGGTGCAGGTGTCGGCCGCAACCCTGACGCCCGAGGATGTGTTCAAGGTGATCGACCAGGGCGCGGATGACACCACCAATGCCGTGTCGATCCGCAAGTTCTTTCAGGCGACCGCCGGTGTGGACACGACCGAAGTGACCGAAGAGGCCAGTGTGATCCAGACCCGTCACCGGATCCCGGAGGCCCCCCTGAGCGAAGACCAGATCCTGGTCTATCAGGTGCCGATCCCCGAACCCCTGCGCTTTCTGGAACCGCGCGAAACGGAAACCCGTAAGATGCACAGCCTTGAGGAATACGGGCTGATGCATGTGAAGCTTTACGAAGACATCGCGCGCCACGGGGCGATTGCCACCGCCTATGCCTATCCGGTCAAGGTCGAGGGGCGCTATGTGATGGACCCCTCGCCGATCCCGAAATTTGACAACCCGAAAATGACCATGCCGGCGATCCAGCTGTTTGGCGCGGGGCGCGAACAGCGCATCTATGCCCTGCCCCCCTATACCGAAGTCACCAGTCTGGATTTCGACGACCACCCGTTTGAGGCATCCAAAGCCGACCACAGCTGCGAGCTGTGTGGCGCCGATGACAGTTACCTGGACGAGGTGATCGTCGATGATCAGGGCGGGCGCATCTTTGTCTGTTCCGACACGGCCTATTGCGCCGCGCGCCAGGCCGCGTCCCCCAACGCCGCCGCCCCCCAAATGCAGGAGATTTCGGCATGACGTTGCAAAAACCGTCCCAGGACTTTTCCCCGGAGCGTTCCGAAAACCCCGCCCCGCGCCCGCTTTTGCGGGTCGCGGGTATCGAGAAACGCTATGGGCCGCGCATCGGCTGTACCGGTGTGAGTTTCGATCTTTACCCCGGCGAGGTGATGGGGATTGTGGGCGAAAGCGGATCGGGCAAATCGACGCTTTTGAACTGCCTTGCCGGGCATCTGGAACCGGATCAGGGCGAGGTGTTGTTTGACACGCGCGCGGATGGGCTGGTCGACACGGTGACCATGGCCGAACCCGACCGCCGGATGCTGTCGCGCACCGACTGGGCCTTTGTGCACCAACATGCCCGCGACGGGCTGCGCATGTCGGTTTCGGCGGGCGGCAATGTCGGCGAGCGGCTGATGGCGGTGGGCGCGCGCCATTACGGGCAGATCCGCGACGAGGCGGTGGATTGGCTGGGCCGGGTGGAAATTGACGAGAGCCGCATCGATGACCGCCCCTCGGCCTTTTCCGGCGGGATGCAGCAGCGCCTGCAGATCGCGCGCAATCTGGTCACCGGGCCGCGGTTGGTGTTCATGGATGAACCCACAGGCGGCTTGGATGTCTCGGTGCAGGCGCGGCTGTTGGATCTGCTGCGCGGGCTTGTGCGGCAGATGGGCCTGTCGGCGATCATCGTCACCCATGACCTTGCTGTGGTGCGTCTGCTTGCGGACCGGTTGATGGTGATGAAAGATGGCCACGTGGTGGAAACCGGCCTGACCGATCAGGTGCTGGATGACCCGCAACACGCCTATACGCAACTTCTTGTTTCCTCCGTTCTGCAGGTGTAACGCCATGATTTCCATACAAAATGTCGAAAAAAGCTTTACCCTGCACAATCAGGGGTCTGCCGTGATCACGGTGATGAGCGACGCCAATGTTGCGGTCACGCCGGGCGAATGCGTGGCGCTGGCGGGCGCGTCGGGGGCGGGGAAATCCACCCTGATGCGGATGATCTACGGCAATTACCTGACGCAATCGGGATCCATCCGCGTGGATGGGGTCGAGGTGGTCGGGGCCAACCCGCGTGACGTGCTGGACCTGCGCCGCACCACGCTGGGCTATGTCAGCCAGTTCCTGCGCGTGGTGCCGCGCGTGCCGACGCTGGATGTTGTGGCCGAGCCGTTATTGGCGTTGGGCGAAGACGCGGACGGCGCGCGCGCCAAGGCCGCCGCCCTTCTGGCGCGGTTGAACATCCCCGAACGGCTCTGGTCGCTGAGCCCAACCACCTTTTCCGGCGGCGAGCAGCAACGGGTGAATATCGCGCGTGGCTTTGTGCACCCCTACCGCGCGCTGCTCTTGGATGAACCCACCGCCAGCCTTGACGCGCAAAACCGCGAAACGGTGCTGTGCCTGATCGAAGAGGCCAAGGCGCGGGGCGCGGCGATTGTGGGGATCTTCCATGACGAGGCCGCGCGCGACCGGGTCTGTGACCGGGTCCTGGACGTGGCAGGGTTTTTGCCGAAAGGGGATGCCTGATGCAGGCCCAACCGGGAAGATTGATCGCCGTGGTTGGCCCCTCCGGGGTGGGCAAGGACAGCGTGATGGACGCGCTGGCGCAGGCGGCAGATTTCCACCTGGTGCGGCGCGTGATCACCCGGCCCAGTGCGGCGGGCGGCGAGCGGTTTGACGGCTGCGATGACACGGCATTTGTGATGGACCTCGCGCTGGGGCGTTTTGCGCTGCACTGGCGCGCGCATGACCTGCGCTATGGCATCCCGAAAACGGAACTGGCCTGCCTCGATCAGGGCCGCGATGCCTTGGTCAACTTGTCGCGTCAGGTGCTGACCGAGGCGCACGCCGCGTTCCCCGGCTTTACCGTGATTAACCTGACCGCCAGCCCCGAGGTTCTGGCCCACCGGCTGGCCGCGCGCGGACGCGAAAGCGCGGATGAGATTGCCAGGCGGCTGGCCCGGCAGGTCGATCTGCCCGAGGGGTTGCACGTGATCGAGGTCGCCAATGACGGCGCGCTGCAGGACACGGTGACAACCATCCTCAACCGGCTGCGCGATCAGGCCCCCAACGCCACGCGGGAAATTTCATGAAACCGGCCATCGGCATCTTCGCCCACAAGGGTCAGGTCAACCACCCGGAACGGGCGCGGCAGGATCGGCCCCAGCACCGGGACCAACGCATCGCGGATCTGCGCGGCCCGACCGGGGTCAAGCGCGCCGGTCAGGGTCAGGTGAAACCTGAATTCGTCAAACACATAGGGATAGCCCCATGTCACCAGCAATCTGTCCTGCACAGGCGTCAACCCGGCGGCGCGGCGGCGGGTCAGCTCTGCGTCGCTGGCGGGCGCGCGAAACCCGTCGAGCGCGGCCACCATATGGCCCGCCACCCCCGCCAGCGCGGCTTGGTCGCCCTCCACCACCAGCGCCAGAAACCGACCGATCTGGGCGAGCGTCAACCCGTCCAGCGTCACCGGCGCGACCTCACCCGCGGCGCGTTCAAATGCCTGCGCCAGACCGTCGGCATCCGTGCCCTCGGCCAGACGAAACGGCGGTTTGATCGTGCTATGAAACCCGTATTTGCGCGGCGTCTGCGTGATCTCGGCAATCTCGGACCGCGACAGGCCGGGCAGATCGGGATGGGCCACCGCGCGCCCGCGCGCCACGTCCCAGCCCAGCCAGCTGGCCCCGAACTCAGCCAGCGCGCCCTGTGCGCCCTGCGGCGCCGTGTAGTAAATCGCATAGCGGTTGAACTTCATCTCACCCTCATTCCCGGCCCGATGGACCCCTGTCGAAATCGGCCCTTCCCTGACAGCAAAGCGTGACATTCAGATGACACAGACCTTCACCCTCGCCAATGCCAAACTTGTTCTGGAAACCGAGGTGATCACCGGGGCCCTGACCGTCAAGACCGGCCAGATCACCGCGATCGACCCGGGCACCGATGTGCCGACGGGGGCCGTGGATTGCGGCGGTGATTACATCGCGCCCGGGCTGGTGGAGCTGCACACCGACAATCTGGAACGCCACATGCGCCCGCGCCCGCGCGTGGACTGGCCCCATGATGCGGCGATTGTCGCCCATGATGCCGAGCTTGCATCCGTCGGGATCACCACCGTCTTTGATGCGCTGCGGGTGGGGTCGATCCATTCGGACGGGCGCCGGAATTACGGCAAATATGCCCGCGCGCTGGCCGATGAAATTCTGGCGTTGCGGGCCAAAGGCGCGCTGAAGATCTCGCACCACCTGCATCTGCGCGCGGAGATCTGTTCGGAAACCCTGCCCGAGGAGCTGGCGGAGTTTTCGCCCGAGGACCGCGTGGGCATTGTCAGCATGATGGATCACACGCCCGGGCAGCGGCAGTTCTCGGATGTGTCGAAATTCAAGGGCTATATTCAGGGCAAATACGCGATGCAGGACGCGGAGTTTGACGACTATATCGCCTTCCTGACCGGGTTGCAGGCCCGGCTGGGCGTGGCCCATGAACGCGCCACGGTGGATCACGCCGCGCGCCTTGGCGCGACCCTGGCCAGCCATGATGACACCACCGCGGCGCAGGTGGCGACCTCGGCGGGTTATGGCATCCATCTGGCGGAATTTCCCACCACGGTCGAGGCGGCGCGGGCGGGCCACGCGGCGGGCATCGCCAATATCATGGGCGCGCCCAACGTGGTGCGCGGCGGGTCGCATTCCGGCAATGTGGCGGCGTCAGAGCTGGCCCGGCTGGACCTTCTGGACATCCTGTCGTCGGATTACGTGCCCTCGTCGCTGATGCTGGCCGCGCTGCAACTGGGGGATCTCTGGGGCGATCTGGCGCGCGGTCTGGGAACCGTCACCCACGCGCCCGCCCGCGCCGTCGGGCTTGTCGATCGCGGGGTGATTGCGGTGGGCAAACGGGCGGATCTGATCCGCTTTGCCCGGTTCGAACATGCCCCGGTCCTGCGCGGGGTGTGGTCGGAAGGACGCCAGGTCGGGTAGGTTTTGGCGCATGGGCCGGCCTGTTCCGTCGCGGGTGCGCCGTGTCCGGGCCGGCCCCGCTTGCTAGCGTGTGTGATCCGGCACCAGATCGGCCGCCATAAAGCACCATGAGCTGAAGTTTTTCACAGCCGTCCGGGCCGCAGGCCACCCCTATGTAAATATCGCCGACCCGCCTGTTTTCCGGCATATATGTTGCGCTGGTGAAATGCTGCGCGAACAGGTCCCGCAGGCCCTTTGCGTTTTCGGCCCCCGCGATGGCGGATTGCACAGCATCCTGGGCCAGGATGTCGAAGGCATTCCCGCCGTCAAGTTGCCCAGCGGGTCTGGCGGGCTGTCGTTGGGCCTCCAGTTGCGCTGCGCGTTTGGCGCTTCGGGCGTCCTGGGCCTGACGCTGCGCTTCCAGTTTTTGCTGCTCTTCGGCGGCCTGGCGGGCCTTGGCTTCGCGGCGTTCGACGGCTTTCCAATCTTCTTCATCGAGCGGGGCGAACTCTATCGACGGACCAGCGGCGACAAACACCCCCATCGGATTGCGGCCATCCCGGCGTGACGGAAAGGTGCTGAACGTGCTCGCCACCCCAGCTTTCGGCGTGAGTGTTGCCAGCAGCTTGGCGCCCTGCCATGTCACCTCAACCTCTTCGGCCTCGGAGCACGCGCCGAACGGGGGCGACATCAGCCCGTAATCAGGTTGCGTGACCCAGATCCAGCGATAGGCTTCGGCGCAGCCGTTTGGCAGCCCCCGATCCACATAGCGGATCAGGGCAAAGGAGTCCGTCACCGCAACAATGCGTGCTGCCTCAGGTGTGAATCCCGGCACCAGAACGCGCCCGCCGATCCGTGGCGATCCGTTTTCAAAATCAACCCGAACCGGATCCCCGAGATCCCATGTTTTAGCGTTTCGGCTGGGGATGTCGGCAGAGCGACCAAACCAGGGATACTCGATCTCTCGGGTGTCTTGTTCAGGGGCGCTCTCGACAGGCGGTGCAGGTTTCGCCCCGGCGGCGGCCAAAGCCGCCTCTCGGGCCGCGCTGATCTTCGCGTCGGCACACGCGGTGGCGGCACCCCCGAAAATATTGCCGCTGCAATCGTCGTCCGGGGCCGGTTCGGCAGAGGGGGCCTTGGCCACGGTATCGGCCAAGGGGGCGGGTTCAGGCGTCTTTTGCGGTTTTGGTGCGGCCGGCCTGTCATAGCGGCCCAATGCCAGATAGATCAGGTTGCCCTCGGACCAGTCGTTGCCGCGATTGTACAGCCGCAGCCGATCATGTTCGATCCGCAGGTCCGCGCATTCCCCATCTATGCAAATATGGCGCGCCCCGTAGTCGGTTTCTTTGATCTGACGTGTCCCCCTGGATGACAACAGCGCGCCGGTGCCGTCGGGCCGCACCTCAACCGCGAATATGCCTGTCCCCACTTTGTCGACATAAAGCCGGCCGGGCAGAGACGCGCGCAGATCTCCGGTGAAAGAGGCGGGGTTGTGATGGTGATGACCCGGCCAGGCGGCAAAAATACGCGAAGAGCCATGCGGGTCTTCCTGATAGGGGCGCCAGCCGCCATCCTCTCGTGGATAGACCGTGGACCAGCCGCTGCCAATGCCATAGGCGCTGCCGCGCTTGCAGGTTTCCTTGCCGCTGTCATCGAAGGTAAAACAGATCACCTCTTTGTCGGCAACGCGCCAGCGCGCCGTGCCGGTGTTGCCGCTGGCATAGGAGAATACGGCGCGCCCGTCATGGCCCAGATAGACCGACCAGACCGCGCCGCGTTCAACGGTTGCGCCAAACAGGGTGTGCCGCGGCCCGGTCCGGCCCGGCCCGAATAGGCTCGGACAGGCCCGAGTGGGCCCGGACAGGCCGGACAGGCCCGAGTGGGCCCGGACAGGCCGGACCAAAACAAGAAAGTCTTGCTTTCCCGGCCGTTTCCCGCCAATCGAATTGCATGCGTTTGCGGTCCCTCATCCTTCCGGTCGTCGCGACGGCGGTTGTTGTGTTCATCCTGTTCAGGATGTCTTTCGGCTATTTCCAATCCGAGGAACTCTCAAAGGCGCAGGGGCGGCTGTCGCTGTATCAAAGCTCGGTTTCGGGGGAGTTGGAGCGGTTTTCCCATCTGACCTATGTGCTGGCGCGCGATCCGTTTGTGATCGAGACCGCGAAAGGGCGCGGGACGGATCAGTTGAACGCGCGGATCCGGGATTTTGCGGCGCGGGCCGGGTTGGATGCAATCTATCTGATTGACCCAAACGGCCAGACCATTGCCGCCTCGAACGCGCAGGAGCCAAGCAGTTTCATCGGGCAGAATTATGCGTTCCGGCCCTATTTTCAGGATGCGCTTTCGGGGCGGCAGGGGCGGTTTTATGCGATTGGGGCCACCACGGGTCTGCCGGGGTATTTCATGGCGGATGCAGTGTATGACACGACCGGCGAGATGCTTGGCGTTCTGGCGATAAAGATCAATATTTCGGGGCTTGAAGACAATTGGATCAGCTCGGGGGAACGGGTGTTTCTGGCCAACAGGGATGGGGTGGTTTTGCTGGCCTCCGATCCGTCGTGGCGCTACCGCGTGCTTGCGCCCCTGTCGGCAGAACGGCGGCGGCAGATTGTGGCGGTGCGGCAGTTTGCGGGGCAGGATCTGGCCCCGTTGGACTGGGCCGCGCTGCCGGATCAACGTGCCCGGATCGGGGCCTCGGAACATCTGCATCTGGTGGCGGATGACCTGCCGCATGGCTGGCAGCTGCATTTCTTTGCGCGCGATGATCAGGCGCGCACGCGGGCGTGGCTGGTGACGGCGATTGCGATGATCCTGGCCGCGCTCGCGCTGATCCTGTTTCAGATCCAGCGCGCCCGCCGTGTGGATGTGGAACTGCGCCGGTCGGAACGTGAAGAGGCCGAGCTTAGGCGGGCGAACGCGCGGCTGGCCACCGAAATCACCGAACGCCGGACCGCCGAACGCCGCCTGAAACGCACCCAAAGCGAGTTGGAAAGCGCCAGCCGGCTGGCCGCGCTGGGGCGGTTGGCCGCCTCGGTCACGCATGAGTTGGGCCAGCCGATTGCGGCGATGCGCAACCATCTTGTGGCGGCCGAGATCGGCGCGGGCGGCGGGACCAGGCTGACCGCCGATATCGGGGGGTTGGTGGACCGGATGGAGGGGATCACCCGCCAGCTGAAATTCTTTGCAAGCCGCGACACCGAGGCCTTCAAGGCGCTGGATCTGCGCGATGCGATCTCCATGTCGCTGGAGCTGGTTGCCCCGAACATGCAGCGGATCGGGGCCAAAGTGGTGCTGGATCTGCCGGCGCAGCCCGTGCCCATTCGCGGCATTCGGCTGCGCGTTGAACAGGTCATGACCAACCTGTTGCGCAACGCGTTGGATGCCAGTGAAACCCGCAGCCCCCCGGTGCTGACGGTGCGCGCGGGCGTGTCTGACGCGCGGGCCTGGGTCGAAATAGAAGACAACGGGCACGGCATTGGCTCGGCCACGTTGGAGGACCTGAAAGAACCCTTTGTCACAACGCGCGACAGCGGGCGTGGCATGGGGCTGGGCCTTGCGATTTCAGCCAGCATTGTCAAGGATCACGACGGCGAGATGACCGCGCGAAATATCGACCCGGACGGGGCCGTTTTTCGTGTAACCTTTCCCCATGCCCCCCTGGAAGAGGATCAGGTTTGATGGTGGACACGCGCCCCTATAGCGTTTTGATTGTCGATGATGACAAGGCCATGCGCCAATCCCTTGTGGATCTTCTGACCGCCGCCGGGTGGCGGGCCGAGGCGACCTCGCGCGCGGCGCATGTGTCTGTGACCCTGGCAGATGCGCCCCCCGATGTCATCTTGTCCGATGTGCAGATGCCCGGCATGAGCGGCTTGGATCTGTTGGCCGCGCTGGACCCCGAAACCGCCCCGCCGCTGGTGCTGATCTCGGCGCATGGGGATATTCCGATGGCGGTGCAGGCGATGCAGGACGGGGCCTATAGTTTCGTCGAAAAGCCCTATGAACCGCGCCGCCTTCTGCGCATCCTGACCCATGCCGCCGAACAAAACCGGATGCGGCGCGACAATGCCCGGCTGAAAGACCGCCTGATGCGCCTGTCCGGGCTGGACCGGGTGCTTTTGGGGCAAACGGATGAGATTGCAACGCTGCGCAAGGATGTGATGGCCCTGGCGGATATCGGGGCCAGTGTTCTGATCACCGGGGACACCGGCACCGGCAAAGAGCTGGTCGCCCAGGCGTTGCATGATCTGGGCGGGGATGGGCAGGCCCCGTTTCTGGCGCTGAACTGCGCGGCCCTGTCCCCCGACACATTCGAGGCCGAGATGTTCGGCGTTGCCGGCGAACGCGAGGGGCGGTTGACCGCGGCCTCGGGCGGCACGCTGTTTCTGGACGAAGTCTGCGCCTGCCCCCTTGTGGTTCAGGCCAAACTGTTGCGCGTGCTCGAAGACAAACAGGTGCTGCCCATGGGGGCAACGCAAACGGTGACAACCGAATTTCGCGTCCTGTCGACCACCAGTGAAGATGTGGCCGAAGCGGTCCGGCAGGGGCGCTTGCGGCAGGATTTTCTCTTTCGCATCAATACCGTGGTCTTGAACGTGCCGTCGTTGCGCCAGCGCCGCGATGACATTGCCCTGCTGGCGCGCCATTTTCTGGACGGCTATGCCAGGATCTACGAACTGGCCGTCCCGCCCCTGACCCAAGATGATCTGGCGGCGCTTTTGGCCCATGACTGGCCCGGCAATGTGCGCGAATTGCGCAATGTGTGTGAACGCCGCGTGCTGGCGGCGCGGCGCGGCGGCGGGTCGATGACCCAGGCGATCGAGGCCGATCAGCATCTGGACGACATCCCCGGCACCCTGCGCGAAGCCGTCGCCGCCTTTGAACGCGAACTGATCGGCAAGGCCATTCAGGCCCATGAAGGCCGCATGGATGCCGCCGCCGAGGCGCTGGGAATCGGACGCCGGACGCTGAATGAAAAGATCGTCAAGCTGGGGCTGGACAAAGGCGCGCTGCTATAGGGGGTTTGCCCTGCGGATTTCCGCAGGGCTGGGGCAAAGCCACAGGCGATTTCCCTCATAGGCAGACGTGATGGGGCGGCGGATACTGACCGCATAAATCGCGTTTTCTGGGAGGAATACCATGCGACCGAATGTCAAAGGCGCTGTCATCGCAGCGCTTTCCCTGAGCTTTGCAACCGAAGCTTTCGCCACCGAATGGAACGTGTCCCTGTGGGGCAAACGCCGCGCCTTTACCGAACATGTTGAAAAACTGGCCGAACTGGTGAGCGAAAAAACCAATGGCGAATTTACCCTGAACATCAGCTATGGTGGCCTGTCCAAGAACAAGGAAAACCTGGACGGGATCTCGATCGAAGCCTTTGAAATGGCCCAATTCTGTGCGGGGTATCACCGCGACAAGAACCCGTCGATCACCGTGCTGGAACTGCCCTTTCTGGGGGTGACGTCGCTGGAACAAGAGATTGCCCTGTCGATGGCGGTCTACAATCACCCGGCCACGCAAGCCGATATGGCGCGCTGGAATGCGACGCTGCTGATGCCCTCGCCCCTGCCGCAATACAACATCGTTGGCGCAGGTGATGCGCCCGCAAACTTGGCAGACTTTAAAGGTCTGACCGTGCGCGCCACCGGCGGGATCGGCAAGGCGATGGAAACCATCGGCGCGGTGCCGACCTCGATGTCGGCCTCCGAAGTGCGTCAGGCCATGGACAGCGGTGTGGTCAAGGCCGTCAGCTTTGCCCCGCACGCCCATATGTCCTTTGGCACAATCGAAAACGCGACCTGGTGGACCACCAACCTGAACCCGGGCACGGTGAATTGCCCGGTTGTGGTGAATTCCGACGCGCTGGCCAATCTGTCGGACGACCATCGCACGGCGCTGTTGGGCTCGGTGGATGAGGCGCTGGCCCATTATGTCGACAATTACAACAACAAGACCATGGTCGCCTGGGGCCCTGCCCTGGAAGAAAAAGGCATCCAGCAGGTCACCTTCTCGGATGAGGAAATCGCCGCCTTCCGCGAGGCCGCCGCCGCCCCGGCCGCCGAGGCGTGGATTGCCGACAACACGGCCCGTGGCCTGCCCGCACAAGAGCTGTACGATCTTGTCACCGGCATGATTGCCGAGGGCAGCTAACCCCATCGCCCCCGCGCCCAACCGGCGCGGGGGTTTTCATTGCAAACGTCCCATCGCAAACGGAGTGGTGCCATGGCCGGATCTTCCCTTGTTCTGAGCGACAACAGCCTGCTCAGCCGTATCGACCGGAAACTCTATCGCATCGAAGGTATGTTGGCGCTGATCAGCGGGCTTGCGGTGTTTTCCCTGATGATCCTGGCGGTGGTCTCGGTCAGCGGGCGCAATTTCATCAACCAGCCCCTGCCCGGCTATATCGACTGGATCGAACAGGCGATGCCGCTGATTGCCTTCATGGGCATTTCGTTTACGCAACGCGATGGCGGGCATATCCGCATGGACATGCTGGTGGGCGCGCTGCGGGGCCGCAGCCTCTATCTGGTGGAACTGATCACAACGCTGTTCATCCTTGCCCTGATGCTGCTGTTGGTCTGGGGAAGCTGGGCGCATTTCGAGCGCAGTTTTGATTTTGCCGCGCCGCTGTGGAGCCGCGACAGCTCGGTCGATATTTCGCTGCCGCTGTGGCCCGCGAAACTTCTGGCGCCGGTGGCGTTTTCGGTCCTGTGTTTGCGGCTTTTGCTGCAGGTCTGGGCCTATGGGCGTGCCCTGATCACCGGGGCGCCCGCGCCCATCGCCGTGCCGCTGATTGCCGATGCCGCGCAAATGGCCGCGATGGAGGCCGAGCATGTCTCGGGCAGTGACACTTAATCACGCGTAACCACGCGTCCTGCGTTTGGATCTGCGCCTGGCACAGGGGGCAGATGGCGCGCGCGCGGAAAGATCAATGATGTGGGCGTTTCAAAACAAACACATGTCTTAGGTTTGTCCCGAACCGCTTAAAGGATACAGGTATGGAACCGATTGAAATTGGCCTTGTCGTCTCGGGCGGCCTTCTTGTTCTTGTTCTTCTGGGGATGCGCGTGGCCTTTGCCGCGGCGACCGCCGGGATGATCGGGTTGATCTGGATTTTCTGGGCCAAGTTCGGCTATGACCCGGCCCGATTTGGCAAGGCGATGACCATCGCGGTGAAAACCGCCGGCCAAGTGCCGCATTCCAAGATCTCAAGCCAGGCGCTCAGCCTGATCCCGACCTTTATCCTGATCGGATACCTGGCCTATTACGCTGGCCTGACCAAGGCCCTGTTCGAGGCCGCCAAACGCTGGCTCGCGTGGGTGCCGGGCGGGTTGGCGGTGTCCACGGTGTTCGCAACCGCGGGCTTTGCCGCCGTGTCGGGCGCGTCGGTGGCAACCTCGGCGGTCTTTGCCCGTATCGCCATCCCCGAGATGCTGAAGATCGGCTATAACAAGCAATTCGCGGCGGGCGTGGTGGCCGCGGGCGGCACGCTGGCCTCGCTGATCCCGCCCTCGGCCATTCTGGTGATCTACGCGATCATCGTGGAACAGGACGTGGGCAAACTGTTGCTTGCCGGGTTCATCCCCGGCGCGTTCTCGGCGCTGATCTACGGGGCGCTGATCATCGGCATGGCGGTGGTGATCAAGGATTTCGGCCCCCCCGTCAAAGGCTTCACCTGGAAAGAGCGTTTCGTCGCGCTCCCCCCTGCCCTGCCGATCCTCGTTGTGGTCCTGACCATCATCCTCTTCGTCTACAACCCCTTCGGCGGCGAGGCCTGGGGCACCCCCACCGAAGGCGGCGCAATTGGGGCCTTTGTGGTCTTCCTGATGGCGCTGTACCGGGGCATGCGTTGGGCGCAACTGAAAGACGCGCTGTTGGAAACCGCCAAGCTCAGCGTGATGATCTTCACCATCATCTGGGGGGTGCTGATCTATGTGCGCTTCCTTGGTTTTGCCGAGCTTCCGGCCGCGTTTTCGGCCTGGATCACCTCGCTCACCCTGTCGCCCATGCTGATCCTGATCTGCATCCTGCTGGCCTACGCGGTCCTGGGCATGTTCATGGACGCCATCGGCATGCTTTTGCTGACCCTGCCCGTGGTCTATCCCGCCGTCATGGCCCTGAACGGGGGCGAGTTCGTCTCTGCCGCCGACAGCACCTTTGGAATGTCCGGGCCCATGTGCGCGATCTGGTTCGGGATCCTCGTGGTGAAAATGGCCGAGTTCTGCCTGATCACCCCGCCCATCGGCCTGAACTGCTTTGTCGTGGCCGGGGTGCGCGATGATCTGAGCGTGCAGGACGTGTTCAAGGGCGTGACCCCGTTTTTCATCGCCGATGCCATCACCATTGGCCTGCTGGTCGCCTTCCCCGTGATCGTGCTCTGGCTGCCCGGGCAGGTCTGAACCGGCGCGGGTTTGGCACGGGTTTGGCACTGATTTGGCACGGGACCCGGTCCGGTCTGACCCCGACCGCCTTGGTGTGCCGCCCCCGCCGGGCCACTAGATATAGAAAAACCTTGCACGAATCCCCGTCCTTCGGCAATAGTCACGAAAAAGGCGCAAAAAACGCCAATTTCCGTGAACACGGCGCAACGACAAGGCGCAAATGCGGTGGAGCAGATGGACGATTTTCCCCATGATGAAGACCTGAACGCGGTCATTCGTCAACATTCCGAATGGCTTGCCAGCCAATTGCATTCGCAGCGCGAGAGCCTGTTTCCCCCGGATGCCGCCAAGCAGATGCGCAAATTCACCTCGGGCGAAGCCGCCGCCCTTTTGGGCGTGAATGACAGTTACCTGCGCAAACTGCATCTCGAAGGCCGGGGCCCCTCGCCCGAACTGACGCCGGGCAACCGGCGCATCTATTCCGCGGCCGATATTCAGGACCTGCGCGTCCTGTTGGAAAAAACCGCAAGAAAAACAGGGGATTACCTGCCGGGTCGGCGCGAAGGCGATCACCTTCAGGTCATCGGTGTGATGAATTTCAAAGGCGGCTCGGGCAAGACCACCAGCGCCGCCCACCTCGCCCAACGGCTGGCCCTCAAAGGCTACCGCGTGCTGGCGATCGACCTCGACCCGCAGGCCTCGCTGACCGCGCTGCACGGGGTGCAGCCGGAATTTGACCTGGTCGATGGCGGCACGCTTTATGATGCGATCCGCTATGACGATCCGGTGCCCATCGCCGAGGTGATCCGCAAAACCTATATCCCGAATCTCGACCTGATTCCCGGCAATCTGGAGCTGATGGAATTTGAACATGAAACCCCCCGCGCCCTGGCACAGGGTCAGGCGGGCCTGTTCTTTTTCCGGGTGAAAGAGGCTCTAACACAGGTCGATTCCGATTATGACGTGGTGGTGATCGACTGTCCGCCGCAGCTGGGGTTCCTCACCATGTCGGCGCTGTCGGCGGCCACTGGCGTGCTGGTGACGATCCACCCGGAAATGCTCGACGTGATGTCCATGTCGCAATTCCTGCGCATGACCGCCGATCTGATGGATGTGATTGCCGAAAGCGGGGCGGATATGTCCCATGATTGGATGCGCTACCTGTTAACGCGCTATGAACCCTCCGATGCGCCGCAAAACCGGATCGTAGCCTTTTTGCGCACCATGTATGGCGATAAGGTGCTGAATGCGCCGATGCTGAAATCCACCGCCATTTCCGACGCGGGGCTGACGAAGCAAACCCTGTATGAGGTCGAACGCAGCGCCTTTACCCGCTCCACCTATGACCGGGCCGTGGAAAGCCTGAATGCGGTGAATGACGAGATTGCCGCGCTGATCCAGAACACCTGGGGCCGTGTGTGAGTGCCGCGCAAAAAACAGAGACTATGGGCCGGATTAGAGCCTGATACACCGCCCTGCGGGGCACCTGAAAGGAGAGGCGCAAATGACGAGCAGTAAGAAAAAACGCATGTCGCTTCTGGACAATCTGGCCGCGGCGGGGATGGCCAGCCCCCCTGCCCCGGCCCCCTCCAAAGCCACCGCGCCGGCCCCATCTGGCGCGGGCACGATGATGTCGTCCAACCGCGCGCTGCGCTCGGCCCGCGATGCGGTGGATGGGCATCATGTGTGGGAACTGGACCCCGCGCAAATCGATGACATGCGCCCGGCGGACCGGCTGAACCCCGACGATGTGATGGATCTGCGCGATGCGATCGAGGCCAACGGGCAGACCGTGCCCATTCTGGTGCGCCGCAACCCGGCGGAGAGCGACCGGTATTTGTTGATTTACGGGCGCAGGCGGCTTGAAGCGATCCGGGCCTCGGACAAGGTGGCGAAGGTGCGTGCGCTGGTCGCCACTATGGATGATGACAGTGCGATCCGCGCGCAGATTTCCGAAAACATGGCGCGGCGGGATCTGAGTTTCATTGAAAAGGCGCTGCTGGCGAAATCTCTGGTGGCAAACGGGCTGGGCAACCAGTCGCAGGTGGCAGAGATCCTGACCGTGACCAAGTCGTCCGTGTCGATGTCGATCTCGATTGTTGAGGCTTTGGGCGAAGATCTGGTGCGCGCGATTGGCCCGGCCCATGGGGTTGGGCGGCCGCGCTGGGATGCGCTGGCGCGCGCGCTGGCTGAGGCCGGCATGGACGGGGAGGCGCTGTTGGATGTGGCCCATGCGGCGCGCGACGCGGCGGCGGTTGCGGTGCTGGACGGGGACGGGGCGGAGCAGGACCCTTCTTTGGCGGCGCTGGAGGCCGTGGAACAGGCGGTGAGCCCGGCCAAACCCGTGGCAAAGGCGGCGCGTGCCCCTGCCCGTCCCCCTGCCCGGTCGGTTCCCTTGACGATTGGCGGCCAGCCTGGGGGCGCGGTGAAACGCACCGCCAAGGGGGTCACCCTGTCGCTGGAGGACGGTGAATTTGCGCGCTGGGTTGAGGCGCAGGCGCAGGATTTGATTGACGAGCTTCACACGCGCTGGTCCACGCGCGCGGAAGATTGAGGACGAGCAACGAGAAAAGGAGGCACGACAAGGCCAAAGAAAAGGTCCCGCAAAGACGACACTTCACGAGACCCTGACTGTTTTTAGCACTTTCACGTTAGGCACCGTGACATAAATCTGCAAGTCCAAAGTGATTCGCAGGCCGGGATTTCTTTGTCTTCGTGATATGATTTCATGCAATACACTCCAGTCACGCCGTTTCGGCGAATGGTAGAGGCTGCGCATCTGGAACATCAGGCGCATGCCACAGGCGAATTGCCCCCAAACGGGGTGAACAAATGGGAGGCGCTGCGCGAATTGGCGGCGGCGCGGACGGTGTTTGGCCTGTCCGATCGCGATATGTCGGTGTTGCAGGCTTTGGTCAGCTTTCACCAGGCGACGATCCTGGGCGGAAATGACAAGGATCTGGTGGTTCACCCGTCCAACAAGGCGATCTGCGAGCGGTTGAACGGGATGCCCTGCTCGACCATGCGGCGGCATCTGGCCCATCTGGTGGCGGCGGGCATTGTGGTGCGGCGCGACAGCCCCAACGGCAAGCGCTATGCGCGGCGCTATGGCGGTGAGAAGATCAGCTTTGGCTTTGACCTGACCCCGCTGGCGACCCGGTTTGCCGAGATCAGCGCCGCGGCGGAGGCTGTGCGGGCCTCTCAGGAAGGCCTGAAGCGCCTGCGGGAGGCGGTGAGCCTGATGCGGCGCGATCTGGCCGGGTTGGCGGAATACGGCGCGTCGCAGCGTCCTGATCTGCCGCTTTGGGACCAGTGTTCCGACATGGCCCGTCTGACGGCGCGTGACCTTCGCCGCAAGCTGTCAGAGGCGGATTTGACGGCGCTGGAGGCCGAATTGAAACGGGCTTTGGACGCGGCGCGCAACATCCTGGAACCCGTTGAAACAGAAAATATGAGCACCAATGATGCTATAACTGAGCATCACTATCAGAATTCAAATAAAGACTCTTATGATTCTGAACTTCGCTTTGAAAAGTCGAAAGGCGAGGCGGTGCGCCCCTCTGATTATGATCCGCCGGAGGAGGGGGAGGGGCCGTGTGAACCCTCTTCTGCACCGGAGGATCGCAAGCTGCCCAATCTGCCACTTGGGTTGGTCCTGGCGACCTGTCTGGAAATTCAGACCTATTCCGATACGCCGATCCGACATTGGCATGAGCTTGTGCGCGCGGCGGATCTGGTGCGGCCGATGATGGGGATTTCACCCTCCGCCTGGGATGAGGCGCGTCAGGAAATGGGGCCAGAGGAAGCGGCCGTGGTTGTTGCGGCCATGCTGGAACGGTTTGGGGATATTCATTCACCGGGCGGCTATTTGCGGCACCTGAGCAGCAAGGCGGCGATGGGGGCGTTTTCTTGTGGGCCGATGGTCATGGCGTTGATGCGGCGCGATGCGGCGTAGGGGTTCACAGCTGTGAACCCGCCCGGAAAGATCGATCTGTCATCGACGTTCACAATTGTGAACTTTGCCGGGATGCGCGGGGCAGGGCGGCATGAAACACGGATCGAAAGGGGCGCTATTCTATGGGTATCATATTGAAATACATAATGGTTTCCCAACCTTACCCCAACTGCGTCTTGACCGTGCTCAACAGGTTTATTTTTTGTTGAACACGCCCCCTGTCCGGCCTATGTTCAACAAAACAGGTTTTTGCAGAACACACCCATGATCAATCGCCATTCCTCCTCCGCCCATGCGGCCTATCACGATCTTCTCCGGGCGCTTCTGGATGATGCCGTGTCCGACCTGCGCGGCACGCCAACACGGGTCGAGCGCGGCGGCAAAACCTATTGGTATGACAGCTATCGGGTCGGGGCCTCTGTGCGCAAACGCTATATCGGAGAGGATAGCGCCGCGCTGCGCGACCGTCTGGACCGCCATGCAGAATTGAAAGCCGCGCAGGAGGATCGGCGTAAATCCCGGACCCGGCTGGTCCGGATTTTGCGGGCCGAAGGGTTCCTGGGTGTGGACGCGGCCACCGGCAGCCTGATGGCGGCCATGGCCGGGGCAGGGGTGTTTCGCCTTGGCGGCACAATTGTTGGCACCCATGCCTTCCGCCTGTACGAAGGCGAATTGGGGATCCGCTATGACCGCGACATGGTCGCCCACACCGATGACATCGACATTGCCAGTTTCACCCGCCTGTCCCTGGCCCTGGAAGATGCGGCCGCCCCGCCGTTGCAAACCGTGTTCAAGGATTTCGAATTTGCCCCGCAGCCCAGCCTGGACAAAGGCAAGACCTGGCGGTGGAAGCAGACGCGCGGCGATACGTTGATCGAGTTTCTGACCCCCTCGTTTGCCGAAGAAGAAAGCGTGCAGCCGCTGCCGGCGCTTGGCGTCGATGCGCAGGCGTTACACCACCTGAATTACCTGATCGCAGCGCCCATTCCCGCCGCCGTCAGCTATCGCAGCGGTGTTCTGGTCCAGATCCCGCAACCCGAACGGTTTGCCATTCATAAACTGATCGTGGCCAATCGTCGGCGCGGACAGGCCCGGTTGAAGGCCGAGAAAGATCGCCGTCAGGCGGCGTTCCTGATCCGTGTTCTGGCCGAAGATCGCCCGGACGAGCTGCGCGAGGCCTATCAGGATGCGCTGTCGCGCGGCCCGCGATGGCAGGCGCATCTGGAGGCGTCCCTGGCGCGGATGCCGGAAAGTCTGGCGCTGCTGACCGCGCTGCGCTGAGCTGAGCTGACGAAGATCGGGGCGCGGTTTCGGGCGAAGATCCGGCAGACACGCACAGATATGCACAGACATACCCGGGCACACCCAGACACGGCGCGCCCCGAACGCGACCCAAAAAGGGCAGGGGGGGCATGGCAGGGGGTGATCAGGACGGATCATCCACATCGGATTTACGGGGGCCGGGCCCTGCGCTCATCCGTGTTTCAGGTCGGCGGGGCCCACACAATCGACAACATGCATCATCGACCGGATCACCGCCTGTTGGCGATCATCCAGACGGTCATCTTGCAAAAGATCCTTCACGTGCTGTCGCAGCTCCGGCCATTGCTCGTAAAACTCTACCAGGTCTTCAAACGGTGTTTTCTGTGCGCTCATCAATGTCCTGATCCTCCGGCCGGCAACGTTCATTTCCCCCTTAAGTTTATCGCCTGCCGCGCGACGATAGGTGTGAAAACACTGTGAAACGCTTGGAGGAGGCGCGGCCTTCATGCTTAATAACCATATGGGAGAGATGGAGATTGCGTGGGTACGCGGCTGGAGATATCGCTTTTTGGGACCTGCGCCGTTCGCGTGATCGGAGAGGAGACCTTCGAAATTCGCGGCGGCAAACACCGCGCGTTGCTGGCCATTCTGGCCACCGCTCCGCTTGGCCGTCGCACCCGCAGCTATTTGCAGACCACCTTGTGGGGCGAGACCGATTATGACAGCGGCAACCAGAACCTGCGCCGCGCCCTGTCGGATCTGAGAAAGCTGTTGGGCGCGGGGTTTGACGCGCTGTTTCGCCTGGAAGCCGCGGATATTGAACTGGACCTGAAACAGGTGCGTTTCATCGGCGATCCCGGCAGCGGCGCGTTTTTGGAGGATCTCAATCTGCGCGAACCGGGGTTTCAGGATTGGGTCGGGTCGGTCCGGGCCAACCCCGATCCGGTCATCGCGCTGCATCGGGGGGCGCCCGGGGCGCAGATGCGCAGGCGTCAGCCGAAGGTCACGGTGCTGCCCCTGATGGCGCTTGGCGATGATCCGAAATTCGCCCTGATCGGCGACTGGGTTGCCGAACAATGCTGCCGCTTTCTGTCGCGCTCTAACCTGCTGAGTGTGATTTCGCATCTGTCCAGCCGGGCCATGGCGCAACAGCGGGTGGTCCTGCCCGAGGTGAAGAAAACGCTTGATGTGGATTACATCCTGACCGGGGCCATTCGCGACACCGGGGCGAAACTGACCTGTGATTTTGATTTCATCGCCGCCGAGACCGGGCAGATCATCTGGAACCGCACGGTGATGGTGGACAGCGCGGGGGCGCTGGACGGGTTGATGGGGCCGCTTCGGGATGTGGTGCGGGCCGTGGCGCGGGCGATTGCGGAAGGCGCGGTCAGCACCACGCGCACCCTGGCGTTGCCGGAGATCGAAGACCACAAGCTGTTGATCGCGGGGGCGTCGCTGATGCATCGGCGCACGATCCGCGATTTCATCAAGGCGCATGAATATCTGACAGAGGCCAGCGCGCGGATGCCCAATTGGGCCGATCCCCATGCGTGGTTGGGAAAATGGTATGTTCTCAACGTGTTCAAAGGGTTTTCCGTGGACCGCGCCAATGACACGCAAAAGGCGTTGGGCTGCACCGCGCGCGCCCTTGATATCGACGCCGAAAGCAGCTTTTCGCTGACCATTGACGGGTTTGCCAACAGCAACCTTCTGAAGAATGTCGAACTGGCCGGGCAGCGCTATGACGCGGCGATTGACCTCAATCCCAATGCCAGCCTGGCCTGGTTGCTGTCGGGGGCGGGCAAGGCGTTCAGCGACGATGGCGCTGCTGCAATTGACGCGACTCGGATGGCGCGGGAACTTTCGCCGATTGATCCGTTTGGCTATTATTTCGACAGCCTGACCAGCTCGGCCTATCTGGCGGCGGAGCGGTATGACAAGGCCTTGGAATTTGCCGATAAATCGCTGGCGGTGAATGACCGGCACCTGTCCACATTGCGGGCCAAGATCACGGCGCTGTATTTTCTGGGGCGCGTTCAGGACGCCCGGGATGTGGCGCAGGTTTTGTGCCGACGGTACCCGGATTTCCGTCTGGATGATTACAAGCGCGAACATCCGGGGGCGAAGAATTTGATCGGTCAACGGGTGATCGAAGCGCTGGCGGGGGCGGGCATTCATTAAGTTCAGAACAATTCAACAACCAAAAATTCGACAACAAGGAGAAGAGATATGGCTCAGCATGGGGGCGTTGGTGGTGTAGGCGGTGTTGGAGGTGTCGGGGGCGTTGGCGGTGTTGGCGGCGTCGGTGGGGTCGGCGGCGGCACCAATGTCACCGGTCTGGGCGCCTTTCTGGGCGCCGATGATGTGGGCGGCTATTCCGGGGTGACAACCGCGGGTCTGATGACGACCTCGGAAAACCTGCTGCATCTGGCCGGGACCGACGCGACCCCGGCCGGGTCACACCTCACCCTGAATTCCGCCGACAACAATGACCGCTGGGCCCGCTGGGTGCGCGGATCGCTTTATATCAGCGAGTTTATGACCCGCGTGGGGTATCAGGTGGAGGACGGGCGCGTCAGTGGAGAGGTGCCTTCGGTCACGATCACCGTGTCGGGCGAACCCATGACCAAACTGACCCGCCCCAGCGCGGCGCTGTTGGCGCAGCAATGCAGTTTTGTGCAAAGCTACGCTGACCTGCGCGCCGATCGCGGGGCCGAGATCACCTCGCAACTCGGGTTTCCCAACGAATATTTCGCCATGGTGCTGGGGCTGCATATGGGGCAGCACAGACACACCTTTGAACTGATCACCGCCACACAGGTGATGGCCGCGCATATCGCGATGATTGCCAAACACGCGCTGGCGGTGCGCAGGCCGGATCAATATGACGGGCGGATCCTGCCGATGATCCCGACACCCGGCCATGGCAGTTTCCCGTCGGCCCATGCGACCGAAGCCTTTGCGGTTCTGACCGTGCTCGAAACCCTGTGCTCGAAATGGGAGAGCTTTGCCGACCTGTCCGCGCGGCTGAATATGTTGCGGGGGCTGGCCGAACGCATTTCCGTCAACCGCACCGTGGCCGGGGTGCATTACCCGATTGACAGCTGGGCAGGGGCGGCGCTTGGCATCTCGATCGGCGGGGCGGTTTTGAACCTCTGTGGGGTAGGGGACCACATGATCCCCGACCATCGCTATACCGCCATCAACAGCGATTTCAGCACGCATTTGCTGGACAGTGACCCGGTGGCCCATGGGCTGACGACCGCCAGAACGTTCAACATTGATCCGGGGAAACATTGGACCTGGATCTGGCAAAAAGCGCTCTCTGACACGCAAAACGTGTGAGGTCACGATATGTTTCCTGACCGTGCCCCCGAAGAGCAAATCGAAACCTATACCGGGCCCTATGAACGCTGGTCCTTTTCCGACGCCCTGGGCAAGCCGTTTACCTTTCCGGCCATCGCCACCGGAGCGTCCCCCTATTACACGGCGCTTTTGGAAGGCGCGCAGGTGCCGCCAACCGAAAACGGGTTGCAGACGCGGCTGCCGCCGATCTGGAACCCCACATCGATGGTGCGCAGCGTGACGCCCTTTGCCTTTTATGACCCCTCCGTCGGCCCGCAGGACGCGGACCCCTCGGCCGGGGCCCCGGTGGCCCAGGATGCGGCGGTGGCCAAGATGTTGGATAGTCTGAGGCAAAGCACCTATAAAACCCGATCCGTGGTGAAACCCCGGTTCCGGCTGAACTTCCCGATTGCGCCAAAATCCTGGACCCGGACCTACAGCCATGACGCGGCCCCGCAAAACTGGCAGGCACCCGGCGCGCGGCCCAAAGCGATTGTCGCGGTGATTGACGACGCGCTGCCCTTTGCCAACCGGGCCTTTCTGAACGCGGGCGGGCAGACGCGGATCAGCCATTGCTGGCTGCAATCCGGCCCCGGGCAGGACAGCGCCTGCGTGCCGTTTGGTCGGGAAATCGTCAATGCCGAGATCGACGCCTGGCGCGCAACCCATGGCCATGACGAGATCGCGCTTTACTACCACGCCGGGGCCATTGATGCCTCGCAGCCGGAACTGGGCAACATCTTGTTGCGCCACGCCACTCATGGGTCGATGGTGATGGGGCTGGCGGCGGGCAATGCCCCGCTGTTTGAGGCCGCGCCGCAAGGGGATGACATCCAGATCATCGCGGTGCAGCTGCCCAATACCATCGCCTGGGACACGTCGGGTTTTGGCAAGGAAATGTATATGCTGAGCGCGCTGCATTACATTTTTGACCGCGCCGCCCGCATCGCCGCGCATTTTGGCGGGGGCGAGCTGCCCTTGGTGGTGAATTTCAGCTATGGCTGGAGCGCGAGCCGCCATGACGGCAAAAGCGAGATGGAAATCGCCATCGAAGAACTGCTGCACAGCCGCCGCAGCCTGCAGCCCGAGACCTATCTGTGTATGCCCGCGGGCAATAATTTCGACTCGCGGATGCATGCGGTGATCGAGGATCGGGATTTCTCTGGTGACCCTGAACAGGCCGCAATCGGCTGGGATGTGAAACCGGATGACCTGACCTCCAGCTATCTGGAACTGTGGTTTCCCGACGGGTTTGACACGGCCGGGTACAGCGTGACCCTGACGCCCCCGGCCCATGCCGCGCTGGATCAACCGGTTCGGCTGGAGATTTCGGCGGATGGCCCTGACCCCGGCAATGGCGACCCAAGGCGCTTTGTCGAGATCGAGAAGGGCGGGGTGAATGTGGGGCAGATCTCTGCCGATCAGCACCGTGGCGAGCGGTGGCGGGTGATGATTGCCCTGATCCCCACGGCCTTCACACGGGGGCAATCCCGCGCAGCCCCCGCGGGGCTTTGGACCGTGACGGTGCATCGCGCCACCGGGGCCGCAGATGTGCCGGCGGGCGCGCCGCTGACGATTTGGTTGCAA
Source organism: Aliiroseovarius crassostreae (assembly GCF_049803815.1). Taxonomy (GTDB): domain Bacteria; phylum Pseudomonadota; class Alphaproteobacteria; order Rhodobacterales; family Rhodobacteraceae; genus Aliiroseovarius; species Aliiroseovarius crassostreae_A. The sequence continues at coordinate 35,243 of NZ_JBNAGI010000007.1, forward strand.
CGCGATGATGACCCCAGTGATCTGAACATGCAGGGCCGGCAAAGCCGATTGGTGAGCCTCGATGACTCGGTCGATGGCCCGCACACCCGGGTGCTTGAACAGGTCCGGGGCTATGGGTCGCTGAACGGCGTGGCGTCCTCTGCGTCCACCACGCGGGTGGCGGGCTATGTCAAAAGCACCGTGCAACCCTGTTCCTACAGCGGGGCAGGGGGGGTGTTGGAGGCGGCGGATGGGGCGCTGACGATCTGGGGCGCGCAGGCGGATCTGTGTGCCGTGGCGGATCAGACCCCATCGCGGCCCGGGATCGCGTCGATTGGGGTGCTGTCCGGTGCGCGGGGTCGCCTTGTCGGCACCAGCGCGGCCTGCCCGTCGGCGGCGCGCCATATCGTCGGCAATCTGGCGGCGGGGCGCGCGGCCATGGAGGGGTTCACCCCGATCAGCGCGCTGGAGGATCACGCGCCCGAGGACCCGGCGCAAAAGACCCTTTGGGCGGTTCGGCTGGGCGATCTGGCGGTGCCGGGTGTCGCCAAACCCGGCTGACCCGGCGCTGACGTTTCTTGTGATTTCAATGCACTAAGAGGGGCGCGCGGGGGGAGTTTTCAGGCCCGCCGCGCCCCCTCACCCGTTTTTCACAGGCTTTTCACAGGCAGCTTTCCCACCCGCCATGTTAACTTAAGGTTAAGCCAAAGCGACGGTAAATTTCTTCCTGATGCGTCGCCAAGGCCCGGGCTTACAGCCATATTTTTATGTGAGCTCTTATGCGCTGACTGCTTTTGGATCGACCGAGGGGATGTGGGTCGACGAGATGAATTCGGAGCGTTCTCTCGTGCCATAATGTCTTTGTCCGGAACGCTGGGATTTAAGCGCGAAACCATTTTTAGCACCTAGTGGCTGTGGCGCCTTGGCGTTGCAGCCACCATTTTTGCGGGCCCAACCTGCCCGACCTGACTGCCTGACCTGCCTGCCCGTGGCGGATCGGGGGCAGGATCACTGTCGGATCACCTAATTGGTGAGACTGCACATGCAATGAAATCAATCACTTAGGATTTTGAATTTCTGAGACTCGTAAACTCACCAATTATCAACGCATCTGTCGAGAACCTGCCGTTCGTCCGACATGCGGCGAAGGTGTCAGGAGAGCCCAAATTGGCGAATGCTGCAATGTGGACGAATGACAGCAAACAGAGAAAGCCAAGCATTGATTTTTGAGAACACCATGTTCAGAGTCGTCGCGACATCGAAAGGCTTGGCTATGCAGCTATTCTCTAAATTTTTTGGCAAGCCTCCAATACTCGAATTGACATTGAAACCTAAGGTAGGGGTCGGCCCGTTACTGCTGGGTATGACAAAGGCAGACGCGATTGCCGCGATGAAAGCCAACAGACAAGACCTCAGTTCAACCGCTCACGGGCATCTCTACTTTTTGGACAACTCGATCCAGATAGAGTTTGAGCCTGAGGGCACGTCCTCTTTCATTGGGGTTGCTCCACACGCAGGGCTTCGTCTCGTTTTTCAAGGTATTGATCTTTTTGACCATGACGCATCTGAGATATTCGCGCTGTTTCAACAAAACGAAAACGATGAAACTATATGGGCGGAGCAGTACGAGCACGTTTTTCCGAAACAGATTGTCACTGTTTGGGATGCAGACGCCCAATACGATTTGAACGGCGGTCATCGACCCGTATGGGGCCAAATCGGTGTGGGTAGTTCTGCATATCTCAGCGCTGACGGCGCACAATAATCCCCATAAGAGCTACCACTCTGCGAAAATACAGTCATTGGCACAGCTGCAGCGAAATGGGGCTTTGTTGCGCGCCTTACCCGTTCGCTGAGGCTGACGCGGACGGCAGTGATTTCCGGTAGCTCACATTCGTACATCTCGCGGCGGATTCACCGATCGAGCCCTCTTTGACCAATGCTGCGTTCGGTCCAAATGGCAGCTATTAATGGTATCTTGCCTTTGGCATCTCGCTCGGCAATTGGCTTCAGCGCATACAGCATGACCCGGACCCCAATGCCCTTGGGCTGACGTTTACCCCGGAAATGATCTCTCAGTACGGCAAGAAAGCAGCCAGCCGCAATCATTGGCCCCATCGTGTGTGACGACGACGGTCCGATACCGATCTTAAAAATATCGCGGACGGACAAGAACATTGGATGGAAACAACCCGACTCGGTTCCGTTAATAGGCTGCGGTGACGATCATCTCGACCTTGAGTTCGGGTCGGGCAATTCTGGCCTCGCCACAGGCACGCGCGGGGGCATGGCCTTCTGGAACCCATGCGTCCCATACTTCGTTCATCTCGGCAAAATCGTTCATATCCGCCAGCCAGATGATGACCTGAAGCAGCTGTTGGCGCGAAGATCCTGCTTTCTCCAACAGCGCATCGACACGGGCCAGACAATCGGTGGTTTGTTCTGCAACCGTCTCGCCGCTTCCGACCTGACCACACAAGTAGGCCACACCGTTGTGCTTTACGACCTTGCTCATGCGTGTGGCGGTATCAATCCGTTCAATCATCCCAATTCCAATTCTTTTCTTTCGTCCTGTGTGTTCTCATCCAGCTGCGCCAACTCTCCCAACGTCAGAGGTTTGATGGGCGGGCGGATGCGATAATAGCCCGTGTCCTGCGGACTGCGTTTGTTGGCCTCTGCCAACAGCATCGAGACCGTCAATCCACAGTAGCGTCCCTGGCATGGCCCCATTCCCGGGCGGCCAAAGGCTTTGGTCTGATTTGGTCCGTCGCAGCCCATCGCCGCATATCGCCGGATATCAGCGGCGGTGACTTCCTCGCATCGGCAAACGATCGTGTCGTTTTGCGGAGTTAGAATGTCTTTGGCCGGAGGAAAGGCAGTATCGAGGAAAGGCCGGATTGCCCGTTCTTTCGACAGTGCGCGCTGAAAGGGTTGGGACCGGCGCTGAAAGTCCGCCGCGTCGATCCGCCCAAGCTCCTTTGCAATTCGCAACGATGCAATGCGACCCGCGATTTCCGCGCTTTTGGCGCCGGATATTCCCGCGCCGTCACCGGCTATGAAAACGCGTTCCGAGGACGACGCGCCCCATTTGTCGGTCACGGGTCGGAAACAAAGCTGAGTCGTATCCCATTCGTGGGCAAGGTTCATCGCCCGGCTCAGTTGCGTATTGGGGACCACCCCCATATGCAGAAACACCGTGTCGCAGTCGATCCGCTCGGATTTGCCTCGGCAATCGAAGACCAGCGCTTGCGCCTGATCCTTACCCTTAATCGCCAAATTGGTGGCGGCTTTATACCGTTTGACCCCCGCACGTCGCAGTTCTGCAATCAGGCCTAGCCCTTTGGCCAGATAGCGCCACCCGCTCAATGCGCCGGGCAAGTACTTTTGAGCCTCCAGCAGATTTTGCGTTGTCTGTGTCTCGACAACCGCCAAAGGTGGCGTTCCGGCACGCACCATCTGTGCGGCGATCAGGTAGAGCAGCGGTCCTGCTCCAACAACCACGGCACGCTTGGCGAAAATGCCCGATTGCTTGAGCAGAATTTGCCCCGCTCCGGCCATCATGACACCGGGCAGAGTCCAACCCGGAATCGGAACTGGTCGCTCAAGAGCGCCTGTTGCGATCAAAATGCGGTCAGCTGTAATTTGTTTGGCAGCCCCGTCCACTGAATAGCTGATCTGCCCCTGCTCGTCCGCCTGCCAGACCGTCGCATCCGGCACGTAGGAGATATCGGCATCGGCCAGACCGTCCACCAGAGTGAGACCCGCCATGTAATCCTTTCCCAGAACCGCAGCCCGCAGTTCGTTCACACGTTCGATGTCGCGGTATATCTGTCCGCCGAGACGTTTTTGCTCGTCCAATAGCGTGACGGTCAGCCCGGTTTCGGCAGCGGTTGCTGCGGCGGCCATTCCGGCGGGTCCGGCACCAATGATCGCAAGGTTAGTGTCAGTCATTGTCGTCCCCTCCGACCAGTTTCGCCTTCTCGACAACGAGACCTGCGCTGACTTCGACCATGCAGGCCTGCCGGGTTGCGCCGTCTATCTCGACCAGGCAATCGTAACAGGCTCCCATCATGCAAAAAGGCGCACGCCGAGCGCCCGAAACCGGGGTTTGCCGGAGGCTGCGAACACCGGCGGCAAGCAAAGTGGCGGCCAGATTTTCCCCGTCCGGTAGTGCGTATTCCACGCCATCAAACTTTACAGTCACCAGTTTCTTGGGTGGCGAGACAAATTCAAACTGCGAATCGGGTTTCACGGAACACCTCCAGATTCGGGGCTTTTTCTGTGCCTTCCAGCCAGTCGGGCAGAAACCGTGCGTGAGCTGCGGCCAGAGACACGCCGCTGTGGCACGTCACCAGAAACGCTCCGGGCATCTCGTTGCTTTCCTGATAAATCGGAAGGCCATCGGGGGACATGATCCGAAGCGCGGCCCATGTGCGAACAATTTTTGCATTCGTCAGGCAGGGATAGACTTTGAGCGCGTTTGAGGCGATGGACGACAGCGTGTCGACGGTCACGCCGTCATCGAATCCGGCCTTCTCGGAGCTGACACCAATCTGCACGCCCCCCTCATTGACTTGTCGTGCAATAAGAGACGGCCGGTTGATAAAGCGAGGTAATTTTTCAGTTACGAGGTTTTGGCCCCGTAGGGGCGACACCGGTGCAATGAAGCCCAATTTGGGTCCAAGTTCGGCTGCGCCAAGGCCCGCGGAAAGAACGATTTTTTCCGATTCGATAATCGTGCCGTCCCGACAGGTCAACTTGAACGACCCCGGCTTATCCACGTCGGTCACGATCTTGCCGGTCAACACCTTGCCGCCCAACTGGCGAACGTCCTGAGCCAATGACTGCAAAAGACGCAGTGGATTCACATGTCCGTCCTGATGGTGAAGGATCGCGCCTTTCACCGAGGAACCAATTTCCGGCTCTTCCTTGCGCAGCGCGTTCTTCCCCAAGACTTCAAAAGGGTAGTTCCCACCCAGTTTGCTTTTGAGAGCTTCGTATTTTGCGACGGTTTCTGATAGGCTTTCTTCACTGAAGTGGAAATCATATCCACCATCCTGTTCCAGCCCCAGGTTGCGACCGACCGCATCGCCAAGCTCGGCTGCGAAATCTGCCCAGGCTGCTGCTGATTGCTGGCACCATTGTGCATAGCGCGGCTGATCGAGGCCTTTTGACTGCACCCACACAAGCCCGAAATTTCCCCGGCTGGCCCGGAAGCTGCCATCGTCGCCGTCGAGTACGACAACCGTCTTTCCTCGTTTCAGCAATCCCCAAGCGATGGAAAGGCCGACAACGCCGCCGCCGATAATTGCATATTCCGCGTCCATCAGGATAACCTTCTCAAGCAATGAAAAGTGGAAGCGGTCGGCGAACCTTCCGCTTCCGGTGGGAGGGAGAATTATTTCCCGATCTGGTCCAGGATGGCCTGGCCCCATTCGACACCTACGTCTTCCAGAACTTCCGGCCAAACCTCAGCGCGGACTTTTTCCGCCATTGCTGCAAGCTCAGCGTCGCTCAGGTCGACAACCGTCGCACCCAGTTCGTCAGCAAGCCGCTGTTCCCAGTTTGCCTGATCTGCTTCAGCAATTGTCCAGCGCTGCGCTTCAAATTCCGCCGCGGCAGATTTCAGAGCGCTTTGATCGTCTGCATCAAGCTCGGCCAGGGATTCGTTGGAGATGATCATGTACCAAACTTCGAAGTGCGTGTTTGCCGGGACAAATGCTTTGGTCACATCTCTGAACGAGGCATAGTACCCTTCAGCGCCCGAACCGATAACGCCGTCAACAACGCCGGTCTGGATCGCGGTGAATGCTTCGGAGAACGGGATTGGCGACGGGATGTAGCCAAGCGATTCGCCTGTCAGCTGGAAGCTTTTGATGCCCGGAACGCGGACTTTGATGCCGTTGGACTGAGATGGGTCGCCAGGGCTCACAGGATCGGTGTTAAGCGAAATGCCACCGAAATAAACCGGATAAGCGGCCAGCATCGTGATGTCCTGTTCGGCGTACAATTCAGCCATGACAGAACTTACCGGGCCGTTTGGACCGTAAATTTCGCGTGCTTCCGCCCAGCTGTTGGCAAGATAAGGGAAGGAGCTGATCTGCATGCGTCGGTCGGCGGCTGTCGCAGCTGGCTGAGTCGCCATATCGATAGCACCGACAGAAATCCGTTCCTGAACCGTTGTATAATTTCCGAGCGCGGATGCCGCGAAGACGTTGATATTTACATCGCCGCCAGTGGCTTCGGCTACACTCTCTGAAAAAGCGCGCAGTTCGACATCGATTGTCGCGCCTTGCGGACGAACGTGGCTCATCTTTAGATCGGCAGCCGTAGCGATGCCAGCTACTGCCATCAGCGCGGCAGCTGCGGTTCCTGTCAGGACGTGTTTCATGGGTAGTTTCCTCTCTGTTGGATTAAGGGCTGGTTGAATTAAGGGGCGGTGATGTAGCCGAACAGTTTCGGCAGGAAGAGCGACAGGTCAGGCCACAGCGAAGTCAGGAAAACGACAGGGACATAACCAGTCACAATCAGGATCATGGCGGGCGGGATCACCTTGGTGACTTTCACTTTGCCGATGCGTGCGCCCAGATACAGGATCGAGGCATAGGGAGGTGTCACGCCGCCCATTGCGGTATTCACTCCCATGATCGCCGCAAACTGGATCGGGCTTACACCTATCGCCTGCATCAGTGGCAAAAGCAGCGGGGCGATCAGGATGATCGCTGTGACGTCATTCACGACCATACCCACCAGGAACAGCAGGATATTAATCAAGATCAGCAGGATGACCTTGTTTTCGGTGATACCGAAGATCGCGCTGACCAGCTGCTGAGGGATACCCTCGTACACATACATCTGGCCCAGGATCATCGAGAACAGGATCATGATCATGATCGCCCCGACCGCCGTTGCGGCTTCCTTGCCTGCGAAGAGGAAGTTTTCCCAGCGCAGACCTTTGTAGATGAAGAACCCAACCGGAATGGCATAGATCACGGCAAGTGCGGCGGCTTCTGTCGGTGTCATGATGCCGCCGTAGATGCCACCAAGGATCATGATGGGCATCAGCATGGCAGGGAAAGCGTTGATACCGCGCTTGGCCACTTCGCTTGTCAGCTCGCTGAAGGTCGGTTTGTCGTCAAGTTTCAGGTCGAACTTGCGCGACATCCACAGGTTCACAACCGAGAAGTTGAACATGATGAACAACCCGGGGCCGAGGGTCGCAAGGAAGCATGCCAGGATTGAGGTGTCCGTTACCCAACCATAAACGATCATCGTGACAGATGGGGGGATGAGCAGACCCAGAATGGACGAGTTTGCAATAAGCGCGGTGGCGTATTCGCGCGGATAGCCGCGTTTTTCCATTTCCGGGATCAGCAGCGGCCCGATTGCGGCGATGCCCGTCAGGCCAGAGCCGGAAATGGCCCCGATAATGGCGCAGCTGACTGCGGCAACCACACCCAGACCGCCCCGCACGTGGCCAATGAAAGCGTTGACAAAGCGCAGGAGCGAGGCCGCGATCCCGCTTTCCGACATAATCGTTCCTGCGAGAACGAACAGTGGAATGGCCAGAAGCACAGGGTTGCCAAGCTGCTGGAACCCCCAAAGAACCATACCCTTCATCGTCACGTCGCCGATGAAGTACATCACCATCAACGCGCCACCGAAGCAGTACGGCAAGGGCACCCCCAAAGTGAGTGTGATAACGAGAACTGCGATTGCAAGAAGTGCGATCTCAATCATTGGGCCGGTCCTTTCAGAAGGCTGCGAACGTGGCCCCAGAGATGCCATGCCGTGTAAATCATCATGAGGGTGAGGCCGAGCACGAGCGCAAAATCGGCATAAAAAGTTGGGATGTAGAGCGTTGGACTCTCTTTCCAAACGCGCCAAGCATAGCGTGTGAAGTCCCAGGCCCAGCTCAGCAACCAGAGGCCGATAATGAGGCTGACAACCTCACCGATGATGGCCAGTATGGTGTGCTGTCGATCAGTTTTGAGCCAAAGTTCAAGAACATTCGCACGGATGTGCGTGTTTTCACGCGACGCGTTGACCGCGCCCAGAACATACAGCCAAAGGGTGGGATACAGCATTGTTTCCTCAAGCCCCATGACTGGCACCTGAAGTATGTAACGCGTTATGACTTGAACGAATTGCCCAAGTGCAACGATCAATATCAACCCCGTTAGCAGATATTTCGCAAACTTATCCATCTTCCCTCCATCACGGCGTCACAAGCGCCGATTTTGTTGATTTCACTGGACACAGGCCATAAAGGCAAATTTAAAGTTTCTCTGATGTCATCAAGTGAGTTTATGGGAATGGAATTAACGCTTCGGCAACTTGCAACGTTTCGAGAGGTCATGCGCGGCGGCTCTATCTCTCAAGCCGCCCGCTCCGTCGGGCGCACGCAACCCGCTGTGAGCACCATGATATCGAATCTTGAGGTCGAGTTGGGGGTATCGTTGTTCGTGCGCGAGCAAGGTAAACTAATCCCGACGCCTGAGGCGCGGTTCTTCCTTGAAGAATGCGAAAGCATCTTGGAAAGGGTCGACCGAACCGAGCGCGCAATGCTCGGCGTGCGGAAGCTTTACGCAGGTTCGCTCCGGATCGCCTGCCTGCCCTCCGCATCAAATTTTTTCGTGCCAAAGATGTTAACCGCTTTTCTTTCGGGCAAGGACGATTTGGACATCGCGTTAATCATGCGCTCATCCGATGTGATCGAAGACCTGATTGCATCTCAGCAGTTTGATGTCGGTTTTGCGGAAACCCCGAAAGAGCGGGCATCGGTCCAGAAGGTCGACTTCGAGCTTGAATGCGTTTGTGCGGTCCCGAAGAATGATCCACTTGCGTCAAAGAAGCTGATCCGGCCGCAAGATCTTGACGGGAAGCCTATGGGTATCCTGTTCGAAGGGCACACATCGGCGACGCAAACCGAGAACGCATTTATCGCTGAGGGGTGCAGGCTCAACAAACGGCTTGAGCTTCGCACTTTCATGCCCGGGCTTGATTTCGTTTCAACAGGTGCCTGCTACCTCGTCTGCGACATGATCACTGCCTATAGCCATGTGCTGTCGGGCAATGCATCCTCGATTGTGTTCCGCCCGTTTCGACCGCGTGTCACGATTGCTGTGTCAGTTTTGACTCCGGGATTCGCTACGCCTTCATTGGTGGCGCAAGCATTCCGAGACAGGTTGATCGACGAGATTGAAACCATGCAGAAAGAGATGGTGACCATTTTGGGCGGCGAATGCTGAGCTGTGCGCACTAGCTCACACAATCCATATGCGGGTGTCCCAGGTCGGCTAGGCTGGCGAATGACGGGTGGGGATGCTACGGTTCCAATATGACGGAAAATGACAACGGGGTTACGACGTTCTCTCAACGCGTGAAGACCTGAGCCATTTTCGGACGGTCGTAAGATCTACAATCAACCGGATCAGACAATGTCACGGCGAGGCCGTGGAAATTAGTGTTTTTTTGGCGGCACCAGCGGCTTGCTGCATAGAGTTTGTCCGTGTTTGGCAACCCAAAGCACATCTTCCAATGGAGATTTATAATCAGGTAAAAGACCGTGGGTTCGTTCGGCGACTAAGGATCGAGTAGCACTAGCCGAAAGATCGACTTCTCTGATGTTAAGGGGAGATCACGTAGAAAGCGCGACCAGGTTCAACGTCTGTTTCAGTAAAACGGCGGTGAGTCCTTTGCTGGGGCAGAGAACGTAGGCTCTCCGATTGGTGTTTCTCGCTTCGGTTGCGAAGCGCACGCAGCAGACATTCGCGTTTGAAGCACCAACGGCCTCTTCGTCCGCACCTTACCCGTTCACTCACAGCGCAGCGGATGGCGGTTCTGTTGCGTAATTCATAATATTTGCACCAAGGCCTCAGACCCATGAAAACAAGGCCATTCAGATGTTGCATATTTCCGGTGCATATATTGGGCGCGTTTGGTAGGCTTGAACCATGCTTATTGGTTACGCCAGAGTGTCCAGTCGTGGGCAATCCCTTGATCGTCAGATCGGCGCGTTGAATGCCGCCAGCGTCGATAAGATTTTTCGCGAGAAAATGTCTGGGAAATCCGTCAAGGGCAGGCCGCAGCTCGAACGTGCGATAGACGCTCTTGGGGCAGGGGACGTGTTTGTTATCGCAGTGGGACAGGGCCACGCGATCCATGATTGACGGCATCAACATCATTCAGCGGATTGCTGAGCGCGGGGCATATGTGAAAGTTCTTGATAAGCCCTGGCTCGACCTGACCACACCGATAGGCAAGGGCATTCTGGCGTTTCTGTCTGCTCTTGCAGAAGACGAACGGGAACGCATCACCCGCCGAGCAAACGAGGGTCGCGCCATTGCAGCCAAGCAGGGTGTCAGGTTTGGTCGGAAACCGAAGCTGACCGAGCATCAGCGCCAGATTGCCCGCGAGCGCATGGCAAATGGTGAGAGCTGTCGCGCTATCTCATTGGATCTTGGTGTAGCTCACACCACAATTTCCAGATTGCGCTGATCAGCGGGGCGCATACGCTGCCATGCAGGGTATTCTCTGTTGTCCTTCTCAGTGAATGCTCCGGCACAACGTAGTGACGTTTGAAGTAGTGTTATGTGTTGTTGAGCCATGGGTATTTAGCTATTTTAGCTAAACTATCCTGCCCCCTATTTTTCTAGGCCGGTAAGCTCAAACGGGAAGAAGAAATACCATGCGACAGTTTTCCGCTACAGATCTTGCCAATAAGACCGGGGACGTTCTGGCCCTCGCCGCGCAACAGCCTGTTGCCATCACGCGCCACGGCAAGCCGCGCTTCGTTGTCCTGTCCACGGAAGAATTTGAAGCCTTACGCCAATGCAAAGCTACCCAAACTGCGCATCATATAGATGATTTGGACAATACCGAAGCCACCCGCCTTGCAAGTGAATTACAGGCCAGCATCGAAAACGACTGAGAGCAGATTTCACATTTCGCGCGCTGGAGGCGATGTCTCTGAGTGGTGGTGACAAAGTTGGCGAGATTGCTCCCCATGTGCAATATAGTAATATTGCAATGATAACAAATACTTGACTCGAACTCGTTGGAAGCTTTCACTCTGGATAGAGGCTTCCAGAGTTCAAGATGACCAACGCATATTCCAAGCTGAAAGCAGATCTGAAATCTGCCGGTGTTACGCTCCGATCCATAGCGCGTGATCTTGGAGTGTCGCACACGGCTGTCGCAGATGTTGCTCGTGGTGCCCGTCGTTCAAAGCGTATCGAGCAGGCCGTCGCTGATCGTTTGAATACGACACCTGAACAGCTTTGGCCCGATCGCTATGGGCAAGAGGGAGGTGCGACATGAACTGGCCCTAGAAAAGCAAAAACCTATGTGCGCCAACACATAGGCTTGCCATTGATCTAGTGACTATTCGCTTCAGTCACCTCAATCATCTCAAATCAAATCTTAATGTCAAGGCTGCCACTCGGATTTTTCGAGCCCGTTGATGTGCCTTGCGACAAGGAGACGATCATGTCGGAGAACGACACTGCTCGCGATGAACGCGAGTGGGCGAGGGCGATTGCGCTTCGCAAAGACCTGGCCCCGTACATTCACACCGGTTTTCAATCAAACGCGGCCGTGCAGGATATTTGCAGAGCCTACAAATTCTCAAGAGCCACCGCTTACAGATTACTCAAACGACTACAATCTGATGACCGGGCGGCTGCATTGCGGCGCATAAAACCCGGACCAAAAAACATGAGCACCAGGCTCAGTGCCAAACAGGAAGGTACGGTTGATAAGCACCTTCGCAAAGAATTTCTCAACCGAAACAAAATCTCCGCGGCCAAGGCGTTGGCAGGCGTCAACCGTGAGCTTAGAGAGCTTGGTTGCCCGGAAATTTCAAAAACTGCTTTGATCAACAGGATTAATACGATCCCGGACAGAGTGCTTAAGCTGAAACGTCATGGCGGGAAAGCAGCTCGGCAAGCCTACCAGATTATCCGTGGTAGATATGTTGTGAAAGACCCGCTTGCTGTTGTTCAGATTGATCACTCTGAACTGGACGTGATGGTTGTTGATCCAGACAAAGGTGAATGTATCGGACGGCCATATTTGACGGTTCTTCTGGATATCGCCACGGCGATGCCAACCGGAATTTACCTGTCGATGGACGCGCCATCGGCCATCAATCTCATGACAGCCTTTCATCGTTCGGTTTTTCCTAAATCGGAATACCTCGCCGAAATGGGTATTCCGTATAACTGGCCTGTCTATGGGCTGCCACGCGTGATCAGCAGCGACAACGGGGCCGATCTCAAGTCAAAAGCCTTTAACTGGGGGCTGGAACAGTATGGTGTTGAGCACATTTTCCGCCCTGTAGCACAGCCTCATCTGGGCGGGCATGTCGAACGATTCATCGGAACGATCCAAGCCTTCGTTCAGACTCTTCCCGGAACCACTTTCTCAAGCATCGAGAAGAAGGGGACCTATCAACCGGAAAAGCAAGCAACGCTCACCTTACGCGATGTTGAAAAGCTCCTGCTCGAATTCATTCTACGGGACTACGTTCACGACAGGAAGCGCCGGTTGCTGACTTCCCCAATCAACGCCTGGAATGTCAGCTGGCGAGAAAGCAAGTCATGTCCGCATTTCCCGATGGATCCAGAACGTTTCCGGCTGGATTTTCTGCCGTTTGAAAAACGCAACATCCAGCGCGAAGGGCTGGAATTGTTCGGGATGTTTTACCGTTCAGAACACCTTCAGAAGATGAAAAATTGCGGCGTTCAGAATGTCACCATTAAATATGATCCAACCGATATCCGAACAGTTCATTTCAGCGCTGATAACGAAACGTACTACGAGGCGCGGGGGGAACATTTTCCACGCAACCCATTGTCTGTCGACGACTATCAAGATCTGCGCAAAAAACGCGAAGATCGGCTGAATGCGTCGCTGAGCGTTCCAAACCCCGCTGAGGCGCATGATTTCAGAAAGCAGATATTGGCTGATGCACGTAAACGTAAGAAAGCTGTAGGCCGAATTGGAACAGGTTCCCTAGCGCAAGGTCGTGACATTCGCGATCTTGGCGGGTTTCGAGAACTTTCCAAACGGGGGGATCTTTCATGAGCAAGACTCCCGCGCAGCAGTTTCCCGATATGTCAAAAGCATCAGTTCCGGAGCGCATTCACTACATCCGTGAAGGTACCTATTTCGATACATCGGCAAGACGTGCGCTTCGAAACAGTCTCGACGAATTGGTTCGAACGCCGTCTGATTGCGACAACAAGCTTATGTTCATAACCGCGCCAGCGGGGATGGGCGTCACGCGCATTCTAGACGAGTTTGCAGCCCAACACCCTAAGACGACCTGCGGGCGAAGTGGAAAACAATTAGTCCCTGTCGTGAATGAACTCATCCATCCGAGTGGTGATATTATAGACTATTGCGACGCGCTCCGCGCCAATCTTGCCATCCCGGGTTATGGCCCCCTCGTTCGTCAAGTTTCATACTCAAAAACCCTCGAGCTTCTCGGGCATTTGCACACTCGCATCGTGATCCTGGAAGATTTTCACCAGACCGATAGCTTCCAGAAACATCAACGGGTCTCGTATCAAAACTACGTCCACTATCTGATTTCGAAATACGATATCCGGGTTGTCCTGACAGGTGCTCCACGCATTTGGAGGTGGGCAATGGAAGATGAGCAGACCCTTGGCCGCTCTCTGCACCTTCAGTATCGGGCGTGGACGCCCCATGAGGATGATTTCATTGAGTTTCTTGAAGGGTTTGAACGATGGTGCCCGGTCAGCAACAAGGGAGCGTTAGCCAGCGACCCAAAGCTAAGAAAGGCCATCATAACCAAAACGCATGGTATCTGCAGAACCGTGATGCAGGTTCTCACAGGTTTTGCAATTTATGCCATCGTTTCCGACAGTGAGCGCTTGGACCTCGATACATGGTTAAATTACCGCGATCAGGACCTGCCGTTGTGAAGGTCACGCCTTATGACATGGAAAGCCTGATGTCATTTGTAGGTCGAGCCGCGGCCATGAATTCAATGGACACAAGATCATTCCTTCGGAACCTTTTCCCATCAAACAACTACCAACATACGGTTAACTTGCATGAGGACCTGGATGCATTGGAACAGGGGGCCTTCCTCTCTGGCCTTAATGATGCGCTGGATCCCGCTAAACGCAGGTTGGAGCTGCTCACGCTACCATCTGCCAGGCCCGGCGTTCATGCAAAGTGGTTGAGGCGGGCAGGGGGCATCAAAATGGGTGGTGACCGCTTCAGCGGGACGCCATCATTTGCGTGGTGTCCTCGCTGCCTGTTGGTGGACCAACTCAACGGTCACGATCAGTTCCTGCGCCTGTCATGGCGCCTCATTACACGGACATTCTGTTGGAAGCATAGAAGGCCGCTGACGACGCATTGTTTGGCCTGCAATGATCGACAAGCAGGAACAGCATTCGTCTTCAACGCCGGCAATGTCGTGCTCACATGTGGTGCATGCGGCTCTCCCTATGCAACGCAGCTTGGGTTACCTGACATGTCGTCCGCCACCACAATACAGCTGCGCAACAATAAGAATGTGCAGTTTGCATGGAATGGTGCGATCCAATTGGAAATGACACTGGAAAAAAGTCTGTGTGAGCACTCAAAAACCGCGAACAGTCAAGAATTTCAGAACTTTGTTTTGGCATTCGCGAATATCCTGATGAAAGCCAACCCGCACGCCCGCGCACCGATCGATCTGTTTTCGAGTGTCGCATTTCCGGCACGACCAAATTCGCGCAACATCACATCACTGGACCGACCGTACCGCGCGTCTTCCATCGCGGTACGTCGTAAAACACATGGGCTTATGGCTGCCATTCTGAAGCGCCGTATGAACCTGTTTTCAATCAAAGGCGTGCATGAGAAACGATGGGGTAGGGACCCCACACTACAGGAGCTCCGCTCCGAACTCGAACCCGAACAAAATGCAGAGCTCGATCGACTGCTGCTGATGTTTCCATCCAGGTGGGTCTGAGGCTTGGCTTAGAGCCTACAACGAAGAAAGACCGCACAGTGCCATTGGGAACAACGTCCCAGCAGCGCTCATGAAATTACCAGACGCATCCAGCCCGTCTGTGTGATCAAACGGCGGAAAATCTAGCCCCGAGCGGGGACACTTCCGGTAGCACAGCATACGAGAACAAACTCTCCTTTTGAATGGCCCGAAATCTTGGGGGCAGGTCAGACACTCGCCACGTGCCATCCAGAAAACCACGTCCAAAACAAGCTCATACCAAGGTTCAATGGCCGGACTCGACGGTTGCTGTTTGGGCCATTTTGGTTTGCCTCGAGATCGGAATGGACCGTAAGCACAAACGGAGCTAAAACTAAGCTCAACGTTGGGTTGGTAATCCACCTGTCGATTTGTTTTTTAGTAATTGGAAACCAAAAATGGCTGAAGGTCACGACGTTTTTCGCGAGATAGAGTACTTGCAACAGGCCCTTTCACAAAGCGGGAAGCCCTTGGGTTTTATGATAAGTGCCGGTTGTCCCCTCTCGATCCGAGTGAATTCAAGAGTTGAGACAGGAGAAAACGGCGAGACTTGGACCGCGAGCGATCCGCTTATCCAAGATATAGCCGATCTCACCAAAAAGATCGGCGAAGATTTGCATTCAGAAGACACTGCGAACCCGTCAATTTGGGATAGAATAATTGCCGCATTCGAAGAAGACGGAGTAAAAGACCCGAACATCGAAGTCATTCTGTCGACCGTCCGAGGACTGCGCAGTGTAGCAGGCAACGGGGAAGTAAGAGGGCTGTCCAAAGCAGAGCTGGAGACCGTCGAGCGCGAAATTTGCGAAATCATTTCAAGGGAAGTGAACGAGGAACTTCCTGACTCGAACTCCCCGTACCACAACTTGGCGATTTGGGTCAGGTCAATCAATCGCGACACCCCAGTCCACCTCTTTACTACAAACTACGATCTTCTGACTGAGCAAGCACTTGAAGAAGAAGCGGCTCCATACTTCGACGGCTTTATCGGTTCGAGGAAAGCGTTCTTTGACTTAGCTGCTGTAGAGGACGAAAAGTTGATCCCGGCTAGGTGGACAAGATTGTGGAAGATGCACGGTTCAATAAATTGGCGGTTGGGTGATCATGGGACTGTCACTCGTGGTTTGCAGGCTGAAACGAACAGAAACTATCTGATCTATCCCTCACATCTGAAGTATGATGAGAGCAGGAAAATGCCGTTCTTGGCTATGATGGACCGCTTCAAAAGCTTCATATTGCAACAGTCATCAGTGCTGTTCATGTCTGGGTACTCTTTCGGAGACGAGCACATAAATAATCTACTCCTGGAAGGCTTGCGGAGCAACCCATCTGCAATGGTCTATGGATTGCTCTTTGGAAACATGCTGGACAAAGATGGTAATCCCGATCCCAAGTATAAGAACGCTCGAACACTCGCCCTTAAGACACCAAACCTAGCACTCTTTTCCTCGGACGTTGGCATAATCAGCCGCCGCGAGAAGCGTTGGGTCGCTCATGATGATAGCCGGGGAAGCCTCCCAGTTGGGATGGTTCAAGTTCCAGAAGCCGAATCAGAAGGCGATCAGTTTTGTGAGTGTAGGATCGGTGATTTCCTGATGTTCACCGACATGCTGAAAAACATATCTGGACCGAGGGATGCCGATGTCGAATTGCGCTGAAACATCGCTCGGAACAGTGCAAGACGTTAGTGGCGTTTCGGTCAGCGTCACGATGAATTCGAAACGACTTTCTGGGTTGACGTTTGTCCACGGACACGCTCATCGCATCGGTCAACTAGGCAGCTTTGTAAAGATTCCAATCGGCTACATCGACTTATTTGGCATTGTTTCCAAGGTTGGAGCCAGCGCGATCCCAGATGCACTGAAAGATGAAGACACTACATCGCACAGATGGCTGACTGTACAACTGATCGGAGAAGGTTCGCGGCAAGGGAAGTTCCAACGCGGTATATCTCAATACCCAACTATTGATGACGAAGTTCATCTTGTAACAGAAGCGGATCTAGCCAAAATCTATGGCCACAAAGATGAGCAAAATCATCTTGTTAAGATCGGCCATATCGCTGGTTCAGAATCTATTGATGCATTGGTTGACGTCAACAGACTGGTGACGAGACACTCAGCCATTGTGGGTACGACAGGCTCGGGTAAATCAACGACCGTCGCTGGGCTACTGAACGCGCTATCTGAGCTGGAGAGCTTCCCGTCTTCACGTATCGTGGTTGTCGATATCCACGGCGAGTACGGCAAAGCTCTGAAAGAAAAAGCAAATGTCTTCAAAATTAGCCCAGACGAACGGAACTCTTGGGAAAAAGGCCTATTCCTACCGTACTGGGCAATGAGTTTTGATGAGTTTTTGGCGGTCACTTTTGGAAGCCTACCAACTAATGCCAAGAATGTGATCCTCGAAAAAGTGATCGAATACAAAGCATCAACTCTAGAAACACATCCAATACCAGGCATAACGAAAGAGACCGTTGGCGCTGATAGTCCAGTCCCATTCAGTCTGCATCAGCTTTGGTATGACCTGTATTGCCATGAATTTGGTACCTATTACTCTGATGATGGCAAGCTACCAGAAGAGGCGAATTGGGCGTTCGAGCTAGATGCAAGCGGCAACGAGAAACGCGGAGACCCTTCAAAGGGAATTCCACCAAAATTTAAGAAGAACAAGAACGTAAAAGGTGATGACGAGAAGATCACCAAGTTACCAAATCAATTGCAAATTCACGGGCCGTTGGAAAACCTCGGCGCAAGACTAAGAGTAGCGCGCTTTGATTTCCTACTTAATCCAGGCGACTGGAAGCCCGACACTTGCGGCAAGGTAGAGGCCGACCTTCCGGCTCTACTGCAGAGTTGGATCGGCAGCGGCAAACCGATATCCGTATTGGATCTTTCTGGAGTTCCCACTTCCATCCTCAATGATGTTGTGGGAATTTTCCTGCGAGTCCTCTACGATGCAATGTTTTGGGCTCGAAACCTTTCTCAGGGGGCTAGGGAGCGCCCACTGCTTGTGGTGATGGAAGAGGCTCACCTCTATCTCAATGACGAACTTCAAGGGCTGGCTTCATCCATTGTAAAACGTATCGTCAAAGAAGGTCGGAAATACGGAATAGGAGCGATGATCGTAAGCCAGAGACCATCTGAGATTAATTCCACGATCCTTTCACAATGCGGAACTTTCTTTGCGTTGAGGTTGAGCAACTCGAGTGATCGCTCCCACATAACCGGCGCTTTGTCGGACAACTTGGAGGGCCTTACAAATATGTTGCCGGTTCTTCGCACCGGTGAAGCGATTGTGCTAGGTGAAGCTGTAAGCCTTCCTATGCGAACTTTGATCTCGGCTCCACCGGAAGGGGCCCGACCGGACAGCCAGGATCCGTTAGTTTGTGACGTCTTGCCACCAGAAATATCTAGGAACCCCGGAGGGTGGGGCGTAAAGAACAACTCCGACCTGGAGCAAGCATTTGAAGACGTAAGTCAGGTCTGGCGGCGGCAAAACCCTGTTCTACCGGCACCCCAAAAGAAGGAAGATTAGAATGGCTTGGGAGACTTTCGACAATTTTCAGTCATCGAACATCGCTCAACTGAAATACGATGACGAGACGTGGACACTTGAGGTGACCTTTCATGGTGGAAGCACGTACCACTATTTTGACGTTCCCGAACACCTGTGGGACGGCATCAAGAACGCTGCCTCAAAAGGTGTCTACCTAAATGCCGAGATCAAAGGGCACTATCGGTATTCCAAGGTCTAAAGATGCCAATTATTAAGTTAAATCAGCAGTCTAACCGGGTTGGGATTGACAAGTTCGAAGTTGAGAACCCCGTTGTTTTTGGTTTTTTTGACAAGCTGCCTGCCGCCGAGAGAGACAATGCGCTCCTCAAAGCGATAAACATCGGCGTACTTGCTCTGATGGAAGATCGGCTTTCGTCTTTTTTGGCAAAGACATCTAATCACTTGGGTACCGAACTTGAGAGTCTAAAGATGATCTTCGACATGAAGCAGGAGATTTTCTTACGCTCGGCAGCCAAAGGCCTCATCGCCGAAGAAGAAATCGCCGAGTTTCTAGGAAATTTCTTCAAGGAACAAAGGTTGGCAGACACTATTTCGCTTACAGGGGCTACAAAGGGCAAGCTGGGAAACAACAAAACAGGTGACATTGTCTGTGAGGTCGATGGCAAAGACGACAAGAGGATTGTGATCGAGTCAAAATTCGACAAGAGCCTTTCCCTCGGCGACATTGGCTCGAGAGACGTCTTCGCAAGCGGTGCAGATACGGCTTGGAGCCAACTGATCGAAGCTCAAGCAAATCGAGACGGCAAGACTGCGATTATCGTTTTTGATGTCGCTTCAGTTAGTAACTCGGTGTCCAAAGCGGTACAGAATGTCAGGTTTGTTCCTGAAATTGGGTTTTGCGTAATTGTCGATAGTGGCAAGGGAGATTACACCAACCTTGTTATTGCCTACATGCTTGCTCGAGACCTTATCAAGAACGCAACCCGGATAGAATTGGACAAAGATTTCTTGGCGCTGTTCGTCAATCGAATGATCAAGGACGTCGGTGAAGTTAGACAAATCGAGAAACTCGTACGGAGTAACATCCAGAACAACAACAAGATTTTGGAGCAACTGGAAAAAAGCCTTCTCACGTTTCAGTTTACCCAAGAATACCTGATGAAGTTCCTGTCAGATGGTACGTTGAGTAAAGAAGATTTGCTAAGCTTCTATTCAGGTGACCAAGTGCGTGCAAAGTTCAAGGAAGTCGACGTATTGGGTTAGTTGCCCCAAACTTTTGGGTCACTGGCTTAGTCCGGTTTGGGTCGTAAATGCATGGGGTAGGGCTGTCGATTATCTAGCAATCTCCAAAGAAACATCAGGTGCCAGCAACCTGGCAACGCGAAAGCCGTTTGGGCGCTCCTAACATCTATGACGGTTCCAATCCTGGGGGAGAACGCTGCACGGTGTGTTGGTGCCAACTTGGAGTGTCTGGAGCCGTGAAAACCGCAGAAAGTTGGAAAATCTTATGCCTGTGATTTTCTTAGAAGACGAATCTCATTATTTCGGTCTCATTAATTACGTACTCCGACACGCGCACCGCCACGCCTCAATCGAGCCAATAAGATTTATTATGTTAAGCGAAAGTTTTGGGCCATTCCCACCATCGGTCGATGGTAGCCGCCGCTGCGGTGCGATCCGTCAAACCAAACCTTGATGGACCGTACAGAGTTTTCAAGATGTGAATGGCAATAGTCCGATTGAGATGGACGCGTTCTATGACCTAAAACTCTGCCATTTTAAACAAACGGCCATCTCTACCATCGTCGTGCAATCTAAGGACCACCTCTTCGTCCGAAAACCGAATGGGGTGGTCTTCCAAATCGCGAGGCAGATCAGTGTCGATCAACGTGAAAATGTACTGCAGCTTGCCAGAGCCAGTCTGCTCGTTGATCACGTCCAGCAAGTTGTTCTTTTTACGGTTGTCGAGGCCTTCAAACACACCGTCATGGTACACAAAGCGGAAAAACGGCGCGTCCTCGTATACACTTAGGAGCGCCAAATCAAAGAGAACGCATATCAATTTTTGGTAACTCGTTCCGTCCGACAAATTGGATGTTGTGGTCGAACTTCCCGGCAGTGACAAGCCAATCTCATAGTCGAAATTGTTTTGTTTGTTTACACGGAAGTAGATTATGCCATCGTGGTTAAGTACTCGCTTGCAGTAAGCATTGAAAGTGTCTCTGAAGCGCTCAAAGAGAGGGTTAGGCCTTTCAATCATAGCCTTCAGTTCATCCGCTACTCGCCCGCGATTTCTCTCGACTTCACGCAATTCTCGCGCAGCTGCCGCCACGAGTTCAAGTTTACTTTTTTGCTCCTCTAGGTACACGAGACGAGCTTTGTGCTCGGCAAGACCCTTCTGCAATGCTTTGAATTTTTCAAATGTATCAGTCGCCTGCATGAACTGCAGCCGATGCGAGCGCTGGGCATCTAGCTGACGTTTCCTCTCAGCAAGCTCTAGTCTCTTTTCTTCAAGGTTCGTTCGTTGCTTGCGCAGCGCAGCATTTCGCTCCCTGGTGATCTTCCGGTTGAACGCCACAAGCTGCTCGTAGTCATGAGAAAGCTGTTCTGGGAAGTGAATTTCCACCTCTTCAAAGATGGATTTTACATCATTCAGGTCGAACTTGTCTTTGTGGGCAAGAGCTTCATCGATTTGCCTGATGTCAAATCGCAAATTGTAAATGCTGGACGAGATGTCGGCTATTTCGGCCTCGATCTCGTTTACGAGGTCGCGGACCAGTTTCCGCTCTTCCTCGTCGAAGCTGAAAGCATCTAATGCCGTTTCGCTCGACTTGATGTCTTGCACCAGTGACGATATCTGTGCGTTCAGTTGAGGGAGTTCGTCTTCAGAAAACTGCACTTCCCCTTGAAGATGTTCTAGCTTGGTTTTTTTCTCGGCATGCTCTTCGTCAAGACTGTACTTTTGCTGCACCAGACCATCGTCAAAGGCAAAAAGCCTTGCAATAAACGGCTTCCAATGCTGATCCTTGGAAGATGCGAATTTCTGAAGTTTCAGCTCATCATCCCAGTCGCTTTGGGCGCGTAGAAAGTATGTTATTGCCTTTCTGTAGCTGAACGGCTTCAAGATACGCAGATCGAGCCAACTATCCAGAATGACTTCAGCGTCGCTTCTGCTTAATTCAAAATGATCCCAGCTTTCTTCTGGCGCATCTACAAAAGCTGGCTCTGGTTCATTATGCCGAGCCAGTGAAACCAAGTTTGGGTCGTTCACTCCCCGGCGCACGGTTGCAAATCCGCCAGAGTTCAGTGCAATCTCGATAAAGAATTCAAAGCCTTCAAACAGGCTCTTGTTTTTCACGAGAAAGTGCCCTTGCCACATCCCTTTCAACAACAAGAAGTCGATTAGGTGAAGCAGAGTTGTTTTCCCAAGATTGTGGGAGTCTCTGGCGTGATCTGATGGATGACGAATTTCGCCCTGGACGACGTTCAAGCTTGTCGCATCGTCCCCAAAATTGAAATCGATGGGCGTAAAAACCTCGTCGTGGTTGCTGTACAGACGGCTAATTTGCATTGGCCACACCCACAAGTTCGACCACATCGTTTTTGGTGTGATACTCAACACGCCCCAGCAGGAACAGAAAGCGAAGCGCTGGCAGGAACATCAACTCACCATCTTCACCTACGCGGCGGATGATCAGCCTGCGTAGAGCTTCAAAGGCGACGGCACCTTTGCGCTTCAGCTCTTTCAGGATCACGGCGGCGACCCGGACCAGTGAAGTGTCGAGATCTAAGTGTTTCTCTGCTGTCAACATGGTCAGGCTGCCAGTTCATCTTCGCTTTTCACGCCGATATCGCAGTTACAGTACATGTAATGCAAGAGGATGCTGACCAACCGTCGCTTGCCTTTCAAGGCCTCACGCTGGCTTTGCACTTTGTCGTACAAGAACGTGAAAACCCGGTCAAAATCAGCAAAATGATCTCGTTCCACAATGAGCTTTTGCTTAAGCTCGTCAGCGGAGTCATGGTAGAGTTCTCTGAGTTCGGCGTTGCGTGGGTTCTTGAGAAAGCGTTCGATCTTGCCGAAATGAAGCATGGACTCGGCTTCAATCACCTGTTCATAAAACTCTTTCGACAGCCCATTTATGGGGTTCTTCTTCGACTTGATCGAAATCGTGTCGAATGATTGGGCGCTGTCAAACGCCTCATCAATGTGCCCATCTGAGTAGGCGTGCAAGGCAGAAATCACTTCAACTATGTCGTCAGGTTGAAATGTGAAAGGCTGGACATCTCTGGCGTTTGGTAGTGATCTTGCTAAGCTCGGCTTGTTTTCCAATTCGAGATTAAGTCGCTCGACGCCAATAATATGTGCGGACTGCAGCCCAAGTGCCATTAGCTCTTTGTGGATTTTCTTTTCGGCACCGCCTGTTAGCTTCCGGTTAGAAAAGAGTATGTAGTGCTCGCACATCTCATCCTCGACAAGCTTCTTGATGCGAGGATATTCTTCGACTTTCAGCGCTCGTTGGAATGACCTGTCTGAATAGGATGCTATCGGCGAAGCTGCGTGTTTTGCCTGTAACACAAATTTGCCGCTCAGCGGTTCACTTGAGCTGGGGAACTTGTTCGCCTTACCGGTAAACTTACCGTCTCTCCCCCCGTCAGGGCCAGGTGCGAAAGGTGTTATACCTTCGCCCAGCCAATCAACTGAAATCTTGACACAAAGGTCTTCAAAATCATCATCGCTGAGTTCGTATAGACGGTGGTCTCTGCGCATAAATAGCCTGAATTGCAAATAATCTGCTCAACTCTGACGTTAGGTGATGAGGAATCATGAAGTCAAACGATTTAACTGTTTCGGTACATTGAGTGCGATCTCATTATGAACGTCCGCGGCTCAAAGCAGGCCCCAATCGCTTTCAATCTCTCAGAAGAAGGCCGCACTCCGCTCATCGAAACGGTTTTTGGCGTGGTTTTCCAACATTGACTTTTAGAAAAACATACCTTATTTTCTGACAAGGAGATAGATCATGATCACATCGAAGATCAAACAACGCATCATCGGAAAAGGCCGTGGAGCAATCTTTGCGCCGCCGGATTTTCTGGACATCGGGTCCCGCGCCAGCGTGGATCAGGCGTTGTCGCGTCTGGCGGATCAGGGACTGATCCGGCGCCTGACGCGGGGGCTCTATGACTATCCCAAGAAAAGCCCGCGCTTTGGCTATCTGTCGCCATCCGCGGACGATATCGCGAAGGCGGTGGCCCGCAAGGACAACCAGGTCCTGCAGCCCTCTCCTGCCATGGCCGCCAACCAACTTGGGCTTTCGACACAGGTGCCGTCCAAACCGACCTACATGACCGATGGGCCAACACGGACCAAGACAATCGGTCGCCAGGTGATCCAGTTTCGCAATGCCTCCTCCAAGACGCTTGTTGGTGCCGGCCAGAAAACCGGTGCCGTGTTTCAAGCGCTGCGTTATGTCGGCAAGGACCGGGTCGATGATCGAGTAATCGGTACCTTGGCGCGTGCGCTGGATGACAAGGATAGGGTTATGCTTTTCAAGCAAAGCAAACATGTGCCTGCTTGGATGCATCCTGTTGTGCAGCAGATCGTTGCGCACGCCTGAGCATGGATCAGTTTGCCAATGACACCCCTGAACAACGCGACGAGGCCTTCCAGGAGGCAGCGGCGCAGCTCGGGGGATGTCCAAGGCCATCATTGAGAAAGATTTCTGGGTCTGCTGGTCCCTGAAACAGCTCTTCGCCCTGCCCTCCTTTGGCGATCACATGATTTTCAAGGGAGGGACATCTCTTTCCAAAGCCTATGACGTGATCCACCGCTTCTCGGAAGATGTGGATCTATCCCTCGATCGCGCACAGTTGGGTTTTGAAGGCGACCGCGATCCTGAAAACCCCGAACTGTCCGGCGGAAAGCGCAAATCCTTGCTTCAGGAGCTCCAGGATGCGGCCGAGACGGAAGTCTCCGGACCGCTTTTGGCTGAGATTCAGTCTGCATTCGATGCCAGTCTGGATCAGGGTTTTTCCCTGACAGTTGACCCAGGAGATGCACAAACCCTGCTCTTCACCTATCCATCCTTGTCGGACAGTGCCGCCGGTTACGTCAAACCCATTGTTCGTTTCGAGTTTGGAGCACGGGGCGTCCATCTGCCTGCCGAAGTTCGCGAGATATCGCCCTATGTTCATCAGGCCTTTCCAGATCTGCTGGGATCAGGTGGGGTGGATGTGAAAGTGCTGGGTGTTGAGCGGACCTTCTGGGAAAAGGCCACAATCCTGCACATGCTATATCATCAAGACCCCGCCAAACCCCTCGCGGATCGGATGTCACGCCACTACTACGACATGGCCCAGCTCATCGGCCACAAGGCCAAGGAGCGTGCTGTCAGCAGCGTCGACCTGCTGGAACAGGTCGCTCATCACAAGTCGGTTTTCTTCAAAGCCGCTTGGGCCAACTACGAAAGGGCGAAGCCTGGGTCTTTGAGATTGATGCCGAATGAGGATCTGACTGCCGCCTTGCGACGGGACTATTCCGGCATGCGGGAGATGATCATCGGGGACGCGCCGGACTTCGATGAGATCCTCGGGGCAATTGAAGCTTTCGAGGCTGAAATCAACAGCTGATCAATTGGTCTGAATTTAGTCTGGGACAATTGGAAAGGTGCCTTGACGAAGGTGGGGATATCCTGCAGGTTGAATTCGGCCTCTAGTGCATGCCAGTGTGCCCGCCACGCAAAGCTACGCAGCACTTCATTGTTAAATGAACAACCCAGACCAATTTCGGGATCTGGTTAGTAGCGGGCACCTAGTCGGATCCCTATTTGGGAACTGAACAATGACTACCAAAACTAAAATCGATCAACTGAAACTACTGGCAAAACGCTATGCGCATGCCACGCGCTCAAACCACCGAGAGGCGCTTGATGCAATTGCCTCTGAGCTTGGCTTTCCGCATTGGAAGGCGCTCACGGTCAAGGCCAGGCAAGGCTGGATGCCGAGCGAGGAAGAGCTTGCAAAGGCCGATACCTTTGTTCGTGAATTCTTCCCCTCGCTCGGAGGCATGCCACAATTCATTGAGCAAAGCATGTCGCGGCAAGTCGACGAGCCGATCAAAGCAGGCGAGATTGACGGGCATGTCTACAAGCTCTTTGAGTTCTCCGGTGACATTCGCATGGAGGGTGATGGCTGGCGCATCCTCATAGGCGAGGCTGATTTCTCGCAGCCTATGGTAGAGATCGAGACGACACACAAAGAGACCAGCCCAGCCGCTAATCCTGGCTTTGTCGAAAAAGCGCTCGTTATTGCGGAAGCCCAGGCTGTGAAAACTCGTGCAGCCATTGCTTCTGATTGGCCTCGGCGTTCGACCAAGCCAAATGCCAAAGGCGAAGTCGTTCACCCGCTACACGGTGACCGGGCCGCGGAGTGGTTTTGCCTTCATTGCGATGGCAAAATCACGGGCGCGCAAATCGCTGATAATCTTTGGCACTGCCCGAGTTGTGGTGCGTCTCCTCTGAATATCTTCATTTCGCCGTGGTGGTTGGAAGGCGGCGATGAGGAGCCTAAAGCTGTTGAATGTGTTGATGGTCAGACGCGGCCCGAACCCAGGATCGACGTGGTGGATTCCAGGCCAACTCTGAGGCTGGATGAGGAGAGTATTTCCTTGCTTCTACGGATCGCGCTTCTCGAAGATGCCACCAACCCAGGAGAGCGGTTCGGTGCTTTGCTGGCTGAGATCAATGTCGATGATGAGTACGATGCTTGGATCACCTTCGACGAAGATCTTTGGCCTGAAGAGAAGGACCCGGATGCGGCAATTGCGGTTGCCGACAAACTTGGCATCGAGCTCGAGCTTGCGATGACCTGTATGACGTTTCCGTTCACTTGGCCGGGTTTGGGACATGTTACTGCCAGCACAAGCGAGTATCTCGGGCTTCTTCTGGACGCGTACGAAGAACACGGGGTCATTGTTCGCAACAATGATGACCATGAGTGATTGAGCGCCACTTGGCTCCACCGGCTTTGTCGGTGGAGTTTTCTTTGAAGTCCGTGGGCAGCTTTGAGGATTCGTGGAATTTGCCAAATGAACTGGTTGGCACGTCAGCGCACTGGCGCTGACCAGGCTCTTGGCTGCGCCCGGAGCCGCGTGTTTCGCGTCTCCGCCCATCCGGGAAACGATCCGTCGTGCATGTCTCAGGTGAGATCGCGGGCGAGACCGCGATCGCTTGAGCCAGCGGTCAACCGGGTCTCCGCTCCGCTCTAACCCGCCTGGCAGGTTTTCAATGTTGAATTCCGCCTGCCATCCGGCCGGCGCCCCGAACAGGGGCTCTGGTGTCGCGTTCCGCGCCAGCCTCCGCGGAGAAATCCGGTTCCTCCCGCACGGGTGCGCGGGGCCCTCCCGATTTCACCGCTCTGGCCCCCTGTGTCGGACCGCCGTTCGGCCGCAGGACGGGCTACCGCCCTCCCCTGCTCTGCCCAGCCGAAAAGCACGAGGGCTTTTCGGACTGACAGATCAGTCGGGGCCTCCGCCACTGGCGGTAAGCGGGCCAAGGCCACAAGGTCGGAGAAAACGAGCACCGCGCCGCTCCCACTTTGAGAAGGAGTTGGCCAATGGGCCTTGATCAATACGCATTTGTCAAAACCCCCGAGAGCGGCGATGAAGGCGAAAGCCCAAAATTCGTCTGGCGCAAGCATTCCAAGCTGCAAACCTTCATGGAGGCGCTCTACACCGAGCGGACCGGGCTTTCGGCCTCCGATCTGAACTGCGGCGAGTTGAAACTGGAAATCGCCGACATCGACACGCTGGAACAAGCGGTGAAGGGAAGCGCACTACCTCATTGCGAGGGCGGGTTCTTCTATGGTCACCAGTTCCAAGACGAGCAGGCCACCGAATACCACGACTACGATCTCGAGTTCTGCGCATGGGCGCGGGCCGAGATCGAACAGGGATCGACCGTGATCTATTCCTGCTGGTGGTGACGCCACTGGGGCCGGGGCGTCCAAGCGTTCCGGCCCCCTCCCCTACCCCATCCACAAAATCAGCCGCCGAGCGCCTGAGCCGCGCTCCGAGCGGGCCTGACAACCATCCGAAAGGACAAACCAATGACCAAGCAACAGACCATCCAAACTGACACCGCCAGCGCTGTGATCCTGCAAATCCCCTTGGAGATGCTCTTCATCTCCGATCTGAACCCACGCAAAGCGGTTTCCGAGGCGCATATTGAAAGCCTTGCCGACAGCATCGAACGTTTCGGCCTCATCCATAATCTCGCAGGCCTCATGGACGAAGAGGGCAAGGTCGGCATCGTCGCGGGCGGATGCCGTCTCCGCGCCATCCAGATGATCGCCGAGCGATCCGATACCCATCCCTTCACCACGGTCCCGGTCAAGCTGGCAGCAGATGCCGCCGAGGCCGAAGATTGGGCAAATGCCGAGAACGCGGCCCGCGAAGACATGACCCCCGCCGACGAAATCCGCGCCTTCGGACGCATGAAATCACGCGGGGCAACCGTCCCAGAAATCGCTCTCGCCTTTGCCGTGACCGAAGCCCGCGTCTATCAGCGGCTGGCACTGGCTGGTTTGCCCGTACCGGTGCTGGACGCGCTGGCGGCGGGTGAAATCAGCCTCGGTACCGCCAAGGCCTTCACGCTTTCCGATGACGAGACCCTGACCCTGAGCCTTCTGGATCAGGTGAAAGGGCAAGCTGTCTCCGAGTCCGCGATCAAGAACGCGCTGCACCCCGATGCCATCAAGGCCACAGACCGCCGTGCCAAGTTCGTCGAGATCGAGGCCTATGAAGCCGAGGGCGGCACGGTTACACGCGATCTTTTCTCCGACGAAGTCTTTCTCGCCTCCCCTGCCCTGCTGGATCACCTGTTCGCCGAGAAGCTGGACGCGGCCCGGGCCGATCTGGTCGCGGCCCAAGCCTGGGCATGGGCCGAAGCCCGGCCCGAGGCCTGGCTCAACTACTACGAGCTGGACCAGATGAAACTGGCGCGCCTCTACCCCATCGAGGGCGAACTAACCGAGGAAGAAGCTGAGGAATACGACGAGTTGGCAGACTTGGCCAATGGAGGTGTTCTGGACGAAGACGGCGAAGCACGGCTCTCGGAATTGCAGGCCATTCTCGACGGCGACTATTCCGGGGAACAGAAAGCCCATGCGGGCTGCATCATCCTTGTGAACAGCTCGGGCAAACCTGAGATCACCGCCGGTCTGGTCCGCTCCGAAGACAAAAAAGCCGCCATTGAGGCCGGTATCCTGCAAGCGCCGCAAACCACCAAACCCGAAACCCCGAAATCCCCTTACTCGCAAAAACTGGTGACGGATATGCAGGCGATCCGGCTGGCTTCCGTGCAGGCAGCCCTGTTGGCCAAACCCGAACTGGTTCTGGACCTGCTTGGTTTTGGCCTTTCGGAAGCCTCGGGCAGTTTCGAAAGTATCTTCGGCGTTCGGTTGGCCCGCCCGACCAACGCACCAAGCGTCGAGGATGGGTTTGCCTGCGAACCGCGTCTTGAGCATGGGATTGATGCCAGCGAATACTGGCAGAAAGGCAGTCGCTTTGAAGACCTGTCGGAAGCCTTCGCCACTTTCCGCGAGACCGGCAAAAAAGCCCGCAACGCCCAGATCACCGAGGCGATCACACGCACCCTGCCCTATCGAGCTGGCGGCGCGGAATTCTTCGGCTTGATCGCCGACGAGGCCGGTGCCGATATCCGCAAGCACTGGACGCCCACAGCAGAGAATTTCTTCTCGCGGGTTTCAGCCGGTCATCTGGTCGATCTGCTTTGCGAGTTCCTCGACTGTGATGCCCGCGACGAGCGTGTCGCCAGTTTCGCCAAGCTTAAGAAGGTGGAAAAAGCCGAAAAGATGGAAAAGCTCGTGAGCGATCCCACCACCCAGAAACTCATGGGCCTGACGCACGATCAAAAAGCCAAACTCGACAAATGGGTGCCCGACTGCACCTGACGGCTCCTTCGTGGGGAGACCCAACTGGCCCCGCATCACGCGGGGCTTCTTTTTTTTGCGAGGTAGTTATCAAGGACCAAGGCCCGCAAAAATGTCCGGCGACGGGGCAGAAGGCCGAGCCCCTTGCCCCGCCGCCGGACCGGCGCTGTCCGCGCGGGAACACCGCGAAGGCGGTGCTGTGTACAATCGGTGGCCCCGGCCCACATCTAGTAGGCGCGCGACACTCTTGGCTTGAGTTTGAAAAAACTGGCGTTTGAGAGATGGATGGGACAGAATTCGAAGCGATATCTTGGCGCTGGTTGGACAAATGTCCGACAAGAAGGAGGTGAGGTGCTTTGTAACATATTGATGTTGAACAAAAATAATTCGACCTGGTCTGAGATCAATTTTACCCACCCGTGCATAGAGAACATATTATAAATAGAGCAGTGTGACATTGACTTAAATTAGCCGGTTTGGTGATGACGACAGACGATACCAATGCGCTCATTTTGAACATCGGGCCTGCACTCACAACAACGTATATCTCGCGGCTTCAGGAACAGGGAGTGAGTGATGCTGCGGCGCGAAAAAGGGTGCAACGGGCCACAGAAGGTTACACAAAGCTTGCGGGTATTCGTTTCGAGAAGAATACCAGGTTCATTTATCGTCCGGAGGACTATGGCACTGTCTGGTTCTGGCGAAATCTTGAAAGCGCATTCTATACGCACGGGAAGAGCTATTGGGCAGCGATCACAAACCTTCGCGCGCGGGGGGGCATGTGTCGACGCGAGCGCTTTGCGCAGATAAGCGGAGCACCCATTTCACGCAAAGGACAACTATCTCCGGATATTATCCTCGAACGACTAATCGCGATCAAAATGCTTGAAGAGCAAACGTTCAACGACCAAGCATATGTTCTCTTTCAAGCCGCCTATCTGAGGTCGGCTCCAATCGAGTTGATACGCGCGAACGAGCTCGCAGAATTCGTGGCGCTTCACGGCATCAAGGAATGGGCACGCCGCCTCGGTCTGGGAAGCTACAATAAATTCAACATGCGCGATGAGGATGACCCGGCCATTGTCTCGGGTTTCACTTTCGACATAACGGCGCCCGCCTATTTTCGCCCCCTATTGCAAGTCGTCAACGGGAAGCCAAAGCCGGGATTTTTCGCTTGCGACATCAACTTGCATGATGTGACCGATGAAGCCGCAGTCGAAGCCTTCGTTCGTAAATGCGATGGAGCGGCATTTTCAGCGAAAGTAGGACGGATCATGCCTGTGCTGGTTGCTGATGTCTTCTCGCAGAAAGGCTTCGAGTTGGCAAAGAGCAAGGGTATCTTGGCTATAACCCCCGAGACGCTTTTTGGATCTGAACTCGCAAAGGCGCTTCGAGATCTTGTTCGTCTCCTTACTGATACCGGCGCGACTGCGGCCGTGAACCCCGATCATCTTTCAAAGGTGCTTAAAGCGCTCACACGAATAGAGGGGGCGTCAGCCAATATTCGGGGAGCACTATTCGAATTGGTGGTCGGCAGCCTGGTCAAAGATGTCGAGGGAGGCTCTCTGAAGACGGGTTTCAAGGTCGCGAACCTTAGCACCGGGGAAAAGGCCGAAATTGATGTCCAATTGGACAAGGACAATCATGCAGGCTTTTTGATCGTGGAATGCAAAGCAAAGAACCCCGGGGGTCGTGTCAGCGAGAGGGAGGTCAAGAGGTGGTATGACAACCGTGTTCCTCTGATCCACCGCATCCTAAACACTGGGTTCAAGGAAGTTGAGCGGCCTTTTCACTTTGAAATATGGACGAATGGAATCTTCGCAGCATCTGCTTTGGAGTGGCTCGAACGACAGGCCAAAGAATGTGATGGGTATACGGTTGATTGGAAAGACGGGGCTGCGCTCAAGATCTATGCCGACCAGGCGTCCAATGTCTCGCTAAGGGAGATGCTTCGAGAGCACTACTTCCGTAATCCTTTGACTTCGATCGCGCAGGAACATGTGGCTGTGGTCGAAGATGGGGCACCGTATCAGAGCTGAAGCCCATTGGACGAGGCAAAGGCCTCTGTTTCCGAGAAGTAGGCGGGTTCGGTGTTGCCAAAGGTCCCTCCGGTGCTTGGCAAATCCAGCTTTCTGGCTGAAGGAGTGGTCAGACTGGAACTGCACAACCGAGCGATATCTCCTTTGTTTGGCAATTTCAGTTCATTCAGTGTGGTCAAGTACCCCTTCATGCGGTTTTGCATGACATGCTGGTCGCAGGGTCCGCCCCGAACACAAAGGGCGGGTGCCAGAATTGTCCCCTGCCCTGTCGGGCATTCCTCGCGCTGCAAATTTCAGTCCCCCTGCCCTTCTTCGCTCCGCTACGCCTGCGGTGTGTTCGTGTCATGAGCCCCTGCCCTCTGACCATCATTGCAACACCAAATGAAGGAGCACAACAATGACCACGAACTGCATCAAATTCGAAAGCGCAAACATTGAAGACGCCAAAGGTGTCGGTTCAATCTCCACTCTGACCTTCGACATCGACATCACTGTCGAGCCGGTCACAAGTGACAATCCCATGGCCCCTACGCACCGTGTCCTTGGCCGTTCCCCTCGTGGTCGCCTGGTCGAATGCGGTGGCATCTGGAAGAAGCAGAACCGTGATACCGGTGCTGACTACTTCACAATGAGCATCCGGGATTTTGGTTTCAACGCCAATCTGGGCAAGGCCGCAAACCAGGATGATGACACGCTTCAGGCTGTCATTCCTTGGGGTCCAAAGGAAGCCCAATAAGACCTGCACCGGGCCGTGTCCTAGCCCGGTGCACCCATTTCTCCGGCGCTGTTAACAGCTGTTAACTCGTCGGGGCAGTATCGCTTCCCTAGTAGCCCGTTGGTTCGGCAGCACAAATTGTGGAAAAATCCTTGACTTAGCAAGGTGAATCACTGCCTTTAGAGTCAAGTTGCGCAAATAAGCGCGTTCGAGCAGAGAAATTGCAACTATGTTTCAGACGGCACCCATCGAAGCGGCCTCTCAATCCGAACTTACAAGCCAGATGGCGGCGCGTCTACACACGGCGCTCACCACACATCTTCAGCAGGCTTATGCGCCTGATCAGCGCAAGAATTTGAGACTATTCAGTGCAACAGAGACTGCTGAACTGCTCGGCGTGACAGGTCAGTTCCTACGCAAATGCCACAGTGAAGGGTCTCTTCCTGAGCCTGAAGTCATCAAGAATGGGCGTCGGTTTTACTCCGGTGAAGAGATCCTGCAGGCACGTCACCTGTTTGAGGCGAGCTCGCGTACTCCAGGAAAGTACCTTCCTGGGCGTCGCGAGGGTGACAAGCTCCAGGTCCTTCAGCTGATGAACTTCAAAGGAGGTTCTGCCAAATCCACTTCCGCCATCCACCTTTGCCACTACCTTGCTTTGAGCGGCTATAGGGTCCTGGCGATTGACCTAGACCCGCAAGGAAGCCTCACGGGTTTTTGCGGGATTCAGACGGAACTGGAGTTTGAAGGCGCGTCAATTTATGACGCGCTCCGCTACGAGGATCCGGTGTCCATGTCGGAGGCCATTGTGGAAACTTACTTCCCGGGTCTCCATCTCGCGCCAGCTCGTCTTGTGCTGAGCGAGTTCGAAACCGAGACTGCAGTCAATGCTGGCCGCGGCGTGGCCTTTTTTGAGAAGCTCAGCAATGCGATCAAGTCCGTGGAGAGCAATTACGATGTGGTGGTCATTGACAGCCCACCAGCACTTGGGTTTCTAACTTTGACGGGCCTATATGCGGCCACCTCGGTCATCGTGCCGATGACACCGAGCATGCTCGACCTGGCTTCCACACAGCAATTTGTCGAGATGACCTCCGCCTATTTGGGCGTGATCGAAGACACAGGCGTCAAGCTGGATCATGATTTCTTTTCGTTCCTCATAACGCGCGATGACCCGAGCGATATTCCAAGTCAGCAGATCGTGAGTCTGATGCGTGCATTGTTCCAGGACCGTGTGGTTAGTGCGACGGGCCTTCGTAGTACGGCTATTGGCGACGCATCGATGCTCAAGATGTCGATCTACGAGGTCGCGCGTTCCGAGATGACACGGTCGACCTACGATCGCGCTAAAAACAGCATGGATGCGGTTGGTGCTGAGATCGCGGGAATGCTTCAGCAGGCATGGGGGCGGTAATCATGGCAATGGGGAAAAACAAAACCGGCATCATGGCCGCGATTACTGCGGCGACTGAAGCCGCAAAAGACAGTGGTTCAGAACGGGCGCATCGGACATTGCCCAAAGGGACCATTGGGTCTGTTCGCGCAGGCCTCGGCGGTATTCAGGATATCGATACAAACCTCATCGTGGCTTGGGGTCCCAAGGACCGGCTCGATATCGAGTTAACAGCTGTTAACAACGCTGAGCCGAATGAATCGATCCAGGACCTGGCATCCAGTATTGCTGAAGCGGGACAGCAGGTGCCCGTTCTTCTTCGACCGTCCAAGGAGCGCGATGGGCATTTCGAAGTGATCTACGGTCAGCGAAGGATACTCGCATGTCGGCAGCTTGGTATTCCAGTGCGGGCATTAATCCGAACGCTCGACGATACAGACGCCTTGATGGCAAAGGGGCTTGAGAATGCCGGCCGTGCGGAACTGAGCTACTATGAACGTGTTCGTTTTGCGCAAGCGATCCTGGAGCAGGGATACTCCCGGGCAGAAGTTTGCCAGGCCTTGGCAATCAGCAAAAACACGCTGTCCCAGCTTGAACGTATCAATCGCCTGGTTCCTTGCGCCGTCGGTGAAGCAATCGGCGCGGCTCCGGGGGCAGGGCGCCCGAAGTGGACAAGCCTCGCGACGGCGTTTGAGAAGGAGCAGCTGACCGAGAAAGCAGCCCTGGGAGTTCTTGGTCGATCCAGTGAACTGGAATCCGACGGTCGTTTGGAACTCGTGCTCAAGGAGATCGGCAAGCGCGGAAAGCAAGAACGGTCTATTGAGGAACGCTCGCCACTTCCCG
This sequence comes from Aliiroseovarius crassostreae, assembly GCF_049803815.1. Lineage (GTDB taxonomy): Bacteria > Pseudomonadota > Alphaproteobacteria > Rhodobacterales > Rhodobacteraceae > Aliiroseovarius > Aliiroseovarius crassostreae_A. The sequence goes on from NZ_JBNAGI010000007.1 coordinate 69,697, forward strand.
GTGTTCAGATCAAGAGTGGAAAGTCCGGCCTCTCGCTATCCGTCAAGAGGGCAGGGGACAACACGCAATTTGCAAATTGGCTGGACCAAAATCTGGACCAGCTAATTCAGGATTCCTTCGAGCGGTTTCAATCAGAAAACCACGAAGGATAGGGGCGTTTAACAGTTGTTAACCGCCAAAACGGAGGCAACGAGCAGAAAGGAGAACGGCACCAAAAAGAAAACCCTCGAAACCGAAGTCCCGAGGGCTGCTGCGCACAAGGCGCGATTTGTTTTGACACTACAATCCTAGCAGCCCGCGAATCGCTAAACAACGAAAAACGTCTTTGGGCGAACAGGTTTTCTGTGCCTGCATAGCAAAATGAAGAAATTCAATGATGCTCCGCATGGAGCGACTGGGACAGGCATGCCTCAGAACGGTGGAGGTATGTCCAATATCAACCAACCCTCGGGCTGGCGCAAAGCGACGGCCAGACTCGCTGTCGCTGAACGGCACGCACAGGCCGGGGAAAAGGCTGCCGTTCCCAAATCGCAGGCCTTCGTTGCCGTGAAGCGCGTAGGCGCTCATATAGGTCTCAAGGCTGGCGATATGCTGCTTCTCGACACGCTCGGGGCATTCACACAGGCCCAGGACTGGGAAGAAGGGCAACGCCCGATCGTTTGGGCGTCCAATGCCTATCTGATGGAGCAGACGGGCTTCTCGCTCTCGGCGCTCAAGCGCCATGCACGACGCTTGGCCGAGATCGGGGTGATTTCCTTTAAGGACAGCCCTAACGGCAAGAGATGGGGCCACAGGGACGCTGACGGGCGCATCATCGAGGCCTATGGCTTCGATCTGTCGCCGCTGTCAGCGCGTGTCGAGGAATTCGAGCAGCTACAAGCCGAACTGCAGGCCGAGCGTGAGCTCTGTCAGCGTCTGAAGCGCCAGATCACGGTTGCACGCCGTATGATCCGCGCTCGGATCGAAGCGGCGTCTCACGCGGCGCTGAGAGGGCCCTGGGAGCATCTTTCAGGGCTGTTCGAGGACCTCCTGGACCGTCTTCCACGTCGGAACACGGCCTCGGAGACGCTTGAGCGGCTCCTGGCATGGTTCAGGGAGCTTCAGGAGCGCGTCGAGGCGGCTTATATCAAGGCCGTTCGGGCGGATGAGGTTGTGGAAAACACTGATGAATCCATCGAACAAGTCAGTGAAAAGACTCAAGAATTGGACCCCAGGGAGGTCATTTCTGAACCTCATATACTAATTACAACCCAACTTAACCCTGTAACCTGTAATCGCTCAGAAACTGAGCAAGCGGCAGGCGTGGTGCCCAATGCGCCACCCGAAGAGCAAGTTGATAGGGAGTTGGAAGATTGGGTTGCTGAAACCCGCAAGAAACGCGGTGCAGCGCTTGATTTGCCGACCGTGATGCAGGCTTGTCCTGAATTCGCGTCCTGGGCGCGCAATTTGGGCGGGTATCTGAAGGATTGGGGCGATCTGCATCGGGTTGCCGGGCAGTTGAGACCGATGATCGGCGTCTCAGAACATGCCTGGAACCTCGCGCAGGACCGACTTGGGCCGCAAATAGCGACAGCGGCGCTGGTTCTGACCTTCGACAAGCATTGCGCCGGTGAAGTGGCGTCTCCGGGTGGATATTTGCGCGGTATGATCCAAAAGGCCGGGGCAGGGGAGCTGCATCTCGAGCGCAGCTTCTATGGCAGGCTTAGTGGACAGGCGGCGTGAAGATGTTGATAGACGAACGGCGTTGGCATATATTGCCAATGAGGAGAGTTATGCCATGGTGACACGCAATGTCGTCCTTACCGAAACCCAGGATCAGCTGGTCCAAGCATTGGTCGCGTCCGGCAGGTACCAGAACGTGAGCGAGGCCATGCGGGCGGGGTTGCGGTTGTTGGAGCAAGAAGAAGCGCAGCTTGCCAGTATTCGGGGCGGCCTGCTCGAAGGTCTTCAGCAGGCAGAACGCGGGGAGTTGGCCGAAGGAAGCGGCGTGGATGCGGTTCGACGGGCCTTTGCGAGGGCACGGACCACGTCATGAGCCGATCTTTTCGGCTGACGCGCCGCGCGGAAGAAAGCCTGGTCGAGATTGCCCGCTGGACCATTGAAAGATTTGGGCTTCGCCAGGCAGACATTTACGAGGCTGAACTTCTATCTCGTTGCGAAGCGATCGTGAATGGTCAGGCACATAGCCGAAGCTGCTCAATCCTGGTCGATGACGCCGCAGACCTGCGATATCTCCGGGCAGGGGAGCACTTTCTGGTGTTTCTGGACCGGCCTGAGGAAGTCATTATCGTCGATATTCTGCATTCCCGCAGCGATCTGCCGCGTCACATTGCGGCGCTGACAGCGCTCAAAGGCAATGAAGGTTGATCGCATTCAAAGCCCTGCGGCCTTGGTCAGATTCACCCGGAAGCGATCGCGTCGGCGCTGGTAGCGGCGGGTCATCTCGGCAGAGGCGTGCCCGAGCTGCTTCTGGACATAGTGCTCATCGACTTCGGCCGAACTGGCAAGCCCGGCGCGCAAGGAGTGACCCGAGAACAGGGCGACCCGGTCTTTTTCGGGCAGCTCTGACCGGATGCCGGATTTCAACACGGTGGTTTTGATGAGGCGCGCCACATGTTTATCGTTGAGCCGCGTTTCCAGCGCTTTCTTGCCGTCGCGCGAGGTGCGCACGAACACGGGCCCGAAATCGATCTTTCCGAAGTGCAGCCATTGCTCGAGCGCATGCACCGGGCAAGTCTGGTCCGAGGAACCCCGTCCTATCTCGACCTCACGCCAGCCGGTCTTGGCATTCAGCACCAGCACAGCGCCGTCGTCGAGGATCTCGATCCAACCTCCGGAATCCGGCGTGTCATCTTTTCCGACATCCAGGCTGACGATTTCCGAGCGTCTGAGACCGCCAGCATAGCCGATCAGCAGGATCGCCCTGTCGCGCAACCCACGCAAATCAAAGGGCAGGGTGGCGACCATGGCGAGGATGTCTTCCGGCAGGATCGCTTCTTTCTGCGCAGGCGGTTTGCCATGCTTGCGTTTGATCCCGGCCAGCACGGTGGCGATGTGCCGATCCTTGCGGTCGAGGGAGAATCCACGCTGTGCGTAGTTCCAGGCTAGGCCGGACAATCGGCGGTCAATGGTTGAAACGGATAGGGCAGGGGTGCCGTTTGTTGGTGCGGCCAGGTCGGTCAGGTAGAGACCGATCATCTCAGGCGAGGGGGGCAGGGGATCCGTTCCTTTCAGCCTGCACCAGCGCGCAAAATGCTTCCAGTCGGCTGCATAGGCCTTGTTGGTGTTCTCCGCTGTCGAGGCCTTGGCGTAGTCGCGCGCGGTGTCAACCAGCCGGTCAAGGGTGCCGGACCCGGCGACGTGAGAGGGTAGGGTGATCGTGTCGTTGTCAATGGGAGCACTCTCGTCGCGCTCGTCATCGTTCATCGCATCATGGGACGCTGAGCTCGATTTCTCGCTGTCTGAGGCCACCATTTTCCCGAAAATCCACCGTATTTGAGACTGTGCTGCAGCATAGCCTATTTACGTCCGATAATGCAAACTTATTGGACGTAATTGGGATTTGCACAGAGGGGCGGTTAGTGCTGTATTTTCTGGAACAAAGCGCCGTTATGAAATAGGCTTGCCGTATGAAAGATGGACGGCTTCCCTTGAACAGTGCTGGTGACAGCCTAGCGCAACCACCGCGTTGGGTCACGGCTGGTCGCGCCGAAACCCTTGAAGATGTCGCCTTTTTGTCAGGAACTGCGCTGTCCCATCTGCATATGGTGGTGAACCGCCCAGAGGTGCCCAAGAGATTGTTGCGGGAACGCCTGGCATTGCGCGCGGCTGAGGCCTGTGTTGCAGATTCAGGGCGTCCAGAACGTGCGGGGGAGTTGCGGGATGCGGTTCATCTGCTGCGCCCCGGCGACCTGCCGGGCCCGGCTGGGGAAACTTATCTGTCCTGGCGGCGCACGGCAGAGCGACCGGTGTCGATCAAGGCGCTGCACCGGGCGATACCCTGGGTTGAGGCTGGACAGATTGCCGACTGGTTGGACGCGGGGCCCAGAGCTCCGGTCACCAAGGTGGCGACAGTTCTGGAGACGGTTCTGGCTGAGGCACCCCGTGCAGAACTAGCTGCGATGATTCTGGCCGATGCGGCTCTTTCGCAGGCTCTTGGTTGGGATCATGTGGTGCCAATGTTCGCAACTAGTCTGAAACGCGCTGACCTGCGCAAGCAAGGTGATGACCTTCGTTTATCCTGCCATCGCGCTGCCGCCTCTTCAGTGGTCGAGACGTGTCACCTCGCCGCTGATCTGACACGACGAACAGCCCGTCTCGCAGCGGTGGCTCCAAAACTCCGGGCGAAAGGGGCTGGTGAGGCGGTTAAGATGTTCCTGACTCGCGATGCTCTGACACCTGCGGCTTTGCCTTTGCCTGATCGCGCGGCGCGACGGCTGTGCGACCGGCTGGTGGACCTTGGTGCGATCCGTGAATTGACCGGGCGAAACACCTTTCGGCTGTATGGGGTTTAAGCGATGGCCAAGGATCACCCGGCACCCGCAATTGACCGAGAACTGGCCGACCTGCCACCAGAGCTGCGCTGGCGCGAATGGATGCGCCGGATCGAGGCGGTGCTCTTTGCCAGCGCCTCACCCGTGCCGCGCGAGGACCTGGCGCGTGTGGTGGGGAACGTGTCGGTCGATCTGCTGATTGAGGATCTGGCCGCCGATCTCGAGGGTCGGTCTTTTGAAGTTGCGCAGGTTTCCGGTGGGTGGTTGTTCAGGACGCGATCTGCCTATGCTTCTTCGATCCGCGCTGCGGCGGATGTTAGTGATCAGGTTCTGGACCTGAACGAGTTCGATGTCGCAGTCTTGGCCGCCATCGCCTATCATCAGCCAATTACGCGGGATGGTCTGAAGGAAATTTTCGGCAAAGAAATCAGCCGTGACCTGATAGGGCGACTGCATGCGCGGGGGGTGATCGGAACCGGGCCGCGCGCGCCCAGACGAGGTGCGCCATATACATTTGTGACGACGGAACAGTTTCTGGTGGCTTTCGGGTTGGAAACCCTCGCTGATCTGCCGGATCGGGAACAGCTAGAAGATGTGGGTATGATGGAAATAGCGGCTCCATGAAGCCTTTCAATTGGACGAACTCTCTGAAAATAACCTTGCAAATATTCCACTGCATGGAATAAATGCAAGGTATGATCGAGCGCAGTCATAGAAAATCAGTTGAAGACGCACTGGAGAACCAAGCGGGAGTTGTCCTGCTTGGGCCGAGACAAGTTGGCAAAACGACGCTTGCTCAGGACATAGCGGAAAGCCGCGATGCGGTCTATCTCGACATGGAGCGGACTGCGGATCGCCAGATTCTGGAAGAACCTGATCTTTATCTCGACGAACAGATGGGGCGCCTCGTCGTGATCGATGAAGTCCAGCGCTTGCCAGATTTGTTCGGCGCTTTACGCGGACAAATCGACCGTCGGCGCAGGCAGGGGCATCGGACCGGGCAATTCCTGTTGTTGGGATCTGCGACGAACGCACTCTTGCATCAAAGTGCAGAATCGCTAGCGGGTCGGGTCAGCTATCATGAATTGACACCATTCATGCTGCCAGAGGTTGGTTCGGATATGATATCCACTCTGTGGCTGCGTGGCGGTTTTCCCGACAGCTACCTTGCGAAGAGCGATCGGGCCAGCCTCACTTGGCGGGGAGATTTCATCAGGACCTATCTTGAGCGCGACATCCCCTCATTCGGGTTGCGCATCCCCGCCGAAACATTGCGAAGGTTCTGGACAATGCTTGCGCACGAGCAAGGGGGGCTTCTCAACGCAGCCAAGCTTGCAGGTAATCTTGGTGTTTCGGGACAAAGCATTGCACGGTATCTTGATCTGCTTGTTGATCTGATGCTGGTACGGCGATTGCCGCCCTGGCATTCCAATGCGGGCAAGCGGCTGGTCAAGTCGCCCAAGGTCTACATACGAGATTCCGGACTGACCCATGCGCTTCTAGGGATCGAGGCATGGGAAGACTTGCTGGGGCATCCGGTCGTTGGCGGCAGCTGGGAAGGTTTCTGCATCGAGAACCTGATTGCTGGCGCTCCCCGCGGGACCGAGGCGAGCTTCTATCGTTCATCAGCCGGTGCGGAGATTGATCTGGTTTTGAAGCTTCCTCGAGGCCAGATTTGGGGCATTGAAATCAAGCGGACGACCTCGCCGAAAGTCACGCGAGGGTTTCACATCGCAGCCGAAGAGTTGGAAGTCTCGGAACGGATCCTCGTCTATGCCGATGAAAAGGACGTGCCCGGGCAGGGCGGCGTTCGTGCAATGCCTTTGATGGCTGCTTTGGAACGGCTCGCGTCAGCATAGTGGGCTGTCCCAGGGTGACGTCGCAGTGTGAACCGGCATGCAAAATTGACCCCTGTATTGGGGTAATCGGCGTCCAAAAGTGACCCCCCCGATAATTCTGTTCAGAAGCTTCCTCAAAGGATTGAGGGAGCGCGTTGGGGATGTTGGTTGTGGAGACGATTGCGAAGATCAGGCGGGCGTATTTTGTCCAAGGCAAGTCGATCAAGCAGATCTGCCGTGAGCTGCGAGTGTCGCGGAACACGGTGCGCAAGGTGGTGCGGTCAGGATCAACGGAGTTCAGCTATGACCGGTCCACGCAGCCTCGCCCCAAGATCGATCCCTGGCGTTCTGATCTGGATGAGATGCTGGCCGAGAACGGTCGGCAGCCCAAGCGCCAGCGGCTGACCCTGGTTCGGATTTACGAAGAGCTGCGCAACCGGGGTTATGACGGCAGCTATGATGCGGTGCGCCGATATGCAGCGAGTTGGTCGAAGGCAACACGCGAAGCCTCGGCGGCGGCCTATGTGCCTCTGAGCTTTGACCCGGGCGAAGCGTACCAGTTCGACTGGAGCCACGAGGTTGTTCTGATCGATGGCGTCACCACGACCATCAAGGTCGCGCATGTCCGCCTGAGCCATAGCCGGATGCCTTATGTCCGGGCTTACCCCCGCGAGACGCAAGAGATGGTGTTCGACGCCCACGACAACGCGTTCGCCTTCTTCGGCGGCGCCTGTGCCCGGGGCATTTACGACAATATGAAGACGGCGGTTGATGCGATCTTCGTCGGCAAGGATCGCGCCTACAATCGGCGGTTCCAGCAGATGTGTGGCCATTATCTGGTCGATCCGGTCGCCTGCACACCCGCATCAGGCTGGGAGAAAGGCCAGGTCGAGAACCAGGTGGGCGTGATCCGGCGGCGCTTCTTCGTGCCGCGTCCGAAGTTCAAATCCTATGCCGAGTTGAACGCCTGGCTGGAAGACCGGTGCCGGGATTACGCGAAGGCGAACAAACATCCGGAGTTGCGCGACAAGACCATCTGGGAAGTGTTCGAAGAGGAGCGCCCGAGCCTGGTGCCTTACGTCGGCCCGTTCGATGGATTCCACGCGGTCCCAGCCTCTGTATCCAAGACCTGCCTCGTGCGGTTCGACAAGAACCGATACTCGGTTGATGCCCGTGCCGTGGGGCGACCGGTGGAGATCAGGGCGTATGCCGATCGGCTGGAATGCTGGCAGGACGGTCGGATCGTCGGCCAGCACGAGCGGGCCTTCGGACGCGACAAAACCATCTTCGATCCCCTGCATTACATACCTGTTTTGGCCCGAAAGCCCGGCGCCCTTCGCAACGGCGCGCCCTTCAAGGAATGGGACTTGCCGGTACCGATCCGTCGCGTGTGGCGCAAACTGGAACGTCAGCCGGGCGGCGACCGACAGATGGTCGACATCCTGAGCGCCGTGCTGACCGATGGGATCGACGCGGTAGAAGCAGCCTGTGCCGAAGCTCTTGCCCACAATGTCCATTCCGCCGGGGTTGTTCTGAACATCCTGGCCCGGCACCGCGAACCGCCGCCACCCCTGACAATTACAACGCCAGATGCACTGAAGCTGGCCTGTGAGCCCATTGCCGACTGCAACCGATATGACAGCTTGAGGAGACAAACAGATGGAACGATCCGACGTAATCGATGCGATGGGGAAGCTGAGACTTTACGGAATGAGGGCCGCTTATGACGAGGTCCTGACCACCGCCGTCAAGCGCCAGCACGAACCCCAGCAGATCATCGGGGATTTGCTGACCGCCGAGATCCGCGAGAAGCAGGCCAGATCGGTCAAATACCAGATGACCATCGCCAAGCTGCCGCTCGCCAAAGAGCTCGAAGAGTTCGACTTCGAAGCAGCCGAGGTGAACGAGACCCTGATCCGCGATCTGGCCACCGGTGACTTCCTCGACCATCAGCGGAACCTCGTCCTGATCGGTGGCACCGGAACCGGCAAGACCCATCTCGCCGTCAGCATCGCCCGGACGTGCATCCGGGCCGGGTGCCGCGGACGGTTCTTCAATGTCGTCGATCTGGTGAACAAGCTTGACGCCGAGGCCCGCGCAGAACGGCAGGGGCGCACTGCCGACCTGATCTCCCGCCTCGACTTCCTGATCCTGGACGAACTCGGTTATCTGCCCTTCGCCCAGACTGGCGGCCAGCTTCTGTTCCACCTCATCAGCAAGCTTTACGAGCGGACATCTGTCATCGTCACCACCAACCTGGCCTTCGGAGAATGGCCCAGTGTCTTCGGCGATGCAAAGATGACAACCGCGCTGCTTGACCGGCTCACCCACCACTGCGAGATCATCGAGACCGGCAACGAAAGCTGGCGCTTCAAAAACCGCGCATAGCGCAAATCCGAAACCCCGCAGGCCCGCCGCCGCTGCGCTATGTGAGGGCTACGCAGCGACGGGCCTGCTCAGCACTAAGGGGGGTCAATATTGGGCGCCTATAGGGGGACAAAGTTCAATGCCGATTGACAGGATGTGGGGCCTGAAGCAGCCAAAGCAGCATATGGATGACCGCCTCAAGTGCAGCGGATAAGGCATCAAATACCCAATAAAACCCATCAGTCAGCCATTCTATGAAATGTTGCACGGCTTTCCCAAGCGGGATCTTGTTGTCTTCCAACCATTCCATTTCTGTGTTTCTCCCCCCGCACGAATGTGCCGGTCCAATTACGTTTCTGCGTGCGTCTTGGGTTGTGCGGTCTGGATGGTCGTCACAAGCCAATGTTCGAGGTGCCGCAGTATCTCCTCATCAAGGCTGTGGCCTACGCCGTCGAACATCCTGAGCTCAGATTTCGGGATCAGCGCGTGGGCTCGATGTGAACTCTCGGAGGCAAGGCAACGATCCTGATCCGCCCCAATCACTAGGCTTGGTGCTGCGATCCCTTTCAGGGCATTGGCGCGGTCGCCGGAAAACCGGATCGCGGCCAGTTGCCTGGCATACCCCCCGGTTGTGAAGCCGGAATTTCGCATAGCGGTCGCCAGTTCCCTGGCCTCTGACCGGGTCATCGTGGAAGGGGCGGCGCACCAGATCAGGTCATCCTCGAACCATTCCAGCATCTCGGCCTCTGTTTCAAATCCGCTCGCAATACGTTTGAAGCGCCTTAGGGCTGGCGTGGGAATTGCGGCATCCGCTTCACCAGCCGAGCTGCAGATCTGGGCAAAGGCCGTCAACCTCTCCCCCGCCTGTTCTGCGACAAGCTGGGCGATCATGCCGCCCATTGAAAATCCGATCACCGCGAAGCGATGCACATCCAGCTCTTGCAAGACACGCATCACATCATTGCGCATGTCGTGCAATGTGTAGGGCAGTAATGGCGCCTGTCCGTCGCAAATTTCGCCCAGCTGCTCATCATCCGGGCCACATCGGCCTGACCGCCCCATGTCGCGGTTTTCGACACAAATCACCCGAAAATCACGCGACAGATTTTCCAGAAACAACTTGGGCCATTCACCCAGTTGCATCCCAAGCCCAAGCAGAAGGACAATGCAGGGCGCAGCATCACGCCCATGCATTTCCGCATGAATAGGGCACGGACCCGGAATGGTTCTACGCATGCTCACCGATCCGTCCGCCGATTTATCAGAGCCCAAGATGGGTTCGAACAGCTGCCAAACCATCACCGCCATCTTTGGTGGTTACGCCCTGAAGCCAAGTATCGAGGTGTTCCGGATGCGCCTTCAAAAGGCGTGCCCCGGCATCATTGGGATTCTCGCCATCCGCCAGAATATACCCCATACCTTCGCTTTCCATCGACACGTCAAAGGTCATCTGTGTCAGGAGTTTCCCGACATTCGGGCACTCATCCAGATACCCCTTGCGAACTTGGGTATGCACGGTGGCACCACCAAAATTCGGACCATAAAAATCATCGCCGCCGCTGAGGTATTCAATCTCGAACTCTGTGTTCATGGGATGTGGCGCCCAGGCCAGGAATACCAGCCAGTCTTCTTTGCGCGCACTCCGTTTTACCTGCGCCAACATCCCTTGCTCGGAGCTTTCGACGACCTTCCAGCCACCAAGACCAAAGGCATCCTTGCCAACCACATCCAGCATGATCTCATTGGAACCGGGTTCAATTCCGTATAGCTGGCTGTCAAATTTTTCCGCATGTTCAGAAAGATGTGCGAAATCAGTGACGCCTGCATCATAGACGTATTTCGGGACGGCGAAGGTGAATTTTGCCCCTTCGAGGTTCTGGTGAACTGTCTCAATCTCGCCCGTGTCGCGATAGGCTTGATAGTAGGTTTCCATCGCAGGATCCCAATACCCAAGGAAGACATCCAGGTCTTTGCCCACCATGGCTTCATAGATCACCGGAATTCCCAGGACATCGCTTTCTGCCGTGTAACCCAGCCCTTCCAGTATTGTGCTGGCCACACCAGTCGTCAGTGCCAGATCGGACCACCCCGGCTCCGCCATTCGGACAGTGTCACAATTTGCAACTGCCTGTTGGGTAAAAAGTGCAAGCACTGCGGTTGCAGTTGGACCGAACAATTTCCGTTTCATTTGACATCTCCTCCCGTTGGTCAACTGATTGACTCTCGGGTCAATAAATGGTCCAGTAGGGTATATTGACCCATGAGTCAATAAATTATACTCCTGCGGCAGGAGGTGGCTTTCATGGGCCGGAAAAGTATTGCGGATATCAGGCGCGAGGAATTTGCCACTGCAGCCTTCGAGGTTCTTTCCGTTCATGGAATGCAGGGCACTACGCTGCAGCGGGTTGCGGATCACACGGGGGCCTCTAAAGCCAGTGTGCTGCATTATTTTTCGAACAAGCAAACCCTGATCGAAACCGCCCTTCGACAGGCCAATGCCACGCTAAGAAAAGAGGCGGTCGCCTTGATGAACCTGGCCTCGACCCCATGGGAAAGGTTCTATGGGATCCTAGAAGCCAACTTCTCGCCGACAACTTTTCGGCCTGCAGTTGCCCATGGTTGGATTTCGATGTGCGCCGAGGTGCCACACAACCCACAATTCCAGAGAATCCAGACCGTCATCTATCGCCGACTTCACAGCAATCTGGTGTCTGCGTTGAAAGACACTGGGATGACGGAAGCGGAAGCTGAGCATGGTGCAAATGCAGTCAGCTTGCTGATTGACGGCATCTGGCTGCGATGTGGCCTGCAAATTGGTGGCCTGAACCGGGAAGATGCCGCTGCTCATATCGAAGCTGTGGTCAATAAACTGTTTGGCGATCTGGCTGATCGTCAAGCTGCTAAAGCCAAGATGAGTGAGCTGGCCCAGGCATTGACCTTGAATGCTGCGTAACGGGATACCGCAGCGACACCCAACTTGCTTGGGAAGTCTTTGCTCTCGTGCCCAGCAAACCGGACATTCACGTTGTCGACCAGGAATGACCGGTAAGGGCCGCAAGCGATCAGGGCAGGGGACTTTGTCGCTTAACATTGTTCAGCGCAAAACCTTACGCTGTGAAGCTGTCGGTTTGGGAGTTGTATCCGCTCTCCTGGAGCGTCTTCCGCGTCGGAACACAGCCTCGGAAACGCTTGAGGGGCTCCTGGCATGGTTCTCCAGGTGGATATCTGCGGGGCATTGTCCAGAAAGCCGGGGCAGGGGAGTTGCATCTCGAGCGCAGCTTCTACGGCAGGCTCAGTGGCAAGCTGCTTGATTGGGGCGTCACCTAGTTTGCTGAAGAAGGGCTCGGATCGTTGGGATGTGGTTATGCGTAAGTTTTCTGAACAGTGAATATTGACATTTGGGCGAATATAAGGGAGAAACAGTTAAATCTGCTGAACAGTGAATATGGAAGAAATAGCGAACATAGAGCCGGAACTTATGGAAAGCCTAAGCGAAAGCTTTGAGGCGGTTCCAAATGCTCACTTGGGCGAAATCTCCTGGGAAGCGGGGATTGGTCAGCGTTTGCGCCCGGATGCAATTCTTGACGCTATCGTGGCAGGTCGTGAAATCGCCTTCGTGGTGGAAACCCGAGGCGATGTGTTTCCGCGAGACGCGCGAGAGATTGTTTGGCAGCTCAAACGATACTTGCGGGAGTTGGATAGTTCCAACCGGCGGTATGTTCCGATGATCCTCGCACGTTCCGTTTCGGAAGGGGCTCGGGACTTTCTTCAGGAAGAGCAGGTCGCCTATCACGACTTGAGCGGATCGCTCTTTGTCAGTGTCGATGAGACGTTTGTGCTGATCGAGAGGCCGAAACCCAAGCGTGCCAAGCGTCGCGCCATGAATGTGTTCAAAGGAACCCGCGCACAGGTTTTGCACGCCTTGTTTGATCGCCCGGGCGAATGGGTAAGCGGGTCGGAAATTGCCGAAGATGCGGGCGTATCGCCGGCAACCGTTTCCGAGACCTTCAAGGATCTCGAGCGTCGCGATTGGCTGGAGGTGAAAGGGGAGGGGCCTGCGAAACGACGCAGGCTCGTCCGACCAGATGTTCTCTTAGATGCCTGGCGGGACAGCATTCTTACTAGTCGCGCATCGAGGCGGACCCGGTACTACGTTCCAAGAATGAAGCCCGAGGACATGGCTCAGGAGATCAAGAGCGCAAACTACTACGACGATTTCGATCTGGAGTTTACCGGCCAATTTGCCGCCCAATTCTACACGCCATATCTTTCAAATGTATCGAACCTCACGGTGCGAACCTTTGGGAAACGAACGCACGATTGGCTCATCTCGACTTTAGATGCGCGAGAGGTCTCCGAAGGCGCAAATCTGGTCCTAATTGCCGCAAAGCAAAATAAAAATCGTAACAGGATGAATGACGAGAATGAGCGCTTGATGGCCTCGCCTTTACAAGTCTATCTCGACCTGCTGGAAGATCATGGCCGTTCGAAGGAAATGGCAGAGCATCTGCGGTCTCAGAAACTGGTGTGGCAATGAAGAAACCGACGGCCATTCAAGGCTACAACCAAACTGTCACCGAGGCTTGTGAGCGTGTGCTGGTCACGCTGATCCGCCATTTGGGACCGTGGCGCGACTCCATCTTTCTCGTCGGCGGCCTGACGCCACGCTACCTCATCAAGGAGCGTCCCCCAGCGGTACCAGCGCATGCGGGGACCGGTGACGTAGATGTCGTCGTCGACATGAAACTGCTGGCTGATACCGAGGCCTACCGGACGCTTGAGGACAATATTAGGGCCATCGGGTTCAAACGGTCAGAAAACGATGACGGCAAAAAGCTCTCATGGCGCTGGCAGCAGGAGTTGGTCGACGGCACGGTTCTGATTTTGGAGTTCCTGGCGGACGCCGGAGACGAAAGGGGTGGGGCGCTTCAGGAATTACCTTCGGAGGGTGCGGTTTCGGCAATCCACATTCCACACTCGGCAATGGTGTTGGATCACCATGAGACCGTGGAGATCACAGCAGAATTGCTGGACGATGGTGGCGTCACCACCGAAACCATCCGGCATGCCGACATTGTCAGCTTCACCTGCCTCAAGGCGTTTGCTTTCGATCACCGAGCCGAACCCAAAGACGCGCACGACCTTTGCTATTGCCTTGAGCACTACAAAGGCGGAACGGAGGCCTTGCGTTCTGCATTCGACGCCGCACTGGCTGGCAAGCACGCAGAAACCGTTCAAGCGGCGATCGACATCCTCGCGCGGCGCTTTTGCGATGGCGACGGGTTTGAAGGCTATCAAAAAGATGGCCCTGCCGCCGCAGCGCGATTTGAGGGCGCAGAAGAGTGGAATCCTGACAATCGGATCTTGCGGCAGCGTGACTTGAGCGCCGTTGTTCAAGATGTCATCGCGCCATTCATCTGATCTTGGTCCGGCGGGGCAGGGGGATTACCGCTCTGATCTCCACCGTCTCATCCCCGTGCGAGCAAGGGGATCGCGGGTTTGGCAGATGCCGCCGCCCGCGCAATGGTCTGCCCGCTCCATTCGCTGTCGCTCCCGGGTTGACCATGCACGGCCGGCTTGTTGCGTCCGCCATTTCCTCCCGCGTCCAGCACAGAGACGAGACAATGGAGGATCACATGGCAAAGCCCGACATTTACACCCGCATCACCGAGAAGATCATTGCCGATCTCGGGACTGGCACCCGACCCTGGCATAAACCTTGGAATGCCGAACGCCTCGCCGGGCGCATCACCCGGCCCTTGCGCCCCAATGGCATCGCCTATGCCAATTGACGAATATGCGAGATTGCGACGGTTCGAGCCGCTTGGCATCACGTCTTTCGAATGGATTGGAAGGGAAGATGGGGTTCCATCAGCGGCATCCGGCTTAAGACTCACTGTGCGGGATTTGGCGACAATCGGCGTGATGGTGGCGCAAGGGGGCGTCTATGATGGTTGCCAGGTCGTTCCGACCGGATGGATCGAAGACAGCTCACAAATAGCGACTGAAACCCAATGGGGATTAAACTACAGTTATCTTTGGTTTCTTATGGCTGGACCAAGTGGAGATACAATCTTGATTGCCAATGGTAACGGTGGGCAGCGGTTAACCGTACAGCCCGCTACAAACTTCTTAGTTTCCACTTTCGCAGGAAACTACAATGACACCAATGCTTGGCAAGTCCTCGCCGCAGTATTGGTCGACTTCGCAATTCCCGAGATCAGCCGGCTCAGGTGACTTAACCAACAGCGCTAGGGAAAATCCTAAAGGGAGATTTAGCACTCAGCCGTACTCGCCCCCTACTTGAACCAATGACCGCCCTTGATTGATGCACGGGTCAAAGTGATCTAGCGGTCCAACATCTTCTTTCCTGGTCGAAGTTGCTTGGACCGCCGCTAGCCTCGACGATCGTTGGAATGCGGTGCTTGCTGAACCGCAAATCCGCCGCATAATCACATGAACCAGCCCCTCTCTTAGCTCAGTCGGTCATCTATTCCAAAATCTCTGACAACGGACATTGATTCGAGTACATTAAAACACTCGGAATTGGATCCCGTTTTACGTCATATCGCTCAATTAGACATTAATCAAATCATGCAAGGTTGGTTTTGAACTACTCGCTTGCGCTAAAATGTATACGCAAGAGATCATCCATTGGTTCCAGGCTCTTGTTAGCTTTGAACTGTGTTGAAGTGGTTTAGCGGTGATTTAATGGAGACGATGAACAGTCTAGAGGAAGTGAAGCTGCCCGCATTTGTGCGCGACCAGCTTATCACACAGTTCCGAGCTCATTTGCGAGATTTTAAGCAAGAGCTTCCCCAGGAGGAACATTTCTCTTTGCAGCAGGTGCTTCAGATGTTTTCCGTCCTAGATTCGTCGGTCGGAATGCATTGGCCGCTGCTTGCAACGTCACTGTGGAAACCCCGATCGCAAGTGCTTGCAAGCGCCTACTTCAACACGAGCCAATCCATGTTAAGCGCATTGGCGAACCTGATGAAAGGTAAGACTGCCTTTCTGCCGTTTGTCAATGTCAGCTACAATTTGACACCCAAGGGTATGGATATCAGGGTGCGACCGAGATACGACATTGGCACGCGAAACTGGCACATCGTTCACACGCTTCTCATTCTCGGTATGGCGGCCATTTATGAGGACATTGCCCCGGAAGAAGCAAAAGGGGTTATTTTCAATACCTCTGTGCCGAATGACGAAGCTGCAGCGGTTTTCAAGAACCTTGTGGGTGTGCAAATCAACTTTGGTATCCCCTTGGAAGAAACATATGCTTTCTATCCGACAGAATTTTTACAGGTGCGGCCTGATGGTCCTAATGAATTCCTGAATGATTTGTTGCTGCAGGAGATCTTAAAGCAATCTGAAGCGGATGGTTGCGGAGATTTTCTGGATGGGGCGCGGGAAGTCATGGAGAAATTGCCGTATGTCGAGATCAAGATTGGCAATGTGGCGAATAAACTGCGGTTGTCCAATAGCACATTATATCGCCGCCTTCTCGAAAACGACACATCCTTTGACGAGTTGAAAAACATGGTCGTGCGCGAGAGGGTTTTGCTTGCCCTGCAAGAGATTCCGTCACCGGAAGAAATCGCACGTACGGTTGGATTTTCGTCTACCCGTTCACTTAACGAGTTCAGCAGACGGCAATTTAACTGTTCAGTTGGTAAAATGATCCGCGGCAAAGCCCCCTCTAACAGCGGATCGGCCACATTTGGTCCTGCCGCAACAAGGCGCCCAGGAGATCGCTATGTCTGATACAACATCAATCCGTGTGAACACCTGTGACAGGATAAACAGCTATACTTTTGGACTAGCTGGATATGCTGCTGGTGAGGATGCTTTTGGGCATTCCTTCAACGATTATACGATTAAAACCCTCTCGAAGGAGCTCTTCTAATGGCTACCTACACTCTTGGACTATACTCAAACAGCACCTTTGTTAACCGCTTCACAGGTGCGAGTTACGCGGGGGGGACAGGTGCGTCTTACCGTATCGAAAACGATCAGGCGCATATCCAGAATATCACTGTTACGGATACGCAGACGGGCACGTCAAATACGGTCAATTACAACAATGACAACCTTTCGAGCGGTGAAGGGATTGAAACAATTTCCGCTGCGAATGACGATCAGCTGAATGGTGGGGCGTATACCAGTCAACAAACGATCGATACGTTTGTTGCTACGGATGGAACAGTCTACAATGACGTTGCAATCGTTGCGGGGGAAAGCTATCGCGTTGGGCTTTACGATGCCCAAAGTGGCGGCACGAAAATCGATACTTTCTGGGTGACATCCGTATTCATCGATCTTGATGGGGATGGCGTCAAAGATGCAAACGAGGATGAGTATTTTGTTTCAAGCCGCGATCTGAGCACAATTCCTGAAAGCTACCGGGTTGATTTCGAGACTTCTAACACGTCCTCCGATGCACTTGGCGGTATCTCAAGCGGCTATGTGACTGCCGCTGAAACTTCGTACGCAGTGGCCGGTGTGGTCGACGGCACAGATTCTGGTGATGTTATGGGCATTGGGTATACCGACGCCCAAGGAGACATCATTGACGGGGCCGATGGCCTCAATGATACCATCTACGGCTATGGCGGCGACGACACAATCAATGCGGGCCAGGGCCGGGACAGCGTGCTTGGTGGCGACGGAAACGACTCTATTCAGGGCGGTGCTGAACGCGATACCATTCGGGGCGGTGAAGGAAACGACACCATTTTTGGAGGAGCGAACGATAGCGACTGGCTATTTGGTGATGCAGGCGACGACACTATTGTTGGTGGCACAGGCGACAATGTCGCAGATTTCATCTGGGGAGGCACTGGCAATGACAATATTGACGGCGGCGGCGGTGCCGATGTTCTGCGCGGCGAGGATGGGAACGACACCATTGATGGCGGGTCTGGAGCCGACACGATCGAAGGTGGCGCTGGCGATGATTATATTTTTCAGAGCCAAAATGATGGCACGCCTTATGACAACCAAGCGGACAGCATTGATGCGGGCACTGGAAATGACACCATTCAGGCATCCTTCGGCAATGATACGATTGATGGCGGTGACGGCATTGACCTTTATGATGCCAGCGCCTTTGGCCAGGCGACTAGCATTGATCTGAATGCGGGAACCGGGTCTTTTGCCGGAACGGCAACAACGGCCCAATCGCTCAGCAATATTGAGAACGTATATACTGGCTTTGGCGACGACTACGTCGCCGGTTCCGATGTTGCCAACCTTATTGAGGGCAACTCTGGCAATGATACCCTCATCGGTCGCGGCGGAGATGACACTCTTCACGGTGGAACGGGCAACGATATCTTCTATGGTGGCGATGATAACGATGTTCTTTACGGCGATGAAGGTGACGACACGCTTTATTCGCAAGCTGGCGATGACACACTGTTTGGCGGCGATGGTAACGATATTATGGGCGGTGGCCCCGGTGATGATGTGCTCACCGGTGGTGACGGCGATGACACGTTTATCAATACGATCGACAATGACATCATCACCGATTTCAACACTGGCAACACCGGATCGATCACGGACGGCGACCAGACCAACAACGATTTTGTTGATCTGAGCGGGTACTATAACCAGACAAACTACGACGCAGCGGTGGCCGCAGGGGATATTGATCCAGCGATCATTACAAACCCTCTGGAATGGATGCAGGCGGACCAGGATGATGACGGAATCCTGAACGATACCAATGCCGGTTGGAGCACTGACAATACGCTGATCATCCAGAATGGTGGAACAGCCGTTGCTGGCGCGGATCTGACGTTTGACAATACCAATGTCTCCAGCCTCGTTGTTGACGGCGAAGAAACGGGCGAGGCTATGGCGCCGGGATATGACGATTCCGGTCAGGCCACCAATGGTGGTGGCGACATTATTGACGGCGCGGATGGCAACGACGACAGCATTCGCGGCAATGGCGGTGATGATACAATTGATGCAGGCCTTGGCAACGATACCGTTGATGGCGGTGCTGACAATGACAGCATCGATGGGGGTGCTGGTGACGATATCGTCTGCGGCGGTGACGGGAATGATACGATCTCGGGTGGTTCCGGTGGCGGCGAACCTGGTACATTCAATCTCAACCTATATGCTCTCGATGAAATTCCAGGTGTTCCGGCGGGCAGTACAAATGCTGCTGATGCTTTCAGTACGGGCGGCACGACAACCTTCGGGGGGGCAAGCGTTGTCGTAACGGTGTCCGATGACGACAATGCGCTGGAAGATTTCAGTGCCAGCGCCCTTGTACCCGGCATTCCTGTGGACAGCGGTGACCCTCAGGTCACGACAAGTGATGTCACGGTCTTTGGAACGACCTATACCGCAGGATCCGAATTCCATGCAGTAGCACAGGTCGAGTATGTCAACAATACAACAGGCGAAACCGGATGGGCTCAGGTCGTCTCTTTTGACCAAGATACCTCTAATAGTTCTTATCTCGTATTTCCAACGGATGTGTCGCCCGGCGACGATATTACATTCATCCCAACAGACAACAATCCGGCTAACGCGGCTACAGCCTTTTCGAGCGTTCAGGGTTATGACTATTCCTTGTTGGGGGATCCATCTGTCGGCGATGATACGCTTTGCGGTGGCGAAGGTGACGACACCTTCCTTGTGGTCGAAGGCAACGACACGATCACGGACTTCAACCTTGGCAATACCGGGGCGATTGATGATGGCGACCAGACCAACAACGATTTTGTCGATCTGAGCAGCTATTATAACGCGACCAACCTTGCAGCTTACAATGCGGCAAACCCCGGCAACACTTATGCCACTGCGCTTGAATGGATGCGCGCAGACCAAGCAGATGACGGTATTCTGAATGACACCGAGGCCGGTTGGGATGCTGACAACACGCTGACCATCCAGAATGGTGGGTCTTCGGTTTCAGGCGCAGATCTGACCTTCGACAATACCAATGTTTTGTGTTTCGTTCGTGGCACTAAAATCGCAACGGATCGCGGTGAAATCCCGGTCGAGTATCTGACGTCAGGGGATCGGGTGATCACCCGCGATAACGGGTATCAAAAGATCTGTTGGATTGGCAGCACCAAACGCAAAGCCATTGGCGCCGTGGCCCCCATTCTGATCCGCGGCGGCGCATTCATACCAGAATCTTCTGATTTGTGGGTGTCCCCGAACCACCGCATGTTGCTGCGCGGTGTGGCATCAGAATTTGCGGGCGGAGAGAGCGAAACGCTCGCGCCTGCGAAACATCTGATTGATGGCAAAAAGGTTCTCCGCATGGAAGGGGGGATGGTAGAGTATTTCCATATTCTCTTTGAAAGCCACGAAGTGATTTCGGGGAATGGTCATTGGTCTGAAAGTTATCATCCCGGGCATGTTGGATGGGCAACACTGGATCATGATGCGCGCAAAGAAATACTCGAGTTTTTCCCAGATCTCGCTGACACCGATGGACGAGCCAAATTCTCAACTGCGCGAAGAGTTCTTAACCGGCTCGAGTGCCTCGTTGCCGCGCAATACGGAATATAAAGTTCAATAGTGGGGATGATCCGATGCTGACAGAAGGTTGCAAAGTTCAAGTCAAAGAAGGGGGAACTTTTGTTCCTGTCGAAGAATTAAGAGTTGGCGACACCGTCTTTGATCCGGTATCGCAGATACACTGTAGGCTTACCAATATTCTTTCGCGTGAGGTGCAATTCCCAGCAAATGAAACTAGGTTTGAGGCACCTCTTTTTCCAGTTTGCTTACGAGCAGGATCCATCGCACCCAACGCACCGCAACGTGACATCCTTGTTTCCCCAAAACAAGCGCTTTCGTTTAAAACTTCCCCATGGTCTCATGACAAGTGGAATGGTCTGGGATTCGCCACTGCGGACCAATTGCCCGATAAATTCGCGTCACCAATCCAAAATGATCTGAGATCAATTCGCTATTTTGCTTTGTTTGCGAAGCGTTTCCAGTTCGCGAATGTGGAAGGGATATATTTGCAGATATTCGGTGACGATCTGTATGCAGAGCCATCGCACCCAGTCGTTGATGACGCCAATGCACTATTTGCCACCTCGCAAGCGGTTTGAAAGCTCGCATGATGGAACAACAGAAAGACAGAATTCCCATTGCAGGGGCATCGCGAATGTCATCATCTCCAAGCCTGAAAAACCAGATGTCTAGGTCCAATGTTGATCCAACTGCAGATTCTTGGATTTGGTCTGTTCCAAACTTCGAAATAAATACTACTTCGGTTCGGCGGGGGACTAGCGCTTCCCCAATCTCCGAAAATGAAACCGTGAATGAAGGAGAAGCTGGCTGGGCAGGCTCCTTTTCCGACGAAGTGAAGTGGCTCCCTCTACGCTTTTTTGCGTTTCTTGTGAGTTTAGTATTCATAGCAATTCTGATCGGTTTGCTTTCTTTCACCTGACGGGATCAAAAGCCGAAAGACTCCTGTAGACTTAGTGATTGTTGGAATTTGAGTGATGTTAGAAAAAACAGACAAAAAAAGGTCAATTGAAACAGTTTCAGAGCACTCCCGTTCTGACACCATATACAGGTTCAATCATTACCGAGCGGTACGAGTAAAAGAACTGACGATATGTTCCGCATTACTGTTTCTACATGCTATCGGATTGCAAAACTTCTCTTTGATGACGGCACAGGCTGTTATTTTTGTGGTGTCGTTTGTGCTTATTTCCTCAATACAGCCTTGATCAGTCCCAACTAAGCGGTCCAAGTTGAATGATAGTGTATGTGTGACCTGAGATCCATAGGCATGATGGTTTCTGGGGTTGGTGGGCGATAGCCCAATACACTGTGTGGTATCTTCGTGTTGTAGTGTTTCCTCCATTCTTGGATCAGGATCTAAGCTGCATGCAAGCTGTAGTATACCTCGCCGTTGAACAGTTCATCTCGCATCCGCGTGTTGATGCTCTCACAAACCCATTCCCTCAGGGTGTCAATGAGCGTTCAAAACTGACCCGGTTTCAGCATTTAAGTTTGACCCACCCTATGTGGCGCAAAGCCCCCAGGCGCGCCGCCCTCAAATAGCGAGTCCGTCTGGGGGCTTTGTGTGCGCGACGTTTATGTTTTTCTGCGTCGCTTGCTTTGTGCGAACCGGCATGACGTGTTGCCTATTTCGTATTGTGCGATCTCGGCATGGGTTAGGGTCGTCATCAGCAATGGGTCGAAGCTTGATCATACCTCGCCATATCAGGTTACGCAGGGACATGTCATTCCGGTCGTGGCAGGTTCATCCAACTTCAGGCGTCATCCATTGTGGACGTATCCAATCCTCTTGCGGTCTGGCGTGATCGGTACGTCGACCGGTCACCTCAGTTCCCCTCTCGTTTTCTTCCTGATGCAATCTCCGTGACCTGTCCCATCTGCCGGGCGCGGCTTTCAGCCGCCCCCTTCAAGCAGAACTTTCCCCTGTGCGCTTCGCGCCCATTCCTCGCGCAACAAAGTTCAGCGTGACAGCCGGTCCGGGCAGTCACGGTCTCTCGTTTGCATCGAAAACGAAGGAGAACCGATATGACCAAGTACTACACCGTCACCACCCCCGACACCAGCAAGGATGGCAAGACCCGCTTCCACAAGGTGGGCGTCGCCTTCCCGCAGAACGAAGGCGCCAAGTCCTTCATGACCATCCAGCTCTTCGCGACCCCGGTGAATGGCGAGCTCGTCCTCTTCGAGCCTAAGCCCGACAGCGACGACGTCCAGGTCACCGAGTGACCCAGCCGGGGAGGGGCCTAGTGCCCCTCCCGCCAAACCTCTCCGACATCTCATACGAAGGACAGACACAATGGAACTTCTGCCTCAACCCATCCTCGACCAACTGGCCGCCAATGGCCGTGCCAACCAGACGCGCATCGAAGCTGGTGAGGACACCATCGACTTCGCGCCGGTGGTCAAGCTCTTCACACCAGACGGCGGCGCCACCTGGCTCCTCAGCGAAACGGACCCGGAGGATCCCGACATCGCATTCGGTCTTTGCGATCTCGGCCTTGGCTACCCGGAGCTGGGCTCGGTTCGGCTCAGCGTCCTCATGGCACACCGTGGCCGCCTTGGCTTGCCGATCGAGCGGGACCTCCACTTCAAAGCCGAGGCACAGCTCAGCACCTATGCCGAGTGCGCTCGCGAAGCCGGAGGGATCGTAACGTGAGCACCAACATTCGTCCCGAACACATCAGCGCCTTTTAGGCGCTGACTTCAGGAGACCACGACAATTTCGTGCTGTTCTCCGGCTTCCTTGATGGCGAACCAGCCGTGGCAATCGTCGCGGTGACGCCGCCTAATAGCGACGAGAGCGAGTATCAAATCACGCCGCTTTTTGTTGGTGTCACCGCGAACATGGTTCTGACGGATCATGAAGGTACTACCGCCTGACGGTCGCGCGCCGCATAGCATCCAGAAGAAGAGGCTGCCCATTTCTGGGCGGCCTTTTTCTGTTTCGTTCATGCTCCCACGCGAACAAAGCTGAACGAAATTTTAGGCGGGGCCCAGAAGAAAAAGAAGGCCTCAATGTTCCCCGACTGGTGTCGGTTTGAAGTGCATTGAATAGTCGGGCCTCTCTGCACTCTGTTGATCGAGGTGTGCCAGAAATGGTGGGCAAAAAGATACACCATTCAATACATCATATTGCGCAATATGATGCATTGAGGTATAAGCGAAGGAGAAAAGGAAGACGTTGGCAGGATATGCCCAATGTTTGCACATTTTGTCCGAGGGGTCTGACCCGTGCCGAGGCCAGCGAAAAACCTGAAGCTTGAGCAGCGCATCGAAGTCGCGCGGCGCTTTGCGGCCGGCGAGGGCGCGAAGGAGTTGGCGGCGGCATTTGGCATCTCTCCACGCCATGTGAACAGGCTGGCGAAAGAGGAGGCGGGGGAGGGGATCGCGGTGCGCGACCCGAGCGAAACAGTGGCGTTCCGGGCCAGTCGATCCGAGCTGGAAGCGTTCGACGCGGAGTGGCGTGAACGGGGCTATGCCAACCGGTCACAGGCGCTGAATGCAGTGCTGCGTGGGCGGTGCGGGTTCCTCGATGTGCCGCGTGATCTGGTCACGGAATTCTGCGCCGCATGGCGTCAGGCCAAGGATGTGAGCAACGCCGGATTGGTGCTCGCCAAGGCGGTCCATCGCGGTCGGTTGGAGGTCTCGGAGGCGGATCGCGATGTGCTGATCGAACTGCTCGATCTTGCGCAATCGATGAGCCGTGAGATGGGCCGGATGAAGGATGCGGCGCAGGCGCTGCGTCATCAGGAGTGGCCGCAAAAGGAAGAGGGGCAGGGGGCGGAGAGCGCGGCTCTGGAGGATGGCCCGCGCAGGATCGAGCGCGGATTGAGGCTCGTCAGGAATGGCTGATCCACTCGCCCTCTACACCTCGGTCATGGGCCGGCTCTGGGAGGATGAGCGCATCCGGGGCCAGTCCGCGGCGCAGATCGACGCGCGGTTGGCGGGGCGTCGGCAGGGGCGGAGTTTCGCGCGCGTTGGATCCATGTCGGCGCGCAACGCGCTGAAGGCGGCCTCGGGCCAGAGCCGGGCGGCGGTGTTCAAAAGGATCCGGACCGGGGGCTGCAAGACGCGTGCTTCGCTCGGGGCGCAGATCTCCTACATCAACGACAAGGCGGTCTACACCTACTCGACGATGACCAACGCGCTGACCGATGCGGCGGTGCTCTCTGAGGCGCAGAAGGAAGACATCATCGAGGATTGGGCCGGGACATGGCGGGGCTCGACCAAGCTCGGGTTTACCTCGCACATGCTGCTCTCGTTCCCGACCGACGTGACGGTCGACCAGGTGCGCGACATCGCGATGGACTGGACGGAGCATTTCTTCGAGAGCGGTGAATACGGCGACCAATGGGACTACGTCCTGGCGGTCCATGACGACCGGGCGCACAAGCACGTCCATATCATCCTGAACAATCGCGGCGTCGAAAACGGCACCTGGTTTTCCTGCTGGGCCGAGGGCGTGATGTCACCGCAGCTGATGCGCGAGAAGCAGGCCGAAATCGCGGAGCGCTATGGCGTGATGCTTGACGCCACCACCCGGCTCGAGCGCGGCATCTTCGAGAAGCCCGCCGGGATCGAGGAAATCTACCGCGCCAAGGAAGAGGCCCGCCTGCCGCGCGAGATCGCCCTGACAGCCCAGGAATCCGCCATCGCGCAGGCCCAGGTGGTGGGCTTCGCCAAGGACTACAAGACCCTCGCCGACCTGCTGGACCGGGTGGACCAGCGCCACATGGCACGCGCCGTGCGCGGTATGGCGGAGGGGCTTGGTTCCGGCATGCCGTGGAACTTCACCGAAGGAGAGATAGACATGAAGGACATCAAGACCGTCGGTGATGCGATCGACTATTCCGAGCGTACGATCGAGGCGCTGAGGCTCAAGGCCGAAGAACTGGACCCGGCCGAGCGCGCCGCCTTTGAAGCCAAGGCCGCGCCGATCATCGCGGACCTCTCGCAGATGGTGCCAGACCCGGAACTGCGCGCGCGCTTCGGCAAGCAGCTCGAAGAACCTTATCCTCCGGGGGCGGGCAGCGAGGTGCTGATCGCCGCGCTGCAGTCCGGCAATGACGAAGGGCTCCGTGACGTGCTCGAGCGCGCCGAAGAGGCAGGCATGGATAGCGAGGAGTTGGTGGCCCGGATCGCTGCGGGTGGCACGTGGAACTACGGCATGGCGCAGGACTGGGTCGAAGGGGACATGAACGCGGTGTTGGCGAAAGACGGTCTCAGCGTTGAGACCGCCAATGACGAGCAGCTCGATGCCGCGCTCGAGAAGGTCGACGGGGTGATGGACGCCCTGATGGAGTGCGCCAAGGAACTGGGCGTCGAGATCGGCCGGACCCTTGCCGATGAGGAAGAGGCGACGCTGCCGCTCATCTACGAGGACGACCGGACGCCCAATCCCTACCTACAGGACCTCGCCGACATGCTGCGTGACGGCAAGCTGACTGAGGAACAGGAAGAGACGGTCGAGCGGACACTGCAATCCGAGCTCTTCAAGGAATTGGGCGAAGAGGGCTTGGCCGAACTTCGGCGCGGCAACTACGAGGTGCTGGACGCAGCCCTTCCGAGCAAGCTCGATCAGATCACGGTCACGCAGGAGTTCCTTGAGATGACGTTTGAGGAAACGGGCGACCAGGTCTTCACCGACCGCGCCGCCGGGTTGCAGCAGGACAAGGCGACCGAGGTGGCACGACTGCGCGGCCAGCAGGAGGAGCAGGAAATGGGGCGCGATCTCGGTCGGGACCGCGGTCTCGATGACGAGATGGAATTCTGAGGGGGACGACCACCATGACCAAGACACTTCCCCTCTGGGCCGCGCTCCTTTTCGGTGTGATCTGCGGCGCCGTCATCGGCACCATCGTCGCCGCCTTCTACCTGACCCTGGCCCTGAAAACCGGGTTTCAGAGCTTCGACATGTTGGCGCTCTGGAAGGCCAGCGCCGTGACACGCGCGGCACATCCTGCGGCCTTCAAGGTGGGGTTTGGCGCCGTCGCCTTCGGAGCCATCGGCCTCGGCGCCCTGGCGCTTGCCTGGACCTGGAAGAAGGAGCGGGACGACTATGGCTCGGCCCACTGGCAGACAAAGGCGGAGCTGAAGAAGAACGACATGCTTCAAGCGCCTGGCAAGGGCTTTGTCTGCGGCAAGCTCGGAGCCCCGACGTCCAAAGCTGAGTTCATCTCCTCGACCACTATCCCGCATGTGATGATGGTCGCGCCCACCCGGGCCGGTAAGGGCGTGGGCTTCGTGATCCCGAACCTACTGAGTTTCGCGGGCTCGGTCGTGGTGCTGGACGTCAAGGGTGAGAACTTCGAGAAAACCGCGCGGCTTCGCGCACTGAACGGTGACGAGGTCTATCGCTTCAGTCCCTTTGACTGGGCCAATGCCACGCATCGCTACAACCCTCTCGCCCGGATCGCCAAGGCCCCGAGCTTCGCGCAGCGTTTTACCGAGGTCTCGATCCTGGCCGACCTCTTCCTCGACAAGGACAACAAGACGCTCGACACCTTCTCCGAGGCCGGCAAGTCGATCTTTGTCGCGGCCTGTCTGCTGGCGATCCAGCGTGGCACGCCGAACCTTGGCGAGGTGAACAAGATTGTCGCCGGGGGGGACTACAAGAACGCGCAGTACAAGACCTATGCTGACGAGGCGGAAGAAGACATCCTGCGCGAGCTCTGGACCAATGCGGCCTCGGCCTCGTCGCGGCTGCTGACCTCGAACATCCAGGCGCTGATGACCGCCGGTCTCAAGCAATGGGACAACCCGGCGGTCCGCTCGGCCACGCAAGACAGCGACTTTGATTTCTCAACCTTCCGGAAGACCCCGCAGTCGCTCTACATCGCCGTCTCCGAGGATCACATCGCAACGCTGGCGCCGCTTCTGCGCCTGATGTTCGCCGATCTTATCGCGTCGATCCGATTGAATGAGCCGGGTCCGGACGAGCCTTGGCCGGTCATGATGATGATCGACGAATTCCAGCAGATGGGGGCGATGCCCTATCTCGAACGCGCTATTCATTCGCTCGCTAGCTATGGCGGCCGCGTCGCGATGATCGCTCAGTCGCTGGCTTCGCTCGACCGTATTTATGGGTCCGAAGGCCGCGAGAGCCTCGAGAACGGGGCAGGGCTTAAGCTCTACATCACGCCTCGCGATCAGCGGACGGTAAAAGAGGTTTCCGCGGCCGTCGGCAGCACCACTCGCGAGGCGGTCACCCGGATGTACGGCCGGAACAAGGGGTTCCTCGGCGCGACGTCGACTTCGGCGCGGCTGGAAGAACGGCCGCTGCTTTCCGAGACCGAAGCGCGCCTGATGGACCCCGACGAGGTCATCATCCTCGCCTCGCCCCAGCATCCGATCAAGGCGAGCCGGATCAAGTATTACGACGATCCGTTCTTCAAGGACATGCTCGCCCGCCAGGAGGGTAAGCCGTTCCCCTATCCGCCGAGTGTGCAGGGCGTGGGACCTTGGGGCGGCGATGGTGCTGAAGAAACCGGCGCAGACGAGCAGGCGAAACCAGCCGAACGCGCGCCTGTCCGGGATCGCTCGCAGCGGCGCGAAGCGCGGGCGATGAGCGTGATGGCGATAGAGGCTGGACGCGGGCAGCCTGAGCCCGAGACGCTCGAGCGGGAAGGGGCGGTGCCGAAGGAATGGGAAGCGACGTTCGACCGGCAGGAGGATTTTATTGAGGAGTTGCTGGGTGCATAATACTGACTAAGTTGTGAACTGCAAAATGCCGGCCTTTGCGTTCCCTGCGGCGAAGGTTGCTAGTGAGCCTCGAGCGGGAGAAGTAACTTTCCTTAACGTGAGGTTGCAGCGTGGAAAATGCGGCACAAACGAAAAGCTCGGTACTGCTCAGCAAAACAACCATTCATTCGGTCCGCAGTGTCAAATGATGGCCGAATTTACTTTCCACCTAATGGATCGAAGCCACCGGCTTCCAGTCGGTCCGCTTCTGCGCCGCAAGGCCTACACCGCCATAGCAGCCAAGATGGCGCGCACTGTACACGCCGTGATCAAACACGGCGAACCCTATCACCCCTTCTTCGAAGGGGGCGAGCCCAGGCGGAAGGACCCTTGTCTGATCGGAGCCGTGGAGGCAGTTCGCTGACCTCGTAGATAATGTTCAGGTCTTCCGCTTGGGATTTTGGATCTCGTTTTAAGGACGGTGAGGGCCGCCATCGCGCGTACCCTGTGTTTGCCATGGGAGAGACCGATTCTTGACGGCTGAGACCGCTTGGGCAATCACAAAAGGGCATCTGAACCGCGCCGGGTTTGCCGGAGGCTGATTTGTCTTAGTTACGCGGACAAGTCTGATCTTTCCATAGCCGCGTAGAAGTTTGCTTCGGCCTCTGCTGGCGGGATATTCCCGATGGGCTCCAGCAGGCGGCGATTGTTGAACCAATCGACCCATTCCAAGGTAGCGTATTCCACGGCATCGGCGTCCGCGAGCCACGGGCCCGCTTCCGGCCTCGTCGTCGCCGGACGCCCAGCTTCTGCTCGCGGATCAGATGCTGGACAACGTCGTGTTGAAGGACTTGCTGGGAAAGAGCTGACGACGCCAAGCGAACGGCGTGATGCAGCGCTCAGGGCGATGCAGGATCATGATATCTCGCAGCGTCGGGCGTGCAGGCTCGTTGGTGTCGCCCCCAAAACTGTCCGGCGCGAACGCCCGCCGGACAACCCTGGCATCCGAAGGGAGATGAAGGCCGTCGTTGCCAAACGACGCCGGTTTGGCTACCGGCGGATCGGCGTGATGCTGGAGCGCACGGGAATGATCATGAACCACAAGAAGCTGTATCGGCTTTACACGGAGGAAAAGCTGGGCGTCAGGCGACGACGTGGACGCAAACGGGCTCGTGGCTCGCGAACACCGATGCTTCAAGCGCTGAGGCCAGGCGAACGCTGGTCGCTGGACTTCCTGTCCGACACGTTCGGCGCATCCCGTCGGTTCCGCATCTTGGCGGTAAACGACGATTGCTGCCGTGAGAACCTGTGTCTGATGGCCGATACGAGCATCTCAGGGGATCGGGTTGCGCGAGAACTGGATGCCCTGGTGCGCATCTATGGCAAACCGACCAGCATTGTCAGTGACAACGGGACAGAGTTCACCAGTCGGGCCATCCTGAAATGGGCCAACGACAACGACGTGGGCTGGCACTACATCGACCCCGGCAAGCCGCAGCAGAATGCTTTCATCGAGTCATTCAACGGAAGCCTGCGCGATGAGCTTTTGAACGAGGAGATGTTCGACAGCGTGGACGACGCTCGCAGGAAGCTGGCGCTTTGGCGATACGACTGCAACCAAGTCAGGCCACACTCATCGCTCGAAAACCAAACACCCGCAGAAGCGCGCCGGACGCTTGAGCAATTTGAGGGCTCCGCGCCCGGCGCGCTTGCCCAAACTGACCACGACCAATATGAAAACCAGACCCGCAGACTCTCGTTGTGAATGAGGGAGCTTCGGGGGCAGGTCACGGTCGCTGAAGCGGGAGGCGATCTATCTCGAAGAGATCAGCGACGGCTTCCAGGCCAGGCGAGTAATCAGCAGCTGGATGACCTTCTACAACATCGAAAGGCCCCATTCCGCCCTTGGCGGCAAACCTCCAGCCGTGGTCTATTGGCTGAGAAAAAATGAAACCCAACCCGATCAGCAGGAGCAGAAAGTAGCTTAAAGCACGCCCGAAACTGTCCAAACTTTGGGGAGTAGCTCAGCCCACATATCCGTTCAGGTCTTAAGAAAAGACGGGGGCTGATCACACACCCGCAGATGTTTACTTCGGGCGTGACACAGCCATTCTGGAACAATGGGAAAGGATCAAACAAAAGACGCTTGAAACGCGACGCTTGCATCACAGAAGACGCGCCGCATAATCACACCAACCAGATGAGCCAAACTCTCTTTTTTTAGGCCGCCATTGGTTCCAAAACTCTGACGACGGACATTCAATTTCATGAAGCCGAAGTATTTGCAAAAGCCATGGTGACGGTGCCAAGTGACTGAAAGTCGGCACAATAGGTAATGCCCACTTCACCAAAGACGAGATCGCATAGTAACCCGGTGGCGACCAGTTCTCCTGTCTTTAAAGGAATTCCTCTGGCACTTAGGTGGTTTGCCAACCAAACAAGAACAGTCACCGGGTCGTCCATGGCGTTTGCCCCAATACCCTCGGAGATAGGTTTGTCATTTGCGCTCAGAACAACTGTTTCGGCTGTCAGAGGTTTCTTCGCGTCAAAAGCAGAGCCATCGCCGACTACAACGGCTTGGTTTATCGAACCGTCGGCGACAAGCCATTCTGGTGTCTCCTTGACATCTCCAGGCAGACGCTTGTTCACAATCTCAAAAATGGGGTGGACTGTACCTATCGCTGCCACTACCGCTTCGCGCGTATATGGCGCTTTGCTAGGGGGGAGATCCCCTTTGAGACGGAATCCTATTTCGGCCTCAACGATCTTCAGGTCGTCAACGTTGACATCTACTGTCGCTCCGTTGCCCAAGATCGTTTCTTGAAACAGCGGTCCGGCTAACGGTTCACTCACACCTGCCGCCTTACGTGCGGTTGCTGAAGTAAAACCGACCTTCCAACCAACAACCGGCTCTCCCATTGCCCGTGCCATGTGTTCCTGAACTATGTACGCATCTTCCAAACTTTTGGGCATAGGTGAGGGATATTTAAGTAACCTTTTGCATGACTTACGGGATTCCGCAATCGCAGCGCCAATTTCTTGAAGCGTCATGATTTCTCTCTAGTTTTACTTCTGAGGGGCTTAGCAGCCATTAGTCTACGTTTCGAATGGAGGAGAGGCGTCTTGCCTCTTCACAGGAAAACTCATCGCCCAAGCTGCATGCCAGCTTAAAGAAATGGTGGGCACTTTGAGGGCTGTTCAGAGGCTCTTCTTCAAACGTAACCCCCAAATCAGCACATGCTGGCGGATACTTTCCCGCACAACCTCTGATGTATAACCCTAGAGCTTTGGTAAAATTTTCATCTTCGTCCCCTTCGCCATATTCGACCAGACGGGCAAACCGAGTGCAACCTTCGGCCAGCCCTTCTTTACAAGCCGCTTCAAAAAGACTGAAAGCCATTTTCTCGCTCTTTCGAACGCCATTTCCCCACAGGTATTGAACACCAAGTTCATTGCAGTCTTGTGCGTTTCCTTTCAAGCAAAGCATCTGAAGTTCGAGCGGGGTCTGAGATATGGCGGCTCCAGGAGGCGTTATCATTGCTGAGGTCAATATGACAAAGAAAGTTCTGTAACTCACGCTGTTCTCCACACAGAAAAACTACCATTGGTAGGAAGGTAGCGACTTTTCCAACAAAATGTCGCCAGGCTCGATCACTTGTTCAAAAAATTTGTCTCAACATCTTGAATCATAAGCTCAATCAACTCGCAAGGGCTCGCCGCGTCTGCCATCCAGGCCATCTGTTTGTCTTGTGCATCTTTCGCATATTGTTCAGCCAAAACCGGTTTTTCCGCCTTCAAACGTGCCACCAACCCAGCATAAACACTCTGGCGTTGGTCGCTGATTTTCTTCGTGCACTCTGCTGCAAACAATGGGCCAGCAACTGTGAGTAACGCCGCAGTCAAAGGGATGATTTTCATTTGTAATCCTGAGAATTCGACATTAAACAAAAAATAGCTTGTTTTCGCAGTTGCTGGAAAACGAGCTAGGCTGCGCTCCTCAGCGTGGCCAACTAGCTCATTATCACTGCAGCTCTTGATCGTAAATATCCTTCGCGCACATATGTGTTTTTCACACTTTCATTTTCAAATCGTAAAAGTTCGCTTCGTCCGCTGGGCGATCATTCCTGCGTGCTGTGGCAAATGAAGTCACATTCCCCGCACCTTGGAAATTACGATCAACCTGGCAAATAGAACTCCGTAATCCCCCGCCTCCCCTCGGCCCGTCCGAGTTGGACGATCACATCGATGGATTTCCGGATGTATTCCCGGACCTCGGCGAAGGTCAGCGGTGTGCCAGCCTGCAGCACCATGATTGCCAGCCGGTCGATGGCGAGTTCCGCGGTTTCCGCGTGGATGGTTGAGACCGACCCGCCATGGCCGGTGTTGATGGCCTCGAGATAGGTCAGGGCCTCGGCACCGCGCAGCTCGCCGACGATAATCCTGTCGGGGCGCATTCGGAGGGAGGCCTGAAGCAGGGCGTTGGCGCTGCGTTGTGAACCGGCACCGCGGTCGGCCAGAAGGGCGACGGTGTTCGGCTGGCCGGGGAAGAGCTCGAAGGCGTCTTCGATGGTGATCAGCCGCTCGTGCTCGCTCACGTGGGTCAGAAGGTGGCGCGCAAAAGTGGTCTTGCCGGTCGAGGTGCCGCCGCTGATCAGGACGTTGAGCCGCGCCTCGACCAGGGTCTGCAGCGCGGCCTCGAGGTTTTCCTCGGCGAGCGTGGCGATGTTCTTCATCTTCTCGGCGCGGAGCGCATCGAGCGAGACGGCCTTGCCGAAGAGATAGGCGGGGGCGTAGTCTCGGACGCTGCCCGAGGCGAAGAGACGGATCGTGATCGAGGCACCGCGATCGATGGCGGGCGGTACGGCGACCTGGACCCGGAGGGGACGGCCAGTATATTCCACCTTGCCGGAGACGAGCGGGTTCTTTTCAGAGACGCGGGCCTTGGCGTCGCCGACGATGGTCTGGGCCATGTTGAGGGCGGTGGTGCGATCCACGGTCTGGCCTTCGTGGCGCATGGTGGCGTCGCCTGCGACCTCGAGCCAGACCTTGCCGTCCGGGTTGATCGCGATTTCGACAACGTCGTCGCGCTTCAGGAGGCCGCGGAACGGGTCGAGATACCGCTCGAGGTAGGAAGTGGGGGATGCCTGCTCCATCAATTCGGTGGTTCCGGTAATATAGAATCTGGTTTCGCTGCCTCTCGCCTGCGGCTCGAACGCGAACCCCGATGCTGCTTTTTCATTGTGAACCGGAACCCCCGTAAATCACCACATCCCGATCCACGAGAACGGTGACCGACGCCCCCTGATCGACATAGATCGTGGGCGCGATCGAGACCTGGTCGGCGATGACCGATTCGACCGCGCCCTGCAGATCGCTGCCGACATCGCCCAGAACAATGCTTGTGGTTTTATTGTTGGCACTCTCGGCCGCCACGGCCGGAGCCGCCCCGATCACGGAAATCAGCGCCGCGCCACCGAAGCGCTCGGTGAACTTGGTGTCGACAACACCGGTGAGCCCAGAGCGGCCGAGCTGGTCCCCGCCTACGGCGGCGATCTCCATCGAGGTGCCGTCCGGGGTCAGGACGCGGGTCCAGAGGATCAGGATGCGCTTCTGGTGCATCTCGACGCCGGAACGGTATTGGCCAAAAAGGCGGGAGCCACGGGGGATCAGGATCCGGTCTCCAGAAAACGCCGGGACCGGTTCGGAGACGACCGCAACCACTGACCCGGGCAAGTCGCTGTTGATAGCGGTCTGGAGCGCGGCTTGAATGACGGACCCCTGGGTTAGCGTGCGTTCGGGATGGGTGAGGCGAGCGGCCTCCTGCACTTCGAGCGGCCGCGCACTTTGCAGGTACTGCTCATTGCCCGAGAGGATTGGTGCTCCGGTGCCAGCGGCTGCCGGATCGGCGACCGCGGTGCCACTTTGGCCACCCCGCGGACCGTCGGCATAGACCACGGCCGGCGACTTGATCTGCGCGGTCAGAAGCTCTTCGGCGATGCGCTCTGCCTCGCGGAGGCGCTGCTCCTCTTCCTGTCGGCGGCGTTCTTCGAGCAGGCGTTGATCGGCGATCAACCCCTCGCGGTCGAGCTCGGCCTCGAGTCCCTCGCGCTGCGCCCGTTCGGCATCGAGCATGGACTGCAGCCCCTCGATACGGGTCTCGGTCTGGCGCTGCAGGTTGGCCAGTTCGGTTTCCTTGGCGGCGAGCGTCGCTTCAAGCGCCGCCTTCTGTTCGTCGAAGGCTTCGCGCAGGTCCGCGACGGCAGACTGGATTTCCGAATTCCGCGCGGCCTGGCTGGCGGCGAGGGCCTCGCGGAGCTTGGCGATCTCAGCCAGCACCTCGGCGCTTGGCTCGGGGGCCGGGGCCGCAGGCACGTCGAGCGCCTCCTCGACGGCGATCAGCGCGTCATTCACCCTTTGCTCGGTCTCGTCGGGTGGGAATTCCAGCCGCCCGCCGGTGCCGGTCCGACGGTCCTGGAAGGTCTCGACGTCCGAGGTCTCAAGCGCGCTGTCACCCTCCTGCAGACCGGTGGCCAGGAAATACGCGACCCCGGCGCCGCCAAGCGCGAGGGCGGCGGCTAGCGCGCCGACCCCTAGGCTGTTGCCCCGGCGTTTGGATTTGCCGCGCTGGCTGAATTGATCAAGGCGGTTCTGAAGGTCGGGAGGGGTTTGATCGGCCATGGTCAGTTGCTCACGTAGATGGCGCTTTCGTCGCGCCAGGCACAAACTGCCTCGTCGCCGATGCGCAGCGTCCAATAGGTGTTCACCCCGAGCACCCGGACTGTGTTGCCTTGCTGGGTCCAGTTGACCGTGCGCTCGCGGCCCTGGTCATCGGCCTTGAAAAGGGCGGGCTGGCGACCGTTCTCCGGGAAGACGAAATACGTGTAACGCCCGTCGTCATAGATATGGCTGGGGCGGAAGTCGCCCTCGCCGGAGACGCGGTAGGTGTAGTTGCGCGGGGCCTTGAACCCCTTGGGCTGCGTCGCACCCGCCGCGCGGCGTTCTTCGTCGGGGTAACGGAAGCGGACTTCGAAGAACATGCCGGTGCGGTTCGGGATCGAGCCCTCGCGCAGATGGAAAGAATAGGTGCGGCGGTTGGTGATGACCGTCATGTTGGTCGAGGCATTGGCCACATGCGGTTTGATCGTGAGCACATTGCCGAGCTCGGGGATTGGGTCGACCTGGAAGCTTTCGGTGTCGCCGACGATCACAGCCTCAAACCGCTCGCCCGCCCCGAAATGGATCGTGGTCGAATGCCTCAGATCGGTCTCGATCCGGTAGACTTGGTTTTCAGTATAGACGGCGGTGCGGATGCGGATATCGAGCGGTCCGCCTTGCGGCGTGGCCTCGGCGAGTGCAGCAACAGGCATGGCAAGCGCTAGGAGAAACGTGGTGAGGAGCGCGGGCAGGGGTTTCATCTTGGTCAATTCTCCAGGGTCTCGGCGTCGACGCGGTAAGAGGTCACCACGAAGCCCAAGGGGTTGGCCCAGACGTCCTGAAGGCGCTGGCGGGTTTCGGGTTGGAAGTCGTAGCCGACGGTGGCGACATAGGACCGGGTGACGGTGCGCGTATCTCGGGGGCGTCGGAGCGTTCGGGTGAAGCGGACCTGGGCCACGCCGCGCTCGATCTGGTTTACGGATTTGATCACCACCTCGATCTTGGCGTCGCGGCCGTAGACAGTGATCGGGTAGTCTTCATTGGTGGAGGACCAGAGGTCGCGTAGCGTGCGGGCGGCATCGCCATCCGAGCGATCGAGCACCGAGTTGATGCGCTGCTCGCCATCGGTCAGATCATAGGTTTCCCGATCATCGACATAGGCCACGAGATTGGCCTGGATGATGGCGTCGCTCTCGGAAAGCGTCAGCGCTTGGACGGCGGCGACCCGGTCCATCTCTCCGGTCTCCTTGTCGACCACGACCACGAAGGTCTCGGTCGTCTTGAGCGGAAAGAGGCTTGCGCCCGCGACCATGCCGGCGACGCCCACCAGCACACCCGCCGCCGCGACGAACCAGGCGAAACGCTCGCGCCGCCGCGGCCCGTAGATGAAATCCGCCTCGAAAGCATCGCGATCGGGCGCGGGGGAACTGGTCACAAGCTTCTTCAAGTCAATCGTCTTTCACATCAGGGTTTGCGGAAGGCCTTGGCGGCGGAGAGAAGCGCGCCGGGGCTTTGTCGGATCATCTCGCCGGTTTTGACCACGCCCGCATTGGCCATCTGGTTCAGTTCCTGCGGGGACTTGCCGGTGACGAGGCGCGAAGTGGTGCCGGTGCCATACTGGCGCGTGTTCACGAACCCCTGACGTGCGAGGCCGGTCAGACCCACGGCGTTCGACGCAATACCGACCACGCCGGTGAGGTTGGAGGCGATATAGGGCACCGAGGCCATGATCCCGGCGCTGAGGATCAGGATGACGAGGAAGGGCAGGATGAGGCTGACAGTTTCGACATCACCGGGATCGGCGGAAGCATCGCCAATGGCCTCGGCGATTGCGACGATGATGCCTGCGGCCCCGGCGGCCGCGACCGGCATGAGCGCATAGCCGATGGTAGCGCGGGTCCAGGCCTCGAAGAGCGATTGGGTCGGTTTGAAGAGCGAGGTCACGATCATGAAGGGCGCGATGACGATCATCAACGCGAAGACGATTCGGGCGAAGGCGATGATCCCGGCGGTGACGGCGGCGAAGATGGCGGAAAGGACAAAGAAGATGGCGCCCAGGACCGCGCCGAAGACCCAGCCCGCGCGGTCGCCGATCGTGTCGCCATAGGCGGTGATGCGCGCGACCATGTTGTCGAGGCTCTCATAGACCCCGGCCTCGTCGCCCGATCCGGTG
Source organism: Aliiroseovarius crassostreae (assembly GCF_049803815.1). Lineage (GTDB taxonomy): Bacteria > Pseudomonadota > Alphaproteobacteria > Rhodobacterales > Rhodobacteraceae > Aliiroseovarius > Aliiroseovarius crassostreae_A. The sequence continues at coordinate 106,419 of NZ_JBNAGI010000007.1, forward strand.
AGGGCGAGGATCGAGGCGCCTATGGAGTCGGGGACATCGGTGACCACGCCATAGATGACGCTGAAATTGTCCCAGCTCTGCGCGAAGATCCCCACCAGTGCCACCTTGATCCCGAAGGCAAAGCCCGTGCCGAAGGGCAGGGGACGGAGTTGCATCACCGCGTTGATCCCGAGAAGCACGACAAGGAGCGCGGCCCCGGCGGAGATCACGTCGCCGACAGCACCTGCCGAAGAGACAAAGCCGTCCTGCGCCACGGTATCCACCGCGGCGTCGACCTGGCTCAGGATGTCGCGAATGATCCCCATCTACTCGGCACAGGCCTCCGCAACTTGGGCCTCGAGCGCGTCGGCTTGAGCGTAGAGATCGAGTACCTTGAACGGCAGGCGCGGGTTGTCCGAGGTCTGGAACCGGAGCAGGGCGTCAAGTGCCTGATCCCAGGTGAACTGATCCAGCAGGCAGGTGCAGCTCTCCGAGGCGAGCGCCTCTTCGGCGGTCAGGATGCGCAGGATCGCGCGGTAACCGTTGCGCAGGTAGGCGGTCTCGGCCAGACCTGCAGGCGGTTTCGGGACGCGGCAGGCGTCGGCCTCATCCCGCGCGATGGCCATCGAGCTGAAAGGCGTGTCGCCGGAGGGATCTGTGCTCGGGGTCTGGGCCAGCGCGGCACAGGGCAGGGTGGCCGCGACAAGCACGGCGAGACCAAGAGACTGAATTGGTACCAAGCTGTGGCTGATGGCTTGCCTCATGGATCCACCGCCATCGAGCGGAACTTGCGCTCATCCGCGAGGGTCGCGGCATCGACGACGCCAAGCTGGCCGGCGCTGACGCCTTGCGCCGCTTCCAGCCGCCAGATCTGGGTCAGGATTATGCCGAGCTCGGCGGTGACGCGGGTGTTGAGATCGACGGCGGCCTTCAGACCGTCCTGATCGTCGATGAGCCCGACCATGGTTTCGAGCCGTTCGAGGCTCTGGCCCGCTTCTTCGTGGCTTTCCTGCGCGGCAACCGACAGCATGGCGCTGGCCCCGGCCGAGGTGGCGATGCGGTTGTCGGCGGGTTGGTCGGAGCCCGAGAGCGTGCTCAGGCGTTCCGAGGTGAAGCCGCTGCCAGACAGCACCCGCTCGACCGAGGCAGAAAGCTCGGCACCGGGATTGAAGCCGCTCAGGAAATCGCCGCTGGCCAAAGACTGCGCGGTGTTGAGAGGGGCGACCAGCTTGCCACGCAGCGCGCGGAACTCCTCGACCGTGGCGAAGAGTTCTCCGAGCCCGCTGCCCTCAATCAGTGAGGTCAGTTGCGCCTCGAGGTTCGTCAGTTGCGACAGCTGGGTCTCAAGCTCCAGCCGCATGGTGGTCAGCTGTTGCATCTGGACGTTCAGGTCCTCGGCCATGTGCTCGAGCTGGGCCACGAGCTGGCCAAGCTGCGAGCCGTCGAAAGTCGGCACGCCCTGCGCCATGGCGGGGCCAGAGACCCCGAGTGTGGTGACCGCGGCTACGGTTAGGAGAAGCTGTCTCATTCGGGAACTCCCATCTGCATGAAGTCGCGTTCGGCCAGCCTGTCGGCCACGAGGTGCTGCGCGTAAGCGGCCTCGCGCTGCTGGTTGGCGGCCATCAGCCGGACGCGAAGGTTGAGGATGCGGCCGATCTCGGCCTTGGCGTAGGTGTTGAGTTCCCAGGCCGCCTTGGCATTGGGTTGCGCATCGATCTGCAGGATGATCGCACGCAGGCGGTTGATAACCTGTTCGGTGGTCGCCGAACTGTCGGCGGCGTAATAGACGCCCGCCTCGGAAATGCTGGCATATTCGGCGAGCGCAAAGTCTGAAGGTGAGAGCGTGCCAAGCGCATCGGCACCGCCCACCACGGCGAGATACTCGTTGTAGAACTTCGAGATATTGCGCACGTAGCCTTGCGTTTCGGCAAAGGGCGGCACCCCGCCGTATTCGATGACCCGGCCCGGCCCCGCGTTATAGGCCGCAAGTGCGTGGGGGATGTTGCCGAAGCGATTGAGCTGGGTGGTGATGTAGCGCGCGCCGCCGCGCAGATTGTCCTTCACGTCATATCGGTCGACGCCGAGGTCCGAGGCAGTGCCGGGCATGAGCTGGGTCAGCCCATAGGCCCCGACCGGGCTTTCAGCGGCGACATTGAATCGACTTTCCTGCTTGATCAGGGCCTGGAAGAGGCAGCGCCACTGGGTGGCCGAGAGACCGGCCCGGGCCACACCCGGGGCGCCTGCGAACTCGCCCGCGACCTCGACGATCATCATCTCGACCGTCTCGCGGCCCTCGCCGAAGAGGCGGCTGTTCATCGGGCTCGGGTCAGTATTGGGGTAGACGGCCGCCACCCCGAATTCCGCATTGCCCTCGAGCGCGCGGATGTCGAAGCCGGGACCGGTGATCGCGGCGGTCATCTCCTCGAGGACGCGCAGCTGGTCGGCTTGGACGTCGGCCAGCGTGGATTCGGTGCGATCCTTGTCCTGCTGGACGCCCAGATCCTCGGCCAATGCCGTCACCCGTGCGATGGCGCGACCGATGGCGGAATTATCCTGCGTCGGCACGCCCTGGGCGAGCGCGGGCAGGGCGCCGAGGCCAAGGCAGAGCCCGGCGGATATGATCGCGGCGCGGCTCATTCCGGACGGGGCAGGGTTTCGAAGATGCAGTCGGGTTTGGCTGCCTGCTGAACTGGTGCGCCCATAGTCGAGACCGAAAACGCGGACCGCGTGACCTGCGGCTCGCCATTGCGCCCGAAGCAGGGCGAGGTTTGTTCGGTGTATGTCTCGCAAGCCGACAGCGAGCTGGCGGCGGCGCAAAGCATAAGGAGGGGTTTCAAATTCATATCACATGTCTCCAGAAATCGGGATTGGCGCGCCAATCGGCGGGCACGCGGGCTTCGCCAGTGGCGCCGCCGCCAAGGATGGGGAGGAGGTCTCCAAGCGCGGAGAGATCGGCATCGACGAAGACGCTGTCGCCCGCCGAACGCACAAGCGCGATGCGCTGGCCGATGGTGGGCTGGACGAGAAGGGCAGCCTCCTTGGCGTTCACGCGCAGAAAGTCGTAATCGGAGATCGTGGCGCGGTCGTTCGGGAAAAGGATTTGGGTGGGCACCGTCTCGACGATGGTCTTGCCGACGCGGCTGCCCTCCAGCTGGCTCGGATACTGCGTCATCATGATCACGACGCAGTTCATCTTGCGAAGTGTCACCAGCCAGTTTTCCAGCCGCGCCCCGAAGTAGGGATCGTCGAGAAGCTTCCAGGCCTCGTCGAGCACGATGATGGTGGGGCGGCGGTCCTCGACCACGCGTTCGATCTGGCGGAAGATGTAGGAGAGCACCGCCATCCGCTCGGTCGTCATGTCGAGGATTTCGGTCATATCGAATCCGACGATGTCGCCTGTAAGCTTGAGACCCGCGCCCCGTTCGGGCTCATCAAAGACCCAGCCATAACGTCCGCCCGGCGCCCATTCGGCAACGCGGGATTGCAGCTCGCCATCGTCATCGAGCGACTGGAACAGGGTCTCGAAACTGGCGAAGCGTTGCAGGGCCGTACCCGCATCGGCGTTCTGGCCGACCGCGCTCTGGATGTGGCGAGACTGCTCGCCCGAGAGCGTGCCATTGCGCGTGAGAAGGGTCGCAAGCCAATCCGAAAGCCAGGCACGGCCACGCTCGTCGGTTTCGGTAGCGAGCGGGTTCAGCCCCGTCGGCACGCCGGCCCGGATTTCGTTGTACCGGCCGCCAAGGGCGCGGACGGCCATCTCGAGGCCGCGATCTTTGTCGAAGAAAAAAAGCCGCGCGCCGACCCGCTGTGCCTGTGCCGCGAGGAAGGCAGTGGTGAGCGTCTTGCCGGTCCCGGTGCGCCCGAGCACAAGCGTATGGCCGACCGTGGGTTCCTTGCCGGGGCTGCCCGCCTCGTGGAAATTGAACCGATAGCCCGAGGTGCCAACCGTGGGCAGGACCGAGATCGTCTGGCCCCAGGGCGATTGATCCGGGCCACGTCCTTCGACGCTGCCGTGAAGCGCCGCGAAATCCGCGAAGTTGATCGAGGAGATCGGCGTCTTGCGCGCGCGGTAGCCGAAGTTGCCGGGCGACTGCGCGAAGTAGGTGGCTTTCAGCGCCATATTCTCGCGCACGATGACGGACATGATCTCCTGGCCGACGCGTTTGATCTGGGCAGCAGCACGTTCGAGCATGTCACGGTCGGGCGCATAGACGGCGATGGAGAGGTGATGGTCCCCGAAAGCGATCCGTCCCGCCTCCTGGTCATCGGCGGCCTGGCCCAACTGTTCTCGCAAGGAGACGGCAGCATCGTCGGAGGCATGCATCTGGCGGATGATCCGCTGGATGCGTTCGGCCATGATGTTGTTCGGGATCGGGCTGAAGGAGTTCGTCAGAACAATGTCGAGCGGCAGGTCGAGCGCGTCGAGCAACGTAACGTCTGTCAGGGCCGGATAGGATTTCATCGAAAAGAGTGCGCCGTATTTGACCTGGCCGGTCACGGCGTCGGTCAGGGTGACGACATCGCCGTTGAAGGTGGCGCGGCAATTGCTCAGGGTGTACGACAGAGGCAGGGCGCTTTGCCCGAAGGCGATGGGGGAGAATGCCCCAGCGTTCAGCGTATTGAGGTAGCCCAGCCATTCACCGCCCGACTTCGTGAGCCTGACGGGGTTGGCCGAGGCAAGCGCCACCTCGAAGAAGCCCATGACCTCGTTCAGCTCCTGCAGGCGTGTCGCGCGGTCCTTGACCCAGGCCTTGCGGGCCAGCGCCCGCAGAAGCGGAATGCGCGCGGAGATATCGGGGCGCCGGATGACGCTGAGATAGAGCTGGCGCTTGGCGGGGCGAAGGTCTTTGACATGGGCCTGCCAGCGCGTGTCGATCGCGGCTGCGAAACTGTCCCCTTCGATGGGGTGCATCCCGAGATCCTGCGGTACGGAGATGCGGTGGATGTAGAAACCGAACGCATTGCCGGTCTGGGCGACGATGGCAGCGACTGCGCGTTTGAGCGCGTCGAGCCGGGCGTCCTCGCTGGTCATCGGGTTCAGCCCATCAAGGCGCAGGGTCGCCAAGAGGTCACCTTCGCGCAGCACCATCACATCGTCATCCGCCATCGCGAAATACGGCAGGTGTTCGGCGAGATAGCTCTCCCGCGCGAACGCCCCGCCACCCGCTTGATGCAAGGCGGTCCCGAAGGAAGAAAGGGTGCCTGCATCACGCGCCAAAGCTGTCGCCTCCGTGCAGGGCCCGGTTCTTCGTCGCGCGCACAGAGCCGTAGGAGATGCGCAGCACCTCGAAGAAATGTGGCTCTCGATCGGCCACAAACCAGAGGATCGGATAGGCGACGAGCCCGACCAGGAAGAAGACCATCGACTTCGTCCAGATGAACGGCAGAACGACCCCGGTCGCCAGAACCACGAGGTATCCGACGGGGAGACCCAGATACTTGGGCGGTCGGGCGAGGCCCAGAAAGAGCGGGGATCGTTCTGCCAACTCGATTCTCCAGCCTTAGGAGAAACCGTCGACGATGGTACCGGCCGAGAAGATCAGCACGATCCCGATGATGACGGAGGCGAACCAGCCCCAGTTGAGCCGTCCCATCATACACATGAAGCCGGTGCCGATGACCGCGAGCGTGGCGACCGCGATACCGATCGGACCGGTCAGTGCGGCCTCGACGGTTTCCAGCATGGTCTGGATCGGTGACAAGTCTTGCGCGAGAGCTGGCGTTGCGAAAGCCGCCAGAGTTGTGGCGACAGGCAAGAGGCGGCTGAGGCGATGTCGAAGCATGCGGAGTTCCCTTGTTTTACTGAAGATCGATGAGGACGGGCGCGCGGGCTGGCCCCCGGTCTGCGACGCGGATGTCCGGCGCGGAAACGGGTGTGCCTGCCAGCCGGGAGCGGATCCGGTGGATTCGCGCGATGTAGTTGCGGGTTTCGGCGAAGGGTGGAATGCCGGAATATTCGACTACGCGGTGCGGCCCGGCGTTGTAGGCTGCCAGCGCCAGGTCGATATCCTTGAACGTGGCGAGTTGCTCCAGTAGATAGCGCGCCGCGCCGTCGAGGTTCTGCGACGGATTGCGCGGATCGACCCCGAGTGTACGGGCCGTGTCCGGCATCAGCTGGCCCAGGCCATAAGCGCCCTTGGGGCTGACGGCAGTCGGATTGTAGCTGCTTTCCGCCTCAACCAGGGCGCGGAACAGAACCCGCCAGTCGTCGGCACCCAGACCAACCTGGCGCAGGGCACGGTTCCCCTGGTGGCGGACGGCAGTTGTCTGGATCAGAGCGAGGATGCCGTCGCGACCGGGAGGCGGAGTGGATTCCAATGAGGCCAGAACGACTTCCGCCTCAGCACTAGCATCCAGCCCCGCCCATGCGGGCCTCGCGCCGTGGAAGGTCCAGCCGGAAGTCCTGGCCGCGCCGTCGCGACCGAAGGCGATGACGTCAGCCGCGCTCCTCGAGGGTGAGCTCATAGTCAGGACCAAAGCGCAGATCGCGCCCGTCACCGAACTCGAGATGATGTTTGAAGAGCCCCGGCCATATGTTGAAGTATCGCGGCTCAGGACCATGCGGGGTAATCCGGGTCGAGACCAGAACGGCTTCCGGCTCGCCCTCGCGCAGGTAGATGCACTGGTAGCGCGGCTTGCCATCGTCCGTGAACCCCACGAGCTCATACCGGCAGCGGTACGCGATGCCCTTTTCGGACAGGTCTTTGACACCATCGATGGTGATCAGGATCTGGTTGCGCGCTATCGGCATGTTCGGACTCTCCCCACGAGAGCCCTTCTACTTCACGACACTAAGTCCATAAAGTCATATAGAGTCAATACGACATATTGCAGAAAATTACATATTGCACGATAGTTGCCGCAACTTTTGCGGGAGAGCGACATGAGACGACAGGTGATGGCGGCAACGATGGGAGTGATGGCGGTGTTCGGATCCCCGGAGAAGGCGCAGGCCTATGACATTGACTGTGCCATTATGCTCTGCATGGCGGGTGGTTTCCCCCCGAGCGCCGTCTGCGCCCGCGCCTATCGTACTATGATCCGCCGCATCACGCCCTGGCCGAGCCTGCCGCCCTTCGGGGTCTGCACCTTCGCCCATGTGCCGGTTGAGTTGGGTGGGTCGGGAGGAGAGGGTGAGCTCGACACCAACCTGCCGGAATACGAATGGCTGAACCGGACCCATGTGATCTGGTTCGTCGGGAATTCATACAAGCCCCGAGATGAATCTCGCCAGTGGAATTGGTCAGTCCGCTCTTGCGATCGCGAGAATCAGACCTGTCGGTACATTCAGCGGGTCTACGGGTCTCACGCACCCTGGCCTGCAACATTCATCTCGGAAAGTGGCCAGGAGGTCGCCTATCCGACTAGCGGGGGCCGATGGCACTTATATTCCCGCAGCATCATGGTCGAATACGCTGACTACGAGGGCCACATGGGCCACTCGGAGTGGTTTTCCTACTGATCCGTTTGCTTGGTCGATTCTAGGGAGAACGGCCTTGCCTCTACTGATTGAAATTCAACTCCATCTGGATCGACGTGCCAACGGCGGCTCACGGAGCCATCATTCCAAAGGTAATCGGTAAAGACATGAACTTCTGATTGATTTGCCACAGTGTAACCTTCCTGGAAAGGCCAACCTGTTAGTTTCTTGACCACTAACTTCGGGCCACTGTTGCCAAGTTCATTTTGACTGTCGTCACTCATAACACCCTGTCCAAATAGCGTGCTTAACAATTCGAGAGATTAAAATTCTTGTATGCAGGGTTTTCTTTTGGCGGCTTGGGTAGTGGAGGCGAGTATGACGTCATCGAAAAACGTTGGCGTTCAGTTCAGATTTTAGGAAAGGTGAAATTACCTGCCGAGTTTCGCTCAGTTTCCGATAAGTGTTTTCCGTCCGCTAGAAGTATAAATCGGCTGGGATGAAACCTCCTCATGGCTGAAAATCAGCCATGAGGAGTACATACAGCACTCATTAACGGGAGAGTTGTCTTGGTCTTTCGTTGCTCAATACTCCGATACTTGCGTCTCTCGACCTACCGCCGTGTGGGAACTTGGTCCTCTACGTACTTGAAACACATGGCCAGAATGCCAGCGATCACCATGTACACAACGGCCAGCAACAACAGCGGTTCATAGACGATAAACGTGTCCTGACGAACACGCGACGACACTGCGAACACTTCGACAATGGTAATGGTTGCGACAAGCGGGGTTGCTTTCAGTTGCAGGATGGCCTCGCCTCCCAACGTGGGAAGGACATTTCGAATGGCAAGAGGCAACCAGATGCGTCGGAAGATCATCGAACGTGGCATTCCGAACGATCTTGCGGCCTCCAGCTGACCTTTGGCAACGCTGGACAGGGCGCCCCGCATCACTTCGCCTTCATAGCCCGCCACGGAAAAGGACAGCGCCAGAAGGGCATAGGGCCATGCGCTGCGCAGATAGGGCCAGAGCACGCTGTCGCGGATACCGTCAATTTGCGGAAAGACCGACCCCAACCCGTAGTAAAGCAACCAGATTTGCAGAAGCAGGGGGGTGCCGCGGATGATGGTGCAAAAGATTCTGGCGGGCCAGGCCAGGTAAAAGGGGCCAATTGCCTGTGCGATGCCAAGAGGCACCGCCATGGCAAAGCCCAAAACCAGCGAAACCACAAGCAGGATCAGGGTGTTGATCACGCCTTCTAGCGCCAGCGGGGCGTAGTCCGGCAGCCAGTCCCATCTGAGGGCAATGGCACACCAGGCCACGAAAGCGCCGAACAGGATCATCAGCACAATGCGGTGAGGGATGAAAAGGGATTTCAGCATGATCACGAGACGCCCCCCTTCAGTGATGGCTGGCCGCGCCGGGCCCATTTTTCAATCCGGCCGAAGATGGCGCCCGAAAACAGGGTGACCATCAGGTAAAGCGCCCCTGCCGCCAGGAAAAAGGTGAAATAGGCGCGGGTGCTGCTGGCGGCCTGACGTGTTTCCAGCGTCAGTTCGCTAAAGCCAACCACAGCCAGAAGCGCGGTGTCTTTGGTGGCAATCAGCCACAAGTTTGCAAGGCCGGGTGTGGCAAAGCTCATCATGGCAGGAATGGTGACCCGGCGCAGGATAAGAGGGGCCGGCATCCCATAGGCTTTGGCCGCTTCCAGCTGTCCTGCCGGAATGGCGTTGATGGCGCCGCGCAGCACTTCGGTGGCATAGGCACCCTGCACAACCCCCAGCACCCCGATCCCGGCGGCAACGCCGCTGATCTCAACCCGGCCATAGCCCACGGCTTCGGCCAGTTGGTTGATCAGGTCGGTTCCTATGAAATAGAGGATCAGGATCAGCACCAGTTCGGGCACAGACCGCACCACGGTTGTGTAGATCCCCCACAGATCACGGGCGAGCGGGCCGCCATTGATTTTCCCATAAGCGCCAAAGAGGCCGATGACAAAACCCATTCCAAATGCACCGAGTGCAATCTGAAGGGACTTGGCGAGCCCTTTGAGCAAATTCATCCCCCAACCGGGGGATGAAAGTGAGAGCAGCTGGAGGCTGTCGCCAAGGCCCAGTGCGTTGATTACAGCATCCATCGTACTTGTCTTTACTCGCTGTAGATTGAGGTCGTGAAGTAACGCGAGGTGATCTCGGCATGGGTGCCATCGGCCAGAATGGCCGCGATCCCGGTGTTCAGCGCTTCGCGAAGGTCGTCTTCGCCTTTGCGCACGCCTGCACCTACACCTTTGCCAAGGATGGCTTCGTCATTGGCCACGGCCCCAACGATCTTGCAGCACCCGCCATCGTCCGAGTCAACAAAATCGGCCATTGCGATGCTGTCTGCCTGAGCGGCGTCAATACGACCGGACATCAGATCCTGATTTGCCTCATCCTGGGTCTGATAGACGCGAATTTCGGAATCAGTGAAATGGGTTTGGGCATAGGTCTGGTGGATGGTCGATGCCTGAACGCCAATCACCTTCCCGGCGAGCCCTTCGGGAGTCGGTTCAAAATCCATCGACTTATCCGCCACGATTACAGCGGGCGTGTTGTAGTAGGGATCGCTGAAATCAATGGTTTTTAGGCGTTCCTCGGTGATCGACATCGATGCCATGATGGCGTCAATTTGCTTGCCGTTCAGCGAAGGGATAATGCCATCCCATGCGATGGGGGTAATTTCGCAATCCAGCTTGGCGGCGTCGCAGATGGCATTGATCACTTCAATTTCCCAGCCTTCCCATTCTCCGGACGAGGTGGGTGATGCGAAGGGCGGGTAGGGTTCAGCCGCAACACCGATTTTGACGGTCTCAGCTGGCGCGGCCCCGGCAAGGCAGAAAAAGGTCAGGCCAAGTGCGGCACTCTTCAAGTGATTCATGTTTACTCTCTCCTTGTTGGATTTATGTGGCTCAGGCGACGGTTTGTAAAAATTGTTTAAGCCGCTCTGATTTTGGATTCCCAAAGACTTCATCGGGGTTGCCCTGTTCTTCGATCTGCCCCTGATAGAGATAGACCACTTTGCTTGCGACCTCGCGGGCAAAACTCATTTCGTGGGTTACAAGCAACATCGTGCGGCCTTCTGCCGCCAAATCTCGGATAACGCCCAGAACCTCACCCACCAGTTCGGGATCAAGGGCGCTGGTCGGTTCGTCAAACAGCATCACCTCGGGATCAACGGCCAGGGCGCGCGCGATGGCGGCGCGTTGCTGTTGCCCGCCCGACAGGAACAAAGGATGGGTATCTTCCTTGTCCGACAGGCCGACACGTTCCAGCAAGCCCCGCGCCTTGGCGATGGCTTCGTCACGGGGCACTTTCAGGACATGCACCGGCACTTCGATCAGGTTTTCCAGAATGGTCCGATGGCTCCACAAATTAAAGCTTTGAAACACCATCGCCACGCGGGTGCGGATCCGTTCCAGCTGTTTCTGGTTGGCAGCAGATCCGTCCGGCTTCATCAGGATCTTTTCGCCATTCACACGAATGTCGCCCGAGGTTGGGGTTTCCAGAAAGTTGATGCAGCGCAGCATTGTCGATTTGCCTGACCCGCTGCCGCCGATGATCGCCACCACATCCCCTTCGGATGCTTCAAGGGAAACGCCCTTCAGAACTTCGAGGTTTCCGAAGCTCTTATGCAGGTCATCGACCATGATTGCGTTCGGCGTCTCGGCTGTGTCCATGTTCTTTTCCCTTTGGCTCATCTGCTGGTTGCGCATTTGGCATTCTGTATTTATACAACAGTATAACGACGGGTCAAAAAAAATCGCAACACAAATCTGAAAAGCCTGTAAGGGCATGATAAACAACATAATTTGTTGCGGTTTCTTTGATTTACGGTGCGCGACGTACCAACGGGCTGATGGCTGCCGGGCGGGCCTGGAGCTAGAAAATGGACTGGAGATCGACATGAAGATGGCAAAGATTGTAGAGCGGTTGCAGGGGTCGGGTGGGGCCAAATGGGAGGTCCACAATCGTGCAAAAGACCTTGCGGCGGCGGGCCGGGACGTGATCATGTTAACGATCGGCGAGCCCGATGTTCCGCCTTCATCGGATCTTCTGGAAACAGCCATTTCGGCGATTCGCGCCGGGCGCACCAACTATTCAGACGGGCGCGGAGAACCCGAACTGCGTGAGGCGTTGGCAAACTATTATACCGATCGTGACGGGCGTGCCTTCGGCCCGGAAAACATCCTGTGTTTTCCCGGTACGCAAACCGCACTTTATGGGGTGATGCGGGGCCTGGCCGAAAGCGGTGACGAGGTGCTGGTGGGCGATCCGATGTATGCCACCTATGAAGGTGTTGTTCGCGCCAGCGGTGCGGATGTGGTCAAGGTGCCGCTGCGCCCGGAACATGGGTTCCGGATTCAGGCGGCGGATATCAAGGCGCGGATCACTGATCGCACCTGCGCTGTGTTGCTGACCACGCCACATAACCCGACCGGCGCGATCCTGACCCCGCAGGACATCACCGAAATTGGCGCATTGGCGAAAGAGCATGATTTCTGGATCATCTCAGACGAGGTCTATTCTGAACTGATTTTTGGCGACACGGAATTCGAATCACCGCAGGCCCGTGAAGATCTGCAGGATCGTGTTGTGGTGGTCTCGTCGATTTCCAAATCCCACGCCGCACCGGGGTTCCGCAGCGGGTGGTGTGTTGGATCGGCAGAGTTCATCGAGGGTCTCTTGCCGCTGGCCGAAGCCATGCTGTTTGGCAATCAGCCGTTTATCGCGGATATGACCGCCAAGGCGGTGCGCGATGGATCATTGGTGGCCGAGGGCATGTGCCGCCGTTTTTCTGCCCGCGCGCAACGCATGGAGGATCAGTTGGGGCACAATCAGACCTGTCTGCGGGTGAGCCGGCCTGACGCTGGCATGTTTGCCTTGATGGATGTGGCCGGCACCGGGCTGGATGGTGACGCATTTGCAAATGCGCTTCTGGATCGTCAGGGCGTGGCCGTGATGCCGGGGTCCTCGTTCGGGGAGGGGCTGAACAGCTGGGTACGGGTCGCGCTGACGGTGCCGGATGCGGAATTTGATACGGCGCTGACCCGGGTAAAGGCGTTTTGTGACGCTTTGTAATGCTTTGTGTCGGCCCGAGGTTTTCAGTTTCTTCCGATAAGGTTAGATTGTGACAAATGCCAACGGGCCGTACAGGCCGCGCCATGGGTCGCACAGGAAGCCACGAATGGAAAAGCAGCGAAAATCTTTCAGCCGGGAAGGTCCGGAACAGCGTCGTGCGGATCTTATTCTGGCGACATTGGACCTGATCGGCGAAAGTGGCTTTAACAGCGCCACGGTGCGCGCGATTTCCGTGCGCGCCGAGGTCACGCAGGGTTTGATCCGGCACTATTTTTCAACCAAGGAAGACCTGATCAACGCCGCCTATGCGCATCATATGAGCGAAATGACCGGGCAGGGCCTGCTGCTTGATCACGATCCCGCCGCATCTGCTTTGGTGCAATTGCGCAATATTGTTGTGGCCAACCTGACCGCTCCGGTTCTGGACGAGAAGAATCTGGTGCTCTGGGCATCGTTCATTGGGAAAATCCGTAACGAACCCGGTATTCGGGACACGCATAAACAGACCTATCTGCAGTTTCGCGAAGGGTTGCAGGAGTGTATTGCCGCCGCATTGCATGAGGCGGGCCGTGACCCGTCAGAGACCGAGTGCCGCAGATTGGCCATTGCCTGCAATGCGCAGATTGACGGGTTATGGATGGAAGGGTGCTCTATCTCGGTGGAATTCAGTACAGATGAAATCGTAGAGATCGGGCTGGCGTCGATTGGTGCGCTGCTTGGTCTTGATCTTAAGGACGCAGCCTAAACACTCCGGACCGTGCCGGATGGCAAGGTCCGGAGCCGGCTTAGCCGCTCAGCACACTTCGATAATTACGGCAATCCCTTGTCCGCCGCCGATGCACATTGTGGCCAGACCATATTTGCCGCCACGACGGCGCAATTCATGGATCAGCTTGACCATGATAATCGCACCAGATGCCCCAATCGGGTGCCCCAGCGCGATGGCCCCGCCGTTGGGGTTGGTTTTCTCCGGGTCAAGATCCAACGATTGTGCAACTGCACAGGCCTGTGCGGCAAAGGCCTCGTTTGACTCCACCACGTCCATATCTGCGATCGACAATCCGGCGCGGGCCAGAGCCTGCTGGACGGCCGGGATCGGTCCCAGCCCCATCACCCGTGGATCTACCCCGCCAAGTCCGGTGGACACGATCCGGGCCAAAGGGGCGCTGTCCGAAGACAGGGCGGCTTTCGACGACAGAACCAGCGCTGCCGCGCCGTCATTGATCGACGACGCATTCCCCGCCGTGACGGTGCCGTCTTTTTTAAACGCCGGTCGCAGCTTTGCCAGCGAGCCGCTGGTCACATCTCCGCGGGGGTGGTCATCCGTGTCAAACCGGATCATGTTCCTGCCCGATTTGACCTCGAGCGGCAGGATCTGGTCGGTGAAATACCCATTTTCAATGGCGTTCACCGCGCGACGATGGGATGTCGCAGCAAATTCATCCTGCATGTCGCGATTGATGTCGTGATCCTCTGCGACATTTTCGGCCGTGACCCCCATATGCCCATGTCCAAACGGGTCATTCAGCGCACCGACCATCATATCTGTGGCGGTGACATCTCCCATTTTGGTCCCGAAACGAGCAAAGGAAACCAGATGTCCGGCCCGGCTCATAGATTCCGCACCGCCCACCAACGCACTGGCAGCATGGCCCAGTTGAATTGCCTCGGCACCCGACACAAGCGCTTGCAATCCGCTGCCGCACAGCCGGTTCAGCGTCAGGGCAGGGGAGGTCACCGGCACGCCGGCTGAAACGGCAACCACCCGTGACAGGTACATGTCTTTGGGTTCTGTATGAATGACATTGCCAAAGACAGATGTTTCGATCTGTTCTGCGGCAATGGCTGATCTTGCAATGGCTTCCCTGGCAATGGCGGTACCAAGCTCGGTGGGTGACAAGGATTGCAAGGCACCGCCAAAGTCGCCAATGGCGCTGCGGACTGCGGATAGGATGAAGATATCGGACATAGTCGTTCCTGTGTTGTGGGTTAGTAGGGCGCTTCGGCTTTTCTCTGATTGGCGTTGAAGTCGAAGCGCTTTAGATCGCGATTGTTTTGATCTCGACAAAATCCTCGAGGCCAAAGCGTCCGCCCTCACGCCCGATCCCGGACATTTTGAACCCGCCGAAGGGCGATCCTTGGGCAAATTCGGCTTGGTTGACAGAAATCATCCCGGCCTGCAGACGCCGCGACACCCGATATGCGCGGTCCGCGTCTGTGGTGCTGAGATATGCGGCCAAACCAAAGGGCGAGGCGTTGGCCTGAGCGATGGCATCTTCTTCATCTTCGAAGGGGATCATCACCAGCACCGGGCCAAAAATCTCTTCCTGAGCAATCGCCATTTCGTTGTGAACGTCGGCGAAAACGGTTGGGCGGGCGAAATATCCCACTTCGGTCCCATTGGGTTTTCCCAAACCACCGGCAACCAGTTGTGCGCCTTCATCCAGACCTATGCGGATATAGCGTTGGACGGTTTCGTATTGCGCGGCGGAGGCCAGCGGGCCGATGTGATCCCCTGGCGGGTCGGCGGGGGCAACCTGAATGGCGCTGGCAACCTCGGCTGCAATCCTGACGGCCCGTTCGTAGACACTGCTTTCGACCAGCATACGGGTGGGGGCATTGCAGGATTGACCGGTGTTTTCCATGCACAGACGAACCCCGGCGCTCACGGCTGCCTCCAGATCACAATCGGCAAAGATCAGATTGGGTGACTTGCCGCCAAGTTCCAGCGTGGATCGTTTCATGGTTTGAACACAGGCCTGCCCCACGGCCACACCCGCGCGGGTGGACCCGGTGAAGGACATCATGTCGACATCCGGATGGGCTGCCAGCGGGGAACCAACTCCGGGACCGTCCCCATTGACCAGATTGAAAACACCAGGCGGCAGCCCCGCCTCTTCCAAAAACTCCGCAAACAGCATGGCAGAAAGGGGGGTCGCTTCAGACGGTTTCAGCACAACTGTGCATCCGACCAGCAAGGCGGGGATCACCTTTAAGGTAATTTGGTTCATTGGCCAGTTCCACGGTGTGATCAGCCCGCAAACACCCACAGGGTCCTGTACAATCATCTCGCTGGAGCCAGGGGCCAGCGGCGTCTCAGCCTCATGTGTCTCAATGGCGTCCAGGAACCCATCAATATGCCAAGCCCCTGCGGCGACTTGCGCCGAGCGGGCAAAGTCGATGGGCGCACCCATTTCCAGTGACAATACCTCTGCCATTTCTGCGGCGCGGCGGGCATAGATGTCTTTGATTTTGCGGACGTAACCGGTGCGCATAGATTGGGGGAGGGCCCGCCAGTCTTCAAATGCCCGGCGCGCAGCGGCCACGGCGGCATTCACCTCATCCGGACCACCCAGCGAAATTGCGGTGATCACCTGTTCTGTTGACGGATTAAGGACATCCAGCCGGTCAGCGTCCGCGGGATTGACCCAAACACCGTCTATGAAATGTCCGCTTTTATTACCCATGGCTGATCCCCTTTATTGGGCCGGATTCGTGGCACCTGGCCGAGTTTAGAGAGTTTCGACAAAATTATGCAAGTGTATAAATACTATTGCCTCAGAGATTATACAATTGCATAACAGTGAAACGAATCGCG
The DNA here is from genome assembly GCF_049803815.1 of Aliiroseovarius crassostreae. GTDB lineage: Bacteria > Pseudomonadota > Alphaproteobacteria > Rhodobacterales > Rhodobacteraceae > Aliiroseovarius > Aliiroseovarius crassostreae_A. Next base: position 122,535 of record NZ_JBNAGI010000007.1, read on the forward strand.
CTCGAACACCGGGCGGGGAACCTGTGAAACCGGCCTGAGGCCACGGAAACGATGGAGTGCCAGCGATGGACTTTGCGCTGACCGATGAACAAGAGATGATCGCTTCGACTGTGCGGAGCTTTGTTGAAAACGAGATCTATCCCCATGAAGATCTTGTGGACCGTACGGGCGAGGTGCCTCATGAGCTGGGTCAGCAGATCAAGCAAAAATGCCAGGAGCTGGGGTTCTACGCCTGTAACTTCCCCGAAGAGGTGGGCGGTGCCGGGCTGAGCCATGTTGATTTCGCCCTTGTCGAACGTGAACTGGGGCGGGGGTCTATGGCGCTGACCCATTTCTTTGGTCGCCCGCAAAACATCCTGATGGCCTGCGAGGGCGAGCAGCGAGAACGCTATCTTCTGCCTGCTGTGCGTGGTGAAAAAATGGACGCGCTGGCCATGACCGAACCCGGCGCCGGATCCGATGTGCGGGGCATGTCCTGCACCGCGCGCCGTGAGGGCGGTGATTGGGTGTTGAACGGCACCAAACACTTCATTTCAGGTGCGGATCACGCAGATTTTGTTATCGTTTTTGTGGCAACGGGCGTCGATGAAACCCCGAAAGGGCCCAAAAAACGGATCACCGCGTTTCTGGTTGATCGCGGCACGCCGGGCTTTGAAATTGCTCCGGGCTACAATTCAGTCAGCCATCGCGGATACAAGAACATGATCCTTCGGTTCGAGGATTGCCGCCTGCCGGATGCTCAGGTTCTGGGAGAGGTGGACGGAGGGTTCGCGGTGATGAATGAGTGGCTGTATGCCACGCGGATCACCGTGGCCACCAACTCGGTTGGTCGGGCGCGCCGGTGCTTTGACTATGCACTGGATTACGCGGCCGAGCGCAAGCAGTTTGGCCAGGAAATCGGCAAATTCCAGGGCATCAGCTTTCAACTGGCTGACATGATCACCGAAATTGATGCGGCTGAATTCCTGACATTGTCTGCGGCCTGGCGTCTGGACAAGGGGCTGCCCGCCAATCGCGAGATTGCGTCGGCCAAGGTCTATGCCTCCGAAATGCTGGCCCGGGTCACCGACCGGACATTGCAGATTTTTGGGGGCATGGGCCTGATGGATGATTTCCCGATTGAGCGGTTCTGGCGCGATGCCCGCGTCGAACGCATCTGGGACGGCACCAGTGAAATCCAGCGGCATATCATCAGCCGTGAGTTGCTGCGCCCGCGCGGCGCCTGATCAGGCATCTTCAGGAGTTCTGTCTTATGAGCAAGGATCTTTCACGTATCCTGCGCCCTCGGTCCATTGCCGTTGTGGGCGGCGGGTGGTCCGAACGTGTGGTCGAGCAGTGCCGCAAAATGGGGTTCGAGGGCGACATCTGGCCCATTCACCCCAAAAAGACCGAGATTGCGGGGCTGCCGTGTTTTGCGCATGTGGATGACCTTCCCTATGCGCCGGATGCCAGCTTTATCGGTGTCAATCGTCATGCGACAATTGACATTGTCAAAGCGCTGTCGGCGCGTGGGGCCGGTGGAGCGGTCTGTTTTGCCTCTGGTTTCAAAGAGGTCGATGACGGTGCCAGTCTGAATGACGATCTGCTGAATGCCGCGGGTGACATGCCGATCTTCGGGCCGAATTGCTATGGCCTGATCAACTATCTGGACGGGGCGCTTTTGTGGCCCGATCAGCATGGGGGGCGCCGCGTTGAAAAAGGCGTCGCGATCATTGCGCAATCGTCGAATATCGCGATCAATCTGACCATGCAGGCGCGCGGTTTGCCGGTTGCCTATGTGTTGACGGTGGGCAATCAGGCCCAGACCAGCCTTGCTGAAATGATCGAGGCGGTTCTGGACGACCCGAATGTCACGGCCATCGGGCTGCATATCGAAGGCTTTGCCTGCGTTGCGGATGTGGATCGGGCCTTGCGCAAGGCACACGCTCGCAAAATGCCGGTTGTCGCGCTGAAGGTCGGTGAATCCGAGGCCGCGCAGGCGATGACCATGTCGCATACCGCGTCTTTGGCCGGGGCTGACAATCTGGTCACCGCCTTTTTCGAACGCCTGAATGTGGCGCGGGTCAAGTCGCTGGAGGAATTCCTTGAGACGTTGAAAATCCTGCATGTTGTGGGCCCGTTGCCAGATAACACGCTGGGGTCGATGAGCTGCTCTGGCGGCGAGGCGTCTTTGATGGGCGATCTGGCCAAGGCGGCGGGTATGGACATGCCCGCGCTGACACAAAGCCAGGCCGATGCGGTGGCAATAACCCTGCCCGACATGGTGTCGATTTCCAATCCGCTGGATTATCACACCTTCACCTGGGGCGACAAAGACAGTTTGACCGAAACCTATGCGGCCATGCTGGACTGCAATTTTGGCCTGACCTGTCTGGTGCTGGATACACCGCGCCCGGACCGTTGTCAGGACAATGGCAGTGAGACGGCCATTGCCGCTGCGATTGACGCAGCAAAGCGCAGCCCGGCGCGTTTCGCGCTTGTCGCATCGCTGGCGGAAAACATGACCGAGGCGCTGGCCGATCGGCTGGAGGCGGCTGGAATTGTGCCCCTGATGGGGATGCAGGCCGCGCTTCGGGCCGCCGCGGCTGCCGCCAGGATCGGCGCCGGGTTTGACAAGCCAACGCCGGCACCGCTTGTGGTGGGTGACGGGGCCGCAGACAGCGGTGACTTTGAAATCCTGAACGAGTGGCACGCCAAGCAACTGGTTGGGTCGCATGGGGTGCCTGTGCCTGAGGGGCGTTTGGTTGGATCTGTTGAAGACGCGGTTTCGGCCGGAACGGATATTGGCTTTCCGGTGGTGTTGAAGGCGGTCGGGGACGACCTTGCCCACAAGACCGAACTGGGGGCGGTTGTGCTGAACCTGAAGACGCAGGCCGATCTTAAGGCTGCCGCTGAACGGCTGATCGGGCTCAGCCCGCAATTGATGGTCGAGAAGATGGTGGTTGATCCCGTTGCCGAACTGATCCTGGGGGTATCGCGTGACCCGCAATTTGGCCTTTACCTGACCGTTGGGGCAGGGGGGGTCATGGTTGAACTTCTCAAGGACGCCAAGCCGCTCTTGCTGCCTGTCACGCCGGAAGAGGTGAAATCCGCCATTCTGTCGCTGAAAACCGCGCCGCTTTTGACCGGGTTCCGTGGCGCAGCTGTTGCAGATGTTGAGGCGGCCACCGATGCGGCCATGAGGGTTGTGGAGTATGCAATCGCCGAAAATCAAACACTGGAAGAGATGGATATCAATCCGTTGATCGTCTGTGCATCGGGCGCCGTTGCTGCCGATGCTTTGGTTCGAAAAAGAAAGGTCTGACATGACAAATCCAATCAAAACAAAACGCAATGGCGCGATTTTTGAGATCACTTTGGATCGGCCCAAGGCCAATGCCATTGATCAGGCCACCAGCCGCGCGATGGGCGATGCGTTTGCCGAATTTCGCGATGACAAAGACCTGCGCGTCGCGATCCTGACCGGCGGCGGCGACAAGTTTTTCTCGGCTGGCTGGGATCTGAACGAAGCGGCCGATGCCGGTGGGTCGGGTTACAGCAGTGATTATGGTCAGGGCGGGCTTTATGGCTTCCCTGAACTTCCCCGACTTGAAAAACCGGTGATCTGTGCCGTGAACGGCTATGCGATTGGCGCGGGATTCGAGGTTCTGTTGTCCGCAGATTTTGTCGTGGCGGCTGATAACGCGCAGATGTGGCTGCCCGAGGCACAGCTTGGGGTGGCCCCCGATGTTGGCACGTTCAGGCTTCCCAAAATACTGCCCGCCGTCATCGCCAACGATATTCTTTACACCGGGCGGCGGCTGTCGGCAGAGGATTGTCAGCATTGGGGGCTGGTGAACCGGGTGGTGCCCAAAGAGGAGCTGATGGAGACCGCGCGAGAGCTTGCGTCTGAGATCGTCGCCTCGGCGCCGCTGTCGGTTGCTGCGATCAAACAGACCATTCGTCTGTCACGCAACATGACGATGTCGCAGTTTTATGGCGCCATCCGCCGTGGGGACTTCCCCTTATTTACCAAAATGATGGAAAGCGAAGACGCGCTCGAAGGGCCAAACGCGGCGCTTGAGAAACGCGATCCTGTCTGGAAAGGAAAATGACCATGAAAGCTCTTGTCGTCAGCGCCACACCTGAACCGCAGTCTTTTACCGCCTCGATGGCGCAGACCTCGTGCCGCGTGCTGGCCGAAGAGGGGTATCAGGTCACCCATTCCGACCTCTATGCCATGGACTGGAATCCGGTTGCTTCGGCAGCAGATTTTGGGGACCGCGCGAAAGATGACTATCTGGTTTACGCGCTGGAACAGCGCAATGGTGTCAGCACACAGACGATTGCGCCGGATATTCAGCGCGAACTGGATAAGTTGATGGAGTGCGATCTGCTTGTCCTCAACTTTCCGATCTACTGGTTTTCCGTGCCGGCCATCATGAAAGGTTGGTTTGATCGGGTTATCGTGTCGGGCCTGTGTTATGGCGGGGTGCGGTTTTACGATCGTGGCGGCCTGCGCGGCAAGCGCGTCTACACCGCAGCAACGCTGGGCGGACAGCCGCATATGTTCGGCGAAAACGCGGTGCATGGTCCGATGAACACGATGCTGTCTCCGCTGTTGCGCGGCACGCTTGGTTACACCGGGATGGAGGTTCTTGACCCGTTCCTGGCGTGGCACGTGCCCTATATCTCTCAGGAGGCGCGGGAAGAGATGATGCAGGATTATGAGACATCTCTGCGCGGGCTTGACAGCCGGCCATCGCTCAAATTCCCGTCCCTTGATGCGTTCGACGAACGCCTCAATCCGCTCCAGCAGGGCCAGCCTGCATAATCAACGGCACATGACCCAACGAAGGAGCTCCGCCAATGAAGGTGCTTGTACCTGTTAAGCGCGTGATCGATTACAACGTGAAAGTTCGTGTAAAAGCGGACGGAACCGGTGTCGATCTCGCCAACGTAAAAATGTCGATGAACCCCTTTGACGAGATTGCCGTCGAAGAGGCCATTCGCCTGAAAGAAGCCGGCAAGGCCGACGAGATCGTCGTTGTGTCGATCGGCGTGAAGCAAGCCCAGGAAACCCTGCGCACCGCGCTGGCGATGGGCGCGGACCGCGCCATCCTGGTCAATGCTGCCGACGATGTTCATCAGGATATCGAACCGCTGGCCGTGGCCAAGATCCTGGCCAAAGTTGTGGAAGAAGAGCAGCCGGGCCTGGTTCTGGCCGGCAAACAAGCCATCGACAACGACATGAACGCCACCGGCCAGATGCTGTCGGCGCTCTTGGGCTGGTCGCAAGGCACCTTTGCGTCCGAGCTGGACATTGACGGCGACAAGGCCGTTGTGACCCGCGAAGTGGACGGCGGTCTGCAAACCATCAAGGTGAACATGCCGGCGATCATTACCGTCGACCTGCGCTTGAACGAGCCGCGTTACGCCTCGCTGCCGAACATCATGAAGGCAAAGAAAAAGCCGCTGGACGAGAAGACCGCCGCCGATTACGGCGTCGACGTGTCGCCCCGTCTGGAAATCGTCTCAACCACCGAACCTGCTGCCCGCGACGCCGGCATCATTGTTGGGTCCGTTGACGAGCTGGTTGAGAAACTCAAAGAAGCGGGGGCTGTGTAATGGCTGTTCTTCTTCTCGCAGAAGTCAACAATGGTGAACTGGCGCTGGACGCCACCGCCAAGGCTGTCACCGCCGCCAAGGCGCTGGGTGACGTGACCGTTCTGGCCGCAGGTGGCACCGCCGCCGCAGCTGGTGAAGCCGCTGCCAAGATCGATGGCGTGGCAAAGGTACTGGTCGCCGAGGACGCATCCTTGGGCCACCGCCTGGCAGAATCGACCGCTGCCCTGATCGTGTCGCTGGCTGGCGACTATGATCACATCGTGGCCCCCGCCACCACCGACGCCAAGAACGTGATGCCCCGCGTGGCAGCCCTTCTGGACGTGATGGTGATTTCGGACGCGACCGAAGTGGTCGATGGCGACACCTTTGTGCGCCCGATCTATGCTGGCAACGCCATGCAAACCGTGAAATCGTCGGACGCCAAGAAGGTTATCACCTTCCGCACCTCGACCTTTGACGCGGCTGGCGAAGGCGGTTCGGCATCGGTTGAAACCGTGTCGGCTGCTGCTGATCCGGCCCTGTCGGAATGGGTCGAAGACAAGGTTGCCGAAAGCGACCGCCCCGAGCTGACCTCGGCTGGCGTTGTTGTTTCAGGTGGCCGTGGCGTTGGTTCGGAAGAAGACTTCAAACTGATCGAAACCCTCGCTGACAAGCTGAACGCCGCCGTTGGCGCATCGCGCGCTGCCGTTGACTCGGGCTATGCCCCGAACGACTGGCAGGTGGGTCAGACCGGCAAGGTTGTGGCACCAGAGCTCTACATCGCCGTAGGCATCTCGGGCGCCATTCAACACCTTGCTGGCATGAAGGATTCGAAAGTCATCGTTGCCATCAACAAAGACGAAGAGGCCCCGATCTTCCAGGTGGCCGATTACGGCCTGGTCGCCGACCTCTTCGACGCCGTGCCGGAACTGACCGAGAAAATGGGATGACGTTCACGACCATGAAAATCGGAATCGTAGGCGCTGGCGCGATGGGCGTCGGCATTGCAATAAATTGCGCCATCAATGGGCATTCAGTGCTTTTGACAGATATATCAAACGAGACGCTCACCAGGGCAATCAATCGATATCAGGATTTTGTTGCCCGCCAGGTGGATAAGGGGCGGCTGTCCAATTCGGAAGCAAAGGCGGCACTGACGCGCTTAGGCAGGTCAGATGCTCTGTCAGAGCTTGCGCCATGCGAGATCGTGATCGAAGCCGTCAGCGAGAACCTGCCCTTGAAACGGCAGCTTTTTCAGGAGCTGCAGAACATCGTTTCCGGCAAGTGTGTCCTCGCCAGCAATACCTCTTGCCTGAAACTCTCGGATATTGCCGGGGTTCTTAAAGAAAAAAGCCGTTTCTGCGGGCTGCATTATTTCAATCCCGCGGAAATCAATCCGGTGGTGGAGCTTGTCGCGACAACCGAGACCGCTGCCCGGACGCTGGAAACCATGCGGGCCTTCCTACAGTCGACGAAGAAAACGACGATTGAATGTAAAGATGAACATGGGTTCGCACTGAACCGGTTTTTCGTTCCCTATTGTAATGAGGCTGCCCGCTGTCTTGACGAGGGGCTGGCCACCGCCGGGCAGATTGATCAGGTCGCGCGTGAGATCTTTCAGGCCAGTTTTGGCCCCTTTGCGGTCATGAATATCGTAAAAACCGACATCATGCTGCACGCGATGCGCAGTTTGGCAACGCTCGGCCCGTTCTATGCCGAAGCCGACGGGCTTGAAAGGATGGGCGCTGGGGCGCAGCCCTGGCCGATCGAAGATCAGCCCGATCACCTGCCGGACCCGGTGGCGCGGGAGATCGCGCACCGGCTGCGCGGTGCGTTACTGCTGCCGGTCGCGGAGCTTCTGGCAAATGATATCGCGTCCTTGGAGGATATTGGATTGGGGGCACAGCTCGCATTTCGCATGAATCGGACGCCTGAGGATATGCTGACGGGGGCTGGCCGCACTGACGCGCTTGCCGATGTCATTGCGCTGTGCGAACGGTATGGGCATCTTTCGCCCGAAATGTCGTTCTCCACCTCATCGGAAGCGGCGACATGAGTGCCGATTGTCTGACGTTAGACCTGTCCGAAGGCGTTGCCAGCCTGTGTCTGAACCGACCGACCGCAAGCAACGCACTTAATATGGACCTGTGTGACGCCCTCAAGCACGCTGCAGAGGCGTGCGCAAATGATCCTGCGGTGCGCGTCATCTGCATCTTCGCCAAAGGTGACAGGTTTTGCGTGGGAGGTGATCTTGAAGAAGTGAGCCGGACCCATGATCGTGGCCGACATCTTGCAACACTGGCCTCTGTGTTTCACGAGGCCATCGCGTGCATGGACGCGCAGGATGCGCCCATTATTGTCGCCGTTGATGGTGTCGCGGCAGGCGCAGGCCTCTCGCTCGCTCTGACAGCGGACGTACTGCTCGCGTCCCCAAGGGCAAAATTTGTCTCGGCCTATTCGCAGATTGGATATTCGCCTGATGGCGGGCTGACACATGTCCTGCCCCGGATAGTCGGGACATTGCGTGCGCGGGAACTCTTGTTGACCAACCGGGTGCTTGACGCTCAGACCGCACTTGATTGGGGTCTGGTCAGCAAAGTCGTTGCAGCAGATCATCTTGCGAAGGAAGCCGAGGCTCTCTCACGCACCCTTGCTAGCGGCCCGGCACGTACGCACGCAGCGATCCGGCGCCTTGTCCGAGAAAGCCCGGGGTGGTCCCTCCGTCACCAACTCTCTGAGGAAGCGGCCTCCATTGCGGCACTTGCAGGCTCACCTGACGGGATCGAGGGTGTTGATGCTTTTCTGGAAAACCGAAAGCCGTCATTTGCGGTCGGATAACATTGGTATTTGACCTGTGGCGTTCAGTTAGTTATGCATTTGTATAACAATCTGATCGCGCAGGTCGATGCAGCAAACCACTTCAATAACGCCCGACAAAATGGATGGCCAAATGACGAATTGCAAAACCGTTGGAGAAAAACTGGTCGATCTTCTTGAGATGCGGGGGGTTGATACCGTGTTCGGCATCCCGGGGGTTCATACGGTTGAGCTCTACCGTGGCCTTAAGACATCGAACATTCGTCATGTGACCCCGCGACATGAGCTGAGCGCCGGGTTCATGGCAGACGGGTATGCGCGCGCAACAGGCAAACCTGGTGTCTGTCTTCTTATCACAGGACCCGGCCTGACAAATGCGATCACAGCGATGGCACAGGCCCGGGCGGATTCTATCCCGATGCTTGTCATATCCGGCGTCAATTGTGCCCAGAGCCATGGGCATGAGGAGGGGCTTCTGCACGAGTTGCCGGACCAGATTGGCATGATGAGGACGATCGCCAAGTTTACACACACATTGCAGTCGGGTAAGGATCTGGAACCTGTTCTGGACCGTGCATTCGCGGCGATGCTTGGCGGCCGCCCCGGCCCGGTTCATATCGAAATCCCCATTGACGTCATGTCCGAGCAGATTGATATTCCCGTTCGATCAGCACAGAGTGTCGCCAAGCCCCATCCCGATCCGGCGCTTATTGCCGCTGCGGCACAGAAATTGAAGCAAGCCACCAGACCCGTCATTTTGGCCGGTGGTGGCTGTCTGGACGCCGAAGATGTCCTGCGCAACCTCTCGCATGATCTGGACGCGCCTGTTGTGACCACCATCAACGCGCGGGGAATGCTGTCCGGCAGCCCTCTTGCCATACCCGCCAGCCCCAGCCTGAAAGCGGTGCGTGACCTGTTGGCCGCAGCGGATGTGGTTCTGGCGATCGGAACACAGTTTGGTCCGACGGATTACGACATGTATGGGGATGGTCAGTTCCCGAAGCTGGAGAAATTGATCCGTATTGACACAGACCCGCTTCAACTGACGCGTGGCGCCAGATCCGACATTGCCATTGCTGCTGACGCCGATCTTGCGCTGAAAGCCTTGCACGTTCAGATGAATGGAGCGGGATGCGCGCAAGATGGGGCCGCGCGTGCGAAACAGGCACGGGATGCGGCATTCGCCGAAATTGGTCCGGATTACCGCGAAGGTTCTGATCTGATTGCCAAAATTGCGGCTGCAATACCCGATGTGATGATGGTGGGTGATTCAACGCAACTGGTCTACGCCGGAAATATGTATGCCGACGTCACAGGCCCCCGAAACTGGTTTAACTCTGCGACGGGATACGGCTCACTCGGATATGGAGCGCCTGCCGCGGTTGGTGCCAAAATCGGCTGCCCGGATCGCCCCGTTCTTTGCATCACCGGGGATGGTGGGTTTCAATTCTGCCTGTCCGAACTTGGTACCGCTATGGATGGAAATGCCCCTGTCGTCTTCCTGGTTTGGAACAATTCCGGATATGGCGAGATCGAAGACTATATGGTGTCAAACAAGATAGCCCCGATTGGGGTCCGCCCATCCCCGCCAGATTTTCAGAAGCTTGCTGAGTCCTATGGCCTTGCCTCGCGGCAAATTCTCGACATTGCAGACCTGCCAGATGCAATCGCAACTGCAGTTGAAACGAAACAACCCTACTTGCTTGAGTTTGTTGTAGAAAGATAGCCGACTCCCTGACTGCGCGGCCCTCAGATGCGAGGTGCGGCGGTTTTTTCGGAGGCGGTAGTGACAGGCCCCACCTGAGCGGCCCAATTTGATTGGCCTTTGCCCGATCAGGATGATGGTTTATGGAGTTGATGGGTGATAGCCTAGGGCACTGTGTTGTAGTGTTTTCTGATTGTTTGATCGCGACTTGCGCTATCCTTATCTGGCCGTCATTTTCGATTTGCATCCGAGATGCGTCATTGGCTGGGCGGTTCGTAACCGGATGAAACGTGATCTCGCGATCCGGTCGCTGTTTATGGCCATAGCGCTACGTAGACCTTCGAAAGGCTGCATTCATTACGCCGACTGCGGCAGCCAATATTGCTCCCACGATTATCAAAAACCGCTGCACCAGCATGGTTTCCAGATGTCTATGAGCGGGACTGGAAATAGCTATGACTGTGAATGTTGTTCTACAGCCTGACAGCCTGACAGCCTGACAGCCTGCCCCATGCTACGATTGACTCTGGGTAATTGCGTTGACGTGTCGTCCGTCAGGTTGGCATGTCACCAGTTCTCGATCTTACGGCGTTCAGACAGCGACAGTTGCGTATATGCGGCTCCCACGCGATGGACTCCCGTTCGATAACTCACAGGTTTCTAACAGGAGTCGCACGTCAGGGTAGCGCGCTCCAGTTTCAACGCATGCCCGACATCACAGGTCTAGTGGTTCAAAATCTTGCTCAGGAAATCTTGCGCACGTTCGCTTTCGGGGTTACCGAAAAACTCCTCTGTCGGACGGTCTTCGACGACACGGCCGGCATCCATGAACACCACGCGGTCCGCCACTTTGCGGGCAAAGCCCATTTCGTGCGTGACAACCATCATCGTCATACCGTCCTGTGCCAGTTCGACCATCACATCCAGAACCTCATTGATCATTTCCGGATCGAGGGCCGAAGTCGGTTCATCAAAAAGCATCGCTATCGGGTCCATGGCCAGCGCCCGGCTGATGGCGACCCTCTGCTGCTGTCCACCTGAAAGCTGCCCGGGAAACTTTTCGATATGTGGCAGGAGCCCAACCCGATTGATCAGAGCTTCGGCTTTGGCGTTGGCTTCGTCCCGTGACCGACCCAGGACTTTCTGCTGACCCAAACAAAGGTTCTCGCGCACGCTCATATGTGGGTAGAGTTCAAAGTGCTGAAACACCATACCAATGCGCGAACGCAGCTTGGTAAGATTGGTGCCTTTTGCGGTGACATCCACGTCTTCAACCCGGATGCGACCCTCCTGCACCGGCTCCAACCCGTTTACGCATTTGATAAGGGTAGATTTGCCTGATCCTGACGGACCGCAAACCACCACAACCTCGCCTTTTTTGACGTTTGTGGTGCAATCGGTCAGCACCTGGAAGCTGCCGTACCATTTTGAGATGTTTTCGATGCTGATCATGCGGTTTTGGCCTTCTGAAGGCGCCGGACAACAAGTGAACCGGCGAAGCAAATGGTGAAGTAGACAAGGGCAGCGAAGATATACATCTCGGCAAGCCGACCCTCGGTTCGGGCGACAATAGATGAGGCGGTCATGAAGTCGCGCAGGCTGACAACAAAGACCAAGCTGGTATCCTGGAACAGAATGATGCCCTGCGTCACAAGGATCGGGATCATGTTCCTGAACGCCTGCGGCAGGACCACATAGCGCTGGATCTGCCAGTAGCTAAGGCCAGTGGCCTGTCCGGCATGTACCTGCCCTTTGCGGACTGACTGAATGCCTGCCCGGATAATCTCTGAATAGTAGGCGGCCTCGAACATGACAAAGGCGATCAGCGCTGAATAGAAGCCGCCAATCGGCCGACCCAGAGCAAGAGGCACCAGAAAATAGAACCAGAAGATCACTAGGATCAGCGGTACCGAGCGGATCAGGTTCACATAACCTGCGGCGAGCAGAGCCAATGGAGCGATGCCCGAAAGCCGCATCAAGGCAAGGCCGGTCCCCAAAATGATACCGCCGATCACAGCAAGAAAGGTGAGCCATAGTGAAAGCTGCAACCCCTGCCACAGAAATGGAAGGTTGTTCCAGATGACGGAAAGATCAAAATCACCCATAATTCAGCCCTTTCCGACAAAACCCGGGATACGGGTGTATTTTTCAAGTGTCTGCGCGATCACCGTCGCACCAAGAGCGATGACGACGTAGATGACGGTCGCAGCGGTAAAGGCCTCAAATCCCTGGAAAGTGTATTCCGCGATCTGCTGGCTTTGCGCCGTCAGTTCAAGAAGGCCGATGGTCAGCGCCAGTGAGGAATTCTTGAAGATGGTCAGGAATTCAGACGTCATCGGCGGCACGATCAGCCGGAAGGAGATCGGCAACAGCACATAGCGATAAGTCTGCGCCGTCGAGAAGCCATTGGCGTAGGCTGCGCTGGTCAACCCGTGCCCGACGGCATTGATCCCGGCACGAACCTGTTCGGCAACGCGGCTTGCGGTGTAAAGTCCAAGACCGATAACAGCCGTAACATACTCGGGATTTGGCATGTCCCGCTTCATCCAACGACCCAGATCTTCCGGAACGATCTCAGGCATGACGAAGTACCACAGGAACAGTTGTACAAGAAGCGGCACATTGCGAAAAAGCTCAACATAGGTGGTGCAAAGTAAGGCAACAGGCCGCGATGGCAGTGTGCGCCCGACACCAATGAGAACACCGACGGCCAGCGCGAGGACCCAGGCCACAAGCGCGACCGCAAAGGTCCAGCCCAGCCCTGATATCAGCCAGCCAAGGTATTCCTCTTCAAAGAGAACACCCCAGTTCCAGTTGTAGTTCATGGTTTCTACCCTGATAAAAAGGCGCCGGGCCTCCAGCGTGCGGTGCAGGCCCGGCAGTGTTGCTACGGGAAGAGGTTATTCCGGCAGCGCATTAAGCTGGAACGCGGCCTTCAACAGGTCTGTCTGACCGACACCCAGCGGATCGAACCATTTTGCATAGATCTCGTTGATCTCACCCGAGCGGAATACATCCGCGAGCGCCTTCTTGCCGATCAATTCGAAGGCGCTGTCGTCGCGGCGCACCATCAACGCATAGGGATCAAAAGACAGGAAATCACCGACCACCGCGAAATCTTCGGGGGTCTTGGATTTTGCGATGAGCCCGAACAGCAGGATGTGATCCGTGGCATAAACATCCACACGATCAGTTTCCAATGACAGCATTCCCTCGGCATGATCCCGCACCGGAAGCACCTTCACGTCCAGCCCCAGCTCCTCGATTGCGGCCTTGACGGCACGCTCATTGGTGGTGCCCTGCGCCAGCGCAACGGCCTTGCCGCCCAGATCTGCAACCGAACTGATGCCGGAGTCTTTGCGGACCATCAGTTTGGTGCCGGTGATGAAGGTCGTGGGCAGATACTCGACCTGCTCCTGACGAGTCAGGTTGTTCGTGGTCGAACCGCATTCAAGGTCAATGGTTCCATTGGCCATCAGTGCAATCCGGGTTTTGGGATTCACCGGCACATATTTGATCGACAGCTCCTTGCCCAGTTCGGCAGATACTGCTTCGACCACCTTCATGCAAAGGTCGATCGAATACCCAACCGGATTTTGGTTCTCGTCGAGATAGGCAAACGGAACAGAGCTTTCCCGGTGTCCGATGACAATCTCGCCCGAGGCGTCAATCTTGGCCAAAGTTCCCGTGCGATCCTCGGCCGCAGCCGGAGCCGCAAAGGCCAAGGCAAAGGCCAGTACGGCCGCTGGTTTCATATATTTCATGGTTTCCTCCCTTAGTACTCTTGCTTTTTTATTAGTCCTGATAGCCCGGCAGATTGAAAATGCCTGGGTATCCAAATAACGCTGCACTTCCGCCGGTGTGCAGAAACACAACATTATCCATACCTGCGAAGTAGCCTTTGCGAACCTGATCAATCAGACCATCGAGCCCCTTGCCCGAATAGACCGGGTCAAACAAAAGCCCCTCGAGTTGAGCCAGTTTCAGAAGCGCCGCGCGCATGCCGTCGGTTGGCAGGCCGTAGCCTGGCCCAACATAGTCACAGTTCGCGCGCACCGAGGCACGTTCGATCACAGCCCCCATTCCAAGGTAATCCATGGTCTTGCAGGCCAGGTCATAGACCATGCTTTCCTGTTTCCCCTGCGGTGCCCGAACACCGATCCCAAGCAGGTGAATGTTGCTGCCAAGGGCAGAAAGGCCAGCCACCAGCCCTGCTTGGGTACCCGCACTGCCGGTGGCATGAACCAGGGCGTCAATCTTGAGACCCATGTTTCCAGCTTGCTCTTCCAACTCGGCGGCACAATTCACATACCCCAACGCCCCAACGCGATTGGAGCCACCGCCTGGAATGATATAGGTCTTGCGACCCTGATCTTGCAGTGTGCTGGCCAAGGCCTCCATCTCGGCGTTCATGTCAGCACCACCTGCCCGCTTGGAAACAGTTGCCGCATGTAGTTGATCCAACAGAACATTGCCGTTGAAATTATAGGCCTCGTCATTCGATCCGGTGCGGTCCTCAAGCAGGATATGGCAGCTCAGCCCCAACCGGGCCGCAGCGGCTGCCGTTTGCCGTGCATGATTGGATTGGGTGGCGCCTTGCGTGATCACGGTGTCGGCACCCAGCTTCATGGCGTCGGCCATCAGAAATTCCAGCTTGCGAGTCTTGTTGCCGCCCGACGAAAGGCCCGTGCAGTCATCGCGCTTGACCCAGATACGTGGCCCGCCCAGCTCGTCACTCAACCTGTCCAGCGGCTCCAAAGGGGTTGGAAAATGACCAAAACGCACACGTGGAAAGTTCTCAAGCGCGCGCCTTACAAGCGCTAGGTTGCCGCCCACGGCCATAACACCTTCTGTCGCTGCGGTTTGCATTGAGTACATTCCCTTTACATATTTACAGTAAGGCTAAACGCAAAAAATCATGTTGGATAATGCCAATATTGCAGTGTACCCGTACATAATGTATGGGTAAGCATGGATACACGCCTTTTAGAAGACGCTCTGATCCTGTTGGAAGAGCGCAGCCTGACCGCCGCTGCCGCGCGTAGGAATGTAACACAACCCGCCTTCTCACGGCGCATTCGATCCCTTGAACATTGGATTGGAAAAAACTTGCTGGTCCGTGAGGCCAACCGGGTAGAGCTGTCTCCGACACTGCTACAAAGCGAGCCGCAAATTCGATCTCTGCTCGCGCATTTGCGGCGATTGCATGGGCATCTTAATAACCCGGAAGGCATCGGAGAACCGCTGGTGATGGTGACGCAGCACTCGCTTTCCGTATCCGTTGTTCCGGAGATTCTTCGCAAACTCCGCGCGCGTAGCGGATTGCCGCAAATCCGATTGCGCACGCAGAATCAGGTGACAGCGATGTCCACATTCCTGCGCCATGAATGCGACATTCTGGTGAGCTATGAATTCCGCGAGCTGCCCCAGGTGCCTTTTGATGACACGGTTGATCGTTACATCTGGCGGCGGGACACTTTGCTTCCGGTCGTCGGAGGCGCATTAAAACATGAGCTGCAGGAAGGCCAGATCCTACCACCGGATGCCCCCTGCATTGACTTTCCTGCGGACAGCTTTTTCGGGCAGATTGTGTCACTGCATCAGAACAAAGCGGACCGTGCCTGGACAGGAAGATCGGCTGTCGAAAGCGCGTTTTCGGTGGGGATTTCGCAGATGGTCCTGGAAGGAAGCGGCGCTGCCTGGGTGCCTCACTCGCTCATCCAAAATCACATCATTTCCGGCGATGCCGTCATCCTTTCTCCGGAATATGGCCGCCTGCCACTGGATATTGTTCTTTACACCCACGTTTCCAACCCGCGCGGAACAAATTTCCGCAAACTGGTCGCCGAAACAGAGTAACGGCAAAGAAACCTGCAGCATGCCCCCCCTTTGCAACTGCAGACTTGCGGTGTGCCCTAAAGATTTTGAGCCATCATCCAAAAGCGTTCCAACTCTGCCCGGGACCTTTCGATCGAACGGTAGAGTTTTATGTCGATTGAAAGCTCGAATTCCGGTTGGCTGATCTTCTTCAAACTCCCGTCTTTCAACTCTCGATCCGCCGCGCTTTCGGGAAGGAATGCAACGCCAATTCCCGCAAGACAGGCGGACTTAAGCGCCTCGGCAACGGAGTTTTCATAGATAGGGGTCACGTTGTCACTCAGACCACCGCGATCCAGACAGACCTGGGACACGCGGCCCAGAAAACTGTCAGGCGTGTATGACAGGAACGGAACAGGGCCTTCCCCTTCGAAGCTGTACTTGGCACGCCCATCAGCATCGACAACGCTGGCGGCTATGATCCGGTCTTTTGCGATGGTCGAAGACGGGTATCGGTTTTCATCTGAAATCGTCGGCACGGTCGGATGGGAATAGCACAACATAAAGTCAGCGCTTCCGGACAAAATTGCCTCGGCACAGCCCGAGAAATTCTCTGCCACAAGCCTGGACTTAATGGGGCCAAGGTGATCCGACATACGCGTGAGCCATGACGGGAAAAAGGAAATTGCCAAGGTGTGAAGCGCAACAAAGTCCAGCACGGATGCTTCTTGGCGGGACAAACTGCGGATATCGCTTTTGGATTGTTTTAATGCGGCAACCGTGTCGATTGCGGTTTGCTTGAATGCGTGACCTGCTGCCGTAAGCTCAACCGGATGAACGCTCCTGTCAAACAATGGGGTCCCGGTCCAGTTTTCCAGGTTTTTGATCCGCCGCGTGAAAGCCGACTGGCTTATGTTGCGCGCATCCGCCGCACGGGCAAATACCCCCGCAGCTGAAAGGGCCAGGAAATCCTCCAACCAATCTATTTCCACCTGTCTTCTCCTTCCAAAACAGCCCGTAAACGATAGAAGGCTATTGCAATATTCGCAATGCTGTTGTGTCAGTTGTTATGGATGCCCGAAAATGCCATCAGTAAGCTCTGACCTATACGTTAGCGGCGTCTTGGCCCCTCGCATTTGATGCAGGCTGCCAGACCACAAAAAGGTCTCAGATCATGAAACAGCACAGAACAGAATCCGACAGCCTTGGCCCGGTAAAGATCCCGCTGGCAGCAACCTGGGGCAGCCAGACCCAGCGGGCACTGGAAAATTTCCCGATTACGGGGGTGGCGATCAGCCACTATCCGGAATTGATCGTTGGACTGGCGTCGGTCAAAAAGGCCTGTGCTATGGCCAACAAGGACCTGGGTGTCCTGCCCCACCAGAAAGCGTCGGCCATTACGGATGTCTGTGATGCGATCATTGCCGGGGGCCATCATGATCAGTTTGTTGTTGATGTCATGCAGGGCGGTGCTGGTACATCGACCAATATGAATGCCAATGAAGTCATTGCAAATCTTGGGCTGGAAAAACTTGGGGCGGGTCATGGCGATTACAGCCAGCTTCACCCGAATGATGATGTGAACCGGTCACAATCCACAAATGACGTTTACCCGACAGCAATCCGTTTGGCTGTCCTGTCCAGGATCGCCCCTTTGATCGAATCAATGCATCTGCTGACCAAATCCTTCGACCAAAAGGCATGTGAGTTTCAGCACATCATGAAGGTCGGGCGCACCCAGCTTCAGGATGCTGTACCCATGCCACTTGGTGCGGAGTTCCGGGGATATGCCACCACAATCAACGAGGATGCAGACCGGTTGCGCGACTTGTCGCGCCTTCTGACAGAGGTGAACCTTGGAGGCACGGCCATTGGCACCGGCATCAATGCCCCAGAAAGGTTTGGCGAAGCCGCTTTGGCACATCTGCGCGACATTACCGGCGAGCCGCTTCAACTGGCCCCGGACCTGATCGAAGCTTCATCTGATCTGGGTGCCTTTGTGATGTTCTCAAGCACGCTCAAACGGGTCGGCATCAAACTGTCCAAGATCTGCAATGATTTACGCCTGATGTCCTCTGGGCCGCGGGCCGGGCTTGGAGAAATCATTCTGCCCGCGGTTCAGGCAGGATCGTCCATTATGCCTGGCAAGGTAAACCCGGTTATTCCCGAAGTTGTGAACCAGGTCTGCTATCAGGCAATCGGGAATGACCTGACCGTCACAATGGCCGCCGAGGCCGGCCAGTTTCAGCTCAACGCGATGGAGCCTGTCATCATCCATAAAGTGTTGGAAACCATGGGGTCCTTGACCAATGCAATGAATGTGCTGCGCACCCGCTGTGTGGACGGCATCGTTGCGGATGAGATGAGATGCGAGATGTTGCTGAGCAACAGCCTTGTACAAGTCACCGCACTGGCCCCCGTGATCGGATATGAGGCTGCCACCAAACTTGCAAAATATGCACAGGCGCATGGTTTGAACCTGCAGGAGGCCGCAAAGCCCGCTTTGTCAGAAGAGCTTGCCGAGACTGCGTTGCGGCATATTCACGGCAGGGCTGCGGAGATTGCCCAATGAACAGAAACCAATCTCTGCGTATAGGAATCGTTGGCGGCCTGGGTGCCCTAGCCGGGGCCGACTTGCTGAACAGAATTGTTCAAAGGACACCTGTCAGGTCGGAAGAAGACCACAGGGAATTGATATTCCACCAAAAACCGCTACGCGAGCCAGCCTCCCCTAAGGAGATGAGCTACAGCCCCACACATCGGAAGCTCTATGTTTTTGACACACTGTCTCGCATGGAACGGGATGGATGTGACGTGGCGCTGCTTCCATGTTTTGTCACTCATAGCTTTCTGCATGAACTGGAGGACGAACTTGAACTGAGACTGATCAGCATGACAGAGGCAATCGCCGCCGCTGTTGCCGGGCTGGCCCCCAAGCCGAAGAAGATTGGTGTCATCACGACACCTTTTGTCAGGAAAGCCGGTTTATTCGAGAACCTGTTTGGCAGGGATATACAGATCCTTCATCCGCCGGAAGATCTGGAAAGAGCCGTCATGGAGGCCGTATATGGAAGCACCGGCTTCAAAGCAGGAAACCGCAATGAAGACGTTCTCAGACCAATAAATGCCGCCCTGTCCAACCTATTCGAGCAAGGAGCAACCGTGTTTGTTCCCGGTCTTTCTGAACTGCCCCTGTTGCTCAACCAGCTTGACCTTCCAGACAGCATGACGGCCATAGACACGGCGGCGGTTTACGCGGATCACGCCCTGCAGGAGACCCGACCAGACCGCCATCACCGGTTCAAAGTTGGAGTGGTCGGCGGTGTCGGGCCCGCTGCAACCGTTGATTTCCTTGCCAAGCTGGTCAAAGGGACCGAAGCGACCCGCGATCAGGATCACATAAAAGTCTTGGTTGAACAAAATCCGCAAATTCCTGACCGCACCGAAAATCTGGTCGGCACGGGCTCCGATCCGACTGTCGCTCTCTATTCCACCTGCAAAAAACTGGAACGCGGTGGTGCTGACATGCTGGTCATCCCTTGCAACACCGCCCACGCTTATGTCGATCGGATTCAGCGCCACCTTGATATTCCAATCATCAGTATTCTTGCCGCGACCACTGAACACATCAAAGAAACCACCCCAGAGACGCGTGTGGTCGGGATTCTTGGCACGGACGGCACAATACAAAGTGGCTTGTATCAAAAAGCACTTGATGAGGCAGGTCTTGCCCACATCACTCCCGATGACGATCATCAAAACTTGGTCATGGAGTCAATTTATGGCCCGTCTGGCGTCAAAGCTGGAAATACCGACGGCCTCTGTAAAGAGCAGACTAGCCAGGCCTTTGCCCATCTTGTTGCGCGCGGAGCCGAGGCAATTATTCTCGGCTGTACGGAATTGCCGCTCATCGTGACCGAAAGCGCAGACGCATTGGGGGCGCTTCCTGTCGACCCGACCGATGTGCTCGCCCGCAAATGTGTACAGCTCGCAAAATTCTAGGCGCCACCGATACTCTATCCGACAGGAGAAACGGCATTGCAAATATTGCAATGCCGTTTCTCTATTTGCGCGACCATGACCGGCACGACAGTGTTACCTTGCGGCGACTGCTGGCAGCTCATTCCAGTTGACTGCCATGGAAAGGGAGGACCTATTGATGAATACCAGTCGCAAAACAGGGTTTATGGCACCTTGGAGGAATATGCTTCTTTGGAAGCAAATCGTGATCGCGCTTGTTCTTGGGGTGGTTACGGGCGTACTGCTGAACGCAACCGGAAACGCAGCAATTGCGGGCATGATCAAGAACATTGGAACACTGTTCCTGTCGCTTATCAAAATGCTGATTGTCCCACTGATCTTCGTATCGCTGGTTTGCGGCATGACATCGGTCAGCGACATGGCCCGCATGGGGCGAATTGGCCTGAAGTCGATCATATTCTATTTGGGCACAACTGCATTTGCGATCACAATTGGCCTCGCTTTGGGCCTGCTGCTGCAACCCGGCGCAGGAATTGATCTGAGCACCGCCGCCGCTATGGAGCCCAAGGCATCTCCGCCTTTTATCCAGCAACTTATCGGGATCGTTCCTAAAAACCCGATCGCCGCAGCCGCGGATGGCAACGTGCTTCAGATCATTTTCTTCGCGATTATGTTCGGCCTGGCCATCAACCTGGTGGGTGACGCTGGAAAGCCGGTCAGGGATTTCTTTGAAGCCCTCAATTCGGTCATCTTGAAGCTGACTGAAATTGTGATCAGCTTTGCACCATATGGTGTGTTTGCACTGATGGCCTGGGTCGCCGGAACCTATGGACTTGATTTGTTGCTACCTCTGGGAACCGTGATTGCCGCGCTCTATATTGGTTGCGTTCTGCATGCCGTCATTGTTTATGGCGGGCTTGTTTCGATCCTTGCACGCTTGAACCCAATCCGCTTCTTCCAAGGCATCATCGAGCCGCAGATCGTGGCCTTCACCAGCACCTCCTCTTCGGGAACACTGCCGGTCACGATGACGGCAGTTCAGCAAAACCTTGGCGTGAACCGGTCGGTTGCAAGCTTTACGCTGCCGCTTGGCGCGACAATCAACATGGACGGAACCGCCATGTACCAAGGCGTTGCGGCTCTCTTCGTGGCGCAGGCCTTTGGGATAGAGCTGGGCATGTCGGAATATATCACAATTATTCTGACGTCGACACTTGCCTCCATCGGCACTGCTGGTGTGCCGGGTGCCGGGCTGGTGATGCTTTCGCTGGTTCTGTCCTCGGTCGGTCTGCCTTTGGAAGGTGTCGCCATTATCGCAGGCATCGACCGCATTCTCGACATGGCACGTACATCGCTCAACGTTACCGGCGACGCGGCCTGCACCGTCATTATTGCGAAATCCGAAGATCAACTAGATCTGAATGCCTACGATACGCCCCATGTGCTAAAATCACCCGACGTTTCGCGGGCGTAATTGACAAAGCACATCACTGCGGCCGCCCTGAAAAGGGCGGTCGTTTTTCTGCTCAGGACGTCGCCAGACTATTGCCGTCACCCTCCGCCCCTATCCCAACGCGTAAATTCAATTAAGTTGATCACCCGGCAATGACACAGGTTGGCGGGGAAGACTGGCAGGCCACGCTGACCCTCTCTTTGTTCTGCTCGCTTGAGCGTCTGGACAAAACCGGCGAGCAGGTCTGGAACGCGCTATAGCCCCACGGACGGTTCGGGAATATTTGTCAGATCAGACCAGATTTGCGCGGTCCCGTCGCCCTGTTGATCAGAGAGGCGGATCAGCATGACGCCCAGATCCTGATGCGGCAGGTCATGTAACCGCCGCAACCGCCCTTCGGTTAAATGTCGTTTGACCAGGGTCAGCGGCAACCATGCCACCCCAATGCCATCCAGCGCGTATTCACAGGCGGCAAGGGTCAGAGCGGTTTCCGCCTTTGGGGACAGCATCACGCCTTCGGGCAACAGGGGCAGAATGCTCTGGCTGAACAGGCGCCCCAGGAACACATCCGGGGGATATGAGATGAACGGGATCTCGGCGTCATCGGCGTGGAACGCAAAATCGGGGGACGCCACCGGCACCAATGTATCGCCGCCCAACCGCCGCATTTCAAACGCCTGTGGCACCGCAGGGCCGGGGGTCTCTGGGCGTTCATATGTCATCGCGAAATCTGCCTCGCCGGACAAAAGCAGCATCAGGCAATTGTCCCGGTTACCGGATCGCACCCGCACGGAAATGTCTTGTGACTGGGTCAGTTGCCGCACCACCCATGGCGAGATTGTGGTGGTGATGGCGTGTTGGCACACAAAGGTCACATCCCGCTTCGAACCATCTGCAGCCGCCTTCAGGTCGTGTTGCAGGCGGCGCAGCCGCGCGCCAAGCTCTCGCAATTCAGGTTCCATGGCCTGCACGCCGGGCAGGATGGTGACCGGCTTGCAGGACCGGTCAAACAGGGGCACACCAATGCGCTCTTCGATCAACCGCACCCGCCGCGTGAACGCCGATTGGGTCACAAACCGCCGCTCTGCTGCCCGTGTCAGGGACCCCGTGTCGATCACCGCCAGGATGTCATCAATCCAATCCAACTGCATAATGTCACCATAGCGGCACACTGATATTATGCAAGATATGCATGTTATAGCGCATATTTCGAATTAGATTAGCGGGATTGACCTCCATAAGATGCGAGAAAACCAATTTAGGAGTTTTCTGATGCATCTCGCCCGTTACCCTCGCCGCTTCATCGCCCACCTGCCCACCCCGCTTGAACGTCTGGACCGTCTGACCGCAGAACTCGGCGGCCCGGAAATCTGGATCAAACGTGACGATTGCACCGGCCTGTCCACCGGCGGCAACAAGACCCGCAAGCTGGAATTCCTGATGGCCGAGGCCGAGTTGCAGGGCGCAGAGATGGTGATGACCCAGGGGGCAACCCAATCGAACCATGCCCGCCAAACGGCTGCTTTTGCGGCGAAACTGGGCATGGAATGCCACATCCTTCTGGAAGATCGCACCGGATCCGACAACCACAACTACAATTACAACGGCAACGTTCTGCTGGACCATCTGCATGGTGCCACCACCGAAAAGCGCCCCGGCGGTCTGGACATGAATGCCGAGATGGAAGCGGTCGCCGACAAGCTGCGCGCAGATGGCAAAAAAGTGTACACCATCCCCGGGGGCGGGTCGAACCCGACCGGCGCGCTTGGCTATGTGAACTGCGCGTTTGAGATGCTGGCGCAAGCCAATGATCGCGGGTTGAAGCTTGACCACATCGTTCACGCCACCGGCAGCGCTGGCACGCAGGCGGGGCTGATTGTGGGTCTGAAGGCGATGAACGCACAGATCCCTCTCTTGGGCATCGGCGTGCGGGCGCCCAAACCGAAACAGGAAGAAAACGTCTATAACCTCGCCTGTGCCACCGCCGAGAAGCTGGGCTGTGCCGGTGTCGTGCAGCGCGAAGATGTGGTGGCCAACACCGATTACGTCGGCGAAGGCTACGGCATTCCGACCGAAAGCGGCATCGAGGCGATCCAGATGTTTGCCGAGCTGGAATCGATCCTGCTCGACCCGGTCTATTCCGCCAAGGGGGCCGCAGGTTTCATTGATCTGATCCGCAAAGGTCACTTCAAGAAAGGCGAGCGTGTCGTCTTCCTGCACACTGGCGGTTCGGCTGCGCTCTTTGGCTATGACGCGGCCTTTGATCACAGCAAGCGCTGGGTCGGCTGACGTCAGACAGTATCAGGTGCGCGTGACCTGACGCAGGTTGCGCGCCCCAGTTTCACATTTCCGCAGTCAGGAGCGAACCATGGTGTCGCTGATCAGGTCCCGCTGGGACACCCACTTTGGTGGCATTCTTTTGGTGTGCGTCATCGCCGCCGCCGCGACCTTTCTGTCCGAACATTACGGCGCGCCTGCGATGCTGTTTGCTCTTCTGATCGGCATGGCGTTCCACTTCCTTTATGACGATCAGAAATTCACCCCGGGGCTGGAGTTTTCCGCCAAAACATTGCTGCGATTTGGGGTCGGCCTGTTGGGCCTGCGTCTGAGCATTGGGGATGTGGAAAGTGTCGGGCTGGGCGCGGTGGGTGCGGTTGTCGGCTTTGTCATGGCAACATTGGCCTGCGGGGCAATCCTCTCCTTTCTCTTCGGTCGCAAGCTGGCCTTTGGCCTGTTGGCGGGCGGGTCGGTGGCCATTTGCGGGGCCTCAGCCGCGCTTGCCATCACCTCGGTTCTGCCCGCGAAAGATGACCGCGAACAGGACACGCTGTTTGTTGTGATCGGCGTCACCGCCCTGTCGACCATCGCGATGATTGCCTATCCGATCCTGTTTGCGGCCCTGGGGATGAGCGATCTGGAAAGCGGATTTCTGATCGGGGCAACCATTCACGATGTGGCCCAGGTTGTTGGTGCCGGATATTCGATCAGTGACGAGGCAGGGGTGATTGCGACCTTCGTCAAGATGGTGCGCGTGGCCTTGCTGCCGGTGGTGATGATTGTGGTCATGGCGAGCTTTCGCGGCGCACAAGCCCAGAAGATCACCCTGCCGTGGTTCCTGGTCATGTTTGTCGCGCTGGCGATTTTGACAAACACCGGGCTGGTGCCGCAGGTGATCACCGATGCCATCGCCACCCTGTCCGGTTGGTGTCTGGTCATTGCGATTTCCGCCCTTGGGGTGAAAACCAGCCTTGCCACCATCCTGCGCGTCAAGCCCAGCTATGGGCTGATCCTTGTTGTCGAAACCCTCTTTCTTCTCGCCATTGCCGTGGCTTTTGTCATGGGCTTTGGTTTCTAAGCAACCGAACTGAAAGGACTTGATATGACCGGAATTAAACGTATGAAAAGCTCTGACCGGATGAGCCAGATCGTGACGTGTGGTGAGATGATTTATCTTGCCGGGCAGGTGGCCGCGCCGGGCAGCAGTGTGACTGAACAGACCACCCTTATCCTGGAACAGGTCGACAGCCTGCTGGCAGAGGCCGGGTCTGACAAGGAACACGTTCTTCAGGCGATCATCTGGCTGTCTGACATGGGAGATTTTGCGGAAATGAATGCCGTTTGGGACAGCTGGGTTGCC
>NZ_JBNAGI010000008.1:0-2036 GCF_049803815.1 Aliiroseovarius crassostreae
ATGGCTAAGGAAAAGTTTGAACGCGGCAAACCGCACGTGAACATCGGCACCATCGGTCACGTTGACCACGGGAAGACCACTTTGACGGCAGCGATCACCAAGTTTTTTGGTGACTTCAAAGCCTATGACGAGATTGACGGCGCGCCGGAAGAGAAGGCCCGCGGGATCACCATCTCGACCGCTCACGTTGAGTATGAGACCGAGAACCGTCACTACGCCCACGTGGACTGCCCGGGTCACGCTGACTATGTGAAAAACATGATCACCGGCGCCGCGCAGATGGACGGTGGTATCCTGGTTGTGAACGCTGCTGACGGCCCGATGCCGCAGACCCGCGAGCACATCCTGCTGGCGCGTCAGGTTGGTGTGCCTGCTCTGGTTGTCTTCATGAACAAAGTTGACCAGGTTGACGACGAAGAGCTGCTTGAGCTGGTTGAAATGGAAGTTCGTGAACTGATGAACGAATACGACTTCCCGGGCGACGACATGCCGATCATCGCGGGTTCCGCGCTGGCCGCCATGGAAGGCCGTGACAACGCAATCGGCGAAGACAAGATCCGCGAGCTGATGGCGGCTGTTGACGAATACATCCCGACCCCGGATCGTCCGGTTGACGGCGACTTCCTGCTGCCGATCGAAGACGTGTTCTCGATCTCGGGCCGCGGTACCGTTGTGACCGGCCGTGTGGAACGTGGTGTTGTGAACGTTGGCGACGAGATCGAAATCGTTGGCATCAAGGACACCCAGAAAACCACCTGTACCGGTGTTGAAATGTTCCGCAAGCTCTTGGATCGCGGTGAAGCTGGTGACAACGTTGGTGTTCTGCTGCGCGGTATCGACCGTGAAAAAGTTGAGCGTGGCCAGGTTCTGTGTAAGCCGGGTTCGGTAAACCCGCACACCAAGTTCGAAGCCGAGGTCTATATCCTGACCAAGGAAGAAGGCGGCCGTCACACCCCGTTCTTCGCAAACTACCGTCCGCAGTTCTACTTCCGCACCACCGACGTGACCGGCACCGTTGAGCTGCCGGCCGGCACCGAAATGGTGATGCCGGGCGACAACCTGAAGTTCAACGTTGAACTGATCGCCCCGATCGCCATGGAAGAAAAGCTGCGCTTCGCCATCCGCGAAGGCGGCCGCACCGTTGGTTCGGGCGTTGTGTCGAAGATCATTGAATAATTCACACCAGTGAATGTTCAAAAAGAAGGGCCGCCCAATGGGCGGCCCTTTGCATTTGAACTCAATGATCCCGAGGCATATCATCAAGTTCTTGTTGGCAACCGAGGGGGGCCCATTTCACTGGTTGACGTGGTTAGGCGGTTGTTCTCAGGTGGCGCTGCGGAGTTTCCAATGGGAGTGAGAGAAAGTGCCGAGATGGTTCTTTGTTGTTTTGGGGATGATTTGCCTGTCCGCTGTCGTGGTGGAAAATAGGATTTCTGATCGGCGGAATGCTCCACCTGAGTGGACAATGAACGTTCTGAATTGTGTTTCGGAGAATGCGGACAGAACCACCTTTCCGGCTCGATACGATGCGATGGTCATAGATTTGAAGGAGGGGTATGAGGGAATTCAGGTCGTATTTCTTTGCGTTGATAGCATTATTTTCAGATGCGTGGGGGCCAATGATTATGACCGGTGTGAGGCTAAGCTTTTGAAAGAGGTACAGCGCTTCAATCGACATCTGGTTCAGCAGTTGGGTGCACGAAACAGCCCGGACAAAAGGCAGTCCGAATTAGAAGCTTGTCATGAAAAGTCAAAGACCCTGCCGCAGGACCGTCAGGCGAGTTTTCAATCATATTGCATTGCCGCCTCAGAGAAAGCCTTTACAGCCGATTTGCTTTTGATGTGGAAGAAAAAGTATCAATCGGATTAATCAGAAAGGTCGCCGCAAAGCGGTATTTCTTGTTGGGTATGGTAAATTGAGTAAGCCCAAGTATTTCTCTTGCGTCCACTGCCCAACGGGGTTCTAGTTTTCTAGTTTTCTAGTTTTCTAGTTTTCTAGTTTTCTAGTTTTCTAGTTTTCTAGTTTTCTAGTTTTC
>NZ_JBNAGI010000008.1:2046-127963 GCF_049803815.1 Aliiroseovarius crassostreae
TAGTTTTCTAGTTTTCTAGTTTTCTAGTTTTCTAGTTTTCTAGTTTTCTAGTTTTCTAGTTTTCTGACCAAACCACGCCCTGCGTGCATTCGCCCCTTCCCAAAACCCATTGCAGCATAGACGCGCGCCCCGCCCCCCCATATAACCGGGACAACATCCATCGGAGGCTCCTATGACATTTCGCCAGCGCCATCTTTTGGGCATCGAGCATCTTCACCCCGAAGAGATCAAAACCATCCTCGATTTGGCGGATGAATATGTGGAGCTGAATCGCCGCCAGGTGAAACGCTCTGACGCGCTGCAGGGCCTCACCCAGATCAACATGTTCTTTGAAAACTCCACCCGCACGCAGGCCTCGTTTGAAATTGCGGGCAAACGTCTGGGTGCCGACGTGATGAACATGGCGATGCAGGCCAGTTCGATCAAAAAGGGCGAGACGCTAATTGATACGGCGCTGACGCTGAATGCCATGCACCCCGATCTTCTGGTGGTGCGCCATCCGCATTCCGGCGCGGTGGACCTTCTGGCGCAGAAGGTGAATTGCGCGGTGCTGAACGCGGGTGATGGCAAGCATGAACACCCGACCCAAGCGCTTTTGGATGCGCTGACCATTCGCCGCGAAAAGGGTCGGTTGCATCGCCTGACCATCGCGATCTGCGGTGACATCGCCCACTCGCGCGTGGCGCGGTCAAACCTGATCCTGTTGGGCAAGATGGAAAACCGGGTGCGCCTTGTCGGCCCGCCCACGCTGATGCCCAGCCAGATCGACCAGTTCGGGGTCGAGGTCTACGACGACATGAACGAAGGCCTGAAAGACGCCGATGTGGTGATGATGCTGCGCTTGCAAAAGGAACGTATGGATGGTGGGTTTATCCCGTCCGAACGCGAATATTACCACCGTTATGGGCTGGACGCCGAGAAACTTGCCAACGCCAAGGAGGACGCGATTGTCATGCACCCGGGGCCGATGAACCGGGGGGTCGAGATCGACGGCACCATTGCCGACGACATCAACCGCTCGGTCATTCAGGAACAGGTCGAGATGGGCGTCGCCGTGCGCATGGCCGCGATGGATCTGCTGGCCCGCAACCACCGGATCATTGCCCAGGAACAGGCCGAGCAAGACACCTATGCCTAAACGCCCCTCCAAAGACTGGCTCACCCTAGAAAAGGGCGAAACGGTGATCCTGCGCGGCAGTGCCCGGCGCGAAACCGCGTTGCGCATCGCGGTCTTCACCACCTTCGCCGTCACCGCGATTTACGGCGTGCTGGGCAGTTTCGTCGGGCTTTTTAGCTGGGCGATGGTCCCGGTCTTCGCCCTGATCTTCTACCTCGCCTTTGCGGCCTTCATGTTGGGGCTGCGCCACCAGGGCGACTGGGCGCTGACCAGTCACGCGCTTCACCTACGAAAGGGGCTGCGCTTTTCCCGTGACAGCATCGCGGGCGTGAAACCCATGCCCCGCGCGGTCATGGTCACGATCCGGCGCGGCAGCGCGGTGGCCACCCAACGCCTTGATACCGACACGCCCAGCGATCTGGCGGCCGAACTGAAAAAGACCCTTGAAGAGTGAGCATTCCCGATGGCTGAGATGAAACTGGAACCAAGGCTGGAAGATCAGACCACGCCCGATCTGGACCCTGGCGAGCGGGTGATTGCGCGGTTTCAGGGCAATCGCACCACCTATATCAAGGAACATGTGATGCTCGCCGCCCTTGGCTCTGTCCTGATGGTGGTGATCCTGATGGCGATGGGCAATGCACATGCCTGGACCGGCGTTGTTGGCGCAGTGGCGGCGATCTCTATTCGTGGCGTTTATCTGATCAAGGAACAGACCGGCTTCATCTGGACCCTCACCAACCGCCGCCTGATTGGCCCCACCGGGTCAGGGATCCGGCTGGACAATATCACCGCCGTGAATACAATCTTCACCGCTGCCCAGGTGGTGACAATTGCAGGCGACAAGCACATGCTGAAATATCAGGAAGACGCGAAGGAAACCAAAGCCCAGATTGATCGGGCGCGGGGTGATTGACCATCATGAGCGCTTCCGATTGGGCCGCTATTCTGGGTAACGACGAGCGCGTGGTGTGGCAGGGACGCCCTTCCGGAGGCGTCTGGCAAGGCCTCACCACCCAAAGACGACGCATAAAAGGCGGGGGGCTGATTTTTCTAATCGCGTTGGGGGCGTTCAGTTTCACGCTTTTGGGTGACACACAGATTAGCTTGGTGCGGCTCTTATTTGGGGGTGTGTTGCTAGGCTTCGCTTTTCTTTGGCTGTCTGCAGACATTCTGTGGCATATGACGCGCCATGCAACCAGCTTCTACACCCTCACGAACACCCACGCCTATATTGGTGCATATCCTTTCGGTTTCAGGATATTGGAACACTATAAACTCACTCCCGAAATGAACCTGCGTCATGATGAAAATCTGTTTCGAGGGCAATCCACACACTCCCTTATTCTGAAACAGGGTGTTCGCGACGGTGAGTTATACCCGCTTCGGGACAAGGGATTCATGTTTGTGGCGTCAAATAGCGGTCTCCAAGAAGCTTTTGAGGCTCTTTTTCGGTCTGAATGCGATTGATTACTCCCTCCATCTTTGGTCCCCAAATATCCCCGCCGGAGGCATCCACCCCCTCAACGCCCCCCGAGGCTAAACTCCCTGTAGAAACGCCCGCAAAAACCGATTAGGACAATGGCAACCAAACCCCACGCCAAAGGGACCGCCATGACCACCACCTTCACCAATGCCCGCCTGATCAATCCGGACACCGGCGAGGATGCTTTGGGCACATTGACGGTCGAGGGCGGGGTGATCACGGCGGTGAACAAGAAACCAAAAGGCGAGGTGATTGATTGCGGCGGCAAATGCCTGGCTCCCGGTATCATCGACATGGGCGTGAAGATCGGCGAACCGGGTGAGCGCCACAAGGAAAGCTTCCGCACTGCGGGCGCGGCCGCCGCGGCGGGCGGCGTGACCACCATGGTCATCCGGCCCGACACCACCCCCGCCGTGGACACGCCGGAAACGCTCTCGTTCGCCACCCGCCGCGCGGCGGAAGTGGCCCCCGTCAACGTGGCGGCATTGTCAGCCCTGACCAAGGAGCGGGCCGGGCGTGAGATGGTTGAAATGGGTTTCATGCTCGATGCGGGGGCCGTGGCCTTTACCGATTGCGACCATGTGGTGACCGACCCCAAGGTCTATTCCCGCGCCATGACCTATGCGCGGTCGTTGGGCGCGCTGATCATCGGCCACCCGCAGGAGCCAACCTTGTCAAAGGGGGCCGCCGTGACCTCGGGCAAGTTTGCGTCCCTGCGCGGTCTGCCCGCCGTGTCGCCGATGGCGGAACGCATGGGGTTGGAACGCGACCTGGCCTTGGTGGAAATGACCGGGGTGCGGTATCACGCCGACAGCCTGTCGACCGCCAAAGCCCTGCCCGCCCTTGAGCGCGCCAAAGCGGCGGGGCTGAATGTGACTGCCGGGGTCAACATCCACCACCTTTGCCTGAACGAACTGGACGTGGGCGATTATCGCACCTTCTTTAAGCAAAAACCGCCCTTGCGGTCAGAAGAGGATCGGCTGGCGATGATCGAGGCCGTGGCTTCGGGCCTGATCGACGTGGTGTCGAGTTTTCACACGCCGCAGGATGAGGAAAGCAAACGCCTGCCGTTTGAGGAAGCGGCTTCGGGAGCGGTGGGGCTGGAAACTCTGCTGCCCGCCGCGATACGGGTGGTGCATTCGGGGCTGATTGACCTGCCGACGATCTGGCGCGCGCTCTCGCTCAATCCCGCCAATCTGCTGAGCCTGCCCGGCGGACGGTTGGAGGTCGGCGCGCCTGCGGATCTGGTGCTGTTTGACCCGGATGCGCCCTTCGTGCTCGACCGGTTCCAGCTGCGCTCGAAATCGAAAAACACGCCTTTTGACGGGGCGCGGATGGAAGGTCGGGTGATCGGCACCTGGGTGGGTGGGGAAAGTGTGTTTGCCGGGTAAGGGGCGCTGCCCCTCGACCTTCGGTCTCACCCCAAGGTACTTTGAGCAAGAAAAAGGGGCGCGTTTCGCGTTGGTAATAAGGAGCGATCATGCCTGAGTTTGTGTCTGCCCCGTGGGCGTTGGGCCTGGTGGCCGTGCTGGGGTATCTTTTGGGATCGATCCCCTTTGGCATCGTGATGGCGCGGCTCTTTGGGCTGGGGGATTTGCGCCAGATCGGGTCGGGCAATATCGGGGCCACGAATGTTTTGCGCACCGGCAACAAGCTGGCCGCTTTTTTGACGCTGATCGGGGACGCCGGCAAAGGCGGCGCGGCGGTGCTGATTGCCCGCGCGGTCCTGGCAGAGGATGCGGCGCAACTGGCCGGGTTCTTCGCCTTTCTGGGCCATTGTTTCCCGGTGTTTCTGGGCTTTAAGGGCGGCAAAGGGGTGGCGACCTGGTTGGGCACAATGTTGGCCTTGTCGTTTCCGGTTGGTCTGGCGGCCTGTGTCACCTGGCTGGTGACGGCGGTGATGTTCCGGATCTCGTCCCTGTCGGCCCTCGTGGCGGCGGCGTTGTCGCCGGTTGTGGCCCTTTTGTTTTGGAAGGGCGACCTTGCGTTGCTGGCCACCGCGCTTGCCGGCTTGATTTTCTACCGCCACAAGGCGAACATCGCCCGTATCCTGGCAGGCGACGAGCCGAAGATCGGCAAAAAGGAGCAGGGATCATGAATTTTCAGACCGCCGTCAAAACGTGTTTTTCCAAATATGTGACCTTTCAGGGGCGCGCGGCGCGATCTGAGTTCTGGTGGTTTGCGCTTTTTGTTTGGGGCGGGCAGCTGATCCTGTCGGTTGTGGATAGTACGGTGTTTGGCACCGTAACCACGTCTGAGAACGGGTTTTCCGCCCAAACCAATATGCCGGTCCTGTCCGGGCTGTTCAGCCTGGTGGTGTTTTTGCCGAGCATTTCGGTTGTGGTGCGGCGGCTGCATGACAAGGATCGCACCGGGTGGTGGTATTGGATTGCGTTGGTGCCGCTGCTTGGGGCGTTGCTGTTGTTGTTCTGGTTCGTGACCGAGGGCACAAGGGGGCCGAACCGCTATGGTCCTGATCCGCTGGACGGGGCATCTGGTGGCGGGGGCGTGCCGCATGACGATGACAGCTATCACCAATCGTCGATCCCACGCGTGGGGGATTGAGCTTCGCCGGGCTCCATTGAACGCCCAGCCCGGCCGTTACCCTACACGTCGTTTCTTAGGAGTTTGCCACGATGGACTTTCAGACCGCAGTCAAAACTTGTCTTTCAAAATATGTGACCTTTCATGGGCGCGCCATTCGGTCGGAATATTGGTGGTTCAGCCTGTTCCTGATTGTGGTCAGCCTGGTACTGACCGGTGTGGATGCGATGGTTTTCGGGTATGGCGAGATCTTCTCGCCGCTGTCGGACCTGTTTGGTCTGGCGACCCTGTTGCCCGCGATTGCCGTGACCGCCCGCAGGCTGCATGACATTGACCGTTCGGGTTGGTGGATGCTGATTGGGATTATTCCCCTGATTGGCTGGATCATCATGATCTACTGGCTGGTTCAGAAAGGCACCGAGGGGCCGAACCGCTTTGGCCCGGATCCGTTTGGCGACGCCCCCCAGGGTGGAGAGTATACCGACGACGCCTACAGCCCGTCCTCGATCCCCGACACGCGGGGTTAATCCACACGAAACAGCTTGTCGCGCGACGTGGCCCCTTGGCTAAGCGTCAGGCGTGATTTGGAAACGCCAAGGGCGGTTGCGAGCAATTTCTCGACCGCCCTGTTGGCTTTGCCATCCTCGGGCACCACGGTGACATGGATTTTCAATCCGCCCGCGACCTCTTCCACCGCGTTGCGCGACGCTTTGGGCGTGACCCGCACGGCAATGGTGGTGCCGGGGATCGCGAGGTGGGAAAGGCTGCCTTTTTTCATGACCTCTTGGTGTCGGAAAATACTGGACGGGGCAAGGGCGTGCGTTACTCTCGCGCGAAAAGGGAGGCGATCATGGCGACAGGGTTTTACTGGGACGAGCGCAGTTTCTGGCATTCGGGTGGCAATTACGCGGGCACGCTGCCGGTGGGTGGGTTGGTGCAACCGCTGGCCGCGGGTGGCCTGCCGGAAAGCCCGGAAACCAAGCGGCGGCTGAAGAACCTTCTGGATGTGACCGGCCTGTCGAACGAGTTGCACACGGCCTCCGCCCCCGAAGCGACGCGTGAAATGCTGGAGCGCGTCCACCCCGCCGCGTTTCTGGACGAGTTCAAACGCGTGTCGGATGCGGGCGGCGGAGAGCTGGGCCTGCGCACGCCCTTTGGGCAGGGCGGGTATGAACTGGCCGCGTTGTCGGCGGGGCTGTCCGTGGCGGCGATGCGCGATGTGCTGACCGGAAAGCTCACGAATGCCTATGCGCTGTCGCGCCCGCCGGGGCATCACTGTCTGCCCGATTTCCCGAACGGGTTTTGCCTGCTGGCAAACCTTGCGATTGCCATTCGCGCGATGCAGGCCGAGGGGCACGCGCGGCGGATTGCGGTGCTCGACTGGGATGTGCATCACGGCAACGGGACCGAGGCGGTGTTTATCGACGACCCCGACGTGCTGACGATTTCGATCCATCAGGAACGGAACTATCCGATCGACACCGGCGACGCGGAGGTGCGCGGCGAGGAGGCCGGGCAGGGCGCCAACCTCAACATTCCCCTGCCGCCGGGCGGCGGGCACCGCACCTATCTGGAGGCGATGGAGCGGATCTCGCTCCCAGCGATCCGCGCCTTTGAGCCGGAGATCATCGTGATCGCCAATGGCTATGACGCCGCGCTGATCGACCCTTTGTCCTGCATGATGGCCACGGCAGATACCTTCCGGCAGATGACGCGGATGGTG
The DNA here is from genome assembly GCF_049803815.1 of Aliiroseovarius crassostreae. Taxonomy (GTDB): domain Bacteria; phylum Pseudomonadota; class Alphaproteobacteria; order Rhodobacterales; family Rhodobacteraceae; genus Aliiroseovarius; species Aliiroseovarius crassostreae_A. The sequence goes on from NZ_JBNAGI010000008.1 coordinate 8,917, forward strand.
ATGGCCTTGGCCGATGACATTTGTGACGGGCGGCTGATGATGGCGCATGAGGGCGGGTATTCCGAGGTCTACGTGCCGTTCTGCGGCCATGCCGTGTTGGAGGAGATGGCAGGGAGTGCGACCCACGCGCCGGATCCGCTGGCCGAAGTGTTTACCGCGCGCCAACCCAATGCGCGGATGGAGGCGGTGTTTTCCGACCTGTTGAAAGAGCTGGCGACGTTTCACGGGATATAGGCGGGGAAGGGGCGCTGGGATTCGAGTGGGATTTTTCGGATGTAAATCTGATTTACATCTTGACGAATGGGGGGCGAGGCCCGACATGAAGTTAAGCCAGCCGCCTGTGCGGCCCAGCCCGCACGAAGCTGACAAAAGAGATGACTAATGCCTGATCGCAATGACGCCGCCCTTGATTTCCTGCTGACCCGCCGATCGCGCCCGGCCAAGACCCTGACCGGGCCGGGGCCGTCACGCGAAGACCTGATGCCGATGCTGACCGCGGCGGGGCGCACGCCCGATCATGGCAAGCTGGAGCCGTGGCGCTTTATCGTGCTGGCCAAGCCCGCATTGGAAAGGCTGGGCGCGCTGGTGGCGGATCGTGGCATCGCACTGGGCCTTGATGAGATGAAAGTCGCCAAAGAGCGCCACGCCTATGACAACTCCCCCCTCGCGGTAGTGGTGGTTGAACGCCCGGTGATTTCCGACAAGGTCCCGGCGATTGAACAGACTTATTCGGCGGGGGCGGCCTGTCTGCAACTGTTGAACGCGGCGCTGGCGAGCGGTTGGGGCGCCAACTGGCTGTCTGGCTGGGCGTCGCAGGATGCGGTTTTTCTGCGCGACGGGCTGGGATTGGCCCCGCATGAACGCGTGGCCGGGATCATCCATATCGGCACCGAAACCATGGCCCCGCCGGAACGCCCGCGCCCGGATATTGATGCCATCACCACCTGGATCGAGAGCTAACCCCTATGTTTGACGATTTCTTTCGTGCCCTCGGGCAATTGAGCGACCCGCGCTTTCGCAATGTGCTGTTGAAAGGTCTGGGCCTGACCCTCGGTCTTTGGGTGGCGATCACCTGGGGCATGGTCACGCTTGTGGGGTTTCTGGTCCCCGATGCGCTGGCCCTGCCCTTTGTGGGCGAGGTGTCCTTTGTCGATGGGGTGGCCATGTGGGTGGCGGCGCTGTTGATGATCGTGCTGTCCGTGGTGCTGATGGTGCCGGTGGCAGGGGCCTTTACCGGGCTTTTTCTGGATGAGGTTGCGGATGCGGTCGAGGCCAAACACTATCCCCACCTTGCCCCCAACGCGGACCAGCCGATCACCGAAGCGATCCGCGAAAGCCTTGGGTTTTTCGGCGTGATCGTCGGCGTGAACCTGATCGCGCTGATCCTGTTTTTCTTTGTCGGCCCGCTGGCACCGATCCTGTTTTACGCGGTGAACGGATACCTGCTGGGGCGTGAATATTTCACCATGGCGGCGATGCGCCGGATGGAGCGGGACGCGGCCCACAGCTTGCGCAAACGCCACAATACGCAGATCTGGATGGCGGGCACGATGATGGCCGTGCCCCTGTCGATCCCGCTGGTGAACCTGTTGATCCCGATCCTGGGCGCCGCGACCTTCACCCATATGTTTCATCGGCTGTCGGGGCGCTGACCCGGCCGCTTTGAAAAACGAGGTCGGCCATGCCCCACCCCCCTGAACCCGCGTTGCGTACGCTCCTCCTCGGGCAAGTGCCTGCCGATTTTTCTGATTGGTTGGATTTCGTCGCCATCGGGGCGTTGCTGGCCTTTGGCTGGCAGGTGGACCCGATCGTCTTTGCGCTTTTGGCTGTGGCGTTGGGGCTGCCCTATCTTGTGGTGGGGCCGATTGCCGGCGGAATTGTCGACCGGGTTGACACAAAACCCGTGCTGATCCTCAGCAATCTGGGGCGGGCCGCGGCAACCCTGTCGTTCTTTTTTGCCCCCAACTGGCAGATCCTGCTGGGACTGATCTTTCTTCGCGGCTGTGTCGATACGTTTTTCACCCCGGCCAAGCAATCGGCCCTTCAGGCCCTGACGACAAAAGACACCCGCACCCGGACCAATGCGATCAGCCACGCGATCAACCAGGCGTCAAAAGTGGTGGCCCCGGCGCTGGGCGGGGCGATGTTGATCTGGATGACGCCGCAGGTGGTGTTCCTGTGCAATGCGTTCGTATCGGTGCTGGCAGCCGCGGTGCTGTGGCAATTGTCCACGATCCCACCCGCGCCCGCGCCGGATGACGGCGCTGCAGAGACCGGCATGTTCGCATCATTGCGGCGCGGCCTGCGCGAGGTAAAGACCAAACGGATCCTGCGCGCGGCATTGGGCATGATGGCGACGGGGTATTTCGCCATGTTTTTTTACGACACGCTGATTGCGCCGATGACGCGCGATCTGGGATTTACCGAGACCCAATTGGGCATCGCCCTGGCCGCCGTTGGTGCCGGGGGCGTGCTGGGGTCTGCGGTGATGGCGTCGATCAAAACCATCGTCAAACCGTTTCGGTTGATCGCGCTGGCCGCCCTTACCTCCTCCACGCTGGTGATGGGGTTGGGATGGGCGGAAATGGCCTCGGTTGCGATCCCCTTTCCGGTTTTTGCGGCGGGGTTTGCGGTGGTGGGGGTGGCCACTGCGCTGTCGGTTGTGCCCTATCGCACCATCATCCAGACCGAAACCTCAGAACACGCGATTGGGCAGGTGACCGCCCTGAGCGAAGCCGCGAATATGGTGGCCCTGCTGACCGCCCCGTTTATCGGCGCGCTGGTGGCATCGGCCTTTTCGATCGGTGCGGCCTTTGTGCTGGGCGGCGGGGTGATGTTGGTGGTGTCGTTGCGTGCCGTAAAGTTGCGGCACGCGGGCTAGGTTGGCGGTGTGATCAGCGCTTAGCCCTCGACCCCCATCCGGTTGAACCAGTCGATATCCTCGACGGTGATCACCCCGGAAATGATGATCCCCGACACAATCGCCCAGGCCAATGTGCCCCAGATGGTGACGATGATCAGGGTGCGCCCGAGCTTGAAATCGGCGGGCGCACCGGCATGGGTTCCGCGCAGCACCCGCCCTTCGTCGCCCTGCGTGCGCAGGCGGATGGGCAAGACCACGAACATGGTCACGAACCAGATCACGACGTAAAGAACAAGCGCTGCGGTGATCGACATCAGACCTGTTCCAGCTCGACCAGGGTGCCGTTGAAGTCCTTGGGATGCAGGAACAAAACCGGCTTGCCATGGGCGCCGATCTTGGGTTCCCCGGTGCCCAGCACGCGTGCGCCCGCCTCTTTCAGCTTATCGCGCGCGGCCAGGATATCATCGACCTCGTAGCAGATGTGATGGATGCCGCCGGCCGGGTTTTTCTCAAGGAAACCCGCAATCGGAGAGTTCTCGCCCAGTGGGTACAAGAGTTCGATCTTGGTGTTGGGCAGTTCGATGAACACGACCGTCACCCCGTGATCCGGCTCGTCCTGCGGCGGGTTCACTTTGGCCCCCAGCGTGTCACGATATTGCGCGGATGCGGCCTCCAGATCCGGCACGGCAATGGCGACGTGGTTCAGGCGTCCAATCATCTCTCTCTCCCTCTCAAAAAGCGTTGGCATCTTATGCCGCGTGCGGGGGGCATCTGGCAAGAAAGGATATGCCGCAGGGCAGCATTGACGCAGCGATGTGGGAGCCGCGGGGGCCGTTAACCGGGTGTTCACCTATTTTCGCTTTCGTGGGGGGTGAAAGGAATCGCTGCCATGAGTGATGATCTCGAACGTTTCTTGATGACCCAACCCGCCACCCCTGACCGGCCCCTGCAGGGCAAGACGGTTTTGGTGGTGGAAGACAGCCGCTTTGCGTCAGAGGCCATTCGCCTTTTATGTCTCAGGTCCGGGGCGCGGATCCGACGGGCCGACAGCCTGGCCTCCGCCCATCGACATCTGCGGGTCTATCGTCCGTCGATCGTGATTATCGATATGGGGCTGCCCGACGGGTCCGGGGCGGATCTGATCCGTGAATTGGTGGCAGAGGCCTGTCGCGTCCCCGTCATTCTGGCGATCAGCGGTGACGCTGGCGAACATGCGGCGGCGCTCAAGGCGGGGGCCGATCATTTTTTAACCAAGCCGTTAGAAAGCCTTGCGATATTTCAACAGACCGTGCTGGATCTTCTGCCCGCAGGTGAAGGCCCGAAAGGACCGCGCGAGGTGCCCAGCGAAGTGGTGCATCCGGATGAAATGGCGCTGCAGGATGATCTTAGCCATATGGCTGACATCATGCGCGACGACCCCGGCACAGCCGAGGCCGGTTATATCGCCCAGTTCCTCGGCGGTGTGGCGCGCTCGGCCCATGATGAAAAACTACAGGTTGCCGCAGATGGACTGGCCCGCGCCGGGCGGGGGCATGGTGATCTGCGCAAACATTATGACCAGGTGGCCGGGTTGGTTCAGGAACGTTTGGCGGCTCGGCGTGCCCTGTGACGGGCGATATGGCGCAAGCCACGCGGCTTGATCTGCGGGGAAAGACGCAAAGCGCAACACAAATCTGTGACGCAGACCCCGCAATGAGACAATCAACGAGCAACGTATTGGACACGAAAGCCCCGAGGTTACCGGGTCTTCCTCCCGCAAACGCCATGTCCGGAAAAGAGGGGGGAGCCAATATGAGCTTTTTCGCCCGCCTCGCCAATCGTCGTGGGATTGCCCAAGCGGTTTCACATTCCCGCCCCATTTACGGGTGAGACATAAGGCAACGCCAGCGACAGCACAGGCAGCTTCCGTGCGGAAAATCCCACGGATCACGTTGAAAGGATCGAGACATGACCTCTCTGTTGAAAAAATTTGCGGATGACGAGTTTGGCAATGCCGTGATCGATTGGACCGTTCTGGGAACCGGGGCCTTGATGATGGCCATTGCGGTGGTTCTGACCGTGGTGGACCCGTCAGAAGATTTCGCGGCCGATCAGGGCAGCCCGGTCGAGGTGCTGGAAAGCGCCAACCCGTCGGTGTGATACCCGCCTGAAAAGACCCCAATCAACCATCGCCCTTCAGCGAGGGCGAGGCGTGAGAAAAGAAAAGCCCGGGTCCTGGCCCGGGCTTTCTTGTGTCTTGTTGTGATCATCCGGTTCCGACCGGATCATTCCTGCGGGATCACCCGCAGATGAAGTTCACGCAGCTGTTCGTTCTCCGGCAGGCTGGGCGCATCCATCATCAGGTCTTCGGCACGCTGGTTCATCGGGAACAGCATCACTTCGCGGATGTTGTCCTGATCGGCCAGCAGCATCACGATCCGGTCGATGCCGGCGGCGCAGCCACCGTGCGGGGGCGCGCCGTAATGGAACGCGTTGAAGAGCGCGCCAAAGCGGTTCTTCACCTCGTCTTCGCCGTACCCTGCCAGTTCAAACGCCTTCAGCATGATCTCGGGCTTGTGGTTCCGGATTGCGCCGGACACCAGCTCATAGCCGTTACAGGCCAGGTCATACTGATAGCCCAGCACCTCAAGCGGATCGCCATTCAGCGCCTCCATGCCCCCTTGCGGCATCGAGAACGGGTTGTGTTCAAAGTCGATCTTGCCGGTTTCTTCATCGGCCTCGTAGATCGGGAAATCGACGATCCAGGCAAAGGCAAACCGATCCTTGTCGGTCAGGCCCAGCTCGTCGCCAATCACGTCGCGCGCACGGCCCGCAACCTTTTCAAAGGCTTTCGGCTTGCCGCCCAGGAAGAAGGCCGCGTCGCCTACGCCCAAACCCAGCTGCTGACGGATCGCCTCGGTGCGCTCCGGGCCGATGTTCTTGGCCAAGGGGCCCGCCGCTTCCATGCCTTCACCCTGATCACGCCAGAAGATATAGCCCATGCCGGGCAGCCCTTCTTGCTGGGCAAACTTGTTCATCCGGTCACAGAATTTGCGCGAGCCACCTTTCGGGGCGGGAATGGCGCGAATTTCGGTGCCTTCGTTTTCCAGAAGCTTGGCAAAGATCGCAAAACCGGAACCGGCAAAATGCTCGGACACAACCTGCATCTTAATCGGGTTTCTGAGGTCCGGCTTGTCGGTGCCATACCACAGCGCCGCGTCTTTATACGAAATCTGCGGCCAGTCGGTATCGACCTTGCGGCCCCCGCCGAACTCTTCGAACACACCCTGCAACACCGGTTGAATGGTGTCGAACACATCCTGCTGGGTGACAAAGCTCATTTCCATATCGAGCTGATAGAAGTCGGTGGGCGAGCGGTCAGCGCGCGGATCTTCGTCGCGGAAACATGGCGCGATCTGGAAATACTTGTCGAAACCGGCCACCATCATCAACTGCTTGAACTGCTGCGGGGCTTGCGGCAGGGCGTAAAACTTGCCGGGATGCAGGCGCGAGGGCACCAGGAAGTCGCGCGCACCTTCCGGTGACGAGGCGGTGATGATCGGGGTCTGGTATTCGCGGAATTCGGCATCCCACATGCGCTTGCGCATCGAGGCCACCACGTCGGACCGCAGTTTCATGCTCTGCTGCATCTGTTCACGGCGCAGGTCGAGGTAGCGATATTTCAGGCGGGTTTCTTCCGGGTATTCCTGGTCGCCAAACACGATCAGGGGCAGTTCACCCGCATCGCCCAGCACCTCAAGGTCACGCACGAACACTTCGATCTCGCCGGTGGGCAGGTTCGGGTTCACCAGGCTATCATCGCGTTGCAGCACAGTGCCGTCGATACGGATGCACCATTCAGACCGAACCTTTTCCAGCTCGGCAAAGACCGGGCTGTCGCCATCGGCAATCACCTGGGTGATGCCGTAATGGTCGCGCAGGTCGATGAAAAGAACCCCGCCGTGATCGCGGATACGATGGACCCAACCGGACAGACGAACGGTGTCGCCAACGTTTGATTTGTTGAGCTCGGCGCAGGTATGGCTGCGATAGACGTGCATGAATTCGCCCTTTCTTCGGGGTGGGTCTGAACTTCTGGCTGATACACTAGTCTCTGGCCTGAAAGTCAAGCAGAACGGGGCTTTTTTTGCGTTCTGCTGGCAAGAAAGCCCTGCAATATGTAGAATGAGGCAATTGAGCATGTTCCGAGCAGAGAAAAACATCATGCAAATCGAAAAGATCGAGCAGGGGCGCGTGCCTGACGCGCGGCCCGGATCAGGCGGCGCCGTGTTGGCCGGGGCCAGGGGTGCAAGATTGGTGACCCTGCTGTACCTGATTGCAACCCTTTATTTTCTCATGACTTTCTGGGGTGAGTGGGCCGAAGATTTCAGCGCCTATTACTTTGCAGGGTATTTTTATGATCTGGGCGAGTGGGATCAGATCTATGCCGGTCCGCCCGATGTGATTGGCCCCGAAATGCCCGCGCGCTGGGCCGAGGTGCTGGTGGAGTTGGGGGAGGGCAGTGAAAACACCTATCCTTTCCTCTATCCGCCTTGGGCGGCTGCGGTGATGGCGCCGGTGACGAAAATCATCACGCCTCAGGCCGCCATGAATGTCTTGCTCGTCTGCAATATCGCCCTGTTGTACGGGTCATCCTATTTGGCGTGGCGCCTGATGGGGCGGGGCCGCGTTGGCCTGTCACACTGGATGCTGATCAGCCTGCCGGTGCTGGCCGTCACGGTGCAGGCAAACTTTGCTCTGGTGCTGGGGCAAATCCAGCTTCTGGTGTTTTTCCTGTGTTTGCTGGCGGTTGAACGCTATCGGTCCGGGACCGAGATATCGGGCGCGCTGTGGCTGGCGCTGGCGGCCTGTCTGAAAATCACCCCGGCGGCGTTTGCGATCCTTTTTGTGTGGAACCGGAATTGGAAGGCCCTGATCGCCTTTACCGTGGCGTCGCTTGGCGGGTTGGGGCTCAGCATTCTCTGGACGGGCTGGCCGCTGCATGAGGTCTTCTTTGATCGGATGAGCACCCTGAACGGGCTTTTGTTCATGTCCAATGTTGGCGTCCCGTGGGATGCGGTGATTTATCAACTGGTTGACCTGATCCGCGGAACCGCCCCGATCTATGACAGTGCCGAACATGTGGTGCCAAGGCCGATCTGGCTGGAACTGGTTGTAAAGTCGATCTTTGTCGCGGGGTTGGTGGTGATCTGGTGGCGCACGCGGAGGATGGCGCAGCCCGACCGCGTGGTTGCTCAATTCTATGCGCTGGCGCTTTTGGTGCCGCTGGCTGCGCCGCTGGCCTGGGTGCATTACTTCATGTTGCCCGCCTATATGCTGCCCGCACTGGTCGTGCGCGGCACACGCGGCGCGGTTGGGCAATATCTGGGGTTTCTCATCCTGTTCAATATGCCGGTCATGCTGTTGATCCTGGAAACCCAGCTTTGGGGGGACATGCGGGTCATGTTGCACATGTTTGTCTATGTGCCGTTCCTGAGTTTCATGCTGGCCTATGCAATCAGGCACCCGGTGGGCAGGGTGCAAGACACAGATGCCGAGGGCAGCATTGCGCGATCCGTGGACCCGGTGCCGGGGCGGGCCTGAACAAAGGCATGGGGGCGGGCGTCAGCCCTGAAAACGGGCGGCGATTTCGCCCCGCAAGGCATTCATCAGCATGATCGCCTCTGCCCGGAGGAGGTCATCGCGATGCAGCACGGCCTCTTCCAGCCGCCCCTGATCCAGCAGATGTTGCCGATAGGTGCCGGGCAGGCAGCCGGATGTGATGGGTGGGGTCCTCCATGTCCCGCCGATCCGCAGCGCGATATTGGTGATGGTGCCTTCGCAGATCTCATCGCGTTCGTTGAGGAAAACCCATTCGTCAACGCCGTTGGGCAGTTTCGTGCGGGACACGTCATAAAGCGCACGCTGGGTGGTTTTGTGGCGCAGGAACATGTCGTCAGATGCCAGCTGCGTGGGGTGGATTGCGAAGCGCCACTGTTCCGCGGCGGGCGGCATCGGCGCGGTGGTCAGATCCAACGCCCCGTCTTTTGACAACGTCAAACGCGCGCGCCGGGGCGCCGGGGCGTCTTGCGCCGCCAGAAGCGCGCGCGCCTGTACCTCTTCAAAGGGAAACCCCAGTGCGCGGGCCGAATGCGCCATCCGCGCCATATGCAGATCCAGCCGGGCCACGCCCTCAGACCCCAGATCCGGACCAAGCGCAAAGGTTTCGATCAGCAGGGTTCCATCTGGAACGCGTTCGCGAAGCGGGCTTTCCATAGGGCTTCCTCATATTCCGACAGGGCGGTGCTGTCCCAGACCACGCCGCCGCCCACATTCAGGGTGGCTTGGCCCGCGTCCAGCATCAGGGTGCGGATCGCCACGTTGAAACTGGACGACCCATCCGGCGCGGCCCAGCCAATACTGCCGCAATAAATGTCGCGCGGCCAGGGTTCCAGATCCCGCAAGATCTCCATCGCGCGGATCTTCGGCGCGCCGGTGATCGACCCGCAGGGGAACAGCGCGCGCAGGATGTCCGACAGGGTCACGTCGTTGCGCAACTGCGCCGCCACGGTCGACACCATCTGATGCACGGTTGCATAGCTTTCCACCGAAAACAGTTCCGGCACATGCACCGACCCCGGCGCGGCCACGCGCGAAATATCGTTGCGCAACAGGTCCACGATCATCAGGTTCTCGGCATTGTTCTTTTCGTCCGAGATCAGGAAATCGCGATTGGCCCGATCCTGCATCGGGTCATCCGACCGGGGCTGGGTGCCCTTCATGGGCCGGGTTTCGATCCGGCCCTCGGCTGTGGTGCGAAAAAAGAGCTCGGGCGAGCGGGACAAAAGCGCCGGGCCATCGTCCTGTTCCACCAGCGCCCCATGCAACACCGGCTGTCGCGCGGCGAGGGCGGCATAAAGCGCGGCCGGGTCGCCCGAGGCGTCACATTCCGCCGGGAAGGTCAGGTTGGCCTGATAGATGTCGCCCGCGCCGATCGCCTCATGCACCGCATTGAAGGCCTGGGTGTATCGGGTCGACACCCAGCGTGGTTTCAACGGGCCAAGCGCGGCAGGGCCTGCTGGCAGGTCCGGGGCCAGCTCGGGCGCCTCATAGGCCCCGAACTTGATCAGCGGCAAACGGCGGTTTTCCGGCATCAACGGGGCCAGTTTCGGCTCCAGCGCATAGCCCAGCTCATAACTTGCATAGCCCGCCAGCCACAGCCCCTCGGCGCGCGCCTGATCAAGGGCGTCCAGCGCGGTGGGCACATCTTCCGCTTGCGACGCCGCAATCAGGCGGGTCGGGCGGGCAAACCGCAGCGCGGCGCCTTCCGGGCCTTGATCAAATCGAATCTGCAACACGGGGGGTCCTTTTGCTGTTGCGCTGGCCTTTATAACGCGTGGGAGGCAGGGTGAAGGGCAGAATGCGCCACTTTGGTGAAGTTTTACGCGAAGACCAAAACAGGCGCAGCGCCAAATGAATTGCCTGCCACGCGTTGCCGTCTATAGTAGGGGCAGACCACCTTGCGCACAAAGGCAGGGGGCAAAATGAAAACGGGGCACACCGTGAGCAGGCAGACCGATTATCTGGTGGGCGCGCTGATCTGGGCAGCGCTGGGCGCATATTTCCTGCGCGCCTATTGGGGCGGCTGGCCGCTTGATCTGACCGCGCTGTATTTTGCCGGGCATTTCTTTCACACCGGCGCATTTTCTGAGATTTATGGCACCCAGGATGTGTTCATCTGGAGCACCCCGCCCGAGGCGTGGCAGGATCTGGCCCGCCAGTTTGATGGCCCGCCCGGGCAGGTCATGCCCTATGTCTATCCGCCGCTTTGGGCCGGGCTGATGGCGCCGGTTACGACAGTTGTTGGATTTCCGGCCTTCGCCAAGCTGGTGTTTGCCCTGAACCTTCTGTGTTTTGCCCTGATCGGGCTGATGGTTTTCGATTGGGCGCGCCGCTTTCCCCATGCCGACCAGCTGCGGTTTTCGCTGTATTCCCTGCTGGCCTGCGGGGGGCTGGCGGTCGGAAATGCCTCGAACATGCTGCTCATTCTTGGCCAGCCACAGGTTTTCGTCACGGCCCTGACGGTGGGTGCCTTCTGGTGCGCCATGCGGGGGCGGGCGATCTCTGCGGGGGCAATATTGGCGCTAGCGGCGGCGCTGAAGCTCACCCCACTTTTGTTTGTGGCCCTGTTCGTCTTTGATCGCAATTGGCGGGCTGTGGCCAGCTTTGCCGTGGTGGGCAGCGTGCTGGCAGGCGCGTCGGTGCTGGTGGCGGGCTGGCCCCTGCATCAGATCTTCCTCGACCGTCTGGCAATAGTGCAAGACAGCCTTCTGGTGTCACAGATCAACCTCTCGCTGGAGCTCGGGTTTTACGAGCTTGCCGCGCTGATCACCGGGCAGGCGGATCTTGATATCGCGCACCCCTATCATCTGCCACGTCCGGGCTGGACCGGCGTGCTGGCCAAGCTGACCTTGCTGGCAGGCGCTGCTTTGATCTGGGTCTTGCCCCGATCCCGCCCCCCGGCCGAGCGCCTGTTCCTGCGCGTTCTGGCCTTTGCGCTGCTGTCCATTCTCTGCGCGCCCCTGGCCTGGAGCCATTATCTGATCCTGCCACTGGTCTTGCTGCCGGGGCTTCTGGGGCTGATGCCCTTGCCCCGCGCCGTTGCGCTGATTGCTCTGCCCTATGCGGCGTTTTCCGCGGCGATGATGGTGGTCTTGTCCGATTGGGGGATCGTGAATTCCCTGTCGCAGATCGGCGGAACGCTGGCATTGCTGGCTGCAATCCTATGGCTGTGCCGCCAACCCACATCCGAAGCTTTCCCCGCGCCGCGTCCAAATCTGGCCTGAAACACGCCCCGAATTGGGTGTTTTCGCCAGTGAGGACAGATTACCACAGACCTAGGGCGGGCAATCGTATAATGAGGGCTTGCGCTATGCCTTTTGATCACTATAACGCAGGACAATTTGCGTGCAGTGCAGACTCGCACGCGTACATTCTGCCTTGATCTGCCGAAGGGGAACGCCATGCCTAAAAGAACCGATATCAATTCCATCATGATCATCGGGGCCGGCCCCATCATCATTGGTCAGGCATGCGAGTTTGACTACTCTGGCGCCCAGGCCTGCAAAGCGCTGCGCGAAGAAGGTTATCGCGTCATTCTGGTCAACTCGAACCCGGCCACGATCATGACCGACCCGGAGATGGCGGACGCGACCTATATCGAACCGATCACCGCCGATGTGGTTGCCAAGATCATCGAAAAGGAACGCCCCGATGCGCTCTTGCCCACGATGGGCGGGCAGACCGGGCTCAATACCGCGCTGGAGCTGGATGACCTCGGTGTGCTGGACAAGTTCAATGTGGAACTGATCGGCGCCAAGCGCGACGCGATTGAAATGGCAGAAGATCGCAAACTGTTCCGCGAAGCGATGGATCGTCTGGGCATTGAAAACCCGCGCGCCACCATCGCCACCAATATGGAAGAATGCATGGCCGCGCTGGAAGACATTGGCCTTCCGGCCATCATCCGCCCCGCCTTCACCATGGGTGGCACCGGCGGCGGTGTGGCTTACAATCGCGAAGAATACGAACATTACTGCGGCACCGGCCTGGATGCCTCGCCCGTGAACCAGATCCTGATCGACGAAAGCCTGTTGGGCTGGAAAGAATACGAGATGGAAGTGGTGCGCGACACCGCTGACAATGCGATCATCGTCTGCTCGATCGAAAACATCGACCCGATGGGCGTGCACACGGGCGACAGCATCACCGTGGCCCCGGCGCTGACGCTGACCGACAAAGAGTTCCAGTTGATGCGCACCCATTCGATCAACGTCTTGCGCGAGATCGGCGTGGAAACCGGCGGGTCCAACGTGCAATGGGCGGTGAACCCGGCGGACGGCCGCATGGTGGTCATCGAAATGAACCCGCGCGTGTCGCGCTCCTCGGCGCTGGCGTCAAAGGCGACCGGGTTCCCGATTGCCAAGATCGCCGCGAAACTGGCCGTGGGGTACACACTCGATGAGCTGGACAATGACATCACGAAAGTCACGCCCGCGTCGTTTGAACCGACCATCGACTATGTGGTCACCAAGATCCCGCGCTTTGCGTTTGAGAAGTTCCCAGGTTCGAAACCTGAACTGACCACGGCCATGAAATCGGTGGGTGAGGTTATGTCCATCGGTCGCACCATCCACGAATCGATGCAAAAGGCGCTGGCCTCGATGGAAACCGGCCTGACCGGGTTTGACGAGATCGAGATCCCCGGCGCGCCGGAACATGCCGCGATCATCAAGGCAATTTCCGAACAGCGCCCCGACCGGATCCTGAAAATCGCCCAGGCGATGCGCTTTGGTCTGTCGAACGAGGAAATCCAGCGCGTGACCGCCTTTGACCCGTGGTTCCTCGACCGGATCCGCGAAATCATCGACGCCGAAAACGCCGTGAAAGAAGGCGGCCTGCCGTCCGACGCGGCCGGTCTGCGCAAGCTGAAGATGCTGGGCTTCTCGGACGCGCGTCTGGCGAAACTGACCGGGTTCAAGGAAAGCGACGTGCGGGGGGCCCGCCGCAAGGCCGGCGTGAACGCGGTCTTCAAACGGATCGACACCTGTGCCGCGGAGTTTGAAGCGCAAACGCCCTACATGTACTCCACCTACGAAGCGCCGATGATGGGCGATGTGGAATGTGAGGCCCGCCCGTCGGATCGCAAAAAGGTGGTCATTCTGGGCGGTGGCCCGAACCGGATCGGCCAGGGGATCGAGTTCGATTACTGCTGCTGTCACGCCTGTTTCGCGCTGACCGATGCGGGTTATGAAACGATCATGGTCAACTGCAACCCGGAAACCGTGTCGACCGATTATGACACCTCGGACCGGCTGTATTTCGAACCGCTGACCTTTGAGCATGTGATGGAAATCCTTGCCAAGGAACAGGAAAACGGCACCTTGCATGGCGTCATTGTCCAGTTCGGCGGCCAGACGCCCCTGAAACTCGCCAATGCGTTGGAGGCCGAGGGCATTCCGATCCTTGGCACAACACCCGACGCGATTGACCTGGCCGAAGACCGCGAACGGTTCCAGGCGCTGGTGAACCAGCTGGGTCTGAAGCAGCCGAAGAACGGCATTGCCTCCACCGATGCCGAAGCCCTTGCAATTGCAGAAGAAATCGGCTTCCCGCTGGTGATCCGCCCGTCCTATGTGCTGGGTGGCCGCGCGATGGAGATCGTGCGCGATATGGCGCAGCTGGAACGCTACATCGCCGAGGCCGTGGTGGTGTCGGGCGACAGCCCGGTGCTTTTGGACAGCTATCTGGCTGGTGCGGTTGAGGTCGACGTGGACGCGCTTTGTGACGGCGAAACCGTCCATGTGGCCGGCATCATGCAACACATCGAAGAGGCCGGCGTACACTCGGGCGACAGCGCCTGCTCGCTGCCGCCGTATTCGCTCTCGGCTGAGATCATCACGGGCCTGCGTCAGCAATCCGAAGCGCTCGCTTTGGCGCTGAACGTGGTGGGCCTGATGAACGTGCAGTTCGCCGTGAAAGACAACGAGATCTACCTGATCGAAGTGAACCCGCGCGCCTCGCGCACCGTGCCCTTCGTGGCCAAAGCGGTGCAAAGCCCGATTGCCTCGATTGCGGCGCGGGTGATGGCGGGCGAAAAGCTCGACGCCTTTGATCTGGTGGACCCGGAGATCGACACCTATGCGGTGAAAGAGGCGGTCATGCCTTTTGCCCGCTTCCCCGGCGTCGACACCCTGCTTGGGCCGGAAATGCGCTCCACCGGCGAGGTGATGGGCGCAGACAAAAGCTTTGCCATGGCCTTCCTAAAGGCGCAGCTTGGCGCGGGCACCCACCTGCCAACGGAAGGCAAAGTCTTCCTATCGATCAAGGAATCTGACAAGACCGAGCAATTGGTCGAAACCGGTAAGATGTTGAAAGACCTTGGTTTTGCGATCATCGCCACCTATGGCACCGCCAAGTTCCTGAAGGAAAATGGCATCGAGACCGAAGAGGTGAACAAGGTGTATGAACCGGGCCGCAACATTGTCGACCACATGAAAGATGGCGATGTGCAGCTGGTGATGAACACCACCGAAGGCGCGCAATCGGTCAATGACTCGCGCCAGATGCGCAACGTGGCCCTGATGGACAAGATCCCGTATTTCACCACGCTGGCCGCGTCCCACGCCGCGGCGCGCGCGATGAAAGCGCGGGTTGAGCGCGAGATTGAAGTGGCCCCGCTGCAGGCGTAACCCCTTTCGGGAAGCTGTCACAGGAAACACCGAAACGCCGCCCCTGATCCGGGCGGCGTTTTGCGTTTATCCTGCCGGGTTCGCCGGGGTGATGTGATCTGCGTCGACCCCCGGATGGGTTGGCTTCGTGGGCGCACGGGACGATCCGCCGACCAACCCCATGCCAAGGCGCAGCCAGCGCCAGCATGTGTCGGCTGAGGCTTCGGAGGCGGGCAGGCGACCAATGCTGGCAATGGCATGCCCGAGACCGACAAAATCCTCCATCCTGACCCGGTGATCCGCATGGTGGGATTGCAATTGACGCGCCGCCAACAACGCCTGGTGGCGCAACCCGTTTGGTATCTGCGCCGTGTCCAGTTCGCTCAGAATATGAGAGATCAACACACCCAGACGTTGATGATGATCTGTCGGCAGAGTCAGGGGCGGGGCGGGGTCGCTGCGCGCCTTTTGCAGACGCAAGGCGACAAGTGCCTGATCAATTTCATCGCGCAGGTAATGCAGGTTGGCGGGGGACTTTACAATGGGGGTTTCAGGATGTGTCAGATGCGCCAACGCCTCGATCCCCAGCGCGTCCGCGGCGGCGAAGACCTTGTTAACATAGGATAATTCTGCGAGGGCAGGCTCTCGTCCCCCGCGCGCAGTTTCACTGTCCAGCGTCCTGCGGAACCCCCGTTCCATCTGCAAAAACGCCGTGTCATCCTCCCGTATTGGGTCGGGATAAGGAGGTTCCATCTCGCCTCGCTCTCACCAACCCTCGCTGCGGTCAGGGTAGGGGGTGGGGCGAAGGGTGGCAAGGGGGATCTGCTTGGGGTTGATTGGTATGAAGGAATGCAATTTCACTTTCCTGCCCGCATAGATAGAGTATGATGCGGATCGGGGAAAGATGAGGGTGCCATGGGTGACGTGCTGAAGGATTTTTTCGAGGCCACAAACAATCGGATCCGCAGCCCGTTTATCGGCTCGATCATCTTTGTGTTTCTTGTGGTGAATTGGCGACCCCTGTTCAACCTTTTGTTTGGCGATACAGAGGTGCTGGTGCGAATTGCACATTTTGACAATGTGACTACGTGGCAGTCATTGTATTTGTGGCCCGTCGTCGGGGGAGTGGTATTTGCTCTGGCGAATCCATGGTTGAAGTACGCCGGGGCATGGGTGGCAAAAAAGCCTGTCGCGCATCTCAAACAGTTGCAGGATGAGGCGGCGCACCAGCACCAGATCGCGGATATTCGCAGGGCTACTGAGCTTGAGGAAAGACGTGCAGCGGAAGAGGAGGCTCGGGAGCGGCGAAAGATTGATGCGGCGAAGCGTGAGAAAGAGGCTGAGGAAGTTGGGGGTGAGGAGTTGTCCCGTGAACTGAAGGACCCAAGTTCAACTATCGGAGGCGCCCCATTGTCAAAGTTGGCGGAGCAGATCCTAAAAGACACGTATATTGGTGATCCTCAAACCATCGAGCTATTCAAAGAGGGGACAAAAGACCGCATTCGGCTTGGTGGTGTGAAGCGCGGTTTCTCAACTCGCATGGCTTTTGTCGAAGCTGAGGATGCTGTGCGTGATTTGGCTAAAAGAGGATATGTGAATGGGGAAAATCCATGGTATCTTTCTCCAAAGGGATCGGAATACGTGACTCACAGTTTATGAGGTTTACCGCAACGCCCCCCACAAATCATACTCCCCGGCCTCGTCCACCTCAACCGACACGATGTCCCCGACACTCAACCCTTCGGTGCCTTCGTCGATAAACAGGTTGCCGTCGATCTCCGGTGCATCCGCCTTGGTGCGGCAGGTGGCGATGCCGTCTTCGTCGATGTCATCCACGATCACATCCATCACCTGACCCACTTTCGCGGCCAGTTTTGCTTCGGAAATCGCCTGCGCCTTTTCCATGAACCGCTCCCACCGGTCCTGTTTGACCTCGGCGGGCACGTGATCGGGCAGGTCGTTTGACCGGGCGCCCTCGACGTTTTCATATTGAAAACAGCCCACCCGATCCAGTTGCGCTTCGTCCATCCAATCCAGAAGCGTCTGGAATTCCGCCTCGGTTTCCCCCGGATACCCCACGATAAAGGTCGACCGCAGCGTAATATCCGGGCAAATCCCGCGCCATTCCGCGATCCGGTCCAGCGTGCGTTCGGCGGCGGCGGGGCGCGCCATGCGCCTCAAGGTATCGGGGTGGGCGTGTTGGAACGGAATATCCAGATAGGGCAGGATCAGACCGTCTGCCATCAGCGGGATCAGCTCGCGCACATGCGGGTAGGGATAGATGTAATGCATCCGCACCCACAGATCGCGGCCCGCGCCAAGCGCCCCCAAGTCACGCGCCAGATCGGTGATATGCGCCCGATGCCCCCGCTCTTCCGCGTGTTTGATGTCCACCCCATAGGCCGATGTGTCCTGCGAAATGACCAGAAGCTCCTTGACGCCCGCCTCGACCAGTTTCTCCGCCTCGCGCACCACCGCATGGGCCGGGCGCGATGCCAATTTGCCCCGCATATCCGGGATGATGCAAAATTTGCACTTGTGATTGCAGCCTTCCGAAATCTTCAGATAGCTGTAATGGCGCGGGGTCAGCTTCACGCCGGACGCCGGCAACAGATCGACAAACGGATCGGGCGAGGGTTCCACCGCGCCATGCACCGCATCCAGCACCTGTTCATATTGGTGCGGGCCAGTCACCGCCAAAACGCTGGGATGCGTGCCGCGAATGTAATCTTCCTCGGCCCCCAGGCAACCGGTCACGATCACCTTGCCGTTTTCATTCAGCGCCTCGCCAATGGCCTCAAGGCTTTCGGCCTTCGCACTGTCCAGAAACCCGCAGGTGTTCACAATCACCGCATCCGCGCCGGAGTAATCCGGGCTGATCGCATAGCCTTCGGCGCGCAGCCGGGTCAGGATCCGCTCGCTGTCCACCAGCGCCTTGGGGCAGCCCAGGCTGACCATACCAATCTTCGGCTGCCCCTCGCGCACGGGATCGGTGATCCGGGCTTTCGGGGCAAGGTCAGGGCGCAGGTTCGGAGGGTTGATCGCATCAGTCATGGCGCGCGGTATACCCCGCCCAATGACGTATTGAAAGTCAGCAGTTTTGCCGCCATGTTCACCCTATTGGAGAGTGGGTATGGTTCAGACATTTAAAAAGAGCATTCAGGACATCAAAGGCGACAAACCCTGGTCCGCGTTGGAGCGGCAATTGCTGGTGAATTGCCGGGCGGGAATTGCGCATGCCGGGAGATTTGAGTTGCCGGATCCAGAAGATAGGTCTCGCCACGTCCGGCCTGAGCTGATCACCTATCTGCTGCTGGGCGGATGTGATGGCCAGAACGGCGCACGCCCGACCGCCGAAGGGGTGCGGCTTGCCGGGGCTTGTCTGACAGGGCCATTGAGATTTGAATGCCAAAGCACAACGCTTGGTCTGGCGTTGGGTGATTGCCATATACCCGAAGGTGCAGATTTCATAGACGCCGCGCTAGGTGGTCTATTGTTGCAGAACTGTCAGATTGAAAGCGGCTTAAACCTGCACCGCATCAAAGTGCAAAACAATGTTTTGCTGCGTGCACAGACCAAGATTCAGGGTGGGGTAAATCTCGGCGGAGCGCAGATCGGAGGGCAGTTGGATTGCAATGGGGGAAGCTTTGAAAATAGGGAGGGGCTTGCCCTCGACTGCAATGGGGCGACGATTGGCACGGATGTGTTTCTGAGCGGCGGCTTCTCAGCCAATGGGGAAGTGGACCTTGCTGGAGCGCAGATCGGTGGGCAGTTGGATTGCTGTAAGGGGAGCTTTGAGAACGAGTACGGGCCTGCCCTCAACTGCAATACGGCGACGATTGGTAGTAGTGTGTTTCTGCGTGATGGCTTCTCGGCCAAAGGGGAAGTGAACCTTGTCGGAGCGCAGATTGGTGGGCAGTTGGATTGTAGTGAGGGGCGTTTTGAAAACACGGACGATCCTGCCCTCGACTGCAATGGGGCGACGATTGGCACGGATGTGTTTCTGAGAGACGGCTTCTCGGCCAAAGGGGAAGTAAACCTTGTCGGAGCGCAGATCGGTAAGCAGTTGTCTTGCAGCGGGAGTAGCTTTGAAAACGAAGATGGGCCTGCCCTTACCTGCAATGGGGCGACGATTGGCACGGATGTGTTTCTGAAAGATGGCTTCTCGGCCAAAGGGGAAGTGAACTTTGGCGGCGCGCAGATCGGTGGGCAGTTGGATTGTAGTACGGGAAGCTTTGAGAACACGAACGGATGCGCCCTAAATTGTGACACTGCGGTGATTGGCGCCGATGTGTTTCTGCGCGATGGCTTCTCAGCCAAGGGGATGGTGGATTTTACCCGAGCGCATATCACCGGAAATTTTCGCATCGCCAATGCCCAACTTGATGGGAGTTTAGATCTTGAAGCCGCCCAAATTGGATCGGGGCTGTTTTTCCATGGGGTCACAGGTGACATCGCCATGTTTGACCTGACCGACACCAAGCTCGAATCTTTGCGTGACGATGCGGCGTCTTGGGATGTTGTGAAAAACGTCAGATTAAACGGGTTGCAATATGGCCGGGTGGAGGAGGGTGTTCCCGTGGAAACACGGATTGACACTTGGGCTCCGCTGCATCGCAACGGAATTCCGCTGCGCTACAATCCCCAACCGCTCACCCAACTCGCGCGCGTCTATGACAAGATGGGTCTGCGCCGAGAGGCCGCAAGGGTGCGGTTCCGGCGTGAAAGTTGGGGATGGGGCATTCGGCGCTGGGCCGCCTCGTCCAAATTGGATGGCACGTGGCGCAAGGCTTGGCCTTCGATCGGGCAGGACCTGCTTGGCGTGTTTGACTATGCCTTCCGTTGGCTGTTCGGTTACGGCCACTACCCGGCACGTGCGCTCTATTGGACCCTTGGCACAATCCTCTTCGCCACCCTCCTCTACGGTGCCGCCTATAGCGCGGGGCAGATGGCGCCCAATTCGGATGTGATCCTGGCCTCCGGTCTGTGGCAGGGTATTTTGGATGGGGCGTTGAACCCGGAACAACTCTTGTCAGAGCACCCGTCTTGGGCGCGCGTCTTTGACGGTACGCAGGTCTGTGCAAATGGGGCGAAGGGCAGTTGCGTGATGCCTCTGTCGCTGTGGCAGGAAACCCGGATGCAGGTGGATTATGAAACCTTCCACCCGGTGCTCTATGCGATTGATCTGTTTGTTCCCTTGGATGCCTTGGGGCAGGAAACCACTTGGGCACCTTCCAAGGACCGGGGTTTTCTGGGTAAGGTGGCGTATTACGCACGCATGCCCATTCAGGTGATGGGCTGGGTGATTGCCGCCGTGGGGGCCGCGGTTGTGACGGGTGTGATCGGGCGCAAGGATCGCTGAACGCTCACCCCCCTTTCGGCACGTGCTGATCCAGCATGATCGTGTTGCCATCGGGGTCGGTGATCAGCAGGTGGTCAGGGCCATCTGTGTCGGGATCCACCGGACGGGTGGGCGTGATCCCCGCGTCTTGCAGCAGGGTCTGGATGGTGCGGATGTCGTCGAACTCTTCTGCGCTGACCCCCGGCGCGGACCAGCCGGGGTTGAACGTCATCATGTTTTTCTCAAACATCCCCTGAAACAGGCCAATCACCGTGTCGCCATTTTGCACAATGACCCAGTTCTGATCGACCTCGCCGCCGATCTGCTGAAACCCCAGCGCCTGATAAAACGCCAGGGACGCGGCGATATCCTTCACCGCAAGCGACAGGGAAAATGTGCCAAGCTGCATGGGATGCTCCTTCTGCCATCCGTCCTCGCATCATAGCATATTTTCGGCGGGTTCGCTTTTTTCTTGCCAGAAATACCTCGGGGGGCCGAAGGCAGGGGCAGCGCCCCCTCGTCGCGCGCACCACATGCCGCACATGAAAAAGGCGCGGGACCTGCCCACGCCTTTGTCAAAATCCGTCTTGAAGTCGCTTACCGCTTGCGGTCGCGGCGCGACGACATCGGCTGGAACGCCACACCCACATGGGCTTCGCAATAGGGTTTGCCCTGTTGCACCGGCAGGCCGCAGAACCAGAACTCTTCGGTGGCCGGATCGCCGATTGGCCATTTGCAGGTGCGCTCCGTCAGCTCCATCAGGGTCAGTTTCTTGGCGCCCTTTTCCACTTCGCTCACCTTGGCCAGCGCTTCCGGGCTGACCTCATTGGCGGAGGGTTGCGGCGGCAGGGGCTGACCTGCGGGGATGATCTGTTTGCGCGCGGGCACGGCCGGTTTCTCGGCCGCGGGGGCCGGGGCTTCTGCGGCTGGCGCGGCCTCTTTTTTGGGCGCAGGCTTGGGTTTTGGGGCTGCCTTGGGCTTGGGGGCGGCGGCCGCTTTCGGCGCTGCCTTTTCCTTGGTCGCGGCCTTGCCACCACCACCGGTGCGGTTCGACAGGCCCAGGCGATGCACCTTGCCGATCACAGCGTTGCGGGTCACGCCGCCCAACTCCTTGGCGATCACCGAGGCCGATTGCCCCTCGCCCCACATCTTTTTCAGAATCTCAACGCGTTCGTCGGTCCAGGACATGTATCTTCCCGTCTTTCGGTCTGGTCGAGCCGGAGGCTCGCATTGCTCTGAGCCGAA
This sequence comes from Aliiroseovarius crassostreae, assembly GCF_049803815.1. GTDB lineage: Bacteria > Pseudomonadota > Alphaproteobacteria > Rhodobacterales > Rhodobacteraceae > Aliiroseovarius > Aliiroseovarius crassostreae_A. Next base: position 30,575 of record NZ_JBNAGI010000008.1, read on the forward strand.
GGCTCATAATCAATCCGGGCGGCAGGCCCGGTGAATTCACGAAGGCTTATATTAGTCACCACGGCGCGGGATACAAGCCATTAGCTTGCGCGCGCGGCAGGCCGTGTCGTGTGGGCCTCACGCCAGGCCAGGATGACACCGCCGGCGATGATGATCCCGGCCCCCAAAATACTGGTGGCAGCAGGGACCGCCGAGAAGCCGACAAAGTCGTAAAGTCCTGCAAAAATCAGCGTGGCATATTGGAACGGTGCCACGAAACTCGCATCCGCGCGTTTCATGCCCTGAATGAAACAGGCCTGCGCCGTGGCCATCATTGTGCCAAGGGTGGCCAGCGCCATCCATTGCCCGGTGCTGGGGGATTGCCAGACAAACAGCACCGCGATTGTGGCAATGGTGCAGCCGATGGCGTTGTTGAACCACAGGATCTGCAACGGGATCTCGCGCCCGGTCAGTCGTTTGATCAGGGTGATTTCAAACCCCATGACAAAGGCGGCGGCCAAGGCCAGCAGCGCGGCCGGATGAAAGCTCCCGGTGCCGGGTTGGATCAATACCACCGCCCCGATCAGGGCAACCGCCGCCGCCGCCCAGCGCCACGGACCAACCCGTTCGCCCAAGAGCGGGATCGCCAGAACCATCGCAATGATCGGGTTCAGAAAGCTGATCGCCGTCGCGTCCGCCAGCGGAATAAAGGTCACCGCCGCAAACATCAGCGAAATCCCCAGCCAGCCCGAGGCCGAGCGCGCCACGTGCAACCCGATGGCCGGGCGGGTGAAACGGGGCCGCAACATGCCGACCGCGAGGCTGATCCCGATGAAGGCAAACAGAAACCGCCCATGGCTGATTTGCAGCGGGTGCAGCGGTTCCCCCAGATGATCCTGCCCCGCCAGCTTCGCCAGCAGGGTGGTGCCCGCAATCAGGCTCGAGGCCAACAGGATAAATCCCGCGGCGGCGATGGGGTTTTGGCGCGTTTCCATCCCTATCCCCTAGCGCGACGGTGGGGCGGGCGAAAGGGGAAGGTGAAAACGCTGGACAGTTTGCGCCGCGCAAGTTACATCGCCCCCATGATCAAACGGACCCATACCCTTTCTGGCCTTCGCGCCGCCGACCGACGCCGACGCGGCTGACCCCGTTTCGGGCCTGTCGTCCCGGTCCCTATGATCCCGCGCCAAATTGGCGCATCCCCCCAAACCCACTGAAATTGTTGACTTGAGCCCCGCCTTTCGGCACCAAAGGGCTTTCTTGCATCCAAGAAGGATAGACCCATGATCCCGTCGCTTTTGCCGACCTACAACCGTGTCCCCCTTGCCTTTGAAAGCGGCCAGGGCAGCTGGCTTGTCACGGATGGGGGCGAACGATACCTGGATCTGGGCGCGGGCATTGCGGTGAACGCACTAGGCCATGCCCACCCCGCACTGGTTGAGGTGATCACAAATCAGGCCGCAAAGCTGTGGCATGTGTCAAACCTGTACCAGATCCCCGGCCAGCAGGCGCTGGCCGATGCGCTGGTCGAGAAGACCTTTGCCGACACCGCGTTTTTCACCAACTCCGGCACCGAGGCCTGCGAATTGGCGGTGAAGATGGCGCGCAAATACTGGCATGACAAAGGACAGCATGATCGGGTTGAGATCATTGGCTTTGAAGGGTCCTTCCATGGTCGGTCCTCCGCCGGGATCGCCGCCGCCGGGGGTGAAAAACTTACCGCCGGGTTCGGGCCTTTGCTGCCCGGCTTTACCCATCTTGCGTTTGGCGATCTGGACGCGCTCAAGGCTGCGATCTCTGATACCACCGCCGCCGTGATCATCGAACCGGTGCAGGGCGAGGGCGGCATTCGCCCCGTCGCGGACGCTGACCTCAAGGCGATCCGCGCGCTTTGTGATGAGGCGGGCATCCTGCTGATTTTCGACGAGGTGCAATGCGGTGTCGGCCGGACCGGCAAGCTTTTCGCCCATGAATGGGCGGGCGTGACACCTGACATCATGATGGTCGCCAAGGGCATCGGCGGGGGCTTTCCGCTGGGTGCGGTTCTGGCCACCGAAGAGGCTGCATCGGGTATGGTTGCAGGCACCCACGGGTCGACCTATGGCGGCAACCCGCTGGCCTCAGCGGTCGGGAACAAAGTGCTGGAGATCGTCTCGGAGCCGGGGTTTCTGGCGGAGGTGAACCGCAAGGCGGGGCTCTTGCGCCAGAAGCTCGAAGGGCTGGTGGCGGCACATCCAGACGTGTTTGAAAAGGTGCGCGGATCCGGCCTGATGCTGGGCCTCAAATGCAAGGCGCCCAACACCGATGTGCTGTCGGCCTGTTATGACGCCGCGCTTTTGGTGGTGCCCGCAGGCGACAACGTGCTGCGCCTTTTGCCCGCGCTCAACATCGAAGACGAAGACATCACCGCCGCCATCACGCGGCTGACCCAGGCGGCCGAGGCCGTGGACGTTGCACAGAAAACTGCCCAGAAGGAGCAGGCGAAATGACCCATTTTCTTGACATCAACAAAACCGATATTGCCGATCTGAAAGATATGCTGACCACGGCCCATGGCATGAAACAGGCGCGCAAGGGCCTGCCCAAGGCCACGCCGGATGCGGATCTGCCGCTGAAGGACCACATGGTGGCGCTGATTTTTGAAAAGCCTTCAACCCGGACACGTGTGAGTTTCGATGTGGGCGTGCGCCAGCTGGGCGGGCAGACCATGGTTTTGTCCGGGTCCGAAATGCAGCTGGGCCATGGCGAAACCGTTGCCGACACCGCCAAGGTTCTGTCGCGTTACGTGGATCTGATCATGATCCGCACCTTCGAAGAGGCGACGCTGTTGGAGATGGCGGAATATGCCGACGTGCCGGTGATCAACGGGCTGACCAACCGGTCACACCCCTGCCAGATCATGGCCGACATCATGACCTATGAGGAACATCGCGGGTCGATCGAAGGCAAGAAAGTGGTCTGGGCGGGCGACGGCAACAATGTCTTTGCCTCTTTCCTGCATGCCGCCAGCAAGTTCGGCTTTGACATCAGCTTTACCGGGCCGGAGCCTTTGGACCCCGAGCAGGTGTTTGTGGACGAAGCGCGCCGGGCGGGCGTGAAGGTCGAGATTGAACGCGACCCGGCCAAGGCGGTGCAGGGCGCGGATCTGGTGGTCACCGACACCTGGGTCAGCATGCATGACGCGCCGTCTGCCCGCGAACGGCGCCACAACCTCTTGCGCCCCTATCAGGTGAATGACGCGCTGATGAGGCAGGCCAATGAGGACGCGCTGTTCATGCACTGCCTGCCGGCCCACCGCGAAGAAGAGGTAACCAATTCGGTCATGGATGGGCCGCAATCGGTGATCTTTGACGAGGCGGAAAACCGGCTGCACGCGCAAAAGGCGGTGATGCGCTGGTGTCTGGGTAAGTGACTTTAGGTCAATTAAATGCACTGGGCGGGGTCTTATTGCGATCCCGCCCATATTTTTGCCTCATTTTTTAGCCAAACTGCCCGCACGTTGAGTGTGAGTGTCTGCCAAGTTTCCAAAGATCAGAATTTTCCCGGAGAACCATGGATTTCCCCCATTTCACTCCTGTTTTACACGCGATGACCAGCCCGATTGTGCTGGTGCTTGCGGTCCTGGCCATGTGGTCGATTTGCATTGGCGATGTGTATTCGCGCTTTTGGGTGATGCGCCGGTTGCGCCTTTCGGGGCTCGTCGTGCTGATCATGCTGACCTTTTATGTGATCGGTTTGCTGCTGATGGCGGTGTGGTTTCAGGTGACGGGCACGCGGGTCTAAAGCGGGTCAGGTGCCAATGAAAAAGCCGCGCCGGGAGGGCGCGGCTTTGGTTTTTTGCTGCTGGCCGATTTTAAAGCAGAAATCGTTAAACCTGAACCAAAATTCGCGGCCTCTCAATCAGCAAGATGCTGATTTCGAACGCGATTTTTGATGCTCTCTGGTGCGGATTAAACCGATTTCGCTCTAGCCGACCAGCGCGTTCAGGATCAGGAAGATCACACCCGACATCAGGGCGGCTGCGGGCACGGTGATCACCCAGGCCGCGACGATGGTCATGAAATGCGACCGGCGCACCAGCTTGCGGCGGCGGCGTTCCTCGGCCGGAAGGCGCTTGGCCTCGGGCCGTTTGGCGCGGTTGCCACGCAGACGGCGCTCCATATGCCATTCGCGGTAAAAGCCCACGCCAAACACACCCCCCACGGCGATATGGGTCGAGGAGACCGGCAGGCCCAGCCAGCTGGCGACAATCACGGTGATCGCGGCCGACAGCGCCACGCAATAGGCGCGCATCGGATTGAGCTTGGTGATCTGGCTGCCCACCATACGGATAAGCTTCGGGCCAAAGAGCACCAGGCCAAAGGAAATCCCGAAGGCGCCGATCACCATCACCCAGACCGGGATCGGCACTTTGGCGGCGAAATCGCCCACGCTTTCGGCGTGCACAATCGCGGCCAGCGGACCAACGGCGTTGGCCACGTCATTGGCCCCATGGGCGAAAGACAGCATCGCAGCCGAGAAAATCAGCGGCAGACCAAAAAGCGTCTTCAGCGATTTGGTCCGGTTCTCCAGCCCCTCGGCCTGTTTGGCAATCAGCGGCGCGGTGATCACATAGGCGGTGCCACCCACAAAGGCGCCGATCATCAGCGCGGTGATCAGGTCGATCTTGATGATGCGTTTGAAGCCCTTGATCGCGAGATAGGCCCCGAAGGCTGCGGCCATGATGCCGATCAGCACCGGCACCCAGCGTTTCGCGGCGGCAATCTTGTCATCCTGATAGATGATCCTGGCCTTGATAAAGGCCAGAAACAGCGCGGCAATCGCGCCCCCCAGCACCGGGGAAATCACCCAGCTGGCGGCGATTTTGCCCATGGTCGGCCAGCTGACGGACGCAAAGCCCGCAGCCGCGATGCCCGCGCCCATCACGCCCCCCACAACCGAGTGGGTCGTGGACACCGGCGCACCGACCCAGGTCGCCAGGTTCACCCACATTGCAGATGAAATCAGCGCAGCCATCATCGCCCAGACAAAGATCCGCACATCAGAGAAACCGGACGGATCAATGATGCCTTTGGAAATGGTCGACACCACGTCGCCGCCCGCCAACATTGCGCCCGCGCTTTCAAATAGCGCCGCAATCACAATGGCTCCGCCCATGGTCAGCGCATTTGCGCCCACCGCCGGCCCCATATTGTTGGCCACATCATTGGCACCGATGTTGATTGCCATATAGGCGCCAAAAGCCGCCGCCATGACAACGATGAAGGATGTCGGCGTCTGGCCAAAGAAAAGCGCAGCCCCGAGGGCGGCGATCACGATGAAGGCCAGCGCAACCCCCATGCCCACCAACGGGCGCGAGATATATTGCGCGGCATACTCAAACTGGCTGATCTTGTTCAGATCCTTGTCCAGCGTGTGCCACTGGCTGCCCTTCGGTGTTTCGGGCGGTGTTTCGGGCGGTGTATCTGGCATGGCCCCGTTTCCTCTCGTCTCTGGCCATTTCATTTTTGGCCTGTGCGTCCGGAGGGCGGGTTTTGTGACATCGTTACAAAACCGTAACCCAGCCGTTACATTCACCGGCTGCGCTAGCGGGTTGGGGCCTCAATTGCAAGGGATTCGGACATTGCCATGCAGGGCAAATTGCCAGTGCCGCATCTCAGCGACAGAAGCGAAAATGATAGCGCCGGAAAAGGTATCAGAAATTGCGCAAGAGCCGTTTCAGCCCCGGCTCTTTCACCATCTCGGCGGCATCTTCCGGGCGCACCCAGCGCCGGTTGCGCTCGTCCGCTTCGGGGAACTCATCCGTCAGTTCCTTGACCTTCAGTGGAAACACCGTGGCTTCGCAGGCGGCAACCGCCCCGTCATCCAGTTCCTTGTCATAGGAAAAGGCACCAATTGGGGTTTTGTCGAGCTTAGCTTTCTTCACGCCTGCCTCTTCCCAGGCTTCCTGGGCTGCGGCCTGAGGCGCGGGCAGATCGGCCATCGGCCAGCCCTTGGGCAGGATCCAGCGCCCGGTCCCGCGCGAGGTGATCAACAGCACCTCTTTGTCATCTCCCTTGCCACGATAGCACAACGCAGCCACCTGCGTGCGGCGCGGGCGGCGGATCAGGGGAGAGACATATTCCTCCCAAGCGTATTTCAGCATCGGTGGCATGGTTCGAGACGATAAGGGTTTGGGCCTGTGGGCGTTTTTACTTATTTTTTTGCGTATCAAGGGGACATAAGGGGTCTGTGGATAGAATTCAACCCTATCGCAGACTGTGGCAGAGAGGGTCAGGGGGGCTTCGGCTTACGCCTCAGCCCGCTGTCGGTGGCCCCGCCCGGGCGGGGAAGGGGCGCTGCCCCTCGAGCTGCGCTCTCACCCCGAGGTATTTTGGGCAAGAGGAAAAGAGGGGGTGGAAGGCGGGGAATGGTTCTATCGGTTGCGCGGTTTGGCGCGCAGGGTTGGGTCGGCCTGGGTCGGGTCCTCGGGCCAGGGGTGTTTCGGGTAGCGCCCGCGCATGTCCTTGCGCACATCGGCATAAGAGCTGGCCCAAAAGCCGGGGATGTCCATCGTGGTCTGCACCGGTTTTTGCCCGGGTGACAGAAGCGTGACACGCAGCGGCGTGCGTCCCACCATCGGGTGGCGGGTCACGCCAAAGAGTTCTTGCAGGCGGATGGTGATTTCCGGATGATCGCCGGAATAATCAATCGGCACCTTGCGGCCCAGCGGCGTTTCGAAATGGGCGGGAGCCGCGCGGTCGAGCATCTGCATCTGGGGCCAGTCAAGCCGCGCGCGCAGGGCATCCAACGCGTCAAATTTCTTCCAGTCGGCGGCGGTTTTCACACCGGTCAGGTGCGGCAGCAGCCAGTCCTCAAGCGTGTCCATCAGCGCCGGTTCCGTCATGTCCGGCAGTGTGTCGCCCCCGTCGCGGACCAGCTCCACCCGGGCCACGAATCGTTTGGCCGCATCGGAGAGGCGCAGCCCCATGTCGCGCACCCCGTCCAACATCGCACGCGCTACCACGTCTTTGGGCGCGTCTTTCCAGACCCGGTCATCCAGCACCACCGCCCCCAGTTGTTCGCGCCGCCGGGCCACCACCCGGCCCTCGCGTTTCGACCAGGCGCAGTGATCATGCCAGGTGATCTGGTCGCCAAATACATCGCGCAGTTCACTTTCGCTGATCTGGATCGCCTGGCGAATCTTCGCTTCGCGCGGGTTGCCATCGGTGTCGGTCACAACAATCAGGCGGGTGCCGGCCAGCGAGGCCGCCTCGTCCATCACGCAGCCCTTGCCCCCCGACAGAACAAACCGAGGCGTATCGCCGGGGCGGCGCAGGCCGATGCGGTCAGGATAGGCGAGTGCGGCCATCTGAGCGTCACTCAGGTCCGGGCCGTTCCCCACCATGCGCGCCACGCGTTTCGCTTCGGCCCGAATGCGTTCAATGGCCCCGCGATTGGGCGCGAGCCCCCGGCGCTGGGCAAAGGATTTCGGGTCGCGGATCGCCTCCAGCCGAAGCGAGAGATCCAGATCGACCCCGCGCGGCAGCGGGTCCCGGTCGCCCCAAAGTGCGGCCAGAGGTGCTGCGGCACGACCCGCCGTGACCATCATATGCCCAAGGCGTGGATGCATCGGCAGGCGGGCCAGTTGCCGCCCGTGATCGGTGATGCGGCCTGCGCCCTCCAGCGCGCCAAGATCAGCAAGCAGCGCCTGCGCCTCGCGCAGAACACCCGGGTTGGGCGGCGTCAGAAACGCCAAATCCGACCCGTCCGCGCTGCCCCACATCGCCAGTTCCAAGGCCAGCGGTGCCAGATCGGCGGTTTCAATTTCGGCAGGCGGGAAGGGGGGCAGACCGCCTTCTTCGCCGCGGGTCCACAATCGGTAACAGGTGCCGGGGGCCACGCGCCCCGCACGGCCCTGCCGCTGGGTGGCTTCGGCCTTCGACACACGTTCCGTGACCAGCCGCGACATGCCCGACCCCGGGTCAAACCGAGCGCGGCGCGCCAGCCCCGCATCGACCACCACGCGAATGTCCTGAATGGTCAGTGAAGTCTCGGCAATCGCCGTCGCCAGCACAATCTTGCGGCCTGTCTTGGCGGGTTGAATGGCGGCGCGCTGGGCGGAAAACTCCATTGCGCCGAACAGCGGATGCAGGTGGCAATCTGCGGGCAGACGCCCCTTTAAGACCCCTTCACACCGGCGGATTTCCCCTTCGCCCGGCAGAAAGACGAGAACCCCGCCTTCGGTTTCCGAAAGCGCGGCCAGCACCAGATCGGCCGTGGCCTCCGGCACCATGGCGCCTTTCGAAAGCGGGCGCTCCAGATGCCGGGTTTCCACCGGAAAGGCGCGGCCTTCGGATCGCACAATCGGCGCATCGTCCAACAGTCTCGCCACCGGATCGGCGTCCAGCGTGGCCGACATCACCACCAGTTTCAGATCGTCGCGCAAGGCGCCCATCGCTTCCCAGGTCAGTGCCAGCCCCAGATCCGCCACAAGGGAGCGTTCATGAAATTCGTCAAAAATCACCGCGCCGACACCCTCCAGCGACGGGTCGGATTGCAGCATCCGGGTCAGGATCCCCTCGGTCACCACCTCGATCCGGGTGGCCTTGCCCACCTTCGCCTCGCCGCGGATGCGGTAACCCACCGTGTCGCCCGTTTGCTCGCCCAAAGTCTGCGCCATGCGCTCGGCCGCAGTGCGCGCCGCCAATCTGCGCGGCTCCAGCATGATCAAGCGCCCCTCATAGGCGCCCGCCGCCAACATCTCCAGCGGCACAACCGTGGTCTTGCCCGCGCCGGGCGGGGCCATCAACACCGCGCGCCCTGCGGTCGACAAGGCGGCCAGCAGATCGGGAATGGCGTCATGAATGGGCAAATGATCCGTCATGCCCCCCTTATCCTCAAGCTTTTCGCGCGCGTCCACCCTTGCTTTTTCTTGCGCCAAATACCTCGGGGTTCGAGGGCTTCCCGGAAACGATCTGGGGGATCGTTTCGCCCGATGAACGGGCGGAGCCCTGTACAGCGAAGAGGCGAGGGGCAGCGCCCCCACGGCCCGACCGCTCATCACGCGAACGCTCTGGACGTGGCCCCGTCCCCCCGCTATTCAATCGCGAATATTCGGGAGAGCAGGCATGGACATTCAGGATCTGGCAAACCGCGTGGCAGCAGGCGAACGACGGGCCTTGGCACGGGCGATCACCTTGGTGGAAAGCGCGCGCGATGATCACCGGGCGCAGGCCGCCCAGCTTCTGGAAACCCTGGCCCCTTTGAGGCGCGAAGCGCTGCGGGTGGGGCTGTCGGGCACGCCCGGCGTGGGCAAATCCACCTTTATCGAGGCCTTCGGCATGTACCTGATCGACCAGGGCCTGAAGGTCGCGGTGCTGGCCGTGGACCCAAGCTCCGCCCGCTCTGGCGGGTCGATCCTGGGCGACAAAACCCGGATGGAGCAGCTTTCGCGCCAGAAAAACGCCTTCATCCGCCCGTCCCCCTCGCAGGCACAAATGGGCGGGGTGGCCCGGCGCTCACGTGAGGCCGTGGCCCTGTGCGAAGCGGCGGGCTTTGACGTGGTGCTGATCGAAACCGTGGGCGTCGGCCAGTCGGAAACCATGGTCGCCGATATGTCCGACCTGTTCCTCTTGCTGATTGCGCCCGCCGGTGGGGACGAGCTGCAAGGGGTGAAGCGCGGCATCATGGAAATCGCCGACATCATCCTGGTCAACAAGGCCGACGGACCGCTGAAACAAACCGCCATGCGCACCTGCGCCGATTACGCAGGCGCGCTGCGTCTTTTGCGCAAACGCCCCTATGATCCCGAAGGGTTCCCCAAGGCGCAGATGGTGTCGGCAGTGACCCAGGATGGCCTGCCCGAAGCCTGGACCGAAATGCAAACCTTGGCGGATTGGCGCCGCGCCAACGGCCATTGGTCAGCCCGCCGTGCCGAACAGGCGCGGTATTGGTTTGAAGAAGACGTGCGCCAGGGATTGCTCGCGGCGCTGCAAAAGGGCGACATCCGTGACCGGCTTGCAACGCTCGGTGGTCAGGTGGCCCGCGGTGAAGTGGGGGCCAGCCGCGCCGCGGAAGAGATGATTGCCCATATCCGCACCGAAATGGGCTGAAGAACCAGACAGGGGTTTGCTCCCGCGCCTTTTCTCCCTTCGGTCGACAGGCTTGGGCGTGGCTCACGTTGTGAGACCTGTTTTGATGTGCGCCGCTCCGCGGCGCGGGGAAGGGGCGCTGCCCCTCGAGCTGCGCTGCACAGGGCTCCGCCCGTTCATCGGGCGAAACGATCCCCCAGATCGTTTCCGGGAAGCCCTCGAACCCCGAGGTATTTCGGGCAAGAAAAGCGGTCCCCGCGTGCCCGCCCTATTTTCTGGTCAGAAATATCCCCGCCGGAGGCAAGAAAGCTGCCGAGCGTAGCGAGGCCACGCCCAAGCGGGGGCCTCGCATCTTTGATGCGCGGCGCGCGCGCGGGAGCCTTTGGCAACGCTTCGGATGAGAAGGTTGGTGGCGCGCGCGGCCACGGTCGGATCATGGGGCTTGATATGCGCTAACATCTGGGCTAGGCATGTTCTGCACGCATGAGGAGAGATGCCGATGAAACCAGTCAGGACCCCAACCCGAGATTAACTCGCCGGTTCTGACATGGGCTGTCGAGATCTGATCGCCCCCCGTTTCATCCCTTCCTCTGCGCCCTTTTCAAACATCGCGCGTCTTTCTTTCCGATCTTCGGAGTTCCATTGCTGGAGTCCCCCATGTTTCGTTATTTCGAAAACCTCGTAAACCCGTTTGCGCCTGATGACAGCGCCACCCCGCCCTCGGCCCTTTGGCCCTTTATGAAAAGCCATTTTGGCCCGTTCCGGAAGTGGATGGTCTGGATGGCGCTGACCGGTGTTCTGGTGGCGTTGATTGAAACCGGGCTGATCTTTTACACAGGCCGCGTTGTCGATCTGATGAATGCCTCTGCGCCGGAGCGCTTCTGGTCCGCCCATGGGTGGGAGCTGTTGGCGGCCGCGCTCTTCATCCTGATCCTGCGGCCCATTGCCATTGTGATGAACCGGTTTTTCCTGGAACAGACGCTCGCGGGGAATATGCAGGAACAGGTGCGTTGGCGGGCGCATAAGCACATGCTGGGCCAGTCGCTGTCGTTTTTCCAAAACGATTTCGCGGGCCGCCTGTCGAACCGGGTGATGCAGCTTGGCCCCGCCGTGGAAGACAGCACCTATATGTTTTTTGAGGGCATTTTCTATGCCACCACCTATGTGCTTTCGGCGATGCTGATCCTTGGATCGGTCGACTGGCGCTTGTCGGTGCCTTTGGGCATTTGGCTGCTGCTGTACATCGCCTACACCCGCCACATCGCGAAACGGGTGTCTGTCGCGTCCGAGAAATGGTCGGATGCGCGCTCGCTGGTGAACGGGCGGGTGGTGGATGCCTATGCCAATATCGAAAGCGTGAAACTGTTTGCTCAGGGCGCGGGTGAGGAACGTTATGTTCTGTCGGCCATGCGCCGGTTGCGCCTGCGCTTCATGCGGTTTCTGCGCCTCATGACCGAGCTTTCCTTTGGCCTCAATATCCTCAACGGCATGTTGATCACCGGTGTTCTTGGCCCGGCGCTGTGGCTGTGGACCTCCGGCCTGATTTCGGTGGGCGAAGTGGCGGCGGCGTCCGCGCTGACCGTGCGTTTGAATGGCATGTCCGGCTGGATCATGTGGGTGACCATTCGGCTTTTTGAACATGCCGGTGTGATCCGCGAGGGGCTGCGGTCCATCGCGGTGAAGCATGAGCTGACCGATGCGCGGAATGCCGGGCAGTTGCACATCACGGCGGGCGAGATTCGTTTTGACGGGCTGACCCACCATTATGGCAAGGGCAAGGGCGGTTTGGACGGCGTGTCGATCACCGTGAAACCCGGCGAAAAGGTCGGGCTGGTGGGGCGGTCCGGCGCGGGGAAATCCTCGCTGGTCAACCTGCTGATGCGGTTTCGCGACCCGGAAGGCGGGCGCATCCTGATTGACGGTCAGGATGTGGCGACGGTCACGCAAGACAGCCTGCGTGCGCAGATCGGCATGGTCACGCAGGACAGCTCGTTGCTGCACCGCTCGGTGCGGGCCAATATCCTGTACGGTCGCCCGGACGCGAGCGAGGCGATGATGGTGGCCGCGGCCAAGCGCGCCGAAGCGCATGACTTTATCCAGACGCTAGAGGATCCGCAGGGGCGCACCGGCTATGACGCGCAGGTGGGTGAACGCGGCGTGAAACTGTCAGGTGGCCAGCGTCAGCGGGTTGCCATCGCCCGGGTGATGCTGAAAGACGCGCCCATTCTGGTGCTCGATGAGGCCACATCGGCCTTGGACAGCGAGGTGGAAGCCGCGATCCAGAAGACGCTTTACGGCATGATGCAGGGCAAGACGGTGATCGCCATTGCCCACCGCCTGTCAACGATTGCCCAGATGGACCGGGTGATTGTGCTGGACGAAGGCCGGGTGATCGAACAGGGCAGCCACGACGAACTCCTGGCGCTGGGCGGCACCTATGCCGGCCTATGGGAACGGCAATCAGGTGGGTTTCTGGCCGAGGCGTAAGGGGGCCGTGTTCCCCGGACGCCCCTTCCGTAAAACAAGAAAAGCCCCGATGAGGGGCTTTGTCATTTGGGACCAAGAGCTGGGCCGTCTTACTTTTTCGCCGTGAAGCCACCGGCGTAAAGCGAGGTGTCGCTGGCCCCGCTGAACGCGCCGATGACTTCCTTGCCGTCGATCACGCCTTCGGTCCGTCCGGATCCCACCTTGAATGAGGAATTGCCGGAAAACGAACCGCCCTTGTGGATATCGCCATCAATCTGCAACCGGCCATCTTTGCTGGTGCCGTTCAGGGTGGCGCTGGCAAAATCAACCGTCACGGTCACGTCGCCGCCATAGGTTTTGTTGAGCCCACTCAACTGGTTGCCATTGAGCTTGATATTGCGAATTTCTGCCGCCTCATAGCGGCCGGTCATCGTCGCAGAGCCACGGGTCGGAAGCTCACCCAGCTCGGTGCCGGGCAGCAACCCTGCGAAGGCCGCAAACCCCTCGCCATGCGCGTAATCCCCGGCTTCATAGGCATAGCCAAACCCGCGTGCGTCTTTCACAACGCCGCCGCGTTTGTTGCCATTGTTCTCGACGCGGGACACATCGCCCGAGGCGGTTGCCGGCGCGATGCCGGACGCAAGGTAGTGTTTGGAATTGCAGCCAGATATCAAAACTGTCGACACAAGGCAGACCAAGGCAAAGGGTTTCATGACAAACTCACTTGTTAAAATTCGACTTTTCAACCCATTAGGGCGGGGCTGCGCGAGTCGCAATTGAAAATTGAAATCCCACTGCGTCATGGTCTCGCGTCTGAGCTCTACCGAAACGCCTCGATCAGCGGGGCCGGGTCAGGGAAGCTGCGGCCCGCGCGCCAGCGCAGCACCGTCCAGACCGGGTTGCCGTCCAGATCGCGGTTTTGATGCTGCAACGTGCCGTGAAACCGCATGTAAACCTCGGCCGGGATCACCATCTTGTCCCGCATCATCAGTCGCCCGTCATGGCTGCACAGGATTTCGCCCTCGCCACTGCCAGTTTCGGATTTCATGACCGCGCCCTGACAAAACAGGTTCAGAGGGGTGTTCCAGATGTAAAAGCTCGACCGGCCATTGGGGCTGCCGGTGATATAGCCAAACATGACCGCAATCTGACCGTCCGGCAGGCGGGTGACGCTGGTGGTGGGCAGGGTCAGTATGCCATTGCCGCGCCCCTGGTGGTTGCGTTCGGGGATGTCGTCGCGCGTGGGTTTGGGCGGGATGATCACCTCTTGCGGGGGGGCATCCCGCCCGGACGCCATCCCGCGATCGGGCGGGACGGTCAGGGTCAGACAGACCAGCAGGGCAGACATGAGGGTGCGTGCCTGGGCACACACAGGGAATCGGTAAATCATCTTGATGCTCCGGAAAGGGGTACTGAAATGCCCTATCTTAACACATCGCGCCCGCTTTGCGGGAATCAAACGCGCCCTGTCTGCAAGGGGCGAAGACGGCAAAGACGTTGCAGGGGATCTTTGACATGGGGCAGGGGGCGAAACCGCTTGTGATCCATGAGAAAACCCCTTATCAGGCAGGCAAATCGGCCCGAACACGGTGCCCCTCAACTTCTGCCCCCGACTCACTTGACGTGTCCCCAAATCACGTCTATTCAGCGCGGACGGAATTCGGGGTGTCGCCTTGGCGGCGCCTATGACTATTGACCGGCCACATGTGGGTATCCATGACGGACGGTGCGCGGCGAGGGGAAGGCCCCAAGCACACGCATCGGAAAATCCCACCAATCTGGCCTGAGAAGCAAGGAAGAGACCATGTCGCGCGTTTGCGAACTGACCGGAAAAGGCCCGATGACTGGCAACAATGTCAGCCACGCGAAAAACAGAACCCGTCGTCGGTTTCTGCCGAACCTCAACGATGTGACCCTGCAGTCGGAAACGCTGGGTCGTGGCTTCAAGCTGCGCATCTCGGCCGCTGCCCTGCGCACCGTGGATCACCGCGGTGGCCTGGACGCGTTCCTGGCCAAAGCCAAAGACGCTGATCTGTCGGCCGGCGCGCTGAAGATCAAAAAAGACATCGCCAAAGCCCAGGCCGCAGCCTAAGCTTTTCGCGTCCCGGCCGCCGTAACAGGCCATGCCGGTTAGAGACACCGCCCAAGGGAAACCTTCGGGCGGTTTTTCCTGTTGGGGGGATCCTGCTTAGCTCAAACCGAAAGATCATCCCCAACAATCGAAGGTGCAAACGCGTCCTTTGGCAGCAAGTTGAATGTTGTGTCGGTTTTTTGGGCCTCAAGTATGCGATCGACCCGAAAGGTACGAGGACACGCTTTCAAGTGGTCGATCGCTACGACATACCAAACAGGATATTTCAGAAGCAGGTAGTGGGGTGCGATACGCCGGTCCGATATCACTCCGTCTTCTCGTTTATATCTCATTTCCAGCTCGCTTTGCGAGATGAATGCCTGATGCAGGGCCTGAATTATGCGCTTTGGAAAGGGGCTGACGCTATTTTGAACAAATGTTGATGCTGTGACGCCAATCATGATGCGGGATTTCAGCTGGTCAACTTGCCTGCGTTTCTCCGGCGAAAATGATGCGACGAGTTGCCGACGGACAGATGCCAGGTTTGCCAGAAAGATGGGCGACTGCATCTGCTCTGCAACCGCGATGCTGATGAGAAGATCAACCGCGTCCGCATAGGACAAGTTCAATCTGCCCACGCCCCAATTGCGATCCAGTCGCACGCCCCCCCCGCGACCGCGATCCGCGTCAATCTGCATTCCCTGGTCACGCATCAATGACAGATCTCTTGAGATCGTTCGCACGCTTACCCCGTGTTGCCGGGCAAGTTCTTTTACCGTGCAATGCGTGTCTTGTTTAAGCTGAACAGCCAGCAGCTCCATCCGCCGCAGCCTGCCCTGTACGTTTGTTCGGGCCATCCATCAAATGTGCCGTAAAATGGCATATTTGTCTATAAAACGGTCATCAGAACGCGCATGGGGCCCATGTCCTGCTGCGACGTCTGGAAACCAACTCTCTGAGCAAACGGGATGAACACCATGAAAATGAATTATGTTGTTGTTGGAACAAACGACATGTCAGCGTCCAAAACCTTCTATGATACACTATTTGAAGGTGCGAAGCTGAACGCAATTTCACCATCTGATCGCATGACCTACTGGATAGGCGAAGATTTTGCCTTTGCGACGGCGCAGCCCTTCGACGGACAACCGGCCACAAACGGGAACGGGGCGATGGTTGGCTTCTGCGTCGGAGACAAAGATGACGTGGAGAGAGTGCACGCGTTGGCGCTTCAACTGGGCGGGAAGTGCGAGGGTGCGCCAGGTCAGAGAGGCCCAAAATTCTCGGCCTATGTGAGGGACCTTGATGGCAACAAATTGTGCTTCTCTGACTGACCGAGATTACCGAGCAGAGCGCCCGCTTCACTGCGCCAGATCTGGAAGTGGGTGCCTGCATCCTTGCAGCGCCTGACATGACCGGCGGTGATGCGCCTAAAAGCTACCTCCTTAAGATATCATTCTTTCCCCACCTAATCCCCCCGCTTCCTTTTGTCACTTGCCAAGCCCGTGCGAGGGGCGTAGCCATTGGGCATGATCCGCGGTTTTGTCGCATATCTTCTTGCGCTGGTCCTCACTGTGACCGGCTTCTCGCTCGCCCAGGCGCGCGGCGGGGATCCCTTGACCACGACCTATGTGGATGGGGTCGAGATGGTGATCTGTACCGGCATTGGCATGACCACGATTACAATTGGCCCCGATGGCGAGCCGGTTGAGACCCAGCATGTCTGCCCGGATGGGGCGCAAAACTTCGTGGCTGCTTTTGATGTGCCCGCGATTGACCGGCCCGAAGGTGCGCTGGTTGCCTTGTCCCCGGTGGTGGTGGCCTTGTCGGTGACAGAGCGCCCGGAAACCACGCCCGCGGCACGCGGCCCTCCCACCCTGATCTGATCCCTTCGTCCGGGCGTTTTGCCGTCCGTTTGCGGTGGAGGTCCGTCTTCTGACAGGCCCCCATGCACAAAGCGGAGCGCAAAACCCCTGTGATTGCAGGGTGTTCCAACAGGCGTGACCCCACGCTTCCCCATTCAGATCAGGATATCAGGAGCAACCATGTCCACTTTCAAAACCCTTTTTGCGGCCACTGCCGTTTCGCTCATCACCCTGCCGGCATTGGCCGAGGGCCACATCATGGTGAAAGACGCCTATGCCCGCGCCGCTGGCATGTCGGCCCAGGCGGGCGCCGCCTTCATGCAGATCATGAACCACGGCACTGAAGATGATCAGCTGATCGACGCGCGGTCGGATATTTCCAAACGGGTCGAGCTGCACACCCACAAGATCGACGATCAGGGCGTCGCCAAGATGCTGCATGTGCCCGAAGGCTTCACCATCCCGGCAGGCGGGGTGCACGAATTGAAACGCGGCGCGGATCACGTGATGTTCATGGGCCTGAACCAGAAGCTGGAAGAGGGCGACACGGTGACCGTGACCCTGGTCTTTGAAAAGGCCGGTGAGGTTGTTGTCGACATTCCGGTTGATCTGTCACGCGGCCAGATGAACGGCCAGATGGGCGGCACCATGAAGATGGATCACGGAAACATGACCGCCCCTCAGGGCAACGGTTCTGGCGCCAGCAATTAAGGAAGCTTAAGTTTCGGAGTGTCCGGCCACGTGGTTTTTGCGTCCCCTGCGGGCCAGGACACTCCGATCCGGGGATTAGTCACCCCCAAAAGCCGCACCCCTATGGGTGCGGCTTTACTGTGTCAGGGTCTGAAAGCCGCTGCAATCGAAAGCGTCCCTGCGGACAGGAAAACCCTCAGAGCATGTCGCGCAAAAGTGGGCACCGGTTTTGCGCTCCACGGACATGCGAAATCAAAATGTCAGAGTGGGTTGTGTGAATGCGAAGGAACGCGACTCGCTCTAGCCGCCAAGCACGTCCTTCACCCAATCCGGAACCGTTTCGGTCGCGGGCCCGTGCAGGGTGCGGTCAAACAAGGCGCTGCCTTCGCTCGGCTCCAGATTGATTTCCAGCGTGGCAATGCCCATCGCGCGCGCCTCGCCCACAAACCCCGCCGCGGGGTAAACCGTGCCCGAGGTGCCGATGGCGACAAACAGATCGGCCTCGGCAAGCAGGCCATAAATCCGTTCCATCTGATAGGGGATCTCGCCAAACCAGACGATGTCGGGCCGGGTGGTGGTGCGCCCGCAATTGGGGCAGGGGGCGGCGGGGTCCATGTCGCGCGGGGCGTCCCAACGGTGATCACAGGCGGCACAAAGCGCGCGCGCGATCTCGCCATGCATGTGGATCACCTCCCGCGCGCCGCCGCGTTCATGCAGGTCGTCGATGTTTTGGGTGATCAGGCTGACCCGCCCGGGATGCTCTGCCTGCAACCGCCCCAGCGCCGAATGCGCCGCGTTGTGGCTGGCATTCAAACAGTTCGCGCGTCGGGCGTTGTAAAAGTCATGCACCAGGGCGGGGTTCCTGGCGAAGCCTTCCGGTGTGGCGACCTCTTGCAGATCATATTTGGTCCAGATCCCGCCCGCGTCGCGAAAGGTGCCCAGCCCGCTTTCGGCCGAGACCCCCGCGCCGGTGAGAATGACGATATCCTGATGGTCTGTCATGCGCTCGCCCCTGCTGTCTCGCCCCTGCTGTCTCGCCCCCGTTGTCATGGGCAAGCGCACGTCACATGGCCGGTTTGGCGTCAGCTTTTCTCAAAACGCGTCAGCGATGCCCGCCCAGACTGTCGATGGCTTTTTGCAGAAGGTCAAGCAGGGCGGCCACTTCAGCCGGGTCCTGCGCCTCGATCCCCTGGGTCTGGGCAAACTCGGCGAAACGCCCCATGTCATCGGCCACCTTGTCCACCGCGTCCCAGCTGAACCGGATCCGCACGGGCGGCAGGGGCAGGGGGCCAAGCTCCAGCGACACGGCCCCTTCGGACACCACCAGGCTGAACGGTTCATCGTCAATCACCAGCTCGGCCCGCAAGGATGTCTGCGGCGAAACCACCCGTTCAATCGCCCCCGCCAAAGGCACCGCCCGGTGGCGGCTGTTTTCCGGGTCGGCAGGATGATCGGGCATCGGCAAACGCCGCCCGTAACGCGCCAGTTCATAAAGGATGCCCCGTGTCCCGATCCCCTCTGGCGTCAGGCGATACGACCGCCCCGCTTTGTGAACCAGCCCCGCCTCGACCAATTCGGACAGGCGGGAGGACAGCATATTGGTGGCAATGCCCGGCAGGCCGGCCTTGATTTCGCCAAAGGATGTGGGGCCAGCGTGCAGTTCTCGCAGGACATGAAGCCCCCAACGGTTCCCGAGCACGTCAAGCGATCGGGAAATGGGGCAGGTTTGGGCATATGGTTTCGCGCGTTTCATGGATCGTGTCTATATCGTTGTTTTTTTGGGGTGCAAGATGCGACCAGTCTGATGGGCGCTTTGTTGCGGATTGCATGATGGCGGTGCGAAAAAAGGGTCTCTGGTGACAGGGCCAGGGGGATCCGCTATCACATCCCCATGACCAAACATGTTCTTTTCGTCTGCCTCGGCAATATCTGCCGCTCGCCCAGCGCCGAAGGCGTGTTTCGGACCATCGCCGCCGATCTGGCGCCCGATCTTGACCTGATGATCGACAGCGCCGGCACGTCAGACTGGCACGTGGGGGATGCCCCCTATGCGCCGATGCAACAGGCCGCAAGGACACGCGGTCATGACCTGTCTTCCCTGCGGGCCCGCCAATTCCAGGCCGAGGATTTCGACCGGTTTGACCTGATCATCGGCATGGATCGCGACAACCTTGCCAATATGGAGCGGCTGCGCCCGGCGGGGGATCAGACCCCCCTGCGCGTGTTCACAGACTTCGCCCCGGAGACGGGCATGGATCATGTCCCAGACCCATATTACACGCGCGATTTCGACCAGACGCTTGATCTTGTCGAGGCGGCTTCTCGCGGTTTGGTTCGCTATCTTCAGGCAGGGTCACGCAATCCGTGACGCTTGTGATCCCGTTATCAGTCCGGTGCGTTCGGCGCGCCAGATCAGCTTTGACAATAGGTGCTGACGGCCTGGCCGAACTGCTTGTATTTCTTCCAGAATTTCTCGTCCGACCGGCGATCCGACTGACGCAGAACCTGGCTTTCATGCGGGTCTTTAAAGAATTTGACCACGCGCGATTGCTCGCTGTTGCTCAACATCGCGCCTGCCACATCCTGAATGCAGCCACACAGGTTGCGCGACGCTGATGATCGGTCCGCACTCAGGCAGGCGCGTTCAATCTTGCCAGCCGGGGCGGGGGTGGATGCGATTACACTGATGCCCAGAACACAGGCCATTACCAAGTGTTTCATGTCACTGCCTCATTTGACGGGCCGCAGATGTGCGGCCGATATGCCGGGGAAACCCGGCCAGAGTCGGACCCGGATTGCGTGTCGAGTCTCATTCCCCATATCATAGCACAGCTGTCAAAAAGGTGCAATTTCTGTTGCATTTTCCACGCAGATAACGGCGCAAAACCACCGAATTTCCCGTACACTCTCGCAAATACCCGTTGAGGAACGCGGATGTGGCTACAGCCGGGACAGGATCACCCGGGGTAAAATACCGGCAACATCTTCGCGCGCGCATAGCGCCGTTGCGGCGGACATCACCGCCGCCGAAGCCGCGGCAACCCCGTGACACAGCGCCTGTTCGGGCGGTTCGTTACGGGCAAGCGACAGGGTGAAGGCGCCCAGAAAGCTGTCGCCCGCGCCGACCTTGGATTTCACCGGCACCTTTTGCCCCCGTGCGAAAAACGCCCCGGTTGGTCCCACCAACACCGATCCTTCCGCGCCGCGCCCCATCACCACGATTTCCGCAGCGCGGCGTTCGAGAAGTGCAAGCCCGAACGCCACGCTGTCCTCGGGCGTTGGTAAGGAATGCCCCGCCAGATCCTCGCTTTCCGCCTGATCCAGTCGCAAGACCGAAAGCCCGGCAGAGCGACCACGCGCTGCGTTGGCCAGCGTCGGGCCGGACGTGTCGAGGACAAGCCGCGCCCCCGCCGCAAGTGCTGTGTCTGAAAGCGCTGCGATGAACCCCGGCTCCACCCCCGGCGGCATCGACCCGGACAACACCAGAAACGCGTCAGCTGGCAGAGTGTCCTTGATCTGCGACAGGCACCTGTTCACATCCTCCTCCCGCCATGTTGGACCGGGCATGACAAAGCGGTACTGGTCGCCATCCGCCCGGTTGCCCACCGCCAGCGACAACCGGGTTTCCCCGGGCAGATCGAAGCTGTGATAGGGCAGCGCCTCGCGATCCAGAAGCGCGGCCACCTGCTGGCCCCGAAACCCGGCCAGCGCCACAAATGCGGTGGCCTGCCCGCCCAGGATCTTCACCGCCCGCGCCACATTGGTGCCGCCCCCGCCGGGGTCGAGCGTGGGCGCGTCGCAGCGGATCTTTGCCTCGGGCTGCACACGGTCCGCATCGGTGGACATGTCCAGCGTCGGGTTCAGGGTCACGGTCAGGATGGGCATCTGGTCGGGTATCATGTCGGACATGGGGCACTCCGGGGGCTGCTCATACGGGGGCCGGATGCAAAAAGGCCCCGGCCAGTGTTGGCCAGAGCCTAGACCTGTCATTTGCCAAGGTCCATGCGTGATTTTAGCGCTATCAGTTTTGCGGATTACGCCGCGGGCGCCTGCGCGTCCTTGGCCGGAATGGCCCGCGCCACCACCTCCAGCGCCACATCCGCCGGGCTCACATCGCGACGTTCGGCCTCCACCAGGATCGCCTCCATCGTGTCATCCAGCGCGGTCAGTTTTTCATCCACCCAATCGACCCGGTTTTCGATCCCGAGGATCTCGGTGGCCACATTGATGATGCCCCCGCCATTGGCGACAAAATCCGGGGAGTACAGGATGCCCTGATGGTGCAGCGCCGCCGCGTCTTCGGGCGTGGCCAGCTGGTTGTTCGCGCCGCCTGCCACGGCGGCCACCTGCAGATGTGGGATCGTGTCGATGTTCAACACGCCGCCAATGGCGCAGGGGGCAAAGATATCTGCCTCGACGCCATAGATCTCGTCCAGCCCCACCGCCGTGGCCCCGAAAGTTTCGACCGCCAGTGCGACGCGGTCGGGGTTGATGTCGGTGACAATCAACTCGGCCCCCGCCGCCTTCAGACGGTGACACAGGTTCCAGCCCACATTGCCCAGCCCCTGCACCGAAATCCGCTTGCCCTTCAGGGTCCAGTCGTCAAACCGATGTGTGGCCACCCGGCGGATCGCGTTGAAAATCCCGCGTGCGGTGATGGGTGACGGGTCGCCCGAAGCAAACGCCCCTTCCGCCAGTCCGGCCACATATTTGGTCTCTTTCGCCAGCTCCGCCATGTCCGCCGTGGTCATCCCCATATCCTCGGCGGTCCAATAGCGCCCGGCGCAGGCCTCCACCGCGCGGCCAAAACACTGCAACAGCTCGGGCGTTTTTTGCGTCGCCGGATCGCCCATGATCACCGCCTTGCCCCCGCCCAGCGGCAGGCCCGCCGCCGCGTTCTTATAGGTCATCCCCTCAGACAGGCGTTTCACATCGGTCAGCGCCTCATCCTCGTTGGCGTAAGGCCGCATCCGCAGCCCGCCCGCCGCCGGGCCAAGCGCGGTGGAATGAATGGCGATGAAACCGACCAGCCCGCAGGCCGGATCCGCCACGCGCAGGATCTGTTCATGGGTGGTCGAGGTGATGGTGGTGATGCTCATATGTGGTCTCCCTTTGGTCCAGATTAACGTGGGGGCAGCACGGATTTTCACCAATTTCACGCGTGAAGTTTTTGCGGATTGGTGATAATCTGCCGTGAAATCGAAAAAGACGCGAGAAATACGATGGACGCCACCGATCGACGCATAATTTCTGCTCTGCAGCAAAATGGGCGGCAAAAGCTGGGCGACCTGGCCGAACAGGTCGGATTGTCCCCCACCCCCTGCGCCCGCCGGGTCGCGGCGCTGGAAGATCGCGGCGTGATCACCGGCTATGGCGCACGGGTCGATCAGGCCAAGCTGGGCCTGCCGGTGACGGTCTTTATCGAGGTGGAGCTAGAAAGCCAGCAACGCGAAGCGATCAGCGCTTTTGAGCGAGCCGTCTCGCGCATGGAAGAGGTGATGGAATGCCATTTGATGAGCGGATCGCGCGACATCCTGCTGCGGGTTGTCGTCGCCGATCTGACCGCCTTTGACGCCTTCATGGAAAACCACCTGATGCGGGTGGAAGGCGTCAGCCGAATGCGGTCGAGCTTTACCCTGCGGACCATGGTGCGGCGCAATCGGTTACCGATGGGGTGAGGGCTTGACAGGAGGGCCACGCCCGACCCTGGGTGGGCGTTTGCCCCTGTTTCGTCCGGGCGAAGGCCGGACAGCGCCCGACCCTC
Organism: Aliiroseovarius crassostreae; assembly: GCF_049803815.1. Lineage (GTDB taxonomy): Bacteria > Pseudomonadota > Alphaproteobacteria > Rhodobacterales > Rhodobacteraceae > Aliiroseovarius > Aliiroseovarius crassostreae_A. The sequence goes on from NZ_JBNAGI010000008.1 coordinate 53,483, forward strand.
CCCGTCAAACCGTAGGTTTGCCTTCGGCAAAACGGAGGGCGCTTTTGCGACGTATCCATTTGTACAAACGTTCCGGGTGTTGTGGGCGATTGCCCCACGCAATGTCCCGATGCCCCCCCCTAGGGTCGGGCGCTGTCCTCTGCGTCTAAATCAAACCAAATACGCGCAACCCCATGCTGACCAACGCAGTCAACACCCCACCAAGTGTAAGGCCAAGCCGCACGGTTTTCATGGTTTTGCTGTCAAACGCACTCGCCCCTTTGCTTACAATTGCGTCATAGCTTAGTTTCATCTTGGCGGTGCGACTGAATATGCGGGTGGCTTCTTCTGCACCGGGCAGGGGTGGGGCGCCAGATGGCAATGGGGTTACCGCGTCATTGATCAGTTGCGGAATGTCATGCGCCCAATCTTCGGCCAAGTCTTCTGCAGACCAAGCCTCTAACAACGGTTTTGCATCTTCCAGAAGGTCAAGATCTTCTTGCGACATCTCCCGCAGCGCTTGGTCTTGCAGGATCTTGCGGTTCTCTGCGACCTCTGGATGGGTGGCGCGAATGCCGCGTGCGCCCTCCTCAATGGCATCGCGCAGGGCGAGGTTTTCTTCGCTCTGAGGCATCTCGTCAGACAGAAACTGACGGGTGATCGCCGTGTGCGCCGTGACCAGACCCATCTCGATCTGTTGTGGGTTATTGCCATATTTCGTCAGCGTTCGGCGGAGCACCCGCACCGCTTTGGACCCGTCATGCAACCCGTTGGAGGGGCAGGCAAGCACGTCTTCCAGTGCATCCTCAATCTGTGAGAGGGTTGCGCCCAGAAGATCAGGTTTGGCAATCTCCAGTGGGACCACGTGGAACTTTTGGGTGTCCTCGTCAAACTCGATCTTCTCGGCAGAGGGGACTTGCTCCGAAAGCCACCCTGCTTTGATCTCTTCAATCTTCCGCGCGATATGCTCTGGCCCTTTTTCCCAGTCCGGATCTGGGATCAGCGCTACACGTCGTAATATCTCAATTTCTAGTTCGTCGTGGTTGAGTTCTCCCAACAACCAGTCTTTCCAGAACGACCAATGTGCGGGCTCTGGGTGCACATCATCAGCCCAAGTAAATTGCTCATACAAGCGAAAGTATATTAGTTCTGAATCGTCTGACTGGAAATCAATATCAGCAATTGATTTTCCAGTTCCGCCTTTTAGAAGGGCTTGCCTCATAAACCTCTTACGAAATCCTGAAGATGAAAGATGTATTCGACGAATACCTTCAACATAATTGCCCTGCTCTCCATCCACTAGCGCATCGTGTATGACAGAGAACATTTTCGCCTTGCTAATTCTTAGCGCTGATCTAGCGACATGGAGAACCTTCTTCTCGTAGCCATCGCAACTCTCAAGCGCTCGAATTGTAATTGCAATCCGAAATGCGACGAGAACGGCAGACTTAGATCGGTCTTTGTGAGACACGCGAAGGTTGGAGATCTCACCGCATTTAACCAAGCAAGCCCGATAAAGAGCCGTACGAGCCTCCTCATCGTCCATGCTGTGAATTTCACCCAGCCAATCGAGTGAATTTTCTGTGTCGAACCTGTTCCTACTAGGACTTTCATTCATTACCATTGACCAATCCCCAAATCCCTATAATACGCTTCCCTTATGACTGACCTGAAACACATCCGCAATTTCTCGATCGTGGCCCATATCGACCACGGGAAATCCACGCTGGCCGACCGCCTGATCCAGGAGACGAACACCGTCGCCGATCGGGATATGAAAGAGCAGATGCTCGACAGTATGGATATCGAGCGCGAGCGCGGCATCACCATCAAGGCCAACACGGTGCGGATCGAATACACCGCCGAGGATGGCGAGGATTACGTGCTAAACCTGATCGACACGCCGGGTCACGTGGATTTCGCCTATGAGGTCAGCCGCTCGATGCGCGCGGTCGAAGGCTCCCTGCTGGTCGTCGACAGCACGCAGGGCGTCGAGGCGCAGACGCTGGCCAATGTCTATCAGGCGATTGAGGCCGATCACGAGATTGTGCCGGTTCTGAATAAGATCGACCTGCCCGCGTCGGAATGTGACCGGGTGGCCGAACAGATCGAGGATGTGATTGGCATCGACGCCACCGGTGCCATTCAGGTCAGCGCCAAAACCGGCGTCGGCATCCGCGAAACGCTGGAGGCCGTGGTGACCCAACTGCCTGCGCCCAAGGGCGACCCGGACGCGCCGCTCAAGGCGATGCTGGTGGACAGCTGGTATGATGCCTATCTGGGCGTGATCGTTCTGGTGCGGATCATCGACGGCAAGCTGAAAAAGGGCGAGCGCATCCGCATGATGTCGACCAACGCCGTCTACCCGGTGGATCGCGTCGGCGTCTTCACCCCCGAAATGAAACCGATTGACGTGCTGGGGCCGGGCGAAATCGGCTTTCTCACCGCCTCGATCAAACAGGTGCGCGACACCCGCGTGGGCGACACGATCACCCACGAAAAGAAAGGCGCAACCGAGGCGCTGCCGGGCTTCAAGCCGTCGCAGCCCGTGGTGTTCTGTGGCCTCTTCCCGGTCGATAGCGCCGAGTTTGAAGACCTGCGCGACAGCATCGAAAAGCTGGCCCTGAACGACGCGTCCTTCTCCTACGAAATGGAAACCTCGGCAGCACTCGGTTTTGGCTTCCGCTGCGGCTTCCTGGGCCTTCTGCACCTCGAAGTGATCCGCGACCGGATCGAACGCGAATACAACATCGAACTGATCACCACCGCGCCCAGCGTGATCTATCACGTCTATATGAAAGACGGCTCGATGATGGAGCTGCACAACCCCGCGGACATGCCCGACCTCAGCACGGTCGATCACATGGAAGAACCGCGCATCAAGGCGACGATCATGGTGCCGGACGAATATCTGGGCGACGTGCTGAAACTCTGTCAGGACCGCCGCGGCATTCAGATGGACCTCACCTATGCGGGGTCACGCGCGATGACGGTCTATGACCTGCCGCTCAACGAGGTGGTGTTTGATTTCTATGATCGCCTGAAATCGGTAACAAAAGGTTACGCCTCGTTTGACTATCAGATGGAAGGCTATCGGCAGGACAACCTTGTGAAAATGTCGATCCTCGTAAACGACGAGCCGGTCGACGCGCTCTCGACCATGGTGCACCGCGACCGGGCTGAGATGCGGGGCCGGGCGATGGTGGAGAAACTGAAGGACCTCATCCCCCGCCACATGTTCAAAATCCCGATCCAGGCGGCGATTGGCGGCAAGGTGATCGCCCGCGAAACGCTCTCGGCCATGCGCAAAGACGTGACGGCGAAATGCTACGGCGGCGACGCGACCCGGAAAAAGAAACTGCTGGAGAAGCAGAAGGCGGGTAAAAAGAAGATGCGCCAGTTCGGGAAAGTGGATATTCCGCAAGAGGCGTTTATTTCTGCATTGAAAATGGATAACTAAATGATTGAAACGATTTCATTCGAGGACGAGTGTTTAGAGATAAGAGGTTTTCTTTCAATTTCCTCGGCAAAGATCGAGCTTTCAGATGTAACGGCGTTGATTGGAGCTCAAGCTTCGGGGAAGTCCGTTGTCGCAAAGCTATTTTATTTTTCTCGTCGTTTTCTATCCTCGTATGCTCGAGTAGTGGTTGGAGAAAACTTTGAACTTCGAAAGTTCAAGTCTGAACAACTCAGCGAGTTCCTGAGTTTGTTTGGAGGACTCGACGGGTTTGCGGGTGGTTTTCAGATTAAATACTCTGTTGGAGAGTACGAGCTAGAAGTCGAACGCGTTTCAAATAAGACTAAACCGAAGCTCACAATGTCAAAGGCCTATTCGTCTCTAGGGCAACGTTTGAAGAGGGCTTATTCTCGGTACCAAAAAAATATAGATGAAAAGGGTGATCGAAAAAGACGTGCATCTTTTTATAGCTTTTCAACTGGCTTTGAAGAGGTGAAAAGTTTTTATAGTTCGGTGCCCGATGTGTTGTTTGTTCCGGCATCTAGAGCGTTTTATTCAACTGTTAGCGAAGAGTTATTTACCTTCCTCGCGTCGGACCAGCGAATTGACCCTGTGCTCGCGCAATTTGGGTCGTTTTATGAATTTGCGAAAAGGCGCATCCTAGGTGAGTTGTACGGCCCTAGGACAGCTGAAGAGATGGATGCGATCAAGAAAACAATTCGCCCCGTCATTCGAGGCGAGTATACTCGTGAAAAGTCGAGGGAGTTCATCAAAACAGAGTGGGGCAAAGTTGCTTTAAGCTCTGCATCATCTGGGCAACAAGAGGCGTTTCCACTTTTACTGTCACTCATCGAGTTTCCAGAAAGAACCTATGGTAACCAACTTTTGATCATCGAAGAGCCCGAAGCCCATCTTTTTCCTGAAGCGCAACGCTACATCTTACAGCAAATTGTTAGCGTAGCTTTGAATGAAACCTGCAGTGTTTTGTTCACCACACACTCTCCTTATGTTCTCGCCTGTTTGAACAATGAAATCTTGAGGCTAACAAAAGAGGGTGATGAGGAAACAAAATTTGATGCCTATCGTCTGGGTGCTGGGTCAGCAAGCTGCCTGCTGGATGATGAGGGCTTGATTGATACGAATTATCTGGATGCTGTATCTCAAAAGATTGCAGAGGATTATTTGGAGTACTCAGATTGAATGATTGTATTCAAACCGTAAATCATAAAAAGATTTTGTTTAAGGAGAAAAATAGACAGGCCATTTTTGATAATCCAACTCAAAGAGAGTTTTCGAAAGCTCAGGTAGATGGGTGTCTAATCAATCAAGGTGAGCGTTGCGACGGGTTCTTAAGTGATGAGAACAAAATTTGGTTTATAGAATTAAAGGGTAAGGACGTGCCAAAGGCGGCAAGCCAAATCTGTTCAGCGGCCGAAGTTCTAAAGGAGTATTGTGACGACAAAGAAGTACATGCAGTAATTGTCGCCACAAAGTGTCCAGCGACTTCTGGCCAACTCAAAGATTTAAGAGCCTTGAAACAAATTAAAGGTTTTGAGCCTAGCCGACTAAAGCTCAGTTCTCGTAAAGCTATAATTAAAGTTGACTGACGTTACCTCACCACCCCCACCACCGTTTCCACCACCCACGCCCCGCGTCTTCGGCACTCCTCGCTGATGCCTCCGATGCCCCTTCGTCCTCCTCCTCCCAGGATTTCATCATGGCCTCGACGCGGGCGTATGTCTCTTCGATCTCGGCTTTCTCCGCCGCCTCTTTGGCAATTGCCTCCGCCTCGAACAGCGGGCGTTTCCAGCCGGTGCGGGCGACCCAGTCCCAGCCATAGCGTTTGCCGGTGTCGGGGTTGATCGGGCCGTAAAGCTCGTATTCTTCATCGGCCCAGATCCGGTGCAATTCGTTCACCGTGACCAGCGCCACCACCGGTTTGCCGTGGCGGGTGAGGATCATGCGTTCCTCGCCATTCACAGTGCGTTTGATCATTTCGGTCAGGTTGAGGCGCGCGTCGGTCAGGCGGACGTAGCGGGGGGGGAGGATTGTGGACATCTGGGGCCTTGGAAAGTTTAAAGTTTTGGATTTCAGAGGGATAAAAGTTACAAGTTTCCTGCAATGCTCGTTAAAGAGTTTAAAGTTTTGCTGAGCCGGGCGTGCGCGCCTTGTGGGGGCCGAATGTGGCTGTGCTGAGGGGGGCAGGGATGAAATCATCGCTTTGGAAACTGGTCATGACCTTTTACGGGATCATCGGGTCGACCGTGGCATCCGTGTTGGTGGTGGTGGCCTTGGTGAATGGCGTGACCGGGCTGTGGCCGCTGTTGGGCGCGGCGGCGGTTGGATTTATCCTAGGGTTTCCCGTGAGTTACTATGTCGCACGCCAGATGATGGGCGACTGATCCAGATCAAAGCAGGCGGTGGTCTGGCGGCGCAAGAATTCCCGAAATTGCATATTTAGCCATGAGGGATCGCCATGCTTCGCCTTACCGCCGTCATTTACGTTTTGCTTGGGGCCACAGTCGCCGGGATTTTGATTGTTGCGGCTCTGACCATGGGGCTCGATACCGGTAAACCCATTGTTTATGCTGCGATAATTGGGTTTATAGTCGCGCTGCCGATTTCCTGGGTTGTGGCCGGGAAGCTGAAAGATCTGTGAGAATTTCGCGGTTGAACGGGGGGCCGTGCGAGGGTATGCGTTCTCTCAGCGGTCCCTTAGCTCAACTGGATAGAGCAGCTGACTTCTAATCAGCAGGTTGAGGGTTCGAGTCCTTCAGGGATCGCCATATTTTCTTTTACAAATAAGCTCTTGTCGCAAAGTCAGCTTGGGGTGCGAGAAACCTGTGCGTCTGAAGGGGTGCCCGAGAGGGTGGTTTTTGGGCACAGAGCCCGTAAACGCGCAAAGTCTGTGATGGCAGTTCTGCTGGCCAGCGCCGCCCCTTTGTAAGAATGGGTTGCAGGTGGCCCGTATGACGGGCATCGTCGCCGGTAACGAATTATGTTGGTGCCTATGCAGACGATTTCAGAATTTATCGAGCGGTGGAAACAATCGGGCGGGGTGGAGCGCGCCAATTACGGCCTGTTTCTGAATGACCTGACCAAAGCCGTTGGGTTGGAAAACCGACGCTCGTCACCGAGAGCGACCAGAATGATCCCTGCCGGCTGGAACGGTCTGTTGCGCTTTCAGGTGTATCGGTTCTTTGACTGGCCCCAGGGCAGTGCCCACCTGTTCTCTCAAGCTGAATCGGTTTTGGGTATATTCAAAAGATCTTCTTCGCAAACTATCTGATCTAGATAGGAATGCTCACTGGTCTCACCCGCAGGAGTGGTCTGAACAGTGCAGTGTTTTTCGAACAATCGCATAACATGATCAACACCTTCACTGCGAACTTCGCGGAGGTCAGTCTCGAAGTAGCTTGAGCCTGTATAGTTTCCGGTAATAATCTCGTAGGAGGGGAAGTAATGCACGCTATTTTGCGTTCTATTCACATGCTCGGCTACTGCACGCAAAATTGATTTGCTGGCTGTTGTCGAAACCAATACGTGGCGATCTTCATAGGTAGCCGCTAGTGGGACGGGCGATACGGTTAAAATCACTTGAGCCCTGGGATTGATCTCGCTCAGCTTTGCCAAAAAATCCTGAAGGTCGCTCAGAATCTCTTCATATCCGAAGTTTCTGAACTCGTATTGTTCGAGGTCATACTCACCCCCAGCAACACCAGGCGCCACAGGCAGAGCTGCACCAGATTTTTTATGCACCCAGCATTCTGTTAAGCCCATCGTGAAGACAAAATAGTCAAGCTCCTCAAACATCCTTTTTACCGAAGCCAGGTGCGTTTTTCGATCTTGAGTCGCTTCGGCAACACTTGAAAAACCTCCGGGTTGAATTTGAGGGCGATAGGGATCAAGTATGCGACCGTTGGAATCTTCCCAGAAACCTATCTGATCATTGAATTTGCCTTGGCATCTGTCAAACAGCTGATGGAGTTGGCGTACGGTATAGATATTTGCGTATCGGCAGGAAAACACCCCATAATTATTTTGGGATGCCTCGTGCTGGCTCAGCCCCTGAGGGGCGTTCTCAGGGATAAAGTAATTGAAACCTGATCGAGCAAGACGTTTGGCCAGATGCTGGGCAAAGCAGCTACCGGCAGTTGCAATCCTATCACTCGTTCCAATGCGAAATTTCGAAGTGACAACGGGGTCAACCTCAGACGCAGGTATCTGGAACGAGCGCTTCCAGAATTGATAATCCGGCAAACCAAGATAGGGGTGTTTCTTTTTTGGTTTGACTGGCTTGGGTTTTACAGACTTGATCAATGCGTTTTTGATGCGATTTAGCGGCAAGTGAATTTGACGCTTTGGGGTGTCTTTCAGAACCTGAGAAATAATCCCCTTGAAGTGTTCCAATTGGGGGTTCTCGAGTTCTTTCGCATCGGCTTCTGAGTAAAGCTTAAATGACTTGGAAACAAACTCATGCAACCCCAATGGTGCCAAGGCGATAGACTTGGGAGAAGCGGGTTTGAAGGCAAAGGCACCTGGAAGGCCGGGAAGCAAATCGGGATAAACTGGATATATCGTGCTGTCGGGAAATGTGTCAGAAAGATACTCATCACCGGAAATGTCAGTATAATCAATGTTGCTACGCTCGAGCAGGCCCTTCGCCACTGTATCAAGAAACTTGTAGGTTGGGTGATTTATCGTATGCATCATTTTCTGCCGCTCAAACGATTTTGACAAGTTGTCTTCGAACGGTAGTTGAAACTTCTGGAATGTGCCTTTCAGGCGGGTCATCTCCGAGGAAAACAAATCCCGGAAACCCAATCGATCGTATACTTCCGAGTTATACATACTCTGGGTTTTCTGAACCGAGGCTCCCACTAGAAATGCAGAAGCGGCGATGAGGGAATGATAGTCACCTATAGGAGACTTCAGCTTTCCACTATTCAGGTTGCCACAATCCGGATGATAGCCAGCAAAGCTGATCGTAGGGTATCTATATATGCTCGAGCCGTCCCGGAGATCGCTGTCGCTGAACCCATCATACAACGGGGCGTTGAACGGAACTGTAAAGATTAGATCACATTCCGAGATCTTTGAAACCAGTTCGCTGCGCTTCTCTGCGTCCCTGAGTGCAACAACGGAGAAAAAACGGTTTCCACAGTCGGTGCCAAAATGGTGAATAGGCGCGAAAGCGCATAACCTTGACAGTTTCCAATCATCGCAACTCGCAATGTGGTGTCCTCCCCTAGAAACATCTAAAATCAAGAAAATTGAATGAAGCATTGCAAGTACGGTGTCAACAAGCGGATGACGATGTGAAATCTTCAAATGCCGATCTCTGAATAAACCTGTTAAGTAGGTTTCTCAGGTGGATTTAGACCGCCGACGAACAAAACTCTATCGACAACTTGATTATCACAATGAAGATGTATGACAGTATGTCAAATAGTGTTGCCGTGCTTCATGGGCTGCGCTGCATGGCCGTTCGAACTGGAACGATAAGCTGTCCGGATTGGTCAGCGCATGGAAATTGACTCTTCACGCCTCTTGTGACCACGCCATGCAATGGTGTGAGCCGTTTTCCAAAGGGTCACCAAGGAATGAAAACCTGCGTCGTCCCCGTGCGGAGCGCGCGCTTATGCGCAGATTTTTCCCAGGCTACAGCGCTACGGTATAAACTTGAGGCACATGTTTATACCGTAGCGCTTTAACGTGAAAAGCGCCCCGCAGGGCAGGGCGCTTTTGTGGGCCGGATCAGATGAATTCGGCTTTTGGCGTGGCTTCGGGTTTGGCCACCTCCAACGCCTCGGCCAGATCGACGCTGCGGTCAAACAGGGCGCGGCCGATGATGGTGCCTGACACGTGCGGCACATATTTCAGCCGAGAAACGTCGTCGATTTCACTGATCGTGCCGCGCGCAATCACCGGCGCGTTGGCTTCGCCCGCCAGTTGGGTGATCAGGGCCAGCGTGTCTTCTGCATCGCCAATATCGGCGTCGATATCGGTGATCAGGATGGCCGCCAGCGGGTCGCCCTGGAATTTCGACAGGAAGGTCGAGGCATCAAAGGCGGATTTGTTTTTCCAGCCGTCGCTGACCACCTGGCCTTCGAACACATCCACCGCCAGAACAATCTGATCGGGGTAAAGCGATGCGGCCTCTTTCACCAGCTCGGGCTGATACACCGCGAGCGACCCGACAACCACACGGGCCGCGCCGTGGTCGACCCATTCCGCGATCCGTTCGAGCGTTTTCACACCGCCGCCGACCTGTACCGGGATGCCCACGGTGCGGATGATTTCGCGGATCACCTCGTCATTGCGGGTGTCGCCGGACATGGCGTCGAAATCGGTGATCTGGATCGCGTCTGCCCCGGCTTCGGCATAGTCCATGGCCCGTTTCACCGGGTCCACATGCCAGATCTGCGGCTCTTCCGTGCGGCCCCGAAACAGGCTGACGCAGCGCCCTTCGAGCAGTTCGATCAACGGGTAAATCTGCATTGGCATCTCCCTTTCCAACGACATCACCTAAGACCCCCTCAACAGGCGTGATAATTGGCAAAACGTCGGGCATGGAACCGACAGGAAATGGGGTGAAACAGACAGTGACGCCAATTTATGACGCCGATGAGGGCGGGGGATTTCCATCATAACATGGAAATGCCGGATTGGGGAATTAGCGGCGGAGCGTGTGATTCCCGCGCCTACAACAAGATCACATTGCGCCGGGCGGCCCCGGTTCTGGTGTCGGCAATGGCCGCGTTGATCTGGTCAAAGCGCCAGGTGCCGGACACCAGTTCGTCCAGCTTCAACCGGCCCTGTTTGTACAGGTCAACCATCCAGGGGATGTCGCGTTGCGCCACCACATCGCCCATGAAACTGGCCTGAATGCCCTGGCCCAAAACCGCCATCACCACCGGTTCATAGCTGGACGTTTCGCCGGAATGGGGCATCCCCACCGCGATCACCCGCCCGCCCGGCGCCAGAAACCGGTGCGCGCTGTCATAGGCGGGAATGGCCCCCACGGTGACAAAAACCGCATCCGCCCCGCGCCCGGCGGCCTTGTAGGCGGCTTTCCACGGGGCAGGGTCGGTGCCAAGCACCCCTGCCGTTGCGCCAAATTCCATCGCCATGCCGAGCTTGTCTTCGCTCATGTCAACGGCGGTGATGTGGGCGGCCCCCGCAAGGCGCGCGCCCTGAATGGCGTTTAACCCCACACCGCCGGCCCCAATGATCACCACGTTCTGGCCGGGGCGCACCTGCGCCGTGTTGACCACCGCGCCGACGCCTGTGATCACACCGCAGCCCAAAAGGCAGGCGACCTGCATCGGGATTTCCTCGGGCAGCTTCACCACCTGCGATGCCTCAACCACCAGCTTTTCGGCAAAGGCCCCGGTGTCCAGCCCCTGGTTGAGCGCGCTGCCATCGGGGCAGGTGATCGGCCCCTTGGTGGCGTCATATCGCGTGGTGCAGCGCGTTGGGCGGCCCGACGCACAGGACGCGCAGCTTTGGCAGGACCGGATCAGCGTGACCACCACCGGATCGCCGATGGCCAGCCCGGTGACCCCCGGCCCCAGGGCCGATATCCGTCCTGCGGCCTCGTGGCCAAAGACGGCGGGCAAGGCCCCGCCCCAGGCCCCATCGGCATAGGAAATATCGGAATGACAGATCGCCACGGCCTCGACCGTCACCTCGACCTCGCGCCCCTCTGGGGGGCGGATCTGGATGTTTTCGATGGTCAGATCGGCACCGAATTCGTGGCACACGGCGGCTTTGATGGTCTGCATGTCCCGCTCCGCATATGAGTTTTTCACACTGTGCAAAGGGGGCGGGGGTGCGGGCAAGAGAAATGCAAGTGACGCTGGGTCACGCGGTCCGGGCCAATCTGGGACGGGGGTCAGATGTGCTTGCTGACCTCAAGAAACCGGGTCAGCGCGGCTGCATAGGCAACGGGCTGTTCCACCGGGGACATATGGCCGGATTTGCGGATCAGGGTGAACTCGGATCCCGGGATCAGGTCGGCCAGCTCGCGCACCAGATCGGCGGGGGTGGATCCATCCTCGCTGCCCGCCGTGACCAACGTGGGCAGGGTCAGGCGTGCGGTGCTTTCGTAAAGATCGGTGTCGGCAATCGCCGCCATACACCCGAGATAGCCGGCTTGCGGGGTGGCGCGCATCACTTGGGCGGCGTGCAGCACCAGGTCGGGGCGGTCGCGATGGGTGGCGCGGGCAAACCAGCGTTGCATGTTCGGGCCGACCAGCGCCTCGATCCCCTCGTTGCGCACCACCTCCATCCGGGCGCCCCAGATCGCGGGGGTGGCGATTTTCACCGCGGTGTTGGACAGGACCAGCGCACGCACCAGATCGGGGCGTTCGGCAGCCAGGCCCTGCGCGATGATGCCACCGATGGAGAGGCCCACGAAACAGCACTCTTTCACCCCCAACCGGTCCAGCGCGGCCACGGCATCTTTCACCAGATCCCCCATCGGGTAAGGGCCTTCGGGGCAGGGGCTTTGCCCGTGGCCACGCATGTCCATCCGGATCACGCGCAGGTTGGCGGGCAGATAGGGCAACACCGCGTCCCACATGGTCAGATCCGCCCCAAGCGCATGGGCAAAGACCACGGCGGGCGCGTCTTTCGGCCCCTCGTCGATCACATGCAGCGCCACGGGGGCGTCATCGGGCAAAATCATGTGTCCTCTCCGCCGCGCAGGGTCAGGTGCGCCATGATCTGCCCGTGATCGGAGGCGAGCTTGTTATAGGGCGCTTCTGGGTGTGACCCATCGGTGATATGGTCATTCAGCACGCTGAAATAGGTCATGTCGGCGATCCGATCCCGGTTTTCCGGGTGGAAATCGCGGCTGAGGAAAATCTGATCGATGCTTTCGAAAACGCCACCGAAGCTTGCCGTATAGACCATGTCGCGCAGCGATTTGCGCACGAACAGTTTTTCCGCCGAATGCAGGCGCACCTTGTCGATCGCGGCGGTGATCTGGGCGTTTTCTTCGATGGTATAGCGGTCGCGCGGGGTTTGGGCGTCGTGGCGCAACATCCAGGAATAGTTCTTGAACGGCGCCTCGCCCGAGATGATTTCCGAACTGACCGCATGTTCGCCATCGTTGAAATCCCCCAGCACCACAACCGGGTTCCCGGCGTTGATCTCGGCCACCACCAGGCGGCGCAGCACCCAGGCCTCCGCCATCCGGCGCATTGCGGCGCGCGCCGACCCCAATGCGCGGGCCACGGGATCATAGGCGGTCAGGTCTTCTTCGGGGGCGAACTCTGCCCCGTCGGGCCGCAAAAACTCGCCCAGTTTCGATTTCAGGTGGCAGTTGAACAGGGTGATGACCTGCCGGTTGTCGCCCTCGCCCACGGGAAGGCGCACCTTCAGGATCGGGCGGGACAGGCGGGTCAGGCGGTATGCGCCCCCGTCGCCCGCGAAGGGGATGACCAGCGGGGTGTCGAGCTGTTGAACCACCTCGGGCGCGCCGACAAAGCCAAAGCGCGACAGCACCGCCAGACCCGGGCGCCGTTCCCCCGGCGCGCCGTCATTCAGGTTGGGGGCAAAGGCGATGTGGTCGGTGTTCCAGGGCTCGACCTCCAGCTTTCGGAAGATGGCCTTGCGGTGGTATCGCTTTGACCGGTCGGGGATGGTGGCGGCGTTCAGTTCCGCCGCGCGCCGGTTGGCCTCTTTGATCACATCCAGCAGCGCATCTTCCTCAAACACCTCCTGAAAGCCGATCACATCCGCGTCCAGCGACAGCATCTGATCCGCCATCCAATCGCGTTTCCAGGCGTATTCTTCGGGCGTGTAGGACATGAACTGATAGTATTCCTGATCTGGCCCGATCAGGTTTTTCACGTTGAAGGAAGAGATGGTGAAGTCACGCATGACAAAATCCTTTACAGATTGTCTTTTAGGGCCCGCTGGAAGACGGGCATGTCCACATTGCCACCGGAAACCACCGCGATCACCGCATCGCCCCGGATATCGTGGCTATGGAACAGGGCGGATGCAAGGGCGGCCGCCCCGCCGGGTTCCACGACGATCTTCAAACGCTGCCAGGCCAGCGCCATTGCGCGCAGACAATCCCCTTCGCTGACCGCAAGACCCGGGCCACACAGGCGTTTCATGATCGGGAAAGTAAGCTGGCCGGGCGCGGGCGTGATGATCGCGTCACAAAGGGATCCGGATGTCCTGTCATTGCGCTGAATGTGCCCCGTGCTCAGGGATCGTGCCACATCGTCAAACCCGTCCGGTTCAACCGGGCGCACCTGCATTTCGGGCGCATCGACCTCCAGCGCCAGGGCCACGCCAGAGGTCAGACCACCGCCGCCACAAGGCACCAGGACCTCGGCCTGGCGCACGCCAAGCGCAGCCGCCTGTTTGGCGATTTCCAGCCCGACGGTGCCTTGGCCCGCGATCACCTGCGGGTCGTCAAACGGTTTGACCAGCGTCAGGCCACGCGCCTGGGCCAGCTCTGCCCCAATGGCATCGCGGTCTTCATTTGCGCGATCATACAGCACCACCTCGGCCCCCAGGGCACGGGTGTTTGCGATTTTCAGATCCGGTGCGTCGGACGGCATGATTATCACCGCGCTGCTGCCAAACTCCCGCGCCGCCAGCGCCACCCCCTGGCCATGGTTGCCCGAAGAATAGGCGATCACCCCGCGTGCGCGGGTCGCGGCGTCCAGCGCGGACAAGGCGGACCGCGCACCGCGGTATTTGAAGCTGCCCGTGTGCTGCAGACACTCTGCCTTCACCAAGACCCGCCGCCCTGCAATCTCATCCAGAAAGGGCGAGGACAAAAGTGGGGTGCGTCGCGCATGTCCGCTCAGCCGACCTTGCGCGGTGCGGATCATCTCAATGTTCACGGCAGTCTTCCACCCATTTCAAAATCACCTCTAGCGCCTCGGGTTCGTCCAGAAACGGCACATGGCCACGATCGGCCACCTTCGCATAGCGCAGATCGGGAATGCGGGCGCGCATCTTCGCCACGGTCTCATCCGTCAGCAGGTCTGAATTTGCCCCATGGATCAGGGCCAATGGCAGCCCATTCAAGGCTTCGTAAAGCGGCCACAGATCCGGCATCGGCTGGGCACCGGCCTCTTCCACGGCGGTCCGCAGCGCGGGATCGTACCGGTTCTCCCACGTGCCATCCCGTTCTTCGTAAAGATACGACACCTCTTCTTCCCAACGCGCATCCGGCACATTGCGAAACCCGGCCTCTGCCATCGCCGCCTTGCGCATGGCGACAATCGACCCAAAGGCGCGCCAGGCCGGGCGGCGGCCAAGATAAGACATGATGTAGCTGAGCCCCTGCGGGTCAAGGTCAGGGCCAATGTCGTTCAGGCAGACGCCGATCAGCCGCTCGCGCATCGTCGCCGCCAGACCCATCGCAATCAACCCGCCACGCGAGGTGCCCAGGATCGCGGCCCGGGCAATGCCCAGATGATCCAGCAGCGCCAAAGCATCCTGTGCTTCATGGGGGATTGTATAGGTTGTATGCGGGGCCCAATCCGATTGCCCGCGCCCGCGATAATCCATGCGGATCAGGCGCACGCCGTCCAGATGGGGGGCCACAAAGTTGAAATCATTGGAGTTCCGCGTGAGCCCAGACAGCGCCAGCACCGGCACCCCCTCGCCCTCATCGCGATAGGCAATCTTCACCCCATCCGCGGCCACAAATGTCTGCATCAACACCTCCACATTCTATCCCGGCAAGAAAGCACGGAACATGCCGAGCGTCCACACTCCTCATTTTCTGGTCATAAATATCCTGGGGTGAATTGACCCGCAGGGGCAAGAGGGGCAAAGCCCCCACCGAGCGCAGCGAGGCCCTCCCCAACCTGAGGCGACCCGTAGGGTCAACACAGGGCGGGAGCATCCAGCAAAAGAAAAGGCCACCCGAAGGCGGCCTTTTATGATCATGAATTTCGCGAGGTCAGAGATTGTCCGGCTGCGGCATCCCCAGCACATGAAACCCGCTGTCCACGGTGATGATCTCACCCGTGGTGCAGTTGCCGTAATCGGAGGCCAGATACACAGCGGTGCCGCCCACGGCCTCCAGCGTAGCATTCTGACGCAGCGGCGCGTTGGCCTCGGTGTGGCGGAACGTCTTGCGTGCGCCACCAATTGCGGCTCCGGCCAGCGTTTTCATCGGGCCAGGAGAGATCGCGTTCACCCGGATCCCATCGGGGCCAAGGTCATTGGCCAGATAACGCACAGATGCTTCCAGCGCCGCTTTGGCCACACCCATCACGTTGTAAAACGGCGTCACGCGGTTCGACCCGCCATAGGTCAGGGTCAGGATTGTCCCACCATCCGTCATCTTCGGGGCCACGCGGCGGGCCACTTCGATCAGGGAATAACAGCTGATATCCATCGAGTTCTTGAAGTTTGCGCGCGACGTGTCGACAAACCGCCCGGCCAGCTCGTTCTTGTCGGAATAGGCGATGGCGTGGACCAGGAAATCGATGCTGTCCCATTTGGAAAACAGGTCGTCAAAGCCTTTGTCCAGCGCTGCATCGTTCGTCACGTCCATATCGACCAGCAGGTCCGAGCCCACGCTGGCCGCCAGCGGCGCAACCCGCTGCCCAAAGGCGTCGCCCTGATAGCTGAACGCCAGCTCTGCCCCTTCATTGGCCATCGCCTGCGCGATGCCCCACGCAATCGAGCGCTGGTTGGCGACCCCCATGATGAGGCCCCGTTTTCCTTGCATCAATCCTGCCATATCACGTCCTCAAATTTGGGTCTCAAATCAGTCTTTATATTTGCTTAGGATCATTGATCCATTGGTGCCGCCAAAGCCGAAGCTGTTGGTCATCACGCTGTCGAGACCCGCGTTTTCCACCAGCGTCGTGGCGATTTCGCCCTCATTGATGCCCGGGTCCAGGTTGTCCACGTTGATCGAGGGCGCGATAAAATCATGTTCCAGCATCAACAGGCAGTAAACGGCCTCCTGCGCGCCGGTGGCCCCTTGGCTGTGCCCGGTCATGGATTTGGTGGAACTGATCGGTGGGGTTGCCCCCTCACCAAAGACACGGCGCACCGCCTCCACTTCCCCCACATCGCCAACCGGGGTCGAGGTGCCATGGGCGTTGATATAGCCGACTTTGCGCCCCTCGGGCAGCATGTCCATGGCCAAACGCATCGCGCGTTCGCCGCCTTCGCCGGAGGGGGCGACCATGTCGTGCCCATCCGAGGTGGCACCATAGCCCGTGACTTCGGCGTAAATTTTCGCGCCGCGCGCTTTCGCGTGCTCCAGATCTTCCAGAACCAAAATGGCCCCGCCGCCGCCGATCACAAACCCGTCGCGGTCCGCGTCAAACGCGCGCGAGGCTTTTTCCGGCGTGTCATTGTATTTCGACGACATCGCGCCCATCGCGTCGAAAAGGCACGACAGCGTCCAGTCGAGCTCTTCGCCGCCGCCGGCAAACATCACGTCCTGCTTTCCCATCATGATCTGTTCTGCCGCGTTGCCGATGCAATGCAGGCTGGTCGAACAGGCCGAGGTGATCGAATAGTTGATGCCCTTGATCTTGAACGCGGTCGCAAGGTTGGCCGAGATGGTCGATCCCATGCATTTCGGCACCGCAAAGGGCCCGATCCGCTTGGTTGCACCGGATTTCAGCGCGGTCTGATGCGCGGCGAACATCGCGCTGGTCGACGGGCCGCCCGATCCGGCCACAAGACCGGTGCGCGGGTTCACCACGTCATCTTCCCCGAGGCCCGCATCCGCAATCGCCTGGCTCATCGCAATATGCGCATAGGCCGCGCCCGGCCCCATGAACCGCAGGGTGCGCTTGTCCACATGTTGGGTGATGTCGATGTCAGGCTTGCCGGCAATCTGGCTGCGGAACCCATGCTCCACCATATCTTCATTGGCGGTGATGCCGGATTTGCCAGCCTTGAGCGAGGCCAGTACCTCGTCCGCATTGTTCCCGATGGCCGAGACGATGCCCAGACCGGTGACCACTACACGACGCATAGGCGCACTCCTTTGATCGCCCCGGACAGGCGCCGGGGCAGGGTATTCGATCAGCTCTCGGAAAGAGCCACTTTCATGTCCTTGACCTGATAGATCACTTCGCCGTCGGCCTCGACAATCCCGTCCGCCACACCCATGGTCAGGCGGCGGGTCTGGATCGCCTTGGTGAAATCGATCTTGTAGGTCAGCATCTTGCGATCCGGGCGCACCATGCCGGTCAGCTTTACTTCGCCAACCCCCAGCGCATAACCGCGCCCCTGCCAGCCGCGCCAGCCCAGGTTGAAACCGGTCAGTTGCCACAGACCGTCCAGGCCCAGACAACCGGGCATGATCGGGTTGCCGGGGAAGTGGCAATCAAAGAACCACAGGTCCGGGGTGATGTCGAATTCCGCCAGCACATGCCCCTTGCCATGGGCGCCGCCATCACCGGAAATCTCGGTGATCCGGTCCATCATCAGCATCGGGGGGGCAGGAAGCTGCGCATTGCCCGGGCCAAACAGCTCACCCGCCGCGCATTTCAAAAGATCTTCCTTGTCAAAGCTTGTCGGATAGTCCGCCATCAGCCGCCCCATATCTTGTGCAATTTCATCCCTTCCCCTCTATCATCCGCGCAAACAGGGACGCAAGGGCAGCGCGCCTGCGGGGCCAAGAAATCAGACCCAGTGATGCGCATTTTCCTTCACAGGTAAAAAAGCATGGTCACCGGGGCCAAGCACCGCTATATTATGGGCCACTCGAAGGGGTGTGCGTAAGATTCACACAAGGAACCGCATGGTGGCGCATATGGCGAATTCACATGAAGAAAACTGGTTGGCAAGCGCAGGACTGCGCCCGACCCGGCAGCGTCTGGCGCTGGCGTCTCTTCTGGTCGGCGACGGCCAGCATCGCCATGTGACTGCCGAAAGCCTGTATGACGCCTCGCGCGGCGGCGGCGAAAAGGTCTCGCTCGCCACGGTTTACAACACGCTTCGGGTCTTCTCGGATGCGGGTCTTCTGCGTGAAATCACCGTGAATGGCGCGCGCAGCTATTTCGACACCAATGTCACAAACCATCCGCATTTCTTCTGGGAAGACAGCGAAGAACTGATGGACGCCCCGGCCGAAGAGCTCAAGATCGCCGGTCTGCCCAAAGCCCCCGACGGGGCCGAGATCAGCAAAGTTGACGTGGTGATCCGCCTGCGCCGCACTTGATCACCAGCGGGCGCGCGACCCTGGCCCCCCGCAACGCGATGGCCCACACGCTTTCTGCGCGCATGTTTGCGGGCATGTTTGCGGGCACACCCTCCGTGCTCCATCACCAGGCCACGTCCCAAGGACTTCTTTTTCTTGCTGAAAATACCTCGGGGTGAGCGCGCAGCGCGAGGGTCAGCGCCCCTTTAAAGCGTTTCGAGATGAACTTGAGTCACAAGTTGTTTTCGAAACGCCAGCAACATCAGTGGGTTTCGAGCGTTTCGCCTCAGTGTTATGTCTCAGCAATAAGTCGAAACGCTTTAGGCTCATCTGTGATGAGCCGCCGAACGCCAATATCGTAAAACCAAAACTGCGAGGCCAATAACTTCCCTGACGCTCCTGATCAAAGGAAGGGGCCGCGGCCCGGAGGGGCCACGGCGCGTGTAAATCGTGACCGCAGAACGGGATGATCAGCCGATCGACACAACTTCGAAGTCAAAGATCAGGGTCTTGCCGGCCAGCGCATGGTTGGCGTCCAGCGTGACGCTTTCATCGGTCAGGGCGGTCACGGTGACCGGCACCGGCTGGCCCTGCGGGCCTGACATCTGCAGTTGCAACCCAACTTCCAGCGGGATCTCGGCGGGGATATCAGCGCGCGGCACATCCATCACCGCCTCATCGTGGCGCGGACCATAGGCCTCTTCCGGGGCGATGGTCACCTTTTTTCTCTCGCCTGCTTTCATGCCGGGCAGCGCTTTGTCCAGACCGGGAATGATCATGCCGGACCCCACGGTGAATTCCAGCGGGTCACGCCCTTCGGAGCTGTCGAATACAGATCCGTCTTCCAGAGAGCCGGTATAGTGAATGGCGACCTTTGCGCCGCTTGTGACTTCGCTCATGCGAGAACCTCGTTTTGTCGGGGAATGAATGGACGAGGCCGCATGCGCTTGGCGGGGCGGGTGCTCGTGGAGAGGGGACAGTTTATACAGGCCGGCCCGGATGTAAACCGGGGGACGTCCGGGTCAAAACCACTGCCCCGGTTCCATCAGTCCCAGATCCAGAAGTTGCTGAGACGACCAGTCAAATTCGGTTGAATTGTGCCATTTGAACGTGTGGATGTCGAAGGTCGATCCGGCGTTTGATTTCAGGGCCTTGGCGGTGCGGAAGCTGGCGATGGCGACGGTGATGTTGTTGTGCCACGGGCAGGCATAGGTGTTGTATTCTTCGTCATTGAACGTGTGGTTTGGCAACAGGCGCAGGCCGGGCTTGGCGCGAAACAGAGAGATCCGGTCGATTTTTCGGCGCGGTGCAGGGATATGTTCCTCAAACCGCCAGCGCAGCCCGCCAAAGAAATCGTACTGTCGATCCTTCGTATGGCCCTCATGGTTGGGATCCGGGCGCCCCAGGGCGTAATACCCCGATTTGTCCATCCAGGCATTTTCCAGCGACACAGCGTTGGGAAAGGCGTCCAGATCATCGGCATAAAGATCCACCACGTAAGACAGCATCGCATTGCGCCGTTCTTCGGTGTGAAAGGCCAAAAGCTCGCCAATGGTTCGGGTTTCGCAAAACGGGTGGAACAGGTATTCCGCGTTGTAGCAGTAGTAGAGCCACAGGCCTGGTGCGGCCTCGATCATCTTGTTCACGCTTTCGACAACCGCCCCGTCGGCGGAGGCGTCGAAATCTATCCGATGCACCATGTCTTCCAGCGTTTTCGGCAGATCAAGCATGTCGGGGGCAAAAACCAGAAGCGATTTGAAACCGGCCCGCTGGTGATGGCGGATCGTGCTTTCGACCTCGACCAGATCTTCGACAAAAATCATGCCCACCGGCCCCTTGGCCAATGCCGTGGTGCCGGATTTCAAAAACTCGTCAAGATTGCCATATCGCATGAAGCGCTCCCGTCCCGCGCCATTTTGCGGGGTCGTGGTTAAAAAATCACGAAGTTGCGGGGTATTGCAAGCGATCAAGCAGATGGTTTTGTGCCGGATCCACCGGGGCAGGGCAGAGATGCCTTGATTTCCGGGCCCCCCATGTCCCGAGAGGCGTTGCAGGGCAGGGTGCTTTTGTGTAGGAGAGCGCCTTGACCCCCGGCCAAGACCCAAGGCCGGACAGACCACCGGGAAGACGCAATATGTCCGACACGAAAACCGATCCGAAGAAACTTTTCATCCGCACCTATGGCTGCCAGATGAATGTGTATGACAGCGAACGCATGGCCGAGGCGCTGGGCGCGGATGGGTATGTGGCGACGGACAGCCCGGAGGATGCGGATATGATCCTCCTGAACACCTGTCACATCCGCGAAAAAGCGGCCGAGAAGGTCTATTCCGAACTGGGCCGGTTCAAGGGGCTCAAGGCGGAAAATCCGGATCTGAAAATCGGTGTGGCGGGCTGTGTGGCCCAGGCCGAAGGCGAAGAGATCATGCGCCGTCAGCCGCTGGTCGATCTGGTGGTCGGCCCGCAGACCTATCACCGCCTGCCCGATATGATGGAGAAGGTGCGCGGCGGGGAAAAGGCGCTGGATACCGAGTTTCCCGAAGAGGACAAGTTTGAACATCTGCCCAAGCTGCGCGGTGCCCAAAAGGCCCGCCGCAACCCGGCCGCGTTTCTGACCGTGCAGGAAGGCTGTGACAAGTTTTGCGCCTTTTGCGTGGTGCCCTATACCCGTGGGGCCGAGGTCAGCCGCCCGGTGGACCGCATCCTGCGTGAAGCCAATGAACTGGTCGAACGCGGCGTGCGTGAAATCACCCTTTTGGGGCAGAATGTGAACGCCTATCACGGGCAGGGGCCGGCCAATCAGGGGGGAGGCGACTGGTCCCTGGCCAAGCTGATCTGGGCCTTGAACGACTTGGATGGGCTGGAGCGGATCCGCTTCACCACCTCGCACCCCAATGACATGGAAGACGATCTGATCGCGGCCCATGGGGAATGTGAAAAACTGATGCCCTATCTGCATCTGCCGGTGCAATCGGGGTCTGACAAGATCCTGAAACGGATGAACCGCAGCCATACCGCCGAAAGCTATTTGCGGCTGATCGAGCGGATCCGGGCCGCGCGCCCCGACATCCTGATCTCGGGTGATTTCATTGTCGGCTTCCCGGAAGAGGATGATCAGGATTTCGAAGACACGATGGCCCTGATCCGCGAGGTCAAATACGGCCAGGCCTTCAGCTTCAAATATTCCACCCGCCCGGGCACCCCCGCCGCCGAACGCGCGCTGGTCGATGATACGGTGGCGTCAGAGCGTCTTTATCGGCTGCAGGCGCTGATTGCCGAGCAGCAGCGCGAGGTGCAGGACAGCATGGTGGGCCGCGAGGTTGGCGTTCTGTTTGAAAAGAAGGGCCGGTTTGACGGACAGATGGTTGGCAAGTCCGATTATCTTCACGCGGTGCATGTGACGGGCGACGTTGCGGTGGGGGATTTGCGCCGAGTGAGAATCACCGAAAGCGGTCCGAATTCCCTTGGCGGGGAGCTGGTTGACTGATCAGGACAACCGATCACGACTCGGTTTTGCTCTTAAAAATCAACAATGCGGTTACCCCTGGGGCATTGTGGCGGATTGAGCCACAATATATTGGGAATTTGTCTTCCCATACCCACGAAATTTGCTAAAGTTACGGCTAATATGTTTCAATTTGACTGGCGGTCGGAATGAGACCCGACCTATTTTGGACGGTCCCGGCATCGCCATGTCATCCTGTTGAATCAGAAGAGGGATAGTGGTGACGTTAATTCGCAAAATTTTGTCAGGTGCTGCCATGATCTCAGCTTTGTCGCTGGGCTTGGCCACTGCTCCTGTACAGGCTCAAAGCTCGCCGCCGGTCAACGGCAATATCAACTGGGGCGTTTGGATCGACCATGACGGATGCATGCATTGGTGGGCAGACGGTGGTCTTGAAGGGTATATGATTGATCGGGTGAACCCGAAAACCGGCAAACCGGTCTGCCTGGCCAAGAACACCTGCCTGGTGGAAAACACCGATACGCTGTTTGCAACCGACAGTGCCCGCCTGACAGCCGCTGGCCGTCAGAAGCTGCAACGCTTCTTCAGCTCGACCAACGCGTTTGGCTATGCCATCTACGGCCACACTGACAGCCGCGCATCTGATGAATACAACATTCGCCTGTCCAAACGGCGCGCGGCCTCTGTGGCCAAGGTGGCCCGTTCGGTGGGTGCGGTTGTGGAACGCGAAATCGGGTTTGGCGAACGCCAGCCCTTGGTGCCGAATACGTCAGCAGCCAACATGCAGAAGAACCGCCGCGTCGAAGTGGTGTGCTACACGTGGGACGACAGATAAATGATGATGAAATCTTCTTTTCCGCTGATGATGGGGGCAAGTGCCCTTTTGTTGTCGGCCTGTGTGGGTGGTGATGGCCTGCAGCGTTACAACGGCAACCCGAATTCCGTGATTGCAACCAATCAGGACCGTGGCGATGACACCCAGAACATCACCGATGGTCATGCCGCGATTGTATACGACCCGGATGGGTGCCAGGGCTGGATCATCGACGATGGTGTCGAAGGCTATGCCGGCCGCCGGTTCGACCCGAAAACCGGTCTTCCGATCTGTAACCGGCAACACCCGCCGGGCACGGTGATTGGGCAATATCAATCCGACAGTCCCGGTCTTCGCGACTATGTTCCGGACAACGGAAACTGATCTTTTGATCGCCGCAAATTGCAATAAGAAAGGCCGCCGGAACTTCGGCGGCCTTTTTATGTCGGTTTTTGTGACAGCTGGATGAAGTTTGCGCGAAGGGGCTTGCACTCGCCTCTGGCTCTTGGCACCATTTTGGTAGGATACACGCTAACGCGTTTCGCATCTGATCTGAGGTTCCGATTGGATGGGAAACGCCCGCAACATCGAAAACGCATGCCGCGTTTTGCCTATTCCCCGGACCGGGTAAAATGCCAAACGCTTTAACGGAGATTGTCTTGGGATTTGAAAACATGACCGCACCACCGCCCGCCGTGGAACACGAGCACGAGGTGTTGTTGGAATTCCCTGACAACCGGCTTCTGATCGACCTGTGTGGCGAGTTTGATCGAAACCTCACCCATATCGAAAGCCATTTGGGCGTGCAGATCATCCGCCGTGGCAATCAGCTCGCTGTGATGGGCGAGGCGCGCGACAAGGCCGCTGAAGTGCTGACAGCGCTGTACCAGCGATTGGAAGCGGGCCGGATGATTGAACCGGGCGACATTGACGCCGAAATTCGCATGGGCGGTTCGGGCGAGGGCACCGGGACCCGCGAAGGCGACCAGATCGAGATGTTCAAGCGCGGAACGGTCGAAATCAAGACGCGCAAGAAAACGGTCGAGCCGCGGACCGAGGCGCAGAAAGCCTATGTGCAGAACCTGTTTGAAAATGAACTGGCCTTTGGTATCGGCCCGGCGGGCACCGGCAAGACCTATCTTGCTGTGGCCGTGGGGGTGAACATGTTCCTGGGTGGCCATGTGGACAAGATCATCCTGTCGCGCCCTGCGGTGGAAGCGGGCGAGCGACTGGGCTTTCTGCCCGGCGACATGAAGGACAAGGTCGACCCCTACATGCAGCCGCTTTACGACGCGCTGGGCGATTTCCTGCCCGGCAAACAGGTCGCCAAGCTGATCGAGGAAAAGCGGATCGAAATTGCGCCTCTGGCCTTCATGCGCGGGCGTACGCTGTCCAATGCCTTTGTGGTGCTCGATGAGGCGCAGAACGCCACAACCATGCAGATGAAGATGTTCCTGACCCGTCTGGGCGAAGGATCGCGGATGGTGATCACCGGGGACCGCTCGCAGGTCGACCTGCCGCGCGGGGTGCAATCTGGTCTGCGCGATGCAGAACGCCTGCTGGGCGGCATCGACAGGATCGCGTTTAACTATTTCACCTCAAAAGACGTGGTACGCCATCCGCTTGTGGCCAAGATCATTGAGGCGTATGACGCGGCGAGTGAACGCGAGCAAGCGCGCAAGGCTGAAGGCGCAGGGGGCTCTGCCCGGCCAGATGCGTAATGGCCCCCGAGGTATTTTCAGCAAGAAAAAAGACATGAGTGTAGATACCGTTTTTGAAGATCCCCGCTGGGTTGAGGTGGGGTTGCAGGCATTGGCAGATCACGCCTGCGCCGCGACTTTGGCACATCTTGATGTCGGTGAGGCAGAGATTGCGCTGCTGGCTTGTGATGACGCGCGTATTGCCGAGTTGAACGGTGAATTTCGCGCCAAGGGTCAGCCGACCAATGTGCTGTCCTGGCCATCTGAGGAACGTGCGGCCGAGGCGCCGGGCGCACGGCCTGCACCGCCCGAAGCGGATTTTCCGGGTGCGCCGATCGAACTGGGCGACATTGCCATATCTTACGACACCTGCGCGCGCGAAGCGGTGGAACAGGGCAAGGAATTTGAAACCCATGTGACGCATCTTATGGTCCATGCTACCCTTCATTTGTTGGGTTTTGATCACATTGATGACAAAGATGCTGCCCTGATGGAGGGGTTGGAGGTTGAAATTCTTGGAAAGATGGGCATTTCAGATCCATATTTGGAAGATTAATGCATCTCCGGCGTTGCGGATAATTAAGGCGCGCCAAGGCGCGACAGATGAGATAATGCGCGTTGAGGCGCGACAGATGAGGTAATGCGCGCTGAGGCGCGACAATGGAAAAGGACAAATGGGCGAAAGTCAAAGTGGTGAACGTCCCATCGGCGACAGTCGGGACGGACAGGGCGGATCTTCTAGCGCAGCGCAAAGCGCGCAGGAACCGGATGAACCGGGCCAAAATGGGGGCACGCCCCCTGAACAAAGCAAAGGCGGTTTTTTCAGCCGTGTGATTGGCGCGCTTAGCCCATCTGATGCGGGCGAGGCCCCGCCAGAGCGTGATCCGCAGCCGGTGAACGGCACGCCACAGATCGCCATGCCCGGGATGATCAATCTGCGCCGTTTGCGGGTCGAGGATGTGATGATCCCGAAATCCGAGATTGTGTCTGTCCCGGCTGAGGTGAAGAAAACCGAATTGGTAGAGCTGTTTCGCGAAAGCGGTCTGACCCGCCTTCCGGTCTTTGAAGGCACGCTGGATACGCCGGTGGGTCTGGTGCACCTCAAGGATTTTGCGCTTAATCACGGGTTCAACGGGGCCAAACCCGGCAAAGGCGAACGCTATGCCCTGAAGAACCTGCTGCGACCACTTCTGTACGCGCCGCCTTCGATGCCTTTGGGGGTGCTGTTGCAGAAGATGCAGACCGAACGCATCCACATGGCGCTGGTGATCGACGAATATGGCGGCGTGGACGGGCTGGTGACCATCGAAGACCTGATCGAACAGGTGGTGGGCGAGATCGAAGACGAACATGATACCGAGGAAAGCGCGTTTTGGGTGCAGGAAAAACCGGGCTGCTACCTGGTCGAGGCCAAGACCCCGCTAGAGGAGTTCGAAGCCGAGATTGGTCAGCTTCTGCACAGCAACGAAGATGATGAAGAAATCGACACGCTGGGCGGCTTGGTTTTCGTGTTGTCGGGCCATGTGCCCACGCGGGGCGAGGTGATCCAGCATCCGGATGGACCGGAATTTGAGGTGGTTGATGCGGACCCGCGCCGGATCAAGCGGTTGCGAGTGCGCTTCCCGACAGGCTCGGCGGGCTGATCCAGCTTGCAGCGGTCTGGTGTTTCTCTTTTTAAAAGGCTGGCCAAAGGGATGGTGCCTGTGGGGCTGGGCGCCGTTGCGGCGCTTGGTCAGGCCCCATTTGGCTGGTGGTGGGCGACACTTCTGGGGCTGACGGCCGGGCTGTTTATGATCCTGCGCTCCAGCACCCCCAAAACCGCTGCCTGGTGTGGATGGGCGCTGGCGCTGGGGTATTTCGCCGCCTCTCTGAACTGGTTGGTGGAACCCTTTTATGTGGATGCGGCGCGCCATGCCTGGATGGCGCCGTTTGCGCTTTTCTTTATGTCGGGGGGACTTGCGCTGTTTTGGGCGGCGGCTGCGGGGGGCGCACACCGTTTCGCCCCTTTGCGCTGGCGCTGGCTGTCATTGGTGGCCGCGTTGATCGCGGCTGAACTGCTTCGCGCCCGCATCTTCACCGGTTTTCCCTGGGCCAGCCCCGGCCATGTCTGGATCGACACGCCCTTGGCTCAGCTGGCCGCCGTGATTGGCGCAAGTGGCTTGGGCGCGCTGACGTTTCTTTGGGCGGGGCTTTTGGCCCAATCAGTGCAAAGCAGGAAAATGCGGCGGCTGTCTTTCGGCGCGGCCCTGATCGGCACGGGTGTGATCGCCGTCATTTCCGCCATGATCCTGGTGCCATCGGACCTGCCGCCAGATCGTGATCAGACCGTGCGCCTGATCCAGCCCAACGCCCCGCAACACCTGAAATGGCATCCCGACCACGCTGCGGATTACGTGGCGCGACAGTTGGACTATACCGAAGCCCCGGCAGCGGTGCCCCCTGACCTCATTCTCTGGCCGGAAACCGCAGTGCCGACGCTGTTGCGCTGGGCCGAGGATCTGCTGCCGCGCATGGCGGATGCCGGGCAGGGGGCGCCCATCCTCTTCGGGATCCAGCGCGACGAAGGTCTGCGCTATTTCAACAGCCTCGTTTTGCTGGGGCCTGAAGGTGATATCCAAGCCAGTTATGACAAGCATCACCTAGTGCCGTTTGGTGAATATGTACCCTATGGCGACCTGATGGCAAACCTTGGGATCAATGCCTTTTCTGCGGAACTTGGCCATGGCTATTCTGCCGGGCCATCGGCGCAGGTCATGGATCTGGGGGAGCTGGGCAAAGTGCTGCCCCTGATCTGTTACGAGGCGGTGTTTCCACAGGATATGCATGCCGCGCCGGAACGCCCTGACTGGGTTCTGCACGCCACCAATGATGCCTGGTTCGGAGAGTTTTCGATGCCTTATCAGCATCTGGATATCGCCCGGTTTCGGGCAATCGAATTTGGCCTGCCGGTGATCCGTGTGGCCAATACCGGGGTGTCTGCCGTGATCGGGCCGACCGGTGAAATACGGCAAGCTTTGGCGCTGGGCACAGACGGCTATCTGGATGCCAGAATTCCCGGTTCGCGTTCTGTAACCCCTTTCGCGCGGTTTGGTGACCTGCCGTTAACCCTGCTTGTGATAGCCACGCTGGGTGCGGTTTGGCGGCCCCGGCAGCGGAATTGCAATTGACCATGCCCCGGACGGCATGTAATCGGACAGGCAACTCTTGTCACAACGGCTTCCTGGCGTGACAAGGCTTGTATCAATGGAGCACTTCTCATGACCCGTACATCCCACGTCTTCACTTCGGAAAGCGTTTCCGAAGGGCATCCGGACAAGGTCTGCGACCGTATTTCCGATGCGGTTCTGGACGCCTTTCTGACCGAAGATCCGCATTCGCGTGTGGCCTGTGAAACCTTTGCCACCACCGACCGCGTCGTGATCGGCGGCGAAGTGCGCGGCCCGGCCAGCGTGATTGAGCGCGTTGATGATATTGCGCGCGATTGCGTGAAGGATATCGGCTACGAACAGAAGGGCTTTCACTGGGCCAATATGAAGGTCTCAAACTATCTGCATGCCCAATCGGCCGACATTGCCCAGGGCGTGGATGCAGGCGAAGACAAGGATGAAGGCGCGGGCGATCAGGGGATCATGTTCGGCTATGCCTCGAATGAGACCGACGCGCTGATGCCGGCCCCGCTGCAATACAGCCACGCAATCCTGCGTCGTTTGGCCGAAGTGCGTAAAAATGGCACCGAAGGCTGGATGGGCCCGGACAGCAAATCGCAGCTGTCGGTGCGCTATGAAGGGGATGAGCCGGTTGAGGTGACCTCGCTGGTGCTGTCGACCCAGCATCTGGATGAAAACATGTCCCCTGCTGATGTGCGTGACGCGGTTGCGCCCTATATTCATGAGGTGCTGCCGGATGGCTGGCTGACCGACAACACGGTCTGGCACGTGAACCCGACCGGCAAGTTTGTCATCGGTGGCCCCGATGGCGATGCGGGTCTGACCGGGCGCAAGATCATCGTTGACACCTATGGCGGGGCCGCCCCGCATGGTGGCGGTGCGTTCTCGGGCAAAGACCCGACAAAAGTGGACCGCTCGGCTGCTTATGTGTCACGCTACCTGGCCAAGAACATCGTGGCAGCGGGTCTGGCCAAACGCTGTACCCTGCAATTGTCTTATGCCATCGGCGTGGCGCGCCCGCTGTCGATCCTGGTGGACACCCACCGGACGGGAGAGGTGAGCGAAGAGCAGATTGAAAAGGCGGTTCTGGACATCATGGATCTGACCCCGCGCGGCATTCGCAAACATCTGGGTCTGAACAAACCGATCTATCAGCGCACCGCGGCCTATGGCCATTTTGGCCGCAACCCGACCGAGGATGGTGGGTTCAGCTGGGAACGCACCGACCTGGTGGATGCGCTGAAACGCGCAGTGTAAGCCGACAATTAATCCTCCGAAAGGCCCGCCCATCGCGCGGGCCTTTTCTTTGCGACCTTGACGCAACGCACGTCACATGCGACAGGCGCGGCCATGACACAGGACAAGCATCACTCGGGCGCCCCGTGGCGCAACTTCTATGGCCGCCTCAAGGGCAAGCATCTGCGCGAGAGCCAGCAGGGCTATCTGGACGAAGACCTCGCCGCGCTCAGCCCGGGTGCGGTGAGTTGGGAGGAAAACCCCGAACGCACCCCGCTTGACCTGAAGACTCTGTTTGGTGACCGGCCCGTGTGGCTGGAAACCGGTTTCGGTGGCGGCGAGCATATGGTGCATCAAGCTGCATCGAACCCGGATGTGGGCATTATCGGCTGTGAACCCTATATCAACGGGGTCGCGATGTTGCTGGGCAAGATCCGCGATGCGAAATGCGACAATGTCGCGGTGCATCCGGGTGATGTGCGCGACCTGTTTGACGTGTTGCCGGAAACGTCCATTGACAAGGCGTTTCTGCTGTACCCAGACCCCTGGCCGAAGAAACGCCACCACCGTCGCCGTTTTGTGACGCCGGAGTATCTGGAACCTTTCCATCGCGTGCTGAAACCGGGGGCCGAGTTCCGCGTGGCGACCGATATTCCCGACTATGTGCGCCAGACGCTGGAAGAGGTGCCGAAAGCCGGGTTTGAATGGCTGGGGGAAGGCCCGTCGGATTGGCGCGAACCCTGGGGCGACTGGATCTCGACCCGCTACGAGCAAAAAGCGCTTCGCGAAGGCCGCACCCCGCATTACCTGACCTTCCGCCGGATCTGACTCCTCGTACCGTGCCGCTTCTTTTTCTTGCTCGAAATACCTCGGGGTGAGCCTCGGAGAGGCGAGGGGCAGCGCCCCTTTCCCGCGTGCTAACCCGCAAAGCAGGTGCCCTCGGCCACGGCCTCGGGCCGCGCGGCGGCGATAGCTCATCTGCGATGAGCCTTACAGGGGCGCTGCCCCTCGGCTTACAGCCTCACCCCGGGATATTTATGACCAGAAAATGAGGAACTGGGCGGAGGGGATAACTCCTATCTGGAAACTCCTTCATGTGTGCGCTATCAGATCGTGAGCAGTTGAGGAGAACGCCCATGTCCGGCCACGGCCCCGCCATTCCCATGACGTCACGCAAATGCGGCCCGCTGAAAGGTGAGGCCCATGTGCCCGGTGATAAATCGATCAGTCACCGATCCCTGATCCTGGGTGCGATGGCGGTGGGCGAAACCCATATCACCGGCCTGTTGGAAGGTGAGGATGTGCTGGGCACTGCGGGTGCGATGAAGGCCTTTGGGGCCGATGTGGAACGTCTGGGCGAAGGCGAATGGCGCGTGAGCGGGGTGGGTGTTGGCGGGTTTGCCGAGCCCGAGGACGTGATCGATTGCGGCAATGCGGGCACCGGTGTGCGGCTGATCATGGGGGCGATGGCCACCACGGGCATCACCGCGACTTTCACCGGAGACGCGTCTTTGCGCTCGCGCCCAATGGGCCGCGTGACCGACCCGATTGCGCTTTTCGGCGCGCAATCTTATGGCCGCGATGGTGGGCGTTTGCCGATGGTGGTGATCGGTGCTGCAGACCCGGTGCCGGTGACTTACACAACCCCGATGGCGTCGGCGCAGGTGAAATCCGCCGTGCTGCTGGCCGGGTTGAACGCACCTGGCGAAACCGTGGTGATTGAGAAAGAGGCCACCCGCGATCATACCGAGCGGATGCTGGCAGGGTTCGGCGCCGAGATCACCGTGGAGGACACGGATGAGGGCCACAAGATCACCCTGAAGGGCCAGCCGGAATTGAAGCCCCAGACCATTGTCGTGCCGCGTGACCCGTCGTCCGCCGCTTTTCCGGTCTGTGCCGCGCTGATCGTGCCGGGGTCGGATGTGTTGGTGCCGAACATTGGCCTGAACCCAACCCGCGCGGGGCTGTTTTATACGCTGCAAGATATGGGTGCCGATCTGACATTTGAAAATCCGCGCGAAGAGGGCGGCGAACCTGTGGCCGACCTGCGGGCAAAGTTCTCGCCCAACATGAAAGGCATCGTGGTGCCGCCGGAGCGCGCCGCCAGCATGATCGACGAATACCCGATCCTTTCAGTGGTGGCGTCCTTCGCCACTGGCAAAACCGACATGCCCGGCGTGCATGAGCTGCGCGTGAAGGAAAGCGACCGGATTGATGCGATGGCCAAAGGGCTGCGCGCCAACGGGGTCACCGTTGACGAAGGCGAAGACTGGTGGTCGGTTGAGGGCCTTGGCCCGGAGGGCGTGCCCGGTGGCGCGACTGTTGCAACCGTGCTCGACCACCGGATCGCGATGAGCTTTGCTTGTCTCGGCATGGCGGCCAAGAAACCAGTGCATCTGGATGATGGCGGCCCGATTGCCACCAGTTTCCCGGTGTTTGAACCCTTGATGGCGGGGCTGGGGGCGCAACTGACACGGGACAATAAATGATCAAAGTCGGGCACTGCGTCGCGAATGCATCGGGATACCCCCCCCCCTGATCTGTCGGATCAGATAAAGCGCGCGCCGAGCTGTTCCAGGTGTTTGCGTGCCTTGGCGCTGGCTTTTGGAAGCGCGCCCAACACCCCGTCCGCGATCACCGTGACCTGATAACCGCGCGCAAGCGCCGCCTGTGCGGTTTTGTTGACGCAGAACGCCGCGTCCAGCCCGGCGATATGCAGGTGTCCCACATCAAGCCTTGCCAGCAGCTGATCCAACGCGCCGGTTTCAAAGGCGTCCTGCACCCGTTTGACCACCTCGTGATCGCCGATTCCGGTGAACGGATCGGCCAACTGCGTGCCGGGTCGCCCGGCGATCCCTTGGCCTTTCATAAAGAGGCGCGCAAAGAGCCGGGTTGACGGTGTGCTCCATTCCTGACGGATCACCACGACGGGGCGGTTGAGGGTCTTGACCTCGGAAATGGCGGTGTGGATGGCCCCTGTGGCGCGGGCCTTCTCAGCCTCGTCATATTGTCCGCTGTCCCAGAAATCCTGTTGCAAATCAATGAGCAACAGCGCGCTGCCCGGGCGATCCCCGATCCGCTTCCCCGTGCTGACCGACCCGATGTGGCGATAGGTGAGGCTGGCCCACAGCAAAAACGCAGCCAGCAGGAAAAGGCCTGTCCAAAGCAGGGTCATGTCATGTCTCGCAGGATTTGGTGGCAATGTCTGGCCACACGCAGGGCGGTGGCAATATCGGCGTCGTCCAGCCCCTCGGCCAGTGCCGCGACGGTTTGGGCTTCTTTGGCAAGCACCTCGTCGATCAGGGTCTGACCCGTTTCGGTCAGCGCAATCAGCGGGGATCGGGCGTGGCGCGGGTTGGGGCGTTTCTCGGTCAGCCCCGCGGACAAGGTGTCATTCACCATCACCTGCACATATTGGCGCTGAACTTCCAGCGCGTGGGCAATGTCCGGGACGGGCAGGGGGCCGCGTTCTGCGAGGATTTCCAGAACCGCGCGCATCCGCACGGTCAGCCCCGTGCCAGTCAGATCAGTTTCGATCTTTGCCTCAATACGCTGCATCAGCGGGCGCGACAGCCAGAGAAGGGTTTTCAAGTCCTGTGTCATGTCAACCTACATGTCATAATGACAATATGCATGTCAATATGATGTCTTCCCTTTCCCGGTCCGATTTGCGATGCAGGGGGATATTTTGAAGGAGCCGCCATGACATTCACCGTTGCCATTGATGGACCCGCCGCCGCCGGGAAAGGGACAATTTCCAAGGCCGTGGCCGAACATTTCGGTTTTGCGCATCTGGATACGGGGCTTTTGTACCGCGCGGTTGGGGCCAAGGTTCTGGCAGGGGGCGACCCCGTCGTGGCCGCCAAGACGCTGACGCCTGACGATCTGGGCGGGGACTTGCGGACGTCAGAGGTGGCCCAGGCCGCCAGCCGGGTGGCGGTGCTGCCGGATGTGCGCGCGGCATTGGTGGCGTTCCAGCGCAGTTTCGCCACCAGGGACGGTGGGGCGGTTCTGGACGGACGTGACATCGGCACGGTGATCTGCCCTGACGCGCAGGTGAAATTGTTCGTTACCGCCAGCGCCGAAGTGCGCGCCGAACGCCGGTATCTGGAGCTGTCGGGCAAAGGTCATTCGGACACACGCGAACAGGTTCTTGCAGACGTGATTGCCCGTGACAAACGCGACAGCGAACGGGCCGAGGCCCCTTTGAAACCTGCCGGGGATGCGGTGATCATCGACACGTCCGATTTGTCGATCGACCAGGCCATCGCACGGGCCGTGGCCGCAATCGAGGCGTGTCGTTAGGTCAAGGAGACAACCCCCTTGATCCCCGCTCGGCCCAGCCTACCTGTCTTGCCTTGCAACCCGCAACGACAGGATACTGACCCGCATGCTCGACAAATTGAACTGGCGCTATGCCACCAAGAAAATGGACCCGACAAAATCGGTTTCGGAAGAAAAGGTAAGCAAGATCCTTGAGGCGATCCAGCTTGCCCCGACCTCCTCCGGCACCCAGCCGTTTGAAGTGTTTGTGGTCACCAACCCCGAGATCCGTGCGCAGATCCAAGCCCACGCCCGGGATCAGGCCCAGATCACCGAAGGGTCGCATTTGTTGGTATTTGCCGCGTGGGACAATTACTCGGCGGATCGCATCGACGCGGTTGTAACGCAGATGGAAGACATGCGCGGCGGCGGCAACCCGTTGCTGACGCAGTATTACGAGAACCTGAAAGGGGCCTATCTGCCACGTGATGCGAGGGTAAATCACGACCACGCCGCGCGTCAGGCCTATGTCGCAATGGGCTTTGCGCTGGCGGCTGCGGCCGAGCTGGAGGTGGATTGCACCCCGATGGAGGGGTTCTCGCCTGAGAACGTTGACGAAATTCTTGGTTTGAAAGACTGCGGGCTTCGTTCGGTCCTGCTGTTGCCGCTGGGATATCGCGATGAAACGGGGGATTGGCTTGCGCCGCTGAAAAAAGTGCGCAAACCGCAAGAACGTTTGTTCACCCGGATTGATTAAACCGGGACGGGCCGCGCTGACCTCACCAAGCTGTGCATCGCATGTGAGGCCGTGCGGCCCTAAGCTTCTGCGCAAAGGAGTTCTCGATGCGTGTCCTCATCCCCCTATGTCTGACCCTGGCTCTGGCAATGCCCGTTGCGCTGTGCAGTGGGGCGCAAGCGCAAGCTCAGCCGGAAACGCAGGCCCCGTCACCGCCTGATGTGATGACGGTTGGGGGGATGGCAGCAATCCTGCGGGCCATTGACCCGAATGTGCAAGCAGTGGGCGCGCGGTTTTCTCTCACAATCAACGGAACTGCGGTGCTGGTCATCGCGGATCCGCGGGCGGATCGGATGCGGGCAATGACCCGGGTCGGGCCGGTTGATGCGTTGGATCAGGACATGATGCAGCGGCTTTTGCAGGCCAATTTCGACGCGGTGCTGGATGCGCGATATGCCATTGCCAATGATCAGGTCTGGGCCGCCTTCATCCATCCGCTGTCTCCGCTTGAGCCACGCCAACTTGTGTCGGGTCTTGCGCAGATGGTGAACGCAGCGCAGAGCTTTGGCACCACGTTTTCTGGTGGCGGTGTGCAGTTTGGCGGCGGCGACAGCAACGCGCTGCAACAAGATCTGGCGGATCGTTTGCGCGGCAAGGGGCTGCCGCTCTAGCCGCGCCCGTTTTTGCGGATGCCGAATATCCCGGCCAGAGCCGTGAGACCTCGCGCCCTCATGGTCCCATCATACCTCTTGCCCCTTGCTTTATTGGCAGAATCCACGTACATCCCGCCCTGTCGACAAGGTGAAAACGCCGCGATACAGGGAAAGACGAGCAGGGTCGGATGCACCGGCCCTCTTTGTTTTGCGGTTAACCCGTTGACCAAATTGGAAAAACCAAGACCCGCGGAGACAACCGTGCGGCCCGAAAACGTTTGAAAAGGAATCTGAGACCACATGGCTCAAAACGTATCTATGGAGGATTTCGAAGCCCTCCTGAATGAAAGCTTCGAAATGGACACGCCCGAAGAGGGTTCTGTTGTCAAAGGCAAAGTCATCGCTGTTGAAGCTGGCCAAGCCATCATCGACGTCGGCTACAAAATGGAAGGCCGCGTTGATCTGAAAGAATTCGCAAATCCTGGTGAAGCTCCGGAAATCGCCGTTGGCGACGAAGTGGAAGTCTACCTGCGCGCGGCTGAAAATGCCCGCGGCGAAGCTGTCATCTCGCGCGAGATGGCCCGCCGTGAAGAAGCCTGGGATCGCCTGGAAAAAGCATACGCTGACGATGCACGTGTTGAAGGTGCCATCTTCGGCCGCGTCAAAGGTGGCTTCACCGTTGATCTTGGCGGTGCCGTGGCCTTCTTGCCCGGTTCGCAGGTTGACGTGCGCCCCGTGCGTGACGCAGGCCCGCTGATGGGTCTGAAGCAGCCGTTCCAGATCCTGAAAATGGACCGTCGCCGTGGCAACATCGTTGTGTCGCGCCGCGCCATCCTGGAAGAAAGCCGCGCCGAACAGCGCGCAGAAGTCATCGGCAACCTGTCCGAAGGCCAAGCCGTGGAAGGTGTTGTCAAGAACATCACCGAATACGGTGCCTTTGTGGACCTGGGTGGCGTCGACGGCCTCTTGCACGTCACCGACATGGCATGGCGCCGTGTGAACCACCCGTCCGAGATCCTGACGATCGGCGAAACCATCAAGGTTCAGGTCATCAAGATCAACAAAGAAACCCACCGCATCTCGCTGGGCATGAAGCAACTGCAGGACGATCCGTGGGATCTGGTGGCTGCCAAATACCCGCTGGAATCGGTGCACACTGGCCGCGTGACCAACATCACCGACTACGGCGCATTTGTTGAGCTGGAGCCGGGCGTTGAAGGTCTGGTTCACGTTTCCGAAATGTCCTGGACCAAGAAAAACGTCCACCCGGGCAAAATCGTGTCCACCTCGCAAGAGGTTGAAGTCATGGTTCTGGAAATCGACAGCGCCAAGCGCCGCGTGTCGCTGGGTCTCAAGCAGACCATGCGCAACCCGTGGGAAGTGTTTGCCGAAACCCATCCGGCCGGCACCGAAGTGGAAGGCGAAGTCAAGAACATCACCGAATTCGGTCTGTTCATCGGCCTCGACGGCGAAATCGACGGCATGGTTCACCTGTCGGACATCTCGTGGGACGAGCGCGGCGAAGACGCCATCCAGAACTTCAAGAAGGGCGACATCGTCAAGGCTGTTGTCTCGGAAGTGGACACCGACAAAGAGCGTATCTCGCTGTCGATCAAGGCCCTGGAAGGCGACCCCTTCGCAGAAGCCATTGGTGGCGTGAAGCGTGGTTCGATCATCACCGTTGAAGTGACTGCTATCGAAGATGGTGGCATCGAAGTGGAATACGAAGGCATGAAATCCTTCATCCGCCGCTCCGATCTGTCGCGTGACCGTGCCGAACAGCGCCCCGAGCGTTTCGGCGTGGGCGACAAGCTCGACGTACGTGTGACCAACGTGGACAGCAAGTCGCGTCGTCTGGGTCTGTCGATCAAAGCCCGCGAAATCGCCGAAGAGAAAGAAGCCGTGGAACAGTACGGTTCGTCGGACTCGGGTGCCTCGCTGGGTGACATCCTGGGTGCAGCTCTCAAGAAAGACTGATCTTCCGTCGCTTGAACAAATTGAAACGGCCCTGCAATGCGGGGCCGTTTTTCTTTTTGAAGGCGTGATCCGATCCACAACGATGCGTTGGGAAGTTTCGTTCCGAATCATGGGATTGCGCGAAATCTGCCAGCCGGGGATTGTCGTCGCCGCGCGTTTGGCGGCTTTTTTCAACGAGAAGCGGGCGAATTTACCCGACAAATCACTTTTTTTATCGGAAAATCGCCGACTTGACCCCTCGGGGCTTGTTTATCGAAACCCCCTTTGCTCCTATAGTTGGAACAACAAATGGCGCGGTCAATTTCGCGCCTGATATTTTTAGGGGGGATATTCATGATCCGATCAGAACTGATCCAGAAAATCGCGGATGAAAACCCGCATCTTTATCAACGGGATGTCGAACGCATTGTGAACACGATCTTTGACGAGATCGTCGAAGCGATGTCGCGGGGGGACCGGGTAGAGCTGCGCGGCTTTGGCGCATTTTCTGTGAAGAAAAGAGATGCTCGTATCGGGCGCAATCCGCGCACCGGGGAATCGGTTCAGGTCGAAGAAAAACATGTGCCCTTCTTCAAGACCGGCAAGCTGTTGCGCGACCGGTTGAACGGCAAGTAAGAGGATTTTCATGCGGTATATCCGTTACGCATTCCTGGCGGCCCTTGCGGTCTGCCTGGTCACCATTGCCATGGCGAACCGTGCCATGGTCACCCTGCACCTTCTGCCCGAAGAGCTGTCCGGCTTCCTTGGCTTCAGCTGGTCCGTCTCCCTGCCGCTCTTTGTGGTGATCTTCATGGGCATCATCGGGGGCGTGGTGATCGGGTTCATCTGGGAATGGCTGCGCGAACACAAGCTGCGCGCCGCGGGCAAACGCACCCGCAAGGAACGCGATGCCCTGATCCGCGAAGTGAAAAAGCTCAAGGAACCCAAGGCCAAGCCGGGGGATGACATCATCGCATTGCTGGAAGAGGCCAAGTGAGCTCTTTTGTGTTGCCCACAAGTGGGGCGAGTGGCAAGCGCGATGCGGCGGTCAAGATTTGCGGGTTGAAGACACCAGAGACCCTGCAGGCCGCTTGCGCGGCGGGTGCGCGCTACATCGGCTTCAATTTCTTTGCGAAAAGCCCGCGCTCTGTGACCGTTGATCAGGCCGCCGCCCTGATGCTCGACATGCCCATCGGTGTCGCGAAGGTCGCGCTTGTGGTCAATATGTCCGATGATGAAATCGCCCATATTGTCGACAACTCCACCACCGAAATCCTGCAATTGCATGGCGCGGAAAGCCCCGAACGGGTGGCCGAGGTCAAAGCCCGTTTTGGCCTGCCGGTGATGAAAGCCATCGGCATTGCCGGGCCACAGGACGTGGCCGAGATCGATCGGTATGCCCCCGTCGTGGACCAACTGCTGATCGACGCCAAGGCCCCCAAGGGCGCAGATCTGCCGGGTGGCAACGGGATTAGCTTTGACTGGCGCCTGGTGCAGCGAAAATACTGGCCCTGCCCATGGATGCTGGCCGGTGGGCTGACGCCCGACAACGTGGCCGAAGCCATGCGCCTGACCGGGGCCAAACAGGTCGATGTGGCCTCTGGCGTGGAAACAGCGCCCGGTGTGAAAGACCCCGACCTGATGCGCGCTTTTGTGCAAAATGCCACCGGGCAGTTCGCCTGACCTCATTTTCTGGTCAAAAATATCCCGGGGTTCGAGGGCTTCCCGGAATGGATCCGGGGGATCCATTTGCCCGAAGAACGGGCGGAGACCAGCGCGTAGCGCGAAGGGCAGCGCCCCTTTTGCCGCATCAACCCTTAAAAACCACTGGAACTGACGCGCCGCGCCGCCTATCAAAGCCCGGCAACGTGAACAGGGGGGCACCATGTCCAACGATCTTTTCAACAGCTTCATGAACGGCCCGGACGAACGGGGCCGGTTTGGTGATTTCGGCGGCCGCTTCGTGTCGGAAACGTTGATGCCGCTGATCCTCGACCTCGAGGCCGAATATGAAAAGGCCAAGACGGATGACAGTTTCTGGGCAGAGATGGACCACCTGTGGAAACATTATGTGGGCCGCCCGTCGCCGCTCTACTTTGCTGAAGGCCTGACCAAACACCTGGGCGGCGCCAAGGTCTATATGAAACGCGACGAGCTGAACCACACCGGCGCGCATAAGATCAACAACGTGCTGGGGCAGATCCTGCTCGCGCGCCGTATGGGAAAAACGCGGATCATTGCGGAAACCGGTGCCGGGCAACACGGCGTGGCCACCGCCACGGTCTGCGCCAAGTTTGGCCTGAAATGTATCGTATATATGGGCGCGCATGATGTGCAGCGTCAGGCCCCGAACGTGTTCCGGATGCGCCTCTTGGGCGCCGAGGTTGTGGCCGTGGAAAGCGGCCGCGGCACGCTGAAGGACGCGATGAATGACGCGCTGCGCGACTGGGTGACCAATGTGCACGACACGTTCTATTGCATTGGCACCGCCGCTGGCCCGCATCCCTATCCGGCCATGGTGCGTGATTTCCAGTCCATCATCGGCAAGGAAACCAAAGCGCAGATGCAAGAGGCAGAGGGCCGTTTGCCTGACACGGTGATCGCCGCGATCGGGGGCGGGTCCAACGCAATCGGCCTGTTCCACCCGTTCCTTGATGATGAAAGCGTGAAGATCATTGGCGTCGAGGCGGGCGGCAAAGGCGTGGACGACCGGGTCGAGCATTGCGCATCGCTGACCGGCGGTCGCCCGGGTGTGCTGCATGGCAACCGCACCTATCTGTTGCAGGATGATGATGGGCAGATCCTCGATGGCTACTCGATTTCAGCAGGCCTTGATTACCCGGGCATCGGGCCGGAACACAGCTGGCTGCATGAAATCGGCCGGGCCGAATATGTGTCGATCACCGACAAGGAAGCGCTTGAGGCGTTTCAGTTGTCCTGTTCGACCGAGGGGATCATTCCCGCGCTTGAACCCTGCCACGCGCTGGCCCATGTGATGAAAATCGCGCCGACCTTGCCGGCCGATCACATCATCTGCATGAACATGTGTGGGCGCGGTGACAAGGACATTTTCACCGTCGCGAAATATCTGGGATTTGACATGTCGGATACTGAAGGTCGTGACGTTGACTGACACACGAACCCATCGATATTCAGAGAGCCGTGCACATCGCTGCGCGGCTTTTCTGTTGAGATAACCCGGAGCTGTGCGGATTTCCGGTGAAGTAAAGGCTTGACTGTGGTCGTGAGCCGGATTCTAGTTTTCTAGTTTTCTAGTTTTCTAGTTTTCTAGTTTTCTAGTTTTCTAGTTTTCTAGTTTTCTAGTTTTCTAGTTTTCTAGTTTTCTAGTTTTCTAGTTTTCTAGTTTTCTAGTTTTCTCAGAGAGGCGTGCCTTCTCAGGGCGCTTGCCAATTGACCCAACGCCCATGGAAATCGACGCGCCCCAGGTGCAGTTTTTGCCCCTCGGGCCATAGCGAAAGGGAGATGGCAGCCCCTTCACCGCGCCGCTCATCCGCTTCCATTGCCAGATGCGCCACAGGCCCGCGCTGCCCCGCGGCTTCGATGGCCGCGTGGCAGCGGTTTTGGGTATCCGGCGGGAAATACTGCCAGGCGATGGTGTGATAGATCAAAGTCAGATGATCGGGGCCTGTTTCGGCCAATCGACCCTCAAGCCACTGCGCAGCATCCCCTCGGTCCACGTCGGCGTCAAGCACCTCGATTGCGGCGCGGGTGCGCGTCAACCGCTCGGGCTGGTCGGCCCAAAGATACGAGATCAGGCGCAACGCGTCGTCCGGATCGCGCGCATCCAGCGGGATCAGATCCACACCGCGCCGGTCAAGGATGTCTGGGCAGGGGCCGGTTGGCAGATCACCCTGCCAATCAGGTGTCAGCACCACGGCGGCGTTCTGCGGCCCAAGCCTCGTACCAGGCACCTCCAGCGCAAAGTGATCCCACATCAGGTTCAGCCCGCCAGATGCCCCCAGTTCAGACATATGGATCGGCAGGCCATAGTGCCCCGCCAACCAATGCCCCGCTGCAATCAACACCGCCGCGCGCCGGACCTCGTTGGTTTGTGGCGGATTGTCGAGCCAATGGTTCAGATGATCCGCATGATCACGCAGGGCCGTTTCTAAGGCGGTCCATAAAGTGGCATCATCCGGTGCCGGGTTCGGAGGGTAGGCCTTGATCAACTCGGCGCATTTTCCGCTCAGCACCAGTGCGTGCAACCCGGCCAGAAGGCGCAGGGGAACGGACTGGCCGAAGGCTCCCATATTGCCTTCCCAGGCAAACATCCGGTCCGTGAGCGCTGTGCCGGGGGCCAGGTTTTGGGCCAAAAGCCGCAGCACCCGCGCCGTGAAAGGCGAGCCAAGCCGCTCATTGTTTCCGGCTTGAACGTGGAACGCGTCGCGCAGGGTCAAGAAAACTTGTCCATCAGTTTTTGCAATGGCGACCGCGTGTCGTCTGCCTCAACCGGTTTCTCGGGCTTTTTCTCAGCAGGTTTCTTTGGCCCGCCCGAGGATCGCGGCGGGTTCACGCGCAATCCGATGGCATTCATGAACTTGCCCGTATCGCCCGCCGCCAGATCCGCCGCGCCATCGGCACAGCCGCGCAGCACATCATCCAGCCAAGCCTGATCGGCCTTGGCGAAATCGTTCAGCACGTAACGCGAGACCGCATCCTTGTGACCCGGATGGCCGATGCCCATGCGCACGCGGTGATATTCTGCCCCGATATGCTGATGGATCGAGCGCAGCCCGTTATGACCTGCGTGGCCGCCCCCCGTCTTCACCCGGCATTTGCCGGGGGCCAGGTCCAGCTCGTCATGAAAAACGGTCACATCTGCGGGCGTCAGTTTGTAAAACCGCATTGCTTCACCCACCGACTGACCTGACAGGTTCATGAAGGTTTCGGGTTTCAGCAAGATCACTTTCTCGCCGCCCAGCTTGCCTTCGCTCAGCTGTCCTTGGAATTTCGCCCGCCACGGGGCAAAGCCATGATCGGATGCGATCTGGTCCAAGGCCATGAAGCCGATATTGTGCCGGTTTCCCGCATATTTCGGGCCGGGATTTCCGAGGCCGACAAAAAGTCTCATCATGGTCTCCGCGCTGGACATGGATGGGGTTCGGTGTTTGAGTATCGCAAATGCGGCGCTGGCTCAACAATCCCAATTGGATGGCCGCCGACGATATTCGAGGGCAGAGATTTGGCAACGTTTTTTATGTCTGGACTGACGCTTGAGGTGCCAGAGCCGCTTTTGACGTCGCAGATCAGTACTGGCCTGAAGGAAGGCAAGTATGAATGGGGGGAACTGCGTGCCCTGAAAAACGTCCTGCGCCCAGAGGATCGGCTGCTGGATATCGGCAGCGCCATCGGCTTCATCGCCTGCCAGGCCTGCCTGATTATCGAACCTGAACAGCTCACCTGTGTTGAAGCCAATCCGGAGTTGATCCCTGTTCTGGAGGGCAATCTGGCGCGCAACGGGTTCATCGATGCGCGGGTCTGCCATGGGGCTGTGGTTGAAGATACATTTGCGCAAGACGAGCTGAGCTTTCAGTTGAACAAATCCTATCTTGGGTCTCGTATTGATGGGGTCGGGAAGCCCGTCGCAAACCGCCGG
The DNA here is from genome assembly GCF_049803815.1 of Aliiroseovarius crassostreae. Taxonomy (GTDB): domain Bacteria; phylum Pseudomonadota; class Alphaproteobacteria; order Rhodobacterales; family Rhodobacteraceae; genus Aliiroseovarius; species Aliiroseovarius crassostreae_A. The sequence continues at coordinate 95,687 of NZ_JBNAGI010000008.1, forward strand.
ACAGTCACGGTTCCGGCGTTGCGCCTTGCGGACCTTTTGGTGGCGTTCGAACCGACAGTGGTGATGATGGATGTCGAGGGGGTGGAAGTGGCGCTGACACAACATCTCTGGCCCGGGCGCACACGGGTGGTGATCATGGAGATCCACCCGCAGTATTACGGGTTGAACCAGGTGGACGAGCTGTTTGCAGGCATGGCGCGCAACGGTTTTGCCTATCAGCCCTATGGGTCACGTGGCGCTGTTGTGGTGTTTCAGCGGATCGGGACCGAATAACAGTCGGCTATTGCATCAGGCCGCCGCGTAATGGGCAAAGACCTCGGTCTGTCCGTCCTTGCGCATCAACAGCACGTCATAGGCCTCCCGTTCGCTCTCGGGCCCCATGCCGGGCGATCCGTAGGGCATGCCGGGAACGGTCAGGCCAATGGCGTCGGGGCGCTCGGCCAGCAGGCGTTTCACGTCAGCGGGCGGTACGTGCCCTTCAATCAAATACCCCCCGATATCCGCGGTGTGGCAGGACATCAGATCCTCCGTGATCCCGTTTGCCAGTTTAAAGCGATAAAGTGCGTCATAGCCCATGTTTTCGACACTGGCATCAAACCCATGCGCCTGCATGATTTCGATCCAGGCACCGCAACAGCCACAGCCCGGATCCTTGCGCACATGCAAAACGGGGGGGCTGGCAAAGGTGGGCAGGGTGGTGATTGCGGGACCGGCCAGGGCGGTGGCCAGAAAGCGGCGGCGGGTAAGACTGGTCATGAGAACTCCGTTTGCGCGTTGCCCGGACACCATAGTTCAACAGATGCGCAGGCGGTTTGATCTTCGTCAGTCTCACGGTTTCGTGTCCACGGGTGGATCGCACAAAAAAAACGGGGCCCGCGTGGGACCCCGTTTCACAATCGGCAAGGCCGGTTGAAGATCAGTCAGCCGATACTTCGGTGGCTTCAACTTCATCTGCGGCCACCTCGTCACCTTCGTCATCATCCGACGAACGCAGCGAGGACGGTGCGGCGATGTTGGCAATCACGAAGTCGCGGTCGATGGTCGGCTTGGCGCCGTCCGGCAGGGTCACGTCCGAAATGTGGATCACGTCGCCCACGTCACGGCCGGTCAGGTCAACAACGATCTGCTCGGGGATTTCACCTGCAACAACGTTCAGTTCGACTTCCGGACGTACAACGGTCAGAACGCCGCCTTTTTTCAGACCCGGTGCTTCCTCGTGGTTTTCAAATTCCACGTGGATGAACAGGCTGATCCGCGAGGTGCGGCGCAGGCGCATCAGGTCGATATGGGTCGGCAGGTCTTTTACAACGTGGCGCTGAACACCGCGGCAGATCACGCGCACATCTTCTTCGCCCTCAACCTTCAGGTTCCAAAGGGTCGACATGAAGCGGCCGGCCTTCAGTTTCTTGAACAGGTCGTTGAACGGAATGTTGATCGACAGGGGATCGGCGTCGCCACCGTAAACCACACCCGGAACCAGCCCGTCACGACGTGCCTGGCGAGCGGCGCCCTTGCCCGTCCCCGCGCGTTTCTGAGCAACAAGATCAGGGATCTCTTTTGCCATTTTAATTCTCCAATATAGATAGGGCGGGGCTCCTCCAAGGCTGTAGCCCCGCGATGAAGCCCTGCCCATACAGGGGAATCACCCAAAAGGGAAGGGAATTATTGCCGCTTCGGAGGTTGATGGTCAGGGGCGCGGCTCTCGCCCCCAATCCGTTACTATTTTACCCGACGCGGCAGGGCATTTTCGCCCCGCGGCTGGTTCTTGCGTGCCTTGGGTGGTTTGGCGGGTTTGCCTTTTGGCTTGCCACCCGGTTTCCCGGCGGGCTTGCCGGGTTTCCCGTCAGATTTCGCGCCCTTCTTGCCGGGCTTGTCCTTTTTCCAACGCTGCTTTTTCCCGTCTTCATCCCGTTTCTTGCTGGGTTTCGGGCTGTCCGCCTTCTTCTCATCGCGCGATTTCGGCGGCTGATATTCTGATTTTGTGTCCGGGTTTACCTCGGGGGCGAGTTCCGGCGTCCAGCGTCCACCTTTGTTGGCCGACGGGGCCGCATCACGATCATCGCGCTGGTTTTGGTTGCGCAGCGGTTTTGCGGGTTTGTCGAATTTCGCGGGCCGCTCGGAGCTGTCATCCCGCCCCCCCCCTTTGCGGTGAGGCTTGGGGGCGCGCTCGTCGCGGTCAAACTTGCCTTTGCCTTTAAGGCCCGGCCCTTTTCCACCGGGTTTATCGCCAAACTTGCCACCCTGATTTCGGGGGGCAGGGGTCAGATCGGGTTTGCCATTCAACTGGGTTGCGCGAATGCCATCCTCCAGCTCGCCGCCCGAAGAGGCGCCCAAGAACTTGTCCACGCTGTCATTTGACAACTCGACAAAGGTCTCGCGCCCCTGCACGCGGATTGCGCCAATGTCGTTTTTATCGAGGTTGCCCGACCGGCACAGCATCGGCAAAAGCCAGCGCGGTTCGGCGTTTTGCTTGCGCCCCACCGACAGTGAGAACCAGGTCGACGGGCCAAAATCGCGATCTTCGCGGCGGGCGGGTTTTGCGGTGATTTCGGCCAGCTCCTCGGGGGCTGAAACCTGCGCGCGGTGCAGGCGGATACAGGCGGCGGCAATCTGTTCGGGGGTGAACCGGGCCATCAGGTCACCGGCCAATTGCCCTTCGTCGCCGTTCAGGCCCTCGTCCCACATCGGGTGCTCCATCAGCCGTTCCACGTCCCGCGCGCGGATCTGATCTGCCGAGGGCGGCAGGTCCCATGTCGCGGTGATCTTGGCCCACCGCAGCAGGCGTTCGGTGCGTTTCACCATGCGCGGCGGCACGATCAGGGCGGACACCCCCTTGCGGCCCGCGCGCCCGGTGCGGCCCGAGCGGTGCAGCAGGCCTTCGGTATTGGTGGGCAGCTCGGCATGAATGACCAGATCCAGCATCGGCAGGTCAATGCCGCGTGCCGCCACATCGGTGGCGACACAAATGCGTGCCCGCCCGTCGCGCATGGATTGCAGCGCGTTGGAGCGTTCCGCCTGGCTGAGCTCCCCCGACAGGCAGACAACGGGCAGGCCCCGGTTGGACAGGCGCGTGGTCAGGCGGTTTACCGTCGCACGGGTGTTGGCAAACACAATCGCGTTCTGCGCGTCGTGATAGCGCAGGATGTTGATGATCGCGTGCTCTTCATCTTTGTCGGCCACCCGCAGCGCCTGATACTCGATATCGGCGTGTTGCTTTTCTTTCGATACGGTCGATACGCGCACCGCGTCACGTTGGTATTGCTTGGCCAGCTTGGAAATCAGCGGCGAGACGGTGGCGGAAAAGAGCAGCGAACGGCGGTCTTCCGGGGCGGCGTCCAGCATGAACTCAAGGTCTTCCTTGAACCCCATATCGAGCATCTCGTCCGCCTCGTCCAGCACCACCGCCTTCAGCGTGTCCAGCACCAGCGCGCCCCGGGTGATGTGATCGCGCAGACGCCCCGGCGTGCCGACGACGATATGCGCACCGCGTTCCAGCGCGCGCCGTTCGGTGCGTTGGTCCATCCCCCCCACGCAAGAGGCAACACGCGCCCCGGTGTGGGCATAAAGCCAGTTCAGTTCAAACTTCACCTGCATTGCCAATTCGCGCGTGGGCGCAATCACCAGCGCCAGCGGCGTGGCGGCAGGGCCAAACCGCTCTCCGTCCAGAATGGTCGGTGCAATCGCCAGACCAAAGCCCACCGTCTTGCCGGACCCGGTCTGGGCGGACACCAATAGGTCCTGGTCTGCAAGGTCCGGGTTGGTCACCGCCTCCTGCACATCGGTCAGCGTATCATACCCCTTGTCGGCAAGGGCTTGGGCGAGGGTCGGGATCATCATGAAGGCGGGCTTTCAGGGGTGGCTTCGGAAGGTGGCGGCTTGCAAACCGGCACGGAAAAGACGCGCATATACGGTTTTGCGGGGAATTGACAGGGTTTCTTTGAATCTGACGGTTTCGGGGCGCAACAGATGGGGAGCGGTCGCAAGACGGGCGGATCCTCGCCCATCGCCCAAGGCCCGAAAGCCATGCTTGGGAACCCAATGGCGGGTTAGGGGTTAAGGTAGGGACAGATACACGACAGACTGGAGGTCGCCCCGATGCGCAAAGTTCTGAGATCGACAACAACAATCCTTACCTCGCTGTCCCTGATCATGCCATCCGCCATGCCCGGTTTCGCGGCTGGCGACGTGGCGAAGGGCGAGAAAACATTCAAGAAATGCAAGGCCTGTCACGTGATCGCCAATGGGGATGACGTGATTTACAAAGGCGGCAAGACCGGCCCGAACCTTTACGATGTGATCGGCCGCGCGGCAGGCACCGCCGAGGGGTTCAAATACAAGAAAAGCATTGTCGCCGCGGGCGAGGCGGGGCTGGTCTGGGATGAACAGAACCTGGCCGAATACGTGCAAGACCCAGCGGGGTTCCTGAAGGCCTATTTTGACGATCTGAAAGCCAAAAGCGGTATGACGTTCAAACTGAAGAAAGGTGCCGAAGATGTGGCTGCCTTCCTTGCGTCTGTATCGCCCTCTGCCCCGGCGGCCGCCGCTCCGGCCGCAGCGATAGAGGCGGGCGCCGAGGCTGAGGTCGCCACGCCAGAGGCTGCGCCTGACGCGGCCCCGGAGGCTGGGGCCGAGGTTGAAGCCGAGGTGGAGGCAGAGGTGACTGCCCCAGAAGCCGCTCCCGAAGCTGCTCCTGAAGCCGCAGCCCCTGAAGCGCCTGTTGAGGTGCCCGAGGCAACCCCGGAGCCCGCCCCCGCCGAGGAAGGTGCTGACGCTGCTGCTGCGGATACCGAAGAGGCCGCAGACGTCCCCGCGCCCGACACTGAAGCTGCCGGTGAAGCAAATGCTGCGGCGGACGCCCCCGCTGCCGAGACTCCGGCAGATCCGGCGACCGACGTGCCCGCCGATGCACCGGCTGAGGCACAAGCTGATACGCAGGCTGACACTGAAACCGCTGCAGAGGCCGCGACGCCTGAGGCCGAGGTAAGCCCGGAGGCCGCCGAAACCGACGCCACCCCGCAAGCGGATGCTGAAACGACCGCAGACGCCGGGGCCGAAACGCCCGCTGCTGATGTGACTGCGGAAGATGAAGCCGCACTGGCCGCGGCTTTGGAAGCGGCAACCTCCGAGGGCGATGCAGCGGCTGAGGCGGAGACCGCCGAGACCGACGCCGAGACAGACACCCAGGCCGACGCTGAGACGGATGCCCAAACTGACGCTCCGGTCGATGCTCCGGCCACCGGTGCAGACGGTGACGGCGCAGCTGCCGCAGCTGCTGAGGGGGGCGCCACTGAGCCTGAGACCCCGGAAATGGCCGTGCCGACCGAAGCCATGACGGGTGAGGCACAGGTTGTTGCCGCTGCCGAAGCGGGGGATGACGCGTCCGCCGACGCCGAGGTTGTGGAAGAGGTTGTGACCGAGGACACCACCCGCTCGTCATCGGAAGATTTCGAAAATGCCGTAAATGAAACCGCCGCGCCGCAACCGTCGACCGAGGCGACGGAAGATACCGCATCGCAAGACACCGCCGCACAGGATGACGGTGGCCTGTCGAAAGGCGAAAAGGCCCTGTTGCTGGGTCTGGGCGCCGCTGCTGTGGGGGCGATCTTGTCGGGGGACCGCGAGGTCAAGCTCAACTCGGGAGACCGGGTTGTGGTGGCCGGGCGCGATGGCACCTATCAGATCCTGAAAGACGACAACGCGTTGCTGCGTCAGCCGGGGTCGACCGTGCGCACCCAATCGTTCAGCGACGGGTCCACGCGCACCGTGGTGGAACGCCCGGATGGAACGCAGATCGTCACCATTCGTGACAAGGAATACCGCGTGCTGCGCCGCGTGCACATTGCGGCGGACGGGTCGGAAACGGTGCTGATCGACGACACTGTGTCGGTTGAACCGGTGGATGTCACCCAATTGCCGGAACCGGCGAAAGTGGTTCAGGTTGAAGCTGACGAAACCGAAGACGCCCTGCGCGCAGCGCTTGCAGCCGAGGCCGGGTTCGATCGCAGCTTCAGCCTGACCCAGATCCGCAACATCGCCCAGGTTCGTGCGCTTGTGCCGGTGATTGATCTGGACAACATCACTTTCGAAACCGGCTCTGCCGCGATCAAGCCCGACCAGGCCCGGTCGCTGGCCCAACTGGGCAAGGTGATCAAAAGCTACGTCTCGGAAAACCCGAGTGAAGTGTTCCTGATCGAAGGCCACACCGACGCCGTGGGCTCGGCGGCCTATAACCTGGCCCTATCGGACCGCCGTGCGGAAAGCGTGGCGCTGGCCCTGACCGAGTATTTCGAGGTGCCGCCGGAAAACCTTGTGGTGCAAGGCTATGGTGAAGCGTATCTGAAGGTGAAAACCTTGGACGAAGAACGCGCCAACCGCCGCGCCAGCGTGCGCCGGATCACCGAACTGCTGCGCCAAGTTGCTGCGAATTGATCTGACGCAGACGATGCATGAAGCGAATATGACCCCGCCTGGTTTCCGGGCGGGGTCGTGTTTACGTCAGGGGTGTTCAGGCGCGGGGGCTCACTCCCAATCGCCGGAAAACCCTTTCGGGACATACAGGATATCGCGGGTCACGGTGTTGATGTCGGTGTGACCGCAAAAGGCCATCGAGACCTCCAGTTCCTTGTGCATCATCTCCAACACTTTGGTCACGCCAGCCTCGCCCTGTGCGCCCAGCCCATAGACGAAGGCGCGCCCGATATAGGTGCCTTTGGCCCCCATCGCGACGGCCTTTAGCACGTCCTGACCCGACCGGATGCCGCTGTCGAGATGCACCTCGATCTTGTCGCCCACCGCGTCCATGATTGCGGGTAGGGCACGGATCGATGAAAGCGCGCCATCAAGCTGCCGCCCGCCGTGGTTCGACACGATGATCGCATCGGCCCCCACATTGCAGGCCTCCAGCGCGTCGGCCGGTTCCATGATGCCCTTGATGATCAACTTGCCGTCCCACATCTTGCGGAACTGGCGAATACGGTCCCAATCGAGCGATGGGTCAAACGCCTCGGCCGTCCAGGTGGCCAGCGATGATGGATCCTCGACCCCTTTGGCATGACCCACGATATTGCCGAAAAACCGGCGCTTGGTGCCCAGCATCCCGAGGCCCCATTGCACCTTGGTCATCATGTCGGCCACCGATTTCACGGTCAGCTTGGGCGGCGCCGAGAGCCCGTTTTTCAGGTCTTTGTGGCGTTGGCCCAGCATTTGCAGATCCACCGTGATCACCACCGTGTCACAGCCCGCGGCCTTGGCGCGGTCAAACAGACGCTGCATGAAATCGTCGTCCTTCAGGGTGTAAACCTGAAACCAGAACGGGGCGTTGGTGTGGTCTGCCACATCCTCGATCGAACAGATCGACATGGTAGAGAGGGTAAAGGGGACGCCAAACTTCTCGGCCGCTTTCGCTGCCTTGATTTCACCATCGGCGCATTGCATCCCCGTCAACCCCACCGGGGCCAGCGCGACCGGCATCGCCACGTCACGCCCGATCATCTGCGTTTTGGTGGACCGCCCATCCATATCCACGGCCACGCGTTGCTTGAAATAGATTTTGTCGAAATCCGAGCTGTTTTCGCGGAAGGTTTGTTCGGTCCAGGACCCGCTTTCCGCGTAATCATAAAACATCTTCGGCACGCGCCGTTTGTAGATTTTCTTCAGGTCTTCAACTTCGGTGATGACGGGCATCGCGGGACTCTCCGTAAATTGGTTAGTTTTCTTTACCAGTCTGTGCGGCGGAGAGCAATGCTTCAGTTGAGCCAAGGTAAGGCGCTTCAGGATAGTCTTGAGACACATGTTAATTCTGACACACCTTAGGGGCCTGTTTACCATCGGCTGCTACGCTTGGATCCAACGGTCTGTGCATGAAGGAATTTTACATGAAAGGCATGGTGTTTACCGAGCTGTTGACCATGGCAGAATCGGTCATGGGGGAAGAGGCGGTGGACCAGATCCTTGATGATCTCGATCTGGACAGCGGGGCGGCGTATAACGCCGTGGGAAATTACCCCTGTTCTGAACTCTTCACCCTTGTCGGCGCGTTTGGGGCATATCTCGATATGCCTCTTGACCAATTGCAGCGTAAGTTCGGGATCTGGATGTTTGACTATTTCGCAAAGAACTATCCGGTATTTTTCGACGGCAAGGCAGATGCGCTGGCCATGCTGGATGCGATCGAAAATGAGGTGCATGTGGAGGTGCGCAAGCTTTACCCCAATGTGGAACTGCCAAGTTTCGAAACCACGCGTCTGGGTGAAAATGGATTGCGCATGACCTATCATTCTGAACGCCCCTTGATCGACTTTTGTCATGGGTTGATCGAAGCCTGCGTTGAACATTTTGGTGAACCCGCTGATATCGATCGACAGGACCGGTCCGAACAGGGCCGATACGTGGCCGAGTTCTGCGTGCGCAAGGTAGCCTGACCCATGAGCTTTGCAGTCCCCCCGACGGTTCCGGATGGCCCCGTTTCGCGGCGGCGCTATGAACGTGAACGTCGGGCGCGGCGCGATGCCGAGCGGCTGTTGGAAGAGAAGTCCCGTGCCCTGTTCGAGGCAAATCAACAATTGCAGGAACAAGCAGAAGATCTTGAACAGACCGTTGCGATGCGGACGGCGGATCTCGAACAAGCGCGCCTGCAGGCAGAGGCGGCGAATGATGCAAAATCAATATTCCTCGCGTCGATGAGTCATGAAATCCGCACGCCGATGAACGGCGTCCTGGGGATGGCATCGGTTTTATCGGAAAGTGACCTGACCGATGAACAACGGGAGATGCTGGATGTGATCCGGGACAGCGGAAAGCTCCTCATGGGCATCATTAATGATATTCTTGATCTGTCGAAAATCGAGGCTGGCAAGCTGGAGCTGGAATATATTCCCTGTGATCTGGACCGGATGTTTCGAAGTATTGAAAGTCATTATGCACTACATGCTCAGGAAAAGGGGCTGCGCTTTGAGATCCGTCTGGCAGAAAAAGTTCAGATCTGGGCCACCACCGACCCGACCCGCCTACGCCAGGTTGTGGGCAATCTGGTGTCAAACGCCATCAAGTTTACCGACCAAGGGCATGTCTCCGTCAAAGTTGCCCCCAAACCGGGGCGGGATGGCAAAGCGGACCGGTTGGAAATTGAGGTGCAGGACAGCGGTATTGGTCTGACCGAGCAAGAAATTGGTCGGTTGTTTCAACCCTTCTCACAAGCCAATGCAGGTATTTCCCGCAAGTTTGGCGGAACCGGTCTTGGCCTGTCAGTGTCGCGGCAGATCTGTCAGGCGATGGGAGGAGATATCTCGGTTCGTTCACATGACGGGGCGGGGAGCACATTTACGGCGTCGGTCCGCCTTTCGCCCTGTCCCGCGCCGCGCCAAGGGGATCATGGTGGCGAAGATGACTGGTTGCTAAATCATCCCCCTCTGAATGTGCTGGTTGCGGAAGACAATGCGACCAACCGGATTGTTCTGACCTCGTTGTTGAAAAAGTACCCGTTGCGGATAACCATGGCTGAGGATGGAAAGCAGGCCCTGCAGGTGTGGCGAAATGAAAGATTTGATGTCGTGTTTATGGACGTCAATATGCCAGAAATGGATGGGGTGGCCGCGACCAATGCCATAAGGCAGGAAGAGAGGCAGCTGGGGCGCGGTCGCACGCCGATCCTGGGCATGTCTGCCAACGCCATGGCGCATCAGGTCGAAGGGTATCTTGAATGTGGTATGGATTTGCACGTGGCCAAACCAATGCGCCGCACCGAAATCGTCGCCGCGTTGCGTCAGGTTCTTCTACCTGATTAAAGCGCCGGTGTGGGTCAGGCGCGATGTGCCCCGTCCGCCAGAGACTTTACAAATTTCAAAACGTCCTCAACCGGTTTGCCTGCCCCGATCTGGCTGACAATGGCGCTGCCCACCACTGTCCCATCGGCGGCACTTGCAATGGCTTCGGCCTTTTCGGGCGTGTTCACACCAAAGCCGACGATCACGGGCAGGTTGGTCTTGGCCTTGATGCGCGCCACCTCGGGCGCAACGTCGCCGGCCTGCGCTTCGGCGGCCCCCGTCACGCCGGTGACCGACACGTAATACACAAAGCCAGAGGTATTTTGCAGCACCGTCGGCAGGCGTTTGTCATCGGTGGTCGGCGTGGCAAGACGAATAAAGTTCAGCCCAGCCTTTTGTGCGGGGATGCAAAGTTCATCATCTTCTTCGGGGGGCAGGTCCACCACGATCAATCCGTCAATCCCGGCGGCTTTTGCGTCTTTCAGGAACGTGTCGACCCCGCGATTATAGATCGGGTTGTAATACCCCATCAGCACGATCGGGGTTGTGTCATCGGTCTTGCGAAACTCGGCCGCCATATCCAGCGTTTTTTGCAGGGTCATGCCGCCATCCAGGGCGCGCCCACCGGCCAATTGAATGGTCGGCCCGTCGGCCATTGGATCGGTGAAGGGCAGGCCCAGTTCAATCACGTCCACACCCGCCGCAGGAAGGCCCTTCATGACCGCAAGCGAGGTGTCGTAATCGGGGTCACCCGCCATGATATACGACACGAAGGCTTTCTTGCCCGCCTGTTTCAACTCGGCAAATTTGGCGTCGATACGTGTCATGCTGTGTCCCCTGATTGGATGTCTCGCGCGCGGCACATGGCCGTGTCCCGATCTGCCCAAGCAGGGCGGGGAAAGTCAATGGGGATCTGTGGGGTTCGCGCGCCGAGTGGGCAAATCCAGGCGGAAACTGCCCGAATGCAGTCCCATCAGCCCCCATCACCGTTCACATTCACCATCCACATAATGTCGAACCGATCACGCAACAGGCCAAAACCGGGGGACCAGAAGGTTTCTTCGAACGGCATCAGGATTTCACCGCCCTCAGACAAGGCTGCGAAAGCGTCGCGCGCCAGGTCCGGGTCTTCCCACTCGGTTTGCAACTGAAACCCTTGCGGGCGCAGATAGTCAGCGGGGTTCAACGTGTCTGACCCCATGACAACCTGACCCTGCAGCGACACCTGCCCATGCATAACCCGTTTCAGTCTGCTTTTCGGCAGGTCTTCATGCCCCGGCATTTCGTCATAATGCTGAAAGAACAAAACTTCGCCGTCGAAGATCCCTGCGTAGGTTTCAAATGCTTCGCGGCAAGTGCCGTTAAAGGTCAGGTAGGGGTGCAGTTTCATCGCGCTTTCCTTTCAAGGACAGTGCAGCACGCTTGCGCCCTGCCTGTCAAAGCCCTAGAACGCGCGGGAACCGAGAGATTACTTAAAATACCGGAGGCCGTGATGGGTTTCAAAATGGGCATTGTGGGCCTGCCGAATGTGGGCAAATCGACGCTGTTCAACGCGCTGACCAAAACGGCGGCGGCGCAGGCAGCGAACTTTCCCTTCTGCACGATCGAACCCAATGTGGGGGAAGTGGCCGTGCCGGATGGGCGGCTGGACAAACTGGCGGCGATTGCCGGATCCAAAGAGATCATCCCCACCCGCATGACCTTTGTCGACATTGCCGGGCTGGTGAAAGGCGCGTCCAAGGGCGAGGGGCTGGGCAACCAGTTTCTGGCCAATATCCGTGAAGTCGATGCCATTGCCCACGTACTGCGCTGTTTTGACGATGGTGACGTGACCCATGTGGAAGGCCGCGTGAACCCGGTGGAAGATGCCGAAGTGATCGAGACCGAGCTGATGCTGGCCGACATGGAATCGATCGAAAAGCGCCTGCAAAACATCGTGCGCAAGGTGCGCGGTGGCGACAAGGAAGCGGTGCAGCAGGAACGCCTGATGCGTGCGGCGATGGAAGCGCTTGAAAACGGCCAGCCCGCCCGCACGGTTGAGGTGGACGACGAAGATCGCAAAGCGTGGAACATGCTGCAGCTTCTGACCACCAAGAAGATCCTTTATGTCTGCAATGTGGATGAAGGCGACGCGGCAACCGGCAACACATACTCGGACGCCGTTGCAAAAATGGCGGAGGAGCAGGGCGCGGCCTCGGTGGTGATTTCCGCCAAGATCGAAGAAGAAATCAGTCAGCTCGATGCCGATGACATGGAGATGTTCCTGGAAGAGCTTGGGCTGGAAGAGGCGGGGCTGGATCGGCTGATCCGCGCGGGATACGAACTGCTTCATCTGGAAACCTATTTCACCGTCGGCCCGAAAGAGGCCCGCGCCTGGACGATCCGCGAAGGCACGCTGGCCCCGCAGGCGGCGGGCGTGATCCACGGCGATTTTGAACGTGGCTTCATTCGTGCCGAAACCATTGCCTATGACGATTACATCGCGCTGGGCGGCGAGGGGCCTGCGAAAGAGGCGGGCAAGATGCGCGCGGAAGGCAAGAGTTACATGGTCAAGGACGGGGATGTGCTGCACTTCCTGTTCAACGCCTGATCCGACCAGATCCACGAAAAACGGCCAGAGCACGCTCTGGCCGTTTTCTATTGGGATGGCTTGTTTGGGGGACGAACCATTTGCCGGATGGTGGGCCAGGCGCGGATCAGTCGCGCACCCGCCCGTAGGTCATCCGTTTCAGCACGTCATCCTTGTGATAGAAATGATGGTAAAGGGCCGCGCCGATATGGCTCGCCAGCACGATGATCAACGCCCATGACGCGTAGAAATGCACGCTGGCAAACAGCTCTGACAAGGCCTTGTCACCCGGCACAAACGGGTCGTACATCTCGAACAGATCAAAGACCTTGTTCCTCACGCCGAACGTGTCCTGCAGCGGCGAGGCCGAGGCCATCAGCCAGCCGGAAATCGGCATGATCAGCATCAGCGCGTAAAGCGCGAAATGCCCCAGATGCGCCGCCAGCCGTTCAATCATCGGCATATGATCTGGCATCTCCGGCGCCCGGTTCATCAGCCGCCAAACGATACGGATCGCCGCAAGCACAAAGGCCACGAACCCCCAGCTTTTATGTTGCTGGATGAACGGAAACTGCGCCAGCGCATCGGTGATCCACTGGGTCATGTACACGCCCAGCCCAAGGTTATACAGGATCACCCCCGCCGTGGCCCAGTGCAGGAGGCGCGCCAGCGCCCCCCACGATCTTGCCGTATTGCGGAGCATTATTCCGGCCATCCGCCCTTGCGCATCTCAGCCGAGATCGACAAGCGCACTTCGTCCGACGTAACCGGGGCGAACATGCCCACACCGTAATCCGAGCGCAGCAGCTCGCCTGTGCCGGACACGCCGATCCACTCGCCTTGGTAATAGTCAACGAATTCCCCCAGAGGGTGGGCGCCATTGTGGTTCAGGGTGAAGGCCATGGTGATCGGCTTTGTGTTGTCCTTGATGGTCAGATCGCCGGTCAGGTTGATCGTGTTGTCGCCGGTCTGCTCAACCTCGGTCGAGGTGAAGGTGATGGTGGGATAGTTTTCCACATCAAAGAAATCGGCGCTTTTCAGGTGGTCATCCAGGGCAGACACGCCGGTGTCGATCGACGCGGGGTCGATGGTCACACTCACCTTGGTGGCGGCAATGTTTTCCGGGTCGAAATCGACCTCGCCGTCAATCACCTTCCACTGACCGTGTTGTTCGGACAGGCCGGCGTGGTTGTAGTAGAAGTTGATCTCGGTATGGCCCGGGTCGAACTTATAGATCTCGGCGCTGGCGGCGCTGGCAAGGGTGGCAAGGGCGGTGCCCAGCAGGAAGGCTTTCATGTCATCACTCCGATGTGTCTTGCGTTAATTAGATGTATGTGCATGTATCTAGATGCGGCGCCCCTTGCAAGCAAAACCCGCGTGACATAACAGGAATGTGAGATGGACAAACCCAACCCAAATGATGAAACCACCGCGATCTGGGTGTTGCTGAACCTGGCGCATCGCCACGTGACCGGCCGGTTTGAAAGCGAATTGAAACGCGCGGGCCTGCCAAACGCGCGCTGGTATGATGTGCTGTGGGCGCTGGAAAAGCGCGGCGGTGATGAGGGGCTGCGTCAGTTTGAACTGGAAAGTTTCAGCCTGTTTGACCAGCCCAACCTGTCGCGCACTTTGAAACGCATGGTCGACATGGGGCTGGTCACCCAATGTCCGGCACAGAATGATGGGCGGGGCAGGGTGCTGCGCATCACCGACCAAGGGCGCGATCTGCGGGCGCGGATGTGGCAGGTTTACGGGGGGTTGATGATCGAAGAGATCGAAGAAAAACTGCCTGCAGAGCTGACAAAAGCCTTGGGGCAGGGGCTGCAATACCTGCTGAGCAATGAAATCGCCGAGAAATTCGCCCATAAATTCCCGCCGCGAGACGTGCCAAAAGATCCAAGTTGACCCTCCGGTTATCGGTCCTGCTGCGAATGAAGCGCCCGCAGAGATTTTCTGGTATTTCCCTCTTGCCCCCCCTGTCGCATCCCATTAAACGGGTCGACGGAGACGTGGCCGAGTGGTCGAAGGCGCTCCCCTGCTAAGGGAGTAGGCCCGGAAGGGTCTCGAGGGTTCGAATCCCTTCGTCTCCGCCACCACACCTAAGTTATTGATTTGTAAGGGCAGAAATGCCTGTGGTACAGGTCACGGTGAGGTACATGATGGACCACATAAAACCCCGAGTCGGCCCCAGTGGCGGCGGGGAGTCTGACATGCAGCATCTGATGAAGCCGCGTGGGAAAGGCTACTCGCTCAGGTTGGTGACGCCAGAGGTGCTGATAGGCACTGAGAATCCGTGGACGGGGAGACCGTTCGGGCGGGAAATCAAGCTCGGTCTGAACACCCGCAGTCACGCGGAAGCTATTCGCTTGAGGGATATTCGGCTGGGCCAAATCCGACAGCTCGAAGCCGATGCGCTTGCCAGCGCTGGGCAGGGAAGCGTGGGGCGCATTCTGGATTTGTCGCCAGAGAGCGCTGAGGAATGGCGGCAAGCCGTCTACGGGGAAGGTCAACTCCGCTTCGCAGTGGTTCACTAGATACCGCAGGAAGACCTTGGGTGAAGACACCGACGGGAGGCTTGCGATGCACTCCTTCAGGCACACATGGCGGACTGTTGCGAGGCGGGCAGGGGTCCCTGAGGATCGCATCCGAGAGCTTGGCGGCTGGGAAGGCAATCGTGATACTGCAGATAGCTACGACCACGGATTGCGAGATGAAGACCTGAAGCAAGTGCAGCTTGGGATTTGGAATGGGCTGCTTGAGCAAGGGTATCTGGAGCAGTTTTAGAGAAGTTTAGATGGAAGGGGCAACGGTCGAAACCACTGCCCTTACCGCAGAAGCATTGCGGCAAGCATGTCTGGCTGAAGAGTCGCGGATCGCCGATGACGCGCCAAATCTTCCCACAGTGGTAATCACTTCAATCAGTGTACAGAATAGCGCATTTCTCGGTCCGGTAGAGTTGTCTTTTAATCCCCAGTACAACGCCCTGATCGGGGGTCGTGGTACAGGCAAGTCGACAATACTTGAATACCTAAGGTGGGCGCTTTGCGACCAACCCCCGGCATCTGACCGAGAAGACACACCTGACTACCAAGCTCGCAGGACGCGTCTCATCGATGGAACTCTAAAACAAATGGGAGCAACGGTGGATGTGTCGTTCACTGTAAACGGGGTTCCTCATCAAGTTCGACGCTCTAGCAAGGACGGCTCGACTCAGATCAAGGTTGGCGAAGATGAGCTTCGCCCCTGTTCAGAAAGTGAGGTACGAACCCTTCTGCCGATCCAAGCATACAGTCAAAAGCAACTTAGCAATGTCAGCGTCCGACTAGATGAACTGGGGCGGTTCATCCGAACACCAATTCAGACCGAACTCGGTTCCCTTCAGAGGAAAATAGAAGAGCAGGAAGCGAAATTAAGGAAGAGTTTTTCAACACGCCAACGCCAAAAAACCATACAAAGAGATATTGGGCGTATCCAGCTTGAAATACGTTCATATCAAGAGCAGGCCAACCAAATTCGAACGTCGCTGGCTGGTTTATCGGATGAAGATCGGCAGTTGCTTGAACTTGGCCCGTACTTTGATCGTGCTGAACAGGCTGTCGAAATGCGTGAAGTGCGTCTTGAGGCAATCAAGGATCGCATCGCGGATTTTCGGGTCGAGGATGAAGAAGATGCGGACGAACAAGTCTTGGTGTTGCCGGAAGGGTTCCCCAATCGAGAGCGGGTAGATGCGCTAATATCTGAATATGATGCACTTATCGAAAGTGTTGAAGCCTCTCTTGGAAGCGTGGTCAGGCGAATTGATGAAGCCCTTTCCGTTGGAGAAGGTAGCACGAAGTCCGTTTGGGATGCCCAACTTGAAGCCTATCGACTAGCCTATGATGAGGCGGTGGAGCGTTCTTCGACCCATAGAGACCAGATGGGTCAATTAAAATCCTTAGAAGCTAGGGTTGGCGATCTTCAAAGAGAACTTTCGAGGCTTAATGATGAGGTTAAATCTTATCAAAAAGCCGTTGAAACTTATCAACTCGATCAGGAAAAACTGCATGAGTATCGTCAGCAGCGTGATGCATTAATCCAGACACAATGTGATGCTCTGACCGAAAGTTCTGGTGCAGCAATACGAGCACAGGTGCAACGATACGCCGATGCTGAGCGGTTCTCTTCGATGCTCAAGTCAAAACTGTCTGGGTCAAACATCAGAACAGCAAAACTTGATCAAGTAATAGGGTATATCCTTGATGCCGAAGATCCTCATCGCGCTTGGGAAGGCGTTTTGGAGGATCTTGAAGGCCTTGCTAGTTTGAATCTGGACGCTGAGGTAGCCGATCAGATGCCCGATAGCCCGTTTTTGTCGGATGCAGGTGCGACAGCGGGCGACTGTGAGAAACTCTCGCGGAAGCTTGATCCTGAGGATTGGTTGTCTCTGTCCCTGACTGAAATTGAAAGCAAGCCAAAATTTGAATATCGCTCGCGTGAAGGAGAATACATCGAATTTTCAAATGCTTCGTCAGGTCAACAGGCTACTGCGCTACTTCGTACCCTGCTGAACCAGTCTGGACCGCCGCTGTTAATCGATCAGCCCGAAGAAGATCTTGATAACCCTGTAATGCAAGAAATAGTCGAGCAGATTTGGGCGGCGAAGAAACGGCGTCAGATCATTTTCGTCAGTCACAATGCTAACTTGGTAGTAAATGGCGATGCGGAATTGGTAGCTTGGTGTGAGTATCGTAAAGCAGGCGATCAGTCAGGTGGAAAAATCGCCGGTGAGGGCGCAATAGATATTCCTGCCGCTCGCGATGCGATTAAACGGATCATGGAAGGCGGAGAAACTGCATTTAATCTGCGGCGAGAAAAATATGGATTTTAGCAAAGACCTCAGCTTGGCGTGGTATTAAGTGTGGTATGATTCATTATCCATTAATAAAAGCTATTTATTTACAATTAATTAAATAACAAGTATGTAAGGCTTCGTCTCCGCCATTTTCCTTCCTGACCATCAAACCCAGCTAACGCCTTGAGCGTTATGGTGGCTTCCGTCCGATCTCAAACGTTACAAAGATCAGGGGGGATGGTCCGGTCGATGCTGCATATTTTGCTTTTTGGTCAGCGCGGGCCCCTGCTGCATCAAGCTGGCGGGCACACCTTTCCGGATGGACCGCGGACCCGATGAGCGGGGGCAAGCAAATTTAGATTGCCCCCTTCGAGGTGTCCAGGGATGTGTTTCGAAAGCCCGGCACGCAGAGAAACCTACCGGTTTTCGCGGTCTCGCAGCGGTCAACGGTGCGGGTTCAGCCCTTTATACCCCGGGGCTGGTGATCCCTGGTTTACCCGATGCGTGCGCCGTCGCGATCGAAGTAATACGCCCTTTGCGGATCATAGCCGAGGCGCAGTTCCTGATCCTGTTGTACGGCATGCTGACCAAACAGGCGCGCGGTGATCTGCAGGTCGTTGACCATGGCGATGACGTTGGTATCGCCGCCGAGCTTCTCGACGTGACTGACCCGGGCTGCGATCTGGCCGTCAGTGTCCAGAAACAGATCCTCAGGCCGCACGCCCATTGTGCGGTCGTCACCTTCAGATAGCAGTCCGGCGGGCAGGAAATTCATTGCAGGCGATCCCAGGAAGCCGGCTACAAACTGATTGACCGGATTGTTATAAAGCTCCATCGGGCTGCCGACCTGTTCCACCCGTCCGTCGCGCAGTACAACGATCTTATCCGCCAGCGTCATCGCCTCGGTCTGGTCATGGGTCACATAGATCATCGATGCATCGAGCTGTCGATGCAGCTGTGCAATTTCCAGTCGCGTGTTCATGCGCAGGGCCGCGTCGAGGTTCGACAGCGGTTCGTCGAACAAGAACAGTTTCGGCTGGCGCACAATCGCGCGGCCAATCGCCACCCGCTGCCGTTGCCCGCCCGACAATTCCGAAGGGAAACGGTCGAGATACGGGGCGAGATCCAGCATCCGGCTGGCCTCTTCCACCCGCTGGTCAATCACATCTTTCGGCTGTTTTTCCTGCTTCAGCGCCAGGGTCATATTGCCGCGAACATTCAGGTGCGGGTAAAGCGCATAGGATTGGAACACCATGGCGATGCCGCGTTTTGACGGCGGGGTCAGGTTGACCAGGTCATTGCCGATGCGGATCTCGCCGGAACTGGCATCTTCCAGCCCGGCAATCACCCTCAACAGGGTGGATTTGCCGCAGCCGGATGGGCCGACGAAAACGACAAACTCGCCATCCTCCACCTCGATATTGATGTCTTTCAGCACATGCACCGAGCCGAAGGATTTGTTCACATTTGTCAGGGTCAGGGCGGTCATGATAGCTCCTTGGGCGGTGTTTCAAGTGGCGGTGTGGCGGTGGAAAGCGAAACGGGTTGACCCGTGCGTATGCTTTCATCTGCGGCAAGGCAGATGGCGAGCGAACGCAGTGCGTCTTGCATGTGGCGGGTCAGGTCGAGGTCTTCGGCAATCGCGCGCAGCATGTGGGCCCCTTCGGCGTCACAGAGCGCCTGGTGGCCGGGTTCGCTTGGCAGGGTAATCATCTGATCCCCCTCCGGGCGATGCACCAACAGCCCGCCAACGGCGGTGTGGCCATCGATATTGGCGCTGTCGGATTTATCGGCCTCGGTGATCGAGACGGACCCGGCGGGGGAAATCACGTCTTTCACGAAAAACGCGGTTTCCGACATCATCGGGCCCCAGCCTGCCTCGTACCAGCCGACAGATCCGTCATCGAACGTGACCTGAAACTGGCCGTAATTATACATGTCCGGGGCAATTTCATCGGTCAGGCGCAGGCCCATGCCGTTCACCCGGATCGGGGCGGCATCGGTGATCTGGCACCAGACATCGACGTAATGCACGCCGCAATCGACAATCGGGGCGGTGGTCTGCATCAGGGCCTTATGGGTGTCCCATTCGGCGCCTTTGGATTGCTGGTTCAGGTTCATTCGAAACACATATGGCCCGCCAAGCGCGCGCGCCTCGCTGATCAGCCGCACCCAGCTGGGATGGTGGCGCAGGATATACCCGACCACCAGTTTGCGGCCCAGCCGTGTGGCCGTCTCGACCATGTGTTGTGCACCCGCCACACTGGTCGCCAGCGGTTTTTCCACAAACACATGGGCGCCCGCTTCCATCGCCGCGATGGCAAACTCGGCGTGGCTGTCGGAATAGGTGGCGATCACCACAAGGTCAGGCTTGGTCTCTTCAAGGGCCGCGTGATAATCGGTGAACAGGGGATAGGTCCCCAGATCGGGGTGATCCACCCGACCCGACCGGTTGACCAGCCCGACAATCCGAGCATCCGGGTGGTGATGATAGGCCAGCGCATGGCTTTGCCCCATATTCCCCAAACCCGCTATGAGAACACGTAAGGTCATGAGACCGCCTCGGTTCTGAGATCTGCCTTCGCGCCCAAATCGTGGGCCAGCGTCATGATCGTGTCGTCATAAATCATGTAGGAGCAGTGGAGATCGTGAAACGCACCCAGCACGCTGTTATAGACCGGCACCCCTGCCAACATGCGTTTTTGATGTCGCTGGGACGGATCCACCAACCCGACAATCCTGGTCTCAGAGCGCGGTGACGCGCCAAGTTCAGCAAGAAAGCCCTCGGCATATTCGTCCGGGCCCAGCAATTTTACGGAGCGATGGATCATTTCACCGCCCCCGACGTGATGCCGCGGATCAGCTGGCGTGAGAAGATCACGTAAAGGAGCAAAACCGGCAGGATCGCCATCGACAAGGCGGACAGAACCGCATTCCAGTCGGTCACAAACTGGCCGATAAAGACCTGGCTGCCCAGGGTCAGCGTTTTGGTTTCTTCTGCCGGCGCAAGGATCAGCGGAAACCACAGATCATTCCAGATCGGGATCATGTTAAACACCGCCACCGTCGCCATGGACGGGCGTACCAGCGGCAGCACCAGCTTGAAAAAGATGGTGTATTCCGACAGGCCGTCAATCCGCCCGGCATCCTTCAGATCGTCACTGACCTGACGCATGAACTCTGACAGGATGAACACCGCCAGCGGCAGGCCCTGCGCCGTATAGACCAGGATCAGCGCCCACAACGTGTTGACCAGCCCGGTCGAGACCATCAGCTCTAGGATCGCCACGGTGCCGATGCGGATCGGGATCATGATGCCAAGCGCCAGGTAAAGCCCCATGACGGTGTTGCCGCGAAAGCGATATTCCGACAGCGCATAGGCCGCCATCGCGCCAAACAACAGCACAAAAAACAGCGAGGCCACGGTGACGATCATCGAGTTCTGAAAGTAGAGGAAGAAATCCCCCTGCTTCATCACGGTCTCATAGCCAACCATCGAAAAGCTCTCGCCATCGGGCAGGGCCAAGGGTTCGCGAAAGATCTTTTTGCGGGTCTTGAAGCTGTTGATCAGGATCACAAAGACCGGAAACAGCGCGATCAGCGTGTAGATAATCAGCGCGCCATGCATGGCGGCGACGTTCAGCGGGTTGCGGCGGGCTTGATTCATCTCGGCCTCCTTACAGCTGATAGCGGCGCATCCGGGTCTGGATGCCGAAAAGATAACCACAGACACCCAGAAGGATGATCGCAAACATCGCGCCGGCGATGGCCGACCCCATATGTGGATCCCCCAGTTGCAACTGGAAGCCAAAGAAGGTGCGATACATGAAGGTGCCCAGAATATCGGTCGAGAAATCCGGCCCCGCCAACGCGCCCTGCGCGGCGTAAATCAGGTCAAACGCGTTGAAATTGCCCACGAATGTCAGGATCGAGATGATGCCAATCGAGGGCAGGATCAGCGGCAGCTTGATCTTCCAGAAGGCCGCGGCCCCGGTGATCCCGTCAATCTCGCCCGCTTCCAGAATTTCTTCCGGAATGGTCAGAAGCGCGGCGTAGATCAGCATCATCGGAATGCCGACAAACTGCCAGACCGAGATCAGCGCCAGCGTGGTCAGCGCGTATTCTTCTTTGCCCAGCCACGGCGCAAACAGCGATTTCAACCCAACGGCATCCAGCATCGAGGGCGCAATGCCCCAGATCGGCGACAGGATCAGTTTCCAGGCAAATCCGACAATCACAAAGCTGAGGATGGTTGGGATGAAAATGGCGGATCGGTAGAGCGCGGCAAAGCGAAGCCGCGGGTGGCTGAGGATCGCGGCCAGGGCAACCCCAATTGGGTTCTGCACCAGCATATGCACGATGAAAAACCAGAAATTATTGCCAAGCGCATTCCAGAACTGCTTGGACCAGATCGGGTCGAAGAACAGGGTGCGGAAGTTTTCCAGCCCAACAAAAACCCGGCTGTGCTCTACCTCGCTATAAAGCGCGAGGCGGAGGGTATTAAAGAGCGGAAAGATCATGATGGCGGTGTAAACCAGCACGGCAGGGGCCAGGAATACAAGGATGTGCCAACGGATCGGGCGGCGATGGGACGTGGATTTGCGATCAGACATGGGGAGCTGCTCCGCGATCACACTCCGCCCCCGTCCAAAGGGACGGAGTGCCATCTTCGGTCACGGCCATCGGCATCCCTGCCTGTACCGCATTTCCGAAACTGGTGGATCTTGGTTGATAAAAGGTGAACACGGGCGCTCTCCTGATCTGGTCTGAAGATTTTCTGGCCTCCGGCGGGGATATTTCAGGACCAAAGATGGCAGGTCCGTCACTGTATCCAGGCGCGCGGGATGCAGGTGAAGAGCGGCAAAGCGCCCTATCTTTGGTCGTCAAATATCCCCGCCGGAGGCCTCTTGGAGGTCCAAGGGGCGGCGCGGCCAGATGGGACATCCAGCCGCGCCATCAGGTTTACTTTTGCGGATCATACCAGCTGGCAAGACCTTCTTGCAGCTTGGCGCCCAGCTCCTCGGGGGTGGAGGTGCCTTTGATCGCGGCCACAGACGCGCCCCAGGTCTCGTTTTCCAGGTTCGGGGTGCCGCGCGACAGGATTTGATAGGTGGAGCGGATGGTGCTTTCGCATTCACCACGCCAGCTGACAATTTCCTTGGCCAGCGGATCAGACAGCTCCACCGGTTCTTTTGACAGCGGGAAGAAGCCCGGCAGGGCGTTGCCAAAGATCTCGGCAAATTCCGGCGACGCCACCCAGGCCAGGAAGGTTTTGGCCGCGTCAGGGTTGTCGGTTTTGGCGTTCATGCCAATGCCGATATCGGTGTGATCCGAGATATAGCAGGTGTCACCCGCATTTTGCACCGGCGGCTTGAAGGCGCCCATTTCGAAATCGGCCTGCGCGTTGAAGCCCGAGATTTCCCAGCTGCCGGCCGGGTAAATGGCCGCGCGCCCCAGCGTGAACAGGTTCTGACTGTCGGGATAGGTCTGGGCCTCATATCCATCCCCCAGATAGGCGCCCCATTTGGCCAGATGCGCGTAGGGGGCAACCCACGCCTCGTCGGTCAGTTTTTGTTCGCCTGCGATCAGCGCCAGACGGCCCTCTTCGCCTTTCCAGTAGTTCGGGCCGATGTTGTTATAGCCCATCGTGGCGGCTTCCCACTGGTCGTTGGTGCCCATTGCCATCGGGATATAGGTGCCATCCGCCTTGAACGCCTCGAGGGCGGCAAAGAACTCGGCTTCGGTGGTGGGAACATCGACGCCCACTTCCTCAAACGCCTCTTTGTTATAGATGAACCCGTGGATCACCGAGGCCATCGGCACACAGAAGCTTGCCGAACCATCATCGGTCTGCCAGGCAGATTTCGCCACGTCCGAGAAGTTGTTCATCGCCTCCATGTCGCCCAGATCGGCGAGATGACCGGCCTCAAACAACGCAAGCGAGGCATCAAACGGGCGACAGGTGATCAGGTCACCGGCAGATCCCGCATCCAGTTTCGAATTCAGCACCGCGTTGTATTCCGCGGGGGCCGACGGGGTGAATTTCACCTTGATCCCGGGGTGCCCTGCCTCGAAAGCCGGAATGATTTTGTCCTGCCACAGCGCCAGGTCGTCATTGCGCCAGCTCTCAATCGTCAACGTGACATCTTCTGCCAGGGCTGAGGTGGCCACCATGGCCGTACTGGCGAGGGCCAGTGTCATCAATTTGCGTTTCATTGTTTCCTCCCAATTCATTCCGCAATGTTCTCGTGGTGGTTATTCCTTGGTCAGGACCGATAGGGCCGGTCGCAGGTGACCATTGGTTCGGGTGATCAGGTCCGTGGCCTGATCGGGGGTTGCCCCGGTGGCGATCAGGATCGCCCGTTTTACGTCACCACCCGCCCGTTGCAGCGCATCTTTGGCGGCGGCGTCCGTCTGGCCTGAAATCCGTGCGACAATCCCGGTGGCACGGGCGCGCAGTTTTGCGTTGTCGGCGTGAAGGTTGACCATCATCCCATCATGCACATGGCCCAGATCCACGGCCATCAGGGTGGACAATGTGTTCAAGGCGATTTTCTGTGCGGTGCCCGCCCCCATCCGGGTCGAGCCTGACAAAACTTCAGGCGGTGTTGGCAGGCAAATCGGGTAATCTGCCAGATCCAAAAGCGGGCTTCGTGCATTGTTGGCAATGCCGATCACGGTTGCGCCTGCGTCTTTGGCAATTCCGGCGGCGGCCAGTGTGTAGGGCGTGCTGCCACTGGCAGAGACGGTGATCACCGTGTCTTTGGGGGCAAGGGGAGACAGGGCGCGAACCAGTTCGTCAGACTGATCTTCACTGTCGCCAGGCATGTCAGGCGCAGTGGGAATGCCGCCCGCCATCAGAATGCGGACTTGCGTGGCGGGAATTGAAAACGTGCCGCCCAGCTCCATCGCATCAGCCGCAGCCATCAGCCCGGACGAACCGGCGGCAATATAATACAAGGTGCCGCCGTTCCGGATGGTTTCGGCCATCACACGTGCGGCCGACGCCATTTGGGGGGCGCCAAGGCGCACAACGGCGGCCGCTTCCTGCTGCCCATCCGCCAGAATGCCGGCCACCAAATCCAGCGGTAGGCGGTCCAGGCCCAAGGCCTTGCCATGCAGCTGCTCGGTGGTGTTTGCGGTCAGGTCAGCCATGATTGCAATGTCGCGCCGGGGCGCTTCCCCCTTAATTCTTGTCAGGTGCCCGGGGAGTTCCGTAGACGAATCCGGGCTTAGCTATCCAACGATCATACCTATTAGATACCATTTGTCTACCATTTATTTCTGAGCCCTATTTTTCGCATGAAAACCGGGTGATGGGCTGATTTTGGGCGTGTATTGGACTATTTTACCCTTTCATTCTCCGAATAGGTATTATATAGGTATTCTTATGACGACGCTCAAACACCCTTCCTATTTGGCCGTTGATGGTGGCGGAACCCGCTGCCGACTGGCTTTGCGCGCCCCCTCCGGGCTGATGCATGTGACTGAGACCGGATCGGCCAATGTGACCACCGATCTTGCCGCGGCCACGCAGGAAATTCTGCGCGGTCTGGATGCGCTGGCGCAGATCTCCGGGCTTGCCGTGGAAGAGATTGCCGCGCTGCCCGCCTATCTGGGTCTGGCTGGCATCACCGGAGAGGAAACGGCCAAGAGGTTGGCAGCAGCCCTGCCTTTTGCGCAGATTCGTATCGAAGATGACCGCCCCGCCGCTTTGCGCGGTGTGTTGGGCGCGCGGGACGGGATGGTGGCCCATTGCGGCACGGGGTCCTTTGTCGCGACACAGGTTGCTGGCCAGATGCGTTTTGTTGGCGGCTGGGGGGCAGTGCTGGGCGATGAGGCTTCGGCGCAATGGGTGGGGCGCCAGGCACTGGCCCGCAGCCTGGATGTTGTGGATGAGTTGACCGAAGCCTCCGCCCTGTCACATCACGTTTTGACCACTCTGGGCGGCGGCGCAGGCGTGGTGCGCTTTGCGGCCAGCGCCACACCGGCCGCGTTCGGCCGTTTTGCCCCGGATGTCACGCGACTGGCCGACGAAGGCTGTGCGATGTCGCGCGCGATCCTGCAGCAGGCCGCCCGCCATATCGCCACGACATTGACCACCCTTGGCTGGCAGGACGGGCTGCGCATCTGCCTGACCGGCGGGATCGGTCCATCCTATGCACCCTATTTGCCCGCAGCGATGAGGGCGGCCCTGCGCGACCCGGAAGGTCAGCCGCTCGATGGGGCCATGGCCCTGGCAGAGGAGTTCGCCGCCGACTGCGCCACCAAAGACACCCTGAGGAGAGAAACCCATGTCCGTTGCTGAAGTGTCCGTTGCTGATTTTCTGCGGCCAGAGCATTGGCTGGGCCGCTCCCCCGGTCCGCGCTATGTGCAATTGCATCGCCGCTTGGAGAAAGGCATCGACAGCGGATTGCTGCCGCCGGGCAGCTCGTTGCCGCCGGAACGTGAGATTGCCGAGATCACCGATCTGTCCCGTGTAACCGTGCGCAAAGCCATTCAGGAACTGGTCAAGACCGGTGCCATTGAACAACGCCAGGGGTCTGGATCTTTTGTGCGCGAACCGGTGGGGCGCGTGGAGCAGTCGCTGTCGCATCTCACCTCATTCACCGAAGACATGGTGCGGCGCGGGCTGAGCACTTCGTCGACCTGGCTGGAACGTGGCGTGTTTTTGCCCTCGCCCGAAGAGGTGCTGACCCTGGGGTTGTCTGCGGGCGACAGCGTGGCGCGCATTCATCGTCTGCGTGAGGCGGATGGGCACCCGATGGCGCTGGAGCGTGCGGCCTTGCCCCTCGATATTCTGCCCAACCCACTGGCGGTGACGACCTCACTTTACGAAATCCTTGAACAAAGCGGCCATCGCCCGGTGCGTGCTATTCAGAAAATCTCGGCAATCAATCTTGATGCGCCAGAGGCCGAGCTGCTTGGCGTTGCCGAAGGCACGGCGGGTCTGAAGATCCAGCGGGTCTCTTATCTCGACAGCGGGCGTGTGGCCGAGTTGACGCGGTCGATTTATCGCAGTGATGCCTATGACTTTGTGGCCGAGCTGCGCTTGTCCACCTGATCCCCCTATGAAGAGGCTGCCAATATGACCCAATCCATGACCCGCATGCGCGCCGAGATCAACGAAATCCCGCAAGCCGTGGACCGGTTGCTGATCGAGGGGGCCACGGCCATTGCGCAGACCAAAACCGCCCTGGCCGACCGCGATCTGCCCTACCTTCTTTCCGTGGCGCGAGGATCGTCGGATCATGCCGCAACCTATCTGAAATATGCCACTGAATTGCTGCTGGGCCTGCCGATGGCGTCGGTTGGCCCGTCGGTGAACTCGATCTATGGCGCTGAAATCCGGGCCAAGGGCGCGCTATGCCTGTCGGTGTCACAATCGGGTCAAAGCCCGGACATTGTACGCCTGACCGAAGCCTTTGCCGCTTCGGGGGCCTTCACCGTGGCCATCACAAATGACGCAACTTCGCCTCTGGCCAAGGCCACCGCCGCCACGTTGCCGATCCATGCGGGTCCGGAATTAAGCGTCGCCGCCACCAAAACCTTTGTTACCTCTTTGGTGGCGGGGATCTGGTTGCTGGCGGAACTGCGGGGCGATGAGGCGCTGATCCGCGCCATCCACGCGTTGCCCGATGCGCTTGACAAAGCGACGCGCTGTGACTGGACGGAAGCGGCCGAAGCCATTACCGGTCAGTCGCTTTTCACCCTGGGGCGCGGCCCGTCCTGGGCGATTTCCAATGAAGCGGCGCTGAAGTTCAAAGAGACCTGTCAGATCCATGCGGAAAGCTATTCCAGCGCCGAGGTGCTGCATGGGCCGGTATCTATTGTCGAGCAGGGCTTTCCGGTCATTGCCTTCGCGGCGGGCGACGCCGCAGAAGACACTGTGGCCGAAGTGGCGGACGCGCTGGCCACCAAAGGCGCGCATGTTTTTGCCACCTCTGGCAAGGTGCGCGAGGCAGATCCGTTGCCCCATGTGCGCACCGATCATTGGATCACCGACCCCATCACCGCGATCGTGTCCTTCTATGGCATGGTCGAAACCGTGGCCGCCGCGCGCGGGATCAATCCCGATGCGCCGCGCCACCTGAAGAAAGTGACGGAAACGGTATGACCCAGGGCGCACAAGTTTTCCGAAATGGCCGCATCTTTGATGGATCGACCTTGCGGGGCGGTTTGGCAATGCGGTTTGAGGGCGGTCACCTGACTGCGTTTGGACCGGATGCTGACGTCTCGACGGATGCAGAGGTGATCGATCTGGAGGGTGATATCCTCAGCCCCGGATATGTCGATTTACAGGTCAATGGCGGCGATGGAGTCATGTTTAACGATGACCCTTCGGTTGACACGCTCCGCCGAATTTCTGCCGCACACCGGCGCCTTGGGGTCCGATCCCTTTTGCCGACATTGATCACGGATACGGCGGAAAAGACCCGTGCCGCCATCGCCGCCGCAACCGATGCCATTCGCGCAGATGTTCCGGGGATCGCGGGTCTGCATCTGGAGGGGCCGCATCTTTCGATTGCGCGAAAGGGCGCGCATGACGCTTCCCTTATTCGCCCCATGGAAGCGCGTGATCTTGATGCGCTTTTGGCCGCGGCCGACACTTTGCCTGTGCTGAAGATCACAATCGCCCCGGAAAACGTGTCAGAAGAGCAGGTCAGACGGCTTGCTGCGGCTGGGGTGCTTGTGTCCCTTGGACACACGGATGCCGGGTTCGCCACCTGTCTCAGGTATTTTGCGGCGGGCGCGCGCTGCGTCACGCATCTGTTCAATGCCATGAGCCAGCTGGGAAATCGTGAACCCGGCCTGGTGGGGGCGGCGCTTGCAGATGGGAATGTGTCATCCGGCCTGATCGCGGATGCGGTGCATGTTCACCCTGAAACCATGCGCGCGGCGTGGCAGGCAAAGACCGGTCCGGGGCAAATCTTTCTCGTGAGTGATGCCATGGCTGTTGCCGGAACTGATCGCACCGGGTTTACCCTTGGGGGGCGGCATATCCGGCGCGGCGACGGCATCCTGACCTTGTCGGATGGCACTTTGGCCGGTGCTGACCTTGACCTCACCCATGCTGTTCGAACTCTGGTCGAGCAGGTGGGTGTGCCAATCGAGATCGCGCTGCGGGCAGCAACCAGCGTTCCCGCCGCACTGGCCGGGCTCCCGTCGCCGATCTTCGAGCCGGGCAAGGGCAGATCATCAGACATGGTGCGGTTGTCTCGGGATCTGAGTGGGGTTTCAACCCTGACGTAAGGCCTGCCCTGATCTTCGGAAATGGGATAAGCTAGGGGCCGGTTCAAACGCCGCGCGAAGACCTGTTGCCAATGGTCTTGTGAAATGCGCGTGGGGTTGCAGTGCCCGACAATTTGAGTGATGAGGCGCACGGTCCTTATATGAGGGGGAGACCTCTCTTGCAGGCTTTTATCTGCAGATCTTGCCCCCTTTGTCCCCGATCGTGTTTTCAGCAAATATCAAGGCAGGCGCGTGCGCCCGGCAGGGCGGATTTTGCGCTTGTTTGGAGGACATATCGGTGTGAGAGGCGAGGGGGGCGTCGATGTATTTTTCGAATCGATTGCCTGTGATGGAAAGATTTGTGTGAATATTAAGCAACGGGATGCGCATATACCCGGCCAGAAACAATTCGATAGATTTTCCATCAAGTCGCTGTTAGGTATCAATAAAATAGAATATAGCGATGGTTTGATCAGATTATTTGATCAATAAATTGCGCAAAAACGCCGCGTCAACTGCTTAAAATATTGCGCGAATAACTTCTCTTGATGTAGGAGCGTGACACACTGAACCGGCACCCACGAGGTACCCCCGGCGGTGTTTCTAATCGATGTGAGGCCTTGCCTCGGGAGGAGACAATATGACTTTCACGACCTTTACGCGCCGCGCCGCCCTGGGTGCTCTGGCTGGTGCCGCTGCCCTGGCCACCGTGGCCACCACCGCCTCGGCTGACACCGTGCGCCTGCGCTTCCACACCTTCTATGGCACCGAGATCGACCCGATCGCCAAGAAGTTCAAAGATGCCGTCAAGGACGCGTCGAACGGCACCCTGCGCATTCAGTATTTCCGCGGCGGCGAGCTGGTGGCCTCGGATCAGTTTGCAGATGCGGTGGCCAAAGGCACCGTCGATATCGTGCACGGCACCGGTGGCTACTGGTCGGGCCAGATCGATGTGGGCAATATCGAAGCCGGTCTGCCGGGTGCCTGGGCCAGTGTCGAAGAGGCGAAAGGCCTGTTTGAAAGCGCCGAAGTGGATGCGCTCTTGACCGAGGCCTATGCCGAGGCGGGCACCGTCTATCTGGGCAAAGGGTATGGTCACAACTATGACCTGCTGACCAAAGAACCGGTGACCTCGCTGGAAGATCTGAAAACCCGCAAGATCCGCGCCACCTCGAACGTGGCCAAGGTTCTGTCGGCCTTTGACATCCCGACCGTCTACCTGCCCGCGCAGGAGCTGTATATCGGCATGTCGACCGGCGTGATCGACGGCGCGATCTACGGCGGCCCGGTGGAATATGAGCAGCTGAAACTGCACGAAACCGCCACCCACTACACCTTCATGAACATGCTGATGCCCGGCTGGACCGAGACCTTCCTGGCGAACCCCGATGCCTGGAACAAGCTGTCGGATGAGCACAAAGAGATCCTGAAAACCGCGATCCAGCAGTTCGCCGACGACATCCACCAATGGCTGGCTGACGGCAACGAAGGTGTGGCTGAAGGCACGTTTGAATATGCCACCCTGCCGGAAGCGGATTCGAAAGCTCTGACCCAGGCCGCGCAAGGCGTGTGGCAGGAAGAGGCCGCCCGCAGCCCGCGCAACCAGAAGTTCATTGACGCTCTGGTCGCCAACGCGAAAGCCCAAGGGCGCCTGTAATGGGTTGGGTGACAAGATATCTTGTCATTCAAGATGGTCTGTCCGAGTTCGTCGGGCGGGCCATTTCTTGGTTGACGCTTGCAATGATTGCCGTGCTGATGCTGGAAATCGTTGCACGGTATTTCCTCAACTCGCCAACCATCTGGGCGCATGAGATGTCGACCATGCTGTACGGCGGGTTCTGCATTCTGGCAGGTGCCTTCACCCTGCGCCACCGGGGGCATGTGCGTTCCGAAGTGATCTGGGGTGTGCTTGGCACGCGCGCCCGCGCGGTCTGCGATGTGATCATCTTTGCGATCGGCCTTCTGGTCATGGGCATCTTTTTTGTCATGGCGGTGGAATTTGCAGCGGAAAGCTGGGCGGTGCGAGAATATTCCAACAAGTCAATCTGGCAGCCTGCGCTTTATCCCATCAAAACCGTGATCCCCGTGGCCGTCGGGCTGGTCTGGTTGCAAAACCTGGCGGAGTTCCTGCGCGCGTTCCTGACCGCGATCGGGGTTGATTTTGAGGATCCACGCGAAGGGGAAGTGGCCCATGATGTGGACCCGGAATATGTGCCGACGCTGATGGATGGCGACGCCAACGAGGCCGTAAACGGCTCCAAACACTAACACAGATAAACGGCGGGCATTGCCCGACCAGGGAGGAACCCCATGGCAGAGCTTGATCCCCTAACGATCACTGCAATCATGTTTCTTTCAATGCTGGGGCTGATGGCGCTGGGTGCACCGCTGGCCTGGGCATTGACAATTTGCGGCGTTGGCAGCGCGTGGATGATCTATGGCGACGGTGGGCTTGACCTGCTGATTTCGTCGACCTTCTCGGCGATGGACAACTTCCTTCTGGTGGCTCTGCCGATGTTCATTTTCATGGGGTTGGTGCTGCAGCGGTCGGGCATCACCGATGATCTGTTTGAGATGATCCACAAGCTGATGGGCCGCCTGCCGGGGGGGCTTGGCATTGGCACCGTGATCATCTGCGCGCTGATTGCAGCGATGGCAGGGGTGTCGGGCGCGGCGACCGTGTCTTTGGGCATCATCGCGCTGCCCGCGATGCTGAAACGTGGCTATGACAGCAAGCTGGTCACCGGCACAATCATGGCCGGTGGCGCGCTGGGCTTTCTGATCCCGCCCTCGGTGCTGATGATCATCTACGCCTTCCTGTCGCGTGACTCGGTGGGCAAACTCTTTGCTGCGGGGCTTATGCCAGGCCTGATGCTGGCCGGGATTTACATCACATATATTCTGGTGCGCTGCCGGATCAATCCGCAGATGGGCCCGCCCGCGGACGAACAGTTTACGACGCGCGAAAAGATCGGTTCGCTCCGCTTCCTGATCGCGCCGGGGATCCTGATCTTCACCGTTCTGGGCTGTATCATCGGCGGGGTAACCTCGCCTTCAGAAGCGTCAGCGATTGGGGCGTTTGGGTCACTGGTGATTGCCGGGATTCAGCGTCGTCTGAACTGGGACATGCTGCGTTACGTGATGCTGACCACCACCAAGCTGATGGGGATGCTGATGTGGATCACCATCGCGGCGGTGTTCTTTTCCAAGATCTATGTGGGTCTGGGGGCAGGGCAGATCGTCGGCGAGCTGATTGAGGATTTTGACCTGTCGCCGATGTGGGTGATCATCGCGATGCTGGCCACCTACTTCGTGCTGGGCATGTTCCTGGATGACTTCGCGATCGTGTTCATCACCGTGCCGCTCTTTGTGCCGATTGTCCGGGATCTGGGCTTTGACACGACGTGGTTTGCGGTTCTGTTCATCCTGTCGATGCAGTCGGCCTATCTGACGCCGCCCTTCGGATACAACCTGTTTTACATGCGCTCGGTCGCCCCGCCGGAGATCACCATTGGCGATATCTACAAGGCGGCCTTGCCGTTCGTGATCCTGCAGATCATCGGTCTGGCGCTGGTGGTGGCTTTCCCCGAAATCGCGCTTTGGCTGCCCAGCCTGCTGTTCTAAGCGCTCCCGGATCAGGCGTTGCACCCCGTGGCGCCTGACGTGTCGGACCTGACACTCCCGTACTGGCCGCCCATCCTGCAGGCAGGTGGGCGGCCTTTTTTATTGACATATTGGGATGGTCGCGCATTTCGAAGAAAACTAGAAAACTAGAAAACTAGAAAACTAGAAAACTAGAAAACTAGAAAACTAGAAAACTAGAAAACTAGAAAACTAGAAAACTAGAAAACTAGAAAACTAGAAAACTAGAAAACTAGAAAAC
>NZ_JBNAGI010000009.1:0-122172 GCF_049803815.1 Aliiroseovarius crassostreae
CGATCTCTTGCGGGGTCACCGCCTCGGGCAATCCGGTCAGCACAGCGGCCTCGGGCAGGTTGGGCGTCAGCAGATCGGCCCCGGAAAACAGCGCGGGCAGATGACTCCCTTCCGACAGTCGCCCCCCCGAACTGGCCCGCAATACCGGGTCGATCACAAGAGGGAGTTTTGACCCGACGAGCACTCGTCCCACTACCTCCGCAACCTCCGCTGATCCCAACATGCCAATCTTGATCGCCGCGATATCGGAATGTGTGCGCGCCGCTTTGATCTGCGCCGCCACCACCTCGGGCGGCACCGGGTGCAAGGCGGTGACCGCCTGATCGGTTTGCGCAGTGACGGCGGTCAGAACCGGGCAGACCTCAACCCCAAACGCGGCGGCCGTGACCACATCGCGGCTGATCCCGGCGCCGCCACTGCTGTCGCTGCCCGCGATGACAAGGATGCGGGGCGGTTTCACCGACATGCCGCAATCCAGTCGCGGGTACGTGCTTCTGGATCATCGGCCCGCAAGATGTCCGTCACCACGGCGGCACTATCCGCCCCCGCGGCAAACACGCCTGGCAGGCGATCGGGCGTCAGCCCGCCAATGGCAACCAGCGGTGTGTCCCCCGCCACCGCCTTCCAGCGGGCCACGTTTTCCAAGCCTTGCGGCCCCCATTTCATCTTTTTCAGAAGGGTCGGATAGACCGGACCAAGCGCCACATAAGCCGGGTCGTGCGACAGCGCGCGTTCCAGTTCCGCCTCATCATGGGTCGACAGGCCAAACCGCATATCGGCGCGTTTGAGCGCGGCAAAATCGGCGCTGTCCATATCCTCCTGCCCCAGATGTACAAAGCTGCAATTCAGATCCATTGCCGCCTGCCAGTGATCATTCACCACCAATTGCGTGCCGTGAACAGCACAGATATCGCGGGCGCGGGCAATCTGGCGACGAATCTCGGCCTCGGGCTGATCCTTGAGGCGCAACTGCACCAGTTTGACGCCATGCGGCACCAAAAGCTCCAGCCGGGCGACGTGATCGACGATCAGGTAAAACCGTTCCATCATCCAAGCTCCGCCAATCCCAGAATGGGCGTTGACGGCACCGCCATATCGCGGCGCGGCATCGGGTCGGCAAGGTAGCCTGCGCGACCGACCGCAACCGCATCTGCCATCGCGCGCGCCATTGCCACCGGGTCTCCCGCCTTGGCCACCGCGGTGTTCAACAGCACCGCATCCATGCCCAGTTCCATCGCCATCACAGCATCTGAGGGTCGCCCGATACCCGCATCCACAATCAGCGGAACGTCAGCAAAATGCGCCCGCATTGCGCGGAGCGCATCCGGGTTGCGCAGCCCCTGCCCCGACCCGATGGGCGCCCCCCAGGGCATCAGGAGCTCACACCCGGCCTCGATCAGCTTTTCACCCACAATCAGATCGTCGGTGGTGTAGGGAAAGACCTGAAACCCCTCGGCGCAAAGCGTGCGTGCCGCGTCAACCAATGCGAACACATCCGGTTGCAACGTGTCGGAATGGCCAATCACCTCCAGCTTGATCCAGTTGGTGCCAAAGATTTCACGCGCCATGCGGGCGGTGGTGATCGCCTCGCTGGCCGTGTGGCACCCCGCCGTGTTGGGCAGCACTCGGACCTTCAGATCCCTGAGCAGCTCCCAAAACGCGGCCCCCGTGCCCGCATTGGTTTCGCGCCGCAGGCTGACCGTCACAATGTCACATCGCGCGGCCCGGATCGCCTCAACCAGCACAGCGGGCGACGGGTATTGCGCGGTGCCCAGCAACAGGCGCGAGGGGATCTCTTCTCCATAAATCAACATGTTACCCCCCTTTCATCGGGGCAAGGATTTCCACCTGATCCCCATTTGTCAGCCACATGTCAGCGCGCGCCTCGCGGGTCACAAATTCCGCATTCAGCGCGGTGGCGACAAAGGGGCTGGTGTAGTCCAGTTCAACCATCAGATCCGCCAAGGTTGTGGCAGAAACCTCATGCGGTTTGCCGTTCACGATGATTTTCATCACACCCCTCCTGAAAATATTGCGCCGCCAATTGGCCCGCGAGCGCAGGGGCCAACAGGAACCCGTGGCGATACATGCCGTTCACATGGGTGGTGTCGCCCATCTGGCTCAGCCGGGGCAGATTGTCGGCAAAGGCGGGGCGCAGGCCCACGCCGGTTTCAATCACATGCGCCTCGCCCAGACCGGGATGCAATGTGAACGCCGCGCCGAGCAGTTCCAGCATCGATCGCAAGGTCATTTCCCGCCAGGACGAGCTTTCGATCATCGTGGCCCCGATCATGTAGATCCCACCCCCACGCGGCACGAGGTAGAGCGGGATGCGGGGATGCAGAAGGCGGATTGTGCGCGTGATCTCAACATCTTGCACCTCAATTACCGCCATCTCTCCTCGCACCGGGCGCAGGCCGGGCAGACCGGACGCCATGCCGCGGCAATCCACATCCACCTGAGCGGGCGCTTGGGTGTCATAGAGGATCTCCACCCCCAGCCCCCGCACCGCGCGGGTCAGATCGAGAAGCGCCTGACGCGGGTCAAGATGGGCTTCGTCCTCGAAGAACAACCCCTGCTGAAACCGGTTTTCCAGCGCGGGTTCCAACCGGGCAATCTCTGCGGCGTTCACCGCCCGATGCCGGTCGGTGCGGCGGGCGAACCGGGTGAGGTCGGCCCGGTCGCGGGGCGGCGCAACCACCAGCGTGCCGCGCCGGGTGACCGGGGTGAACTGCGCCCACCAGTTGATCGCACCCGCGCCCAGCCGGACCACCTCCGGATCTGCCGTTTCGCCCTCGCACCATGGCGCAAGCATCCCGCCCGCAAACCATGAACAGGGGTTTCTTTCGGGGGCCGAGGTGGCCTCGTAAATGCGCACCTCGGCCCCGCGTTTGGCCAGCTCATAGGCGCTGGCGAGGCCGGCCACGCCAGCCCCCGCGATGGTGATCATGCGCCCGGCTCCAGTTCCGGCTGCGCTGCCTCGGCGGGCATGTACAGATCCCCGCCTTCGCGGAACTTTTCGGCCATGGCCGCCATGCCCTCTTTCTGCGCCTCGGCGCGGATGTCGTGGGAAATCCGCATCGAACAGAATTTCGGCCCGCACATCGAGCAGAAATGCGCGACTTTGTGCGCCTCTTTCGGCAGGGTCTGGTCATGGAAATCACGCGCCGTTTCCGGGTCAAGCGCGAGGTTGAACTGATCTTCCCATCGAAACTCAAACCGCGCGCGGGAAATGGCATCGTCACGCCGCTGCGCCCCCGGCATCCCCTTAGCCAGATCCGCCGCATGGGCAGCGATTTTATAGGTGATCACCCCGGTTTTCACGTCATCCCGGTCGGGCAGGCCGAGGTGTTCCTTGGGCGTCACGTAACACAGCATCGCGCAGCCGAACCAGCCGATCATCGCAGCCCCGATGCCTGACGTGATGTGGTCATAGCCCGGCGCAATGTCGGTGGTCAGCGGCCCAAGCGTGTAAAACGGCGCCTCGTCACAGCACGCGAGCTGCTTGTCCATGTTTTCCTTGATCTTGTGCATCGCCACATGGCCCGGCCCTTCGATCATCACCTGACAATCCTTGGCCCAGGCGATTTTGGTCAGCTCGCCCAGCGTTTCCAGCTCGGCAAATTGCGCTTCGTCATTGGCGTCGGCAATGGATCCGGGGCGCAGCCCGTCACCCAAGCTGAAGGCCACATCATACTGGCGGCAGATGTCGCAGATCTCGTCGAAATGTTCATAAAGGAACGACTCGCGGTGATGATGCAGGCACCACTTCGCCATGATCGACCCGCCGCGCGAGACGATCCCGGTGACGCGGTTGGCGGTCATCGGCACCATATGCAGGCGCACGCCCGCGTGGATGGTGAAGTAATCAACCCCCTGTTCGGCCTGTTCAATCAGCGTGTCGCGGAACACTTCCCATGTCAGGTCCTCGGCAATGCCGTTCACCTTTTCCAGCGCCTGGTACATCGGCACGGTGCCGATCGGCACGGGGGAATTGCGGATGATCCATTCGCGGGTGTTGTGGATGTTGCGCCCCGTCGACAGATCCATCACCGTATCGGCCCCCCAACGGATCGACCAGACCAGTTTATCAACCTCTTCTTCCATCGACGAGGTGACGGCAGAGGTGCCCATATTGGCGTTGATCTTGACCAGGAAATTGCGGCCGATGATCATCGGTTCACTTTCCGGATGGTTGATATTGGCGGGGATAATTGCACGACCTGCCGCCACTTCATCACGCACAAATTCAGGCGTCACATGATCGGGGATATTGGCCCCCCAATCGTGTCCGTCGCGGGGGCCGGCGACCTCGCGCAGCTGGTTCTCGCGGATCGCAATGAACTCCATTTCCGGGGTCACGATCCCGGCGCGGGCATAGGCGAGCTGCGTCACCGCCCGCCCATCCTTGCCGCGCAGAGGGCGGGGTTTGACCGGAAATTCCGGGGTCAGGTGATCGCCTTCGACAAAGCCATTGTCGGCGGCTGTGATGGCGCGCCCGTCATATCCTTCCACATCGCCCCGCGCTTCGATCCAGGCGCGCCGCAATTGCGGCAGGCCCTTGCGGATGTCGATCTGCGCGTCGGGGTCGGTGTAGGGGCCCGAGCTGTCATAGACCGGCAGCGGGGCCTCACCTGCGGTGGGATGCACGGAAATTTCCCGCATCGGCACGCGAATGTCGGGGTATCTCGCGCCCGCGACATAGATCTTGCGCGAGGCGGGCAAGGCCCCGGTGGTGATGGTGGGGTTCGGGATGGTCATATTGGCGCTCCTCAGGCTCATGGCAAAGAAGACACCAGATGAGTTTGGGAAGGAGCAGCAGGCGGTGAGTTTCGTCACAGCCCACGGGTTCGGTATGGCGGCACGGCGGGACGGGCCCCGGGCGCGATGCAAACCTAGCTTCCTACGCCAGTGTCAACTGGGTCAGGTTCAAAGGGTCGCATCACCGGGCAATTGCCCCGTCAGCCTCTCAGTCCCCTGGGCGGGACCCCCCTGCGTGCCTTTTGGGTAGCGCAGGGATGTCGTCGGGTCAACACGGGGTTTCCACCCGGTTCACCGCATATGGGCCGGGGGGCGCATCAGACGGGTGGGGGAAAGCCCCCCGGTGGGGGGGCCTGTGGTTACTTCGCGCGCTGGACCATGCCAAAGAGATCGCGCGGATCATCCGGGTCGGCCAGCATGTCGAGCGGCTCGTAATACTCCGTGCCTTCAATGGCTTGCTTGACATAGCGCAGGGCCGAGAAATCCTCGATTGCAAACCCCACACTGTCAAAGAGCGTGATCTGGCGGTCGTCTTTGCGGCCCGCGACGGCGCCGGTGATCACCTGCCACATTTCGATCACCGGATGATCTTCGTCCAGCGCCTGAATTTCACCTTCGATGCGGGTCTGTTCCGGGTATTCCACGAAAATGTCTGATCGCAGCAGGATGTCTTTGTGCAACTCGGTCTTGCCCGGGCAGTCGCCGCCAATGGCGTTGATATGCACACCCGCGCCGACCATATTGTCGGTCAGGATCGTGGCGTTTTTCTTATCCGCCGTGCAGGTGGTGATGATCTGCGCGCCCTCTATGACCTCTTCCGGGGTCTTGCATTGCACCACGGTCAACCCGCGCCCGGCCAGGTTTGCCGCACATTTCGTGGTGGCCGCCGGGTCGGTGTCATAAAGGCGCACGGTGTCGATGCCACAGATCGCCTTGAAGGCCAGGCACTGAAATTCCGACTGCGCCCCATTGCCGATCATCGCCATGGTGGTCGCGCCCTTGGGGGCCAGGTATTTGCCCACCAAAGCCGAGGTCGCCGCCGTGCGCAGCGCGGTCAGGATGGTCATTTCCGTGAGCAGCGTCGGATAGCCGGTATAGACATCCGCCAGCAGGCCAAAGGCGGTCACGGTCTGCAACCCTTCGGAGGTGTTTTTCGGGTGGCCGTTCACATATTTGAACCCGTAGGCCTCACCATCCGAGGTCGGCATCAGTTCAATCACCCCATGGGGCGAATGGGCCGGCACACGCGGGGTTTTGTCAAAGCTTTCCCAGCGTTTGAAATCGCGTTCAATCTCGGCGGCAATGCCGGTGATCATCTGTTCCAGCCCAATGTGATGGATCAGTTTCATCATGTGATCGACGGACACAAAGGGCACCAGGGCCTTGTCAGAGGGTTCAAGCGTGTGGGTCATGGCGGGTCTCTTCTGTTCGGGTTTGTTCGGGGTCGGCTTTGAAGGGGTCAGCGGCGGGCCAGATGGATGCCGGCAATCATGCAGCGCACCGATCCTCCGGCGGTTTCAATGGTGGGGACGGTCAGCGGCAGCGGGGTGGCGCTTTCCCTGATCACGGCAATCTGGTCGGGGGTCAGCGCCTTTAACGCGCGGGCAGACAGTGCCAGGACCAGGCCGTCTTTGCCGGTCAGCTCAATGGCATTTCCGGCAAATTCCGCGATCTGGTCATGGCTAAGGTCAATCACTGTGCGACCGGTTTCTTCCAGCCGCGCGCACAGCTCGGCCCGCCGTTTCGGATCGACGATCATGTCCAGACAGATCAGCGCATATTCGGTGCCAATCGCCATCAGCACATTGGTATGATACACATCGCGCCCGGACGCATCACGCGCCTCAAACACCATCGGTTCATAGTTGAAATGGGTGCAGAACCGTTCCAGCAACACCGGGTCCGCCCGGTGCGACGACACGGTATAGGCAATGCGCGCGATATGGTCGAGCACCATCGCCCCGGTCCCTTCCAGCGCCAGATTGTCAGCCTCTAGCCCCGAATAATCAATCACATCCTGCACACGGTATTCCGCCTTCAGCATCTCGATCACATCTGACCGGCGTTCGCGGCGGCGCGAGGGGACAAACATCGGGTAAATCGCCACATGGCCGCCCGCATGGGTCGAAAACCAGTTGTTGGGGAAAACGCTGTCGGGCGTGTTGTGATCGCCGAAATCATCAAACACATGCACGCGGACACCCGCCGCGCGCAGGGTCTCGACCGCCGCATCATGTTCGTCGCGCGCCGCCGCCGAGGTCGCTTCGGCGGACCGGTTCGACAGGGTCTGAAACGCGTTGTCATCACGCGTTTCCGGGTTCGACATAAAGGCGTGCGGGCGGATCATCACCACCGCAGACGGGGCTTGCATCGAGCGCATCAAAAGCTCCGCGTCGGGCGATCAAAGATGCGCCGCCCCATCAGCGATGCGGTCAGGTCCACCATCAACTGCGCGGTGCGCCCGCGTTCATCAAGGAACGGGTTCAGTTCAACCAGATCCAGCGAAGACACCAGCCCGCTGTCGCACAGCAGTTCCATCACCAGATGACCTTCGCGTTCGGTTGCTCCCCCCGGCACCGTGGTGCCAACCGCAGGGGCCACCGATGGGTCCAGGAAATCCACGTCCAGCGACACGTGCAGCAACCCGTTCGCGGCTTTCACGCGGTCCAAAAAGGCCACCAGCGGGGCCTTGATCCCGTGTTCGTCGATCACGCGCATGTCCGCGAGCAGCGCGTTTTGATCGGCCAGCGCCGCGTGTTCAGCCGGATCCACCGACCGCAACCCGATCATGCCCACATGCTCAATCGCGACCTTTGCGGGCAGCGGCGGGAAATCGTCAAACCCGTCCTGCCCGGTGAAATAAGCGACCGGAGTCCCGTGCAGGTTACCGCTGGCGGTGCTTTGCGGCGTGTGGAAATCGGTATGCGCATCCAGCCACAGCACAAACAGCGGGCGGCCCTGCGCCTTGGCGTGGGCGGCCATCCCGGCCACCGACCCCATCGACAGCGAATGATCCCCGCCCAGAAACACCGGCATCCCCTGCCCTGCGGCCTCTTGTGCGACGCGGGTCAAGGCACTGGTCCAGCCCACACATTCGGGCAATTGCACCAGATGGTCATGCTCCGGAATATCCACCGGGTCCGGGGCCACATCGCCCAGATCCGTCACGTGATGCCCCAACTCGGTCAGGGCCTCGGCCAGCCCCGCCACGCGATACGCATCGGGCCCCATCCGGCAGCCCTGACGTTTTTTGCCCGAATCCACGGGCGCCCCAACAAGGATGATATTTTTCATGTTCATGACCCATCATTTCGCGATCAACTGGCTTGCTGGAAGGGGGTAAATTGCCCATTATGGCCCCGCATTGAACATTTTGGATAGCAACCATGGACAATCTGGATAGTCGCCTTTTGACACTCCTGCACCGGGATGGGCGCGCGTCGGTCTCGGAACTGGCGGACCACCTTGGCGTGACCCGCACCACCGTACGGTCACGTATGGATGCGTTGAAAGCGCGCGGCGAAGTGGTCGGCTTCACCGTGGTCACCCGGCAGGATGTGGCGCAAAACCCGGTGCGCGGGTTGATGATGCTGGGGATCGAGGGGCGCGGCACCGAACGGTTGATGTCGCGCGTCTCCGCCCTGCCGCAGGTCATGGCGGTGCATTCCACCAATGGCACCTGGGACCTGATCGCCGAGATCGGCACCGAGACATTGGAAGAGCTTGATCAGGTGCTGTTCGCCATCCGCCGGATGGAGGGCATCACCCGGTCCGAAACCAATCTGCTCTTGTCGACAAAACGCGGGCGGTAATCCGCCATCCCCCCTTTTGCTTGCCTCGCGACCCCGCTAAACATGTGATCCGAACAGGAGAGATCATGGACACCAACACCCGTATTGCCCAAACCATCGCAACCGATATATCCGCGTCTTCTCAGCAAGTTAACGCCGCTGTCGAGCTGTTGGACGGTGGCGCCACCGTGCCTTTTGTGGCCCGCTACCGCAAGGAAGTCACCGGGGGTCTGGATGACACGCAACTGCGCACGCTGGCTGACCGGCTGACCTATCTGCGCGAAATGGAAGCGCGACGCGAGGTGATCCTGGGCAGCATCAAGGATCAGGGCAAACTGACGGATGATCTGGCGAAATCTATCCTGGCGGCGGATACAAAATCCACGCTGGAAGACCTCTATCTGCCCTATAAACCCAAGCGCCGCACCAAGGCGATGATTGCGCGCGAAAATGGGCTGGAGCCGTTGCTGGAAAAAATCCGCAGCGCCCGCACCACCCCGCCCGAAACCCATGCCGAAGCCTTTGTGACCGACGCCGTGCCCACGGTGAAAGACGCGCTTAATGGCGCGCGGGACATTCTGGTCGAAGAGCTCGCGGAAAACGCCGAACTGGTCGGCGCGCTGCGGAGTTTCATGCAGCGCGAGGCGCTCTTGACCGCCAAAGTGGTGGCCGGGCAGGAACAGGCGGGTGCGAAGTTTTCCGACTATTTCGACCATCAGGAGGCCTGGTCCAAAGTGCCCTCGCACCGGGCGCTGGCCATGTTGCGCGCGTCAAAAGAAGGCGTGATCACACTGGACATTGCCCCGGATGAAGAGGGTGCTGCGCGCGCCATCGAGATGGTCGCGGCCCGTCTGGATTGCGCTGGGGCCACACCCGGAGATGACTGGCTGCGCACGGTGGCCCGTTGGGCCTGGCGGGTGAAGCTGGCACTTTCGATGACGCTGGACCTGATGGGCGACCTGCGCGCCCGCGCCCATGACGAAGCCATTGACGTTTTTGCCCGTAATCTCAAGGATTTGCTGCTGGCCGCCCCCGCCGGGCCGCGCGCCACTTTGGGTCTGGATCCGGGCATTCGCACCGGGGTCAAGGCTGCCGTGGTGGACGCGACCGGCAAGCTTTTGGACACCGCCACGCTCTACCCGTTCCAACCGCGGATGGACGTGCAGGGGTCACAGGCCGCGATCCTGTCGCTGATCGCCAAGCACAATATCGAACTGATCGCCATCGGCAACGGCACCGCGTCGCGCGAAACCGAACGGCTGGTGGGGGACACGTTAAAACGCCTGCCCTCGGGCGCGAAAACCCCCACCAAAGTGGTGGTCAGCGAGGCGGGCGCCTCGGTCTACTCCGCGTCCGAACTCGCCGCGCGCGAGTTCCCCGATCTCGATGTGAGCTTGCGCGGGGCGGTGTCGATTGCGCGACGGTTGCAAGACCCGCTAGCGGAGCTGGTGAAAATCGACCCGCAGTCGATTGGCGTCGGACAATACCAACATGACGTGGACCAGCGTCGCCTGTCGAAATCGCTGGAGGCGGTGGTGGAAGACGCGGTGAACGCGGTGGGTGTGGACCTGAACATGGCCTCGGCCCCACTTTTGGCCCATGTCTCTGGCCTGTCCGAGTCGCTAGCGCAATCCATTGTCACCCACCGCGATATCCACGGCGCGTTCCCGTCGCGCAAATCGCTGCTCAAGGTCTCGGGCCTTGGGCCGCGCGCCTTTGAACAATGCGCGGGGTTTTTGCGCATACGCGAGGGGGACGAGCCGCTTGATGCCTCGGCCGTACACCCGGAAGCCTATGATGTGGCGCGCAAAATCGTGTCCGCCTGCGGGCGGGATCTGCGCGATCTGATGGGCAATGAGGGCGCGTTGAAATCGCTGACGGCGGCCGATTTCGTGACCGGAGAGTTTGGCCTGCCGACCGTGCGCGACATTTTCTCGGAGCTGGAAAAACCGGGCCGCGACCCGCGCCCGAGTTTTAAGACCGCGAGCTTCACCGACGGGGTCGAGGAGATCTCGGACCTGAAACCGGGCATGGTGCTGGAAGGCACGGTCACCAATGTCGCCGCCTTCGGGGCCTTTGTGGATATCGGCGTGCATCAAGACGGGTTGGTGCATATCAGCCAGCTGGCCGATCGCTTTGTGAAAGACCCGCATGAGGTGGTGAAAACCGGCGATGTGGTCAAGGTAACGGTGACCGAGGTGGACATCCCGCGCAAACGGATCGGGCTGACCATGCGCAAGGATGGCGGGGCATCGGCGAAGGACGACCGCAATGCACGTGGCCCCGGCAAAGGGCAGGATCGCGGGCCAAAGCGTGGTGGAAAACCGGGTGGACGCAACATGTCATCCGGGCCGAAATCATCGGGCGGCCCTCAGGTGGGCGGGCTGGGCTCTGCGTTGCTGGATGCGATGAAGAAGAAGTAAGGCATACCCCGGCGTTATCAGGCCGGGGTGTTTTACGCGGTC
Source organism: Aliiroseovarius crassostreae (assembly GCF_049803815.1). Classification (GTDB taxonomy): domain Bacteria; phylum Pseudomonadota; class Alphaproteobacteria; order Rhodobacterales; family Rhodobacteraceae; genus Aliiroseovarius; species Aliiroseovarius crassostreae_A. The sequence goes on from NZ_JBNAGI010000009.1 coordinate 11,018, forward strand.
TGCTGCGGTGTCAAACGCGCCGCGCCAAGGGCCGATAAGCCCAACATTACGGCGGCCACAGCAAGGCACGCGGGCAATCCGCCCAGCTGGTAACTGGCCCCGGACAGGACCGTGCCGATCAACCGTCCGGCGGCATTGGCCATATAGTAAAACCCCACATCCATGGTCACGCGTTTTTCATCCGTGAAGGCAAGGATCAGGTAGGAATGCAGGGACGAATTCACCGCAAAGAGCGCGCCGAACACCAACAGCCCCACGACAAGCATTACGGTCAGCCACGTCGCGGGCGCGCCCGCCAGCGCGACCAGCACCGCCAGCCCCAAGGGCACCCCGGCGAGGGTGGCGGCGTAGCTTGTGGCGAGCCGGGTCAGCTCGTCCACACCGCGCGATTTGGCTTTGAGCAACCGGGGCGCATTGGCCTGCACCACGCCGTAAAGAATGATCCAGATCGCCATGAAGCTGCCCACCAGGAAGAACGCCGCGCGGGCGCTTTCGTGGCTGCCATCGGAGAGAACCGAATGGAAATAGATCGGGATGCCGACCACAAACCACACGTCGCGCGCGCCGAACAAAAAGACGCGGGCGAAGCTGAGCCAGTTGATATTGCGGTTCTTCGAAAAGACCTCGTGAAATTTGGCGTCTTTGCGGCCCGTGGGCAGGCCGGTGGGCATTTTCATCACGATAACGACGAGGATCACGGCGAGCACCGCCGCCATGCCAAGAAGCGCCGCGTTGAACCCGGCCAGCGCCAAAAGCGCCGCGCCCAGAAGAAAGCCCAGCCCTTTTACGGCGTTTTTGGATCCGGTCAGCACCGCGACCCAACGAAACAACCCGTCGCCCTCGGAAGGGGCGAGCAGTTTGACCGCCGATTTCGACGACATTTTCGCCAGATCCTTCGCCACGCCGGACGCACCCTGCACCAACATCACGTAAGCGACCGAGAGCGTGACAGTCCACGTGGGGTCCAGTTGCGTCAGCGCCAGAAGCGCCGCGATCTGCAAGCCCAATCCGGCGTAAAGCGTTGAGGTCAGGCCAAAGCGCGCGGCGATCCAGCCTGCGGACAGGTTGGTGACGACCCCGGCAATCTCATACAAAACAAAGAGATAGGCCAGTTCGACCGGCGAAAACCCCAGCATGTGAAAATGCAGAAGCACCAGCATTCTGAGCGCCCCATCGGTCAGCATGAAGGCCCAATAGGCGGCGGTGACGGCCATATAGGCCGCCATGCCGGTGGGGCGTTCGGCGGCGTGGCTCACAGCGATTTCCCGACCATCAGGGCCACATCCGCCAGACGCATCGCATAGCCCCATTCATTGTCATACCAGGCGTAAACCTTCAGCTGCGTGCCATTGATCACCATGGTCGAGAGCGCATCGACAATCGCGCTGCGGTCGTCATTGGTGTAATCGGTCGAGACCAGCGGCCGGTCTTCATAGCCGAGGATCCCTTTCAGAGGCCCGTCGGCCGCCCGCTTGAAGGCGGCGTTGACCTCGTCTGCGGTGGTTTCGGTTTCCAGCTCAAACACGATGTCGGTGAGCGAGGCATTCAAGAGCGGCACCCGCACCGCGTGGCCGTTCAGCTTGCCGGTCAGTTCCGGAAAGATCTGGGTGATCGCCTTGGCCGACCCGGTGGTGGTGGGGATCAGCGAATTCAGGGCCGAGCGCGCGCGGCGCAGGTCTTTCGCCGGGCGGTCGACGATGGTTTGCGTGTTGGTCACATCGTGGATCGTGGTCATCGACCCGTGTTTGATGCCGAAATTGTCCAACACCACTTTCACCACGGGCGCGAGGCAGTTGGTGGTGCAGCTGGCGGCGGTGACAATGCGGTGCTTGCCCGCGTCATAAATCTGGTCATTCACGCCGAAAACGATGTTCGCCGCTTCGTCTTCTTTGACCGGGGCCGAGACCACCACTTTTTTCACCCCGGCGGCAAAATAGGGGGCGAGTTTCTCGGCGGTTTTGAACGCGCCGGTGCAGTCGATCACCACGTCAACACCATCCAGCGGCAGGTCATTTAGATTGCGGGTGCAGGTCACAGGCAGGCGGGTGCCGTCGATTGTGATGCTGTCCGCGTCATGGGAAAACGCAGCGGGCCAGCGACCATGCACCGTGTCAAATTCCAGAAGATGCGCGTGCATTTCAGGGTCGCCCACGGCGTCGTTGAGAAAGGCAATCTTTGCGCCGCGCTCCAGAAGCGGGCGCAGGGCGAGCTTGCCCATACGGCCAAGACCGTTGATGGCATAGGTGGTCATTTATGCGTCTCCTGTCAGGGATATATCGTCGAGTTTCGCTTGCAGTGACAGACGGTCCAGCGCGGACATGTCAAGGGCTGCAAAAAGGGTAAGGCGGCGGTGCAGCGCACCGTAAGCACGTTGAAAGGCCAGGCGTTTTTCCGCATCCACACCTTCGGCGCGCACCGGGTCGGCAATGCCCCAATGGGCGTTGACCGGCTGGCCGGGCCAGGCGGGGCAGTCTTCGTTGGCGGCTCGGTCACAAACGGTGAAGACAAAATCAAACACCTCGTCCTTCAGATCGGACATGTGTTTCGGTTGCAGCCCGGTCAGGTCGTGCCCCTTGTCGCGCAGCATCTGCAACGTGATCGGGTTGAGCGCCACCGCGGGCCGGGTGCCCGCCGAAAAGACCTCGAACCTGTCATCGGCCAGATCACGCAGGATCACCTCGGCCATAATGGATCGGGCAGAGTTGCCGGTGCAGAGAAACAGAACCTTTTGCTTGGGGCGGGCCTCGATAAAGGGTTGGGGCGTGGCGCAAGTACTGGGTCGCCCACGGCAGCAATCGTCAAACAGATAGCCCATCAGGCTGTCCGCCCCGTCCGGGTGAAACCGGTACAACAGGCTGCGCCCGTCGCGTTTTTGCTCGATCAGCCCGACCCGCAGCAGCGCGCCCAGATAGACGGACATGGTGTTTGGGCGGATGTCGAGCACGCAGGCCAAATCGCCAGAGGCCACGAAATCGGGATATCGCCGCACCAGCAGGCGATAGGTCGCCATACGTCCGGCATGGCCCAGCGTCGTCAGACGGTCGATCTGTTGCATGTCCATGGGGTGATTCCCTGTCATTCATTTCCGTATTTCATGAATTATGGATGTTTGAAACAGGAGTATGACATGGATTGCGATACTGGCAAAAAAAACGGCCCGCGCGGGGCGGGCCGTTTCTTGGCTTTCGTGATGGATCAGTTTCCGTCGGAATTCAGCGTGCCTGGATCAAACACATTGCCGAAGCCGGAATTGTTGCCACCCTCGCTGGGGGCCTCCTCTCCAGCATCGCTGCCTTCTTCGCCACCCAAAGTGTTCGGGGCAAAGACATTGCCAAAGCCCGAATTGTTGGACGGTTTCGGAGCCGATTGCGTGTCCGCCCCACCCTGTTGCTGCGCCTTTTCGGCCGCATCGCGGGCCCGTTGGTCGCGCAGTTCCTGAATGCGACGTTCGGTTTCCAGACGTTTCTGTTCCTGCACATCGGCAATACATTGATCCGGGCTGTAGGCCATGGCCGATCCCACCACGGTGGCCGTGCCAATCAGCAACACGATCAGGGCAATGGCGGCCGGGTTGCGGCTGATCAGGCCGGGGACCTCGATCTTGCCGGCCAACTCGCCCACGGTCGCGTCTTTGCGCGCATCCGCAATCATCGCTTTGCGCTTGATGTTCGCCTCATTCAACAGCGCGAAGAACACCGTCAGCGCGACGATCATGAAGGCCAGCGCGGAAATGGCCGGGGTGATCCCGTAGCGCACTTTCTGCGCCAGCTCGATGGTCAGCGTCGGGTATTCGCCAAAGGTGAAGGTGGTGGTGTTGTAGTTCTCGAACGAGGCGAGAAACGCCAGCACCGCCGCCGAGGCAATCGCCGGGAACATGAAGGGAAGCATCACTTTGCGGAACGCCTGGGCATGGGTTGCGCCCAGATCCAGCGCCGCTTCGGTCAGCGTCGTATCATAGCGTTGCAGGCGCGCCACCAGCACCAACATGCAATAGCTGGCGATAAAGGTGGACTGGCCGATGATGGTCAGAAAGAGCCCGTTTGACAGGAAACTGTCCGCCCCCAAGCCCAGCATCCGGTTGATGCGATCCCAGAACACCAGGGTCGATATCCCGATCACCACGCCCGGAATAAGGATCGGTGCAATGATGATCGTGTAATAGGTCGCCCGCAGTTTGGGCCAGATCTGGGTGAGCATCAGCGCCCCCGCCAGACCCATTGACACCGAGAGGATCACCGTGCCGACGCCTACCAGGACCGAGTTCCAGATGCCCGCAAGGATCCGTTCATCGCGAAACAGCGCCCCGAACCAGTCGAAGGTCAGGCATTCCCACGGGGTCATGCGCGGGAAACCGGGCGAGTTGAACGCGGTGGCCGACATGATGATCAGCGGACCCAGCAGGTAGGCAAAGAAGATGCCCAGATAGATCCAGATCGAATAGCGAATGATCTTGTCCGTATTCATTTGCCGATATCCCCCATGTTCACCTTGAACAGGCGCATCACGGCCAGAACCAGAAGGATACAGGTGACCAGAAGCACAATCGCGTAGGCCGCCCCTTGTGGCCAATCAGAGTTGTCGTTGAACTGCTGATAAATGAGCTGCGTGAACCAGAGCGAAGATGGCCCGCCAAGGATCTGGGGTGCCGCCAGGGCGCCTGCCGACAGCATGAACACCATCGTACATCCAGAGCTGATACCCGGTTTCGCATAGGGAATGACCACCCGCCAATGGATCCGCCACCAGGGCGCGCCAAGATCTCGCGCCGCCTCGATCTGGTTGCCATCAAGGCTCTCGATCACATTATACATCGGGAAGATCATCAGAAGGATATAGGCATAACCCAGACCCGCATAGAGCGCGATATCGTTGCGAATGAAGTCAAACGGCGTGTCAAAGATCCCGGTGCCCACCAGGAACGTGTTGAACACCCCGGTTTCGCCAAAGATGATCCGCAGCGCAAAGGCGCGCAAAATCTCGTTGATCCAGTAGGGGATGATCAGCATCAGCGCAAAGATGCGGATGTGATTGCCCTTGGACTGGCCCAGATAATAGGCGATCGGATAGCAAAAGAGCAGGTTGAACACGGTCACACAGACCGCCGCCACCAACGTGCGGAAGAACACGGCAAGGTCCACCGCGTTATAATCCTGTGACCCGCCTTCCGGGCCGTAGATCAGGTATTTGTAATTCTCCAGCGTATAAACATCCTTTGGCCCGCCGATTTCCGGGGGCGGCAGGTTGGGCCGGAACGAGAAATCAAGCATCGACAGCTGGGGCAGAATGATCAGGCCGACAACCCAGAAGAGGACCAGCCCCAACATGATCGACCCCATAAGCGTGCCGTTGCGATTGAAAAATTCCTTCAGGAAGCCAGGCATGATCTGTCCCCCTTACTCGCTTGCCAATTCGCCGGCGGGCACAACAACGGCGTTGTGCACGTCATATTCCAGCGTAATCGGTTGACCGGTGTGGTTATCAAACGACTGGCCCAGATTGGGGATCGAGATCTTGATTTCCTTGCCGCCATCGCCTTCGGTGAAGATGTTATAGGTGTTGCCCTCGAACTCTTCATGGGTCACCTGCGCGGTCACGAAATGGTCGCCTTGCGTGCCGGTGGGGGCCAGCGACAGCGCTTCGGGGCGAATGAACATCATCGCGTCATCCCCCACGTTCAGCTTGCCCTGGTTGGCGGTTGAAATGCGGGCGTGCAATTCCCCGGACCGATTGGTGGTGATCAGGGCCTCGGTGCCGATGATCTTGCTGACCTTGCCACGGAACACATTGTTTTCGCCCACGAAACTGGCGGCGAACGCAGTGGACGGGTCGTTGTAGATGGTTTTGCCATCCCCAATCTGATCGATCACGCCCGCGCGCATCACCGCAATGTCATCTGACATGGTCAGCGCCTCGCCCTGGTCATGGGTGATGTAGATGAAGGTGATGCCGACGCGCTGCTGGATCTCGCGCAGCTCGGTGCGCATGTGTTGACGCAGCTTCAGATCGAGCGCCGACAGAGGTTCATCAAGCAAAAGCACATCCGGTTCCGCGCACAGCGCCCGGGCAATCGCCACACGCTGTTTCTGCCCCCCCGACAGTTCCGACGGAAGCTTGTCGCCCTGCCCCGGCAGCGCGATCATGTCCAAAAGCTCATCCGCGCGCTTGCGCCGTTCCCGCGCGCTGGCCCCCTGAATTTCCATTGAAAAGGTGATGTTTTCCCAGATCTTCATCAGGGGAAACAGCGCGAGGTTTTGAAAGATCAGGGCGGTGGGGCGTTTGTTTGGCCCGATGCCCTTCATGTTTTTCCCACCGATCAGCACATTGCCCTCGGAGGGGTCCAGAAACCCCGATACAGCCCGCAAGATCGTGGTCTTGCCACAGCCCGATGGCCCGAGGAACGAAAAGAAATCGCCCCCCTTGATGTTCACATTGGCATCGCGCACGGCGACGAAGTCCCCAAAGCGGATCCACAGATTTTCCAGATCGACGCCTACTCCGGCACTCATATGGCTTCTCCTCATTGGCACATGTTGGCACACAGCTTCCCCGGTCCCTCGAAAGGGATCACATGCCGTGCCTGTTGAAAACGGTGATACGTGGCCCCACCCCACCGGCGGGGCCACGGGAAAGCGCGATGGTTATGCGCTCTTGAACTTGTTGACGAACTCGGTGCGGATATCCGCATACCAGGGCGCCTCGGCGGGCCACGGGTTCAGGTTCGCCAGGCTGTCGCCCGGATAGGCTTCGGCGAAGTTCTTCTTGTAGGTGTCGCCCGAGAAGGTATCGGCGCCCAGAACCGGCGAGTTATAGCCGTGGCTGTCGATCGCCTTGCCGGCCGGTTCCTTGCGATAGGCGTATTCGACAAAGGCGTACACCTGTTCTTCATTCTGCACACCCACCGGCATCGACATCCCGTCAACCCAGGCCATCGCCCCTTCGACAGGGGCCTGGTAATGCACCGGCTCGCCCGCGGATTTCAGCGCCAGCGGCGGACCATCCCAGGTCTGGCCAACCACAACACCTTCGTTCAGAAGACCGTTCTTCTGGGTGTCGGCATCGTTCCAGATCAGCTTGATGCGGTTCTTGCGCGCAATGCACCAGTCAGCCACCTGGCCCCAGACCTTGCGCATCGTATCTTCATCACCATACGCGGCCCAGATCGAGCCCGGCTCCATTTCACCCGACGCTTCCATGTAAAGACCCGCGCCCAGCATCATCGAATGCGCGCGGCCCATGGTCTTGCCAGCGTTTTCTTCCGACCAGACGTCACCATAGCTTGGCGCGTCGCCAGCCGGCAGCCATTTGTCGGTACGATAGGCGATCCCCTCGGTGCCCCAGATATGCGGCAGCCAATGGGCACCATTTCCGCCGAAGTCCCAGGCGTCCGTGCCGATTTTCGACATGGCCGGGTTCACCGCGTCAATGTTCACCTTCGACAGGTCGAACGGTTTCAGCAGTTCCAGCGGTTCCCATTGCAAAGACCGGTTGTTGGTCGGTGACACGATATCAAAGCCCTGGCCCTTGGTGGCCTTCATCTTGTTGATGATCTCTTCGTTCGACCCGATCCCGGTATAGTTCACCTTGATGCCGGTTTCCGCTTCAAACCCCGCAATGAATTCGGGCGGCAGATAGTCGGACCACATCAGGATGTTGATCTCACCCGATGATGCCAGGGCGCTTTTCACATAAAGCGGCGATGCCAGCGCGGCCGCCCCCATTGTGGTCGCCCCTTTCAGCACCGTACGGCGGGTAAGGTTCTGTTTCGTTGTCATGATTAACTCCCGTTGGATGATTTTTTTATTGTGCCAGTAGTCTTGGTTATTTCCGGCACGACGGATAGCGCCAATTCTCGGTCCTTTTTCAGTCCAATTGGCCCTAGAATATCCTCGCCCATTTCACTCCTGTTTCCGTTTCAAGGCAAGGAAATAGCGTTATACGACAAATACATCACAGGAATGTGGCGGCCGAATTGGCTTGGCACAACTTGAACGGGCTGGATTTCGACCGATTCGACGCGGGCTGAAATCGGTGAAGATGCTTTTGGGGAAAGAGAGAATTTCCGCCACCTCACACCGCCAGGCCAATCAGCGCCACCCCCCCGGCCATCATCACCGCCGCCATCAGACGACGCGCCCAATTGCCTTCCTTCAGAACAACAAATCCGATCAGGGCCGCAAAAATAACCGAGGTTTCGCGCAGCGCCGAAACGGCCCCCAGCGGGGCAAAGTTCTTGGCATAAAGCACCAGCCCATAGGCCACCATCGACACCATGCCACCCAGGATCCCGATCACCCAGGTGCGGGGCGGCAACGCCGAAATCGCTCGACCGCGCCGGATTGCCACAAAACCGGTGATGAAAATATGCAGCACCGAATGCCACGCCCAGTAACTCAGCGTGCCACCCGACAGGCGCACCCCCACCCCATCCACCAGCGAATACCCCGAAATGCAGATGCCGGTGCCCACGGCAAAAAACAGCGCAGCGCGTCCAACCCCATGACGCAGCGCCGCCCAGCTGGACAGTTGGATCGCCAGGGCAATCAGGCCAATACCAAGCCAGGCTTGCGCGGGCAGCACCTCACCCACAAATACCAGCGCCCAAAGCGACACCAGGGCCGGCACAATGCCGCGCGCAATTGGGTAAACCACGCTGAGGTCGCCATGTTTATAGGCCTGCCCCAGCATGTAGAAATAGCCGAAATGGATCACCGTGGACCCGATCAGATACGGCCAGCTTTCCGCACTTGGCAGGGGCAAGACGGACACCATCGCCACACCGGGGATCACATGCCCCAGCGCCACCAGACCCAGCGTCGCCGTGCGATCCCCCGCCACCTTCACAATCGTGTTCCAGGTGGCGTGCAGCATCGCCGCCGCCAGAATGATCAGGATGATGCCCGCGCTCATGGGCTAGATCACGGCGTCAAACAACTGACGCAAGTTTTCGCGGGTCAGTTCCACCGGGTTGCCACCGCAGCTGGGATCCTTGATCGCGCCCTCAACCAGCGCATCCATCTGGTCGGCAGAGACCCCCATCTCCGAGAGCGTGCGCGGGATGGCAAAGCGGTCATTGAAGTCCTGCACAAAGCGTTGGAACCCTTTGAAGCCACCGTCGATGCCAAGATACCCGGCGGCACGGTCGAACCGGTCCGCAATCTCACCCGCGTTGAACTCCAGCACCGCCGGCATACAGACCGCATTGGTGGTGCCGTGATGGGTGTTGAAAATCGCCCCCACCGGATGCGACAGCGCATGGATCGCGCCCAGCCCTTTTTGAAACGCGGTAGCCCCCATCGCCGCGGCGCTCATCATATGGGCGCGCGCTTCCAGATCGGTCCCATCCGCATAGGCGCGCGGCAGGTACTCAATGACCAGACGCATCCCTTCTAGCGCAATCCCCTGCGACATCGGGTGGTAATGCGGGCTGCTATACGCCTCGACACAATGGGCGAAGGCATCCAACCCGGTGCCCGCAGTGATGAACTTCGGCATCCCCACCGTCAGCTCGGGATCGCAAATCACCACCGAGGGCAGCACCTTCGGGTGAAAGATGATCTTTTTCTCGTGCGTCTCGGAATTGGTGATAATGGATGCGCGCCCCACCTCTGATCCCGTGCCCGCCGTGGTCGGCACCGCGATGATTGGCGCAATCGCGTCGGCATCGGCGCGGGTCCACCAATCGCCAATGTCCTCAAAATCCCAGATCGGTCGGGTCTGACCAGAGAAAAACGCGACCATTTTGCCCAGGTCCAACCCCGATCCGCCGCCAAACGCAATCACCCCGTCATGACCGCCCGCCTTATAGGCCGCAACGCCCGCGTGCAGGTTGATCTCGGACGGGTTCGGGTCCACCTCGCTGAACAGGCCACGGCCCAGACCGGCGGCGTCCATGATATCCAGTGTCGCCCGGGTGATCGGCAGATCCGCCAGCCCCTTATCGGTCACCAAAAGCGGGCGTTTCATGCCGGTCTGCGCACAGGCGTCGGCCAGTTCCTTGATCCGGCCGGCGCCGAATTTCACAGCGGTCGGATAGGACCAGTTTCCTTGCAGGCTCATGATGTCACCTTTTTCATATGATAGGATTTCGGGCGGGTCAGATTGTGAAACCCAATGACCGACAAGCCGCCCCCGCGCCCGGTGTTCTTGCAGCCGGTCCAACACAGGCCCGGATCCAGATAATCGGCCCGGTTCATGAAAACGGTCCCTGTTTCGATCTGATCCCCCACCCGCATGGCGCGGTCCAGATCGGCGGTCCAGAGGCTCGCGGTCAGGCCAAAGTCACTGTCATTCATCAGGCGGATCGCCTCGTCATCGGACGCCACTTTCATGATCCCAACAACAGGCCCAAAGCTCTCGTCCCGCATCACCCGCATGTCATGGGTCACATGGGTCAGGATCTGCGGCGTCAGATAGGCGCCGCCATCATCCTCGGCAAAGGCACCAATATGCGCGACAGCCCCATCGGCCACCGCCTCGGCAATCTGCGCCCGTACGTCTTCCGCAAAACGCACATTGGCCATCGGCCCCAGCGTGGTGTCCGGGTCCAGCGGATTGCCCAGCTTGTAGCCCTTCACGATCGCCACCGCCTTTTCGACAAAGGCATCATACAGATTCTCATGCACGTAAATCCGTTCAATCCCGCAGCAGCATTGCCCCGAATTGAACATCGCCCCGTCGATCAGCGTCTCGACCGCCGCGTCAAGATCCGCGTCGTCCATCACGTAACCCGGATCCTTGCCACCAAGCTCGGTACCAACCCCGGTGAAGGTGCCCGCCGCCGCACGTTCCATCGCCTGACCGCCACCGACCGAGCCTGTGAAGTTCACAAAGTCAAACGCCTTGCCCGCGATCAGGTGATTGGTTGTGTCATGGCTCAGAAACACATTCTGGAACACATCTTCAGGAATGCCCGCCGCATGGAAAGCCGCCGCCATGCGCTCGCCCACCAGCAGTGTCTGGGTTGCGTGTTTCAACACCACCGTATTGCCCGCGATCAGCGCCGGCGCCACCGTGTTGATCGCCGTCATATAGGGGTAGTTCCAGGGCGCGACCACAAAGACCACCCCGTGCGGCACACGTTTGATATAGCGCTTGAACGTGGCATCCTCGCCCACCTCAATGTCGGCCAGAGCCTCCGCCGCAATCGACGCCATGTGACTTGCACGTTCGTTGAACCCGCCAAACTCGCCGCCATAGCGCACCGGGCGGCCCATCATATGGGCAAGCTCCGGCACGATCTCGTCATTCATCGCGCCCACCGCCGCGACACCGGCCATGACCAGCTCCACTCGCTCCGCCAAAGGCCGCGCCGCCCAACCCGCCTGCGCGGCCCGCGCGCGCGAAGCCGCCGCAAAAGCCTCCTCTCGTGACAGCACATCGCGCTTCGCAAACACCGATCCATCAATCGGCGAGATACATTTCAATACCTGACCCATGCCAGCTCTCCACGTTCTGAGGCACTCCTTGCCCCTTTCCTCTTGCCTAAAATACCTCGGGGGTCTGGGGGCAGCTCCCCCAGCCTGACCGGATCACGCCCGTTCAAACCCGCGCGCCACCTCGTAATCGGTCACCACGCGTTCAAAATCCTCGATCTCCACCTCGGCGGCCCGCACATAGTGATCGACCGCCTCATCACCCATCGCCGAACGCAACATGTCAGACCCATGCAACGCGTCCCGCGCCGCGCGAAGATTGCCGGGGATCATCCCGCTCTCGCCCTGATACACATCGCCTTTCGCAGGGGGTTGCAGTGCCAACCCTTCTTCAATCCCGGCAATGCCCGCGGCCAGCATGCCCGCGATCGCCAGATAGGGGTTCATGTCCGATCCCGGTATGCGGCACTCTACCCGCACCGCTTTCGTCCCGTCACCACAGAGCCGATAGCCCGCCGTGCGATTGTCCACCGACCAGATGATCCGCGTCGGCGCAAAGGTGCCTTTCATGAACCGTTTGTAGCTGTTGATATAGGGCGCCATGAAACAGGTGTAATCGGGCGCGTATTTCAAAAGCCCCGCCATGTAAGACCGCATCAGATCCGACATGCCCAGATCGTCGCTCGGGTCAAAAAACGCATTCGCCCCGTCCTTCCACAGCGACTGATGCACATGGGACGAGCTGCCCACCTTGTCGTGATGCCATTTCGGCAGGAAGGTCGCCGCGTGCCCCTGTTGCCAGGCAATCTCTTTCACCGCGTGTTTGGCGATCGTGTGATAGGCGGCCGTGTCCATCGCGGGCGCGTATTTGATGTTCAGTTCTTCCTGCCCGGTCTCGGCCTCGCCCTTCGAGTTTTCAACCGGCACGCCCGCATTCCACAGGTGATTGCGCAGGGGCCGCATCACATGTTCTTCCTTGGTGGTCTGCAGGATGTGGTAATCTTCGTTATAGCCCGAGATCGGCGCGAGGTCGCGAAAGCCCCCCTTGCGGATCTCGTCAAAGCTTTTCTCAAACAGGAAAAACTCCAGCTCGGTCGCGCACATCGCCGTGTAGCCCATCGCCTCCAGCCGTTTGACCTGACGTTTCAGGATCGCGCGGGGCGAATGGGGCACCTCTTCATGGGTGTGGTGATCCAGCACGTCACACAGCACCATCACCGTGCCATCAAGCCACGGCACCGGGCGCAGGGTGTCCAGATCGGGCTTCATCACGTAATCGCCATAGCCCCGCTCCCACGAGGTGCTGGCATAGCCATCGGGCGTCGCCATCTCCAGATCCGTGGCCAGAAGATAATTGCAGCAATGGGTTTCCTCATAGGCCCCCGCCACAAAATGCCCCGCGTGAAAGCGTTTGCCCATCAGGCGCCCCTGCATGTCGACCAGGCACACCAGCACCGTGTCCACCTCGCCCGCGGCGACCTGCGCGGTCAGCGCATCAAATGTCAAAGCTGCCATCCGGCATTCCTCCCATATTGTTCGTTGCGGGTGTTCCCGCGTCTTTATTATTGCGGCTCACTCTCCGGCGGCCTGCATGTCTTCGATCAGCCGCGTTTCCAAAAGCTGGCCATGTTTATAGAGCAAAGGATAGGCCACGGCGGCGATATGGCTGTTGAATTCGCGAAACGCGCGCAGGGTTTCGAGGTGGATATCTGACGTCTCGAAACTCGCCACCTCGCCCATCTGCAGCCGTTTCAGGTGTTTCTTGCGGCTTTTGCGTTCGGCCCGTTTCACCTCGGTCTTCTCAAGGCTCAGGATGCGCGCGCTTTCCAGATCGTCGGACACAAGGATATTGCTCGCCAGTTTCAGGTTGGCCTGAATGGCCTCGTGCATCCGCGTAAGCTCCGCCCAGCCATCTTTGGAAAACGTGGCGTGTTTGCGGTTCAGGTCCTGTGCCAGCACGCACAGCCGTTTCGCCACCACATCCCCCGCCGTTTCCAGCCGGATTGCGTATTCCATCAGGTCGCGCGCGGCTTTCACATTTTCGCGGCCAAGCTCCTTTGTGGGCAGGGCGGCGACATAATCGCGGATGCCGGTCAGGCAGGCGTTCACCTCGTGATCCAGCGCCTGCACGGTCTGGATCTTGGCGGGGTCGCCATCGCGGTAAAGCTCCAGCGCCGGGCGAAACATCACCTCGATCACTTCGGACATGCGCAGAAGTTCCTGTTTCAGGCAGGCGATGACCTGTGCCGGGGTGCCGATATTTTCGATGTCCAAGGCGGACGCCGGGCGGATATCCACCCCGTTTTTCCCCGGCGTTTTCGGGTCGGGCATGAAGCGCAGCGCGCTGGCCTCAATCATCTTGCCAAAGGGCATGGCGAGCACAACCAGCGCGGCGTTGAATAGGATATGCGCCATGACCAGCATCTGCCCGGTTTCCGGCACCACCATTGCGCCCGAGCGCAGAAAAAGGTTCACGGCAAACAGCGCCATCACCGCCCAGACACCGCGTAAGAGCAGGTTGGCATAGGGCACCCGTTGCGCCGCCACATCCATCCCGCGCGTCAGCCAAACCGGGATGACAGCGGAGCCCAGATTGGCCCCCAACACCAGCGACAGGCCGGCGGCAAAGGGGATCGCCCCGATTTGCACCAGCGTCACGCACATCAGGATCGCCGCGACAGAGGAATGCATCACAAAGGCCAGCGCCGCGCCGACCAGAAAGGCGGTCAGGTAATCACGGGCAAGGTAGTCTGCGATGGCGGGCAGAAAGGCGCTGTCGCGGATCGGGTCCATCGCTTCGCGCAGGAAGCGCAGGGAAATCAGGATGAAGGCCACCCCCATCAGGATGCGCCCGGCCTGCCGCCACCGGCGCTCTTCCACCTTGACGAAGAGCCAGCCGCCCACGGCCAGCAGCACCGGCACCAGCCAATCCAGCTGGAACGACAGGATCTGAATGACCAGCGCCGAGCCAAGATCGCCGCCCAGCACGATCGCCAGCGCGGCGGGAAATTGCAGATAGCCCCCCGCCACAAACCCCGTGGCCAGCAACGCCACAGCGGCCGAGCTTTGCAACACTGTGGCCATGCCCACCCCAAGGGCGGAGTTTGACAGCGGCCCGCGCTCGGCCGTCATCATCCGCTGGAAAGACGCGCCGAAACTGCGCTCGATCCCCGTGCGCACCATGCGCACCGCAAACAAAAGCAGCATCGTGGCCCCGGCCAGACTTATGAGGAAGCTCAGGATCGCCATCAGGTGTTCACCAGTTCGAGCATTTGACTGTGCAACTCCGGCGTGGCGGCGGATATCACCCGCCCGTCGCTGTCCATGGTCAGGGGCGCGCCGGACCAGTCGGTCATGACGCCGCCCGCCGCCTCAATCACCGCCGACACGGCGAGGAAATCGTAGGGTTGCAGGTCATAATCCACCACCGCATCCACATGGCCCATCGCCACCAGCGCGTGCGGGTAGCAATCATATCCCATCCGCCGCGTCTGACCCGCTTGCGTTAGCTGATCGAATAGCTGCGGGTGGTCACGGTAGATTTTCTCGCCCTCATTGATATAGAGAATGGCGCGGGTCAGGTCGGTTTGACCCGACACGTGAATTGGGGTCCCGTTCAGCCGGGCCCCCTGCCCGCGCACACCGATCAGCACCTCATCGAGCGCAGGCATGCCAATTACACCGATTTCGGGCTGCCCGTCGATCAGATGCGCCAGAAGGACCCCAAACAGCGGGTGGCCCGACAGGAAAGACCGCGTGCCGTCAATCGGGTCAATCACCCAAAGATGCCGACTGTCCTTTGTGTCGATCCCTTCTTCTTCGCCATAGATGCCATGATCCGGGAACATGGCGGCGAGGTAGTCACGCAGCTCTGCCTCGACCGCGCGGTCGGCCTGGGTGACCGGGCTTTCATCCGATTTGAATTCGATCCCCAAACGCCCGCGAAAATGGGCATTGGCCGTGCGGGCCGCGATTTGCGCCATGGCTTCGGCATGTTGGGTCAGATGTACCAGATCGGTCATGAGACGCCCTCTTCCTTGACCGCTTTCGCCGCCGCCTTGCCCGCATTTTTTCCGGGTGGCGCGATCATGACCTCCACCCCCCATGCGTTCAGCGCACGGGTCATGTCCGCATCGGGGGGCTGATCGGACACCAGCAGATCAATGGCGTGCGGATCCATGCCGCGATGCGGGGCCTTGGCCCCATATTTGTTGTGATCCAGACCAACGACCACGCGGTCGGAACACTCCGCCACCACTTCGGACAGGGCGGCCTCAACCGGGTTGGCAAAGAGGAACCCCCGCTTGGATGACAGCCCATCAACACTGAGCACCGACAGGTCAAACACAAAGCGGCGCGCCTGCCGTTCGGCCACCGCGCCAAAGGTGCCGCGTTCATCACTTTTCATCTCGCCGCCCAGAAAATGCACCCGATTGTCCGGCGTGCCCAGCATGGTCTGCGCGATGCCAATCGAATTGGTCACAACGGTCAGACCCGTATGTTTGCGCAGCCGTTCCGCCACAAAGGCGGTGGTGGATCCCACGTCCAGAAACACTGTCATATTGTCATGGATCTGCCTGGCGACCTGTTTGGCGATTTGCCGCTTTTCCTCCGGGTGGTGCGCCATGCGTTGAAAAAAGCTCGGGTCCCCCGCGCCGCCCACCAGATAGGCCCCGCCATGCACCCGTTCCACCGATCCGGTCTTGGACAGCGATTTGATCACCCGGCGCACGGTTTCTTCCGAGACATTCAACACGCGGGCCAATTCTGCCGACCGCGCTGATCCCCCAAGGCGGCGCAGCGCATCCAGAAGCTCCAGCTCGCGATGGGAATGGCTCGTGGTTTGGGTCATTTTGCCTTCTTTCGGTCAGATTCCCACAATCACTCCACAGTTTCCCACATCTTTGCAACCAAATTGTTACTTTTTGCCGTGTTTCTACGCGCGGATAACAATTTCCGTCAAAAACCCCCATTGCCGCTGGACCCGGCGCGTGGAATTTGCCTAAGTCAGATCAGACCACGGGAGGACGCCATGACCGATCAGAAAAATGTGCTCTTCATCATTATCGATCAGCTGCGGGCAGATTGTGTTGCAAGCGGCATTACTGGCGCGCTGGCCGATCATGTGGATCTTCCCAATCTGCGCGCTTTCATGGGCGAGGCGGTGCGGTTTGACCGTCATTTCTCCGTGGTGAACCCCTGCGGCCCATCCCGCGCGTCGATCCTGACCGGGCAATATGCGATGAACCACCGGTCGGTGCGCAATGGCACGCCCTTGCGCCATGACACGCCGACCATCGCCAGCGAAATGCGCAAGGCGGGCTATCTGCCGATGCTGTTTGGCTATACCGACACGTCTGGTGACCCGCGGGTGCATCACCCAAATGACCCGGCGGTGCAAAGTTACGAATACCCGATGGCCGGGTTTCAGGAAATGGTCGAGATGCGGCTGGAAGTGTCTTTGCCGTGGCAATCGCATCTGCTCCGACACGGGTATGAATTTGACACCTACTGGGATGTCTACAAACCGGTGTCCCCCTTGGGCGGCACGCCGAAACTGAACGACCCGGCATTGTATAAGGCCGAACACAGCGACACGGCGTTTCTGACCGACCGCTTTCTCGACCTCATGCCCGCCTATGCGCGCGAAGGGTGGTTTGCCCATCTGACCTATATTCGCCCGCACCCGCCCCTGGTCGCGCCCGCGCCCTATAACGATATGTATGATCCGGCTGATATACCCCTGCCCACGCGCCACGACACGGCAGAGGATGACGCCGCCCAGCACGCGTTTTTTGGCCCGGCACAGGACAACGCCACGGTCGAGAAATGCATCGAAGGGTTCCCGGGGCTGGTGCCCACAGATGACACGATCCGCACCCTGCGCGCGGTCTACCTGGGGCTGGCGACCGAGGTGGATCACCATATCGGACGGGTGATACAGTTTCTGAAAGACAGCGGGCAATATGACAATACGCTGGTGATCATCACCGCCGATCATGGCGAGATGCTGGGGGATCATCACCTGTGGGGCAAATACGCGCCTTATGACGCCGCCTATCACACGCCGCTGATCATCCGCATTCCCGGCAATGAAGCGGCGGCGGGTAAGGCAGTGACCGCGCCCACCGAAAGCATCGACCTGGTACCCACCATTCTGGACTGGGTCGGGCAGGACATTCCCAACTCGGTTGACGGGCACTCGCTTTTGCCATTGATCGCCGGGGATGTGCCGGTGGGCTGGCGGCAGTATTCGGTCTCGGAATTGGATTTTGCCGACCCCACCGCGCCGACCCTGTGGGAGCGTCGGCTCGGCACCGATGCCAGCAACTCCAACCTGTCGATCCTGCGCGACGACCGGTTCACGCTGGTCGAGTTCGCGGCGGACCACCTGCCGCCCATGCTGTTTGATCATCACGGCGCGGGGGAAATGGAAAACGTGGCGGCACGGCCCGAACATGCCGCCAATCTGGCCCGCCTGACCCGGCAAATGCTGCGCCACCGGATGCGCAATATGGACCACACCCTGTCGATGGAGATGATCACCAAGGCCGGACCGGTGCATAGTCAACGGCAGCGATGAATCGTTACAAAACGCAGCAAAACAAGGCTGTTATCCGATATCAGCCCCCGGATATCGCTTGTCTTACGTCCCTCTGGCCATCTGCCCCCATCAACAACAAGAGGGCAGGCAGATGTCGCGCATAACACTCAAGATCGCAATTGCAGGTTTGTTTCTGGGCATGGTCGCAGGGCCGATCACCACGCTGACCAAACGGGAGGCAGCTGTGGCGCCCGGCGTGACCACCACCTACAGCTATAGCGCGGCCCCCTTGGGCCTGCTGCGCCCGGCACCGAAAAGCGGCGTCTGAGTTTACGCCCCAATATCCTGCGGCGCGATGGCGACGGTTTTCACGATGGCATGAAGGGGTTGGCCCTGCTCCAGGCCCATCGCCTTCAGAGATCGCTGGGTGATCCGCGCCAAAACCCGGCCAGCCGGGGTGCGTATGGCAATTATAGCGCTGCCTTTGCTTTGGGGACCCTTACCGGGACGAATTTCTTCAACGGCGCCGGACAGCACGTTCAGCGCAGAAATATCCCGTGGCACCGAGCGCGCCAGAATCACGTCCTGCGCCGCGATGCGCAGCCGCAACCTATGGCCGGGGGCCTGCGCCAGCTGTGGCACGAAGAAGGGTTGCCCACCCACGACCAGTTCGCTCAGCCCATCGTCGTGATGGCGCACGATGCTGGCTTGCAACAGCGCCCCCACGGCGCGCGGGCCTTGCGGGGTGAAATCGGGGTTCGCCAGCACCTCTTCCGCCGGGCCGATATGCTGTACCCGCCCCTGATCCAGCGCGACAACAGTGGTGGCCAGCCGCGCCACCTCTTCCGGGGCATGGCAGACATAGAGGATCGGCAACACCCCCTCGTCGCGCAGCCGTTCAAAATAGGGCAGGATTTCCGCCTTGCGGGCCGGGTCCAGCGCAGCGAGCGGTTCATCCGCCAGCAACAGCCGAGGCCGCGCCAGAAGCGCCCGGCCAATCGCAACCCGTTGCTTTTCGCCGCCGGACAGCGCGCCGGGGCGGCGATCCAGCAGCGGGCCAATGCCCAGCATATCCACCACCTGATCAAAGCCGGGCCCCGCCGGGCAGCCCCGCGCAAACCACGCGCCGTATTTCAGGTTCTGGCGCACGGTCAAATGCGGAAACAGCCGCGCTTCCTGAAAGACATAGCCCAAGCCCCGCTGATGGGCAGGCTGCCAGATGCCCTGATCCGTGTCACAGAGCGCGACCCCCTTCACCGCAATCCGCCCCCGGTCCGGGCGCAACAACCCGGCGACCGCGTTTATTACAGATGTCTTGCCCGACCCCGACGCGCCGTAAAGCACGGTCAGGCCGGGGGGCGCAGTGAAGGTCAGATCCAGATCGGGCTGGTCATGGTTGGCTGCGAATTTGTGGTGCAGGGCAATCTCAAGCATCCTCACCCCCGATCCGTTTCGCGACCCGGCGGGCGAGCAGCTCCGACGCGATCAACGCGGTCATCGCAATCACCACTGAGATGATCACCAACCGAATGGCCGCGCCCTCGCCCCCCGGCACCTGCAGGAAGGCGTAGATGGCGGAGGGCAGGGTTTGGGTCTGGCCGGGAATGTTTGAGACAAAAGTGATCGTCGCGCCGAACTCGCCCATCGCTTTGGCAAAGCCAAGGATTGCGCCGGTCAGGATGCCGGGCAGGATCAGCGGCAGGGTGACGGTTGCAAACACCCAAAACCGAGACGCCCCCAAGGTGCTGGCGGCCTGTTCAAGCTTCGGGTCCACCGCCTCGATCGACAAGCGGATGGCGCGCACCATCAGGGGAAAGCCCATGATCGCCGCGGCCAAGGCGGCCCCGGTCCAGCGAAAGGCAAAGCTGATCCCCAGCATCGACAGCGGCGCACCAAGCGGCCCGTTGGGGCCAAACCCGACCAAAAGCAGATACCCGGTCACCACCGGCGGCAGCACCAGCGGCAAATGCACCAGCCCGTTCAGGATCTGTTTGCCGACAAAGTTGCCGCGCGCCAGCAACATCGCCACGGCCACGCCGGGCGGTAGCGCAAAGACCGTGGCCCAGAACGCCACTTTCAACGACAGTGTCACCGCCTGCCATTCTTCCGGGCCCAACCAGCTCACCTGTCGCGCTCCAACACCTGGAACCCGCCCGCGACAAATCCGGCCTCGGCGGCGGGGGAGGCGAGCCAATTCAGCACATCAGCAGCAGCGGGACCGGATGAGGTCAGGCGCGCGGCGGGGTAGCGGATCGGCGGGTGGCTGTCTTCGGGGAAGAGGCCCAGCACAGTGACGCGCGGATCGGCCACCGCGTCGCTTTCATAAACGATGCCTAAAGGGGCCGCGCCCTGTGCGACCAGCGCAAGGGCCGCGCGCACATTGTCGGCCTGCGCCACCTGCGTCTTGACCGACGCCCACAGCCCAAGATGGTCCAGCGCCGCCTTGCCGTAAATTCCGGCGGGCACGGCGTTGACCAGCGCCATCGCCAACCGCCCGTCGCCCAGCCGCGCGGCCAGATCCAACTCGGGCGAGATTTCAACCGGTGCCCCCTGCCCGACCAGTGCCAGACGGTTGCCCACAAGGTCCACCCGACTGTCCGCATCAATCAGGCCCTTGGACGCAAGGTGATCCATCCAGCCCGGATTGGCCGAGATGTAAATATCGGCAGGCGCACCATATTCGACCTGGCGCGCCAGCGCGGATGATCCGGCGAAAGAGAGCGTCAACTCATGCCCGGTGGCGGCCTCAATCTCAGCCGCCATCTGTTCCAGCGCGGTCTTCAGGCTGGCCGCTGCAAAAACCGTGACCTGCCCGGCGGATAGGGGGCTTGCGATGCCTCCGATCAGGGCCAGCGCGGCGAGGGTTTGCAGGACGGGTTTCAACATGGCCGAACCTTGACCGCTTTGCCCGCAAGGGACAAGGGCGAAAACCCGACGCATCATCACATAAGGGCGACACCCCACCCGCCCCGACGCAAAGGCAGGCTTGACTTTGGCCTTCCCTGCGAGATGTTAGCGTGTGACATTTTCCATGGCGGCAGATCAGGCACGATCCAACAACCGATCCAACATAGGGCGCAACAGATGGCGAAACAGGACATGCAGGATCTTTTTGTGATCGGCGGCGGGGTGAACGGCTGTGGCATTGCGCGCGATGCGGCGGGGCGGGGCCTGTCGGTGACGCTGGCGGAGATGGGGGATCTGGCGCAGGCGACCAGTTCGGCGTCGTCAAAGCTTTTCCACGGCGGGCTGCGCTATCTGGAATACTACGAGTTCCGCCTGGTGCGCGAAGCGTTGCGCGAACGCGAGGTGCTTTTGCAGGCGATGCCGCATATTTCCTGGCCGATGCGCTTTGTTCTGCCACATCACAAGGGGCTGCGCCCGCGCTGGCTGTTGCGGATTGGCCTGTTCATGTATGACCATCTGGGCGGGCGCAAGATCCTGCCCGCCACGCGGGTTGTGGATTTAACCGCAGACAAGGTGGGGGCACCGCTGAAAGGGCAATACCGACGCGGGTTTGAATATTCCGATTGCTGGGTGCAGGATGCCCGGCTTGTGGTGCTGAACGCGATGGATGCGCGCGATCGCGGGGCGCAGATCCTGACCCGCACCAAGGTGACACGTGCCACCCGCCACGCGGATCATTGGGAGATCACCACCGAAGACACCAACACCGGCACGACCCAAACCCACCTCGCCCGCCGCGTTGTGAACGCCGCAGGGCCGTGGGTGGCAGATGTGCTGACCGGAACACTTGCGCAAAACGCGCGCGAGAAGGTCCGGCTGGTGCGGGGCAGTCACATCGTGGTGCCGAAGATCTTTGACCACGACCAGCCCTATATCCTGCAAGGCGGCGACGGGCGGATTGTGTTTGCCATTCCTTACGAGGGCGATTTCACCCTGATCGGCACCACCGATGTGGATCACGAGGGCGACGCGCGGGATCCGGTCTGCTCGGACGCTGAAATCAGCTACCTTTGCGATTTCGTATCGGATTATTTCGAAACCCCGGTGCGCCCCGAAGATGTGGTCTGGACCTATTCCGGCGTGCGTCCACTCTATGATGACGGGGCCGATACCGCCACCGCCGCCACCCGTGATTATGTGCTGTCCCTGAACTCGGACGCCGCCCCGCTGCTGTCGGTGTTTGGCGGCAAGATCACCACCTATCGGCGGCTGGCGGAGGATGCCGTGACCAAACTGGGGCTGGGCGAGGACTGGACCGCGGGTGTGCCCATGCCCGGCGGGGATTTCCCCTGGGACGGCGCGCCGGATCTGGCGGCAAAGCTGCAAAAAAAATTTCCATTCCTGACGGAACGATGGGCCATGCGGCTGGCCACCACATATGGAACCCGCGCGTTTGCCCTTCTGGGCAAGGCCCAAATCCGCGAGGATTTGGGCGACGATTTCGGCGCAGATCTGACCTCGGCGGAACTTGCCTATCTGCGGGATCAGGAATTTGCCCGAACCGGCGAGGACGTGCTCTGGCGTCGTACAAAGCTTGGCCTTAGGCTGACCAAGGCGCAGAGAGAGGCGGTGAACGCCTGGATGCGCGACAACAGGAGCCAACAATGACCCATATCCTCGCCATTGATCAGGGCACCACCAGTTCCCGCGCGATCCTGTTTGACGCCGGGATGCGCCCCGGCAAATCGGCACAACAGGAGTTCACGCAACATTTCCCCGCGTCCGGTTGGGTTGAACATGACCCGGAAGAGATCTGGACCTCGGTTCTGTCCACCTGCAGCGAGGTGGCGAAGGGCGAAGAGATTGCCGCCATCGGCATCACCAACCAGCGCGAAACCACGCTGATCTGGGACCGTGCCACCGGCGCGCCGATCATGAACGCCATTGTCTGGCAAGACCGCCGCACCGCCGATTTCTGCAACCAGCTGAAAGCGGACGGGCATGAGGCGTTGATCACCGCGCGCACCGGGCTTTTGCTCGACCCCTATTTCTCCGCCACAAAAATCGCCTGGATGCTGGACAATGTGGAAGGCGCACGGGCACGGGCCGAAGCGGGTGAGCTGGCCTTTGGCACGGTGGACAGCTTCCTCATCTGGCGGCTGACCGAAGGGCGGGTGCACGCCACCGACGCCACCAATGCCGCGCGCACCATGCTTTATGACATTCACAAAGGGGCGTGGGATGCCGAGATCTGCGCGCTTCTGGGTATCCCCATGTCGCTCTTGCCAGAGGTCAAGGATTGTGCGGCGGAGTTTGGCAGCACCACGCTGCTGGGCGGTGAAATCCCGATCCTCGGCGTGGCAGGCGACCAGCAGGCCGCCACGGTCGGGCAGGCCTGTTTTGAACCGGGCATGATGAAATCCACCTATGGCACGGGGTGTTTTGCGCTGATCAACACGGGGGACGCGCCGGTGGCGTCGCAAAACCGCCTGCTGACCACGATCGCCTATCAGCTCGACGGCACACCGACCTATGCGCTGGAAGGGTCGATCTTTATCGCGGGCGCGGGTGTGCAATGGTTGCGCGACGGGTTGGGCATTGTTGAGGACGCGGACCAGACCGGCGCGATGGCCAGGGCCGCCGACCCGGAGCAAGACGTGATCCTTGTGCCCGCCTTCACCGGGCTGGGCGCGCCTTATTGGGATGCGGACTGTCGCGGCGCGGTGTTTGGCCTCACGCGCGGCACCGGCCCAAACGAGTTTGCCCGCGCGACCCTGGAAGCGGTGGGATACCAGACCCGTGATCTTCTGTTGGCGATGCAGGGCGATATGGGCTGTGGCGGATCCGCCAAGCTGCGGGTGGATGGCGGCATGACCGCGTCAAACTGGACCATGCAGTTTCTGGCCGACATCACCGGGGCCGATGTGGACAGACCCACGGTTCTGGAAACCACCGCCCTGGGGGCCGCGTGGCTGGCCGGAATGCGCGCCGGGATCTACCCGGATCAGGCGGGATTTGCCGCGACCTGGGCCTTGGATCAAAGCTTTACGCCCGCGATGGATGAGGACACCCGCGCCACGCGTTATGCCAAATGGCAGGACGCGGTGGCGCGGACGCTGAGCCGATAGCCACAACAGAAGGTTCTCGCCCGACCCGAGGGCGGGGCACAGTATCGCGCTCGGCTGTCACCCATTCGAAGAATTGCGCTTGGTGAAACCTCGAGCTTTCGCGCCCGCCAGTTTTCCCGAAAGCAAACCTTCGGTTTGACGGGGCGGGGCGGGCGCGAACCGTATCGCAAGCGATCCGGAGGGTTCTGTCTTTAACGGAGCGAACTTACTGTGCGTTGAAGGTGAAAAGCTGCTCGCTCGACAGGCGATAGCCATCAATCAGCGCCTTGGCGCGATCCGACACCAGCCAGCTTTCCAGCTTGTCCACCAGATCGGATTTCACATGCGGGTGGCGGTCAACACTGACCGGCAGGAAGGCATATTGGTTGAACAGCACCGGGTCGCCCGCGAACAAAAGCGCCTGATCGGCCTTATTGGCAAAGTTGAGCCAGCTGGCCCGGTCCGACAGGATATAGGCCCCCATGCCGGACGCCGTGTTCAAGGACGCGCCCATGCCTGCGCCTGCCTCGCGATACCAATCGCCCGCAGGATCCACACCGGCGTCGGCCCACAGGCTGCGTTCCTTTTTATGGGTGCCGCTGTCATCCCCGCGACTGACGAAGGGCGCTTCGGTCTTGGCAATCCGGGCCAGCGCGTCTTTGGCATCGCTGGCATCCTTGATCCCCGCCGGGTCCGTGGCCGGGCCGATTACGACAAAATCATTATACATGATCTCGCGGCGGTGCGGGCCATAACCCTCGGCCACAAAGGTTTCCTCAGCCGACCGCGAATGCACCAAAATGGCATCCACATCCCCTGCCCGCCCCAGTTTCAGCGCCTGACCGGTGCCAACGACCAGCAACTGCACCTCCAGATCCAGATCCTTCTGGATTTCCGGCAAAAGCACCTCGGCCAGACCGGAATTGTGGAAGGATGTGGTCACCGCCATTTTCATCTCGTCCGCGCGGGCCATACCCGCAAAGGCAACCAAGGCAAGAGCTGCCCCAAGTAAGCGTTTCATTCGACAATATCTCCGTTCAGGAAGGCCCGCGCCGCGTCGGTCTGCGGGGCGTTGAAAAACTGGTCTGCGGGGGCGGCCTCGACGATCTGGCCCTTGTGGACAAAGAGCACATCCCGCGCGAGGCGACGGGCCTGGCCCATATCGTGGGTCGACATGATGATGCGACGGTCGCGCGAGATTTCATGGGCCAGCACCTCTTCGATCTCGCGGGTGGCGCGGCCATCGAGCGAGGCGCAGGGCTCATCGAGAAACAGAAGCTCTGGCCGCAGGGTGAGCGCGCGGCCAAGCGCGAGTTTCTGGCGTTCGCCCCCCGACAACACGCGGGCCGGTCGGTTGAGCGCGAAGCTCAGCCCAACCCGGTCGGCGACCTCTTCCACCCGCGCAGCAATCTCTGCCTTGGGGGTTTTACGTAGCTGAAGCGGATAGGCCATGTTTTCGCGCACGCTGCGGCGCATGATCACCGGGGTTTGAAACACAAATCCCTGCGCGGCGAGCGCGTCTGCGCGGGGGCAGGCATAGTCGAGCGTTCCGCCGCTGAGCCGCTCGATCCCATGCAATGCGCGCAGAAGCGTGGTTTTGCCCGCCCCATTGGGGCCGATCACGATGGTGACCCCCTGCCCGTCCAGGGTCAGGTCGAGCGGGCCAATCAGATTGCGGCCCCGGCGGCGCACGGTCAGGCCGCGGGCTTCGATCGGAAACATGCTCACCACCGGCCCTCCTGTTCCGTGTGTGACAAGGTGTGGATCGCGATGTTCACGGCAATGGCGAGGCCGATCAGGATAAAGCCCAGCCCCAGCGCCATGGCGAAATCGCCCTTGCCGGTTTCCAGCGCAATCGCGGTGGTCAGCACGCGGGTGTGGTGGTCGATATTGCCACCCACCACCATGATCGCGCCAACCTCGCCAATCGCGCGGCCAAACCCGGCGAGGGCTGCGGTCAGAAGGGCGCGGCGCCCATCCCACAACAAGGTCCCCAACCGTTGCGGCAGCGTGGTGTTGAGCGAAATCAGCAGGTCACGGTAATCGGACCACAGCTCGCGCAGGGCCTGTTGGGTGATCGAGGCCATCAGCGGCACGATGATAATGACCTGCGCGATGATCATGACCGGGGGCGTGAACAGAAGGCCCAGCACCCCCAGCGGCCCCGAGCGCGAGAAGATCACATAGACGATCAGCCCCACCACCACCGGCGGCAGCCCCATCAGCGCGTTCAGGACGGCGATGGTCATCCGGCGAAAGCGAAAGCGGCGCACGGCCAAAAGCGCGCCAAGCGGCAGGGCAATGACGGCGGCGATCACCACGGCGGTACAGGTCACCATCAGGCTGCGCAGGGTGATCTCGACCAAGTCGCGGTCAAGCGAGACCAGCAGCCAGAAGGCCTGCACCATCCCGTCCCACAACTCTCCCATGGATCACCTCCGCATAAACTCTGGCGGAGACTAGCAGAATTGCAGTCCCGCAATCGGCAGGTTCCGACAAGAGGCAGGCAGGATGCGTCTGACGGCATCCCTTGGCATACGAAACAGGGGCCTATGACATGGGATCAGCCCTGAAGCGACACCCACAGCACCTTGGCGTCTTCGTCACTGGTCGAGACACAACCATGCCCCATGCCGCTGTCGTAATAGACGCTGTCCCCCGGCACCATATGCAGCGGGCGGTAATGTTCGGTGTAAAGCGTCAGGGTGCCCGACAGGACAAACATGAATTCTTCGCCACTGTGGCGCACCCAGGTGTCAAAATCCGCCGGCTTGCGCGCCTTGATCGTGGATATATAGGGCACCATGCGTTTTGACGTCAGCTCGTTGCACAGAAGTTCATGGTCATAGGTGCGGGTTTCCTTGTGCTCACCCTGGCCCGAGGGGGTAAAATCACGGCGGCCGGAGATATCCGATTTGGCGGATTGCACAAACAGCTGCGGCGTTTCCAGTTCCAGGGTCTGCATCAGGCGGCGGATAATGTCGAAACTGGGTTTGGTCTGGTTGTTTTCGATCTTCGACAGTGTGGATCGGCCAATGCCCGCGGCCCCTGCGGCCTCTTCCAGGGTCAGCCCCTTTTCCTTGCGGGCTTCACGAATCATTTTGCCGAGGATTTCCCCGTCAGGGGCCTGTTCAGCATCGGTGTTTGCGGGGTTTTCCTCGCGTGGAATCCACTCCATGTCCGCATTTCTCCCTGTTTTCTCAAAGCTTATCTGCGCCCATTATACATGTCAAAATCCCGATATGTGCACATCTGTACACTTTTGTTGCCTATTATGGAAAAGTTTCCTATAAGGAACGCGCTTCATGTGACGTAGGGGAAAAGACGCCGCTCTGACCCCCAAAAGCGACATGAAGAAGGAACAAACCGCGCAGTCGGGTCAGGCCGATTTTCTTGCGCGGGGGGCAGAAATCATGGGGAGGAAACCATGGAAGCGTTGAATAATATTGTGGGCGCCATCAATGGCGTCGTGTGGGGGCCGCTGATGCTGGTCCTGATTCTGGGGGTGGGGTTCTTGCTCCAGGTCATGTTGAAATTCATGCCGATTTTCAAGATTGGCATGGGCTTCAAGATGCTCTTTCAAGGGCGCGAAGCACAAGGTGAGGGGCAGATCAGCCCGTTCAACGCCCTGATGACATCCCTGTCGGCCACCATCGGCACCGGGAACATCGCCGGTGTGGCCACCGCGGTTTTCCTTGGTGGTCCGGGTGCGCTTTTTTGGATGTGGATGACCGCTCTGGTGGGTATGGCCACCAAATATGCCGAAGCCGTCTGCGCGGTGAAATACCGTGAAACCGACGAGCTGGGCAACTTTGTGGGCGGCCCGATGTATTACATCAAAAACGGACTGTCGGCGAAATGGTACTGGCTGGCCCCGGCCTTTGCGCTGTTTGGCGCGGTTGCGGCCTTTGGCATCGGCAACGGTGTGCAGGCCAACGGTGTGGCACAGGTGCTGGACAGCAACTTCGGCGTGAACACTTCGGTCACCGGTGTGATCTTGATGGTTCTGACCGCTGCCGTGATCCTGGGTGGCATTTCGCGCATTGGTGCGGTTGCCGGGAAACTGGTGCCGTTCATGGCGGTGAGCTATATCATCGCCGGTCTTCTGGTGCTGCTGATCAATATCGGTGAAATCGGCAACGCCCTGTCGATGGTCTTCACCTATGCCTTCACCCCGTCGGCTGCGACCGGTGGTTTTGCGGGGGCCGCTGTCTGGGCGGCGATCCGCTTTGGTGTGGCGCGTGGTGTGTTCTCGAACGAAGCGGGTCTGGGGTCGGCACCGATCGCCCACGCGGCGGCCTCGAACAACAGCCCGGTGAACCAGGGTCTGGTCGCCATGCTGGGCACGTTCATCGACACGATCATCGTCTGTTCGATCACGGGTCTTGCGATCATCTCGTCGGGGGCCTGGACCTCGGGCGAAAGCGGCGCGGCGCTGACCTCGCTGGCGTTTGAAACCTCGCTGCCGGGCATTGGTGGATCGCTGATCGCCATTTCGCTGTCGATCTTCGCCTTCACCACCATCCTTGGCTGGTCGTTCTACGGCGAGAAATGTGTGGGCTTCTTCTTTGGCGCCCGCGCACTGATGCCCTACCGCGTGCTGTGGATCGTGATGATCTACTTCGGGGCCACCGCTGATCTGGGTTTCATCTGGCTTCTGGCAGATACGCTGAACGCGATGATGGCGATCCCGAACCTGATCGCTCTGGCGCTCTTGTCGCCGGTCGTCGTGAAGCTGACCCGCGAGTATTTCGCGGCGCAAGGCGGGGCCTCGTCCGAGGCTGCGGAATAAGCCAAACCCGGGGGGCCGTAACCCGGCCCCCTTCTCTCCCACATTTCATACGGAGATATGAACATGGCTAGGAAAATCCTTCTGACCATTGATCACACCGATGATCGGTCGTGGAAAAAAGCCCTGCCTTTGGCGATGGAACAGGCCAAGTTTTACGGCGCGGAACTGCACGCCGTGGAAGTGGTACCGGAGATCATCCAGCTGCCCAACCTGCCCGAAGGCTATGGCTCTGGCGCAAAGGACTTTGTTCGTGGCAAGATCGAAGCGATCTTTGAGGCAAATGACGCGTCGCATATTCCGATCCATATCGAGCAAGGCAGCGTGTATCGCGAGATCCTGAAGCTGGCCCACAAGGACGGTTTCGACCACATCATCATTGCCTCGTCCAAGGGCGATTTCCCGAATTACGAAATCGGCCCGAACCTGGCCCGCGTGGTGCGCAACGCCCATTGCACTGTGACCGTAGTGCGCGACTAAATCGTTTTCACAAAACGGTTTAACAAAAATCAAAGGGTGCCGGTTTGCGGCACTCTACCCAACCTAAAAAAACACCGGCGGGCCCTCCGCCATTGCACGAAGGAAAGGCACTGACATGACCGATGCCCCCAAACGCACCCCGCTTTATGACCTGCATGTGGAACTTGGCGGCAAGATGGTTGATTTCGCCGGCTGGGATATGCCCGTGCAATACCCGATGGGGATCATGGGCGAACACAAGCATTGCCGCGAAAAGGCCGCTCTGTTTGACGTCAGCCACATGGGTCAGGTGATCCTGAAGGGCGAGGGTATCGGCGAAAAGCTCGAAACCATCTGCCCGCAGGCCTATGCGACCCTGAAAGAGGGCAAGGCCCGTTACGGTTTCTTCACCAATCAAAACGGCGGCATCATGGATGATCTGATCGTGTCCAATGCCGGGGATCATTTCTTTGTGGTGGTCAACGCCTCGATGCGTCACCAGGACATCCCGCATATGAAGGCCCATCTGGACGGCGTTGAAGTGATCGAGATCTTTGATCGCGCGCTGGTGGCCGTGCAAGGCCCGAAAGCCGAAGACGTGGTGGGCGCGCTGTGCCCTGCGGCCCGCGACCTGACATTCATGGAAACCACCGTCGCCGACATCAACGGCGTCGAGTGCCGCATCTCGCGTCTGGGGTATACCGGCGAAGACGGGTACGAGATTTCGATCCCGGAAGACAAAGCCGAACAGGTGGCCCGCGCCTTCCTCGCCCATGAAGATTGTGAACCGGCTGGCCTTGGCGCGCGTGACTCGCTCCGCCTTGAGGCCGGTCTTTGCCTTTATGGCAATGACATCGACAATGACACCTCGCCGATCGAAGCGTCGCTGGGCTGGGCGATCCAGAAACGCCGCAAGGAAGAAGGCGGTTTCCCGGGCGCAGAGCGTGTGCAGCGCGAACTGACTGAGGGCCCCGCACGCAAATTGGTTGGCATCAAGCCCGAAGGCCGCGCGCCCGCCCGTCAGGGTGTGGAAATCCAATGCGCAGAGGGCACCCCCATCGGCACCATCACCTCGGGCGGGTTTGGCCCCACGGTTGGTGGTCCGGTGGCCATGGGCTATGTTGCCAAAGGACATGGCGAAGCAGGTGAAAAGGTCAATCTGATCATCCGCGGCAAGGCGCAACCGGCCGAAATCGTTGCCCTGCCCTTCGTCCAGCAGAACTACAAACGCTAATTCAAACGTGAAATCGCGACGCGGCGCATCCGCCAGATCGCACCCAAGCAAAAGCAGGAGAGTCACATGACCACCTATTACTCCGAAGAACATGAATGGCTGACCGTTGAAGGTGACACGGCCACCATCGGCATCACCCAACACGCCGCAGACCAACTGGGCGAAGTGGTGTTCATCGAGCAGAAAGAAGCCGATGATGATTTCGAAAAAGGCGATGAGATCGGCGTGATTGAATCGGTGAAAGCCGCGTCCGAAATCTACGCCCCGGTGGACGGCACTGTGGTTGAAGTGAACGAAGATCTGGAAGGCAACCCCGGTTCGCTGAACGAAAGCCCGGAAAGCGCGGCCTGGATCTACAAGATCAAACTGTCGGACGCGTCGCAGCTGGACGATCTGATGGATCTGGACGGTTACAAAGCCTTCATCGGCTAAACCCCCTGCCCCAATTCCCCGCCGCGTGCAACCGGCGGGGCACCACCCCACGCAAAGGATCATAGCATGGCCTTCAAACTGACCGACTACGAAGCCTATGACTTCGCCAATCGCCGCCACATTGGCCCCTCTCCGCAAGAGATGGCCGATATGCTGCAGACCATCGGCTTCAAGACGCTTGACGAGCTGATCGACGCCACCGTGCCGCCCGCCATCCGCCAGGAAGACCCGCTGGATTGGGGCGACGCGATGACCGAACGCGACGCGCTGTTCCACATGAAAGAGATCGCGAATAAGAACAAGGTTCTAACCTCGCTGATCGGTCAGGGCTATTACGGCACCACCACCCCTGCGCCGATCCTGCGCAACATCCTGGAAAACCCGGCCTGGTACACGGCTTACACGCCCTATCAGCCCGAGATTTCCCAAGGTCGGCTTGAGGCGCTTTTGAACTTCCAGACCATGGTGTCGGATTTCACCGGGCTGCCCGTGGCCAATGCCTCGCTTCTGGACGAAGCCACCGCCGCGGCCGAAGCCATGGCCATGGCGAAACGCGGCAGCAAGTCGAAATCGAACGCCTCGGCCTTCTTTGTCGACCGCAACTGCCACGCGCAAACCATCGAAGTGATCAAGACCCGCGCCAAGCCGCTGGGCGTTGATGTGACCGTGGCCGACCCGGACGAGCTGGACCCCGGTGCCTATTTCGGTGCGATCTTCCAATACCCCGGCACCTATGGCCATGTGCGGGACTATTCCGCCGAGATCGCAGCGATCCACGAACACAAAGGCATCGCGATTGTCGCCGCGGACATCCTCGCGCTGGCGCTGTTGAAATCGCCCGGCGAAATGGGCGCAGATATCGCCATTGGCTCGACCCAGCGCTTTGGGGTGCCGATGGGCTATGGCGGCCCGCACGCCGCCTATATGGCCTCGACCGACAAGCTGAAACGCTCGATGCCGGGCCGGATCATCGGTGTGTCGATCGACTCGCGCGGCAACAAGGCCTATCGCCTGGCCCTGCAAACCCGCGAACAGCACATCCGCCGCGAAAAAGCCAACTCCAACGTCTGTACCGCACAGGCGCTGCTGGCGGTTATGGCGTCGATGTATGCGGTTTATCACGGCCCTGACGGGATCAAGGCAATCGCCCAATCGGTGCACCGCAAGACCTCGCGCCTCGCCGCCGGGTTGGAAGAGCACGGGTTCAAGGTGGATCCGGCCGTGTTCTTTGACACGATCACCATCAAGGTCGGCCCGCTGCAGAAAACCGTGATGGAGGCCGCCGTGGCCCGTGGCGTGAACCTGCGCAAAGTGGGCAACGACCGGATCGGCATTTCGCTGGACGAACAGACCCGCGCGGAAACCATCGAAGCGGTCTGGGGTGCCTTTGGTATCGACAAAAAAGACGACAGCGTGAAGAACCGCGCCTATCGCCTGCCTGACTATGCGCTGCGTGAAAGCGAATATCTGACCCACCCGATCTTCCACAAGAACCGGGCCGAGGCCGAGATCACCCGCTATATGCGCCGCTTGGCCGACCGTGACCTGGCGCTGGACCGTGCAATGATCCCGCTGGGGTCGTGCACCATGAAACTGAATGCCACGATCGAAATGATCCCGGTCACCTGGCCCGAATTTGCCAACCTGCACCCGTTTGTGCCGGAAGATCAGGCGCTTGGGTATAAGGAAATGATCGCGGATCTCAGCGACAAACTGTGCCAGATCACCGGCTATGACGCGATTTCGATGCAGCCGAATTCGGGCGCACAGGGCGAATATGCCGGCCTTCTGACCATCCGCAACTACCACGAGGCCCGTGGCGATGGGCACCGCAATGTCTGCCTGATCCCGACCTCGGCCCACGGCACCAACCCCGCCACCGCGCAGATGGTGGGCTATAAGGTTGTGCCGGTGAAAGCGGATGAAAGCGGCAATATCGACGTGGCGGATTTCAAGGCCAAGGCCGCGGAGCATTCCGAACAGCTGGCCGCCTGCATGATCACCTATCCGTCGACCCACGGCGTGTTCGAAGAAACCGTGCAAGAGGTCTGCGATCTGACCCATGAATATGGCGGGCAGGTCTATATCGACGGCGCCAATATGAACGCCATGGTCGGCTTGGCCCAGCCGGGCAAGATCGGCGGCGATGTTTCGCACCTGAACCTGCACAAAACCTTCTGCATCCCGCATGGCGGGGGCGGCCCCGGCATGGGTCCGATTGGCGTGCGCTCGCACCTCGAACCCTACCTGCCCGGTCACCCGGAATTGAACGACGCGATTGGTCCGGTTTCGGCTGCGCCCTATGGCTCGCCTTCGATCCTGCCGGTCAGCTGGGCCTATGTGCTGTTGATGGGCGGTGCTGGCCTGACGCAGGCGACCAAAGTGGCGATCCTGAACGCCAACTATATCGCCGCGCGTCTGAAGGATGCCTACCCGATCCTCTACACCTCGGAAACGGGCCGTGTGGCGCATGAATGCATCCTCGATACCCGCCCGCTGGACGAGGCGGCGCATGTGACGGTGGATGATGTGGCCAAACGTCTGGTCGACAGCGGCTTCCACGCGCCGACCATGTCCTGGCCGGTGGCGGGCACGCTGATGGTGGAACCGACCGAATCGGAACCCAAGGACGAGCTGGACCGCTTCTGTGACGCCATGCTGTCGATCCGGGCCGAAGCGCAGGACATCATCGACGGCAAGATCGACGCGGAAAACAACCCGCTGAAGAATGCGCCGCACACGGTGCGCGACCTGGTGGGCGATTGGGATCGTCCCTATTCGCGCGAAGCGGCCTGTTTCCCCGCAGGTTCGCTGGGCGTCGACAAATACTGGTCGCCGGTCAACCGCGTGGACAACGCCTATGGCGACCGCAACCTCGTCTGCACCTGCCCGCCGATGGAGGCCTATGAAGACGCGGCCGAATAAGCCCATTCGACCAAGACCCCTGCCCCGCCGGTGCGCCGGCGGGGTGATCCCAAAGCGTTTCGGGATAAACGTGAGGCACATGTTTATTCCGAACCGCCCGCGACATTGATATCTCTTACTGCGTTTCGGCTTCCCCTGTGTCGGGTCAAAATCGAAATGCTTTCGCAGGAGACAAGCCATGACCTCGTTCTCTCCCGCTCTATCCGAGCATGACGCCCCCCCGGCGACGCCCACCGGATCGCCCGCACCGCATCTGCCCGCACCACATCTGCCCGCACCACATCTGAACGTGCATCGGGTGAACATCATCCTGCCCGACGGTGCCAGTTCTGCCAGCACCCAGATGTTCATCGACCTGTTCGCCGCCGCCAATGAAATGGCGCCAAACAGCCTTTATGTGGTGGAAAGTCACACATTGTCGGACAGCCACTTTACCGATCCGCTGTATTGGCGCGACCGCACCGTGCTGTTTCTGGGCGACATCCGATCCCGCTGGTCGTTTTCGCGCGACACCCGCGCCCGGGCCCAGCAAATCCTGCGCCTGTCAGGCCGGTCCATTCTGGTCGGCGGCGCGGTGTTTCTGATGTGCCAATCGGGTCAGGCCATGGACCTGCCCCTGGCCATCCATCCCAATTTCCTGGCCGCCGCAGAGGAAGAGGGTCTGACCACCACTGAAACAGGCCAGAAATACGCCTCGACCGGCCGGATCGACAGCGCCATCAGCAGCTTTGCCGCGCTGAACCTTCTGCTGGAACAATTCGCCCACCGCCATGGCAGCTATGTCGCCGGTGCGCTTGGCGATTATGTGGGCATTGAAACAGGGTTGGAGCAGACGCAAAGCAAATTTGCCCTCGCCCTGCGCCAGAAATCCGGCGGGGATCGGCTTGTTTGCGCTGCATTAGACACGATGCTGGCAGAGTTGGAACAACCTCTGGCGATTGAGGAACTGGCCGACCGGCACGGGATCTCTTCGCGCCAGTTGCAGCGCCGTTTCATGGATCTGACCGGCGAAACCCCACTGGCGGTCTATCGCACCCTGCGGCTGGAACGTGCCCATCAACTGATCACGCTCACCAGCATGTCCCTGCGCGAGATATCCATCGCCACGGGCTTTGGGGCCACCTCAAACCTGACCCGCTGGTTCCGCGCGATTTATGACATGACACCCTGTGCTCTGCGGCAATCTTCCTATGCCGCCAAAGCCGCCTGAGGCGCCCTCCCCTCTTCACCGAAAAAGGTCTCTATCCCTAGGGTTAGAGACCTTTTTTGTGGTTAAGCATCATCAAAAATGCCCGGCTCCATCTCTTCCCAGAACGCAAAGATCGCTTCGACATTCAGGGCAGAGGTCCATCCGTGCCGTTCGAAATCATCACGCGCATCCGGGTCGGCCAGCTGGCTCATGAACAGGCGGCGGTCGGCATCTTTACGGGTTGGACTGCACCCTGACACGACCTCCATCACACGTCCCAAACGGGCTGCGCGACGCCGTACCTCCGGGGTCAGCGGTTTGCTCGGCTCCCCCTGCCCCGGCTGATAATCTTCGGAGATTGCCGCCGACAGGTATTTGACCGGGCTTTTCACCCCCTCACGGGTTTCCACCAGGCTGATCTTTTCGGCCACATAATCGTCCCCATGCTGCGCAATCCATTGCCGGGCCAGCCGGTCGCTCACCCCCAGTTGCGTCAACCGTTCATAAGTGGGCGTGGACCGCACCCCTGCCCCGTCGTCGATATCGAGAATGGTCAGCTGCGGATTGCGTTTGATCCGGAACCGAATATCCGTGACCGACCGCCCCATTTTCCGGGTTTCCGGTGTGACGATAATGTCGCTGACCTTGTTCACCTCGGCCACGGCGGGCTTGATGATCTTCGCGTTCAGATGCTTGAAGCTCTTGTAATAGTCGCTGTCATCCACCCCCATCAGACGCCGGAAAATCTCCAGCGACCACCAGCCGGTCGACCCGGTATTCACAAAGCGAAAACAGTTTTCATAAAGCGCCAGCGCGTGCCCCCCGGTGAACTGGCGCTGGATATTGAGGTTGATCAGCGCAAAAACCTTTGGGTCGTGCAGCTTTTCGGCCAGCGCCGGGGAGTAAGCATATTCGCAAATCCCCCCCTTCAGCTTGGCATATGACAACAGTGCCGAGACCCCCCATTCCTGGCGCCCCGCTTCATCCAGCATATCCCATTCCGCCACCGTTTCGGCCAGCCCGCGCAGCGACGCTTTCAGCGTGTCAAAATCATTGGAGTTATATCCGATCATTGCACAGAGCGTGCGCGCATCAATCCGGTGGCTTTGCTGCGTCGTCAGCGTGTCATAGGCATTGAGCAGCAGCACATTGGACAATTTGCGCTGCAACAGCGACAGCTTGCCCGAGACGTGAATCGCGGCCACGTTTTTCTTGACGCTGTCGCGTCGCAATGCGCCGGTCAGGCGCTCTTTGGGAATCGGGTCCATTCTGCTCGACCTCTGTAATGCGTTCTGAGTTTCGCATGACAGGAACCTGCAATCAATACCACTAAGGGTTCCTTTAACAGGCGCACGTTGTCCCGCACACGGGTACCTATCGAGGATTAAGGGACCCAAACACGGGACAGCACCGGGTCTCTTCAGGCAAGTTATCCCCAGAATTGCCGAGTTATCCAGAGAAACCGCAGGCTGGACCCCTCATTCCTGCGAATCGGATACCTTCCCCCTGCATATGGCGCCCTATGCTCCCGTAACCGGGTCCCCTTCACACCGCAATCGGGCACCCGAACACATCTATCTAATTGTAATGATGCGTATAATTGGAGGCAAAGAATCTAAAGTCCTTAAATAAATAAAAGCATTGCTGATGTCTTTTTCATGAGTTTCGCGGCGAAACCAAGGTTGAGAACGCATTATGTTTCATTTGCCAATCCCATGTCAGATGGTTTACGCAATAAGTGCAAGAAAAGCGCACATATTGGGAAAACCATGGCAAGAGCAGCACAAACCCCACCTCCGCCCTATTTCAACATCAATCCCGAAGACGCCGCCGAAAAGTTAACTGACCCTATCAACACCGCCCGATTCGCCAAAGCGGCAAGCTTTGCCGCACGTGGGCGGGACGATCTGGCCAAACGTGGCTATGCTCCCGATGGGCGCAAACGGTTGCGCAAATTCTCAACCTGGGAGATCTGCAAATACCTGATCCCGGTCGCCCCAGCCCATTTTCGCCGCGTTCTGAAACAAAACCCCGACTTGCCGCAAGGCGAAGGCGAAGGCGGATCGAAATGGTTTTCGCTCGCTGACGTGTTGAAGCTGCGCGATCATTTCGCGGCCGAAGGCGTGGCCACCCGCGAATACCGACCATGGCGCCCGGAAGGTTTGGACGCCAAGGTGCTGGCGGTGGCGAACTTCAAAGGCGGCGTGGGAAAAACCTCGACGGCCGGGCACCTCGCCATGTCCGCGGCGTTGGATGGGTACAAAGTGCTGGTGATTGACCTCGACAGCCAGGGATCGATGACCTCGATCATGGGCGGTGAGGTGGAAGACGAATGGCAGACCGCATTCCCATTGATGGCGAAACATTACGCGCAGTTTTTGGAAGATGAAAACAAAGTGCGCGCCGCCGCCGGGCAGCCCCCCCTGCCCCTTGATGAAACGTTGAAAGAGGCGCTGGAGTTTGACGCCAAACGAGTCATCCAACCAACCCATTGGCCGAATATTGACCTGATCGGCGCGCAGCTGAACCTCTATTGGGCTGAATTCCAGGTGCCGGTCTGGCGGATGCAATTGCGGTCCTGGCCGCTGTGGGATGCGCTGACCGGTTTCTTGGAAAGTGAAGGGCTGTTGTCTGAGTATGACCTGATCATCCTCGACACTCCCCCGGCGCTTGGCTACCTGACCATCAACGCGCTGGCCGCTGCGGATATTCTGCTGATCCCGCTCGGGGCATCTTTCCTCGAATTCGACTCTACAGGCCGGTTTTTTGACATGTTGTATTCGACCTTTGCGTCGATTGAAGAAGGCGAAAACGCGCTTCGGCGGCAGCATGGTTTGGGCGAAATTCGCTTTGAATGGGACGCGGTGCGCGCGTTGATCACCCGGTTTGATGCGGCGCAGCAGACCGATCTGGCCAATGTCATCCAGGCCTATTTCGGCGATTTCATGACCACCTATCGGCAAGAGGTCACCGCCATGGTGGGTCAGGCCGGCGAGCAGGTGAATGGCATCTATGAAGCGGATTATCGCGAGTTCAACCGCGATACTTATGTGCGCGGGCGCGAAACGTTTGACCGCACCTGGGCCGAGGTGAAAGAGCTGATCCTAGGCTGCTGGTGGCGCGACCTGCAATTGGCGAACCGCGAAGCGGAGGAGGCGTAAGATGGCGAAACGACGGAAGCTGGAAGCCCCGAGCGCCGAAGACCTGAACCGGCTGGAAGAGGAGTTTCGCCGCGAAACCCCCACGAAAGGTGCGATGGCACCCATCGCTCAGGTGGCCGCAGAGGCGGCCAGTCAAAGCCCGGTTCTGGAGCCCGGTGCAAGGGAGGCAATTGCCAAAGACAGCGCCGATGCGCAACGGCTGCGGGAGGCTGAGGCCAAAGGTCTGGTCATGCGCGAAGTGCCGCTGGAGCAGATTGATCTGGAAGATATGATTCGTGATCGCGTCACTGTGGATGAGGTTGAGCTGGAGGAATTGAAGGCATCGATTGCAACCAATGGATTGCGGTTGCCGGTTGAAGTTTATGCGCTCAAGACCCCAAAAGAGCAGTGCATCTACGGCGTTGTGTCGGGGTATCGACGCATTCTGGCAATCAAGGCGCTGCACGCCCAGTCAGGGGATAAAAAATTCGCGACAGTAAAGGCTCTGATCAAGCCGATAGACACTGTTCCCGAAGCGTTTGTCGCAATGGTTGAGGAAAACGAAGTTCGATCACAGCTCAGCCATTTTGAACGCGGCAGAATTGCCGTTGTTTCGACCCAAAACGGCGCGTTTGAGACGATCGAGGATGCCGTGCGTCAGCTGTTCGCATCAGCGTCAAAGGCAAAGCGATCAAAGGTTCGGTCTTTTGCGCAGGTCTTTGAGGATCTGGGGGATTTGATGCGATATGCGGAGCAACTGACTGAAAAGCAGGGGTTGCGGTTGGCGTCGACGCTGCGCATGGGGCATGTGACGGAGTTGCGCGAAAAACTGGCTGCGTCACAGGCCACGGACGCCGAGAGCGAATGGGCGGCGTTGCTTCCGGTGATCGAGATGTCAGAAACTGGTCCGCGCGATGCCAGCCGAGGGGGACGCCCGAAATCTGCAAGCAAACCGGCTGCATCGGGGGCATTGGAGCTGCTGCGGTCTTCAGGGCCCGTGACGGTTTCGCGTGATCACGACGATCGTGGTTTGATGCTGCGATTTGAAGGGCAGGGGGTTGATGAGGCGTTTGTCGATGCCGCCCTGACCGAATTGCGTCGCCTGTTGCAGCCCTGATGCCATGCCCAGGTTTCGCCACGAAACCTGGGTGGCTCGGTGCACCTTCTTGCTAACAGGTGGTCACATTTTCGTTGGGGCAATAGACCTACACCCCGGGCTGCGTCATAGACCAGTAAAGGCACCCGATTATTGGGTGATGCGAAAGGAAGGTCATGCTGGATCGAGCCATGCGAAAACTGATTGATCCGCCGCTTAATGTGGTGGGGCGTCATTTGGCGGGGCGTGGGGTTTCGGCCAATTCGGTCACTCTGATCGGGTTGGTGTTTGGACTGATCGCCGCCGCGTTGATTGCCCTGGAGCACTATCTGCCAGGCCTGATATTCATCCTCGCATCTCGTCTCGCGGATGGTTTGGATGGCGCGGTTGCCCGGGCGGGGCGAAAATCAGATTTCGGAGGCTATCTGGATATTGCCAGCGATTTTGCCTTTTACGGGGCAGTTCCCCTTGGGTTTATCCTGGCCGATCCAATTGCGAATGCGGTTTCAGGCTCTTTCCTGTTGTTTGCGTTTTACGTGAATGGCGCAAGTTTTCTGGGCTATGCCATATTGGCCGAGAAAAAAGGGATGCAGACCAAAGCGCAGGGGGTGAAATCGCTCTATTATTCCAATGGGATCTTGGAAGGCACTGAAACAATTGCATTATTTGTGATTTTGTGCCTTCTTCCAACCATGTTTTCCCCCTTGGCTTTGGGGTTTGGCCTGCTGTGTCTGATGACGGCGGGTTTGCGAGTTTACGGCGCCTATCGTGCCTTTGCGATCAACGAATGAACAGGGAGTCCCCATGACATCGACGCTAATGAAAGCTGCCTTGGTCAGCGCCTTTTTGCCCTTTGCAGTGTGGGCAGATACGGACCCAAAAAACTGGGATCAGGTGGTCGCGACCGCAAATGGCCAGACCGTGTATTGGAACGCCTGGGGCGGATCGCCGACCACCAACGCGTTCATCGAATGGGCCGGGGATCGGGTGAAAGCCGACTATGGCGTAACGGTCGAGCATGTGAAACTGACCGACACCGCCGATGCCGTCACCCGCGTTTTGTCGGAAAAAGAGGCCGGTCAGGATACGGACGGGGCGATTGATCTTATCTGGATCAACGGGGCCAACTTCGCGTCGATGAAAGAAGCGGGCCTGCTGTTTGGCCCCTTTGCCGAGGACCTGCCCGGCTGGTCCAAGGTCGATGTCACAGGCAAGACCGTCCAGACCGATTTCACGGTGCCGGTTGACGGGTATGAAAGCCCCTGGGCCATGGCGCAGGTGGTGTTCATGTACGATACCGCCGACATTGACGCACCGCTGCCCTCGGCCAATGCGATCCTGGAATGGGCGCAGGCCCATCCGGGCCGATTCACCTACCCGCAGCCTCCTGATTTCCTGGGGACGACGTTCCTGAAACAGATGTTGGTGGATCTGATCGAGGATCCCACCGTGCTGCAAATGCCCGCAACCGACGCCACCTATGACGAGGTGACCCAGCCGCTGTGGGATTACCTCGCGGACCTCACCCCCGTATTGTGGCGCGACGGGCGCGCCTATCCGCCCAATGGGACGCGCCAGATCCAGTTGATCAACGATGGCGAGCTGGATCTCGCGATTTCCTTCAGCCCGGGCGAGGCGTCGACCGCGATCGCGAATTACGAGCTGCCCGACACGGTGCGCACCTTCGTCTTTGAAAAGGGCACTATCGGCAACGCATCTTTCGTGGCGATTCCGTATAACTCCGGGTCCAAGGAAGGGGCGATGGTGCTGGCGAATTTCCTGCTCAGCCCCGAAACGCAGGCGCGCGCGCAGGACCCCAACGTGCTGGGCTATGGCACCGTTTTGAACATGGACGCGCTGACCGAGGAGGAGCGTGCCCGGTTCGACGCGCTGGATCTGGGGATTGCCACGCTGTCGCCCGCGGAATTGGGGCAGGTGCAGGCCGAACCCCATCCCAGCTGGATGACCCGGATCGCGGAGGATTGGCAGAAACGTTACGGCGTTACCGAGTAAAACAGTCTCTAACCCGGCGGTTTGTGACGAAACTTCCGGGCCATTGAGAGGGTCAGATGTCACCACGCCATCGATTTCTTCCACTATTACCGTCGCTGACCCTGCTGGCGATGCTGGGGCCGGTGGCCGCAGGGCTTTACGGAACGATCTTGCCGGCCTTTGGGCATTTGCCAGCGGCAGGGCTGACCGGTCCCTCGCTGGATCCGATGCGTGATCTGATCGCCTGGCCGGGGTTCTGGCCCTCTGTGCGGCTGTCCTTTGTAACTGGAATGGTTGCGGCGGGCCTGTCCTTGGGCATCGTGGCCCTGATCCTCGCCGGGTGGGCGGGCACACCGACCTTTCGCTGGGTCGAACGTGCGCTGGCCCCGCTGTTGTCGGTGCCACACGCGGCGGCCGCGTTTGGGTTGGCGTTCCTGATTGCTCCGTCAGGGTGGATCGCCCGCCTGTTTTCACCTTGGCTGACCGGGTGGGACCGCCCGCCCGACCTGTTGATCTTGCAAGACCCGTGGGGCATGTCGTTGATCGCGGGCATGGTGATGAAAGAAGTACCGTTCCTGCTGCTGATGTCCATCGCGGCCCTGGGGCAGGTCAACGGCGCGCGCCGCCTGTTGGTCGCGCAATCTTTGGGCTATGGGCGCGTGTCCGGGTGGCTGTTCGCGGTGTTCCCAGCGATTTATACACAAATCCGCCTGCCGGTGTTGGTAGTGCTGGCCTGGTCGATGTCGGTTGTGGATGTGGCGATCATTTTGGGCCCGTCCACGCCGTCGACCTTGTCGGTGCAGATCGTACGCTGGATGTCCGACCCTGATCTGGCCTTTCGCCTGCGCGCCGCGGCGGGGGCGCTGGTGCAATTGGGGCTGGTGGCGGCGGGCATTGGCCTCTGGATCGGGTTTGAACGGCTTGTGACGCGCCTCAGCGCCGCTGTGGCGTATCGCGGGCAGCGATGGGGGGCAGGGCCTGCACCGCGCGCCTTGGGGCTTCTGGGGGCGCTCTCAGTCGCGCTCCTGCTGTTTTTGGGCCTGATCAGTCTCTTGATTTGGTCCTTTGCCGGGTTTTGGAGCTTTCCCGACCTGTTCCCCGACCAATTCACCTTACGCAGCTGGCACCGCCACGGGGCGGGCAGTTGGGTTGCCATTGGCGAAACCGCCTGGATTGCAGTGATTGCGGTGGGTTTGGGTCTGTTTTTAACCCTCGGCTGCCTAGAAGCGGAGGAACGCTATGACCTGCGCCTGACCCGGCGGGGCATGTGGCTCTTGTATCTGCCCCTTTTGGTGCCACAGGTGGCGTTTCTGCCCGGATTGCAGACCCTGATGTTGACCCTCGGGGTCGAGACGGGCAGGGGGGCCGTGGTGCTGGCGCATCTGGTGTTTGTGCTGCCCTATTTGCGCCTGTCGCTGCAGGATCCCTGGATGCACTGGGATCGGCGGCAGGCGGTGGTGGCCGCGGCGCTTGGGGCCTCTGCCGACCGAATCTTGTGGCGGGTGCGCTTGCCGATGCTGCTTGCGCCGATCCTCACGGCCATCGCTGTGGGGGTATCGGTGTCGGTGGGGCAATATTTGCCGACGCTTCTGGTGGGCGGGGGGCGGGTGGAAACCCTGACCACCGAGGCGGTGGCGCTGGCTTCGGGCGGGGATCGTCGGGCGATCGGCGTCTTTGGGCTGTTACAGGTCCTCGCGGCGATGCTGCCCTTTGCCTTGGCGCTGGCCATTCCGGCCTTTGTCTGGCGCAACCGAAAGGGGTTGAAACATGGATAACGTGCAAACCGGGCTGGCGTTCGATCAGGTGGAGATTTCACACGGCAATGCCCCCTTGGTGTCGCTGAACCGCGTGATTGGACCGGGCGAGGTTCTGACCATCATGGGGCCGTCCGGTGTGGGCAAATCCACCCTGCTTTCCGCTGTAACAGGGTCTTTGCCGACGGCGTTTTTCTGCACGGGCCGCATTCGTCTGAACGGCGCGGACATCACCGATCTGCCGCCGCACCAGCGCCGCGTCGGCATTCTCTTTCAGGACGCGCTGCTGTTTCCGCATATGTCGGTTGGGGCCAATCTGGCTTTCGGTCTTGCCCCCGGCGGCAGCCGCGCTGCGCGCCGGGCCAAGGTTGACACCGCGCTGGCCGAGGTGGATCTGACCGGTTTTGCCGACCGCGACCCCGCAACCCTGTCGGGTGGTCAACGCGCGCGCGTGGCGTTGATGAGGATGCTGTTGTCAGACCCGAAGGCGCTGTTGCTGGACGAGCCGTTCTCCGGCCTGGATGCAGATCTGCGCGCAAAGGTGCGCCGCCTTGTGTTTGACCGCGCAAAGGCGCGCGATCTGCCGGTGTTGATGGTGACCCACGATGCCGAAGATGCCGAGGCCGCCGACGGCGATGTGGTTACATTTTCGGCGGCGTGATCCCCAGAGACCGCAACGCCGCGTTCACTTTGTCCATTTCTGCGGCAATGGCTGCGTCTTTCACCGGCCCAAAGCCGCGCATGTCGAGCGGTGCTGCGAGGATGGTTCTAATCCCCTCGCGGTCTTGAACCGATGAAGGGGTGGGCAGCTGTGCCAAGACGGATTCGTACCAGTCAATCAGACGCTGTTCCTGCCGTCGTTCTGCCGTGTGGCCAAAGGGGTTCGCAACGCTGCCGCGCAGGAATTTCAACCGGGTCAGCACGCAGAACGCCGATTTCATCCACGGCCCAAACTGCCGTTTTCCCGGTCGGCCCCGACTGTCGGTTTCGCCCGCGAAACCCGGCGGGGAAAGGTGGTAGTTGATGGTGAAGCCCGGCTCAAACTCCGTCTCTAATTCAGCCAAAAAGGCCGGATCGAGGTGCAGACGGGCCACTTCGAACTCGTCTTTATAAGCCATCAGTTTAAAGAGCGATTTGGCCGCGATCATCAGAAATTCCTCGCGATCAGACGTCGCCAGCCCATCGCGGAACCGAGTCAGCGTATCGCGATAACGCAGCGCGTAATCCGCATCCTGATACTCGGTTAAAATCGCGGCGCGACGCGCGATCAGCTCGGCCGCGGTCTGCGGAACCGGGGCAGGGGAGGGGGGCGCCAGCACGTCGGGCCGATCTGCCATCACCCGCCCCATGTCAAAGGCGCGCAGGTTTTGCTGGGTCGCCACACCGTTCAGATTGATCGCCTGTCGCAAAGCCTCTTCACCCACCGGCACCAGCCCTTTTTGCCAGGCAAAGCCCAGCATCATCACATTGGCAAAGACCGCGTCGCCCAACAGGCGTTCAGCCATGGCGTTGGCATCAAAGCCCGACAGGTTTCCATCGCCAATCGCACCCGCAATCACCGCGACC
Organism: Aliiroseovarius crassostreae; assembly: GCF_049803815.1. Lineage (GTDB taxonomy): Bacteria > Pseudomonadota > Alphaproteobacteria > Rhodobacterales > Rhodobacteraceae > Aliiroseovarius > Aliiroseovarius crassostreae_A. Next base: position 55,524 of record NZ_JBNAGI010000009.1, read on the forward strand.
CGCTGATCTACCTTCAGATCCGCGTCGCGGTTCAGCACCACGTCACCTGTTGGCATTTCCGCGTGGTTCAGCACCATCCGCGTGCCGTTGCGGTAATGCATCGACGCTTTCGGGGCCGAGCTGACAACCACGTCGCAGCCAATCACCGCATCCGCCATGCCCTGATCAATGCGCACCTGGTGGATCGCGTCGGGGCTGCGGCCCAGCCGAATGTAACTCAGCACCGTGCCGAATTTCTGCGCAAATCCGGTGAAATCGAGCACGCTTGATCCTTTGCCTTCCAGATGGGCCGCCATGGTGATCAGCGCGCCAACGGTGACCACACCCGTCCCCCCGACGCCCGTGACCAGTAGGTCAAAGGGGGCTGTAAGGGGGGGCAGGGTGGGCGTGGGCAGGCCGTCAAGCAGCGGGGCCAAGTCCACCGCGGCCCCGGTTTTCTTACGCCGTTTGGCACCTTCGACCGTGACAAAGCTGGGGCAAAACCCTTCGAGGCAGGAAAAATCCTTGTTGCAGCTCGATAGGTTCACCTTGCGCTTTCGGCCAAATTCGGTGTCGATCGGCTCGATGCTCAGGCAATTGGACGCAACCGAGCAATCGCCGCAGCCTTCGCAGACCAGCGGGTTGATCACGGCGAACCGTTTCGGGTCCTCCATCGTGCCGCGCTTGCGCCGGCGGCGTTTTTCCGTGGCGCAGGTCTGTTCGTACAAGATCACCGTCACGCCGGGAATGTCGCGCATCTGGCGCTGCACCATGTCCAGATCCTTGCGGTCGTGGAAATGCGTGCCACGGGGGAAATCGCCGGGGTTGAATTTGGAAATATCGTCCGAGATCAGCGCGATGTGATCCACCCCTTCGGCGCGGCAGGTCTGCGCAATGCCCTGCACCGAAATCGGCCCATCCACCGGCTGCCCGCCGGTCATCGCCACCGCGTCATTGTAGAGGATTTTAAAGGTCACATTGGTGTTCGCGGCCACCGCCTGCCGGATCGCCAGAGACCCGGAATGATACCAGGTGCCTTCGCCCAGGTTCTGGAACATATGCTTGCCGCCGTTGAATTTCGACGCCACCACATGCGGCACCCCTTCGCCGCCCATTTGTGCGTAACCGCCCGTGTTGCGCCCCATCCAGCTGGCCATCACGTGGCAACCAATGCCGGACGCCGCGCGCGACCCATCTGGCACGCGGGTTGAGGTATTATGCGGACAGCCCGAGCAGAAATAGGGCGTTCTGGTGGCCCCGGGCACGCTGAGCGACAATTTGGGAGGGGCCGTCAGGGCCCGGGCCTTGTCGACCAGACCTTCGGAAGGGAAAAACCGGTCCAGCCGCTCCGCGATGTAAGGGACAAGCGACAGGGGGCTCAGCTCTCCGGTCCAGGGCAACAGCGGGTCGCCTGCCGCGCGATGCTTGCCCACCATCTTTTCCGGCTTATCGCCGGGCCAGTCATAGAAATATTCCTTGAACTGGCTTTCGATGATGCCACGTTTTTCCTCGATCACCATCACCTCTTCCTTGCCGCGCACAAACGCGAGCGCATCGCGGCGCGCAAGCGGCCAGACCATGCCAACCTTGTAAATGTCGATGCCCAACCGGCGGCACGCGGCCTCATCCAGACCCAGCAGGCGCAGAGCCTCCATCAGGTCCAGATGCCCTTTGCCGGTGGTGACAAAGCCGAATGTCGCGTCCTTCACATCATAAATGCGCCGGTCGATCGGGTTGGCTTCGACAAAGGCCTCCACTGCGGCCAGCTTGTATTCGATCCGTTTCTCAATCTCGGGGCTGGGCAGGTCTGACGGGCGGATGTGCAGCCCACCAGGGGGCAGGTCAATCTTGGGGTAAGAAAAGACCCTATCCTTGCGCAATTCGACCGATTGGCCGCTTTCGACCGTTTCGGAAATCGCTTTGAACCCCACCCATGTGCCGGAAAACCGGGACAGGGCCAGACCGTATTCTCCGAACTCAAGGTATTCGCCCACCGACGCCGGGTTCAGCGTGGGCATGAACCAGGACATGAAGGCCACGTCGGATTGATGCGGCATGGATGACGAGACACAGCCATGGTCATCCCCCGCCACCACCAGCACGCCGCCCTTGGGGGCCGACCCATAGGCGTTCCCGTGTTTCAGCGCATCGCCCGACCGATCCACCCCCGGCCCCTTGCCGTACCACATGGAAAACACACCCTCGACCTCGCAATCCGGGTCCAGCGTGGCCTGTTGCGCGCCCAACACGGCGGTCGCACCCAGGTCTTCGTTGACTGCGGGCATGAAGGTGATGTTGTGGGATTTGGTTTGTTCGCGCGCCTTCCAAAACTCCAGATCCAGCGCCCCCAGGGGCGATCCGCGATAGCCCGACACGAAGCCCGCCGTGTTCAACCCCGCCGCCCGGTCGCGCCGCGCCTGATCGAACATGATCCGCACCAGGGCCTGCGTGCCGGTCAGGAAAACCCGGCCATTGGGTTTCGTGTATCGATCCTCCAACCGATAGGCGGCGAGGTTCGGCGTGTGGTCGGCGGCGTGGTAGGTCATGGGGACACCCTTCTGCGTTGGGGCTTGCGAACTGAAAATTCTGAACGGGTTCACCAATATTCATTCAGAATACGTGGGTAAGGTGACCAAAAAACTGGCCGAAACCGGAACTATGTGGATAAAGTGATCAATGAGAGGCAAAATTTGAAACGAGCTGTCATGATCCCTGATGAAATTGACTGGAAACTGCTGTCCCTGTTGCAGCGCGACTGCCGCATCTCCAACGCGGATCTTGCCGAAAAGGCGGGCCTGTCGGCCTCGTCCTGCTGGCGGCGGGTGCGTGCGTTGGAAGAGGCGGGGTTGATCCGACGATATGCCGCGCAGCTGGACGCCGCCCGCGCCGGGATGGGGTTTCAGGCGATGGTCCATGTGCAGCTGACGCGCCACGACCCGGACAAACTGGCCGAGTTCATTCGCGTGATCGAAACCCGCCCCGAGGTGGTCGAATGTTTCGCCACCACCGGGCAGGCGGATTATCATTTGCGGGTGATCGTGCGTGACCTGGAGGCCTATAACCATTTTCTGGAAAAAGTGCTGTTTCGCCTGCCGGCCGTGGACAGTGCGCAGACCAATGTGATCTTGCGCAGTGTGAAATCGTTCCAGGGGATTTCGCCATCACACTAACTGCGGATCGCAATTCCATCAGGAACCTCGTAAAAGCACCGAAACGGGTGCGAATCCGGTGGGCCAGATCTTTTTGGGGACAGACGTGACGATGAACGCGCCAACCACAGGTGTGACACTGGATCGGGTGCAGTTTGCGCGCGATGGCAAGGTGATCTTGCCCGACCTGTCCCTGACGGTGGATGCCGCGCGGGTGGGGGTTGTGGGCCGCAACGGCTCTGGCAAAACCACGCTGTCGCGGCTGGTGGCGGGGCTGATCCTGCCCGATCAGGGGCATGTACGGGTGGCCGGGATTGATCCGGGGCAGGACCGCAAAGCGGCGCTGACCACGGTGGGGATCCTCTTTCAAAACCCCGACCACCAGATCATCTTTCCCACCGTGATCGAAGAGCTGAGCTTTGGCCTGACCCAGCTTGGGCAAACCCGACAGGACGCGGAAAAACAGGCTCTATCCCTGCTGACAGAGTATGATGTGCCTCATTGGGCCGACGCCCATGTCAGCCGCCTGTCGCAGGGGCAGAAACAACTGGTCTGCCTGATGGCGGTGCTGGCGATGCAGCCAAAACTGTTGATCCTCGACGAGCCGTTTTCCGGGTTGGACCTGCCGACCCGCGCGCAGCTGTCGCGGCGCTTGGCGGGGTATGCGGGGCAGATCCTGCATGTGACTCACGCGCCCGAGGATCTGCGCGAGTATGATCAGGTGATCTGGCTCGATCAGGGGCAGCTTGCGGGGCAGGGGGCGCCGGGGGCGGTTCTGCGCGACTACGTGAATGAGATGCAGCGGCAAGGAGAGAGTGATGATCTCACTGACCTCGCCGGTTAAGACCCGTGCCCATGATTGGCCCGCGGGGCTGAAGCTTGGACTTTTGGCGCTGGCCACGGTGGCGCTTTTTGCTGCGCGCAGCGTGCCGCCGCAAATCCTCGGGTTTGGCTTGATGGTGTCGCTTTACCTTTTGCCGGGGCGCGACTTTGCGCAGGCCGGGTGGCGCGCGGTGCGGATCATCTGGCCGTTTGTGGTGCTGATTGCGCTTTGGCATCTGGTGACAGCGGATTATGCAAACGGCGTGGTGATTGTGCTGCGGATGATCACCGCCGTGGGACTGGCCAATCTGGTCACGATGACCACGAAACTGTCCGATTTTATCGCGGTGATCCGCTGGCTGGCCCAGCCGCTGCGCCGCCTTGGCTTGCGGTCCGAGGTGTTGGAAGTGGCGATTGGCCTGGTGATTCGCTTCACCCCGGTTCTGGTCGAGAAAGGCCAGGCGCTGCGCATGGCGTGGCGGGCCCGATCTGCCCGGCGCCCCAGTTGGCGCATCGTGCTTCCGTTTACCGTGCAGGCCCTGGACGACGCCGATCATGTCGCCGACGCCCTGCGCGCGCGCGGCGGGTTTGAGGCCATGCAAATCACTAATAAAACAAGATAAAACGATCCTGAAGGAGTGAGGGTTATGGAACGCAATGTCACACTGATCGCGCTGTTTGCGGCGCTGATCGCCGCGCTGGGGCTGATCCCGGCCATTTCACTGGGGTTCGGCGTGCCGATCACCGCGCAAAGCCTGGGCGTGATGCTGTGCGGCACCGTGTTGGGGGCCAAACGTGGCGCGCTTGCGGTGCTGCTGTTTTTGCTGCTGGTTGCGATTGGCCTGCCGCTTTTGGCGGGTGGGCGCGGGGGGCTTGGCGTCTTTGCCGGGCCGACGGTTGGCTTCATCGTGGGCTTCCCGATCGGCGCCTTTGTGATCGGGTTGATCGTGGAAAAGATGCGTGCGGGCAATCTGGCCGTTGTCGCCGGTTTGGCGGCGATGGTCGGCGGGATTGTCGTGGTTTATATCTTCGGCATCGCCGGATTTGCCATGGTGACCGGCAAGAGCATCGCGGCCTCGACCACCATCATGGCGCCGTTCATTCCGGGCGACATCATCAAGGCGGTGATTGCGGGCCTGCTGACACAGGCGCTTTACAAAGCACGGCCAGAAAGCGTGCTGTCGCGCGCCTGATCCCTGGCGCATTCGGCTGGAACAGGGTCGAACTTAGCTGCCGCGATAGGTGGAATAGCCGTAGGGCGACAAAAGAAGGGGCACATGGTAATGGGCCTCTTCCGCCATGCCGAACCGGATCGGCACCTGGTCCAGAAACAGCGGGTCTTCCCCGGCTTGACCCGTTTGCCGCAGATAATCCCCGCAAAAGAAAATCAGCTCATACGTGCCGGGTTTGAACTGGCTTTGGGGCAGGATCGGCGCATCGGTGCGCCCGTCCGCATTGGTCACGGTTTCTGCAAGTTTCTCATGCGCAGTGCCGGTGATGCGATAAAGCGCAATGGTGATCCCTTCGGCGGGGCGGCCGCGGGCCGTATCAAGCACATGGGTGGTCAGATAACCGGATGTGGTGTCGGACATGGGGGCCTCCGTTGCGGGTTCAGCTGTTGATCGGATGATTGTCAACAATCCACACCCTGCCGCATCATGCGCGCCATGTCGAGCATGCGGTTGGAAAACCCCCATTCATTGTCATACCAGCCAAAGACCCGCAAAAGCCCACCGGGGCTGACCGACAGCTCCGGCCCGGCGATGACCAGGCTTTCGGGGCGCATTCGCAGATCGGACGACACCAATGGTTCTTCGGTCCAGCCCAGAACCGGGCTGGCACGCGCAATCTCTTTCAGGCGGGTGCGGGCGATGGTTTCAGGGATCTCGTTTTCCAGCTCGACCACAAGATCAATGCAGGACACCGACGCGGTCGGCACGCGAATGGCGCGCGCTTCGATCTTGCCCGCAAGTGCCGGCAACACCTTGCCCACCAGTTGATGGGCGGATGTGGTGGTGGGCACCATCGACAGCGCGGCGGCGCGCGAACGCGCCGGGTTGGCACGGGGTTTATCGACGGTGGGTTGGCTGCCGGTATAACAATGCACCGTGGTCATATGCCCACCAATCAACCCCCATTCCCGGTCGATCACCGCCAAAAGCGGCGCGAGGGCGTTTGTGGTACAAGAGGCGTTCGAAATGATCTTCTGATCGCGCAGGTCATGATCATTTGCCCCCAAAACCACAGTGATATCAGCCTCTTCTGAGGGGCCGGAGATCAGAACCCGCCCCGCACCTGCCGCCAATCCGCGTTCCGCCATCGCGCGTTTGCCGGCCATGCCGGTGCATTCAAAGACGATATCCACATCCGACAGATCCATCACGCTGATGTCGGGATGCGCGTGGAACGGGATGCTCTGCCCATCTACCGTCAAGGCCTCGTCCCCGTGGGTCACCTCGCCGGGCCACGGGCCAAACACGCTGTCATATTTGAACAGATAGGCGCAGGTCTCTAACGGTTCGATATCATTGATGAAAACAACCTCGAACTCGCCTCGATCCGCCAACAGGATGCGCAGGATCGACCGGCCAATCCGGCCAAATCCATTGAGACCAATTCTGATTTTGCGATTGGGCGACATATCGGGCGACATGGGGGGCTCCAGCCAGGACTAACCGGATCAGAGAACGCCAAGGCGAGGGAGGGTTCAAGGGAAAACTGCGGCTGTGACGCATTGGTGGGACTGGATGTCGGGAACTGGCCCCAGCCCGGCCCGGAACCTTTTTTTGCGAAAGGCGACGGAAAGCAAAACCCCATGCGTAACAGCTGTATGGGCCCCTGTCGGAGGGGCACGCAAAGACGAGGACGCCATGACCCGGAAAATGACACCCCCCAAGGGATATTCCCTCAGCCAGATCCGCCTGCATTGGATCGTTGCCGCATTGATCGCCGCGCAATATCTGTTCAAAGAAGCAATTGGCGACGCCTGGCAGACCTATGTGCAAGGCGGAGAGATTACATTTAACCCATTGATCTTCCTTCATATTGCGGGCGGGACGCTGATCTTTCTCTTCGTCCTTTGGCGTCTTGTGTTGCGCAAAACGCGCGGCGCCCCAACCCCACCCGAAGGCGAGGCCCCGGCCCTGAAATTCATCGCTCACCTGACCCATTGGACGCTTTATGCGCTGCTGATCCTGATGCCGGTGACCGGGGCGTTGGCCTGGTTTGGCGACGTTGGGCAGGCCGCCTTTGCCCATGATGTGCTGAAACTGCCGCTCTTGGTCCTGTCGATCCTGCATGTGCTGGCCGCGCTGTTTCATCAGTTCGTGTTGAAGACCGATTTGATCGCCCGGATGAAAACCGCGGAAAGCTGATCCTTGGTGCGGCCACTCAGAGGGGTCCCCAACTTGCCATCGGGGGCCCGACTGCGGGACCCGAACCCCTTTCGCGGCGGGTGAAAACTTTAAAGTTTTTAAAGGGTCAAACCGGAAACTTTAAAGTTTTTGCAGGGCGCAAAGCAAAAGTTTAAACTTTTGCACCGCACCCGATCCGTGGGTCAGCCGCGTTTCTGCGCAATCACCCAGACCGGATGATAGGTCAGCGGCACCCGCCCGCCCCTCTCGAACTGGTCGCGATAGGTGTCACAAAACGCGCGCAGCCGGGCCTTGGTCCAGACCGCGCGCGCAGCGCCATTCACGCCGGTGGCGCGCAGATGGCGCAGCACATCCTGTGGCGAGGTAAACCAAAGCCGATGTTCCCGCCCGCGCGCGTCATGGATCTGAAACCGATCTGTGCCAAGCGCCGCCGCCAGCGTGCCTGCCGAACACAGGCCCGGGGCCTGCGCGTCCGACCCAAGCGCGGCCAGTTCGTGATATTGCATCGGCCCAAACCCGGACAGGGCCAACCACCCGCCGGGCGCCAGCGCGCGCCCTGCCCGCGCCACCAATGCCGCCGGGTCCGTCATCCATTGCAGGGTTGAGGCCGAGGTGATCAGGTCGGGCGTGTCGGGCCAGGGCGTATGGCGAATGTCTCCGGGCAGAAAGTCCGCCTGATGCGCGTGCGCCACCTCTGCCGCGCCGGGCACCAGATCGTTCAGGGTCAGATGTTCAATCTGAAACCGGTCCCGCAACGCGCGGGTCAGATGCCCGGTGCCGCAGCCAAATTCAAACCCGCGCGCAAAGCGGGCTGGCGCGCCGTGGTGCTGCAACCGCCGCGCCAGCCCTTCGGCGATCACGGCCTGTATTGTGGCATTGGCGTGGTAGGAGTGGAAATTGCGGGCAAAGCTGCGGCCCACTTTCGCGGCAGAGGAGGGCAGATGCGCGGTCATCTTAGCCAATCCTTCCATGTCTGACCTTCGGCAAACGGCATATGTGGTGCGTCGATCTCGGTCACACGATCCGCCTGATCGGCCCAAGCGGCGCGTTGGGCGGCGGCGGGGATGATCCGGTCTTTGGTGGAAATCCAGATCTTGTCGAAGCGCCTTGTCGGGGCGGCACCACGATCTGCGATGGCCCACAGCTCCTCCCGGCGGGCGGAGATGTTGATTTGCGGGGGAGTGGTTACCCCGGCGCGACGACAGAAGTGGGCGAAACTGGCGTCAGACAGACCTTCGGCGGTGGCGCGGACCCTGTCGGGGGCAATGCCTTTTTCCGGGTCGGCGGGGCAGGGGGTGCCGTTTATGGCGACCAGATGATCGGGGGCAAAGCCGGTCCGATCCAACCAATGCAGCGCGGAGGCGACACCAAAGGAATAGGCAAGGATAGAGACTGTTTCATAGGTTGTTTGGTTGGGAACACTCAGGTTGAGCGTGCGGTAATCGTCGATGAACAGCACGTCCGCCGCCCCTTCCTCATCCCCTGTTAGGGCTGAAAACGGCGCAGGGCCAAGCGCCCAGCCCCCGAAAATCAGGACCAGATGGGGTGCGCCCGTTTGTGTCAGCCAATGTGATGTCATCCGGCCCCCTTTGCGAGATCAACCATGGCAGCACTCACCCGCGAGAGATCATCCGGGGGGATCACGAAGGGCGGCATGCAATAGATGTTATGGGCAAAGGGGCGCAGCCAGACGCCGGTTTTTATGGCCGCTTTATGGGCCACGCGCGGGTCGACCCATTCGTGCATTTCAATGACCCCAATCGCCCCCAAAACCCGCACATCGCGCACGCCGGGCAGGGCACAAGCGGGGGCAAGTTCTTCGCGCAACTGGGTCTCTATTCCAGCAGTTTGAGCCTTCCAGGCGCCGTTTTCGATCAGTGACAAGCTCGCCACGCCCGCCGCGCAGGCCAGCGGATTGGCCATATAGGTGGGGCCATGCATGAAGACGCCCGCATCTGATTGGCCGATGCCATTAGCCACCTCGCGTGTTGTGACCGTGGCGGCAAACGAGATATGCCCGCCGGTGAGCGCCTTGCCGAGGCAGATGATATCGGGCGTGACGCCCGCAAGGTCGGCGGCAAACAGATGGCCGGTGCGGCCAAACCCGGTGGCGATCTCGTCAAAAATCAGCAACACGTCATGGGCCGCGCAGAGCGCCTTGGCACCGCGCAGCCAGTCCGGGTGATAGAAATACATGCCACCCGCGCCCTGCACCACGGGTTCGACGATGAGCGCGGCGATACGGTTGCCATGGTCGATGAGCAGTTTTGAAAGGGCAGCAAGGCCGTTTTGCACGGGATCCTCGGGCCAGTCCCGGGTGATGGTCACAGGGGGGCGGGGCAGGAAATGCTGGATCTGCAGCGCGCCGCGAAAGAGGCCATGCATGCCATTGACCGGATCACAGACCGACATCGCCTTCCAGGTGTCACCGTGGTATCCGCCGCGAATGGTGGCAAACTCCACCTTCTCGGCGTGGCCGGTGGCGATCTGATATTGCACCGCCATTTTCATGGCGACCTCGACGGACACCGACCCGCTGTCGCAATAGAAAATCCGGTCCAGCCCGTCGGGCAGGAGGCGCACCAGTTTGCGTCCCAGCTCAATCGCGGGATCATGGGTCAGCCCGCCGAACATCACATGGGGCAGCGTGTCGATCTGCCGTTTCATCGCGCTGGTGATGGCGGGGTGGCGGTGGCCGTGGATTGTGCACCACCAGGACGACATCGCATCGATCATCTGCCCGCCATCGTCGCGGGTCAGCATCACGCCCTCGGCCGCTGTGATCAGATGCATCGGGCCGGGGTCGGCCACATTGGTGTAGGGGTGCCAGAGGTGGGCGGCGTCAAACTCGCGGGACGAGAGCATATCTTTCATAGCGCCCCCCGAATGGTTGCCATGTCGATAGCGGTCATTGCGGCGCTCAGGGCGTCGGGGGCCAAGTCCGGCAAAGGGGCGAGGCGACCGAGATGGGGCACATTGCTCATCTCGGCAATCGTGTCTTCTACCTCGGGTTCCGGCGGGCCGTTGAAGATCACGCCAACCACGTTGCAGCCTGCATTTCGCAGCGCCATCAGCGAGAGCGTTGTGTGGTTGATTGTGCCAAGTTGCGTGCGCGCAACCAGCACAATCGGCGCGCCCCATTGGGCGAACAGGTCGAGGTAATAATGCTGTCGGGTCAGCGGCACCATCACGCCGCCCGCCCCTTCGACCACCAGCGGTCCGTCCGTATTCGGCAGGGATAGGGTCGAAAGATCAATCGTGACCCCCGCGTCTTCGGCAGACAGATGCGGTGAGGCGGGCATTGGCAGACGATAGGTTTCCGGCAGGATCTTGGCCCCGGTCAGGCGGGCCACCAATTCGCTGTCGGTTTCATCCTCCAGCCCCGACTGCACCGGTTTCCAATAGGTTGCCCCAAGCGCCATGGTCAGCCCGGCCGAGACAATGGATTTGCCAACCCCGGTGTTGGTGCCGGTCACGATAAGTGGTGTCATGCGGCGGGCTCCTTCTGCTGGTCGGCGCAGGTGTGGGCGATGGCGGTGAACAGGTCGGTGATCTGCGTGTGGGTCACATTGCCGGTGATCGAGACCCGCAGACGAGAGGTGCCGCGTGGTACGGTGGGCGGACGGATGCCGCGAATGTCAAACCCCTGCGCCTGCAGGGTGCTGGCTGCTGCCATGGTTGCCTCATCCCTGCCAAGAATGACGGGAGTGATCTGGCTGGGCAGATCGCCAAGCCCCAGATGCCGGGCGGCCTCGTCATGGGCGTGGCGAATGCGGGTTTGGGCCGCGATCACGCGGGCGGGGCTTTGCGCCAGGTCCGCCAGGACAGCGCGCACCAATGCGGCGTCAAAAGGCGAGGGGGCGGTGGCGAAGATGAAGGGCCGGGCGCGGTTGATCAACGTATCAATCATCACGCGCGCCCCGCAAATGAGCCCCCCGGACACACCGAGCCCCTTGCCGCAGGTGTGCAGGGTCAACAAATGGTCGCCAAGATGGGCGGCGGCACCATGGGCCAGACCTTCGCCGCGCGCGCCAAAGACGCCCGTGGCGTGGGCTTCGTCCACCACCAACACGGCGTTTTCATCGCGCGCGAGGGCGGCAAGATCAGCGAGCGGCGCGATGTCGCCTTCCATCGAATAGACGCTTTCCACCGCGATCCAGACCTGCCCGGTGCCCCCGTGCCTGCGCCACCCGGCCAGCACATCGCGGGCGGCGGTCACGTCATTATGGGCAAAGGGGCGCGTGTCCGCGCGGCTCAGACGCATCCCTTCATGGGCGGAAGCATGGACCAGCGCGTCATGTAAGATCAGATCACCCTTGGCGGGCAGGGTTGCGAAAATCGCCTGATTGGCTTGAAATCCACCGCCCATGTAAAGCGCGGCCTCGGTGCCGAAAAACGCGGCGGCGTCCTGTTCCAGCGTCTCATGTTCATCGTGATTGCCGCGCAGCAGGCGCGACCCGCCGGACCCCAGCGGCACGCCTCGCGACAGGGCCTCTTGGGCGGCGGCCCGCAACATGGCGGACCCGGCCAGGCCAAGGTAATCGTTTGAGGCAAAATCGACGCCCCCGCGCGGGATCAGATCCCGGCGGCGATGGCGCGCGGTGAGGGCGTCAAGCGCGCCGGAGAGGCGGGTGGTTACGCTCACCCGGCGGCCACGGTTTTGTCAGGTTGCGGTGTCGCGGTGAGACCAAAAGGGCGCAGGTTCGGCACGGGCGGTTTGGCCTGCTTGTCCGCGCACTCCATATGATCGGCGGCGACCATCGGGCTGATCCCCAGCTTGGCGAACAATGCCATATCGCGGTCTTCTTCCGGGTTGTCAGCGGTCAAGAGCGTCTCGCCGCAGAAGATTGAATTGGCCCCCGCAAAGAAACACATCGCCTGCATTTCGTCGGTCATGTCGGACCGCCCTGCCGACAGGCGCACATGCGAGGTCGGCATCAGGATGCGGGCGGTGGCGATGGCGCGGACAAAGTCGATCGGGTCAAGGGGTTTCACATCCGCCAGCGGCGTGTCGGCCTGCGGCATCAGCATATTGATCGGCACCGAGTCGGGGGCTTCTTCAAGGTTCGCGAGCGTGACCAGCATATCGACCCGGTCCTGGCCGTCTTCGCCCATGCCCAGAATGCCACCGGAACAGACCTTGATCCCCGCCTCGCGCACGCGGTTCAGCGTATCGATCCGGTCGGAAAACGTGCGGGTGGTGATGATCTCGGGGTAGAACCGTTCGGACGTGTCGACATTGTGGTTGTAATAATCAAGCCCGGCGTTTTTCAGGCGCAGCACCTGATTGTCCTCAAGCATCCCCAGCGTCATGCAGCTTTCCATGCCAAGCGCCTTCACGCCTTCGACCATGGCGACCAGCTGATCCATGTCGCGCTCTTTCGGTTCGCGCCAGGCCGCGCCCAAGCAATAGCGTGTGGCGCCCGCGTCTTTGGCTTTGCGCGCCTCGGACAAAACCCGTTCGACTTCGATCAGTTTCGAGGCGGAGAGTTTTGACCCGTTGCGCGCGGATTGTGAGCAATAGGCGCAGTCTTCGGCGCAGCCGCCGGTCTTGATCGACAGGAGCTTCGACATCTGCACCTTGTTGGGGTCGAAATGGGCGCGGTGCACGGTCTGGGCCTGAAACAGCAGGTCCATCAACGGCTGGTCATGGATGGCCTGGGCGTCGGCTTTGGTCCAGATCTTGCGGGTCTGATCGGCGCTGCTTTGCATATTATAGATAAAACTCCACATGGTGCGACTTGAGGGTGGATATTATCTATAAAAGAAAATGAGGCAAGAGAATTTTGCAGGCGCAGCAGGGCCGCGCCCGTGATGGGGTGGGGCAATGGGGTGTCACAGCACGTCGAGCGAGACCTTGACCCGGTCCATCACCACGGCGGTTTTGAAGCGGCTGATATTGCTTTCGTCAAAGAAATATTCCTGGGTGAAGGCTTCGTATTCCTGAATGTCTTTCACATTGAGGATCAACACAAAATCGCCTTCGCCGGTGGTGTAATAACACTGCTGCACAGAGGGTGCTGCGCGCATTTTGCGTTTGAATGCGTCCAGCGCGGCGCGGTTTTCGCGCGCCATCATCACCTCGACGATAATGGTCATTTCACGCCCCAGTTTTGCGGGGGACAGCACGGCGATTTCCTTCTCAATCGCGCCATTGCTGCGCAGTTTTTGCAGACGTTTTTGCACGGCGGGCGGCGAAAGGCCCACATCCTGGCTGATCGCCTCGGCGGTCATGCGGGTGTTGCCCTGCACCAGGCGCAGGATGGCGCGGTCTTTGTCGTCCATGTTCCGAAACCAATCGCTGTTATTTGAAACCGCGATGAATTTAATCGCGATATGGCGATATCATACCACAACCGGATCGATGCTGCGATAGAATGATCGCGACAAGCTGGAAGTGGATGCGGGGGAGTGGATGCGCGATTTTGCCGAAAGACTGACCACGCTGCGCCGCGCGTTTCACCGCGCGCCAGAGCTGGGATTTGCCGAGACGCAGACCAAGGCGACGGTTGCCGCGCATCTGCGGGGGCTGGGCATTGAGGTGCATGAAGGCGTCGGGGTGGTGGGTGTGATCCGCGCCGGAAACGGCAACCGCGCGATTGGGCTGCGCGCGGATATGGATGCCCTGCCGATCACCGAACGATCCTCCCATGATTACGTGTCGCAAACCTCCGGCGTGATGCATGCCTGTGGCCATGACGGGCATATGACCATGCTGCTGGGGGCCGCGGAACGGCTGGTTCGTGAAGGCGGGTTCGACGGCACCGTGGTGCTGATCTTCCAGCCGAACGAAGAACACGGGCTGGGCGCGCGTGCGATGATCGACGAAGGCGTTTTGACCCAACATCCGATGGATGAGGTTTATGCGATCCACAATCTGCCGGGCGCGCCCGTGGGGCAGGTCTCGTCCCGCGTGGGCCAGATCTGCGCCAGCGAAAGCCTGTTTGAGATCACCATCACCGGGCAGGGCGGCCATGCCTCGATGCCGCATGTGGGGGTGGATGCAATCACCGTCGGGGCCGAGCTGGTGTTGGCGCTGCAAACCATCGTGTCGCGAAAACTCGCCCCCGGTGCAGGTGCCGTGGTGTCGGTGACGGAGTTCCTGACCGATGGGATGCGCAATGTGTTGCCCGGTCAGGCGGTGCTGAAAGGCGACGTGCGCGCGCGGCTGCCGGAAGATCGTGAAGCGGTGGAGCACTTCATGCGCCAGATTGCAGGCGGGATTGCCACCAGCCATGGCGTCACCGTAGATGTCTCCTTCAACACGGAATTCATCGAGACCCTGAATGCCAAAGCCCCGACCGAAGCGGTTTACCGCGCGGGCGAGGCTGCTGGCTGCGAGGTGATCCGCGACCGTCCCCCGATGAGCTTTTCAGAAGATTTCGCCCATTTCAGCGCCGCCGTGCCGGGCTGTTTTCTGCTGATGGGCAATGGCGAAGAGGGGCCACACGGCCAGCCGCTTCATGCCGATGATTATGATTTCAACGATGCTCTGCTGCCAATTGGGGCAGAGTTCTGGGTGCAGCTGGTCCGCGACCGTCTGCCTGCCCGTGACAGAAAGGACGCGTGATGCATTCCGCATTTCAAACCGCCAAACTCGCCCATACCAAGGGCAACCCGCAGCCCGCCAACGCCGCCTTTACGGTTTTGTCCGAGAAGGATTTTGCCGACAGCTGGGCGGAAATCACCGCGTGGGAGGGCTATGCCCCGACCCCGCTTGTGTCGCTCTCTGGTATCGCCCGCGAAATTGGTGTGGCGGAGATCCACTATAAACACGAAGGTCCGCGTTTTGGGCTGGGCAGTTTCAAGGCGCTTGGCGGGTCTTACGCGGCAATGCGCGTTTTGGCGCGGGAGCTTTCGGCGCGGTTGGGGCAGGGCATCACGCCTGCCGATATTCGCGCGGGCAAATACGCGGAGGAGGTCGCGGGGATCACGCTGGTCTCTGCCACCGATGGCAACCACGGGCGCTCGTTGGCCTGGGGATGTCAGAACGTGGGCGCGCCCTGCCGGATTTATATCCACGCCGAGGTCAGCGAAGGCCGGGCCCAGGCGATGCGCGATCTGGGGGCCGAGGTGATCCGCATCAAAGGGGACTATGATGAAAGCGTGCTGTTGGCCAAATCCGAAGCGGAAGAAAACGGCTGGTTTGTGGTCTCGGATACCTCGTGGGAGGGCTATACCGAACCACCCCGCGACGTGATGGCGGGTTACGGCGTGATGACGCGCGAGGTTTGCGAGGCGCTCGATCAGCCGCCAACCCATGTGTTCTTGCAGGGCGGTGTCGGCGGGCTGGCGGCCTCGGTCGCGGCTGCGTTGCGCCAATATTGGGGTGAGGCTGCGCCGCGCGTGGTGATCGTGGAACCTGATCTGGCCGCCTGCCTGTTTGACAGCGCGCGGGCCGGACACCCCACCAACTTCGCGATCCAGCAGGAAACCATCATGGCGGGGCTGTCTTGTGGCGAACCCTCGGAAATGGCGTGGGAGATCCTGGCCGAGGAAGCCAGCGATTTCCTGACCATCCCCGACAGCATCGTCGCCCCCACCGTGCGCCTGTTGGCGCGGCCCGAATTTGGCGACAAGGTGATCGAAGCAGGCGAAAGCGCCGTGGCCGGGCTTGCCGCCCTGATCGCGGCGCGACAGGATGAAGGTCTGTCGGGTAAGCTGGGGCTGGATCGTGCCTCGCGCGTGCTGTTCATCGGGTCCGAAGGCGTGACCGACCCGGCGATCTATGCCGCGATCATGGCCGAGGAATAGGGGAGAGGCGATCATGTCTGACGAACCGATCCGGGGATTTCCCGACGAGGAATACGCCGCCCGCACCGCCACAGCGCAGGAGCGGATGGCGGCGGTGGGCCTGTCGGGGATGCTTTTGCTGTCTGAGCCGGAGGTGCGCTATTTCAGCGGGTTTCACACGCTGTTTTGGCAAAGCCCGACCCGGCCGTGGTTCCTGTTTGTACCCCTTGAAGGCAAGCCGATTGCGGTGATCCCGGAAATTGGTACGGCGCTGATGCGCCAGACCTGGGTTGAGGATATTCGCACATGGGCCGCCCCCGCGCCCGAGGATGACGGGATCAGCCTATTGACCGAGCTGCTCATGCCGCTGGCCGCGAAGGGCGCGAAACTTGGCGTGATGAAAGGCCATGAAACCGCGCTGCGGATGCCGCTTGGCGATTATGAACGGCTGATCGCCGGGCTGCCCGGGTTGAAGATTGAGGATTGCACGCCGATTATACGCGGCCTGCGCATGGTGAAATCAGAGCGCGAGATTGAAAAGCTGAAACGGATCTGCGCCATTGGATCACATACATTTGCCGAGGTGCCCACGCTGGCCCATGAGGGTCAGGCGTTTGAAGACACGTTTCGCGCTTTCAGGCGCGAGGCGCTTTTGCAGGGTGCCGATGATGTGCCCTATCTGGTCGGCGGGGCTGATCAGGGGGGCTATCACGATGTGATCTCGCCGCCCTCGCGCCGGCCCTTGCAAAAGGGTGACATCATGATGCTGGACACCGGCATGACATGGGATGGGTATTTCTGTGATTTTGATCGCAACTGGGCGATTGGCCAGGCGGATGATGCCTCGCGCCGGGCCTATGACGTGTTGTGGCGCGCAACCGAAGCGGGACTGGCGGCGGCCAGACCGGGGGCGACCTGCGCGGAACTGTTTCACGCGATGCAAAATGTGATTGCCGAGATGGATCAAACCGGGCCGTCGGATGGTGACGTGGGCCGGTTGGGGCACGGGTTGGGGATGCAGCTGACCGAATGGCCCTCGCACGCGGCGTGGGATCAGACGGTGATTGAAGAAAACATGGTGCTGACGCTGGAACCCTCGCTGTCCTATGGCGACGGGCGGATTATGGTGCACGAAGAAAACCTGGTGGTGCGCGCGGGCGGGGCGGAGCTGATCAGCCACCGGGCAGCCCCTGAATTGCCGGTGATCCGATGAAAATTGATTTCGACACAGACAAGGGCATCGGCACCCGCGCCAATCTTGGGGTGATTGTGTTGGAAACCGATGAGACGCTGGAGCAGGAATTTGCCCGGATGGTGCCGCGCGCGGGCGTGGCGCTCTATCACACGCGCATTCCGATGGTGTCCGAGGTGACGGCGCAAACCCTGGCGAGGATGGAAGCGGATCTGCCCGCTGCGGCCCGCCTGTTGCCGCCGTCGCTGGAGTTTGACGTGATCGGTTATGGCTGCACCTCGGCCTCGACCGTCATTGGGTCGGACAATGTGGCGCGTGCGGTCCGTTCGGTTTGTCCGGGGGCCAGGGTCACGGACCCGCTGGCGGCGTTGATTGCGGCGGGGCGGCAGTTGGGGGTGACGCGGCTGGGGTTCCTCACGCCCTACGTGGCAGACGTGTCGGCGCGGATGCGCGAAAAGCTGCGTGAGGCAGGGTTTGAGATTGCCGCGTTCGGGTCGTTTGAAGAGGGCAATGATCACGTGGTGGCGCGGATCACGGAAGCATCGATCCGCGCGGGCGCGCTGCAGGTGGCCGCGCAGGCCGCGTGTGACGCGATTGTCATCGCCTGCACCAACCTGCGTTGCCTCACCGTGATCCCCGAGATCGAAGCGGCCACGGGCCTTCCGGTCCTGTCCAGCAATCTGGCGCTTTGCTGGCATATGCTGGAGCTGGCCGGGCTGAACGCCATAACCGGGCCGCGGCCCGAACTGGGGCGGCTGTTTGCGACCGGTTAGGGTCTATTCGGGGGCGGGGGCGTCCACCTCGGTGGGGCCTTGCGCAATCACCTTTTGGCCGGACAAGGCGCAAAACACCGGGTCACGGCCGTTGGGCGAGGCGGTACAGCTTTCGCCCTTGCTCAGCGGCGCCACGACAAACCCGTCATTGCCCATCAATTGCACCCGATACCGGGTCAGCGGATCGCGGCGTTTCACGTCTTTATAAGGGGTCAAACGCAGGTCCGTTTCCCCGCAAAGCAGGCTGAGCACGGTATATCCGGCCCCTTTCAGCACCGGTTCGATCTGCGCTTTGCTGGCCTGGCATTCCTCGAGGCTGGCCTTGTCAGAAAGGGTCATGCGCAGCTCGCCTTCGGGGTTGAAGGTCAGAACGAGAAGGGCGAGTTTCAGCATTGGACTGCTCCGTCTGTTTGTTTTTTGCGGCTATCATAGGGCGGATTGCAAACAAGGGAATGGGCAATTTGCGGCAAGTGGGGTGTTGCAAGGCATGAGGAGAGGTGGGCGCATATGGCACGGATCGGATTTATCGGCACAGGCGAGATTGCCGCGCATATGGTGGTCGGGCTGGCCGGGCAGGGGCATGACATTCTGGTGTCGGATCGCAATGCAACCCGCGCGCATGAGCTGGCGGCGCGATTTGCCGAGGTCCGCGTGGCGGCCAATGCCGATGTGGTGGCCGGGGCGGATGTGGTCATTTTGTGCCTGATGGCGGATGTGGCCCGCGCGGTTCTGCCCGCGCTGCCGTTTCGCGCGGGGCAGACGGTGATCTCGGCCATGGTGGATGTGTCGATCGCGGATCTTCAAAGCCTGTGCGCGCCCGCGACGGATCTGGCGATCACCATTCCCTTGTCGTCCATTGCCGTTGGCGGATCGGCCCTGCCGGTTTACCCGGACAATGCCCAGCTGCGCGCGCTTTTCGGGGATCGCAACCTGATCCTGCCTTGCCGGGATGAGGCAGCGTTGAACGCGCATTTCGCGGCCTCGGCGCTGGCCTCGCCGATCCTTGATCTGATGACTGCCGGGGCCGGGTGGCTGGCCGATGAAACCGGAGACCCGGCGGGCGCGCAGACCTATGTGGTGACGGTGTTTGCCGGGTTTTTGCGCCAGATGCAGGCGGAGCCTGACACCGGGTTTGCCGATCTTCTGGCCGCGCTTTCGACCGAGGGCGGGCTGAACGCCAGCTTGCGCGACCACATGCGGGGCCACGGCGCACCGCAGGATTTGCGCGACGGGATGGATGGGTTGAAGCCGCGTCTGGGGCTGACGCCGTAAGGTTCAGGAGTTTGGGACCCTCGCGAGATTTGGCGGAAGGGGGGCTGTGCGGGTTCCCCAAAAACAGGACCCAAAGAAAAAACGGGCCGTGATGCGGCCCGTTTTCTTGGTTTGATGTCGATGGTGTCAGCGCACCACATAGACCGAAGCGTCGGAATGGCGCACGATCCGGGCGGCGTTTGGCCCCAGCAGGTAGTCTTTAAAGTCCTGCCGGTGTGCGCCGATCACGATCAGGTCTGCCTTGCCGAGCCGTGCGGTCTCCAGCACTTTTTCGTAGACCGAGCCCACCGCCACAATGTGCCGGGTCTTGGCATTCACTTCGGCCCCGAGGGCGGCCTCGGACAGGTCGTTCAGCAGCTGTTTGGCCTTGTCCTGGGCGGTTTCCACATGGTGATCCTGCAGATAGGCCCCGACGATATTCGCGCCAAAATCCGGCACCACGGTGATGACATCAAGCTGTGCCTTGTCGAGAACCGCCAGTTGCGCAGCCCGTTCCAGCACCTTGCGGTCCTCTTTGGGGCGGTTGATGTCTACGGCGCAGAGAATGGTTTTGGTCATGCCGTCACTCCTTGAGCGTCTAGTTTGCGGGCGCGTCCGGTTTGCAGGAACGCGACCAATGCCAGCAGCATCAGCGCCGGGATGAAGATCAGCTCTTTCGGGAGCTGGTCTGCGGCGGCCTGAACGCGGGTGATCGCCACGGGGTCGTCGCCGTAGAAGTCGAACGATCCAAGCTGATCGGACAGATCCGTGCCAAAGGCCGGTTCATCCAGGCGCATCACGTCCCCTTCGGGGGCCAGCATCAGGCCAAGCGCCTGAAGGCGGGCATCTGCGCCCTCGGCCTCTGGCACCACCAGCGGCACGGTCAGGTCCTTGACTTCCAGCGTGTCGAAGTCGGGGCCCGAAATCACCGTGCGCAGCGTGCTGCCGGCTTCGGCATTTTCCAGCGCCTGCACAAATCCGGCCGGTTCGATCACCTCAAACGGCGGCTGGATCTGGTTCATGAAGAACCCCGGACGGAACAGGGCAAAGGCCACGACCAACAGCGCCACGGTTTCCCAGATCCGCGAGCGGGTGATGAAAAAGCCCATCGTGCCCGCGGTGAACACAAGAATGCCGATGGTCGCGATGATGAAGACGATCACGCCTTGCACCCATGTCACGTCAATCAGCAGAAGGTCGGTGTTGAAGATGAACACAAACGGCAGGGCCACGGTGCGCAAGGAATAGAAGAACGCGGTGAACCCGGTGCGGATCGCGTCGCCACCCGATACGGCGGCGGCGGCAAAACTCGCCAGCCCCACAGGGGGCGTCACATCCGCCATGATGCCGAAGTAGAACACAAAAAGGTGCACGGCAATCAGCGGCACGATCAGGCCAGACTGCGCGCCCAGTTCCACCACAACCCCCACCATCAGCGAGCTGACCACGATATAGTTCGCCGTGGTCGGCAGGCCCATGCCAAGGATCAGCGACAGGATGGCCACGAAGACCAGCATCAGGATCAGGTTGCCGCCCGAGAGGAATTCAACAAAGTCGGCCATCACCTGACCGATCCCGGTCAGCGACACGGTGCCCACGATGATGCCCGCAGTGGCGGTGGCAAGGCCAATGCCGATCATGTTGCGCGCGCCGTCGATCATGCCCTCAACCCAATCGGTCACCCCTTCGCGCAGGCGGCCCACCGGGTCATTTTCGCCGCGGAAAAATGCCTTCAGCGATTTTTGCGTCAGCAGGATCGCAAAGAGCAGCATGGTGGCCCAGAAGGCCGACAGGCCGGGCGATTTGCGCTCGATCATCAGGAAGTAGACCAGCACGATGATCGGCAGCAGGTAATACAGGCCTGATTTGTAGATCTTCGCAACGTCGGGCAGCTCGACCACCTCGGCATTGGGATCATCCGGTTCCAGATCCTCGGTCTGAGACGCGAGGTAAATGAGGCCGATATAGATCGCCAGAAGCAGGGCGGCGAGGATCCAGCCGGATCCGCCGGGCACCATGGCGACGATCAGTTTCACTGGGAATTGCGTGGCGTAACACAAAAGGGCAAAGCCCGCGAAAAAGGCAAACATGCCGCCGATGGTTTTGCCCATCGACACCACTTTGTTGCCAATTGTGGGCATGTTGTTTTTCACCGCTTCCAGGTGAACGATGTAAACCAGCGCGATATAGGAAATCACGGCGGGCAGGAAGGCGTGGGTGATCACCTCGACGTATGAGATGCCCACATATTCCACCATCAGGAAGGCCGCAGCCCCCATCACGGGCGGCATGATCTGGCCGTTCACCGACGAGGCGACCTCAACCGAACCCGCCTTTTCAGCGGTGAAGCCGACGCGTTTCATCAGCGGGATGGTGAAGGTGCCGGTGGTGACCACGTTGGCAATGGAGGACCCCGAAATCAGGCCGGTCGCAGCGGACCCCACAACAGCGGCCTTGGCCGGGCCACCACGCAGGTGACCAAGCGCGCCAAACGCCATCTTGATGAAGTAATTGCCCGCGCCCGCCTTGTCCAAAAGCGCGCCAAACAGCACGAAGAGGAAAACAAACTTGGTCGACACGCCCAGGGCGATGCCAAAAACGCCCTCAGACGTGATCCACATGTGGCTCATCGCTTTGCGGATCGACGCGCCCGCCCAGCGGATCTGATCGGGCACCACTTCGGAGGACCCAAAAAAGACGTAGAACAGGAAGACAATCGCCAAAGCCACCATCACCGGGCCAAGCGTGCGATAGGCGGCGATGAACAGGAAGGCCAGACCCGCCAGCGCAAAATAGGCGTCTGTGGCATCCGCCAGACCCCCGTTGCCGACAATCTTGTCATAGAAGAAATAGCCATACATGGCGAGGAACGCGCCACCCAGGCCAAGGATCCAGTCATACCACGGGATCTTGTCACGTGGCGAGGATTTGAACAGAGGATAGGCCATGGCGGCCAGGAAAATGGCGAAGGCCAGATGGATCTGGCGCGAATTGTTGATCAGGTCCCCGCTCAGCACATAGGCCGAGATGGGCGAGGCCAGCAGCACCTGAAACACGGACCAGATCAGCGCCACTACGGCAATCATCGTGCCCACCCACCCGATGGGTGCGCGCGCACCGCTGTCACTGGCGGCAACCAGCTCCTGCAGCTCTTCTTCGCTTAATGCGCGATTTTTGGCGTCAGCCATGAACGTTCTCCCCGTTCGTAATTGTCACTGTCCAACGATTGTTCTGGCAAAGGCGGCTGGGTTCCCCGTCAGGCCTTTGGCTGAACATATCTTGCGCGGTGATGATCCTTTTCCGCCATCATCCGTGCAAAAGGCAATGGGCCGGAGGATGGTCCCCCGGCCCAGGCGTGCAGGCTTATTTCAGAATGCCAGCTTCGCGATAGTATTTTTCAGCGCCCGGATGCAGCGGGGCCGACAGACCAGCCGTGGCCATTTCTTCCGGCACCAGAACACCGAAGGCCGGGTGCAGGCCCTTGAAGTCGTCGATGTTTTCAAAGACCGACTTCACCAGCGCGTAAACCACGTCTTCCGACACCTGGTCCGAGCTGACGAAGGTTGCGCCCACACCGAAGGTTTTGGTGTCTGCGTCATTGCCGCGATACATGCCGCCCGGGATGGTGGCGTGACGGTAGAACGAGTTCTCTTCGATCAGCTTGTCCACTTCGGCACCGGCCACTTCCACCAGGACCGAGTCACAGGCGGTGGTGGCTTCCTGGATCGAGCCCGACGGGTGACCCACGGTGTAAACCATGGCGTCGATCTGGTTGTCGCACAGGGCGGCGGATTGTTCCGATGCTTTCAGCTCGGTCGCCAGGGCGAAATCTTCGGTGGTCCAGCCCAGGGCGCCCATCAGAACTTCCATCGTGCCGCGCTGACCGGACCCGGGGTTGCCGATGTTCACACGCTTGCCTTTGAGGTCAGCGAAGGTCTTGATGCCGCTGTCGGCGCGGGCGACCACGGTGAAGGGCTCCGGGTGTACCGAAAAGACGGCGCGCAGGCCTTCAAACGGGCCGGCTTCTTCGAACTTCGAGGTGCCGTTGAAGGCGTGGTACTGCCAGTCGGACTGGGCCACACCAAATTCCAGCTCGCCTTCGCGGATGGTGTTGATGTTGTAAACCGATCCGCCGGTCGATTCGACCGAGCAGCGCACGCCGTGGTCACGACGGCCCTTGTTCACCAGACGGCAGATCGCGCCACCGGTTGGGTAATACACACCGGTCACACCACCGGTGCCGATGGTGATGAACTCTTCTGCCATCGCAGCCGGAGCCATCACACCTGCAGCGGCGATGCCGTATGCTGCAATTTTCAGCTTTTGGAACATTTAAATTCTCCCCTGTTCACTAAGTTGCTGGTTACATTGAATCTTCGTCCAAAACCTCGGACAGAAGACGATTGCTATCCTCGACGTTCGCAATGCGCAAGCGGGCATTTTCTCCGGCGCGGCTGACCAGTTTGCCGATCATGACCTCTACCAGAAACATCGTTGTAACATACGAGGAATAGAAATGGGGGCTGGTGCTGGGCAGCACAAACCCGAACTGGGCGTGGCGCAGGGCCGGGCAGGCGTGCGTGTCGGTGATCACCACCACATGTGCGCCTTGCCGGCGCGCGATTTCCGCGGCCTTGATGGCCTGCGGGGCAAAGGGCGGTTTGGTCACGATCACCAGCGCGTCCTGGTCGGACATATTGGTCAGCCCGCTGCCAAGCGACGCCCCCATCCGCCCCAGAAGCTGCCAGTTGCCGGTGCACATATTGGCCATATACGCCATATATTCAACGATCCCGGTCGATCCCAAAGCCCCCAGCAGATACACCATCCGCGACCGGGCGAGCACATCCACGGCCTGGCTGAGGGTCGCGGGATCGATGCTTTCGGGCAGGGATTGCAGATTGGCCTGGCACGCGGCCAGATGGGCCGCCATGAAATCGGGTTTGCCCGCGCCATGATCTTGCTGCAGCTTTTCGGCGCGGCTGGCAAAGTTGCTCATGCGCTGGTCGATCTTTTCGCGCAGCTCTTCGCGCAATTCGTCCAGCCCCGTGTAGCCCAACGCCTTTGACAGGCGTGTGAAGGCGGCGGGGGAGGATCCGCTGGCCTGGGCAACACTGCGCAAGGGACGTGTCGCCATATCCAAGGGATTGTGCAGGATGTAATCCGCCACAGCGCGCAACGTATAGGTCAGATCGCCATACTGGGCGGTCAGGCGTTGTTCAAACGATGTCCGCAAACCTCCCCCCTTTTGGCTGTCTGGACAAATCAATTTCACGAATTGTTCAATTTGTTTCACTCTGTGTCAACACTTGACATATTTGTTTCACCTTGGGTAAGGCGAAGAGAAACGAGGTTGCCATGTCCCATATCTTTCCACGCCACACCCAATCCCTTCCGCCTGTCGCCGAACGTGGTGACGGAATTTATCTTATTGATTCGTCAGGTAAAAAATACCTGGACGGTTCCGGGGGCGCCGCCGTGTCCTGCCTGGGCCATTCGGATCAGGACGTGCTGGATGCCATGCGCGCGCAAATGGATCAGCTTGCTTTTGCGCATACTGGGTTTCTCACATCTCACCCGGCCGAATCGCTTGCCGACCGCCTGATTGCCCATGCGCCCGAGGGGATTGAACGGGTCTATCTGGTCTCTGGCGGGTCCGAAGCGGTCGAATCTGCGATGAAACTGGCGCGGCAATACATGCTCGAAACCGGGCAGGGAACGCGCACCAAATTCATCGCCCGCAAGCAAAGTTACCACGGCAATACGCTGGGCGCGTTGGGCACGGGCGGCAATATGTGGCGGCGTGAACCGTTTGATCCGGTGATGGTCTCGGCCAGCCACATTGACCCCTGCTATGAATATCGCCTGCGCGCGGATGGCGAAAGCGAAGAGGACTACGGTCTGCGCGCGGCCAATGCGCTGGAGGACGAGATCCTGCGCCAGGGCCCGGAAAACGTGATCGGCTTTCTCGCTGAACCCGTGGTGGGGGCCACCGCTGGGGCCGTGCCCGCCGTGAAAGGCTATTTCAAACGGATCCGCGAGATTTGTGACCAATACGGCGTGCTGTTGATCCTCGATGAGGTCATGTGCGGCATGGGGCGCACCGGCACGGTGTTTGCCTGCGAACAGGACGGGATCTCGCCCGACATTGTGACCATCGCCAAGGGGCTGGGCGCGGGGTATCAGCCAATCGGCGCGATGCTCTGTTCCGGCAAGATCTATGATGCGATTGCCGAGGGGTCGGGGTTTTTTCAACACGGCCACACCTATCTGGGCCACCCAATTGCCGCCGCCGCTGCCGACGCGGTGGTGAAAAAGCTGACCGAAGGGGGCATGGCTGCGCGCTCAGCCCAGATGGGGCAGGTCCTGATGGATGCGCTGCGGGCGGAGTTTGGTCAGCATCCCAATGTGGGCGACATTCGCGGGCGCGGCATGTTCCGCGGGTTGGAACTGGTCGCGGATCGCGACACCAAGGCGCCTTTCAACCCGGATCTGAAAGTGGCGGCGCGGTTGAAAAAGGCGGCCTTCAACAACGGGCTGATCTGTTACCCGATGGGTGGCACGATTGACGGGCGGCAGGGCGATCACATCCTTCTGGCCCCGCCGTTCATCATCACCGATGATCAGATCGGCGAATTGGTCGACAAGCTGTCGCGCAGCCTGGCAGAGGTCCTGTGATGACGCGGTTCCCGTCGCTCCCGCAGATTATGGTGGCCCCCAACGGGGCGCGCAAAACCAAGGCCGATCACCCGGCGCTGCCCATGACCAAGGCTGAGATTGTCACCTGCGCGCGCGACTGTTTTGCCGCTGGCGCGGACGGGTTGCACCTGCATATTCGCGACGCAGAGGGGGGGCATTTGTTGGACGTGGGCACCTATCGCGATGTTCTGGGCGCGGTGAAGGCCGCCGTGCCGGACATGGCGGTGCAGATCACCACCGAGGCGGTTGGGATCTATGCGCCGGAGGTGCAAAAACGCGTGGCGTTAGAGGTCGGCGCGGATCTGGTGTCGGTCTCTATTGCCGAAATGTGCCGGGATGGCGAAGAGGGTGCGCGGGTGTTTTATGAGGATTGTGCCGCCAAAGGCATCGCAATCCAGCACATTCTATATGACCGCAAAGATGGGGAGCTTCTGGCGCGCGTGTTGCCCGAGAGTTTGCTACGCGATCCGTCGCTGCAATTGCTGTTTGTGCTGGGGCGCTACAGTGAAGGGCAGGTGTCCCAACCGTCAGAATTACAGCCGTTTCTGGACTGGCTGGCCGACGCGGGCTTGACCCCGGACTGGGGTCTTTGCGCCTTTGGCCCCCATGAAACCGACTGTCTTGTGGCCGCGCATCAGGCGGGTGGCAAATGCCGGATCGGGTTTGAAAATTCGTTTTTCATGGCGGATGGATCCATCGCGCCCGACAATGCCGCGCGCGTGGCTGAACTTGTGTCCCGTCTGGGCTGATTAGGGCTGAGGGACGCGATCATGGCAGATCCACCGGCGCCCCCAGATCCAGCGACCGCGCGGCGGCATCCGCCAGACGTTGTGCCTGCAACCCGTCCTTCAGGCTTGGGGTCGGTGCGGTGCCAGTTGTGATCGCCTCGATGAAATGGCGCATCTCGGCCTGATAGGCCGCCGCATAGCGTTCCAGGAAAAAATGCTGCGCCGGGGGTTTGGTGAAGCCGGTGGCGGTTGCCAGCTCCACGGTGGTTTCATGCATGTTTTCGGCGCGCAGCATCCCGCCCGCACCATGCACTTCGATCCGTTGATCATAGCCATAGCTGGCGCGGCGCGAATTGGTGATCTGGCAGATCCTGCCACTGGCAGTGGTCAGGGTGACGGCGGCGGTGTCCACGTCACCGGCCTTGCCGATTTCCGGGTCCACAAGGGACGCGCCGACCGCATAGATCCGGGTAAACTCTTCGCCCACTAAAAACCGCGCCATATCCAGATCGTGGATCATCATGTCGCGAAACAACCCGCCAGAGCTTTGGATATAGCTGACCGGGGGCGGGGAAGGATCGCGGGACTGGATCGTCACAATCTCGACCTCGCCGATCTGGCCTTGTCGCAACCGGGACTGGAGGTCGGCAAAATTGGGGTCAAAGCGGCGGTTGAACGCGGTCAGAAAGGGCACGCCCGCGCCTTCGACCACGGCAAGGCAATCAAGAATACGTTCAGACGACAGATCCACGGGTTTTTCGCAGAAAATCGCCTTGCCCGCGTGTGCAGCGGCATGGATCAGGTCGTAATGCGTGTCGGTTGGGGTGCCGATCACCACGGCCTCCACGTCGGGGCTTTCGATCAGCGCCATGGGCTCCAGCACCCTGGCCCCGGTGCGCGCGGCCAGATCCTGTGCGGGGTCTGGAAAGGCATCGGCCACCGCCGTCACCGTCGCGCCGCCAATCTGGCTGATCGAGCGCGCATGTACCTGGCCGATGCGGCCACAGCCCAGAAGTCCGATCTTGATCATGTCACGCCCCTTTGAATGTTTGCAGCACCCGGCGGGTGGCGGCCATCACCGGATCATGGGTGTCTTTCAGGATCTGCACCCGGTCAAATCGCGTGGGATCCGCGTTCACCGCGTTGCGCAGGGCGTCCCCAAAGGCCATGCGCAGTTCGGTTCCGATATTGAACTTGCAGATCTTTGATCCGTGCGCGAGTGCGTTGCGTTGGGCCAGCGGCACGCCCGATCCACCATGGATCACCAAGGGCACCTCGGTTACGGCTTCGATCGCGCGAATGCGGGCCTCGTCCAGCCCGCCCTCTTTGTCTTGTTGCAAATGCACATTGCCCACGGAAATTGCCATCGCGTCGACGCCGGTGTCGCGGGCAAATTGCGCGGCCTCCTCGGGGTCGGTGCCCGCGGACCCTTCGCCGCCGGAATAGCCGACAAAGCCGATTTCGCCTTCGCAGGACACGCCCGCCGCATGGGCCATATCCGCAATCGCTGCGGTTTCATCAATGTTCTGGATCAGGGGTTTGCGCGATCCGTCGAACATGACCGAGGTAAAGCCGCTGTCGATGGCCGCGCGGCAGTCTTCCACGGTATATCCGTGATCCAGGTGTGCCACGACTGGCACGGACGCTCCTTCGGCCAGATGACGAAACATTTTGCCCAAAACGGGCAGGGGGGTGTGCTCGCGGCACGACGGGCCCGCCTGCAGGATCACCGGGCAATTTTCGGCCTCGGCCGCCGCCACATAGGCGCGCATGTCTTCCCAGCCCAGCGTGACCAACCCGGCCACGGCATAGCCCTTCTTCAGCGCGGGCTGAAGCACATCTTTCAGTGTCGCAAGGGTCATTTGAACTTTGCCACCATGTCCATGATGCCGGGGATCGTGTGCAACTGTGCCGCGTGGGTCGGTTGGAAATACTGTTTCAGCGACCGCTGGCTGAGGCCGCCCAGAATGGTGAAGTAATACATCTGATAGCCCGGCAGCACCGCGCAGGGGTGATAGCCTTTGTCGAGCATGATGGTGGAGCCATCCATGATGTGATAGGCATCCCCCGGTTCATTGTCCTCGCGCTGCAACATCTGCACACCCGATCCGTAGTTCGGCTTGAAGCGGAAGTTGTAGGTTTCATCGTGGCGGGTTTCGATCATGCCACCGTCGGGATCGGGGCGGTCCGTGTCATGTTTATGGGACGGAAAACCGGACCAGCCGCCTTCGCCCACGGTAAAGAGCTCGCTGACCAGCAGGCGGCCCACGCGGTCATGGTGGCCTGCGCCCAGGATATGCTTGATCTTGCGATGGGTCTTGGTGTCGTCTGACCCGTATTGCACCACGTCAAGCTGTGCTGCGCGCACGTCAAAGGGTTCCAGCACCTTGTCGTATTTGGCGCCCGCGATGAAGGTCTCGGTCGCGTCGGTTTTGCAGGTGATGCGCACCTTGGCGCCCACCGGCACATAGACGCCTTCGGGTTCGCCATCCCAGACATCTTCGGTGCGATTGCCCAGATCGGGGTAGAACGCCCCGTCCACATCCACGTCGACGGTGCCGGTGGCGGGCACGACGCAGGTTTCATAGCCGGGCACGGCATATTCGAACACCTCGCCCTTCCTGAGCTTGACGATGTTGAAATAGTTCAGCGGAACCAAGTCGTTATCCACATCCACAATGGGTTTGTTCTTGTTGTCATGGGGCGCAATATGCATTGGCCTCTCCTTTCAGTCTGTGGGGCCGGGATGGGTGGCGAGGAAGGCCTCAAGCTCGGCGGTTGTGGGCATGGCATTGGCGCAGCCGGGGTGCGAGACGACGATCGAGGCGCAGGCCGACCCGCGCAGAACCGCGTCACGCAGGCTGTGACCGACGGCGAGCGAGGCCAGAAGCCCCGCCATGAAACTGTCGCCCGCGCCGTTGGGTTTGATGGCGGTGACGGGGTAGATGCCGGTGCGGATTTCCTGATCCTCCACAAGGGTGATCGCGCCTTCATGCCCCATTTTGTAAATGACCATCCGTCCCTGGGCGGCCAGCGCGCGGGCCTTGTCGAGCCCTTTGTCGATGCCACCGGCCATGAAGCCGAACTCCTCGTCATTGCCGACAATCAGGTCACTTTCTTCGCCCGCGCGGGTCAGAACCTCGGCGGCAACCTCAGGCGAAGGCCAGCTATAGGGGCGATAGTCGATGTCAAAGATCACCGGCAGACCGGCCGTGCGGGCCTGTTCAAAGGCGCGGAAGGTCGCGGACCGGGATGGCTCTGCCGCAAAGACCGTGCCGGCGGTGATCAGCGCGGTGAACGCGTTGTAATCCACCACATCCATATCGGCCTCAGTCACCTGAAAATCAGCGGCCCCATTGCGATAGATGACGTTTTGAAAATCCTCGATACAGCTTTCATAGACCGCGAGCGAGGTGCGGGCCTCTCCGCCCACCGACCGCACATAGCGGGTGTCGACACCGTAGTCGCGCAGCCGGTTCAGGCAAAACCGCCCCACCGCATCGTCTGAGACCGAAGTGACCAATGCGGCCTCGGATCCCAGTTTCACAAGACCGGCGCAGATATTGGCGGAAGATCCCCCAAGGTCGGCGCGGAAAGTGGCAGCGTCTTCGCTTTTGGTGCCGATGGGGTTGGCAAACATATCCATGCCCGCCCGTCCAAACACCGCAAAGCGATTGCCTTTGATACCGTCGATCAGGGTCACGCGCGCCCCTCCGTATTGCCCGCTTTGGCGGCGTCCAGAACTTCGGGATAGGGGTAGTTCAGGCCCAGAAGCTGGCGCAGATCGGGGCTGGCCTGATCGATAAAATCCTGCGGCAGGGCGGCGGGCATATCTTCCATCGGCTTGACCCATTTCGGCAGGTATTGGATCAGGATCGCGCTGCGGTCGTGATCCGCGTTGTTCGGCATCGCGCAGTGCCATGTCACGCCGTAAAACAGCGCCACGTCCCCCGGTTCTCCGGTCATCTGTTCGCAACGGTCAAAGAACCTGTCTTCGGGGCCGGGGTAACGCAGTTCTTTCTGCGATCCGGGCACGTAACCGGTGGCCCCGCTTTCCACGGTGAACGGGTCGAGCAGAACCGAAACCTGTGCGTTCATCGGAAACGACCCGTTGAAACCCACCGGATGCGTCTCGGGCTTGTGGAAATCCCAATAGGGGTAATCCACATGCGGCTCCTGACCCGGCCCGCCGGGCAGGATGCGGTTGGCGGCGATGGATCCCATGATGAACTCGGTGCCCAGAAAGGCGCGCAGGATCTCCATCAGTTTGGGGTGGGCGGCCATGCGCGAAAACACCTCGCCCTTGGCCAGAAGGTTCCAGACCCGGCGTTGCAGGTTCAGCTTGCCCGCCTCTGCCGCAGCGCCCTGAAAATGTGTGACCTTTTCGGCGCTGTCTTCGGAATGAGCCATGACAATGGCGCGGGCCTCGGCGATGTCTTCAGGGGTAAACAGCCCCGAGATGCCAACGGCCCCGCCGCCATGCAAAAGCTCTTCCACGATTTCAGCTGGATTGGCGGTCTCTGCGGTAAAGCGTTTCATCACACACCCTTTCTTTGTTTGCTGCGCGAGGCTTCCCAATCGATATGGGCAGCGCGCACTTTTTCATCTCCGGTGATGTGCGGCGTGCCGACTTCCCACCAGGCATGACCTTCGGTGGTCCAACCTTCGTAGGGGTCCACATCCATCACGATCACATAGGTTTTGTCGGCGGATTTGGCGCGTTTGAACGCGTCGCTCAGCTCTGCGGGGGTCGAAACCTTTTCGGCGCTGGCCCCCATGCTGGTCGCATGGGCGACAAAATCCACACCGAAGGGATCGGCAATGGTGGGGCAATCTTCGTAGAGATTGTTGAAACTTTCGTTGCCGGTGTTGTTTTGCAGCTTGTTGATCACCGCAAATCCGCCATTGTCCAGCACCAGAACAATCATCTTCTTGCCGCTCAGGACACTGGAATAGATGTCTGAATTCAGCATCATGTACGATCCATCCCCGCAGAAGGTGATCACATCCTGATCCGGTTCCATCTGCGCCTGCGCAATCCGCGCGCCCCAGGCCCCGGCAATCTCGTATCCCATGCAGGAAAAGCCAAACTCCACATCAACGGTGCCAATATCCAGCGTGCGCCAGTTGGCGGTGACCTCGGCAGGCAACCCGCCGGCGGCGGCCACCACGCGGTCGCGCGGATCACAGAGGGCGTTCACCACGCCGATGGCCTGGGCGTAGGAATTGGGCCGGTTGCCGTGGGCGGTGTTTTCGGCCACATAGGCATCCCATTTGCGCCGCTCGCCCTGTGCCCTGGTCACCCAGTCCGCCGGGGCGGTATAGTCCAGCGCCGCAGTGAGGGTGGTCAACGACAGTTTCGCGTCGCCCACAACGGGCAGGGACATGTGTTTCGCCGCATCATGGCGCGCAGCATTGATGGAAATGAACTGCGCATCTTTGGCAAAGGCCGTCCAGGACCCTGTGGTGAAGTCCTGCAGCCGTGTGCCAACCGCCACAATCACATCCGCCTGTTCAGCAATGGCGTTGGCACTGTTTGACCCGGTCACGCCGATCGGCCCGATATTAAGCGGATGTGTGGCCAGCAGATTGGCGCGGCCCGCGATGGTTTCCACCACCGGGATCTGGTGGGTTTCGGCGAAAGCGGTCAATTCGGCCACGGCGCGTGAATATTGCACGCCGCCACCCGCGATGATCATCGGGCGCTTGGCGGTTTTCAGCGCGGCCACCGCATCGGCAATTTCATCCGCATCAGGGGTCTGGCGGCGAATACGATGCACTTTCTTTTCAAAGAACCTCACCGGGTAATCATAGGTCCAGCCCTGCACATCCTGCGGCAGACCAAGGAAAGCGGGGCCGCAATCGGCAGGGTCCAAGAGCGTGGCAATGGCGGCGGGCAGGGATTGGATCACCTGCGCCGGGTGGCAGATACGATCCCAGTACCGGCTGACCGGTTTGAACGCGTCATTCACACCAAAAGTCGGGTCGTTATAGTTTTCCATCTGCTGCAGCACCGGGTCGGGCAGGCGGGTCAGGAAGGTGTCACCGCAAAGAAGCAGCATCGGCAGCCGGTTGGCATGGGCCAGACCGGCCGCAGTGACAAGGTTGGCGGTGCCGGGGCCGGCGCTGGCGGTGCAGAACATGAAACGTTGGCGCAGCCAGGTCTTGGCATATCCGGCGGCGGCGAATCCCATGCTTTGTTCGTTTTGCCCGCGATAAAGCGGCAGCTCTTCGCGATGGTTGTTCAGGGCCTCGCCCAGGCAGGTCACATTGCCATGGCCGAAGATGCCGAACCCGCCGCCACACAGGCGCAGCTCCTCTCCGTTGATCTCGATGAACTGGTTGGAAAGCCAGCGAATGATGGCCTGCGCGGTTGTCAGGCGGATGGTGTCGTCTTGGGCGGACATGTCAGCGGTTCTCCCACGGGAAAAAGCGGTGCAGTGCCGAATGCGGCTTGCGAGGTTTCGATTCACAGGATACAGTTTTTGCAACCGGTTGCAAATAGTTTTCAAACGGGAGGAGCATTCGCATGACACAGATCGGCATTGGCATTCTTGGCGGCGGCTATATGGGCAAGGCCCATGCGGTGGCCATGTGTGCGGTGGGGGCGGTGTTTGGCACCCGCCTGCGCCCGCGCCTGGAGATGGTCTGTGCCTCATCCCCGGAAAGTGCGGAGCGCTATCGTCAGGCCTATGGGTTCGCGCGCGCCACCGACAATTGGCGCACGCTGGTCGAGGATCCGGCGGTGGAGGCGATTGTCATTGCCACCCCGCAAGACACTCATCGCCCAATCGCCGAGGCCGCCTTTGCGCTTGGCAAGCCGGTCTTTTGTGAAAAGCCACTGGGCGCGTCTTTGGAAGATAGCGCCGCGATGGTGGCGGCGGCCGAGGCCTCGGGCGTCACACATATGGTGGGGTTCAACTATATCCGCACCCCCGCCAGCCAATATGCGCGCGCCCTGATTGCGGCGGGTGACATCGGTGACATCACCTGGTTTCGCGGTGAACACACCGAAGATTTCTATGCTGATCCTGACGCCCCGGCGACATGGCGCACCAGCGGCATGGCCAATGGCACCATGGGCGATCTGGCCCCCCATATGGTCAATGCCGCGCTGGCCCTGATTGGCCCGATCGCGCGGGTGATGGCGGA
Source organism: Aliiroseovarius crassostreae (assembly GCF_049803815.1). Lineage (GTDB taxonomy): Bacteria > Pseudomonadota > Alphaproteobacteria > Rhodobacterales > Rhodobacteraceae > Aliiroseovarius > Aliiroseovarius crassostreae_A. The sequence continues at coordinate 89,376 of NZ_JBNAGI010000009.1, forward strand.
GGTGGAAACCGTTCACACCAATCGCCCCGGTGGGCGCGTGACCAATGATGATCATGCGCAGATGATGTGCCGGTTTGAAATTGGTGCAAATGGTGGGGCGATGGGGCAGATGTATTTCTCGCGCATCGCAACCGGTCGCAAAATGGGCTACGCTTACGAGATCACCGGCACCAAGGGGGCCATTCGGTTTGATCAGGAGGATCAGAATGCGCTCTGGCTGTATCGGATGGATGATCCCGAAGCCGAGCGCGGCTTTCGCAAGATTCTGACCGGCCCGGCCCATCCCGATTACGCGCCGTTTTGTCAGGGGCCGGGCCATGGCACCGGTTATCAGGACCAGATCATCATCGAGGCGCGCGATTTCCTGCGCGCCATTGAAACCGGTGAAAACACATGGCCCAGCTTCCGCGACGGGCATGAGGTAAACCGGGTGATTGCGGCGGGGATTGCCTCGTCCGACAGTCAATCCTGGAAAGATATCAAAGACTTCTGAACATCGGAGAGACAGCAAGATGAGCATCAGAATTGGCAATGCCCCCTGTTCCTGGGGCGTGGAATTTGCGCAGGATCCGCGCAATCCAACCTGGCGGTCGGTCCTGAAGGATTGTGCCGCGGCGGGGTATAAGGGCATTGAATTGGGGCCGGTCGGCTTTATGCCCGAAGACCCGGCCGTGCTGGGTGAGGCTTTGGCGGAACATGATCTGGAGCTGATTGGCGGCGTTGTCTTTCGCGCCTATCATGACCCGGATGCCTGGGAAGATGTGCTGGATGCCACGCATCGCACGGCACGTGCGCTGAAGGCCCATGGCGCGCAGCATCTGGTGCTGATCGACAGTATTTCGCCCCGTCGCGCGCCGACCGCAGGCCGGGCTGGCGAAGCCGAACAAATGGATAAGGCAGACTGGGTGGCGTACCGCGACCGAATCGCGGAAAGCGCGCGCATTGGCACCGAGGAATACGGGCTGACCGTGGGCATCCATGCCCATGCCGGAGGCTTCATGGATTTTGAACCAGAGCTTGAACGGCTGCTTGATGAGGTGGATGAAAATCTTTTGAAAATCTGCTTTGACACCGGCCACCATTCCTATGCGGGCTTTGATCCGGTGGCCTTCATGAAGCGCCATGTCGGGCGGATTTCCTATATGCATTTCAAAGACATCGACCCATCGGTCAAGGCCGATGTGATCGCCAGCCGCACCGGGTTTTATGACGCTTGCGGGCAGGGGATTTTCTGCAATCTGGGCGAGGGGGATGTGGATTTCCCCGCTGTGCGCCAGGTGCTTTTGGATGCGGGGTTCGAGGGCTGGTGTACCGTGGAACAGGATTGCGACCCGACCCTTGATCCCGATCCCCTGGGGGATGCGCGCAAGAACCGAGAATATCTTGAAACCATCGGTTTCAACTGAGGAGATGTGACCATGACGAAACTGAAATGGGGAATGATCGGGGGCGGCGAAGGCAGCCAGATCGGTCCGGCACACCGTCTGGGCGCGCTGGCCGACGGACGGTTTGAATTTACCGCCGGCGCGCTGGATCACCGCCCGGAGGTGGGGCGCGACTATGCGCAGCGTCTGGGCATCGCCGCCGACCGCGCCTATGGCGACTGGACCGAAATGCTGGCCGGAGAGAAAGATCGTGACGACCGGATTGACCTGGTCACGGTTGCCACACCCAACTCGACCCACTTCGAAATCACCAAATCCTTCCTCGAGGCCGGTTTCAATGTGCTTTGTGAAAAGCCAATGACGATGACGGTTGAGGAAGGCGAAGAGATTGTCAAAGTCGCTGAAAAGTCAGGGAAAATCTGTGCGGTAAATTATTGCTACTCGGCCTATCCGATGGTGCGTCAGGCCCGCGCCATGGTGCGCGCTGGCGAGATTGGCAAGGTGCGGCTGGTTGTGACCAATTTCAGCCACGGCCACCACGGCGACGCCACGGATGCGGACAATCCGCGGGTGCGCTGGCGCTATGACCCGGCCATGGCGGGCGTGTCCGGGCAGTTTGCCGATTGCGGCATCCACGCGCTGCATATGGCCAGTTTCATTGCGGATGACGAGGTGGAAACGCTTTCGGCTGATTTCGCCTCGACCATCCCGTCGCGGGACTTGGAAGACGACGCGATGGTCAATTTCCGCATGGAAGGGGGCACGGTTGGGCGGCTCTGGACCTCTTCCGTGGCGATCGGGCGCCAGCACGGATTTGACATTCAGGTGTTTGGCGAAACCGGCGGTCTGCGATGGGCGTCGGAACAGCCCAACCAGTTGATTTATACCCCGGTTGGCGGGCGCACCCAGATCATCGAGAAAGGCGAGGGCGGGTTGCATGACGACGCCCAGCGTCTGTCGCGTGTGGCCATTGCCCATCCCGAGGGGTTCCCGCTGGCGGTTGCCAATATCTATTGCGATCTGGCGGATGCGATTTCCGGTGCCGCCCGCGATGGGTTGCCCAATGCGGCGGATGGGGTGCGGTCTATGGCGGCGGTGCATACGGCGGTGGCGTCGGCCAAAAAAGGCGGCGTCTGGCTGGACGCGCGTCCCCCCATGTTCCAATAGCTTATGGGGCGGGGCGCAGCGTGCCCCGCTCGACAATCGAACAGGGGAAGATCCGCGCTTCGGGATAGCGATCCGGTTCGTCCAGCATCGCCACCATCAGTTCAATCGACGAGGTCACGATTTGCCGGATCGGCTGGTGGATGGTGGTCAGGTTGATGTTTTCCCACCCGGCCATTTCCATATCATTCAGCCCGATCACGCCGATATCCTCGGGCACGCGCAGCCCGCTGTCGCGAAGGGCGGACAGTGCGCCGATTGACAGCACGTCATCCCCGCAGAAATAGGCCTGGGCCGGGCCCGGGTCAGAGGCCAGCAGCCGCTGCATTTCCGCCCGCCCGGCGTCGAAGGAATAGGCCTTGGCAAAGGAATGGGTGGTGCGAATCCCGGGGTGGTTTTCCATTTCACTGGCGAATCCCGCAAGGCGATCCTGGGTGGATGTGGCGCCTTTGGGTCCGCCCATAAACGCCACATGATCGTGACCGCGCGCCACCAGCGCCCGTGCCGCCATGCGGCCACATTCGACATTGTCAATTCCAACCACATGGACCTGCGGCGCCGAAGACGACCGGCCAAAACTGTGCACAACCGGCACGCCCGCATCGCGAAACGCCTTGGCAAAGCCCGGCGGCAGGGTGGAGGAGGCCACAACCACCCCGTCGACGGAATATTGGCGCAGCATCCTGACCGAGTTTTCAGGGTCTGTTTCATCCGTCAGGTTGACCAGCAGGGGGCGCAACCCCCGGTCCTGCAGCCCGCGGGTGAACAGGTCAAAGACCTCCAGGAAAATCGGGTTGTGAAAGTTGTTCGAGACCAGGCCAATCAGCTTGGTGCGCCCAGTGGTCAGGGACGAGGCGAGGGCGTTTGGGCTGTAGCCCAGTTCACGCGCGGCCTTTTCCACCTTGCGGCGCATCTTGTCGGACACGGAGGCACCATCGGTAAAGGTGCGTGATACCGCAGAGCGTGAAACCCCCGCGCGCTCTGCAACCTCTTTCAATGTAACGGCCATGTCCGGTTTGCCTTCATATCTGCCTGTTTACTTCTTTTAGCGGGTTTTGGGGCGCGCTGCAGCAGGAAATGCCATGAATGTTTTTGCAACCGGTTGCAAAAGATATTGGGATGTGCTTAAACTGTTGTTGGAGAGGCGGGGAGGACCGCTCTCGCACCGGAAACAAGGTGAATTTTGGGAGGATATCATGACGTCACTAACGAAGAAACTTGCGCTTGCGGCCGCTGTGGCTGCGGCGCCGCTGATGGCGGCGAGCTCGGCCCTGGCCGAGGGTGAGAAATACATCCTTGTCAGCCATGCGCCTGACAGCGACAGCTGGTGGAACACCATCAAGAACGGTATTGCGCTGGCGGGCGAACAGATGGATGTCGAGGTTGAATACCGCAACCCGCCCACCGGCGACCTTGCCGATATGGCCCGGATCATCGAACAGGCGGCGGCCTCTGGTCCAAATGGCATCATCACCACGCTGGCGGATTATGACGTTCTGTCCGGCCCGATCAAATCGGCGGTGGACAGCGGCGTTGACGTGATCATCATGAACACCGGCACGCCGGAGCAGGCCCGTGAAGTTGGTGCCCTGATGTATGTGGGTCAGCCGGAATATGACGCGGGTTATGCGGCGGGTCTGCGCGCCAAGGGCGATGGTGTCGGCAGCTTCCTTTGCGTGAACCACTATATTGTGCAGCCCTCTTCGCAAGAGCGGTGTCAGGGGTTTGCTGACGGTCTGGGTGTTGACCTGGGCACGCAGATGATTGATGCGGGGCAGGACCCGGCGGAAATCAAGAACCGCGTGCTGGCCTATCTGTCGGCCAACCCGGACACGGATGCGGTTTTGACCCTGGGGCCGACATCGGCTGATCCGACCCTTCTGGCGCTGGAAGAAAACGGCATGGCGGGCGACATCTATTTCGGCACCTTCGATCTGGGGGGCGAGATTGTCAAAGGCATCAAATCCGGTGTGATCCAGTGGGGCATCGACCAGCAGCCCTTCCTGCAGGCCTATCTGCCGGTTGTGGTCATGACCAATTTCCACCGCTACGGCGTTCTGCCGGGCAACAACATCAACTCTGGCCCCGGTTTCGTGACCGCAGATGGGCTTGAGAAGATCGAAATGTTTGCAGGCGAATACCGCTGATATTCTCCCGAAGGGCGGCCGGAGCATTTTGGTCGCCCTTATTCTATCCTGAACAAGGACCCAGAGGCATACCATGTCCCAAGCACCCACCGAACCTGCGGTCGATGAGAGAATCAAGACCCGGTCCCGCTTTCGCGAAGCGCTGATCCGCCCCGAATTGGGCGGCATCGTCGGCACCGTCGCCGTCTTCACCTTCTTCCTGTTGTTCGCCTTCGACAGCGGCATGTTCAACAGCCAGGGCATGATGAACTGGTCCACCGTTTCGGCCCAGTTCATGATCATCGCCGTGGGCGCCTGCCTGTTGATGATTGCGGGCGAGTTTGACCTGTCGGTCGGGTCGATGATCGGCTTTGCGGGCATGTTGATCGCGATTTTCAGCGTGACCCTTGGCTGGCCGGTCTGGTTCGCGATCCTGCTGACCTTTGTCATCTGCATTGCCATTGGGGCGTTGAACGGGTTCATCGTGATCCGCACGGGCCTGCCAAGTTTCATCGTGACGCTGGCCTTCCTGTTCATCCTGCGTGGATTTGCCATTTTCCTGCCGCAGGTGATTGAGCGCAAAACCATTATCGGTGGGATCAAGGATGTGGCCGAAGGGGATTGGCTGGCGCCGATCTTTGGGGGCAAGATCCTGACCGGCCTGTTTCAGTGGCTGGGCGACACCGGTGTGATCGCCGTTTTCGAACGCGGCACCCGCAAGGGTCAGCCGGTTGTGGACGGGGTGCCGATGCTGATCATCTGGGCGATCCTTCTGATCCTCTTTGGCCATGTGCTGTTGACCAAAACCAAGTTCGGCAACTGGATCTACGCCTCGGGGGGCGATGCCGAAGCGGCGCGCAATTCGGGTGTGCCGGTCAATAAGGTCAAGATCCTGATGTTCATGTTCACCGCCTTTTGCGCAACGATCTTTGCGGTCTGCCAGGTGATGGAGTTTGGCTCGGCCGGCGCGGATCGCGGGCTGTTGAAAGAGTTCGAGGCGATCATTGCCGTTGTCATCGGTGGGGCGCTTTTGACCGGCGGCTATGGGTCTGTGCTGGGCGCGGCCCTTGGCGCGCTGATCTTTGGCGTCGTCCAACAGGGCCTGTTCTTTGCGGGCGTCGAAAGCAGCCTGTTTCGGGTGTTCCTGGGGGTGATCCTTTTGGGTGCCGTGATCCTGAACACCTATATTCGTCGCATCATCACGGGGGAGCGTTGATATGAATCCGGAAAAAGCCCCAATCATCCAGATGAAGAACATCGAGAAACATTTCGGCAGCGTGATTGCGCTGGCGGGGGTCTCGCTTGAGGTGTTCCCCGGCGAATGTCATTGCCTGCTGGGCGACAATGGCGCGGGCAAATCGACCTTTATCAAAACCATGTCCGGTGTGCATCAGCCCACCCATGGCGAGATCTATTTCGAAGGCAAACCGATGAGCTTTGCCGACCCGCGGGACGCGATCACCGCTGGGATTGCGACGGTGCACCAGCATCTTGCGATGATCCCGCTGATGTCAGTCAGCCGCAATTTCTTTATGGGCAATGAGCCGGTGAAGAAGGTCGGGCCGCTGAGTTTCTTTGACCATGATTACGCCAACCAGGTCACCATGGAGGAGATGCGCAAGATGGGCATCAACCTGCGTGGCCCTGATCAGGCCGTCGGCACGTTGTCGGGCGGGGAACGCCAAACGGTTGCCATCGCGCGCGCGGTGCATTTCGGCGCAAAGGTGCTGATCCTCGACGAACCAACCTCGGCCCTGGGGGTGCGCCAGACCGCAAACGTGCTGGCGACAATCGACAAGGTGCGCAAGCAGGGGATTGCCGTGGTGTTCATCACGCATAATGTCCGTCATGCGCTGGCGGTCGGGGACCGGTTCACGGTGCTCAATCGCGGCCAGACCCTTGGCACCGCACAACGTGGCCAGATCACACCGGAAGAGCTTCAGGATCTGATGGCTGGCGGTCAGGAGCTGGTTGCACTGGAAGGCAGCCTGGGCGGCACCGTTTAACGGCGGATACACAGATGTCCGGGTTGAAAAGGTTTCGGGGTAGACGTGAGGCACATGGTTATCCTGAAACGCCCGCGACAGTGCTATCTTTATGGGCGTTCCGGATCGTGAGGGCGGAGATATATAACATAACAACTCTTATGAGAAATTACCTTGGTGCAACCAAGAAGAAATGTCACCGGGCTTGCAAAGCAGAAGTGTCACCGAGAGCGCTGAGGGGAGCAAAGCCTGCAGGCCGAGATCGGGACGATGACGTGGTTCTGCGACCGGCTCAACAGCACACCCCGTAAATGCTTCGGTTGGAATTCGGGTGGAAAACGCCGGCGGAGGTCTGCAGGGAAAAGATGATGACAGAGCTGGACCGATCCCCCTACCCTCAAAGGCAATAGGAGTCTCAGTTCAACTATCGCCTACAGTTGCTGCACAATCGCGTGGACCTGATCGCAATTGATGACACTGTGGGGCATTTTGCTGCGCAGGAAAGTGGCTGGACTGATTGGCTGGTTCCAACAAACCCCCCGATGTCCGGCAAGCATTCTCATTTCGGCCTGTCGAAATCTTCGGGGGCGGATCAGTTTCTAAGCGCCTTCAATGCGGCATTGGCAGATCTTCGGCGCAGTGGAGCGCTTCGGACCATCCAAAACAGCAAAGACTATGACCTCACCCGGTAACGGTTGCATGGATCAGGGCTGGCTTGGCCAAACACGCGGATATTCGGGCCGTGCAACCGCCTGCCTGCGCGCCCCTTTGGACCTTAAAAAACACGGCGCTGGCCTGTCAGCCAGAGGGTTGCAAAGAGGGGGAACAGGCCGTCGCGCGGGCGTCGGATTTTATGAAAGGCTTGACTCCGATTTGCCCCCCTGCCATTCAGACCCTGCGAACGGTTCCGCGCGCGCCCCAGGCCGCGTGGTAGCAATAGGGAATACGGTGAGGAGGAGCCAACAGGCGCCAATTCCGTGACTGCCCCCGCAACTGTGAGCGGTGAGTGAAGCTGAGAACGCCACTGGGGACGCCAAAGCGTCTTTCGGGAAGGCCAGCCAAACCATGACCCGCGAGTCAGGAGACCTGCCGGACGCTGGGCTTAGGCCCATTTCCACCGGACGCCGGGGTGAGCGTCTGGCCCGGCGGTTTCCGGTGCATATACCGAAACCACTCGTGCCATTACTCCCCGTTGTTCATTCCTGATTGCAGGCGTGCCAAAAGGCCCGTCCGCGATGTCGAATGAGGACGACATGAAAAAGACACTTCTGGCCGCAGCTGTGGCCGCCTTTGTACCTGTAAGCGCATCCGCGCATTTCCTGTTGCAACACACCGATGAGGTGCTGATCGACAAGCCCGGCGATGTGCCGATGGGCCTTATCTTCTGGCACCCAATGGAAAGCGGCCACGCGATGGATATGGCCGCGCCGCAAGAATTTTTCATGATCCACAATGGTCAAAAGACCGACCTGTTGGATCGCGTGGCCCCTGCCACTTTCAAGGGCAAGCACAATGAAGCCGCCGCCTTTACCGCGTCCGTGCCGGTCAAACGGTCGGGCGATTACGTGGTGGTGACCGTGCCCGCGCCCTATTACGAGGAAAGCGAGGACATCTATATCCAGCAGATCACCAAATCGGTTCTGAACCGCAACACGCTGCCCACCGATTGGGATCAGCCCGTGGGCCTGCCGACCGAGATCCTGCCGCTGAACAAGCCCTACAACGTGATCACCGGGTCCACCTTCTCGGGTGTGGTGCTGTCCGAGGGCAAACCGGTGGCTGGCGCCGAGATCGAGATTGAATACACGGCCGCCGAACCCGATCTGGCCACGTTCTCCGCCCCCGACAGCACCGTGGAGGCGATGCCGGGGGGGGCAATTGTGGCGATCACCGATGCCAATGGCGTCTTCACCTTCGGCATTCCAAAGGCAGGGTTCTGGGGCTTTGCCGCCCTCGGGTCCGGCCCGGTGACCGAGCACGAGGGCAAGGAATTGTCGCAGGACGCGGTCCTGTGGATCCATGCCTCGGATCTGAAATAAGCCAGGTCGTGAAGGAGACACCCCATGCATATTGTTGATGGTGCCCTGTCCAACCCCGTTGTCATTGGCGGCGCGGTCATGGCCGTGGGCGGCATCGCCATGGGGCTCAAAAACCTGCCGCTGGAACGCATTCCGGCGGCGGGGGTCCTGTCGGCGAGCTTTTTTGTCGCCTCGCTGATCCATGTGCCGATCGGGCCAAGTTCTGTCCACCTGATCCTGAACGGGTTGGCCGGGCTGGTGCTGGGCTGGGCGGCCTTTCCGGCGCTCTTCGTCGGGCTTTTGCTGCAGGCGGTGTTCTTCGGCTTTGGCGGGCTTACCGTCTTGGGCGTTAACGCAGTGAACATCGCGCTGCCCGCCGTGTTGGTGGGCATCGCGTTCCGACCGCTTGTCGCACGCGGCACGCCGATGCAGGGCGCGATCTGGGGCGGGATTGGCGGCGGGATTGCCATTGCCGCCACGACCATCGCCGTGGCGGTGTCCCTCATGCTGTCGGGGGACGAGTTCACCGCGGCGGCCAAACTGGTCTTCTTCTCGCATATCCCGGTGATGGTGATCGAGGCGCTGTTGTCCGGGGCCGCCGTATTCCTGGCGCTGCGCGTGAAACCCGAACTGTTCCAGCCTGCAAAAGGGGGTCTGTGATGATCCGCACCTGTCTATTGATCCTGACCCTGCTGGCCCCGCTGCCCGCGCTGGCCCATAATGTGATCGCGTCGGTGTTCCCCTCCGGCACGGATATCGAAGGGGAAATCGGCTTTTCCAATGGTCAGATGGCCGTGGGTTTGCTGATCGAGGTCTTTGACGAGGCGGGCAATAAGCTGGGGGAAACCACCACCGACACTGACGGGTTTTTCCTCTATACGCCGACCCAACCCGTGACCCATATCTTTCGCGGTGATCTGGGCGCGGGCCATGTGGCCGAGGTGATCATGGACGGGCAAGAGGTGGCCGAGCTGATGGGAGAGGCCACCAATGCCAGCGCCGCTGCGGGAGCCGCCGGGGCGTCGGTTCTGGGCGGTGCGCCGGAGAATATGATGGCCCTGCCCGCCGGGATCACCGACCAGACCCGCGCGGAACTGGCCACGATGATCCGCAATGAATTGCGCCCGCTGCGCCAAGAAATTTCCGCCTATAAAAACAAGAACGATCTGCAGACCATCCTGGGCGGGATCGGCTATATCGTTGGGCTGTTTGGCCTGTTTTTCTACCTCGCGGCCCGACGCAAACTGGCCCAGATCCCGGGGGCAGACAGATGACCTATGTCCTGACCGACGACAAACCCATCTCTGGCTTTCGCGGCCTGCGCGGCGCGGTGTCGGTGCTGGATCCACGGATGCGGATTGTGATGACGGTGATCTTTGCGGTGGTGGTTGTGGCGCTGGAGAACCTCTGGGTGCTGACCGGGGCGCTTGGCCTGTCGATGTGGCTTTTGTCGATCTCGGGCCTGCCGTTTCAAAAAACCTTGCAGCGCATGGCGATGATGGACAGTTTCATCATTTTCACGCTGATCCTGCTGCCCTTCACCATGCCCGGCACGCCGATCTTCACGATCTGGGGATTTGATGCCACCTGGGAAGGCCTGTGGCGCGCGACCGAGATTGCGCTGACCGCCAATGCCGTAATTCTGGCCGTCATGACGCTGGTCGGATCCATGGAACCGGTCACCATGGGGCACGCGCTGTTTGCGTTGAAAACCCCCGAACGGCTGGTGCATCTGATGATGTTCACCATCCGCTATATCGAGGTCCTGCGTGAGGAATATCAACGGCTGCGCACCTCGATGAAACTGCGCGGCTTTCGCCCCGGCACCAATTGGCACACCTATCGCAGCTATGGCTATCTGGTGGGCATGATGCTGGTGCGCGCGATCGAGCGGTCGGAACGCATTCTGGCGGCGATGAAATGCCGGGGTTTTTCCGGGCGCATCATGTTGCTTGAGGATTTCCGCCTGACCCGCAATGACATCCTGTTTGCCGTGGCGCTTTGCGCCGCCCTGATTGCCCTGATCGGGGCCGAGGTCATCTATGCCACTTATTGAGCTCGACAATATCCAGTTCGCCTATCCGGGGCTGGATCCGGTGCTGACCGGCGCGTCGATGCGGCTGAGGCCGGGGGACCGCCTGTCGCTGGTCGGGTCAAACGGGGCGGGAAAATCCACGCTTTTGAAAATCATCATGGGGCTTTTGGTGCCCACGGGCGGCACCATCACCGCCTTTGGCAAGACCCTTTCCGAAGAGGCCGATTTTCACGAGATCCGCCGCCGGGTGGGTTTGGTATTTCAGGACGCCGATGATCAGCTTTTTTGCCCCACCGTGGCCGAAGATGTGGCGTTCGGGCCGCTGAACCTGGGGAAATCAAAATCTGAAGCGCTGGCGATTGTCGATGGCGTGCTGTCGCGCCTTGGCCTGATGCATCTGCGCGACCGGGTCACCCACAAACTGTCAGGCGGCGAGAAACGTCTGGTCACACTGGCGACCGTTCTGGCGATGGACCCAGAGGTCTTGATTTTGGACGAGCCAACCAATGCGCTTGACCCCAGCAACCACGCCCGGCTGGTCGAGATCCTGAACGGGTTGGATCAGGCGATCATCCTGGTCAGCCACGACCCCGATTTTCGCGCCGAAATTGCCCCCGAAGGTTACCGCCTTGAGGGTGGGAAACTGACCCGACTGCCCCTGTAAATCGGCAAAAAACTGTAAATCGGCACACCACCTTTTCGCGATTTGGGTCTGTGATCACCCCTCGCCCAACAGGCGCGGATCATAGGGATACTGGCTCAGCAGCTCGTGACCGGTTTCGGTGATCAATACCTGATCTTCCAGCTTGATCGAGAAATCGCCCCCTACGGCGCCGACCAATGCTTCGACACACAGCACCATGCCCGGTTCCAGCACGTAATCAAACGCACCCTCCACCATCTGATCGGGATAGGCCACCAGCGGCCATTCATCGCACAGCCCGACACCATGCATCATGCAGCCATATTTTTGCGCCTGAAACTGGTCATCCAGCCTGTGACAGCCGCGCGAGACCTCTTGGATGTTCACACCGGGTTTCAACAGCTCGGTATTTGCGCGGATGTGCTCTAACCCGTGTTGCATCGCATAGATCATATCCGCCGGGGGTTTTTCATCACCAATCCACCAGCTGCGGGAAATATCGGTGCAGATGCCATAGGCCCCGACAAGATCCGTGTCGAAGCTGATGATTTCATTGTTTTGCACAATGCGCGGGCCGCATTCCTGAAACCACGGGTTGGTGCGCGGCCCGGATGTGAGCAGCCGGGTTTCGATCCACTCCCCACCGCGCCTGATGTTTTCGGCGTGCAACACCGCCCAGATGTCATCTTCTGACACCTCGCCGCCCGGCACTTCGGCGCGGGCAAATCTTTCCATCTCGCCCACGGCCAATTCGCAGGCAAAGATTGACGCGCGCATCGCCTTGATCTCATCCACCCCTTTGATCGCGCGGCATTTTTCGGTGAGCTCTTCACCCGGGAACACCTCGAACCCCTGGGCCTCAAGCGCGCGCAGCCCGTGCAGCATGACCTTGTCCACGGCAAGGCGCTTGTTGCCCCCGCCATGTTCATCAACCAGCACCCGCACCTCGTTGGAAAACACATCCGCCGCCACGTCGATCTTGTCACCACGGTCGAAATAGAACAGGTCCGCCCCGGCCCGCTGTTCGCGCACCAGCGGGTTGAAGGTCGACAGGAAGGGCGACTGTTTATAGTCCCACAGCACCATATACCCATCGGCGCAAATCAGCAGCGCGCGGAACGGGTTATGGGTGTTCCACAGCTGCATATTGGTGCTGTCGGTGGCGTAGCGGATATTGAGCGGATCAAAGACCAAAAGCGCGCCATAGTCGCGGTCCTGAATATGCTGGATCAACCGTTTCCAGCGAAATTTCCGCATCGCCTGCAGATCGGGCAGCGCGATCCCCGCCGCTTCCCATTCCCGAAAGGCCAGCTGCGTCGGGCCGATTTCGATCCGGTCATTGTCATTGGGTGTGTTGTCCCCCAGCGTGCTGCCCTTGCTGGGGTCAATCTTGCGAATGTCGCGAAAACGGAACGCATCGTTTTGCATCTGACTCTCCCTGACGATGTGAACAGGCTGACACGCACGGGCGCTGGAGACTGTTCTCACTGCGACATGTTTGCCCGGATGCGACGACGAAATATGCCCGATGCGCCAGCGTTGGAAGCTAGAGAATATATTCGGCCGCAGCTCATATCCCGCCCCCGGGGGGGCCGCCCCGACAGATCCACAGATCGCCAGCGCTGGATCATCGTATCACAGCAATGAATTGAACCTCTTTCAGTCTGTTGTGTTAGGGTCCCCAGATAACAACGCCGGATCGACCCGTCTGCGGATCCCGTGGCCCGTTGCACAGGGCCGCCCCGCCGGGCCGATTGACCTGACCGACAGATCGGAGAATCACATGACCAAGGCTTTCATCACCCACCTGACCGCCGAACTTGGTGGTTTGCGCGAGGCGGGGCTTTATAAATCCGAACGGGTGATCACGACCAAACAAAGTGGCACGGTGGGGCTTAGCTCGGGGCGCGAGGTGATCAACCTCTGTGCCAACAATTACCTGGGCCTCAGTGACAATGACGCGCTGATCGAAGCGGGCCGGGCGGCGTTGTCGCGCTATGGGTATGGCATGTCGTCGGTGCGGTTCATCTGTGGCACGCAGGAAGAGCACAAGGAACTGGAGGCGCGGATTTCGCGTTTTCTGGGGATGGAGGACACGATCCTCTATTCGTCGTGTTTTGACGCCAATACCGGCCTGTTTGAAACGCTGCTGGGGCCGGAAGACGCGATCATTTCCGACGCGTTGAACCATGCGTCGATCATTGACGGGGTGCGGCTTTGTAAGGCGAAACGCTTCCGCTACGCCAATTCCGACATGGCGGATCTGGAACGGTGTCTGCAAGAGGCCAATGCGGCGGGGGCGCGGTTCAAGATGATCGCCACCGATGGTGTCTTTTCGATGGATGGCTATATCGCCAAATTGTCCGAGATCTGCGATCTGGCGGAAAAATACGACGCGATGGTGATGGTGGATGACAGCCACGCGGTGGGCTTCATGGGCGACACCGGGCGCGGCACGCCGGAACATTGCGGCGTGATGGACCGGGTCGACATCATCACCGGCACGCTGGGCAAGGCGCTTGGCGGCGCGTCGGGGGGGTACACGTCCGGCAAGGCCGAGGTGGTCGATTGGCTGCGCCAACGCTCGCGCCCCTATCTGTTTTCCAACACGCTGGCCCCGGTGATCGCGCAAACCTCAATCGCGGTGCTGGATATGCTGGAAGCCTCGACCGACCGGCGCGAGGTGCTGATGGACCATGCCGCACATTTCCGCACCCGCATGTCTGAGGCCGGGTTTGATCTGTTGCCGGGGGAACATCCGATCATTCCGGTGATGCTGCGCGACCCGAAGCTGGCGCAGGACATGGCCGCGCGTCTGGATGAAAAAGGCGTCTATGTCGCCGCGTTTTCCTTCCCCGTGGTGCCCAAAGGCCAGGACCGGATCCGCACGCAAATGTCCGCCGCCCTGACCCGCGCCGAGTTGGACCGCGCGATTGACGCTTTCATCGAAGTGGGCCGCGATATGGGGATCATCCAATGAGCAACGAAATGAAAGCCCTGGTAAAGGCCCATCCCCGCGAAGGGCTGTGGATGGAACATGTGCCGGTGCCGGAACCGGGCGACAACGAAGTGCTGATCAAGGTTAAGAAATCCGCGATCTGCGGCACCGATGTGCATATCTGGAAATGGGATGAATGGTCCGCCAAAACCGTGCCCGTACCGATGGTGGTCGGGCATGAGTTTTGCGGCGAGATCGTGGACACCGGCAAATCCGCGGTGAAATTCAAGATCGGCCAGCGCGTGTCGGGCGAAGGCCATGTGACCTGCGGCATCTGTCGCAACTGCCGCGCAGGGCGCGGGCATCTGTGCCGCAACACGCTGGGCGTTGGCGTGAACCGCCCCGGATCTTTTGCCGAATATGTCTGCATCCCCGAGGCCAATGTGGTGCCGATCCCCGATGATATCCCCGACGAGATCGCCGCGATTTTCGACCCGCTGGGCAATGCCGTTCACACCGCCCTGTCATTTGACCTGGTGGGCGAAGACGTGCTGGTCACCGGCGCGGGCCCGATCGGCATCATGGGCGCGCTGGTCGCGCAAAAGGTCGGCGCACGCAAGGTGGTGATCACCGACATTGCCCCCTATCGTCTCGATCTTGCCCGCAAAATGGGTGTGCAGCACGTGGTCGACGTTGAAAAAGAGGTCCTGCGCGACGTGATGGACGAGATCGGCATGACCGAAGGGTTCGACGTGGGTCTGGAAATGTCCGGCGCCGCCCCCGCCATGCGCCAGATGCTTGCGCGGATGAACAATGGCGGCAAGATCGCGCTTCTGGGCATCGCCCCCACCGCCTTTGCCGTTGATTGGAACGAGATCATTTTCAAGATGCTCCATGTGAAGGGCATCTATGGGCGCGAGATGTTTGAAACCTGGTACAAGATGATTGCGCTGGTGCAATCGGGGCTGGATCTGACAGATCTGATCACCCACCGCATCGGGATCGACGAATTTGAGGCCGGGTTTGCGGCGATGCTGTCGGGCGAGGCCGGGAAAGTGGTGATGAGCTGGGAGTGACGCTTGAAAACGCTTCAGGCGCAGGCTTTCACGATGTCGGCGATCTCTTGAAACTGCGGGCCAAGCGGGCTGGATTTGCGCCAGATCATCCCGATGGTGCGGGTCGGTTGCGGGTCTTGAAACCGCGCGATCGATACCGGGGCCGATCCGGTTTCCACGGGGACGGCCATTTCCGGGATCAGGGTCACACCGATCCCGGCCCCGACCATCTGCACCAATGTGGCCAGCGAACTGCCATCCAGCATCTCGCGCAGCTCTGACTGCGGGCGGGCATGCGGGTTGGCGGGCAGGTTGCAGAACGACAGCGCCTGATCGCGGAAACAATGGCCTTCTTCCAGCAGCAAAAGCCGCATCTCGCGCAGGCGATCCCGGTCTGGCACCGGATTTTCTGCGTCCTGTTCCGGGCGCACCAGCACGAAACTTTCATCAAACAACGCCAGTTCCGCAAAGGCGGGGTTGGAAATTGGCAGCGCCAGGATCGCCATGTCAATCCGCCCCTCTTCCAGCTCCTTGATCAGAACCGAGGTCTGTGTTTCGCGCACATGCAGCTCGGCCTCGGGGAATTGCGCGGACAGACCGGGGATGATCCGCGGCAGAAGATAGGGCGCGATGGTGGGGATGACGCCGATGCGCAACTGGCCGATCAGGCGTGATTGGGTGGTACGGGCGAGCTGCTCCAGATCATCCACCGCGCGCAGAATATCGCGGGCGCGGCGCAAAAACTCCTGCCCGAACCGGGTCAGGCGCAGATGGCGGGGGCCACGTTCGAACAGGGGCGCGGCCAGCATTTCCTCCAGTTCCTTGATCTGCACCGAAAGCGCGGGCTGTGACACGGCGCAGGCCTCGGCCGCGCGGCCAAAATGCCCGGTGCGGGCCAGCGCATCGAAATAGCGCAGTTTTCTCAGGGTAATGTCAATCATAATCTAAGATTATCACGATGATATAAAAATGCAATTTCCCTTTATCATTCCTCCCCCATAGGCTGAGTTTACACCGACGAGGCCCTCGTCGGATTTCACGTGCAAATGATGGAGAGACAGATGGACGGAAATGCAGTTGGCAAATGCCCCGTGGCCCATGGCGCAACCGGCATGGGGATGCGGTCAAACAGCGATTGGTGGCCCAACCAGCTGAACCTGCGCATCCTGCACCAGCACGGGGCAGACAGCGACCCGATGGGGGGGGATTTTGACTATGCCGAGGCGTTCAAATCACTGGATCTGACCGCGGTGAAACAGGATCTTTATGACCTGATGACCGACAGCCAGGATTGGTGGCCCGCGGATTACGGCCATTACGGCGGGCTTTTTATCCGCATGGCCTGGCATTCGGCGGGCACCTATCGCACGGCTGATGGGCGCGGTGGGGCCTCGACCGGCAACCAACGATTTGCCCCGCTGAACTCCTGGCCGGACAATGGCAATCTGGACAAGGCGCGCCGCCTGTTGTGGCCGATCAAGAAGAAATACGGCAATGCGCTGTCCTGGGCGGATCTGATGATCCTTGCGGGCAATTGCGCAATTGAGAGCATGGGTGGCAAGACCTTTGGATTTGCGGGCGGTCGGGCCGATATCTGGGCGCCGGAGGAAGACATCTATTGGGGGGCTGAAACCGAGTGGCTGGCCCCGACGGAAAACGAAAACAGCCGCTATTCCGGGGACCGAAATCTGGAAAATCCGCTGGCGGCAGTGCAGATGGGGCTGATCTATGTGAACCCGGAAGGGCCGGATGGAACCCCTGATATCCTCGCCTCTGGCCGTGATATCCGCGACACATTTGCGCGCATGGCCATGGATGACGAGGAAACCGTGGCGCTGGTGGCCGGGGGGCATACCTTTGGCAAAGCCCATGGCGCGGGCGACCCGGCGCTGGTGGGCGCCGAACCCGAGGCCGCGGGGATCGAGGAACTGGGGTTTGGCTGGACCAACACGCATGGCACCGGCAGCGGTGATGACACCACCACCTCGGGCATCGAAGGGGCGTGGACCGCGAACCCGACCCAATGGGACAATGGCTATTTCGATCTGCTGTTTGGGTATGACTGGAACCTGACCAAATCGCCGTCTGGCGCATGGATCTGGGAACCGGTTGGTGTGACAGAAGAGGACATGGCCCCGCAGGCGCATGACCCGTCGAAGAAGGTCAAGACCATGATGACCACCGCCGACATGGCGATGCGGATGGATCCGATTTATGGCCCGATTTCCAAACGCTTCCACGAAAACCCGGATCAGTTTGCCGAGACCTTTGCCCGGGCCTGGTTCAAGCTGACCCATCGCGATATGGGGCCGAAATCGCGGTATCTGGGGCCGGAGGTGCCCAGCGAGGACCTGATTTGGCAAGACCCGGTTCCAGAGGTGGATCACCCGCTGGTCGATGCCACGGATATTGCCACGCTGAAGGCGGATATCGCCGCAAGTGACCTGTCAGTGCGCGATCTGGTCAGCACGGCCTGGGCCTCTGCCTCGACCTATCGGGGGTCGGACATGCGCGGCGGCGCGAACGGGGCGCGCATCCGTCTTGCCCCGCAAAAGGACTGGGATGTGAACGAACCGCTGGAGCTGGCCCGTGTCCTGGGCGAGCTGGAGTGCATCCGCGCGGGGTTCAACGCCAAGGCCCAAGGCGGCACGCAAATCTCGCTGGCCGACCTGATTGTGCTGGCGGGTGGGGTTGGTGTCGAACAGGCGGCCAAGGCGGCCGGTCATGACATCGAGGTGCCCTTTACCCCCGGCCGCACCGATGCCAGCGAGGCGCAGACAGATGCGGACAGTTTTGCCGTGCTGGAGCCGGTGTCAGACGGGTTCCGCAACTATCAAAAGACCCTGTTCACCGTCAGCGCAGAAGAGCTGCTCTTGGATCGTGCGCAGCTATTGACCCTATCCGCGCCGGAAATGACCGTGCTTGTCGGCGGGCTTCGGGTGCTGGGCGCCAATCATGGCGGCACGTCGCATGGTGTGTTGACCGACCGGCCGGGGCAACTGACCAATGACTTCTTCACCAACCTGCTCGACATGTCGACCAAGTGGGTTGCAACCGACGAGGACGCCACCCTGTTTGAAGGCCGTGACCGTGCCAGCGGGTCAGTGAAATGGACCGGCACGCGGGTTGATCTGGTCTTCGGGTCAAATTCGCAACTGCGCGCCCTGTCCGAAGTGTATGGACAAGATGACGCCGGCGACAAATTTGTGGCGGATTTTGTTGCCGCATGGGTCAAGGTGATGGAGGCGGATCGGTTTGATCTGACCTGAGTCACACTGGCAAAATCAAGATCCGGGGCCGCCACGTGCGGCCCCTTTTGGAGGGGGAACGCCCTGTTGGCCACACGGCCTTAACCAATCGCGCGGATCGGCAATACATCAGACCTGTCTTGCTGCGCAGATTTTTGCAAAAACACCCGCAAATCCACCTCGCTCATCGGTTTCGCCAGATAGAACCCTTGCAAGATCGTACAGCCCACGTCACGCGCGGTGATCAATTGTTCCTGCGTTTCAACCCCTTCCGCACAGACCTCGATATTCAAAGCATGACCAATTTCAGCAATGGTGGCCAACAAGCGGCGGTTTTTGCGTTGCCGCGGTGCGGCCTGCACCAGGCTGCGGTCGATCTTGAAGCAATGTGGCACCAGTTGCAGAAGACCGGAGACCGAGGAATGGCCGGTTCCGAAATCATCCAGTTCAATGCGAAATCCGCGCGATTTCAGGGCAGAGATATTGCGCAGCACCTGTGGATTGCGATCATCAACAAAGATGCTTTCCAAAAGCTCCAGCGCCACCCGTTTGGCGGGCAGGCGCAGCTTGTCGACCTGATTGATCAGGCGGGGATCATTCAGCCGTCGGAACGAAACATTGACCGAGATCTGTGGTGGGGCAATGCCCGCCTCATCCCATTGGGCCAAGTCCCTGGCGGCCTGTTTGAGGATACAATGATCCACATCGTTTTCCACTTTCAACGCATGGGCCAGAGGCATGAACTCGCGCGGCAGCAACACGCCTTTTTGCGGGTGGTCCCACCTTGCCAGCGCTTCGACCCCAACAATCTCGACACCGTCATTGGAAAACTGCGGCTGGTAATACGGTACAATCTGCCCGGATTGCAGCGCATCGATCAGCTCGTCCGCGCTGTGTTGCGGCCCGTCTGTTCCGGGCCGAAACCGGGTCGAAAACTGGAACCGGTTGCGCCCGGCCTGTTTGGCGTCATACATGGCCCGATCTGCCTGGGCCAGAACCTCTTCGGCGCTCAGCCCGTCTTTGGGGCGATAGCGATGGATCCCCGCGGTGACCCCCACATGACATTTGCGCCCGGCCGGCAGGAAGGGTTTTTTGAGGCTGTCAATCAGCCGCTGCGCCGTTTCCTGCAACCTTTGCCCGTCATGGGTGCTGGCAGTCTCCGGCCCGGAAGAGGGCAGACAGATCACCACAAATTCATCCCCGCCGCTGCGCGCCAAAAAGGTGTCCGGCCCCGCCGCCGTTTGCAGGCGTTCCGCGACCTGCACCAACAACAGGTCCCCCACCGCATGACCCTGCAGGTCATTCACCGATTTAAATCCGTCAAGGTCCAGCTGGATCACGCCGGGAAACGCTTTCCCCATCAAACGCGACAATTTGCGGTCCAGAAAGCGGCGGTTGGGCAGGCCTGTCAAATGGTCATGCAGCGCCAGGGCTTCCAACTCGCGCCGGGCCGTTTCCAGCTGATCTTCGCGCCGTTCAAGCCGTTGAATGGTCAGCTGGCGTTGGACCGACATGTGGTTGGCCATCGCGGCAAGACCCACAACGGCAAGCGCGCTGAGCACCAGAAACAACCGAAACTCGATCTGCTGGAGCGTGCTGCCCCAGCCATTTTTCGGAAGCGCAAACAATTCCCAGGACCCATTGGGCACCACAACAGAGGCCGCTTCGGGGTTGCCCGCCAAAATGGAAGCGGATCCCAAAAACGGAATGCCGGTATTGTTGATGCCAACATTCCCGACCAGGGCCAGATCCAAGGTGTCTGCGGCGGCGGTCAGGCCGGCATTTTGATACAGCGTTGGCAGGTCGATCACCACCGACAGGATCCCCCAGAAGGTCCGGGCGTCTTCCTGCGTTGTGAAAACGGGAAAGCGCCCGATAATCCCCTGCCCACCCTGCACAAGGTCCACCGGGCCGGTCAGGATGAATTCTCCGGTGTCGCGCACATGAAACGCGGCTTCGCGTTGCTGTTCCAGGCGGGCGTAATCCAGCCCAAGCGTCGCCTCGTTTCCGTCCATGGGGTGGACCAGAGTGACCACCAGATCGTTTGCCGCCGCGATATTGCGAATGCCGCTCATGGATCCCAGAACCCGATCCGCAAGCCAGCTGAACCGGCGTTGGCTCATATCCGGTTCCGTGGCCAGCGTGGCGACCAGACCGCGGGTCATCTGCAACGGGGCATTGATGCTGCCTTCCAGCTGCGCGCCAAGGGTTTCGACCTGTCGGCGCACCCGATCGCGTTCTTCCTGAAGTTCAATCCGCCGGTGTTGGTAATCGGCATAGATGCAGACCAACAGCGTGGCGAGAAACACGTAGAGGGTTGGCCCAAAGCGGGCCCATGGCACATCTGGCCAATGTCTCCATCTGTTGAGCAGAGCTAACATGCAATCACGTCGCCGCATGGCGATCCTAGGAACAACCGGTATGGATCTTTTGATCGCGCGCAAAGGTTAACAGCGCGTTAAGATCACGGTGAATACAACCTTAACGATTATTTCCTTGCACAAAAAGCCTGATCAGGTCCGTCGGCGGTCTCTAGCCGCTTGTGTCATCACATAAATCTTTTGCAGCCCGCGCCGAGGCCCGGATCGCCTTTGCAAAACAGGTCACATCAATGTCGGTGGCCAGAAAGGTCACGCCCAGATCCAGGCATTTGCGCTGCATCCCCGGATCCAGCGTCAGGATCCCCGCCGCCTTGCCCGCCGCCACAATGCGCGTCAGGGCGTCGGTGACGGCGGTTTCAACCTCTGGGTGGCCTGCATTGCCAATATGACCCAGATCGGCGGCCAGATCGGCGGGGCCGATAAAGACCCCATCCACATCCGTGGTCAGAATGTCATCCAGCGCCTCCAATCCGGCGCGGTTTTCCACCTGCACCAACAGGCAGATCTGGTCATCCGCTGTGGTCAGATAATCGGGAATGGCGGAAAAGCGCGACGCGCGTGCCAGCGCCGATCCGACCCCGCGCACGCCCTGCGGCGGGTAGGTCACCGCGCGCACCAACGCGCGCGCCTGATCGCCGCTTTCCACCATCGGCACCAAGATCGACTGCACCCCCGCGTCCAGATATTGCTTGATCATCCAGGTTTCGCCAATCGGCAGACGGGCCACCGGCGTGCTGCTGGAGCCTTCGATCACGCGGATCTGGTCGAGGATCGACCGCAGGTCATTTGGCGCGTGCTCGCCATCGACCAGCAACCAGTCAAACCCGGCGGTGGCCGCGATCTCGGCCGCATAGGCATCAGCCAGGCCAATCCAACAGCCCAGCTGCGGGCGCCCCTCTTTCAGGGCCTGTTTGAACGTGTTTGTCGGTGCGGGCATGGCGTCCTCATTCAAAGCTGATATCGACCGACCCGAAGGGGCCAAAGTCGGCATGGATCTTGCTGCCCGGGGGGCATTCGACCGGGCGGATGAAGCTACCAGACAGGATTATGTGACCGGGTTCAATGGCCCCGCCATATTGCGCCATGCGACGCGCCAGCCAGACCACGCTTTCAACCGGATCGTTTAGCACGCCTGCCCCCAGCCCGGTTTCCTCGATCTCGCCATTTCGGAAGGTCAGCGCGCCAACCCAACGCAGGTCAAACGCGTCGATCGCGTGGCGTTCACCCCCCAGCACAACCCCGGCGTTCGCGGCATTGTCGCTGATCGTGTCAAACACGGTGCGGGTCTGGCCGGTGTCCGGATCCATGCGTTTTATCCGGGTATCGAGAATCTCGATCGACGGTGTGACATAATCGGTGGCCGCGATCACATCGTCACGGGTGACATTTTCCCCACCCAACGCGGCCTTCATGACAAAGGCAATTTCCGCCTCGATCCGGGGTTGGATGAACCGCCCTGCGGGCACGGTGGTGCCGCTTTGAAACAGCATGTCGTCAAACAGGATGCCGCTGTCGGGGATGTCGATGTTCAGCGCGTATTGCATCGCTTTTGAGGTCAGGCCGATCTTCCAGCCAATGACCTTACGCCCCTGATCCAGCTTCGCGCGGTGGATCGCATTCTGCACGGCATAGGCATCCTCCATCCCCATCTCGGGGTGACGCCGGGTGATGAGCCCGATCTGGGAGCGGGTCTGCTCCGCCGTCAACAGGTCAGCAGCGGCGCGGGCGTGATCCTCGGGGGTCATGGCTGTTCGTCCTCAACCCCGTTGCGCAGCGTGCCGATGCCCTCGACACTGACCTCAACCACATCGCCCGGTACCAGGTATTTCGGCGGATCAAACCGCGCGCCTGCCCCGGTGGGGGTGCCGGTGACAATCACATCGCCCGGCTGCAGCGTCATGAAGGTGGAGATATAGGCGATTTCCTCGCGGATCGGGAACATCATCCGATCCAGAGTATCGTCCTGCCGCAACTCGCCATTCACGCGGGTCTGGAGGCGGGCCTTGTCCAACTGATCCGGGTCGGTGAAGGGCACAAGCCACGGGCCCATTGCCCCGGACCGATCCCAGTTCTTGCCTTGGGTGACGTTAAATTTCGCATGGCGCACCCAGTCGCGAATGGTGCCTTCGTTACAGAGTGTCAGCGCGGCGATGTGATCATAGGCGTCCTCGGCCCGGATCCTGCGCCCGGCACGGCCGATCACAATCGCCACCTCGCCCTCGTAATCCAGCGTGTGGTTTTCCGGCGGGCGGATCAGCGGCTGGTCATGGCCGGTGAACCCGCTGGCAAAGCGCGGGAACAGCGACATGTATTTCGGCTGGGCACTGCCGTCTTTGTATTCCGCGTTGCGGTCGGGGAAGTTCACACCCACACACAGGATACGGCGCGCATCCGGCAGCACCATGTCATAGGTGACATCGGTGTGGGTCACGGTGCGCCCGTCGGCGGCTTTGGCCAGATTGTCAAACCGCCCGGCTGCAATCACCTCGTACAGCGAGGTATGGTCGGGAAAAGCGTCATCTAGCGCGATGGCGCCCGCGTCGGACACCGCGCCGAAATGGCGCTGCCCTCCGGATAGAAACGTTGCAAATCGCATTCAGGACCCCCTGTGTGACCGGGTGCCGTTTCCGAGCACGGAAACGGGCCGGAATTTTCGAAAATTCCGGTGCCGCGTGTCAGACCGAAAAGCTGATATTGGCCTGGCCGGTGCCAGAGCTGCCGAAGTACGGTGTGTAGATGTCGATCTCGCCCGCGTAATCTTTCCACCCCAGCGCGCCGAACAAAAGCGCCGTGTCGTTCATTGCGCATTCGCCGGTGCATTTGACCGCGTAATCCGGCAACAGGTCGAGGAACTCGCCCCATTTTCCCTGCTTCCACAGATCCAGCACGCGCAGATCCATCTGCCGGTTAAATTCGCCATTCACCGCGTTCAGCCCGTCGACCGAGCGTTCATTCGGGGTGAAATCATGGCTGAGAGAGCCTGACGCGAGGATTGACACCTTGCGATCCGACCGGCGGATCCCTTCGGCAATCGCGGCCCCCCAACGGCGGTTTTCTTCGATCGAGGAGAATTGATTGACG
The DNA here is from genome assembly GCF_049803815.1 of Aliiroseovarius crassostreae. Classification (GTDB taxonomy): domain Bacteria; phylum Pseudomonadota; class Alphaproteobacteria; order Rhodobacterales; family Rhodobacteraceae; genus Aliiroseovarius; species Aliiroseovarius crassostreae_A. The sequence continues at coordinate 113,435 of NZ_JBNAGI010000009.1, forward strand.
GCGACGGGCAGGACGCGGGCGTTCACGCCTTCGTTGATGAAATGCATCGGCAGCAACGTGCCATATTCCATGCCCAGGTCGGGTTGCGCATGGCCAATCGCGCGTTCGCCCCGCTCTTTCAACACTGACAGGATCGCGTCGGCCAGATCGGGATCACCGGGATAATCGAACTCCATATCCGCGAGCATATGCGGCAGTTCGTGGCTGATGAACCGGCCCTTGTGGTGCGGTTTGGCGTTCAGGTGAAAGCCTTGATTGGTGATCCAATGGGTGTCGAAAATGACGAAGGTCTCGACCCCCCGGTCAATCGCATCCTGTCGCAGGCGGGCATAGCCATCGACCGCGGGTTGGCGGATGCCTTTGTATTTCGGCATGGTTTCCGACATCCAGATGCTGGGCACGTGGGTGATTTTTGCGGCTTGGACAATCTGCCCCATGACGGACCCTTTCAGTTGATCGGTCGAAGCGAGGGGTCCCCCCTCGCGCTCCCCGAGGTATTTATGGCAAGAAAATGAGGCCGGTCAGGTGCCGAGCCGCATGATCTTGTGTTGACCGGTGGCAAAACCGATGTGCTTTTGCTCCATGTAGAACTCAAACGACCAGTCGCCGCCGTCGCGCCCGATGCCGGATGCCTTGACCCCGCCAAAGGGCGTGGGCAGGTGGCGCACGTTTTCGCTGTTCACCCAGATCATGCCCGCTTCCAGCCGGTCGGTAAAGCGCAACGCGCGGGTCAGGTCGTTGGTCCAGAGATACCCGGTCAGTCCATAATCGGTGTCATTGGCCATCGCCAGCGCCTCGTCTTCGGTGGTGAAGGGGATCGAGGTGAGGACGGGGCCAAAGATTTCTTCGCGCGCGATGCGCATGTCATTGGTGGCGTTGGTGAACAGGGTCGGGCGCACGAAATAGCCCTGATCGCCCAGTGTCACGCCGCCCGCGGCGACGGTGGCCCCGTCTTCTTTCGCGATGTCGAAATAGGAGGTGACTTTATTATAGTGTTCTTCTGTCACCAGCGGGCCGATTTCGGTGGCGGGGTCCAGCGGGTGGCCCACTTTGATCTTGTTCACGCGTTCGATCAGCCTGGCCTCAAATTCCTCGCGGATCGTGTCCTGAATGAACAGGCGCGAGGAGGAGGTGCAGCGTTCGCCATTGATCGAATAGATCATGAAGATCACCGCATCCAGTGCCCGGTCCAGATCGGCGTCGTCAAAGACAATCACCGGGTTCTTGCCGCCAAGCTCCAGGTGGTTGCGTTTCAGCGTATCCGCCCCCTGTTTGGTGATCAGGCTGCCCGTGCGGCTTTCACCGACAAAGGCAATCGCCTTGATTTTCTTGTGTTCACAGAGCGCCTTGCCCGCATCTTCGCCAAAGCCGTTTACCGTGTTCAACACGCCGGGTGGCAGGCCCGCCTCTTCGGCGATTTCGACCAGAAGCCGCGCGGTCAGCGGGCTGGCCTCGGCCGGTTTGTGCACCACGGTACAGCCCGCCGCCAGCGCGGGTGCGATTTTCCAGGTCGACAGCATGAAGGGCGTGTTCCACGGCGTGATCACCCCCACCGGGCCGATGGGGACGCGGGTGGTGACATTCATCAAGGTGGGGGATTTCAGATGCTGGCCGTCGCGCGCCTGCACCACCTGATCGGCGAAATAGCGAAAGTTTTCCGCCCCGCGCAGCGCCGCCTTGGACATGAAGCGCAGGGTCTGGCCAGTGTCCCAGCATTCGCACAGCGCAATCTCTTCGGCGCGCGCCTCAATAGCGTCGGCCACGTTGATCAGGATCTTCCGGCGCTCAGCCGCGGGCATGTCGCGCCAAGGGCCAAATGCATCATGGGCGGCGTTGGCGGCCGCATCAATATCCGCCGCTGTGCCATGGGCCACGTCACAGATCAGACTTTTGTCGACCGGCGAGTGGGTTTGGAAGACACCCCCTGCCCCGGGCCGATCCTGCCCGGCGATCCGGTTCTGGATCCCGGTTTCCTGAAACCGGTCAAGCAGGCGGGCGAGTTTATCAAGGTTGGCGTTCAGCACGCTCATGTCATGTCTCCGGTCGCGGACCCCGCACATCAGGGGGTGTGGCATTATCAATTAACGTGTTAATTATTATGACCCCGCCAAGTCAAGCTCTTTTCTTAACATGTAAAACATTCTATGACAGAAGGATGGACCAAAAGAGCGAAACGCCACCCCCCGCCCCCCTGCCCTCTACCCGGCACTCGCTGCCCATCGCGCTGATCCGCGCACGGGAATCCGTCATGGCACCGATCCGGCTGATGCTGGCGGATACGGGCCTGACCGAACAGCAATGGCGGGTGTTGCGGGTGTTGATGGAAAGCGGGCCAATTGATGCGTCACAACTGGCGAATCGCGCGGGGCTTTTGGCCCCCAGCCTGACCCGTATCATCCAGGCGATGAGCAAACAGGGGTACATCTCGCGCGGGCCAGACCCTGCAGACCGCCGTCGTCAGGTGATCGCGATCCTGCCCGCGGGTCAGCGCATCATCGAAGCCAACCAGGCTGAGGCCGCTGCAATTGCCCAGAGCTTCCGCGATCGGTTGGGGGACGCGGATTATGATCGGCTCTTGACCCTCTTGGACCAGTTGATCGAATAGGCCACGCGTCAGTAATCGCGTTCGAAAAAGATCCCCAGCTTGCTCTCGCCATCCGAGGTCACGCTGCCGCGTGCGGTAAAAGACGGGCTGAGATTGAGATTCAGGTTCACCTCGCTGGTGCCATCCGATCCCACGGTCACATCCGTATAGATGTTTTCCGAAATGTACTTGCCCACACGCAGATTGGCCACGCCATCCGCATCTGTGCTGACATCCAGATCATCCAACCCGAAAGATCCCCGCAATTTGCCAATGATGCCTTCCCCCCCCTTGCCCGCAAGGGTGCGCACCGCCGCCGCCATGCGCAGCGCCTGAAGCGGCGAGATTTCGGTGATGTTTCGCCCAAAGAGCAGAAGCGCCAGCACCTCGTCCTGCGGGCGGTCAGGCGACGAGGCGAAGGTGACGGTTGGGCTGGAGGCCGGGCCTTCAACAGTGATGCTGATGTCGGCCTCGTCGGTCTTGGCCTCGGCGATAAAGAGCAGTATCGGGTCAAAGCCGCCCCGCAGGCTGACCCGCCCGGTGGTGAGGTCAAGCCGCTTGCCCAGAATGTCCAACCGCCCACGGATCAGGTTAAACTGCCCCTGCGGGATGACATTTGCACTGGTCCCGGACAGGCGCAGCTCTCCGCCCAGTTCGGCATCCAGCCCACGCCCGCGCACAAAGACCCGCGACGGGGCCGACAGGCGGATATCCAACGGATAGGCGCGCGCCGGGGCCGGCGGTGGGCCATCGGAAATCAATCCGGCAGCCTTGCGCGTTGCGCGCACCGCAGCGGGTTCATTGACATGCACCAGCCCTTCCATCACCGGCAGGCTGCTGGGGGTGGCTTCGGGCACGCGGATTTCTGTGGCACCCAGCTCCAGATCGGCCCGAATGCTGGCCCCTCCGGCCAGGGGACCCGACAGGCGGGCCTCTCCGTCCAGCGTGGTGTCATAGATATTGCCATCCGACAGGTGCACCGCATTGGCACGCACTGCGAGATCGGCATTAAAAGGAGACGATAACGAAACCGGGCCCGATGCGGTGATGGTGCCGCCTGAGGTGACCAGCGCGGTTACATCCACCTGTGCCTGCCCCCCCGCAAGCGCCACATTGGCGCGCGGCAGGTTCATCGCGATCTGATAGGTGGGCAGCACCAGCTGACCCGAGGAAACAGCGATATTCCCACTGAGCGACGACAGGGCCAAGGGGCCGGACAGGCGCAGGTCAATCCCGGCCAGACCGGACAAAAGCCGGGGCCGGATCATTGGGTTCAAAAGCGCCAGATGCGCCGATCCGGTAATGTCCAGATCGCCGCGCGACCCGTCAGAGGCCAATTGCCCATCCACCCGAAGACGCGTGTCGTTGGGGCCTTCCCCGCGGAGGTTCACATCCCAGCTTTCCCCGGCCAGAACCGCACGTCCTTCGGCGCGCAAGGGGCCAGAGACCTCTCCGGCCAGCAACGCCAGATCGCGCAGCTGCCCCTTGAAATCCAGCACATTGCGCCCGTCTTCCAGGCTGCCCGAGGCCTCAAGCGTCACTTCGGCGGTGTTCAGGTTCAAAGCGTCCAGCATCACCGGCGCATCCGCGTCGCGGTGGGCGGTCAGGGTCAGGGTGCTGGCGCCGCGCGTCAACGGATCCAGCATCGGCTGACCAATCGACAGGTCCTGCCCGTTCCCGGACAGCGACAGGTTAAAGGACCCGTCCCGCAGATCCCCATCACCCTCTGCCGCAAGCGTCATGGACCCCGACAGCGCCTGACCGGTCAGGCCACGATAGGGCACAAGCGAGGCGATCTTGGCGCGCAACGCGCCTTTGGCCACCCCGGGGCCGTCCTCGCCAATCGTGACACGTGCATCGCCCGAAATCTCTGCGCCGCCGGGGCCGGTGCCTTTGGTGTCGAGCATCCACAGCTGGCCCTTTTGCTGCACGGTTCCGGTCAGCTTCAGCGCGCCGGTCAGGCCGGGTTCCACGGCAGAGGTGTCTTTCAGATCCAGGTCAAACTGGCCTGTGGTCGCATCCGTCTTCAAATCCGCCGACAGCACAATTTCCGCCAGATCGGTGCGGATGGTGAGGGGCGCAATACGGGTGCCGTTTTCATCGCGGATGGCCAGCAGGTCGAGCGAGCCGACCCCGGCCAAAATCGGATCAATCCGGGGCTGGTTGATCGCAAGGGCGCGCGTCTCGCCCGACAGGCGCAGGTCAAACGCGCCGCCCAAAAGGTTGGCCGAGCCACGCAGGGTCAGGGCGGCTTCGCCGCGCAGGGGAAGCCCCACCAGATCGTCAAACCGCGACAGATCAGAGGCGGTAAGCGCCAAACCCTCGCTCAGGTCCAGCACCCCGCCGGTCTTGAGGTCGGCCAAGGTGGCCGCGCCGGTCAGCTCGTAATCGCTGCCTGTCAAAGACAGGTCTGAAAAGCGGATGGGGGCGTCTTCCTGCCAGTCAAATCCCATGCGACCGGACAGCCGCGGGCCGATGGCCTTGGCAAGCGCCGGATCGCTTGGGGCAATCCCTTGCAAGGCAAGGGTCAACGCCCCGGTGACCGCCCCAATGGCCGCGCCATCGCCGCGTCGCAACGCGCCGCCTGCAGACACCTGGGCAATGTTCAGCGTCAGATCCGGGCGGGTCAGATCTGCGATCACCAGCCGCGCGGTCCAGTCTTCGCCATCCGCACTGTCATAAGACAGGTCCAGATCCGCGCCCTTGATGCGCGTCCGGGGGCCCGACATCGGCAACAGCACCGGCGCCCCATCGTCATGGGCAATGCGCCCGGTCAGGGCAAAGCGTTCCGGCCAGCCGTCTGGCGACAGGGCAAGCGACCCCGCCAGCACAAGCGCCTCGGTCTTCAGATCCATCTGATCAAGCTGCAGCGCCCCGTCTGGCGCGCGCGAACCGCTTGCGGTCAGGTTGATATTGTCCCCGAAAAATTCGCGGAACTCCGGCACAAACACCGGGGCAATGTCGCCCGACAGATTGACGCGAAACGCCTGATCGGTGGCGGGGGCATTGGGGTCATCCGACGGGGCCTGCCCGGTCAGCTCTATCTGGCCGGAAAGCCGATCCTGCCCATCGGTCGCAAGTGCCAGATCCGCGGTGAAATCATGCAACGGCCCCTCGCCCTGAACCGACAGGGCCAGCGAAGGGCGACCCGGCAGGTTCAACAGGTTTGCGGCAATCCCGTCCTCTTCTTCTTCCAGCTGCAGGTCGACAACCGTTTGGGTGGTGGTGTTGCTATAGAGCCCTTCGAGCGAGAATTTCCCATCCTTGCCATCGGTGCGTTCAAGCAGGAACGTGGCCCGCCCCTCGCCCCCGCTCAGATGCGCTTCGCCCTTCAGGCGCAGCACGGCCCCCTGCCCCAGCAGGTCCTCGCCCAACACGATGCGCGGCGACGAGATCCCGACCACATCCACGGAAATCGGCAGCTCTGGCAGGGAAAACCCGCTGGCTTCAGGTGCGGGCAATCCGCCCACGGGGATCGGACGGCGGGTCAGCAGGATCTCTTCGGCGGACAGTTCGGATATATCCAGCACGCCGGACAAAAGAGCGGATCGGTTCCAGCCCAGCCCGACATCGTTCAGGGTCAGCCAGATGCCTTCATCATCGGCAATGGTAATCTGGTCGATCGTGGCGCGCGAGGACAAGGCACCGGAAAAGCCGATGATGCGAATATCACGGCCCACATCCGACAGGTTGTCTTCAAGAAAGGCCTGAATATAACCGCGATCATCTAGGTCTTCGCGATCCGATTGCGCGGCGGTGCCCTGCGGCCAGAGCGCAAGCAGCGTGGCCGCAACAAGCGCTTGAACGATATGCGAAAACCGGATCAAAACGCCTGTCCTATGCCAAGATAAACCTGCACCCCATCTCCGGTGTCGCCCGTGACCGGCAGACCCACATCCAGACGCAGCGGACCAATCGGCGTCTGATAGCGCAGGCCAAGCCCGGCGCCACTGTGCCAGGTGTCCTCGCGGTCAAAAAATCCGGTTTCCCCGATATGCCCCATATCGAAAAACCCAACCACGCCGATCGTATCGGTGATTTCGGCCCGCAGCTCTGCCGACACGGCCAGATAGGCCTGCCCGCCGGTCAGATCCGCGCCCTGCGCAATGCCCAGCGATTTGTACGGTTGTCCCCGCACAGAATTGCCGCCGCCAGAATAAAACAGAAAATCCGGTGGGATGTCAGAGCCATTGGCCGCCAAAACCGTCCCCACCTGGGCACGTCCTGCCAGCACAAACCGATCCCCGAAGGCCCGATACGCACGGCCATCCAGATAGGCGCTGGCCCCCGCCCCGCCCGTGTCCAGCGACACAAACGGTGTGGCCTCGGCGCGCAGGTAAAACCCACTGGCCGGGTTCAGTTCGTCATCGCGCCGATCCCATGTCAGCGCCCCGGGCAGTGTCATCAGGAAAAACCGGCGCTCGCCCTGGAAATCGGTGGTTTCGGAATAGCTCAGACCAACGCCAATTTCCCCCTCCAGACTGTCCGAAAAGATCCGGGTCACCCCGCCGCCCAGTTCCGCCTTGCGCGAAATGAACCCCGGCTCATCTTCATAAGACAGTTTGGCCAGCAGAAAGCCGCCCGTGTCCGGGCCAAAGGTGGCGGGTTGGTCCAGACGGGCGCTCAGCCGGAAATCCTCGCCACTGGGGCTGCCGATCCCGGCCACCTCGCCGTCCACGCGGAACCGTTCTGCCCCGCCCAGGAAATTGCGGTGCAGCCAGAACCCGGTCAGGGTCACGCCTTCGATCGAGGAAAGCTCTGCCCCGGCCCCAAACCGGCGCGGGGTTTCATCGACCAGGGCCAGGCCAATATCCATCACGTTGCCATCGCGCAATGTTTCACCTTCGCTCAGCGCCACCGAAGCAAAGGCCCCGGTGCGACGCAGCCGGGTGGCGACCTTGCGCAGGGTTTCGGGCGAAAACACCTCGCCTTCAGGCAGGCCCGCAATGCGTTGAATGCGCGCGGCGCGCACGCCGCTTTCAGAGGTCTGGATCAGCTTGCCAAAGCGCACTTTCGGGCCGGGGTTCAGCGCCAGGGACACAGCCAGCGTGCGATCCGCATGATTGGCGGTCAAACGTTGCGCGGTCAGCGCCACCTTGGCATATCCCGCATCGCGCCACCCATCCGCCGCCCCGTCCAGCGCCTGCTGAACCAGCGTGCTTTGCGCCACCTCGCCGCGTTTGAACCCGTCAGGCAACGCGCCCTGCGGCGCCATCGGTGTCACATCGGCCCGCGAAAAGCGAAAGACCGGGCCGGGAGATACGGAAATCGATATCCTGTCAATCCGGCTGGGGGGCGAAAAAGGAGGAATGGCCACCGCTTCGCGCCCATCCACTTTGATCTTCACCACGCCACCATAATGGCCCTGCGCATAGAGCGCTTCGGTCATGCGACCATAATCGGCAAGGGCCGCGGCCAGCACCTCGCGTACAGTGGCATCACCGGCATTGTCGCGTTCCAACACGCTCATCGACAGCGACGCCGCTTCCAACGCCTCCTGAAGGGTCCCGTCATCCCCGGCCACGAAAACAGACACCTCTTCCAACGCAAAAGCAGGCGTTGCAGGTGCCAAAGCCAGACACAGGCCCAATAGGGGCCCGGCGAATATAGCGCTCAATTGAAAACGCGCGCGGATCACAGCAAATTCCCGGTTCCAAAGCAGCTCTTTCTGGCAATCTAGCGGGTTCGCGGCAAGGCCACCACCTGAATTGCACCTTCGGCAAAGAATTGCTTTTCCGCCGGGTCAGAAGGCGGGGGTCACATCTTGGGCAATCCATTGATGAATCAGCGTTTTCGCCGCATCGCAGGCAGAAAGCAGCACATCCCCCACCGCCAATCGGCAAGCAATTGCCGTGGCCAGCGCACAGCCGGTGCCGCGCCGCCCATGGGGCAGGCGCGGGGCGATGAGCGGGGTGGCATTTTGATCCGTCACCATCCAATCGGTGACCAGATCCCCGGTGCCATGCCCGCCTTTCATCAACACGGCCCGCGCCCCGCTTTGCGCCAGCAGCGCGCGGGCCTGTGCCTCGATCTCTTGCGGGGTCACCGCCTCGGGCAATCCGGTCAGCACAGCGGCCTCGGGCAGGTTGGGCGTCAGCAGATCGGCCCCGGAAAACAGCGCGGGCAGATGACTCCCTTCCGACAGTCGCCCCCC
>NZ_JBNAGI010000010.1:0-52852 GCF_049803815.1 Aliiroseovarius crassostreae
GAAAACTAGAAAACTAGAAAACTAGAAAACTAGAAAACTAGAAAACTAGAAAACTAGAAAACTAGAAAACTAGAAAACTAGAAAACTAGAAAACTAGAAAACTAGAAAACTAGTTTTCTGGTTTTGTGAATAAAGCGAAAACAGGCTGGGGAAATGACCAGCCTGTTTTGATCTTTTTTGTTCGGTGGGTTTAATCTTTCGGCAGAACCGGTGCGGACTTTTTCAAGGCCAGTTCGGCATCCGAAAAGACCCAGGGCCCGCGCACCCCGCGCACGCCTTCCGGTGCAATTTCCAATTCACGGTGTTGGATCTGCGCGTCGTCAAACGCCTCGCCGATCGAGTTGATCGGACCGGCGGGCACAGTGGCGGCTTCCAACGCGTCCAACAGGTCAACCTTCTGCCACTTCTGCGTTTCGCGCTCGATCTCAATCGTTAGAACCTCGCGGTTTTCCACCCGCAGCTGATTGGTGGTGAAATCCGGATTGTCGCGCAAATCTGGCCGGTCAATCACCTCGCAAAACCGTTGAAACTGCCCGTCATTGCCGACCGCCAGAATAAAGTGCCCATCCGCCGTGGGCAGCACCTGATAGGGTGCGATATTCGGATGGGCGTTTCCGCGCCGTTCGGGGCTTTCTCCGGTCGCCAGATAGTTCATCGCCTGGTTGGCCAGCATCGCCGTGGCGCAATCCAGTAGGGACATGTCGATATGTTGGCCCTTGCCGGTGCGATGGCGCTGTTCAACCGCGGCCAGCACGCCGATGGTGCCATAAAGCCCGGTCACGATATCGGTCACCGCCACACCCACCTTCTGGGGCTGGCGATCCGGTTCGCCGGTGATCGACATCAGCCCTGACATGCCTTGCAGCAAAAAATCATACCCGGCGCGCTTGGCATACGGCCCGTCCTGGCCAAACCCGGTGATCGAGCAATAAATCAGCCGCGGGTTCAGATCTTTCACACTGTCATAATCCAGCCCGTATTTCGCGAGGCCTCCAACCTTGAAATTCTCGATCAGGATATCGGCATCCTTGATCAGCGCGCGGACCTGCTCTTGCCCCTCCGGCGTGCGGAAATCGCAGGTCACACACTCCTTGCCTCGGTTGGCGGCATAGTAATAGGCGGCGGATTTATCACCATCACGTTCGATGAACGGAGGCCCCCATTTGCGCGTGTCATCCCCCGCCGGGCTTTCCACCTTAATCACCTCGGCGCCCAGATCGGCAAGCGATTGACCGATCCAGGGGCCCGCCAGGATACGGGCGAGTTCGACAACTTTCAGTCCGGCAAGTGGGGTCATATTGGGTCCTTACAGATAGGGCGGGGTGCAGGCAGAGATCACCTTGCACACCCGGTCAGACATATTGCGAAACCGATGCGGCTCGCGCGAATTGAACAGATAGGCGTCACCGGCTTTCAGCACGCGGGTCTCATCTCCCACGGTGATTTCCAATTCGCCTTCGATCACGATGCCGCCTTCATTGGCGTCATGTTCGATCATGGTTTCCCCGGTATCGGCGCCGGGTTCATAGCGTTCGTGCAGGATCTGCAACCCGTGCAGCTTGGCGTCGCCCACCTGCTTGAGCGTGATCTTGCGCTGCGCGGCGTCATTGCCCTGATAAAGCAGTGATGTCAGGTCACGCAGTTCTGCGGGTGTATAGAAATTTTGCGATGTCGCCGGGGCATCGGGTTCAAAAAATTCCGACATTGAAATGCCAAATCCGCCCAGAATTTTGCGCAAACTGGCCACGGAAGGGCTGGATCGGTTGGTTTCAATCATCGAAATCTGCCCGTGCGGCACGCCGGCAGATTCGGCCAACTGCCGTTGAGACATGTTAAATTGCTGCCTCAGCTGCTTCAAACGGGTGCCAACGTCAAAATCATCAACCATTGCTCGTATCCTTTCATCGCTTTTGCCCAGATTGGGCGATTCAGCGATCCTTGTCCAAGCTTTGTCCAAACTTACCTCTAGCAATGCTCAATAAATTGAGCAATACAGGATGCGAGAATCAATGAATATGTGAATCGTTCCCCGCGAATTGGGGGCGACCACATCACGTCACTTGTGGAGGAGCCTCACGTGAGCAACACCGAAACCCTCAAAGCCCGCCGCGCCGAGGCCGTCGCCAATGGCGTCGCCACCCGTGGCATTTATGCCGTACGCGCAGAAAATGCCGAATTGTGGGATGCCGATGGCAAACGCTTTATCGACTTCGCCGCCGGGATCGCCGTGAACAACACCGGCCACCGTCACCCGAAGCTGATGGACGCCGTTGCGAAACAATCCGAGGCCTTCACCCATACCTGCTTTCACGTGGCCCCCTATGAAAGCTATATCGCGCTGGCCGAACGCCTGAACGCGTCCACGCCCGGTGACTTCAAGAAAAAGACCATGATGGTCACCACCGGTGCCGAAGCGGTGGAAAACGCCGTGAAGATGGCCCGCGCCTACACCGGTCGTTCCGGCGTGATCGCCTTTTCGGGCGCCTTCCACGGCCGCACCCTGATGGGCATGGCGCTGTGTGGCAAAGTAACCCCCTATAAAAAAGCCTTCGGGGCGATGCCGCCCGAGGTGCTGCACGCGCCGTTCCCGAATGAATTCCATGGTGTGAGTGTCGAACAGTCGCTTTCGATCCTGGACAATATGTTCAAAAGCTCGATCGACCCCGAACGCGTCGCCGCGATGATCATCGAACCCGTGCAGGGCGAGGGTGGCTTCAACATCGCCCAGCCTGAATTCCTGCGCGCCCTGCGCAAGATCTGTGACGATTACGGTATCATCCTGATCGCCGACGAGGTGCAGGCCGGCATCGCGCGGACCGGTAAACTCTTTGCGTTTGAGCACGCGGGCGTGGCCGCCGATCTGGTGACCATGGCCAAGGGCCTGGCGGGCGGCTTTCCGCTCTCAGCCGTCACCGGCCGGGCCGAGGTTGTCGATGCTGCCCCTGTGGGCGGCATCGGCGGCACCTATGCCGGGAACCCGCTGGCGGTGGCCGCGGCCAATGCCGTCTTTGACGTGATCGAAGAAGAGAACCTGTGCGAACGCGCCACCGAAATTGGTGACAAGGTCAAGGCGCGCCTGAACGCGCTGGCAGATCGCCAGGGCATGGAAGCCATTGGCGACGTGCGCGGCCTGGGCGCGATGATCGCCTTCGAACTGGTCACTGACCGTGACACCAACAACCCGGACCCCGCACTGACCCAGGCCATCGTGGCCGAGGCCGAAGCGCGCGGTCTGATCATCCTGCCCTGCGGCACCCGCGCCAATGCCGTGCGCCTTCTGCCGCCGCTGACCGTTCCGATGGAGCAGGTCGACGAGGCATTGGACATCCTCGAGGCTTCCATCGAAGCCGCCATCAGCAAAATTGCCGCGTAAGCCCGCGAAAAGGAGACATAGATATGGCGAAAGATCTTGCCCCCCAATCCCAGCCTGCGCTGGGGTCGTTCAACTGGGACGATGCGTTTTTGCTGGAAGACCAGCTGCAAGAAGACGAGCGCATGGTGCGCGATGCGGCGCGTGCTTATGCCGAGGACAAGCTCATGCCCCGCGTGACCGACGCCTTTGCCAAGGAAGAAACCGATCCGGAAATTTTCCGCGAGATGGGCGAAATGGGTCTTCTCGGCACCACCATCCCGGAAAAATTCGGCGGCATTGGCGCGGGCTATGTGACCTATGGTCTGGTTGCGCGCGAAGTGGAGCGGGTGGACAGCGGCTATCGTTCGATGATGTCGGTGCAGTCCTCGTTGGTGATGTACCCGATTTACGCCTATGGCACTGAAGAACAACGGGAAAAATACCTGCCGAAACTGGCCTCGGGCGAGTGGATTGGCTGTTTTGGTCTGACCGAACCCGACGCTGGCTCCGATCCCGGCAGCATGAAAACCACCGCGAAAAAGACCGATGGTGGCTATGTGCTGAACGGCAGCAAAATGTGGATTTCCAACGCGCCGATCGCGGACGTCTTTGTGGTCTGGGCCAAATCCGACGCCCATGAAGGGAAAATTAAGGGGTTTGTGCTGGATAAGGGCACCAAAGGCCTGTCCGCGCCGAAAATCGAGGGCAAACAGAGCCTGCGCGCGTCGATCACCGGCGAAATTGTCATGGACAATGTTGAGGTCGGCGAAGACGCTTTGCTGCCGGATGTCTCCGGTCTGAAAGGCCCGTTTGGCTGTCTGAACCGCGCGCGTTACGGCATTGCCTGGGGCGCGATGGGCGCGGCTGAGGCCTGCTGGCACGGCGCGCGTCAATATGGGTTGGACCGCAAGCAATTCGGTAAACCCTTGGCGCAAATGCAACTTTTCCAGTTGAAACTGGCGAATATGCAAACCGAGATCACCCTGGGCCTGCAAGCCGCGCTGCGGGTGGGCCGCCTGATGGACGAGGCAAAAGCCGCGCCGGAGATGGTGTCGCTGATCAAGCGCAACAATTGCGGCAAGGCGCTCGATATCGCGCGTCTGGCCCGCGACATGCATGGCGGCAACGGCATTTCGCAGGACTTCCACGTGATTCGTCACATGGTGAACCTGGAAACCGTGAACACCTATGAAGGCACCCACGACGTGCATGCCCTGATCCTGGGCCGCGCACAAACCGGGCTGCAGGCGTTTTATTAATTCCGCGCCTTAAAAGAATAACCGGCTGCTTATTCCTCTTGGCGGCCGGTTCTAGAGGAAAGCCGAACTTGATCTCCCCATGATGTCACAAGGGCTTTCCTCACCCCCTTTCCGACCCCGCCGAGTTCAAAGCTCGCCGTGGTTCCCCCACCATCAGATATGACGAGAGCGACCATGAAGCAGAACCTGATTGCCGGTGAATGGCTGGACGGCGTGGATGCCGCCCCGAACCTCAACCCCGCGGACCTGTCGGATGTGATTGGCGACTACGCCCATGCGTCCCAGGAACAGGTGGATGACGCGGTGGCGGCGGCCAATGCGGCGCTGCCAGCCTGGGCCAATGCCTCGCCGCAGGTGCGCGCGGATCTGTTGGAAACGGTCGCGGCCGAGATCTTTGCCCGCAAGGATGAAATCGGCACCATTCTGGCCCGCGAAGAGGGCAAGACCCTGGCCGAAGCAATCGGCGAGACCGCCCGTGCGGCGCAGATTTTCCGGTTTTTTGCGGGTGAAGCGATCCGGGTTGCGGGCGATGCGATTGCCTCGGTCCGTCCGGATGTGGACGTGGATGTGGTGCGGGAACCGGTGGGTGTGGTCGGCATGATCACCCCCTGGAACTTCCCCATCGCGATCCCCGCGTGGAAGATTGCGCCGGCGCTGGCCTATGGCAACACGGTGGTCTTTAAGCCTGCCGACCTGACGCCAGGCTCGGCCCATCTTCTGGCCGAAATCCTGCACAAGGCCGGCGTGCCCGCGGGCGTGTTCAACCTTGTGATGGGCCGTGGATCGGTTGTGGGGCAGGCGATTGTCGACCACCCCGGCGTGAATGCGATCACCTTCACCGGGTCCGTTCCCGTGGGCCGCAACATGGCGGTGGACGCCGCGCGCGGCATGAAAAAGCTGCAGATGGAGATGGGCGGCAAGAACCCAATGGTCATCATGGATGACGCCGAGATGGACATTGCTGTTTCGACCGTGCTGAACGGGGCGTTCTTCTCGACCGGGCAACGCTGCACCGCGTCCTCGCGCATCATCGTGCAGGCGGGCATCCATGACGCATTTGTCGACCGCCTGTCGGCGGAAATGCAGGCGCTGACCGTGGGCAATCCGCTGGACGTGGCCACGCAGATCGGGCCGGTGGTGTCGGAAGGTCAGCTGAACGGCAACCTCGGTTACGTGGATCTGGCCCGCGAAGAGGGGGCCGAGGTGATCGGCGGCGACCGTCTGAACCGCGACACCGAAGGGTTCTTCCAGGCCCCTGCGATGTTTGTGGGTGCCACCAACCAGATGCGATCAAGCCGCGAAGAGATCTTTGGCCCCTGCGCCTCGATCATCAAGGTTGCCGATTTCGACGAGGCGCTTTCCGTGTCCAATGACACCGAATTTGGCCTTTCCTCTGGCATTTGCACCTCAAACCTGAAATATGCGCGTGAGTTTAAGCGCAAGTCGCAAGCCGGGATGGTGATGGTGAACCTGCCCACCGCAGGGGTCGATTACCACGTGCCCTTCGGGGGGCGCAAAGGGTCCAGCTATGGCTCGCGCGAACAGGGGCGCTATGCGGCGGAATTCTACACCACCGTGAAAACCGCCTATAGCTTTGCGGGGTAAGAGGATGGACATTCAAACCGTTGGGGTGATCGGGGCAGGGCAGATGGGCAACGGGATTGCCCATGTCTTTGCCACGTCCGGCTACAAGGTTCTGCTGAACGATATTTCCGAAGATGCACTGGCCGCGGCCATGGCGCGGATCGAAAAGAACACCGCACGGCAGGTGTCAAAAGGCGCGCTGAGCGAGGCAACGCGGGACGCGGCGCTGGCCAATATCCGCACCACGTCTGAGCTGGGCGAATTGGGCGGCACCGATCTGGTGATCGAGGCGGCCACGGAACGCGAAGAGATCAAGGACCAGATCTTTGCCGGTCTCGCGCCGTCGCTGGGTGAAAACACGATCCTGACCACCAACACCTCGTCCCTGTCGATCACGCGGCTTGCCGCCAAGACCGACCGGCCCGAACGGTTCATGGGGTTTCATTTCATGAACCCGGTGCCGGTGATGAAACTGGTCGAACTGATCCGGGGCATTGCCACCTCGGAAGAAACCTATCAGACCCTGTTGGGGGTCGTTGACCGCCTGGGCAAAACCGCCGCCAGTGCCGAGGATTACCCGGCCTTCATCGTGAACCGGATCCTGATCCCGATGATCAACGAAGCCTGTTATGCGCTTTACGAAGGCGTGGGATCGGTGGCGTCGATTGATGCGTCAATGAAACTGGGCGCGAACCATCCGATGGGTCCGCTCGAACTCGGGGATTTTATCGGTCTGGACACCTGTCTGGCGATCATGAACGTGCTGCATGACGGGTTGGCCGATACGAAATATCGCCCCTGTCCGCTGTTGGTGAAATATGTCGAAGCGGGCTGGGTCGGGCGCAAGGCCGGTCGTGGGTTTTACGACTATCGCGGCGAGACCCCGGTGCCGACCCGCTGATCCTGGACCAGACCCGAATTCAAACCCATCCCGGTTCGCCCGGGGTGGGTTTTTTTATGGGAAATTGATCTCGCGCAGGGACAGGGGTTGAAATATATTCAAAAAAATGCATATGAAATCCAGACCGCGAACGGAAAGGACACCCCATGCTGCGCTTTTTGCTGACCACCCTGCCGCTTTTGGCGCTTCCCGCGCTGGCCCAGGCAGAGATTTCTCACACCGTGACCCCGGTCGTGATCCCGGAATGGAAAGCCGTTTTCGGCAAGGTCGAACCGCGTGATAATGTGCCCGCGCGCACGCGTTTGGGCGGCACGTTGATCGAGGTGCTGGTCAGCGAAGGGGATCAGGTCAGCGAAGGGCAGCAAATTGGCCTTGTGTCCGATGAAAAGCTCGCTCTGCGCCTGTCGGCGGTGGACGCAACGCTGACCTCTTTGAACGCGCAACTGGCCAATGCCGAGGCCGAGTTGACACGCGGTGAAAGCCTGGTGGAACGGGGTGTCGCCACCGCCCAGCGGCTGGATGCGCTGCGCACGCAGGTCGATGTGGTCAAAGGCCAGATCGCCGCGACCCGGGCCGAACGGCAAGTGATTGAGCAACAGGCCACCGAAGGGGCCGTGCTGGCGCCCATCGCCGGGCGTGTTCTGAGCGTCCCGGTGACCAAGGGGGCGGTGGTGATGCCGGGCGAGGCCATGGCGATGATCGGGGGCGGGGGGGTCTTTCTGCGCCTCGCCGTGCCCGAACGCCACGCGCATCATCTGGCCGAAGGGGCCGAGATCCAGATCGGCACCGACGGGCAGGCGCAGACCGGGCGGCTTGCCAAGCTATACCCGCAGATCGAAAACGGCCGAGTAATTGCCGATGTCGAGGTGGATGCGCTGGACGCCAGCTTTGTGAATGCCCGCGTGCTGGTGCGCCTGCCGGTGGGCAGCGCCGAGAAACTGGTGGTCCCGCTGGACGCCGTGGTCACCCGTATGGGGCTCGATTTCGTGACAATCCGCGGGAAAGAGGCCCCGATCGAACGGGCCGTGGTTCTGGGCGAACCGGTGACGGTTGACGGGACCCGGATGATCGAAGTGCTCACCGGTCTGACCGTGGGCGATGTTGTGATCGACCCGATCACCCCAATCACTGGGGGCAGCCATGAGTGACCAATCGCACAAAACGCCGCTGGGCATTGCCGGGGGGCTGACCAAGGCCTTCATTCAGTCGGCGCTGACGCCCCTGATGATCCTTGCGGCCCTTGCCGTGGGGCTGGTCGCGCTGGGGGCCCTTCCGCGCGAGGAAGAGCCGCAAATCTCGGTCCCCTTGGTGGACATCCACATGCAGGCCCCCGGGCTGCGCGCCGAAGACGCGATGAAGCTGGTGACCGAACCGATGGAAACCATCGTCAAGGGCTTGGGTGGGGTCGAGCATGTCTATTCCTCGACCCGCGATGATTACGCGATGGTCACCGCGCGCTTCTTGGTGGGCACCTCGTCGGATGCCGCCGTGTTGCGGGTGCATGACAAGGTGAATGCCAATCTTGACCGGATCCCGGTCGGGATCGACAAACCGCTGATCGTGGGGCGTGGCATTGATGATGTGGCCATCGTCGCGCTGACCCTGACGCCGGACCCCCATGCGGGCGACGTGACCGCGGGTGATATCACCCGCGTGGCGCGCGAATTGCAGGTCGAGATGTCCAAGATCCAGGATGTGGGCCTGACCTATCTGGTGGGCGATGCGTCCGAGGTGATCCGCATCGCGCCCGACCCGGAACGGCTCGCGCTTTATGGCATCACGCTGCAGCAGTTGACCGGCAAGGTTCAGGCCGCCAACCGCGCCTTTTCCACCGGGCTGATCCGGGACAAGGGCGAGCAAGTGGCGCTGGTCGCCGGCAAAACCCTGCGCGCGCCGGCTGAAATTGCCAACCTGCTGCTTACCGCCCGCGATGGGCGCGCCGTTTACGTGCGTGACGTTGCGGATGTGAGCTTTGTGCCCGACACGTCCCAAAGCATCGTCAGCCAGATCACCCGCGATGACCACGGCCTGCACCGCACCCCGGCGGTCACGCTGGCGATTGCCAAACGGGCCGGGGCCAACGCCGTGATCGTCGCGGAAGAGGTGCTGCATAAGGTCGAGGCGCTGAAAGGCAGCCTGATCCCCGACAGCCTGAACGTGGCCATCACCCGCGATTATGGCGAGACCGCCAATGAAAAGGCCAACGAGCTTCTGTTCCATCTGGGCCTCGCCACCATTTCCATCGTCGGGCTGGTGCTGTTGGCCATCGGGTGGCGCGAAAGCATCGTGGTCGCGGTGGTGATCCCCGTGACCATCCTGCTCACGCTCTTTTCCGCCTGGATCATGGGCTATACGCTCAACCGTGTGTCGCTTTTTGCGCTGATCTTCTCGATCGGGATCCTGGTGGATGACGCGATTGTGGTGATTGAAAACATCGCGCGGCACTGGGCGATGAAGGACAAGGCGGATCGGGTCACCAAGGCGATCCGCGCGGTGGCCGAGGTGGGCAACCCGACCATTGTGGCGACGCTGACCGTGGTGGCCGCCCTCTTGCCGATGCTCTTTGTGTCGGGCCTGATGGGGCCATACATGTCGCCCATTCCGGCCAACGCTTCTGCAGCGATGATCTTCTCGTTCTTCGTGGCGGTGATTATCACCCCGTGGTTGATGATCAAGATCGCGGGCAAGGCCCCCGCTCATGATCCCTCGCATGATCCTTCGGGCGAGGGCACCCATGGCGGGCGTCTTGGTGCGATCTACTCCGCCGTGGCCCGCCCGGTCCTGAAAACCAAGGCCCGCAGCCTGACCTTCCTGATCGCAGCCATTGTGCTCAGCTTCGGCTCGCTCGGGCTGCTGTACACCAAGGACGTCACCGTCAAACTGCTGCCCTTTGACAATAAATCCGAGCTTTCGGTGGTGATCGACCTGCCCGAAGGCGCGTCGGTGGAAGCGACCGATGCGGTGGCGCAGGATGTGGCGCGGCTGGTGATGGATTTGCCCGAGGTCATTTCGGTCGAAACCCATGCCGGCACCGCCAGCCCGTTCAACTTCAACGGTCTCGTGCGCCATTACTATCTGCGCGAAGAACCGCAGATGGGTGAGGTGGCGATCCTTCTGGCCCCGAAACATGACCGCGACCGCACCAGCCATGACATCGCGCTGGAGATCCGTGAGCGGATGAAGGCGCTGGATCTGCCCCCCGGTACCGCGATGAAAACGGTTGAACCGCCCCCCGGCCCCCCGGTGATCGCCACCCTGCTGGCCGAGGTCTATGGCCCCACACCAGAGGCGCGCCGCGAGGCCGCAACCAAAATCCGTCAGGCCTTTGAAAGCGTGCCTTACGTGGTTGACGTGGATGACAGTTTCGGCACGCAACCGCGAAAGCTCCGCGCCGAGATTTCCACCGATGCGCTGGAATTTCACGGCGTGCAGGAAGGCGACGTGTTCCAGACATTGGCGATGCTGAATGCGGCCAACACCGTGGGGTATTCTCATCGCGGCGAGGGGCGCAACCCGTTGCCCATCGTGATCGAACGCGACAAATCCGACAGGGTGCTGGATGAACGCTTCCTGTCCACGCCGATCCCTGCCAATACCCTGCCCGGTGCGCGTGGCGTGGTGGAACTGGGTGACGTCATCACCGTGACGGAAGAACGCGCCAGCTTCCCGATCTTTCGCCACAATGGCCGCGCCACCGAGATGGTGCAGGCCGAACTGGCGGGTGACTTCGAAGCGCCACTTTACGGGATGCTCGCCGTGGCCGAGGCGCTGGATCAGATGGATTGGGCCCCCGGCACCAAACCGGTCGTTCGCATGAACGGCCAGCCCGAGGATGAAAGCGTGGTGACGCTTTTGTGGGATGGTGAATGGGAAGTGACCTGGGTCACCTTCCGCGATATGGGCGCGGCCTTTGCCGTGGCGCTTCTTGGGATATACATCCTGGTGGTGGCGCAATTTGGCTCGTTCAAACTGCCCTTGGTGATCCTCACGCCGATCCCGCTGACTTTCCTTGGCATCATGGCAGGCCACTGGATCTTTGCCGCCCCTTTCTCGGCCACCTCGATGATTGGCTTTATTGCGCTGGCCGGGATCATCGTGCGCAATTCAATCCTGTTGGTGGATTTCATCCGTCACGCGGACCCGGCGCAGGACAAGACCGAGATCCTGATCGAAGCGGGCGCGATCCGGTTCAAACCGATCCTGCTGACGGCGATCGCGGCGATGATCGGCGCGGTGGTGATCCTGGCGGACCCGATCTTTCAGGGGCTTGCGATTTCGCTTCTGTTCGGGTTGCTCAGCTCCACCCTGCTGACCGTTCTGGTGATCCCGGCGATCTACAAGGTGTTCCGGACCTGAAAAACGAAAGGGCGCCACCTTGGCGCCCTTTTCATTCCGATCTGCCCGTGGCCTCAAGCGCCCAGGCCAACAGCGCGTCGGGCTCAGGTGGCAGTTCCTCCGCCTCACCCACATAGTCCAGAAAGGCCGCAACCGTGGTGCCTGCCACACCGATGATCGCGGGCATATTTTGCGACAGCGCCTCGCCCACCGCATGGCGAAACCCGCGCCCCTCGGCTTCCTGTTTGCCAAACTTGTTGACGATCAACAGGTCCGCGCCCTTTTCAATCTGCCGCTCCGTCGCCGCCACCGCGGTTTCCAGCGCCTCGGGGTTCAGTTTGCAGCCATTGGCGCCTGCGCCCAGATATTGGCTGATGCGGATCTTCGGCCCGTCGGGCAGCACCAGCACATCCATGTCACAATGAAACTCTTCCTCACGTTCCGTGTCCAACTGCACGGTCCCCGCAAGGCGCACGCCCCGGTCGGCCAGCGCCTCGGCAACGCCTGCCAAAAGTTCATTGGTTTTGCCGCGCCCCGGCGCGATCACATAGGCCAGTTTCATTGCATTTCTCCTGCAGCTTCTCGCATGCCAAGCAATGCGGGCCGTGTCAATTCACCTGCGCGTCAGGGCTTGATTTCGGATCCAACCCGTGCCCCAGTGCAGGGACAGTGAAGGAGCGCGCGATGAAGCTGGACACCCCCGAAACAATGCCCCCTCAGGATGCGGAAACCCGCAAGGCCATTGCGCCGGTGATCTGTTACCCGCCGGACACACTGACACCCGCGCCGCTGGATCTTTATCGCACCGCCCGCGCCACGGCGCAGAAGGTGGACGAGGTGTTGGTGCCTGCCCGCGATGCGCGCTGTTTTTCCGTGCCCGCGGGCAGTTTCTTTCGCATCACCTCGGTTGACGGCCCGCAGGTGGGGGACCTCAATCTGTGGAACGCGGGCGACATCCACGAACGCTTCTATTCCGGCAAAACCCGCGCCCTGCATGGCACCCACCTGTCAACCGGAGACCGCATGTGGTCGAGCTTTCCGGCCATGCGCCCGATGGCGACCATCACCGCAGATACGCTCGATTGGTACGGGTTCGACGATTTCGGTGGGTCGGTGCATGACGTGATCGGCACGCGCTGCGACCCTTACACCCACAACCTTCTGTCGGGCGGGCAATATCACCACTGCTGCCACTCCAACCTGACCCGCGCGCTGGCCGATCATCTGGGCGTATCCCCGGCCGAGGCCGAATCCGACGTGCATGATGTGCTGAACGTCTTCATGTGCACCGGATTTACCCGCGACACCGGCCAGTATTTCATGAAAGCCAGCCCGGTGCGCCCAGGAGATCACCTCGAATTTTTCGCCGAAATCGACCTCATCGGCGGGCTTTCCGCCTGTCCGGGCGGCGATTGCTCGTCGGAACACAGCTCCGACACCGCTGCCTGTTACCCGCTTTTGGTTGAGGTGTTCACGCCGGAAGAAGGCAGCCTTGCAGGATGGGCCCCGCCACCCGCGAATGGCTACGACCGCTCCCACGGGCGCCGATAGGCTTATTTTCTAATCATAAATATCCTGGGGTTCGAGGGCTTCCCGGAATTGATCCGGGGGATCAATTCGCCCGAAGAACGGGCGGAGCCCTGGGACAAAGCGTGGCGGGCAAAGCCCCTGCCGAGCGAAGCGAGGCCACGCCCAAGCCTGTCGACCGTCAGGTCGTAAAGGCGCGGGAGGCCCCCCGCGCCAAAACACATCACTGTGGATCAGGCAAAGGCCGCGTTCAGCGCGATCTCGACCATGTCGCCAAAGCTCTTTTCGCGCTGGTCAGACGGCAGCGCCTCGCCGGTCAGCAGGTGATCCGACACGGTCATGATCCCCAGCGCCCGCACGCCATAGCGATTGGCCAGCGTATAGAGCTCCGCCGCTTCCATCTCGACACCCAGAATACCGTGACGCTGCATCTGTTCGTCCAGATCCTTGCGCTCGGCATAGAAGGTGTCAGACGAATAAATCCCGCCCACATGCACGCCCACATCCGCCGATTTCGCCGCCTCAACCGCCGCCGCCAGCAGCGAATAATCGGCACAAGGGGCGAAGTTCAGCTCGCGAAACAGGGTGGAGCTGGGGGTGGAGGTCGAGGTGCAGGTCATTGCGATAATCACGTCGCGCACCTTCACATGATCCTGCATCCCGCCGCAGGACCCGATGCGGATCAGCGTCTTGGCGCCATAATCGCGGATCAACTCGTTGGCATAGATCGACATGGACGGCATCCCCATGCCGGACCCCTGAACCGTCACGCGGTTGCCGCGCCATGTGCCGGTAAAGCCGAACATGCCGCGCACTTCATTCACCAGCTCGGCATCATCCAGAAAGGTTTCGGCCACCCATTTGGCCCGATAGGGATCCCCCGGCATCAGCACGGTGTCTGCGATCTGGCCGTTTTCGGCCCCGATATGAACTGTCATGGCAACCTCGTCACGTCATGTCTGGTCTTGGGAAAGGTCGGGCTGTTAGCGCCCGACAGATGCCGGGCACCATGCGCCTGTTTGTCCAAAAGGTCAAACCGATGTGACGGGCTTCGTGGCCCTGCGGGGTTGACTTTGCGCGGCCCACGGTCCCTGTTGTTGTTTCGAGGATGCGAAGAGGGCAGAGCGCACATGCGACAGACACAGGCTTCACTAACATTTGCCATTTCACTGGCGCTCATTGGTCTGGCAAATGGAAGCCCGGCACTTGCGCAGGATAAAAATGAACTGGCGCTCGTCAAACGGATCTTTGCCCAGTTGCAACCGATCTCGATCCAGAAAAATCGCGAGTATTGCGGCTATATTGGGCGTGATGCGGACGGAAACCTTGCCTTCACCAAGGCCAAGCGCGGGCGCAAGGGCACCTGTGCCCCCAATGATCCGGACGAACTGGCCGTGGTGACCGCGTCATATCACACACACGGGGCGTACTCGCCCAATTACGTGAATGAACTTCCGTCTGCAGAAGATATGGAAGGGGACGAGGCCGAGGGGATCGATGGCTGGGTTGCCACCCCCGGTGGGCGGCTTTGGTATATCGACACGGAAGACATGGTCACCAGCCAGGTCTGTGGGCTGGGTTGCCTGCCGATGGATCCCGAGTTCGTCGAAGGGGATACTGGCAAGATCCTGCCAAGCTATCACTACAAGGAACTGGTGCAGAAGCTTGAGGATGTGAGCGGCTGATCCCGCCATTACATCGTCGCCAAGCATCTGCAAAGAAGAAACCCGCAGCCAAGGCCGCGGGTTTTTCGCTTGTTAAAGCGTTTCGAGATAAACTTGAGTCACAAGTTGATTTCGAAACGCCCGCAACATCAGTAGGTACCGAGCGTTTCGCCTCATTATTGTGTCTCAACAATAAGCCGAAACGCTTTAGATGTGCGGTGGGTTACTCTGCCGCCACGGTCTGCGGTGCAACCAAGGTGACAATGTCTTCCATGATCACGTTCAGTTCAAAATCCTTGGGCGTATAGACCTTGGCAACCCCCATAGCACGCAGGCGATCTGCGTCTTCGTCGGGGATGATGCCCCCGGCCACCACCGGGATATGGCCCAGCCCTTCGGCTTTCATCCGCTCCATCAGCTCTTCCAGAAGCGGGATGTGGCTGCCGGACAGGATCGACAGGCCGACCACATGCGCGCCGCTTTCCTTGGCCGAAGCGACCAGTTCTTCGGGGGTCAGGCGGATGCCGTCATAGGTGATGTCCATCCCGCAATCACGCGCCCGGGCGGCGATCTGTTCGGCGCCGTTGGAATGGCCGTCCAGCCCCGGTTTGCCCACCAGGAATTTGAGCTTCTCGCCCAGCTTCGCCGACACGGCGGCCACGCGTTCGCGGATGTCATCCAGCCCTTCGGTGCGGTTCGACGGGTTCTTTGATACCCCGGTGGGCGCACGATATTGACCGAAGGTCGCGCGCATCACTTCGCCCCATTCCCCGGTGGTCACACCAGCTTTGGCGGCGGCAATCGACGAGGGCATGATATTGGTGCCATCCTTGGCGGCCTGGCGCAGGTCAGCCAGCGCTTTGGCCACAGCGTCCGCGTCGCGGGTTTCACGCCACGCCTCAAGGCGGGCAATCTGATCCGCTTCGGCTTCCTTATCCGCCACCATGATCGCGCCGTCCCCTGCGGTCAGCGGGCTTTCGGCGGCTTCGGTCCATTTGTTCACGCCCACCACAGTGGTGTCGCCCACCTCGATCTTGCCGATCCGTTCGGCGTTCGAGTCAACCAGGCGCGACTTCATATATTCGATCGATGAAATCGCCCCGCCCATGCCATCAATCTGCGCCAGTTCTGCGCGTGCACCTTCCTTGAGTGCGGCCACTTTGCGCTCCACGGCCGGGTTGTTGTCGAACAGGTCTTCGTATTCCAGAAGGTCGGTTTCATAGGCCATGATCTGTTGCATCCGGAGCGACCATTGCTGGTCCCAGGGACGCGGCAGGCCAAGCGCCTCGTTCCAGGCCGGAAGCTGCACCGCACGGGCGCGGGCGTTTTTCGACAGGGTCACGGCGAGCATTTCGATCAGGATCCGGTAGACATTGTTTTCCGGCTGCTGCTCGGTCAGGCCCAGGCTGTTCACCTGTACGCCATAGCGGAAGCGGCGGAACTTCGGGTCTTCGACACCGTAACGTTCGCGGGTGATTTCGTCCCACAGTTCGACAAAGGCGCGCATCTTGCACATCTCGGTCACGAAGCGGATGCCTGCGTTCACGAAGAAGGAGATACGGCCGACCATGGCGGGGAAGGCCTCTTCCGGGACTTTTGTCTTGAGGTCATCGAGCACGGCGATGGCGGTGGCCAGCGCAAAAGCGAGCTCTTCTTCCGGCGTCGCGCCGGCCTCTTGCAAGTGGTAGGAACAGACGTTCATCGGGTTCCACTTGGGCAGATGTTCGCGCGTATAGGCGGCCACATCGGTGATCATCCGCAAGGAGGGCTTCGGCGGGCAGACATAGGTGCCGCGCGACAGGTACTCCTTGATGATATCGTTCTGCACCGTGCCCTGAAGCTTCGACACATCCGCGCCCTGTTCCTCGGCGGCGGCAATATAAAGGGCCAGCAACCACGGCGCGGTGGCGTTGATGGTCATCGAGGTGTTCATCTGCTCAAGCGGGATCTCATCAAAGAGCGCGCGCATGTCGCCCAGATGCGCCAGCGGCACACCCACCTTGCCCACTTCGCCGCGCGCCAGCACGTGGTCGCTGTCATATCCCGTTTGCGTGGGCAGGTCGAAAGCCACGGATAGACCGGTCTGACCTTTGGCCAGGTTGGTGCGGTAAAGGGCGTTCGACGCCTTGGCGGTCGAGTGGCCGGCATAGGTGCGGAACAGCCAGGGCCGATCTTTGGTGCGCTCTTCAGTGGTCATGGTGTGACTCGCTCTATGTTGCAGTGCAGCATTTTTCGCAGACGCAAGAATATTACGCAAGAGGGAAATTGAGAGTTCTGAATGTTGCGCGCGGGGGGCGGGCTCCCGCCGGAGGATCTGCGCCTTCGGCTGGTTCTCCGTTGGGGGTGGCCTCGCTGCGCTCGGCAATTTTCCATGCCTTCGG
The DNA here is from genome assembly GCF_049803815.1 of Aliiroseovarius crassostreae. GTDB lineage: Bacteria > Pseudomonadota > Alphaproteobacteria > Rhodobacterales > Rhodobacteraceae > Aliiroseovarius > Aliiroseovarius crassostreae_A. The sequence goes on from NZ_JBNAGI010000010.1 coordinate 17,004, forward strand.
CGAAGGTATTTTTGGCAAGAGGAAGGGGGAGGGCGCGCCATGTCTTTACCTTTTCGCAGAATCCTGTGAAGGATTTTTGGATGACGCAGACGGTTGAGCTTCCACTTTGGGCCCTTGTGCTGATCCTCGGCTTTGCCGCGGTGACCTTTGCGTCGCATTTCCTGTTTCCCTCGGTGCGCTGGTTTTTCCGCAAGCGGCTGGAACGCGCGGTGGCGCGGTTGAATGAACGGTTGGAGCGGCCGATCGAGCCGTTCAAACTGGCGCGCCGCTATGACATGGTGCAGCGCTTGTCCTATGATCCGGAGGTCGCCCGCGCGATTGCCGAACATGCGGCAGAGGAAGGCATTCCCGAACAGGTGGCATTTGAGAAGGCGCGCGGGTACGCGCGCGAGATTGTGCCGCGGTTTTCCGCCACCGCTTATTTCGGCTTTGGCATCCGGTTGGCGAAACTCCTGTCGCGCGCCTTTTACCGGGTCCGCCTTGGCGCCTTTGATGAGGCCCGGCTGAAAGAGGTCAGCCCGGATGCCACCGTGGTTTTCGTGATGAATCATCGGTCGAACATGGATTACGTGTTGGTGACCTGGCTGGCGGCGGAACGCTCGCACCTGTCATATGCGGTGGGGGAATGGGCGCGGGTCTGGCCGTTGCGCGCGTTGATCCGGTCGATGGGGGCCTATTTCATCCGGCGCAAAAGCCGCAATGCGCTCTATCGTAAAGTGTTGTCGCGCTATGTGCGTATGGCCACCGATGGCGGCGTGACCCAGGCGATGTTTCCCGAGGGCGGGCTGAGCCTGACCGGCGAGGTGGGACCGCCCAAGATGGGTCTGCTCAGTTATATCATTGACGGGTTTGATTCCGAGACCAGCCGGGATGTGGTGTTTTTGCCGGTGGCGATGAATTATGACCGGGTTCTGGAGGACCGGGTGTTGGTGGCCGCCAATATCAAGGGGGCGCGCAAGTTCGGGTTGCGGTTCAAATATGTTGCGCGTCACGTGGGCACGCATCTGTGGCAGCGGATCACCGGGCGGTTTCACAGGTTTGGCTATGCCAGCGTATCATTTGGCGCGCCGCTGTCGCTGAAGGATTTCGTGCATCAGAATGACCAGAAGGTGCCTGAACGAATTGCACGCGAATTGATGGATCGGATCCGGGATGTGGTTCCGGTGCTGCCTGTGCCTTTGGTGGCTGCGGTGATGCTGGAAAAAGACAGCCACACCCGCGACGAGATCACCGACCGGTTTCAAACGCTCGCCGTGGATATGGAACGGCGCGGGGCACATATTCATATGCCGCGCAATGATCTGGATTACGCGGTAGAGGTGGGGCTGCGCCTGTTGATGATGCGCGGGCTGATTGTCGAGGATCAGGGGCGCTATCGTGTCAACGCACCCGATCGTGTTATCCTTGCCTTTTATGCAAACTCGATTGCGCATCTGTCTGACGCGATGACACCGGTGCATATATCCGACCTGTCGCCTGCGGACGTGGCGGATGCCGCGCAGCTTTAGGGCGGGTCTACGAATATGGTGGCTTTTCCCCATCTACGGGGAAAAACTTTACCTTTGCGTCACGCGCGACATAAAGTTACAAATTATGGCGGAATGTGGTTGCAATGTTGCTGAGTGATGCGTAATGCTGCAAATGCAGCCGCTTTTCTGCATTGCGGCAAAAGGAATCACTGCTTGTAGTTGACAGGAGGCCGACATGGCTTTGGACACGCAAACCGGCATCGCGGAATACGATGCACCGAAAAAAGATCTCTATGAGATCGGTGAAATGCCCCCGATGGGCCACGTGCCGAAACAGATGTACGCCTGGGCGATCCGCCGCGAACGTCAGGGTGAACCGGATAAGGCGATGCAGGTCGAGGTGGTGGACACCCCCGTACTGGACAGCCACGAGGTGCTGGTTCTGGTGATGGCCGCCGGTGTGAACTACAACGGCATCTGGGCGGGTCTTGGTGTGCCGGTCAGCATGTTTGACGTGCATAAACAAGATTACCATGTTGCCGGTTCTGATGCGTCGGGCATCGTTTGGGCCGTGGGTGACAAGGTGAAAAGCTGGAAAGTGGGCGACGAGGTTGTCATTCACTGTAACCAGGATGATGGCGATGACGAGGAATGCAACGGCGGCGACCCGATGTTCTCGCCCAGCCAGCGGATCTGGGGCTATGAAACCCCCGATGGGTCGTTTGCCCAGTTCACCCGCGTGCAGGCCCAACAGCTGTTGCGCCGTCCCAAGCACCTGACCTGGGAAGAAAGCGCCTGTTACACGCTGACGCTGGCCACCGCGTACCGGATGCTGTTTGGTCACCACCCGCATGAGCTTAAGCCCGGCCAGAACGTGCTGGTCTGGGGCGCTTCGGGCGGTCTGGGGTCCTATGCGATCCAGCTGATCAACGCCGCCGGCGGGAACGCCATCGGTGTGATCTCGGACGAAGACAAGCGCGAGTTTGTGATGGGTCTGGGCGCCAAGGGCGTGATCAACCGCAAGGATTTCAGCTGCTGGGGGCAACTGCCCACCGTGAACACGCCGGAATACAATGAATGGTTCAAAGAAGCCCGCCGGTTCGGCAAGGCGATCTGGGACATCACCGGCAAAGGCAACAACGTGGACATCGTGTTTGAACACCCGGGCGAAAGCACCTTCCCGGTGTCGAACCTGGTCTGCAAAAAAGGCGGCATGGTCGTGATCTGCGCTGGCACCACCGGGTTCAACTGTACCTTCGACGTGCGCTACACCTGGATGCATCAGAAGCGCCTGCAAGGGTCGCACTTTGCCCACCTGAAACAGGCGGCAGCGGCCAACCAGCTGATGATCGAACGCCGGATCGATCCCTATATGTCGGAAGTGTTCCCGTGGGATGAAATCCCCGCGGCCCACCTGAAGATGTACCGCAACGAACACAAGCCGGGCAACATGGCCGTGCTGGTTCAGGCACCGAAAACCGGCCTGCGGACGCTGGAAGACGCTCTGGAAGCTCGCGACTGATCGCGCCAACCAGACCACAAACCAATCCTGGCTCCCCCCGTGTGAAAGCACGGGGTTTTTTTCATGTCGTTTGCACTCTTTTAGGGCGAATCACTGCAGGATGTTCGCGCAAAACGAATCACCTTCCACAGCGAATTTGTGCCAATCCGCACAATGGGGATCAGAAAAAACAAAAGCTTAAAAATTTCTTCCTCGCTATTTTGGGGGAGTAAGAACCAGTGAATTAACGGTTTTTGTTTCTCATGCTAGGGTTGTGTTCAGATGGAACTTAAAACGGGGCTTTACATGTCGAATGATTGGATCATTGATGTTCTTACCGACCTGATGGCGTATGCCCGCAGAAACGACCTGACTGTAACCGCCGAAGCGTTGGATGACGCCCGACTGGTTGCCTTGACAGAGATTGCGAGCGCCGCTGATCGGAAAGCGGAGATGATGCAGTCCTATGAAAGACAGCCTGGAGCAGCAGCTCACGAACATTCAAAACGCGACCACGCTTGAAGGGCTGCAGGCCGCGACCGAAGCCTTGCGCGACCACTACAAGGTCTTGCATGTGGTCTATCACTGGGTGAATTCAATCGGGGAACGCTTTGGGGCGGGAACCTATTCCCCGGAATGGGTCGACCGCTATCTGGAAAAAGACTACCTGCGGATGGACCCGGTTATTTTCGGCTGTTTTCAGCGCTTTACTCCGGTGATCTGGAAAGAGCTCGACTGGTCGTCCAAACCCGCCCGCGCGATGCTGCAGGACGCGCTGGATCACGGGTTGGGCAACCAGGGGTATACGATCCCGATCCGCGGGCCATCCGGGCAGTTTGCGCTGTTCACGGTGAACAGTTCGGCGGAAGACACAGATTGGGCAGATTTCATCGACGAAAACGCCCGCGATCTGATGATCGTGGCGCATGAGTTGAACAAGAAGGCCCTTGAGTTCGAACAGTGGGGGGACGCTGCCACCACTCCGATGTTGTCCCCCCGCGAACTGGGCGCCATGTCTTGTCTGGCCAAGGGCATGAACCGGGCGCAGGCGGCGGCCGAGATGAAGATCTCGGAACATACGCTGCGGGTGTATATCGAAAGCGCGCGCCATAAACTGGGCGCGCTCAACACAACCCACGCGGTCGCCCGGGCCCTGTCGACCGGGGTCATCATCGTCTGAACCTTACCGCAATGTGAACCCAGCGCGCGCTGGGCTGGCGGGTGTTAACGCTTGTGGCGGCAATGTGTCCTCAGCTGATCGGACACAGGAGCCCCAAGATGCTGCGCTATCTCTATGCAAACGACCTTTCCCGCTTTCCCCTGCTGCGCGATACGATGTTTCGCGACCGGGCCGAACAATTTTCGAAACGTCTTGGGTGGGACGTGACGGTCAACGAGGCCGGGGAAGAGCGCGACCAATATGACGACCTGAACCCGCTTTACGTGATCTGGGAAATGGCCGATGGCTGCCATGGTGGATCGATGCGGTTCATGCCCACCGTGGGGCGCACCATGGTGAATGAGCATTTCAGCCACCTCACCGGCGGGGTGACCATCGAAAGCCCGCTGATTTGGGAATGCACCCGGTTCTGCCTGTCACCAAAAGCGGACAAGCGCGCATCAGCCGCGCTGGCGCTGGGCGCGGGCGAGCTGATGTTGGCCTTCAAGCTGAAGCATTACGTGGGGGTGTTTGATCCACGGATGCAACGGATTTATCGCCTGATGGGGCTGCAGCCCGAGGTGATCGGGATGGATGGTGAAGGGCGCGACGCAATCGGCGTGGGGCTCTGGTCGATGGATGAAAACGCGTTTGAACCGACCCTGAAACGTGTTGGCGTGACCCGCGAGATGAGCCGGGGCTGGCTGCGGTATTCGCTGTCGGGCAAACCCGCCACGGACCTTGGCGGCGCGATGGCCGAAACCGCGTAAGGGGCGCTGCCCCTCGCGCAATGCGCTCACCCCGGGATATTTCAAGACCAAAGATGGCAGTTGGCCTTTGCGCGCCCTTTCATCTTTGGTCCCAAATATCCCTGCCAGAGGCATCTTGTGTCCCGGAAAAGCGCGGCCATCGTGGTGTGGTTTCATTCGCAGCGGGGCGACGTTTCGGGCTTTCAGTGGCCCGGCGGGCGGGGTAGGGTCGCGACATGACGAGCCAGCCCCCCATCACCTTTTCTGAAGACCAGGCCGAGGCCCATGATCGCGTGGCGGATATGCTGCGCGGGGCGGGGGTGAACCTGGATGATGCGCTGTTGACCCCGATGGCGGATGGCAAGGCGCAGGTGTTTGCGGTGATGGGCAAGGCCGGGTCCGGCAAAACGATGCTGCTGGCCGAGCTATATAAAGCGTTGGAGGCGGCTGGGGTCGAGATTGTCTCGGGCGATTACGAGGGCAAGAAAAAGAAGGATCGGCGCACGTTGGCCATTCTTGCCCCCACCAACAAGGCGGCGTCTGTGTTGCGGATGCGCGGGGTGCCGGCGACCACCATTCACCGGATTCTGTACACCCCGGTCTATGACCCGGAATATGAAAAGATCGCGGAATGGCTGGCGGATACTGGTGAACGTCCCGAGATCGAAGGGTTGACGGATGAGGCGCTGGATCGGGCCTATGCGTTTTTCCAGACCAACAAATCCATTCCGGGGGCGCTGGCGGCGGCGGGCTTGCGCGGGTCGGATTTCATCACCGGCTGGAAGCGGCGCGATGATCCGCTGGATATCGGGTTTATCGACGAAAGTTCGATGCTCGATGACAAGCAGTTTGATGATCTGCGCGAGATTTTCCCAACGCTGATCCTGTTTGGTGACCCCGCGCAGCTGGCCCCGGTGGGGCAATCGGGCACGATGGTGTTTGACAAGCTGGGCGCGCCACGGAAGCTGGAACTCAGTCGGGTACATCGGCAGACCAAGGACAACCCGATCCTGGATCTGGCCCATGCGCTGTCGGACGACGGGCTGGGGTTTGACGCGTTTGAGCGGATGATCGAAGAGGCCGCGGCGCGCGATGAGCGGGTGCAACTGGCACCGCGTGTGAATGCCGACCTGATGGCGCGCTCGCCGGTGTTGGTCTGGCGCAACAAGACGCGGGTGCGATTGATCTCCGCGTTTCGCGGGGCTTTTGGTGCCCCGGCGGAGGAGCTTTTGCCCGGCGAGCCCTTGATCTGTGACGGGATCGAACTGCCGCTGAAACATCGCAAGAAACGCATCGACCTAGAGGCGCGCGGTCTGATCAAAGGTGCGCAATGTGTCTATCTGGGGCCGGGCAAGAAGCCGGGCTTTTCACGGCTGCATGTGATTGGGGCAGAGGACCCTCAGGTGTCGGCGGCCTCGATTGTTAAGATCGAATTGCCGGATGAGGAAGAGCCGTTCATTCCCTATGCCGCGCGCATGGGGGCGGCGTTTTTGCACGGGGCGGCGGTGACGATCCACAAGGCCCAGGGCAGTCAATGGCCCGACGTGCAGGTCTTTGCGCCCGACCTCTATGCGGCGGCCCAGATGGGCCGGTCAGAGGCCGGCATCCCCTTGTGGAAGCGGCTGGCCTATGTGGCGATTACGCGTGCTGAACAACGGCTGCATTGGGTCACGCGCTATGCGATGGCGCGGCCGACGGATGGGTTGCGCGTGGATGACCTGCGCGTCCCGGTCGCGCCGCTGCAATTGCAGTCCGAAGGGGGCGATGATGCCTAGCATTCTGATCACCGGGGCCAGTGCCGGGATTGGCCGGGCGGTGGCCACATATTTTCTGGACCATGGCTGGCAGGTTGGGCTTTTGGCGCGCCGTGAAGAGGTTCTGCAGGACATTGCGGAAGGCCATGACACTGCCGTGCTTCTGCCCGCAGATGTGTCTGATCCCACAAGCGTGCAGAAAGCCTTTGATCATTTTGCGGATCAGGCCGGGCGGCTGGATGTGCTCTTTAACAACGCGGGGATATTCACGCCAGCCGCCCCGATTGATGAGGTATCGGTGGAGGAGTGGCAGCAGGCGGTGAGTGTAAACCTGACCGGTATGTTTCTTTGCGCGCGGGCCGCTTTTGCGCAAATGCGGCGGCAGGATCCGCAAGGCGGGCGCATTATCAACAACGGATCGATTTCGGCCCATGTGCCGCGTGAAGGCGCGGTGACCTATACGGTGACGAAACATGGGATCACGGGGTTGACCCGGCAGCTCAGCCTCGATGGACGCCCCTTTGATATTGCCTGTGGGCAGATCGACATTGGCAATGCGCGGACTGACCTGTTGCAGGGGATCGTTGACGAAGCTGTGGCGAGAGGGGACGTGCCGCCGCCCACCATGGCGGTGGAAGACGTGGCATCGTCGGTCTGGCATATGGCCAATTTACCACCCGAGGCGAATGTTCATTTCATGACGGTGATCGCAACAAAGATGCCCTATATCGGCCGCGGATGACCCCAGCCCACGGAAACCTTGTTGACAGCCGGTGGCTTGGCCCGCATTTCGAAGAAAACTAGAAAACTAGAAAACTAGAAAACTAGAAAACTAGAAAACTAGAAAACTAGAAAACTAGAAAACTAGAAAACTAGAAAACTAGAAAACTAGAAAACTAGTTTTCTGGTTTTGTGATCCAGTGGGGCGGGGGAAGGGGCGCCGAACGCACCTTTGATTTCGGCAAGTCTTAACCGCGCTGGATAAAACGGAAAATCGATGAGGCGCCCCAACCGGCGGCGATCGCGATGAACAGCGACAGCAGGCCGTAAATCAGCGGTTGATTGTGGGCGAGATTATAAAGCCAGCGCTCCAACCCCACTTTCTGCACAGAAATCACCGTCTCGTAACTCGCCGCCACATACCCACCACGCGTCAACAGGATTCGGGTGCGATAATCGCCTTCCGTCAGGTTTGACGGCAGTGCGATCCGCGTGTCAAAAAGGGTGTCCTGGCGTAAGGTCACGTTGTTTTCAAGCAGCCGATAGGTGCCATCGCGTTCATGGATACGGATCAGCGCGCGGGTGAACTCGGTCGGATCCTCAATCGTAAATGGGCTGTTGCTGATCTGGATCGCGCGGCTGACCGACACCAGGTGGCGCAGGTCGTCCAGGGTGCTGATCGACTTGTCCAGCGTGGAGGAGGTGGACACCGCATAAAAGCTGGGGGCCGAGGCGATATCCAGCTTTTCGGTGTTGACCCAGATGCCGAACCGCTTGTCTTTTTTGCGCACGGTGACCGGTTTGTTGGGGCCTTCCACCACGACAACCACCTCAAGCGGTTCATCTGTCGGGGCGGGGCTTTCGCGTTTCACCGCGCCGAAAATCAGGATCTCTGAGCCCACAAAGGTTGCGTTGATCGAAACCATGTTCTGGCTCAGGCCAGCCACGACCTCTTCTTTGGCCAGTGCCGGTGTGACGCAGAGGATCAGGGCGAAGAGGGCGGTCAGGAAACGCATCAATGGCCCGCCCCCGCCCCGATTTCAAACAGTTCCGCAGGTTGGATCAGCAGGTCCAGCGCCAGCTTTCCGCAGACCGCAAGCACCATCACCGCGAGCAGGATGCGCAATTGTTCGGCCTTCAGCTTTACGCCAATCCGTGCGCCGATCTGTGCGCCAATGACGCCGCCAATCAACAGAAGAACCGCCAGCGCCATATCGACCGTATAGTTCGTGGTGGCGTGCAGCAGCGTGGTAAAGGCGGTCACGAAGATAATCTGAAACAGCGACGTGCCCACAACCACTTTGGTCGGCATGCCCAACAGGTAAATCATTGCGGGCACCATGATGAACCCGCCGCCAACACCCATGATCGCCGCCAGAATGCCCACCAAGACCCCCACAAGGATCGGTGGGATGACCGATATATACAGCCCCGAGGTGCGGAACTTCATCTTGAAGGGCAGGTTGTGCACCCAATAATGCTTGCGCCGCGTGGTGACCACCTTGCCGCCGCGTGTCTTCAGAATCGCGTTCAGGCTTTCCAGAAACATCAACCCGCCAATGATGCCCAGAAACAGCACGTAGGACAGTTTCACCAGCAGATCGACCTGCCCGATGGCTTTCAATGCGTTGAACAATTGCACCCCAAGGGCGGCTCCAATCAGGCCGCCCACAAGCAGCACGAGGCCCATCCTCAGATCAACGGTCTTTCGTTTGAAATGCGCGAGCACCCCGGAAAAGGACGAGGCCACGATCTGATTTGCCTCGGTCGCCACGGCCACTGCGGGCGGAATGCCGATGAAAAACAGAAGCGGTGTCATCAGAAATCCACCACCCACGCCGAACATGCCGGACAGGATCCCGACGATCCCGCCAAGACCCAAAAGCAGAAAGGCATTCACCGAAACCTCGGCGATCGGAAGATAGATTTGCATCAGCAGACCGAGAGTGTTGAAAAAGCGCGTTAATTGGGTTTATTGCGCAAATTCATGCTCCTCGTCACGGGTTAAATACCGCCGGACCAGTTTTTCCAGCTTTTTTGCGCCAAGTGGTGCCATGGCCTTGGTATGTTCGTGGCTGATCGCCTCGTCCGACAGGCCCTGCGCCATATTGGTTATGGTGGATATTCCCAGCGCGCGCAGTCCAAGGAACCGGGCGAGAATCACTTCGGGCACCGTCGACATGCCCACCGCATCGGCCCCAAGGGTGCGAATGGCGCGGATCTCGGCCGGGGTTTCAAACGACGGCCCCGAATACCAGGCATAGACACCGGGTTTTAGCGCGATGCCCTCTGCCTCGGCGATCCGTGCAAAATCGGCGAGCATATCGGCATCATACGCCCCGCCCATCGGCACAAACCGCGCATCCGACGGCTCGCCGATCAGCGGGTTGAGACCTGAGAAATTGATGTGATCCTCGATCAGCATCAGGTCGCCCGGCGGAATGTCCTGTCGCATGGACCCGGCGGCATTTGTCACGATCAGACGGTCGGCGCCCAGTGCCTTCAGCACCTCCAGCGGCAGGCGCATCACATCCGACTTGCCGCTTTCATAGTAATGGGCGCGCCCGCCGAAGACGGCCACACGGGTACCGCCAAGATTGCCCACCACAAGGTTCGGGTTGTGGCCCGAGACACCTGCATGGGGAAATCCGGGCAGGTCAGCATAGGGGATCGCCACGCCCTCCACCGCATCCGCCAGATGGCCCAACCCGGATCCAAGCACCAGCCCAACCTCAACCGGTTCAGGGCCCGCAAGGCCCCGAACCATCTCTGCAATCGCCTCAGCGTTCTTTGACATACGGCTCGCCCCCGGCTTTGGGCGGAATGGCCTTGCCGATGAAGCCCGCCAGGATGATCACGGTCAGGATGTAAGGCAGGGCTTCCATGAATTGTGAGGGCAGGGTGATCGGCCCCAACTCGATCTTGGGATAGCGGATCGCGATGGCCTGAAGCAGACCAAAAAGCAGTGTCGCCCCCAGCGCGGGCACCGGTTTCCACTTGGCAAAGATCAGGGCGGCGAGGGCAATAAAGCCGCGCCCGGCGCTCATTTCCTTGCCAAAACCCGAGCTCAGACCTGTTGCCAGATAGATCCCGGCCAATCCGCACAGGATGCCCGCAATCACCATCGCGGTATAGCGCAGGCGAATGACCGAAATCCCTGCTGTATCCACAGCCGCCGGGTTTTCCCCCACCGCGCGCAGGCGCAGGCCAAAACGGGTGCGGTAAAGCCCATACCAGACCGTCGGCACCAGAAGCAGCGCCACGTAAACCAGCAATGTATGCCCCGACAGAAGGTCGGAATAGATCGGGCCAAGAATGGGCACGTCCGACAGCGCATCGGCAAAGGGCAGGGTGATCGGGCTGAACCGCTCGCCCCCTTCCAGGGTCGGCGTGCGCCCGCCCAGGCCAAACCAGGTTTCACCGATCAGAACCGTCAGCCCCGAGGCAAGGAAGTTCAGCGCCACGCCAGAGATCAACTGATTGCCGCGAAAGGTGATCGACGCCAGCCCGTGGACCAGCGAGAACACCACCGACACGGACACCCCGGCCAGCAGCCCCAGCCAGACCGACCCGGTCATCGAGGCGATCGCCGCCGAGAAGAAGGCCGAGACCAGGATCTTGCCCTCCAGCCCGATGTCGAACACACCAGAGCGTTCCGAGATGAGACCGGCCAGACAAGCCAGCAAAAGCGGCGTTGCCATGCGCAGGGCGCTGTCGAGGATTTGGATGATGGTCAGAAAATCCATGACTTATGCCCCCTTCTGCGTGGCGGCGCTGCGCGCCTCGGCCCGTTTGGCGGCGCGGATAAAGGCGCGTTCCACCGGCATACGGATCATATTATCAAGCGCCCCGGTGAACAGGATCACCAGACCCTGAATGACCAGAACCAGCTCGCGCGGGATCGACATCCAAAGCGCCAGCTCGCCGCCCCCCTGATAAAGGAACCCAAACAACAGGGCGGCAAGGAACACCCCAAACGGGTGGTTGCGCCCCATCAAGGCCACGGCAATGCCGATGAACCCGGCCCCTTCGACCGAGTTCAGGATCAGCCGTTCGCTTTCGCCCATCGTGTTGTTGATCGACATCATACCGGCCAGACCACCGGACAGAAGCATGGCGATCATGGTGATTTTCACCGGCGAAATGCCCGCGTAGACAGATGCGCTGGCGCTTTCGCCAAAGGACCGGATTTCAAACCCCAGCCGCGAGCGGAACAACAGAAGATAAACGACGACACAGGCCACGAGCGCCACGATGAACGACACGTTCACCGGGGCGGATTTGGAAAAGGCGATGCCCAAGGGTGACAGAAGGTCGTGAAAGGTGGGCAGGTGGGTGCTTTCGGGAAACCGGGCCGAGGCCGGGTCCATTGCGCCTTTCGGGCGCAGCATGTTCACCAGAACATAGTTCAAAAGCGAGGCCGCGATGAAGTTGAACATGATCGTCGTGATCACCACATGGCTGCCGCGTTTGGCTTGCAGATAGGCCGGGATCGCCGCCCAAAGCGCGCCGAACAAGGCCCCGCCCAACATGGCAAACAGGATCGCGACCGACCAATGTGGGAAGGGGATGTAAAGGCACACCAGCGCCACGCCCAACCCGCCAAGGGCCGCTTGCCCCTCGCCGCCAATGTTGAACAGCGCGGCTTTGAAGGCAATCGATACAGCGAGGCCCGTGAAGATGAAATTGGTCGCGTAATAAAGCGTATAACCCCAGCCATAGCTCGACCCCAGCGCACCGGTGACCATCAGTTTGACCGCTTCAAACGGGTCCTGCCCGATCGCGGCGATCACCGCCATCGAGATCGCGAAGGCCAGCGTCAGGTTAAGGATCGGGATCAGGGCCACGTCTGCCCATTTTGGCATTTTTTCCATGTCCTAGTCCTCAGCCTCAGCGTATTTGGTGATGGTCCAGCCGGTCATTGCACGGGTATCCTTACCACCCAACCCCGCCATTAGACATCCAAGACCTGTTTCGGTCGCGGTCTGGGCGGGGCCTTCCCCCATGATATGACCGTCAAACATCACGGCAATGCGGTCAGACAGCGACAGGATTTCCTCAAGCTCCACCGACACCAGCAAGATCGCCTTGCCCTGATCGCGCAGTGCGACGATCTGCTTGTGAATGAACTCGATCGCCCCAATATCCACGCCGCGCGTGGGCTGGCCCACGATCAGCAGATCGGGATTGCGCTCGATCTCTCGCGCGACGATGATCTTTTGCTGGTTGCCGCCGGAAAAGCTTTTGGCGGCGAGGTTTGGGTGCGGCGGGCGCACGTCGAACCGGTCCATCTTGTCCTGCGTGATCTCGACCATCTTGGCGTTGTCCATCAACAGCGCGTTTTTCTGGATCTCGGGATCGTCGTGATAGCCGAACACCATGTTCTGCCAGGCGGGAAATTCCATGATCAGACCGCGCGCCTGCCGGTCTTCGGGCACATGGGCAATGCCGCGCGCGCGGCGCGACCGCGCATCGGATTTCTTGCCGGTCAGGTCCAACTCCTGCCCATTCAGGCGCACCGATCCGGTGGCGGGCGCATAGCCCCCCAACACTTCCATCAGCTCGGATTGGCCATTGCCGGACACGCCCGCAATGCCAAGGATCTCGCCCGCGCGGATCGTCAGGTCAATGCCCTTCACCCGCTCGACCCCCTGCTCGTCAACGACGCGCAGGTTTTCGATTTCAAGGATAGGCTCACCCGGGCTTGCGGGGACTTTGTCTACGGATAACAGGACCTTGCGGCCCACCATCATCTCGGCCAATTGCTCGGGCGAGGTATCCTTGGTCTTGACCGTGTCGGTCATCTGCCCGCGCCGCATCACCGACACGGTGTCGGTATATTCCATGATTTCGCGCAGCTTGTGGGTGATCAGGATGATCGTCTTGCCCTGCGCGCGCAGCCCGTCAAGAATGCGAAACAGGTGATCCGCCTCGGCAGGCGTCAGCACCCCGGTCGGTTCATCCAGGATCAGGATATCGGCCTGACGATACAGCGCTTTCAGGATCTCGACCCGTTGCTGTTTGCCCACGCCCAGATCTTCGATCAGCGCATCGGGATCCACTCGCAGCTCATATTCCTCGGCCAGCGCCTTCAACTCGCGGCGCGCCTTGGCCAGGGACGGGCGCAACAGCGCGCCTTCCTCGACCCCAAGGATCACGTTTTCCAGAACCGAAAAGTTCTCGACCAGTTTGAAATGCTGAAACACCATGCCAATGCCCGCCCGGATGGCGGCCTGGCTGTCGGGGATCTGGGTCTCAACCCCGTTGATGAATATCTGCCCTTCGTCGGCCTTGTAAAACCCGTAAAGGATGGACATCAGGGTCGATTTGCCCGCGCCGTTTTCGCCGATGATCCCATGGATCGTACCCGGCTGCACGGAAATCGAGATGTCCTTGTTCGCCTGCACCGGTCCGAACGCCTTGGATATACCACGGAGCTCAATGGCCGGGGAACCTGAGGGAGCAGCAGTTGCCTGCTGCCCCGGTTCGTATGCCTGTTCGGTCATGATCAGAAATCAAGCACCGGGCAGCTATCGTTGGTGTAATAGGCCACCACCTCGATGTCGCCGGCGATGATCTTGGCTTTGGCCTCTTCGGCCGCCATTTTCATCTCTTCCGAAACCAGCTCGGCATTGTTTTCATCCATGGCATAGCCAACACCATCCTCGGCCAGACCCAGACGCACCTGCGTGCCGGTTTCCAGCGCGTCACCTGCTTTCATGGCTTCATAAACGGCCACGTCCACACGTTTCAGCATCGAGGTCAGAACCTTGCCCGGATGCAGATGGTTCTGGTTGCTGTCCACACCGATTGACAGAACGCCATCCGCGTCGGCAGCGGCCTGCAGCACACCAATGCCGGTGCCACCTGCAGCGGCATAGATCACGTCAGCCCCCTGGGCGATCTGCGCCTTGGTCAGCTCGCCACCACGCACCGGGTCATTCCAGGCGGTGGGGGTGTTGCCGGTCATGTTGGCCACGATCTTGATATCCGGGTTGGTGGCCAGCGCGCCCTGGGCGTAACCACAGGCAAAGTGGCGGATCAGCGGAACGTCCATGCCGCCGATAAAGCCAACCGTGCCGGATTTCGAGGCTTTGGCGGCCAGGATGCCAACCAGGTAGCCGCCCTGATGTTCTTCAAAGGCAATCATCTGCACATTGGCGGGGATTTCCGGCATGAACCCATCGATGTTGACGAATTTGGTGTCCGGATAGTCAGCGGCCACATTGGCGACCGGATCGGCCATGGCAAAGCCGGTGGTCACAATCGGGCTGGCGCCAGCTTCGGCGAAACGGCGCAGGGCCTGTTCGCGCTGGGCTTCGGACTGCAGTTCGATTTCCAGGTATTTTCCGCCGGTTTCATCCGCCCAGCGTTGCGCACCGCGGAAGGCCGCTTCGTTGAAGGATTTGTCGAATTTACCGCCCAGGTCGAAGATGACAGCCGGATCGGCCAAAGCGGCGCCGGCGGTCACGGCAACTGCGGCAGCAGCGCCAAGAAGGGACTTCATCAGGGTCATGTGGTTCTCCCGTTTTTGTTGTCTGGGATGGGATGGTCGAAATTTTGACCATCTGGTGTGATTCCCAATTTGCGGCGATGTTATCGCTCGCGAAAGATCATCCGGGATTTTGCTCAGAGGGCAAGGGGAGGGTCAATATTAAGTTGTCAACAAAGGCCAATTCTGCCCGTTTTTCATAGCGGTTAACCCAAGGTCACCTGTTTTTGCATCACGATTGCATCCTGTTTGGACCCATCCGCCCGGGTGTAATAACCGACCCGCTGGCCGGATTCGATC
Organism: Aliiroseovarius crassostreae; assembly: GCF_049803815.1. Lineage (GTDB taxonomy): Bacteria > Pseudomonadota > Alphaproteobacteria > Rhodobacterales > Rhodobacteraceae > Aliiroseovarius > Aliiroseovarius crassostreae_A. Next base: position 32,148 of record NZ_JBNAGI010000010.1, read on the forward strand.
CATTCCGCCCGTTGATAGAGCGCGCGCGCCGGCAGGTTGTCTGCGGCGACCTCCAGAAACAAAAGCTCTGCCCCACGGGCGGCGCTGGCCTGTTCAAAGCGTTGCAAAAGGGACCGGCCCAACCCCCGGCCGCGCGCCCCTGGCAGGACCGCAATGGTCAACAGCTCGCTTTCCCCGGCAATTTCGCGTCCCAATGCGAAACCGTCATCGCAGGCTTCGACAAAGGTGAAGGGCGAGGAGAGAAGAGCAGCAAACTCCGCCGCTGACCAACCGCGCGCCTGCGCGAAACTGGCGGTGTGGATGCGGGATAGATCAGCCGGGTCGACCATGGTCAATCCAGAATCACAGGGGCCGGATCCCGTGGCGGGGCGGCGTCGGCCGCGCGGATGTACAATGGGGCCGGGCGGGGGATGTCGTTGCCCTTGATCAGTCGCACCGCCGCCAACTGTGCAATGGCCGGGGCAATCTGTGGGTCTGCATCTGGCCCAATCATATCTCCGGCCAAAGTTGCAGCTTCTTCGCTGGACAATAAGGAGGGGACGTCACTTACCCCCAGCTTCTGCGCGTAAACATGATCGCGGCGCGCATCCACCAAGGACCAGATTGGGCGGACCAACCCATAGGCCTGCGCCTCAAGCCGGGAAATGCCAATGGCGGGTTTGCCCAGCGACAGCGCCAGGCCGCGCGCCGCAGAAACCGAGATGCGAATGCCGGTGAAATTGCCGGGGCCCACGCCGACACCAATCGCGTCCAGGTCGGACCATGCGGCATCCCCATCTGCGAGCACCTCTTCCAGCAGCGGCAACAGCCGTTCCGCCTGCCCCTTCGCCATGTCCTCGTGGCGCTGGGCAACAATCTGCCCCCCGCGCAGCAAAGCGGCCACGCAATGCGCGGCCGATGTGTCAAATGCCAGAATGGTGGGGTCAGGCCGCAACGGGGCGCACCTCGACCACTTCCGGGATGTAGTGTTTCAGCAGGTTCTCGATGCCCATTTTCAGGGTCAGGGTCGAGGACGGGCAACCCGCGCAGGCGCCCTGCATGTGCAGGTAAACAATGCCGCGATCAAAGCCGTGAAAGGTGATATCGCCGCCATCCTGGGCCACGGCGGGACGCACGCGGGTGTCCAGCAGCTCTTTGATCTGCTCAACAATCTCGCTGTCTTCGCCGGTATGTTCGGCATGGCCCGACGCGGCTTGCCCATCCGCAGCCATCACCGGCGCGCCGGATTGGAAATGTTCCATGATCGCGCCAAGGATGGCGGGTTTCACATGATCCCACTCCACCTCATCCGCCTTGGTCACGGTGACGAAATCCGCGCCGAAAAAGACGCCGGTCACACCATTGACCGCAAAGATGCGGGTCGCAAGCGGTGATGCGTCGGCGGCGTCTTTCGACGGGAAATCAGCGGTGCCCGCGCCCAAAACGTCCTGCCCGGGCAGGAATTTCAGCGTGGCAGGGTTCGGGGTGGATTCGGTCTGGATAAACATGGCGCGCCTTTCGGAAGCGTTCCGGCCCGCCGCGAGGGGCCGGTCTGGAACGTATGAGTTGGAATGGATATGCGCCTGAGGGGGCAAACTGTCAAGGTTTGGGCGTCCTCCGCTTCGCTTCGTCGCGCTGCTGGTGGCTCACGTCGTGAGCCTGTTTCAGGGGCTTTGCCCCTCGGACTGCGTCCTCACCCCAGGATATTTCCAGACCAAAGATGAAGCAGGCTCACCATCTTTGGTCTGGAAATATCCTGGGGGAGAGCCGGAGGCTCGGGGGCGAAGCCCCGGATTGGAAACCGGCCGAGCGGCGCGAGGCCCCCCAAGCCTGTCGACCGTCAGGTCGCAAAGGCGCGGGAGGGCCCGTAATCAATGGAACTCCTAGCGGCAGTTGCGCTGTCGGATCAGGTGATTTCTTCCAACCGATCCTTGGACATTTCGCCGGGCACGATGGTCATTGGCACGGGCAGTTCAGCAGATGCGCGCATCATCTGGGTGATGATCGGGCCGGGGCCGGATTTGCCCGATCCTGCGCCCAGCACCAGCACGCCGATTTCCGGGTCTTCGCGGATCTGCGCCATGATCTCGGGCACTGCTTCGCCTTCGCGGATCACCAGTTCGGGGTCCACGCCCTGCCGGTCACGCATCCATTTGGCGAAAACCTCGAAATGCACCGTGATCCGTTCGCGGGCCTCTTCGCGCATGATATTGCCCACGCCGATCCAGTGGTTGAATTCGTCCGGCGGAATGACCGAGAGCACCTCGACCCCCCCACCGGTTTTGGCGGCGCGCATGGCGGCAAAGCGCATGGCGTTCAGGCATTCGCGGCTGTCATCAAGGATCACGAGAAACTTGCGCATATTGGTCCCTTACCCGGCGCGCCCTCGGCGGGCGGGCCTTCAAACGGGCTCAGTCTGCCTGAGGGGCGCGGTTCTGTCCAATGCTTTCGCGCGGATCCCCGCGCGGTTCCCCTGGGCCCGCGGTGGGGCATGGGGCGGGTGCCGGGGACCGTCGCCGATCAGCTGGCCCGGCCATCGTCAGAATGGGCCCAATCCCAGTAGAGTTCCCGTGCGCGTGTCGTGATCGGGCCGATCTCGTATTGGGTGCCGTCAAATTCGGTCACCGGGGTGATCTTGTGCATATTGCCGGTCAGGAACACCTCGTCGGCCTTGCGGAAATCGTCGAAGGTCAAGGTGCATTCATGCACGGTGACGCCATCGGCGCGCAGGTTCTTCATGTGGCGCGCGCGGGTGATGCCGGCCAGGAAGGTGCCATTGGCGCTCGGGGTAAAGACCTCGCCATCGCGCACCATAAAGACGTTGGATGAGGCACTTTCCGCCACATTGCCCAACGCATCCGCGACCAGCGCATTGCCATAGCCCTTGGAGACGGCCTCGGCAATCATCCGGGCGTTGTTGGGATAAAGGCAGCCCGCCTTCGCGTTCACCACCGCGCTTTCCAGCACCGGGCGGCGGAACCGCGTGGTGGTCAGCGTGGTGCTGGCCGTATCAGGCGCCAGCGGCACTTCTTCCAGGCTGATCGCAAACCCGGTTGAGTTCTCTTTCGGCAAGATCCCCAGCGTGCCGCTGTCCACGCCCCAATACATGGGGCGAATGTAAATGGCCTGATCGGACGAGAACGCCGACAGCCCCTCGCGCACAATCGCGACCATTTCGTCGGTGGTCACGGTGGGGGTCAGCATCAGCGCCGCCGCCGACCGGTTCACCCGGTCACAATGGGCCACCAGATCCGGGGTCACGCCCCGGGCATATCGCGCCCCGTCAAACACGGTGCTGCCCAGCCAGCTGCCATGATCGGCGGCCTTCATCACCGCAAGATCTCCGTCGTGCCAGGTGCCGTTGAAATAGGTGCGGATCGTGCTGCTCAGTGCCATGGAAGGGGCCTCGTGCCGAGTGGAAGGGTAGGGTTGGCGGCGATCCTAATGCGTTTCGGGCCAGTGTCCAGCCAGTGTCCGGCCAGTGTCCAGTCGCAAGGAAACGGGTCCTCTCTCGGGGCCAGGACAAACCCCGAGAGAGGGGCGCATGCATATGGGGAAAGGACGGGCACGCGCGCGGCCCGCACAACGCCTGTCCGGACGGGTGGACCGGAGAGGTTTGGAGCAGACGGGCAGGGGCAGGCTAGCCGGGGAAGGAAACGATTCTGTGACACCGTGCTTTGAGACACCGAGCTTTGAGACACCGGGCTTTGAGACGGGGCGGTGTCACAGGCTTTGTTGACCGCATCTCTAGGGCCGGTTGGCTCAGGACCGGTTGGCTTAGGACCGGGTGGCTGATCCTGCGGCGCCAATTTCCTTTGAAGGAGATTGCCCGGAGTTTCTGAAAACTCCGCGCCCCCGGATTATCGGATGCCAATTTCAGCCAGAGCCGAGGCCAGATCGGCGGGCAGGTCGTCATCACCTTCGCGCATCTTAGGCAGGTCACGCGGGGCGTCTTCGGGTTTCAGGTAGCGCCAGCCCTGAAAGGCGCGGCGCGGTTGGGCCTCGGTGCGGATCACCTCGTTCGACAGAACAATGCCGCAGCGGCGGATCCCGTCCTGTCCGATCACCTCTTCCAGCCGCAAGACCTCTTGCCGCGCCAAGACCTGCCCCTTAAAGACCCAGTAAAGCGAGCCGCCGTTCAACAAATCGGATTCGCGCTTGGGCCACATGCGGGTCACATGCATCGGGTTGGGGCGACCGGTCTCGCCCCGGCGCATCGCCTGCCAGGCGGTGAGGTCTTCAACCTTTTCTGCACCAACGCAGAGTTTTAGCAGATTCACATAGCTCATAGGGTTTACCATATATATGTGGCAGATCTGCTGCGACACACTAAATGTTGTTGATTTTTGATTTTGGCTGGTGACAGCCCACACCCGTTTGTTATAAATGACATCCCTGACAGGAAGGGGCAAGTCGCTGCCAAAAATCGGCTCCCCGAAAGAAATCAACAAGATAGACACAAGTTAGACAAGAGAGAGCCTGAATGACTCGTTTTGCCGCCCCCATCGCCGAACAAATCTGGGATATGAAATACCGCCTGAAAAAAGCGGATGGGGAGGCTGAGGACAAGACGGTCGAAGACACCTGGCGCCGTATTGCCCGGTCGCTGGCGGAAAACGAGCCTGATCGCGAAGGCGAGTTTTTCGAAGCGCTGGAAGATTTCAAATACCTGCCCGCAGGCCGGATCACCGCGGGGGCCGGCACCGGCCGGTCGGTGACACTTTTCAATTGTTTTGTGATGGGCACGATCCCGGACAGCATGTCGGGCATTTTCGATATGTTGAAAGAGGCCGCGCTGACCATGCAACAAGGCGGCGGCATCGGTTATGATTTCTCGACCATTCGTCCGCGCGGCGCGGATGTGAAGGGCGTTGCGGCAGACGCCTCTGGCCCGCTCTCGTTCATGGATGTCTGGGACGCGATGTGCCGCACCATCATGTCGGCAGGGTCGCGCCGGGGGGCGATGATGGCGACCATGCGGTGCGACCACCCGGATATCGAAGATTTCATCACCGCAAAATCCGATGCCGCCCGCCTGCGCATGTTCAACATGTCGGTGCTGGTGACCGATGATTTCATGAAGGCCGTGAAAGAAGACGGCAGCTGGGATCTGCAATTTGGCGACAAGGTCTATCACACGGTCGAGGCCCGCGATCTGTGGAACAAGATCATGCGCGCGACCTATGATTACGCCGAACCGGGTGTGATTTTCATCGACCGCATCAACCAGATGAACAACCTGAATTACTGCGAGCAGATCGCGGCAACCAACCCCTGCGGCGAACAACCGCTGCCGCCCTATGGCGCTTGCCTGCTCGGCTCGGTCAACCTGGCCCGTCTGGTGAAAAACCCGTTTGAGAAAAACGCCAAGCTCGACCCGAAGGCGCTGGACAAGCTGGTGCGCACTGCGATCCGCATGATGGACAATGTGGTCGACGTGTCGAAATTTCCGCTGGAAGCACAGCGTCAGGAAGCCCAGGCCAAGCGCCGTGTGGGGCTTGGTGTGACCGGTCTGGCCGATGCGCTGCTGATGCTGGGTCTGCGGTACGGCTCGGACGAGGCCGCCGCCCAGACCGAAGCCTGGATGAAGCTGATCGCCCGCGCGTCCTACCTGGCGTCGGTGGATCTGGCGAAGGAAAAAGGCCCGTTCCCGCTGTTTGACGCAGACGCCTATCTGAACTCCGGCAATATGCTGCAGATGGACGACGACGTGCGCGAGGCGATCCGCGAACACGGTATCCGCAATGCGCTTTTGACCTCGATCGCCCCCACCGGCACCATCTCGCTTTACGCGGGCAATGTCAGCTCGGGGATCGAACCGGTCTTTGCCTATGCTTACACCCGCAAGGTGCTGCAGCCCGACGGCACCCGCACCGAGGAAGAGGTGGTCGATTACGCCGTTCAGATGTGGCGTGACAAATTTGGCGACAAGGAGCTGCCCGATTACTTTGTGAACGCCCAGACGCTGGCCCCGGCGGACCACGTGAAAATGCAGGCTGCCGCGCAGAAATGGATCGACAGTTCAATTTCGAAAACCATCAACTGCCCGGAAGATATCAGCTTTGATGCCTTCCAGTCGGTCTATATGCAGGCGTGGGAACTGGGCTGCAAAGGCTGCACCACCTATCGCCCGAACGATGTGACCGGGTCGGTTCTGTCGGTGTCGGAAGACAGCGAAAAGGCACCCGAGATCGAAACTGGCGCGGATGTGGTGTACCTGTCCGAACCGCTCGATCGTCCGCAATCGCTCGAAGGGCACACCTACAAGGTGAAATGGCCCGACAGCGAACACGCGATTTACATCACCATCAACGACCTTCTGATCAACGGCCATCGCCGCCCGTTCGAAGTGTTCATCAACTCGAAGAACATGGAGCATTTCGCCTGGACCGTGGCCCTGACCCGGATGATCTCCGCCGTGTTCCGTCGCGGTGGCGAGGTGAGCTTTGTGGTCGAAGAACTGAAAGCCGTGTTCGACCCGCGTGGTGGGGCCTGGATGGAAGGGAAATACATCCCGTCGATCCTCGCGGCCATTGGCGGCGTGATCGAACGCCACATGGTCGCCACCGGCTTCCTGGAAGCTGAGGGTATGGCGCCGAAAACCGACCCCCATGCCGAGGTGATCGCCATCAACGACGCCCCGCGTGGCCCGGCCTGCCCCAGCTGCGGCCAGTTCGACATGCGCATGGTCGAAGGCTGCATGACCTGCGGCAGCTGCGGCCATTCCAAATGCGGCTGACCCGCGCAATTGCGCAGGTTTCTGTGGCGTGTCACGCGAGATGGCCTAAACGTTTCAATAGGTCATTTTAGGCTCGTGATATGAGAAAACGGCCTCGGATTTCTTCCGGGGCCTTTCTCCTGTCTAGCGGAGTTGATGAATGGCGATAGCGCTGCTGGTACATCGTGGCCAGCAAGAAGTGGAGATGAGACAGAAACCCGGAAGCTGCAATCGCCGTGGCCGAAATGCTAGGCGTGGAACTGGAACTGAATGCTACCTGCATGACCATTCCCATTGCTTGGATCATCAGGACCTTGGCCTTATTGAGGTCAATCTCGATGGCGTCTGGGTTGTCGCCCGACCCCTGGCAAAAGGGTTTGATGGTCTGTCGCTGGATCTGTGGACCGAGGCCTGCAGCAATCTGCGCCGCCGTTTTGAGGCGGAGGCAGAACTGACGCAGGATATCATTGATCAGGCATTCGCAGACTTCTCGGAGGAGGATCGCGCTGCCTCTCAACGGCTCGGGCTCTCAGCGCTTGCGCCGACAAAGGCAGACGTTGAACGCAATCGGGAGCATCTCTGGCTTGGGTTGGAGGTCGTGGCGGGCATCACCCCTACGGTTTCCAGGAAAAAACGAGGCCTTCTTGATGGTGTGATCGCCAGGGCTGAGGTGGCACCACGTCAGCTGCCGGAGATCACTTCTGCGGAGGATGACGCGGAGAAGACCATGCCGATCTCACGTCCGCACTGGCGCATGGAGGACGGGCAATGACACATATGTCCCGTGAGGAGGTCAGCCACATCGTGGCTGACCTTGAACACCGCTTTATCGCCCATGACACTTATCTGGAACTCCGGGATCAGGTTGATGACATTCTCTACCGACGCAAAGCGCATACAGCTGCTGGCAGGGTAAACGCCCCTTGGCAAGTTTTTTGGTGCGGTGGTTACTATAGGATTTGACTGAGGAACAGCTTAGTTCGCTCGTCTTTAGCGTTGTCAAAAAACGTATCTGGTGACCCGTGCTCCACGATTACGCCCTTGTCCGTAAAGTAGATGTGGTCAGCTACTTCACGTGCAAAACCCATTTCATGGGTCACCAAGATACAGGTCATCCCGTCTTCGGCGAGGTCTTTGATCGTGACAAGAACCTCTTTGACTGTTTCCGGATCAAGCGCAGCTGTCACCTCGTCAAATAACATGATGTCCGGCCGCATTGCCAGTGAACGAGCGATTGCTACCCTCTGCTGCTGACCACCGGAAAGTTCACCTGGATAGGCGTCTTCTTTGCCTTCCAGGCGCACCTTCTTCACCAATGCTCGCGCACGTTCTTCGACCTCTGTTTTGTTTTCTTTCAACACCAGTACCGGTGCCATCATGATGTTCTGCAAAACGGTCTTATGAGGGAACAGATTGTATTGTTGGAAGACCATACCAACTTTCTTGCGCAGCTCCAGCTTATCAAGATCTGGGTCATGGACCTCCTGACCTTCAACCGTGATAGAGCCGCCCTGGATGTCATTTAGTGCATTGATGCAACGGATCAGCGTGGATTTTCCAGAACCAGATGGGCCGATGATACAAATCACTTCGCCTTTCTGAATATCCATGCTGATGCCCTTTAAAACCTGAAGAGCGCCAAAGGACTTTTGAACGTTTGTGATTGAAACGATGGGCTGGTCGGGGGTCCAATTTGGATTGGCAGTCATGTGTGCCTCCTTATAGTTTAACCGCGAAACGACGTTCAAGCCGCAGGGTCAGACGGGCAATCGGGTAGCAATAGGCGAAGAATAGGATCAGGACGAACCCATAAAACGGCGCGAGCAATTCTGGCAGGTTGTCTTCGGCTTCAATGGCCTGACGGGTCAGATTCACCACTTCTTCCACACCCAGGATCGAGACCAGCGGCGTTGCCATAGTCAGAATGGCATACCAGTTCATCCAAGGCGGGATCATGCGCTTGAAACACTGTGGCAGGATAATCCGCCACATAACCTGACGGCGTGTCATGGCCAGGCTTTCCGCGGCTTCCCATTGTGTTGTTGGCACAGAACCCACTGCACCGCGCACAATCTCTGAGATATTTGCGACAATTGGCAGCGACAGGCCAATGACGGCCTTAATCCAGGCCGGGAAGAAGAAAGAGTTTCCAAAAATCGTGATCTCAAATGGCAATGCCAACATCACGATGAACAGCAAAACCAACCACGGAGAGTTTCGAAAGAGCTGCGTGATCGCCCAGCACAGCCAGCGCAGTGGTTTGAAATGCGAGATCTGCCCAAGGCCAATCGCCAAACCACCAAGCGTACCTAATACAAGGCAAAGGAAAGAGATGAGGATGTTGAACAGGAAGCCCTGCGTGATCAGAAACGGCGCCCAACGCCACAGCGCGCCCAGAGGATCCACCCCATTTGCAGTCTGCGCATAGACGATCTGGGGCCAAATTGCAGCCAGGGCCAAGGCGGCAAAAGGTGACCATGCTGGTAAAGACCCGATTGAGCGGGACAGTGTCATCGGATCATAAGTTGTAGAGCGTGCGGTATCGACGGGTTTGAGAACCGCGAAACTGGAGTTTTTTGTGAGAGTTTTCATCAGAGATCTCCTAGTTGCCATATCCGGGGATGCGCAGAGCGCGTTCCCAACGGGTCATGGCAAAGACGAGGATGCCCACCATGCCGATATAGACGACAAACATCAGCAGCATTGCCGGGTACTGTGCGGAGGGGTAGTCATTCCAGATTGTCACGCACTGATAGAGCAGTTCCGGTACCGCAATCGCAAAGGCCTGTGTCGTGGTTTTCACCAGGTTGACCAAGTTGTTACTCAGCGCTGGAAGCGACACTCGGACCGCCAGAGGCAACACTATATAGCGGTACGTTTGCAGTCGTGTCAGACCCAGAGATTCAGAGGCTTCTTGCGTGGAATGCGGCACCGCTTCGATCCCGGCGCGAAAGATCTCGACGTTGAAGGCTCCGGCGAAGAAGGAAAGCGAAATGATCGCCCATCCCACGTTGGAGATAATCGGTACTTCAAGCCATCCATCCGGGCTATAGGTCGGAGTGAAAGCGCCAAGTGCAAAATAAAAGAACAACAGCTGCACAAAGGGTGGCGTGTTACGGAACAGTTGGATGTAGCCCTGAACGATCGAGCGCGCGATGCGCCGGTTCGAGCCCTGCAGCCAAGCCCCAACAATCCCAATGATCACACTGAAGAACACGCAAGTTATCGAAAGCCAAACAGTGTATTTCAGGCCGGTCCAGATCTTGGCAGCCTGTTTTTCTTCGTAGAAGAAAATGAAGTTCCATCGAGGATTAAACTGGGCAAACTGCTGAAAGAAATCAGCGAAGTTGTCAAGCATGGGGTCTTTCTCCCAAAAAAATGGGCCCAACTGAATTAGGATGCTGTCGGGCCCAGAGTTACAGGGAGGTATTATTCAGCGAGCCAGTCAGCGAGACGTTCGTTTTCGCGTTGCAAGTAGGCGGTGGCTTGGATGCCCCATTTCTCCTCCAGTTCAATCAGGCGCCCGGATTGGTGCCAGTTGTACTGCATGCCAGACATGAAGCGACCGAAGACGCAATCACGCTCTGCAATCGGAACCGCCAGAGCCCAGGGATTATCATCTTCAGATACCAGCGGCATTTCAAAATCATCGAAATTGCCTGAGGCCAGATCGGCTGCGATGACACTGTCATCGTACACCCAAGCGATACATTTGCGATCACGCAGTGCTTGCTTGGCTTCCGCGTTGCCGGTGAAAGCAACGATGGTCGCGCCATAACGATCTTCGAGGATTTGGTTGTAGAAGGCACCTTGCTTGCCGCAAACTGGTTTGCCTTCAAGTTCGGCCCAATCAGTGATGCCCAACTCCTTTGGCGCCATGATGTTGGTGCCAGAGGAATAATAGTTCGGGCCAACAACACCTACGATCTCGCGACGGTCCGCGCGATCAGACATTGTGGCGATCATCAAATCGATGCGACCGCCTTCCAGAAACTGCATGCGGTTTGAGGATTGAACGCCGACAAGTTCCAATTCCACACCCAGTGTGTCGGCGACTTCCTGTGCCATATCAGCTTCCATGCCGATAAGGTCTCCGTTTTCACCACGGAAACCCCAAGGCTTGGTGTCCGCCTTCACACCGACAACGATAGTGCCGCGGTCATGGATCTTGTTCCAGGTCTCGTTTGTGCACTGCTCCGCAACCGCTGCGACGGTTGAGCCGAGCAAAGAAGCAATGGTCAGTGCTGCTGTGGTTTTTTTCATTTGGGTCTCCTAGTTGGCTTAAGACTGGCGTCTCGATTTATGTCCACCGGTCGATGCCGATGGCGCTTTATGAGCCTTAGGTTGGGGTGTTTGTCGCAAAATTGACCAGCGCAATCTTTGCAAGCGCATTGCAAAGATTGCAACGCGTAGCGACTTTCCTACCCGCTACACTTTTATGGGCATAAAGGAGATCGAGAATGGAAATAGCTTGGCTGGAAGATTTTCTAGCGCTGTCCGCGACTGGCGTTTTTGCCAAAGCCGCCGACGCTCGCAATATCAGTCAGTCCGCGTTCACACGACGGATCAAAAATCTGGAACATTGGGTTGGAGCGCCTTTATTTGACCGGAGCGTTCACCCCGTCAGCCTGACGCCTGCAGGCGAGGCCTTCAAAAGAACGGCCTATGAGACCGTCAAAGTGCTGCGGGATACGCGTCAGGATCTACTACAGCTTTCGCGCCGAGAAGGAGAAGTCCTTAATTTTGTTGCACTTCATACGCTTGCAATCTCCTTTGTCCCATCTTGGCTCAAAGGAATCTCTGAATCCATGGGCCCCATCAACTCGCGCTTTCAGGTCGAAAATTTCTCCGATTGTGTTGAAGCGCTGATCGCTGGAAACACTGATTTCATGCTGTGCTACGATCATCCATCGGTTCCAACCATGACCAATGACGCCCGCTACCCGTGGATCAGAATCGCGCAGGACCAGCTGGTTGCTGTGTCAGGTGCGGATGCCAATGGTACGGCGATCTTTAGCTTCGCGCAGGAGAGTAAGATTCCGTTTCTCGCCTACTCGCATGAGAGCTTTCTGGGTCGCCTTAGCGAGATTGCAATCAAACGCGCAGGGGTGTTTGAAAAGCTGGAAACTCGGTTGGAAAACTCTGTCGCCGAGGCACAGAAAGCAGCCTGCATTGAAGGCTTGGGCGTCGCTTGGTTGCCCGAAGCCACTGTCAAGCAATCACTTCGTGACGGTGACTTAGTGCGAATCAGCGATGCAAATTCAGAGCAAAAGATGTCGATCAAACTCTTTCGGAATATTGAAAAAAGTCGAGCTCCTGTCGAGCGGTTTTGGACCTTGGTTGACAGTAGTTGCATGCGGCCTGTCTAATCAACTTTTGACTACCCGCTCTTTTGCGCAAGCCTCCAAAAGCGCTCCAATTGCGGGCGGGACCGTTCGATGGATCGATAAAGCTTAATATCAACCGCCAGCTCAAACTCGGGTTTGCTTATTTTTTTGAGTAGCCCTGCTTCGATCTCCCGCTCTGCTGCCTTCGCCGGAAGAAAGGCCACGCCGTGACCTTCCAGACACGCGGACTTCAGGGCTTCTGACATGGAATTCTCATAGACCGAATGCAATCGACCCAAAAAATTACCCCGTTCAATACAGACGTTACTAATACGCCCTAAAAAAGTATCCGGCGGATATGCAAGGAATGGCAGCGGGTCCTTTTGATCGAAATGGAACCTTGGCTTTCCTCGGTGGTTCACACCGCTGATCGCGATCACGGTATCTTTGGCGATCGTTGTCGATGGGTAACGATGTTCGTCTGAAATCGAAATCACCGATGGGTGATAATAGCACAACATGAAATCGGCATTGCCGCTCAGAATCGCCTCTGCGCACCCTGAAAAGTTTTCGGCAACCAATCGGGTTTTTACCAGTTCAGTGTCAGCACACATCCCAGTTAGCCAGGACGGAAAGAAAGAAATTGCTAGGGTGTGCAGGGTGACGAAGTCCAAAGTTTCAGCTTCTCTGAAAGTTAAATCCCGGATGTCTTCTTTCGAAAGGGTCAATCCCTTGATGGTATCAACCGCCGTTTGCTTAAAAGCTTTCCCAGCAGGGGTCAGTTCGACCGGGTGAACACTTCGGTCAAATAGAGGCGTGCCAGCCCAATGTTCCAGGTTTTTGATCCGTCGGGTGAACGCAGACTGACTGATATTGCGAGCATCCGCTGCGCGAGCAAAGATACCCGCCGAAGATAGCGCTAAAAAATCTTCCAGCCAGTCCAACTCCATGCCTAGCCTCCTTTCGTTTACTTGTTCAGACTGCACGACTGTTGCGCATTTCGCAATGCCATTGCGGTAGTTGTCATGGAAGCTAGGCGTCAGGCTAAATATCCTGTGTTCATTTCTTCAAACACGCCTCGTCTGCATACATCGCTTATCCGGGCAACCGAAAGGTATGAGTTATGACCGCAATCCGCACCGAAACCGACAGCTTGGGAGCAATCGGCATTCCAGCGAACGCTGCCTGGGGTGCTCAAACCCAACGCGCAATCGCCAACTTCCCAATCACAGGTGTTCCGATCAGCCATTACCCGGAACTTGTCATTGCCCTCGCGCAAGTCAAAAAATCCTGCGCCCTGGCCAACAGTGAACTCAACGGACTGTCTGATGAAAAGGCCAACGTGATCGTCGCGGTCTGTGATGAAATTATCGGTGGGGCGCATCACGACCAGTTCGTGGTCGATGTCATGCAGGGAGGGGCGGGTACGTCGACCAATATGAACACCAATGAAGTTGTCGCAAATCTTTGCCTTGCGAAGATGGGTCACCGTTTCGGGGACTATGCCCATCTTCACCCCAATGATGATGTCAATCGCGCGCAATCAACCAATGACGTCTACCCAACCGCCATTCGTCTCGCTGTACTCTCAAAAATCAGCCCGCTGATTGAAGTCATGTATGAGCTCACGCGCAGTTTCGATAAAAAGGGGGCGGAATTTGACTCCATCACCAAAGTGGGGCGTACGCAGCTGCAGGACGCTGTTCCTATGTCTTTAGGTGCGGAGTTCCGCGGATTTGCCACCACAATCCGAGAAGACGTTCAGCGTCTGCGCGATCTTTCGCAGTTGCTGACTGAAGTAAACCTCGGCGGCACTGCGATTGGTACGCGGATCAACGCACCTGCAAATTTCGGTGAAACGGCTGTTTCCCATCTACGCGAAATCACTGGCGAGCCGCTTGGGGTTGCATCGGATTTGATTGAGGCATCATCGGATCTCGGTGCGTTTGTTATGTTCTCCAGCACATTAAAGCGTGTCGCGATCAAGCTCTCTAAAATTTGTAATGACTTGCGGCTGATGTCCTCTGGCCCTCGCGCTGGCATTGGCGAGATTATGTTGCCGCCGGTTCAAGCTGGATCTTCGATAATGCCAGGTAAGGTGAACCCGGTGATCCCCGAAGTGGTGAACCAGGTCTGTTATCAAGCCATTGGCAATGACCTGACTGTCACCATGGCCGCCGAAGCTGGCCAGTTTCAACTCAATGCCATGGAACCTGTGATCATTCACAAGGTGCTTGAAACCATGGGCAGCCTCACCAATGTCATGGCCGTTCTGCGTGAGCGCTGCGTTGATGGGATCGTTGCTGACGAAGTCCGCTGCAAGAGCTTGCTCGAAAACAGCCTCGTGCATGTCACCAGTCTCGCGCCAGTCATTGGGTATGAGGCCGCAACCAAATTGGCAAAACATGCTCAATCCCAAGGGCTCAGCCTCGCGGCGGCAGCAGCGCCCGCTCTTTCAGAGCAGGAGGCGATACTCGCGAATGAACACTTAACCCATTTGACGGAGCGGACTGCCAATGGCTGAACGTAATTCACTTCGACTTGGTATTGTTGGTGGTTTAGGCGCCGTTGCGGGTGCTGACCTGCTGTATCGCATCGTCAAGTCAACCCCTGTGCGGTCCGAAGGCGATCACCGAGAACTGGTCTTTGAGCAAAAGCCCATGCGTGAACCCAGTGCGCCGATGGACAATGACTACAGTCCAACGCACCGCAAATTATACGTGTTCGACACGCTCACGCATCTTGAGGCGGAAGGTTGCGAAGCAGCCATATTGCCATGCTTTGTGACGCATAGTTTCTTAGGCGAGCTTCAAGATGAGCTGAAGCTCAAACTGATTAGTATGACCGATGCAATTAAAGATGCTGTTCAGGCAATGCCGGTTCCTCCGAAAATGGTGGGCGTGATCACCACGCCATATGTGCGCAAATCGCGTTTGTTTGATGCGCTGTTTGGAGAGGATGTTGATGTTGTTTACCCTAGCATTGATGCCGAAACAGATGTGATGCAGTCGATCTATGGTCCCAATGGTTTCAAATCCGGGAACTATGACAATCAGATCATCCAACCCCTCAACGCTGCGCTTCAAGACCTCTCGCATCAAGGCGCTGACCTTTTTGTACCGGGTTTAACAGAGATTCCGATCCTCTTTGATCAAATCACCATGCCAGCCAATATGACGGCTCTGAACACCGCTGAGGTCTATGCTCAACATGCGCTGAAAGCGACGGCGGCCGAGCGGCAAAAACGCTTTAAGGTGGGTGTCGTGGGCGGTGTTGGTCCGGCGGCAACGGTTGATTTTCTGTCCAAGCTTGTGGGTGGCACCGAGGCTGTGCGCGATCAAGATCACATCAAGGTGCTGGTTGAACAGAACCCGCAAATCCCTGATCGGACTGAAAACCTTATTGCGGATGGCGTTGACCCGACTGTCGCCCTCTATTCGACCTGCAAAAAGCTGGAACGCGGTGGCGCGGATATTGTTGCGATCCCCTGCAATACAGCTCATGCCTATGTTAATCGCATCCAGTGTCATCTGGGTATTCCTATTGTCAGCATCCTGTCATCGACGACGGATTTTATACGTGCGACATCCCCAGAGACACGCAAAGTTGGGATTTTGGCCACTAATGGCACGATTCAAAGCGGTCTTTATCAAGAGGCTCTAACCGAAGCCGGGCTTGATTTCATCGTTCCTGACGAAGACCATCAAGAGCTGGTCATGGCCTCCATTTATGGCTCTGAAGGCGTGAAGGCAGGCTTTGTCGAAGGGATTTGCAAAGAGCAAATTGCCAAAGCTTTTGCGCATTTGGTCGATCAAAGGGCAGAGGTGGTGATTCTTGGTTGTACGGAGTTGCCTTTGATTGTGACGGGAAATGTCCAAGATATGGGCGCAATCCCGGTGGATCCGACTAAGGTTCTTGCCGAAAAATGTGTGAGGCTCGCGCGCGCTGCGGCTTCGCGGCCCAAAACCTAGAAGTCAAAGGAATAACTCAACGGCATTGCAAACTATGCAATGCCGTTTCTGCATTCGCAACACAGTTTTGCGCGCGGGAATGCTAAAAATACTTACTTTTATGGGTTTTGCCCCTTGCAAACTGGAAAGGAGTGACTATGGCCTCAGCTCAACGAAAAACGGGGTTGTTCGCCCCATGGTGGAATTTGCTCTTGTGGCAGCAAATCGTTATCGCGCTAGTGCTTGGCGTTATTGTCGGCGCTATCCTGAACACAACCGGCAATGAATCAATAGCGGTCTCGATTAAACATGTGGGAACACTGTTCCTCTCCTTGATTAAGATGTTGATCGTTCCGCTGATCTTTGTATCGCTCGTTTGTGGGATGACTTCCGTCAGCGACATGGCGCGTATGGGCCGGATCGGCCTAAAATCTGTCGTTTTTTATCTCTGCACAACGGCTTTTGCGATTGCTATTGGCTTGGCACTTGGGACTCTCTTCCAGCCAGGCGTGGGGATTGACCTTGGAGCCGCCGCTGCAATGGAGCCAAAATCAGCACCACCGTTTATCGATCAGTTGATCGCAATTGTTCCTAAGAACCCAATTGCGGCAGCCGCTGATGGGAAAGTACTCCAGATCATCTTCTTTGCCATCATGTTCGGCTTGTCGATCAACCTTGTAGGTGACGCAGGAAAACCTGTCCGGGACTTTTTCGAAGCTCTGAATTCTGTCATCTTGAAGCTGACTGAGATAGTTATCGCCTTTGCACCATACGGCGTGTTTGCCCTGATGGCTTGGGTTGCTGGCACTTACGGTCTTGACCTTTTGTTGCCTTTGGGAACGATCATCGCGGCACTCTATATTGGCTGTATTTTCCACGCATTGTTCGTTTATGGTGGTCTCGTAACTTTCCTAGGCCGCCTGAACCCCGTGCGTTTCTTCCAGGGAATCGTTGAGCCTCAGATTGTCGCCTTTACCAGCACCTCCAGCTCTGGAACGCTGCCGGTCACAATGACTGCAGTGCAGAAGAACTTGGGTGTGAACCGCTCGGTGGCCAGCTTTACACTGCCCTTGGGCGCGACCATCAACATGGACGGTACAGCGATGTATCAAGGCGTTGCAGCGCTCTTCGTAGCACAGGCTTTCGGTGTTGAACTCGGCATGTCCGAATATATCACCATCATCCTGACCTCCACGTTGGCGTCCATAGGCACCGCAGGTGTTCCCGGCGCGGGCTTGGTCATGCTGTCTCTGGTTCTAACTTCGGTTGGACTGCCACTTGAAGGTGTCGCAATCGTTGCGGGTATCGACCGCATTCTCGATATGGCGCGGACATCTTTGAATGTGACCGGCGATGCAGCATGCACCGTTCTGATTGCAAAGTCCGAAGATCAAATCGATATGGAGGCGTATAATACGCCACACGTGTTGGCAGCACCCGACATCTCAAAAGCGTAATTGACAACTTTGGTGCCCCCAGTTTGCGGGGCACCATTTATGCTCAATGGTCGTTGCGAAGGGTTCCGCCAGGCAAGCAGACATAGGTGCAAGTGCAGCGAAAGCCCGGTTTGTCCCGCACTGCTGACTTTCAGAAACGCTTCGGCGAACAGCGGCTCGCCTAATCGTTGTTAAGGCGCTTCTATTCAGGTTGTTGGTTCGGTCTGGTAGAACCCAGAGCAACCGAGTGAGGATTTGCTTTTCATGGGTGTCTGCGAGGCAATCAGTAACTCCACTAGATGTAGGTAGTTCATTGCGAAGTTTTTGGTCAGCATGCCGTGCTGCTGTGATAAGAGTGTGTTGATACAAAAAGGTTTTTCGTGTGTGGGTAGGTAATGTCAAGTGGAGCGCCACAGTTTCCCGCTCCGGGGGGCAAAAGATATCGTGACCGGAACGCGGCGCGACAGAAACGTGAAAGAGGCCGGGGTGAAAGCTCCGGCCATTTTCTGTCAGGTCTGTGTTTCGAACGCCCGGTCGAGCTTCTGCAACAGGTCCAGGCAGCGCGACAGTTGCTCTGTCGCAAGAAACTCATCCGCCTTGTGGGCCTGCTCAATCGATCCGGGGCCGCAGACAATGACATCCATGCCAAGCGCCTGAAAGATCCCGGCCTCGGTGCCGAAGGGCACCAGATCGGCCGTGTTGGCCCCGGTCAGCTCTGACACGATGCGTTTGGCGTCGTTCTTGTCCGTGGGGGTCAAACCGGCCACCTCGCCGACGATTTCGGTGTCAATCCGGGCGTCGGGATAGACGGCCTGCATGGCTGGCAACAGGGTCTGCGCGCAATAGTCCGCCATGGTGTCTTTCACGAAACGGGCATCTGTTGGCTGCACCGGGCGCATTTCCCAGTCGACCTGCGCCTTTGGGGCAATGACATTGTGAACGCTGCCCCCATGCACGGCCCCCACATTGATGGTGGTCCAGGGCGGGTCGAACCGGCTGTCTGCGGGGACCCGCGCCTTCAGTTCTTCGCGCAGCTCCAGCAGCCGCGCCACGTAGCGCACCGCATATTCCACCGCGTTCACCCCCAGATCCGGGGCGGACCCGTGCCCTTCCAACCCCTGAAACCGGGTGGTGTATTCGCTGCATCCCTTGTGGCCTTCAATGACCCGCATCGACGTGGGTTCGCCGATGATTGCCATGGCCGGGCGAATGCCCCGCTCGGTAAGCGCCTGTGCCAGATGACTCGCCCCGATACAGCCCACCTCCTCGTCATAGGTGAAGGCAAAATGGATCGGGCGGCGGCGGGCGGTTTTGGCAAATTGCGGCGCCATCGCCAGCGTGGCGGCGATGAACCCTTTCATGTCACAGGTGCCGCGCCCGTAAAGCCGACCGTCCGCCTCGACCATCGCAAACGGATCAGACGACCAGTCCTGATCGGAAACCGGCACCACGTCGCTGTGGCCGGACAGAACCAGCCCGCCGTCGACCTCTGGCCCAATCGATGCAAACAGGTTGGCCTTTTGCCCGGTTGGATCGTGAAACACGTCAACCCGCGCCCCGCAGGCGCGCAGGAGATCCGCCATATAGTCGATCATCGCCAGATTGCTGTCCGCGGACACTGTGGGAAAAGCAATCAGGTCAGCAAGGATGCGTTTGGTCTGCTCCAGCGTGGTCTCATTTGGCATGGTCATGGCTTTACAAAAAGCTTGCGATCCACGCTGCACATTGGCTCGGCTGCGCCGTCTTCCCGGATCAGGATGGTTTCCGTGGTCTCAAGCCCCCATGTGTCCATCCAGAGTGCAGGCATGAAGTGAAAGACCATGCCGGGTTCCAATATGGTCGCGTCCTCGGCGCGGATCGACGCGGTGCGTTCCCCCCAATCGGGCGGGTAGGACAGGCCGATGGGATAGCCCATCCGGCCCGACCGTTCGATACCATGTTTCGCAAGCACCGACATGAAGGCATTGGCAATGTCACAGGTGCGGTTGCCCGCGCGTGCCGCCGCCAGCCCGGCCTCGATCCCCTCCAACTGCGCCGCTTCGGCCCGCAGCATTTCATCCGTGGGCTGGCCCAGAAACACCGTGCGGCAGAGCGGCGCGTGATAGCGGCGATAACAGCCGGAAAGCTCGAAAAACGTGGCCTCACCCTTGACCATCGGCGCGCCGTTCCACGTCAGATGCGCGGCGGTGGCATCAAGGCCCGAGGGGGTCAGCGGCACAATCGCCGGGTAATCACCCCAGTCGTCCCCAACCCCGGTGATGCCCGCGTGCAGGATATCCGCCACCAGATCGTTTTTGCGCACGCCCGGCGCGGCGCGGTCGATGGCGGTCTGCATCACCTTTTCGGTGATCCGGGCGGCCTTGCGGATAAAGGCGATTTCCGCGTCGGATTTCACCAGACGCTGCCAATTGACCAGCGCGGTGGCGTCGATCAGGTCGGCCTTGGGCAGCTCGGAGGCCAGCACCGCATGGGCCTTGGCGGAGTAATAATAGTTCTCCATCTCGACCCCGATGCGCGCCGTTTCAAACCCGCGCGCGACAAGCTGCGCGGCCAGATCCTGCATCGGGTGGACCTCGGTCGACTGCACATAGTGGTCGCCATAGCCAAGGATATTGGCGTGATCCATCCAGCAGGTGCGCCGCCCGCCCATCATGTCCATATGGCGGCCCCACCAGATCGGTTCGCCCTCTTTCGTCACGATCACGCCCTGATGCACGTAAAAGGACCAGCCGTCATAGCCGGTCAGCCAGGCCATGTTTGACGGGTCGGTCACAAACAGCACCTCCAACCCGGCCCGGTCCATCGCGGACCGGGTTTTTGCCAGACGGCGCTGGTATTCTGCAGGCGCAAACGCTGCGTTGGTCTGTGTCATGCTTCCCTCCCCTTTATCCCAAAACCGCGCGGACGGCGCGGGTGGTGGCCGCAACAATCTGGTCCGCCTCGTCCCGCGTCAGGCAGAAGGGCGGGGCAAAGCCCAGAATGTCGCCCTGCGGCATGGCGCGCGCGATGATGCTGTCTTGCTCCAACAGTTTGGCGGCGATCTGCGGCCCGATCTTGTCAGCGGGGTCAAAAAAGAGGCGGCTGTCTTTGTCTTGCACAAATTCGACGGCGCACAGCATCCCTTCGCCGCGCACCTCGCCCACCTTGGCGTGATCCCCCAGCGCCTCGGCCATGGTGGCGTTCAGATAGGCCCCGACCGTGCCCGCGTTTTCCACCAGCTTCAGATCGTCGATCAGCTTCAGGTTCGCCACCCCGGCGGCAGCCCCGATCGGGTGCGCCGAATAGGTCCAGCCAT
>NZ_JBNAGI010000011.1:0-21809 GCF_049803815.1 Aliiroseovarius crassostreae
ACTAGAAAACTAGAAAACTAGAAAACTAGAAAACTAGAAAACTAGAAAACTAGAAAACTAGAACCCCGTTGGGCAGTGGACGCAAGAGAAATACTTGGGCTTACTCAATTTACCATACCCAACAAGAAATACCGCTTTGCGGCGACCTTTCTGATTAATCCGATTGATACTTTTTCTTCCACATCAAAAGCAAATCGGCTGTAAAGGCTTTCTCTGAGGCGGCAATGCAATATGATTGAAAACTCGCCTGACGGTCCTGCGGCAGGGTCTTTGACTTTTCATGACAAGCTTCTAATTCGGACTGCCTTTTGTCCGGGCTGTTTCGTGCACCCAACTGCTGAACCAGATGTCGATTGAAGCGCTGTACCTCTTTCAAAAGCTTAGCCTCACACCGGTCATAATCATTGGCCCCCACGCATCTGAAAATAATGCTATCAACGCAAAGAAATACGACCTGAATTCCCTCATACCCCTCCTTCAAATCTATGACCATCGCATCGTATCGAGCCGGAAAGGTGGTTCTGTCCGCATTCTCCGAAACACAATTCAGAACGTTCATTGTCCACTCAGGTGGAGCATTCCGCCGATCAGAAATCCTATTTTCCACCACGACAGCGGACAGGCAAATCATCCCCAAAACAACAAAGAACCATCTCGGCACTTTCTCTCACTCCCATTGGAAACTCCGCAGCGCCACCTGAGAACAACCGCCTAACCACGTCAACCAGTGAAATGGGCCCCCCTCGGTTGCCAACAAGAACTTGATGATATGCCTCGGGATCATTGAGTTCAAATGCAAAGGGCCGCCCATTGGGCGGCCCTTCTTTTTGAACATTCACTGGTGTGAATTATTCAATGATCTTCGACACAACGCCCGAACCAACGGTGCGGCCGCCTTCGCGGATGGCGAAGCGCAGCTTTTCTTCCATGGCGATCGGGGCGATCAGTTCAACGTTGAACTTCAGGTTGTCGCCCGGCATCACCATTTCGGTGCCGGCCGGCAGCTCAACGGTGCCGGTCACGTCGGTGGTGCGGAAGTAGAACTGCGGACGGTAGTTTGCGAAGAACGGGGTGTGACGGCCGCCTTCTTCCTTGGTCAGGATATAGACCTCGGCTTCGAACTTGGTGTGCGGGTTTACCGAACCCGGCTTACACAGAACCTGGCCACGCTCAACTTTTTCACGGTCGATACCGCGCAGCAGAACACCAACGTTGTCACCAGCTTCACCGCGATCCAAGAGCTTGCGGAACATTTCAACACCGGTACAGGTGGTTTTCTGGGTGTCCTTGATGCCAACGATTTCGATCTCGTCGCCAACGTTCACAACACCACGTTCCACACGGCCGGTCACAACGGTACCGCGGCCCGAGATCGAGAACACGTCTTCGATCGGCAGCAGGAAGTCGCCGTCAACCGGACGATCCGGGGTCGGGATGTATTCGTCAACAGCCGCCATCAGCTCGCGGATCTTGTCTTCGCCGATTGCGTTGTCACGGCCTTCCATGGCGGCCAGCGCGGAACCCGCGATGATCGGCATGTCGTCGCCCGGGAAGTCGTATTCGTTCATCAGTTCACGAACTTCCATTTCAACCAGCTCAAGCAGCTCTTCGTCGTCAACCTGGTCAACTTTGTTCATGAAGACAACCAGAGCAGGCACACCAACCTGACGCGCCAGCAGGATGTGCTCGCGGGTCTGCGGCATCGGGCCGTCAGCAGCGTTCACAACCAGGATACCACCGTCCATCTGCGCGGCGCCGGTGATCATGTTTTTCACATAGTCAGCGTGACCCGGGCAGTCCACGTGGGCGTAGTGACGGTTCTCGGTCTCATACTCAACGTGAGCGGTCGAGATGGTGATCCCGCGGGCCTTCTCTTCCGGCGCGCCGTCAATCTCGTCATAGGCTTTGAAGTCACCAAAAAACTTGGTGATCGCTGCCGTCAAAGTGGTCTTCCCGTGGTCAACGTGACCGATGGTGCCGATGTTCACGTGCGGTTTGCCGCGTTCAAACTTTTCCTTAGCCATGATGGCCTCCTTTTAAATTGGGTCCGGACGGGGCCGCCCCCGCCCGGTTTTTGGTGTGGTCAAAAACGCTTATGCGTATTTGGCCTGAATTTCGTCCGAGATGTTCTGCGGAACCGGGTCGTAATGCGAGAACTGCATCGTGAACTGCGCGCGGCCCGAAGACATGGAGCGCAGGGTGTTGATGTAGCCGAACATGTTGGCCAGCGGCACGTTTGCGTCAATTGCAATCGCGTTGCCGCGCGGCTCTTGACCGGACACCTGACCACGACGCGAGGTGAGGTCGCCGATGATACCACCGGTGTACTCTTCGGGCGTGATCACTTCCACTTTCATGATCGGTTCCAGCAGCTTGGCGCCAGCCAGTTTCATGCCTTCGCGCATACACATACGTGCTGCGATTTCAAAGGCCAGAACGCTCGAGTCAACATCGTGGAATTTACCGTCAACCAGGGCAACCTTGAAGTCGATCACGGGGAAGCCGGCCAGCGGGCCGCTGTCCATAACCGAGTTGATGCCTTTTTCAACGCCGGGGATGTATTCCTTCGGAACAGCACCACCCACGATGCGGCTTTCGAACGAGTAACCTTCGCCCGCTTCGGTCGGCATGATTTCCATTTTGACTTCAGCGTATTGACCCGAACCACCCGACTGTTTCTTGTGGGTGTAGGTGTGCTCGATCGCTTTCGAGATGGTCTCGCGATAGGCAACCTGCGGGGCACCGATGTTGGCTTCCACTTTGAACTCGCGCTTCAGGCGGTCCACCAGGATGTCCAGGTGAAGTTCGCCCATGCCCTTCATGATGGTCTGGCCCGATTCCAGGTCAGTTTCCACGCGGAAGGACGGGTCTTCAGCGGCCAGACGGCCCAGACCTTGCGACATCTTCTCTTGGTCGGCCTTGGTTTTCGGCTCAACCGCGATCTCGATCACCGGATCCGGGAAGGTCATGGTTTCCAGAACCACCGGGTCGTTGGCGGCACAAAGTGTGTCACCGGTGGTGGTGTCTTTCAGACCGGCCAGCGCGATAATGTCGCCCGCGAACGCTTCGGTGATTTCCTCACGATCGTTCGAGTGCATCATCATCATACGACCAACGCGCTCTTTCTTACCTTTGGTCGAGTTCAAAAGCGTGTCGCCTTTGTTCAGGACACCCGAGTAAACGCGGGTAAAGGTCAGCGAGCCCACAAACGGGTCGTTCATGATTTTGAACGCCAGGGCCGAGAACGCCATGTCGTCGTCCGCACGGCGGGCGATGTTACGCTCTTCGGTTTCGTCACCGGGTTTGAAGCCCATGTAATCCACAACGTCCAGCGGGCTGGGCAGATAGTCGATCACAGCGTTCAAGAGCGGCTGAACACCTTTGTTTTTAAAGGCCGAACCACCCAGAACCGGAACGAAATCCAGAGCCAAGGTGCCTTTGCGCAGCAGTTTGCGTAGGGTCGGCACGTCAGGCTCGTTGCCTTCCAGATAGGCTTCCATGGCGTCGTCGTCTTGCTCGACGGCGGCTTCGATCATCTTCTCGCGCCACTCGTTGGCCATGTCCGACAGCTCGTCACGGATCGGAACACGAACCCAGGATGCACCAAGGTCTTCCCCCTGCCACAGCCATTCTTCCATGTTCACCAGGTCGATCAGACCTTCCAGCTCGGTTTCAGCACCGATCGGAATGCCAACCGGAACGGCGCGGGCGCCGGTGCGGTCTTCGATCATGCGAACGCAGTTGAAGAAGTCAGCGCCGATCTTGTCCATCTTGTTGACGAACACCATGCGCGGAACCTTGTAGCGGTCAGCCTGACGCCACACGGTTTCGGTTTGCGGTTCAACACCGGCGTTGGCGTCCAGAACACAGACAGCACCGTCGAGCACGGCCAGCGAACGTTCAACTTCGATGGTGAAGTCAACGTGGCCGGGGGTGTCGATGATGTTCATCCGGTGCTTGGGCGTCTGAGCGGTTTCACCGTCTTCGGTGCGTTCCCAGAAGGTGGTGGTCGCAGCCGAGGTGATGGTGATGCCGCGTTCCTGCTCCTGCTCCATCCAGTCCATGGTGGCTGCACCATCGTGCACCTCACCGATGTTGTGGGACTTGCCGGTGTAGTAGAGGATACGCTCGGAGCAGGTGGTTTTCCCTGCGTCGATGTGAGCCATGATACCGAAGTTGCGGTACAGCTCGAGCGGATATTCGCGTGCCATGGGTGTGATCCTTCCTTGGCTTACCAGCGGTAATGGCTGAACGCTTTGTTGGCGTCGGCCATTTTGTGGGTGTCTTCGCGTTTCTTAACGGCAGTACCGCGCGAGTTCACAGCATCCAGAAGTTCGCCGGCAAGACGCTCTTCCATGGTGTTTTCGTTGCGCGAACGGGCGGCTTTGATCAACCAACGGATGGCCAGGGCTTCGCGACGCTCGGGGCGCACTTCAACCGGAACCTGGTAGGTGGCACCACCAACGCGGCGCGAACGCACTTCGACCGACGGTTTGATGTTGTCCAGCGCTTCGTGGAACACTTCCACGGGGGCGCGCTTGATCTTGTCTTCGATGCGATCGAGCGCATTATAGACGATTTTTTCTGCGACCGATTTCTTACCATCGATCATCAGGTTGTTCATGAATTTCGAAAGAACTACATCGCCAAATTTGGCGTCGGGCAGAACTTGGCGCTTCTCAGCGGCGTGACGACGAGACATATCTGGCTCTCCTTACTTCGGACGCTTCGCGCCGTATTTCGAACGACGTTGCTTACGGTCTTTGACGCCTTGGGTATCCAACACACCACGCAGGATGTGGTAACGGACACCCGGAAGGTCTTTCACACGACCGCCACGGATCAGAACAACCGAGTGTTCTTGCAGGTTGTGGCTTTCACCGGGGATGTAGGAGATCACCTCGAAACCGTTGGTCAGGCGAACCTTCGCAACTTTACGCATAGCCGAGTTCGGCTTTTTCGGGGTGGTGGTGTAAACGCGGGTGCAAACGCCGCGCTTTTGGGGGCAGCTTTCCAGGTGCAGCGACTTGGAACGCTTGACTTTGGGCTGACGCGGTTTGCGGATCAGCTGTTGGATCGTTGGCATAGGGCTCTTTTCCCGTTTCTCAACTTCGTCTGCGCAAGGCCGGGGCCCCACACGGTTAAATCTTCTTCGCATGACAGGATCATGACGACCCTCACAAAGCGAAAATCCGCGAGCGTTTCCGTACCGAGGCAAACGTCGCGGTTGGTTCACAGAGGGCCGGTTCCTTGAAACAGTTCCGGTCTTGATCCCACAATTCCTGTAGATGCGCAGGGGTATCCCCCTTTGCTGGATGTTCGCGCGTATAAGGGGAGTCGGGAGGCCTGTCAACAGCGGTGCCTGTATCACGCCTGTGACAACAGGATTGCACGCTGACGAACGTCAAAATAGAGTGACGTCAAAACCGTTCCCATAAGAGCAGCCGAGGCCCCCATGAAAGGCACCCTCGCCTTCACCACCATCCGCAATGAAGGGCCGTTTCTTCTGGAATGGATCGCCTGGCAAAAGATGCTGGGGTTCGACCGTGTGCTGGTGATGTTCAACGATTGCACCGACCATTCACCACAGCTTTTGCGCCTTTTGGAACGCGCGGGCGAGATTGCCACCAAGCGCCACACCCCCGGTGAAAATCTGCACCCCCAACCCTCGGCCTATCTGGCCTGTCGCAAACACCCCTTCGTCAAAGAGGCGGATTGGATGTTCACCTGTGACGTGGACGAGTTTCTGGTGGTCCACAAGGGGGATGGGACCATCAGCGCCCTGTTGAACAATGGCGATGTGCCGTGGCAGGGCATGGCCATCCATTGGCGCATCTTTGGCACCAATTCTTACAATCTTTGGGAAGACGGTTTGGTGCATCGTCGGTTCGTAAAATCCTCGCCCGTGATGGCACGTCAGAACAATTGTGTGAAAAGCTTTGTCCGCAACCCGCTCTCGTTCGGCAAGCTCCGGTCACATTCCCCCCGCTATTGGCAAGGGGATGGGGCCTGGGGGAAGGACGGGCGGTACTGGGTTCTGTCGGATGGGTCCCGCTGGGACGCCTACGACCCGGACAGCGCGCCCCTGAATGCCACGGAAAATGACGGGATCGTGCATGGGGATGCTTCGGTCAACCACTATATCCTGCAAAGCCGCGAGCAATTCGACTTTAAGCGCGGGCGACGTTCTGCAGCGGCCGGTTTGGACCGATATTCCCATGATTTCTTTCATCGCTTTAATCACAACTCGACCCCAAACACCGACGCCCTGTCCTATAAAGCACGGTTTGACGCGGAATATGCCCGGATCTGTGACATTCCCGGCGCGATGCGGCTGCACCATATGTGCTGTGCGGATCTGGTTGCCGATATGTGCGCAAAGCGGGGCGAAGACCCCGCGGCAGATCCGCGCTGGCAACAGCACCGCGCCCGGGCCCAGGCCCTGCCCCGCCATATGGATTGACCCGCACATTCGGCGTGGCGCCACGGCCTGAGGTCAGGCGTTTCCTTTCACCCTGCTGCGCCGCGCCGTGATTTGCTCGCGATACAGCGTGACGATCCCCATCGCCACCACGATGCCGGCCCCCAGCAATGTCATCCCATCCGGCCAGTCGCCAAAGAACAGATACCCGACGATCAACGCCACCACGAGGCCCGTATAACGGAACGGCGCGACAAAGCCGATCTCGCCCACCCGCATCACCATGACCGAAAAGAGATACCCGCAGATGATGAACCCCGCCGCCAGTCCCAAAAGGCCAAAGGACTTCAAATCCACCTCAACCCAGATCTCTCCCAACGACAGCACGGAAAAAGAAACCGTGATGCCAATGGCCGTCAGGAAGGCCACAGTGAAAGAGGGCGTGGCCGGATCCATGCGACGCACGATCAGATCCCGCAAGGTGATCAACGCCACGGCGCCCAACGCATAAACCGACCAGATCGAAAACCCCGCCCCGCCCGGTTGCACAATCAGCATCACGCCGACAAAGCCGATCAAAATGGCCACCAACCTCCGCCACCCCAAAGGTTCCGACAAAAACGCCCAGGCCGCCAGCGACACGGTCAGCGGCAAGGCCTGAATGATCGCCGTCACATTGGCAATTGGCATATTGAACAGGGCCGTCAAAAAGCAATAGGTGACCACCACCTCCGCGCCGGCACGCAGCACAATCAAGCCCCATTCCCGCTTCGGCAGGCGAAATCGCAACACACCCAGATATCGCCCAACCAGAAACATCAGCATCACGGCGATCCCCCCGCGCAACGCCACGCTTTGCCCCAGCGGCATCGTGGTCGAGATCAGTTTCATACAGGTATCATTCAGCGTGTAGCACGCCATCGCGGCACTCATCAGCGCCGCGCCCTTCATATTGTCACTCAGGGGTCCACGCGGCATGCCTGCTCTCCTCTGTCATGAAATGCAATCGCGTTTCGGGATCATCATGCCACACAAGTTATTCCGAACCGCCCACAACATTGATATCTCTTTGCGCGTTTGCGTACCAACCCCTGTTCAGATAAAACTGAAACGCCTTAACAATCTCCGCGCACCGACATCAGCCCAATCCCAACACGCAGATAACGCAATCTATGTAAGGAAGGACATCCTGCATTTTCTGGTGACAAGTATCCTGGGGGTTTGGGGGCAAAGCCCCCATCCGCGGCGCGCAGCGACGCAACGGAAAATGCCTCACAACGTGAGCCACCAATAGCGGGCCGAAGCGCAAGCTGAGGCCCACCCTGCCCTCCCTATCGCTTCCACTACGAAAAATCCCCCCCCCGGGCCGGGGGGCGTTTGAAAATTTGAAATCTAAGATAACGATCACGGCTGTTCCGAACCACCTGCTTCCGGCGTTTCCACCAGACCCAGATCATCCGAGCTTTCCGACCCGAACACGGTCGAAGCATCCTCGGTCGGAGCCGCCAGCATCGCCGCCTGTTCGGCTTCGGCGCGGGCCTCTTCGATCACAACGCTGTCGCGGGCCTGGGCCACGCGGCGCACGTCCTGAGTTGCCCCACCGGTCCCGGCCGGGATCAGGCGACCCACGATCACGTTCTCTTTCAGACCAACCAGCTTGTCTTTCTTACCCTGGACAGATGCCTCGGTCAGAACGCGGGTGGTTTCCTGGAACGACGCCGCCGAGATGAACGAACGGGTCTGCAAGCTGGCTTTGGTGATGCCCAAGAGGATCGGTTCACCCGATGCCAGACGGCGACCTTCGGCAGCTGCTTTCTCGTTTGCGGCGTCAAATTCGACCTTATCAACATGCTCGCCTTTCAGCAGCGTGGTTTCGCCCGAATCCTGGATCTCCCACTTTTGCAGCATCTGGCGAACGATCACCTCGATGTGCTTGTCGTTGATCTTCACGCCCTGCAGACGATACACGTCCTGAACTTCGTCGATCATGTAGTTGGCCAGCGCTTCCACGCC
Source organism: Aliiroseovarius crassostreae (assembly GCF_049803815.1). GTDB lineage: Bacteria > Pseudomonadota > Alphaproteobacteria > Rhodobacterales > Rhodobacteraceae > Aliiroseovarius > Aliiroseovarius crassostreae_A. The sequence continues at coordinate 8,435 of NZ_JBNAGI010000011.1, forward strand.
CATAACAGCCAGAATATCGTGCGGCGCGGGGTTGCCGTCCATCAGATATTCGCCCTTCTGGATAAAGTCACCTTCCGCAACCGGAATGTGCTTGCCCTTGGGCACCATGTATTCAACCGCCTCCTGGCCTTCCTCGGCCGGCTCGATCGAAATACGACGCTTGTTCTTGTAGTCGCGGCCAAAGCGCACGTAGCCATCGATTTCGGCGATGATCGCGTGATCTTTCGGACGACGGGCTTCGAAGAGTTCAGCAACACGCGGCAGACCACCGGTGATGTCTTTCGTCTTCGACCCTTCGCGCGGGATCCGTGCGACGATGTCACCGGCTTTCACCGACTGACCATCTTCGACCGACAGAATGGCGTCCACCGACATGGTGTAAGCCACCGGGTTGCCCGCGTCATTGCGCACGGGTTCACCGTTTTCATCGACCACGATGATTTCCGGTTTCAGCTCGTTGCCCTTCGGCGCAGCACGCCAGTCGGTCACGATTTTCTGCGTCATGCCGGTTGCGTCATCGGTCTCATCCCGCACCGAGATGCCGGAGACGAGGTCAAGGAACTTGGCCTTACCGTCTTTCTCGGCGATCACCGGAAGGGTGAACGGGTCCCATTCGAAGAGCTTGTCGCCGCGGGCCACATTGACACCGTCTTTGACAAACAATTTGGCACCGTAGCCCGGTTTGAACGCAGCACGTTCCACACCGTTTTCATCCACGATGGCAACCACCATGTTGCGGCCCATCACAACGGTTTCGCCGTTGCGATCTTCCAGAACATTGGCGTTACGATACTCGATCTTGCCTTCCTGGTTGGCTTCCTGGAACGACTGCTGACCACCCTGTGCAACCCCACCAATGTGGAAGGTCCGCATGGTCAGCTGCGTGCCGGGTTCACCGATCGACTGGGCCGCGATGATGCCGACGGCTTCGCCGGTGTTTACGCGGGTGCCGCGCGCGAGGTCACGACCATAGCAGTTGGCGCAGACGCCTTCTTCGGCTTCACAGGTCAGGGGCGAGCGGATGCGCACGGCGGCGATCCCGCTTTCTTCCAGCACGTCGGCCTTGCGTTCGTCGATCAGCTCGCCTTTGGCGACCATCACTTCGTCCGTGCCCGGCTTGATCACGTCATCAGCCGCCACACGGCCCAGAACGCGTTCGCCCAGCGAGGCCACCACTTCACCGTCATTGACCGCCGCTTCCACGGTGATCGCATTTTCAGTGCCGCAGTCCACTTCGCGCACGATGCAGTCTTGGGCCACGTCCACCAGACGACGGGTCAGGTACCCCGAGTTCGCGGTTTTCAGAGCGGTATCCGACAGACCTTTCCGGGCCCCGTGGGTCGAGTTGAAGTACTCGAGCACGGTCAGACCTTCTTTAAAGTTCGAGATAATCGGCGTTTCGATAATCTCGCCCGACGGTTTCGCCATCAGGCCGCGCATCCCGCCCAGCTGTTTCATCTGCGTGACAGAACCACGCGCACCGGAGTGGGCCATCATGTAAACCGAGTTCGGTTCCATTTCGGCGCCATTTTCATCGCGCTTGTTGGCCGAGATGGTGCCCATCATCGCGTCAGTGACCTTGTCGTTACATTTCGACCAGGCATCGACCACCTTGTTGTATTTCTCGCCAAGGGTGATGAGACCGTCCATGTATTGCTGCTCAAAACCCTTCACCTGGTCACGGGTTTCGTCGACGATGTCCCACTTGTTGTCGGGGATCACCATGTCGTCTTTACCGAACGAAATGCCAGCCTTGAACGCTTCTTTGAAGCCCATCGACATGATCTGGTCACAGAAGATAACCGATTCCTTCTGACCGCAATACCGGTAGACGGTGTCGATGACCTGCTGCACCTCTTTCTTGCGCAGAAGACGGTTCACCAGTTCAAACGGCGCCTTGTTGTTTTGCGGCAGCAGCGCGCCAAGACGGATCCGGCCCGGCGTGGTGTCAAAACGCACCATGACGGTGTTGCCTTCGGCATCAACCTGCGGCAGGCGGGCCTGAACCTTGGCGTGCAGATGCACTTCGCCAGCGTCCAGCGCGTGGATCACTTCGTCCACGTCGGCAAAGACCATGCCTTCGCCCTTCATGCCTTCGCGCTCCATCGAGATATAATAGAGCCCCAAGATCATATCCTGCGACGGAACGATGATCGGCGCGCCGTTGGCGGGCGACAGCACGTTGTTGGTCGACATCATCAGAACACGCGCTTCCAGCTGGGCTTCCAGCGAAAGGGGCACGTGAACAGCCATCTGGTCCCCGTCAAAGTCAGCGTTGAACGCCGAACAGACAAGCGGGTGCAGCTGGATCGCTTTACCTTCGATCAGAACCGGTTCAAACGCCTGGATGCCGAGACGGTGCAGCGTGGGCGCACGGTTCAGCATGACCGGGTGTTCGCGGATCACCTCATCGAGGATATCCCAAACTTCCGGACGCTCTTTTTCCACCAGTTTCTTGGCTTGCTTCACGGTGGAAGACAGCCCTTTGGCTTCGAGACGCGAATAGATGAACGGCTTAAAGAGTTCGAGCGCCATCTTTTTCGGCAGACCACATTGGTGCAGCTTCAGTTCCGGGCCGGTCACAATGACCGAACGACCCGAGAAGTCGACGCGTTTGCCCAAAAGGTTCTGACGGAAGCGACCTTGCTTACCTTTCAGCATGTCCGAGAGCGATTTCAGCGGACGCTTGTTGGCGCCGGTGATCACGCGACCACGACGGCCGTTGTCAAACAGCGCATCCACAGATTCCTGCAGCATCCGCTTTTCGTTGCGCACGATGATGTCGGGCGCACGCAGTTCGATCAGACGCTTCAGACGGTTGTTCCGGTTGATCACGCGGCGATAGAGATCATTGAGATCCGAAGTCGCGAAACGGCCACCATCCAGCGGCACCAGCGGGCGCAGCTCTGGCGGGATCACGGGCACAACGGTCATGATCATCCACTCGGGGCGGTTGCCCGACTCGAGGAACGACTCAACAATTTTCAGACGCTTGATGATCTTCTTCGGCTTCAATTCACCGGTGGCCTCAGACAGATCAGCGCGCAGCTGCTCGGCTTCCGCTTCCAGATCAATCTGGCTCAGCATCTCACGGATGGCTTCTGCACCGATATTGGCGGTGAAAGCGTCCATGCCGTAAGTGTCCTGGGCGTCCATATACTCTTCTTCGGTCATCAGCTGACCATAGGTGAGGTCGGTCAGGCCCGGCTCGATCACCACGTAGTTTTCGAAGTAGAGGATGCGTTCCAGATCACGCAGGGTCATGTCCAGCATCAGGCCGATGCGCGACGGCAGCGACTTGAGGAACCAGATATGCGCGACGGGCGCGGCCAGTTCGATGTGGCCCATACGCTCGCGACGTACTTTTTGAAGGGTAACTTCAACACCACATTTCTCGCAGACAACGCCGCGATATTTCATGCGCTTATATTTGCCGCAGAGGCATTCGTAATCTTTGATCGGGCCAAAGATCCGCGCGCAGAACAGGCCGTCACGTTCGGGCTTGAACGTGCGGTAGTTGATGGTTTCGGGTTTCTTGATCTCACCATAGGACCAAGACAGGATCCGTTCCGGGCTGGCCAGCGACACCTTGATTTCGTCGAAAACCTTCGGCGGGGTCAGCGGGTTGAACGGGTTGGTTGTCAATTCCTGGTTCATTTTGCGTTCCTTTTTCTAAGGGGAAGGGTGGGAGGGGTAAGGCGGGCGCCTTACTCCTCACCCTCCGCATCCAGGAGTTCCATGTTGAGGCCGAGGCCGCGGACTTCTTTGACCAGAACGTTGAACGATTCCGGCACGCCGGCTTCGAAATTGTCCTCGCCTTTGACGATGCTTTCATAGACTTTCGTCCGGCCTGCAACGTCATCCGATTTCACCGTCAGCATCTCTTGCAGCGTGTAGGCCGCGCCATATGCTTCCAAGGCCCAGACTTCCATCTCACCGAAGCGCTGGCCACCGAACTGCGCCTTACCACCCAGCGGCTGCTGGGTCACAAGCGAGTACGGGCCCGTCGAGCGCGCGTGGATCTTGTCGTCCACAAGGTGGTGCAGTTTCAGCAGGTATTTCACACCCACGGTCACTTCGCGCGAGAACTGTTCACCGGTACGACCGTCAAACAGAACCGATTGGCCCGAGGTGTCGAACCCGGCGCGGGTCAGCGCGTCGTTCACGTCAGCCTCTTTCGCGCCGTCAAAGACCGGCGTTGCAATCGGCACACCACGGGTGACATTGCCTGCGGCATCCACCAGTTCGTCTTCGTCCATGCCCACGATGCCTTCTTCATAGACATCGTCGCCATAGGCGATGCGCATGGCTTCGCGCACCGGGGTCAGATCGCCGGACCGGCGGTATTCACCCAGGGCTTCGTCCACGTTCAGACCCAGGCCGCGTGCGGCCCAACCCATGTGGGTTTCAAGGATCTGACCAACGTTCATCCGCGACGGCACACCCAGCGGGTTCAGACAGAAGTCGACCGGGGTCCCGTCCGCCAGGAACGGCATGTCTTCCATCGGCACAACCTTGGAAATCACACCTTTGTTCCCGTGACGACCGGCCATCTTATCGCCCGGCTGCAGCTTGCGCTTCACGGCGATGAAGACTTTGACCATCTTCATCACACCCGGCGGCAGGTCGTCGCCACGACGGACCTTTTCAACCTTGTCTTCAAAGCGATGCTCAAGCGCACGTTTCTGGGCTTCGAACTGTTCGTTCAGCGCCTCAACGATCTTGGCGTCATCTTCGTCTTCCAAGGCCAGCTGCCACCATTGACCGCGCGACAGGGTGTCGAGCAGTTCTTCGGTGATGGTCGAACCGGCTTTCACGCCTTTCGGGCCTTTCACAGCCACTTTGCCGAGGATCATCCCCTTGAGGCGCGCATAGATGTTGCGCTCCAGGATGTTGAGCTCGTCATCGCGGTCACGGGCAAGGCTTTCGACCTCTTCACGCTCGATCTGCAGGGCACGTTCGTCTTTTTCCACACCATGGCGGTTGAAGACACGGACTTCCACAACGGTCCCGAAGTCACCCGGTTTCACGCGCAGCGAGGTGTCGCGCACGTCCGAGGCTTTTTCGCCGAAGATGGCGCGCAGAAGCTTTTCTTCCGGCGTCATCGGGCTTTCGCCTTTCGGGGTGATCTTACCAACCAGAATGTCGCCCGGTTCCACGTCCGCACCGATATAGACAACGCCAGCCTCATCGAGGTTGCGCAGCGCTTCTTCACCGACGTTCGGAATGTCGCGGGTGATCTCTTCCGGCCCAAGCTTGGTGTCACGGGCGGCGACTTCAAACTCCTCAATGTGCACCGAGGTGAACACATCGTCACGCGCGATGCGCTCCGAAATCAGGATCGAGTCTTCATAGTTGTAGCCGTTCCAGGGCATGAACGCGACAACCACGTTTTTGCCCAAGGCCAGTTCGCCCATATCGGTCGACGGACCATCAGCAACCACTTCGCCTTTCGACACTTTCTGACCCACTTTCACCAACGGACGTTGGTTGATGCAGGTGTTCTGGTTCGAACGCTGGAATTTGCGCAGACGATAGATGTCCACACCCGCGTCGCCCAGTTCCAGATCTTCGGTGGCGCGCACAACGATCCGGGTGGCGTCCACCTGGTCGATCACGCCGCCGCGTTTGGCCTGAATGGCCGCGCCCGAGTCAATCGCAACCTTGCCTTCGATACCGGTGCCCACAAAGGGGGCCTCGGCCCGCAGCAGCGGCACGGCCTGACGTTGCATGTTCGAGCCCATCAGGGCGCGGTTGGCGTCGTCATTTTCAAGGAACGGAATGAGCGAAGCCGCCACAGACACCAACTGTTTCGGCGACACGTCGATCAGGTCGACATTGTCACGCGGTGCCATGGTGTATTCGCCCGACTGACGGGTGTTCACCAGATCGTTTTCAAACCGGCCTTCTTCGTCCAGATGCGCGTTGGCCTGGGCCACGGTGTGGCGCATCTCTTCGGTGGCGGACATATAGTTCACCTCGTCGGTGACCTTGCCGTCCACAACCTTACGATAAGGGGTTTCGATGAAGCCGTATTTGTTCACGCGGGCAAAGGTGGCCAGCGAGTTGATCAGACCAATGTTCGGCCCTTCCGGCGTTTCAATCGGACACATACGGCCATAATGGGTGGCGTGAACGTCACGCACCTCAAAGCCAGCACGTTCGCGGGTCAGACCACCCGGCCCAAGCGCCGACAGGCGGCGTTTGTGGGTGACTTCCGACAGCGGGTTGGTTTGGTCCATGAACTGCGACAGCTGCGACGAGCCGAAGAATTCACGCACCGCGGCCGCGGCCGGTTTCGCGTTGATCAGGTCTTGCGGCATGACGGTGTCGATCTCGACCGACGACATGCGCTCCTTGATCGCGCGCTCCATACGCAGAAGGCCCACGCGGTACTGATTTTCCATCAGTTCGCCCACTGATCGCACACGACGGTTGCCGAGGTGGTCGATGTCGTCCACGTCGCCTTTGCCGTCACGCAGTTCCACCAGCGCCTTGATACAGGCAATGATGTCTTCGCGGCGCAGCGTACGCTGGGTGTCTTCGGCATCCAGTGCCAGACGCATGTTCATCTTCACGCGACCAACGGCCGACAGGTCGTAACGCTCTGAATCGAAGAACAGGGTGTCAAACAGGGCCGAAGCGGCCTCAACCGTGGGCGGTTCACCCGGGCGCATCACGCGGTAGATGTCCATGAGCGCGGTGTCGCGGCCCATGTTCTTGTCAGCGGCCATCGTGTTGCGGATGTAGGGACCGACATTGATATTGTCGATGTCGAGAACCGGGATATCGGTGATGCCGGCATCCATCAGCTCTTTCAGCGACCCGCCGATCAGCTCGCCATCCTTGTCGTATTCCAGGGTCAGCTCGTCCCCGGCTTCGACATAGATCGCACCCGTTTCTTCGTTGATGATATCCTTGGCCACATAACGCCCAACGATGCTGTCGAACGGCACCAGAAGGTTGGTCACTTCGCCCGATTCCATCAGCTTCTTGACGGCGCGCGGGGTGATTTTCTTGCCAGCTTCGGCAATCACTTCGCCCGAGGCAGCGTCGATCAGATCCTGCACCGGACGGGTGCCGGCCACACGCTCGGGGAAGAACTTGGTGACCCACCCTTTGTTCTTCTCAAGCTTGTAGTTAACGGTGTCGTAATAGGCATCCATGATGCCTTCCTGGTCCAGACCCAGCGCATAAAGCAGGGTGGTCACAGGCAGTTTGCGACGGCGGTCGATGCGGGCAAAGACGATGTCTTTCGCGTCAAACTCAAAGTCGAGCCAGGAGCCGCGGTAGGGAATGATGCGGCAGGCAAAGAGCAGCTTGCCCGACGAATGGGTCTTGCCCTTGTCGTGGTCAAAGAACACACCCGGCGAACGGTGCATCTGCGACACGATCACACGCTCGGTGCCGTTCACCACAAAGGTGCCGTTCGGCGTCATCAGGGGCATGTCACCCATGAACACGTCTTGTTCCTTGATGTCTTTCACCGACTTGGCGCCGGTGTCTTCGTCCACATCAAAGACGATCAGGCGCAGGGTAACCTTCAGCGGGGCCGAATAGGTCAGGTCGCGCTGTTGGCATTCTTCCACGTCAAACTTCGGCGTTTCCAGTTCGTATTTCACGAACTCGAGAATGGCGGTTTCATTGAAATCCTTGATCGGGAAAACCGATTGGAAAACGGCGTTGATGCCCTCGCCGTCCATCGGCTGGGGCTGATCGCCGGATTTGAGGAAAAGATCGTAAGAGGCTTTCTGAACCTCGATCAGGTTCGGCATCTCCAATACTTCACGGATTTTACCGTAGTATTTACGCAAGCGTTTTTGGCCAAGATAGGTCTGCGCCATCCGGTAACTACCTTTCATGTTCTCAACTGTGGCGCCGACCGTCGGGTCCCCGGCAACGCCTCGTCCGAGATTGGGGAGATGGACAAATTCATGGAGACCGTCCCAAGGGTCTCCTCCCGTCCGAACCTTTCCCAGGAGAGGGGCCGCATCACGCGACCTGGCTTTTTTTTGCCGGGGCTGACATTGCCCCTCTCCAAGACAGGTTCGGCTGGACCCGGATATCTCCGGGCCCAGCCAGTATTCAAAGGGCTAAGCCGCCCTCAAAAGCGCAAGGCTTAGGCCAGCTCGACTTCTGCGCCAGCTGCTTCCAGCTTGCCTTTGATGTCTTCTGCTTCGGCTTTGTCCACGCCTTCTTTGATCTTGCCGCCAGCTTCGACCAGCTCTTTGGCTTCTTTCAGGCCAAGACCGGTGATGCCGCGAACTTCTTTGATCACGTTGATTTTCGAAGCGCCGGCGTTCTTCAGAACGACGTCGAATTCGGTTTTTTCTTCCTCAGCGGCGCCACCAGCGTCGCCACCGGCAGCCATAACAACAGCGCCACCAGCAGCCGGCTCGATGCCGTACTCGTCTTTGAGGATGGTTTTCAGTTCTTGTGCTTCGAGAAGGGTCAGACCAACGATCTCTTCAGCAAGTTTCTTCAGATCAGCCATTTTACTGTTTCCGTTCGATTTAGATGTGTTCCAACGTGTAGGACTTGTCCCCACGCGGGTGTGTCAGTTTGCTTATGCAGCTTTCTCTTCGATGGTCGAGAGAATGGATGCGATGTTCGAAGCAGGTGCGCCAATGGCCCCAGCGATGTTCGAAGCAGGTGCGCCAATGCAGCCCACGATCGAAGCAATAAGCTCTTCACGCGACGGCATAGCGGCAACGGCTTTCACACCAGCCAGATCCAGAGCGGTCTCACCCATTGCACCACCAAGGATTTCCAACTTGTCGTTGGTCTTGGCGTATGCGTCCATCACCTTGGCCGCGGCCACAGGATCTTCGGAATAGGCAAGAACGGTCATGCCCGAAAGGAGGTCGGCGATCGAAGCGACCGGCTTACCTTCCAGAGCGATTTTGGCGAGCCTGTTCTTGGCAACACGCACCGACCCGCCAGCTTCGCGCATTTGCGACCGCAGGTCCTGCATTTCGGCAACTGTCATACCCGCGTAGTGGGCAACCACTACAACGCCAGAGCTTTCAAAGATTTGGCCGAGTTCGTCGACCAGCTTCTCTTTTTGTGCTCTATCCACAGTTTCACTCCAAGTATGGAGGGTTGACCCCTCCGGCTCTTATTTCACCAGGTTTTCAGGGAAAACCCGGCAATCGGGTCCTTTACGGGTCCTTCGCAAAATCGCCCCAGGGCCAGCCAGCCCATGAGAATTCTTTTGTCCATTTCCCGTCTCAGGCAGGAATTATGATCCTTGCGCGCGTGCGATTTAACATCTGTATCAGTTGCTTACCGCCTGCCCGCCGGGGTCACCCACCGTCTCGGACGAAATGCAAAACAGCGCACGACGAATCGCACGCTGAGCTGCAGGATTGTCTTTAGAGGGTTTTAAGGGGTTTTCCAACCCTTAATCGGGCGTGCGGATTTCCCCACGCCCGTTTCCAGATCCCAGCGAGACTAGCATAAGATTCCAACAAAAGCAAAAGGGCGCCCCGAAGGACGCCCTTTGATATTCGTTTCCGGCCTTCCGGTCGCGATTGCCGGCAATCGCTTTTCCGGGGGCAGAATTCTTACGAACTCGCCTTAATTGCCAGTGGCGTTGTCGATGTCCAGGGTGACGCCCGGACCCATGGTCGAGGTCAGAACGACCTTTTTCATGTAAGCGCCTTTGGCACCCGACGGCTTGGCTTTCTGAACGGCGTCCACAAAGGCGCGCACGTTTTCAACCAGCTTGGCTTCGTCAAACGACGCTTTGCCAACGCCTGCGTGCACAACACCGCCTTTTTCGGCTTTGAACTGCACTTCACCGCCTTTGGCAGCTTCCACGGCCGCTTTCACGTCCATGGTCACGGTGCCAACTTTGGGGTTCGGCATCAGGTTGCGCGGGCCCAGGATTTTACCCAGACGACCCACAACCGGCATCATGTCCGGGGTTGCAATGCAGCGATCGAAATCGATGTTGCCGCCCTGGATCTGCTCCATCAGGTCTTCGGCGCCAACGATGTCCGCCCCAGCGGCCTGAGCTTCTTCAGCTTTCGGGCCACGGGCGAAGACAGCCACGCGCATGGTTTTGCCGGTGCCGTTCGGCAGGCCAACCACACCGCGCACCATCTGGTCAGCGTGACGGGTGTCAACGCCCAGATTCAGGGCGATTTCCACGGTTTCGTCGAACTTGGCGCTTGCGTTGCCTTTGACCAGAGCAACAGCTTCTTCCACGGTCAGGTTCTCTTTGCCGGCGAATGCTTCGCGAGCGGCTTTGGTACGTTTACCCAGTTTCGCCATCTTACTTCACCTCGATGCCCATGGAGCGGGCAGAGCCCAGGATGATCTGCATCGCGGCGTCGATGTCGTTCGCGTTCAGATCTTTCATTTTCGCTTCGGCGATTTCTTTCACCTGAGCGGCGGTCACGGTGCCCACAACTTCACGGCCGGGGTTGTTTGCGCCCGACTTCAGCTTGGCCGCTTTGCGCAGGTAATAAGAAGCCGGCGGCGTCTTGATGTCCATCGCAAAGGATTTGTCCTGGTAATAGGTGATCACGGTCGGGCACGGCGCGCCGGGCTCCATGTCCTGGGTCTTCGCGTTGAAGGCCTTGCAGAATTCCATGATGTTGATGCCGCGCTGACCCAGCGCAGGGCCGACGGGCGGCGAGGGGTTGGCTTGACCTGCAGGAACCTGCAGCTTCATCGTGCCAGCTACTTTTTTAGCCATTTGGCTTCTCCTTTAACAACGGCCTTAAAACGCGTTTCAAGACCTTTCATTGTCGTGGTCTGGTGCCGGGTCGCGACCCTTTCCCCCCCACGCAAAAGAACACGCCCGGATGTTCGATCCGGGACGCGATGGGTGCCAGTACACCGATCTTCCTGCGGGCGCAAGTGATTCCGGGGCAATCCGGCAGGATGCGCCCCCACGGGCCGTCGATTGCGCGCACCAATGGAGCGGTACCGCGAGCGTGCAAAGAAAAAGGCAGGCGTTGCCACCTGCCCTTGTTCAATTTCAGTCGCCATTTCAATCGCGGATCGACCTCTCGCCATCCGGGGTCTTCGTCACCCGAATGAAACCGCAAAGATCAGGCCTGTTTGGTGACCTGGGTGTATTCCAGTTCGACCGGGGTGGCGCGACCGAAGATCGACACGGTGACCTTCAGGCGGTTGTTGTCTTCGTCCACCTCTTCCACGGTGCCGTCGAACCCTTCGAACGGGCCGTCGGTCACATTGACCTTTTCGCCCACTTCGAAGCTGATCATCAGTTTCGGTGCTTCGGCCCCTTCTTCCACGCGGCCCAGGATGCCCTGCACCTCGGCGTCGCGCATCGGCATCGGGCGACCCTGCGGGCCCAGGAAACCGGTGACGCGGTTGATCGAGTTGATCAGGTGATAGCCTTCGTCCGACATTTCCATGTGGACCAGAACGTAGCCGGGCATAAAGCGGCGCTCAGTGGTCACTTTCTTGCCGCGACGCACTTCGATCACTTCTTCGGTCGGCACCAGAACTTCGTCGATCTGGTCTTCCAGACCCTTTTCAACCACTTCCGTACGAATCTGTTCGGCGATCTTCTTTTCGAAGTTCGACAGCACACTTACCGAATACCAGCGTTTCGCCATTTCAGCCTCGTCTCGTTTTCATCTCGTTAAGGGGTCAGGCCCCGGTCAGCCCCCCCCGCGCGCGCCCCGCGTTGTCAAAACGCGCAAAAGCTCTGGGGGATAAAAAAGCGGCGTGCAACTTGATTCGCCGCACGCCCTGTCTCGTTATAGCGCCCGGACTACCCGTGAAAGCAAGGGAATTCAAGGGGGCCACTGCATTTTCGCAAGGCCAAAGGCGCGTCGTTTTCGATTAGCCGAACATGCCCAGAACGCCGGTCAGCGCGCTGCGGATGCCCAGATCCACCAGCGAAAAGAACAATGCGGTCAGCGAGGCCAGCACAAAGACCATCGCCGTGGTCAGCAGCACTTCGCGGCGGGTCGGCCAGGTGACCTTGGAAACCTCGGCGCGCACCTGCTGGATGAATTGAAGCGGATTGGTCATGATATCTCTCAGCCTTGAAGGGTCAGGCGGTGAGATACGCTGAGCGCGCGGAATTTTCAAGCCCGCCAGAGAAAAGACTGTGCAAAGACTGCGCAAAGAGTGATCACTCCCCCACCCCGCCTTTTGAACGGCGAAACAGCCCCGGCATTCGCGGCGCGGCTGGCATCTGACATATGTGCGGAAGGACGTGGCAGGGGCAGCAGGGTTCGAACCCGCGACCTACGGTTTTGGAGACCGTCGCTCTACCAACTGAGCTATACCCCTAAGGCCGGGTGTTGGATTACGACAAGTCGGACGAGGGCGCAAGGGGGAAGGCGGCGAAAAAGGCAGGTGAACAGCAGAAATACCGTGCACCCGTTTCGCTTGCCGCGCCTCTCGTTTTCCGGGCGTGTGTTGCCTGCACGATATGGCAAGATCACGCCGATCCCTGCGGCGGTGGCCTGTTTTACAAAAACAATCTGGAACGAAATTTGCAAGCACACGTTATCGCACCATAGCAAGCGCAACGCGCAGTAAAGCAACAAAGGAGAAATCCAATGATGTTCCATAAAACCGTGAAAGCCGGCCTGGTGACCGCTGCCCTGATGACCAGCACAGCCCCGCTTTTCGCCGACACAACGATGGTGAAAGATATTGAGGTTGAGATCGAGCTTGATGACCTCAACAACCCAAGTGCCGCCGGGCAATGGGCCAATATCGAAGATGACCCGAAAAATGCGATCGCCGAACGCCTGACCGACCGGTTCGACGACGAAGGCGTGAGCATCATCGTGGATATGGATGAGGTCGAACTGGCCAACACGCTGCAATCCGCTGTGGGGGTGGCCGATTCCAAGATGGCCGCGCGAGTCAAAATCACCAGCTCGTATGACCATTCCAAATACGAGGCCTATGACCTGAGCGTGGCCTTCGACGATATACTGGTGGTGCTGCCGGAAGACTTCGATCTGTCCACCCTGACCAAGGACAGCGAGCTGTATTACAACGGTATGATCGACGTCTTTGCGGACCGCATTGTGGAGAACCTCGACAAATAACCTGTTTGCCTCATTGGCATTCCTGCCCGAACTGGGGCCGCCTTCGGGTGGCCCCTTTTTTGCGCGGACGTGCCCCCAAAAGCAAACGCAGCCTCCGATGGATGTTGCCCCGGTTATATGGGGGGGCGGGGCGCGCGTCTATGCTGCAATAGTTCAGGAGAAGGGGCGAATACACGCAGGGCGTGGTTTGGTCAGAAAACTAGAAAACTAGAAAACTAGAAAACTAGAAAACTAGAAAACTAGAAAACTAGAAAACTAGAAAACTAGAAAACTAGAAAACTAGAAAACTAGAAAACTAGAAAACTAGAACCCCGTTGGGC
>NZ_JBNAGI010000012.1:0-14766 GCF_049803815.1 Aliiroseovarius crassostreae
GCCTCGCCGGACAAAAGCAGCATCAGGCAATTGTCCCGGTTACCGGATCGCACCCGCACGGAAATGTCTTGTGACTGGGTCAGTTGCCGCACCACCCATGGCGAGATTGTGGTGGTGATGGCGTGTTGGCACACAAAGGTCACATCCCGCTTCGAACCATCTGCAGCCGCCTTCAGGTCGTGTTGCAGGCGGCGCAGCCGCGCGCCAAGCTCTCGCAATTCAGGTTCCATGGCCTGCACGCCGGGCAGGATGGTGACCGGCTTGCAGGACCGGTCAAACAGGGGCACACCAATGCGCTCTTCGATCAACCGCACCCGCCGCGTGAACGCCGATTGGGTCACAAACCGCCGCTCTGCTGCCCGTGTCAGGGACCCCGTGTCGATCACCGCCAGGATGTCATCAATCCAATCCAACTGCATAATGTCACCATAGCGGCACACTGATATTATGCAAGATATGCATGTTATAGCGCATATTTCGAATTAGATTAGCGGGATTGACCTCCATAAGATGCGAGAAAACCAATTTAGGAGTTTTCTGATGCATCTCGCCCGTTACCCTCGCCGCTTCATCGCCCACCTGCCCACCCCGCTTGAACGTCTGGACCGTCTGACCGCAGAACTCGGCGGCCCGGAAATCTGGATCAAACGTGACGATTGCACCGGCCTGTCCACCGGCGGCAACAAGACCCGCAAGCTGGAATTCCTGATGGCCGAGGCCGAGTTGCAGGGCGCAGAGATGGTGATGACCCAGGGGGCAACCCAATCGAACCATGCCCGCCAAACGGCTGCTTTTGCGGCGAAACTGGGCATGGAATGCCACATCCTTCTGGAAGATCGCACCGGATCCGACAACCACAACTACAATTACAACGGCAACGTTCTGCTGGACCATCTGCATGGTGCCACCACCGAAAAGCGCCCCGGCGGTCTGGACATGAATGCCGAGATGGAAGCGGTCGCCGACAAGCTGCGCGCAGATGGCAAAAAAGTGTACACCATCCCCGGGGGCGGGTCGAACCCGACCGGCGCGCTTGGCTATGTGAACTGCGCGTTTGAGATGCTGGCGCAAGCCAATGATCGCGGGTTGAAGCTTGACCACATCGTTCACGCCACCGGCAGCGCTGGCACGCAGGCGGGGCTGATTGTGGGTCTGAAGGCGATGAACGCACAGATCCCTCTCTTGGGCATCGGCGTGCGGGCGCCCAAACCGAAACAGGAAGAAAACGTCTATAACCTCGCCTGTGCCACCGCCGAGAAGCTGGGCTGTGCCGGTGTCGTGCAGCGCGAAGATGTGGTGGCCAACACCGATTACGTCGGCGAAGGCTACGGCATTCCGACCGAAAGCGGCATCGAGGCGATCCAGATGTTTGCCGAGCTGGAATCGATCCTGCTCGACCCGGTCTATTCCGCCAAGGGGGCCGCAGGTTTCATTGATCTGATCCGCAAAGGTCACTTCAAGAAAGGCGAGCGTGTCGTCTTCCTGCACACTGGCGGTTCGGCTGCGCTCTTTGGCTATGACGCGGCCTTTGATCACAGCAAGCGCTGGGTCGGCTGACGTCAGACAGTATCAGGTGCGCGTGACCTGACGCAGGTTGCGCGCCCCAGTTTCACATTTCCGCAGTCAGGAGCGAACCATGGTGTCGCTGATCAGGTCCCGCTGGGACACCCACTTTGGTGGCATTCTTTTGGTGTGCGTCATCGCCGCCGCCGCGACCTTTCTGTCCGAACATTACGGCGCGCCTGCGATGCTGTTTGCTCTTCTGATCGGCATGGCGTTCCACTTCCTTTATGACGATCAGAAATTCACCCCGGGGCTGGAGTTTTCCGCCAAAACATTGCTGCGATTTGGGGTCGGCCTGTTGGGCCTGCGTCTGAGCATTGGGGATGTGGAAAGTGTCGGGCTGGGCGCGGTGGGTGCGGTTGTCGGCTTTGTCATGGCAACATTGGCCTGCGGGGCAATCCTCTCCTTTCTCTTCGGTCGCAAGCTGGCCTTTGGCCTGTTGGCGGGCGGGTCGGTGGCCATTTGCGGGGCCTCAGCCGCGCTTGCCATCACCTCGGTTCTGCCCGCGAAAGATGACCGCGAACAGGACACGCTGTTTGTTGTGATCGGCGTCACCGCCCTGTCGACCATCGCGATGATTGCCTATCCGATCCTGTTTGCGGCCCTGGGGATGAGCGATCTGGAAAGCGGATTTCTGATCGGGGCAACCATTCACGATGTGGCCCAGGTTGTTGGTGCCGGATATTCGATCAGTGACGAGGCAGGGGTGATTGCGACCTTCGTCAAGATGGTGCGCGTGGCCTTGCTGCCGGTGGTGATGATTGTGGTCATGGCGAGCTTTCGCGGCGCACAAGCCCAGAAGATCACCCTGCCGTGGTTCCTGGTCATGTTTGTCGCGCTGGCGATTTTGACAAACACCGGGCTGGTGCCGCAGGTGATCACCGATGCCATCGCCACCCTGTCCGGTTGGTGTCTGGTCATTGCGATTTCCGCCCTTGGGGTGAAAACCAGCCTTGCCACCATCCTGCGCGTCAAGCCCAGCTATGGGCTGATCCTTGTTGTCGAAACCCTCTTTCTTCTCGCCATTGCCGTGGCTTTTGTCATGGGCTTTGGTTTCTAAGCAACCGAACTGAAAGGACTTGATATGACCGGAATTAAACGTATGAAAAGCTCTGACCGGATGAGCCAGATCGTGACGTGTGGTGAGATGATTTATCTTGCCGGGCAGGTGGCCGCGCCGGGCAGCAGTGTGACTGAACAGACCACCCTTATCCTGGAACAGGTCGACAGCCTGCTGGCAGAGGCCGGGTCTGACAAGGAACACGTTCTTCAGGCGATCATCTGGCTGTCTGACATGGGAGATTTTGCGGAAATGAATGCCGTTTGGGACAGCTGGGTTGCCGCCGGTCACGCGCCCGCACGTGCCTGCGGCGGCGCTGCTCTGGCCACACCTGACCACAAGGTCGAGATCATTATCACGGCCCGGAAAAAGTAATCATCACACCAAGAATAGGTGTGACATCGAGGCTCAAACCTAATGAGTGTGATAGTATCGCAGTCGCCAGGACGCTGCGAATGCGCACTCCACCCACCTTGATCAATCAATCCAATCCCGCATACCAAAGCCTCGACGCTCCAAGAGCCTCCTTTCCGTGTCGCAACAAACTTCATGACCGATTTGGCGACACGGGTTATCTCTCGGACCGGGACTTTCGCATGCCACCAATCCTCAATTCTACGGCGTTCTTTCAAGCTCAGTTGCGTGTAAACGGCTCCCATGCCACGATCTCCTATTAGATAACTCTTTGTTTTCTAATAGGAGTCGCACTTCAGGGTAGCGCGCTGTCGGATCACTTAATTGCTGAGACCGCGGTTGTAACAAAAACAGTCACTTAGGGCTTTGAATTTCTGAGACTCTGAATTCATGATTTTCTGGCTGAACCACCGACAAGCAGCCCTTCGTTTAACGCGCAGAGAATGATCGCAAAGAGCCCTTCCTGTAGCTTAGATATTCTCGCTGCATGCGCTCGCAGAGTAAGAAATGCCGCGCGAGCAAGAAAATTCGTGCCGCTTTGCGGCGAAGGGAATGGTCACTCAGTAGACTAAATGGCCCTGCCGATAGGCTGAGCCCAGATTCCAATGGGGCTCATCTCTACCATCGAAGGGTTGGTGATCTGGAAGAGGATGCAGAGTCCAGATTTGAACGCTCCTTTTGAACTGTTCAAATCAATCGGCTAAATCGTGTTCCAACATGGATTTGCTTAGCGCTTCAACGGGATCGCCGGTATTCTTGCGAACGATGTCCGTCAAACGTTTGTCGTTAGGATCATTGATGGCTTCACCTCTTGTTATCCGATCAACCACAAATCTGGCCCATGCTTTTATTGCAAGTTCGGCGGATGGTGACATTTGATCCGCGGATGCGCGCTGCCGGATGACGGGAACAAGCCGCTCCGAGAGTTTGACGCTGCCATCCATGGCGATCTGTTCGAGACTATGGCGCATTTCAGCTACTCTGAAACGCCGCAGCAAGTACGTCTGATATTTTGTGGCAGTTTGGGCTGCCGATCCGGAAAGTGTTAAAGAGGCCTCCTCCCAGAGCCTGTTGAGGCCTTCTCGGATTTCTTCATCAACGATCGCCTCATGGACGTAGCTGTACCCAGCGTTGAGCCCTGCATAGGCTAAGAATGAATGCGCACCGTTCAATAGCCGAAGCTTTCTTTGCTCGAACGCGGATACATCCTCGACAATGGTGGCACCAGCCCCACCCCAGTCAGGGTGTGGTCCGGCAAAGTCATCTTCAATGACCCACTCTGAAAATGATTCCGTACCTACAACTGGCATCGTTTGAATACCTGCAGCAGTCCTGATCTCTTCAATAGCATTCTCCGAAAGTCGCGGTGTGATCCTGTCGACCATCGTTGTGGGAAAGGACACCTGGCTCTCTATCCAAGATAAGGCCTCGGGACAAAGTTCTTCGATGAAGTCTGAGACGACCCTCCTGAGCTTCATTCCGTTGTCGGAAAGGTTGTCACAGCTCACGACCGAGATTGGGTCTCCAGACGTCTGGAAGCGCAGTATCAGCCCCTTGGCGAGGATCCCAATGGCCGAGGTAGGGGCTGACTCTCGCAGATCGTGCGCAATCGCTGTGGCCGCGAAATCGAGCCGCCCACGTTTCAAGTAATAGCCCTTCTCGGTGATCGTCACCGTGACGATATGGGTGGTCTCATCGGCAATCTTTGATGCGACCAGTGCCCCCTGCCTGCTCGCCAATATTACCTCGTCGATGACATCAATGACTTCGGCCGAAAGGCCCGACTGGCTCCATGTGCCCAGGAGAAACTTGTTATCACTCGCCGCCATTTCTTGTTGCAGTTTGGCGTTGGTCATCGCAACACCGGTGATCTTCCAGTCTCCGGCTTTGAACGTGTACCAAGCCTGATGAGCGCGGTGAAAATTTCCCAGCCCCAAATGAACGATCCGCTTCATTTCAGAAATCCCGATGGAGTAATCAAATCTGCTGTCGACATACTAAATGCCATTGGTGCGCCAAAGACGACTGTCGGCCTGTTCAGTGCCTTGGACATCTCTGATGCTATGATAGCCTGGCGGTTGCTTATTTCAGTCATAGTACGCCTCTCACAATTCAACTTATCTGGCTAAGTGATCGGTCTGAACGATCGCACCCTTGGATTGGATCACTGCACTTGCAAGCTGGTGACCTGCGACGGCAGCCTTGCCGGAATCTGCATAGTTCAGGAAAGAAGCGAGGTAACCACCACAAAAACTGTCCCCTGCAGCAGTCGTATCGACAACCTTCGAGACAACTGGATATGACTGATTTGGCGCTTCAGTACTTCCAAGAAGAACCGGACCTCGAGATCCCCGTTTGATTGCCCCAGTCGCATGGCCGTATACCTTGAAACGCGCGATCACATCACTTTCTTCTTCGGCAAACAGGGCCATCTCATCATCCAGAGACGGCAGCGCAATGTCACATCGGGTCCATGCCATATCCGTACGTTTCGCTGCTAATTCACGACTTTCCCAAAGGGTTGGGCGATAATTGGAATCATATGCAAATCGCCCGCCGTTTTTTCGGTAACCCTTGAGCCATTCAAGGAAGGCCAGTCGCGTGGCATCGGGCAAAATCGCAAGGGAAATACCAGAGGCATAAATGACGTCGAACCCTTCCAGACACTGGAAATCCGGGCCATGCACCGTTTCGAACATGCGTCGAGCGGCAGAATCTGATCGCCAATAGCTAAAGCTACGTTCTCCATGCGCATCAAGCGTGATCGAGTAGACGCCCGGAAGTTTGTCTTTGATGCGGCGAATGTGTTCCGTGCCAATGCGATGATGCGCGATGGCTCGGGCGATCTTCTCTGAAAGACGCTCGTCCCCAAGGGCCGTCACATAACTGACGCTGTGCGCGCGATCCAGAACACGGCGCAGATAGACGGCCGTGTTGAACGTGTCTCCGGCGATGTTCGCCTTAGCATCAGCCGGCAAATCATCAAACATAAGCTCGATCATCACCTCGCCAAAGCAGGCAACTTTAAGGGGTTTCAACACAGGTTCTATCCGTCAAACGAGAGTTGGACTTTCATCGAGTCAGAACGGTCAACAGCCTGTTCAAAAGCTGCCTCTGCTTCACTCAATGGGAAGATGTGTGTCAGCAGGGGTTCAACATTGATCTTGCGCTGGTCGATGAGTTGGACCGCCTCGGTAAACTCTTGATGAAACCGGTGTGTTCCCTTGAAATTGATCTCTTTTCCAACAATCGCATTAATCGGGAGTTCCAAGCTTCCTGCAACGCCCACTTGAACGACCGTCCCTCTTGGGCGGACCACATCAATGGCCGTTGCGATTGCAGGCGCGGCGGCGGAGCATTCGAACACAACATCGAACTGCGCGCCAGGGCGTTTGTAGTCGGCCAATTCTTCTGCGGCTTCCGCAACATTGAAAGTTTGGGTCGCCCCCACGCGTTTTGCGATCTCCAGCGGGAAATCGGCAATATCGGTGGCAACGATCTCTTGCGCTCCGCGCAATTTTGCAACCGCGACACACAAGGCCCCGATAGGCCCGGCCCCGGTCACAAGTACGCGCTTTCCCTTCAGATCGCCCGCCTGACTCGCGGCATGCAGGCATACCGCAAG
This sequence comes from Aliiroseovarius crassostreae, assembly GCF_049803815.1. Taxonomy (GTDB): domain Bacteria; phylum Pseudomonadota; class Alphaproteobacteria; order Rhodobacterales; family Rhodobacteraceae; genus Aliiroseovarius; species Aliiroseovarius crassostreae_A. Next base: position 6,663 of record NZ_JBNAGI010000012.1, read on the forward strand.
CGGTTCGGCGCAAGCCGCATGCGACAAGGGCGTAGCATCGCTGATTTTCACACATTGCGCAGCCCCCATGATAAGCGATTGGCGAAAGCCGCCCTGCACATGTGGTGTGGTCTTGGCAGAGCCCAGAAACCTCATATCGGTACAATGCTGGTACTCTTTCCGACCGCAGAAATGACAGTTGAGGCAGGGCTGGCTGGGGCTGACAGAAACCTTGTCTCCAACCCGCAATCCGCAGTCCGGATCGCCAATCTCTGCGACAATCCCGGCAATTTCGTGACCAAGAACAAGAGGCTCGGTAACGCGAATTGGGCCAACACCACCATCAAAAAAGTAGTGCAGATCAGATCCACATATTCCACCGTTGGAGATCCGAACGAGCACCTGATGACGTCCCATTTTTTCCACAGGGACATCCTCTACTCTCAAATCACGCTTTCCGTGCAATCGGCAAGCTAACATAGTTGAAAACTCCTATGGCAGAATGACCGACGGCAACCATGTTGCAATCGGTGGGATATAAGACACCAGCAACAACACGATGATATTGGTGGCGATGAAGGGAAGAATGGCAATCACGACAGGCGTGAGCGGCAGGCGCGCAATACCCGCACAAACGAAGAGGCAGACCCCAAGTGGCGGTGTGGTGAGGCCAATCATAAAGTTTAGCACGGCGAAGGTTGCAAAGTGCAACGGGTCGATTCCCACAGATGTCGCAAGCGTAAGGAGCGGTACAAACAGGATGATCAACGCCGCGATCGTTTCCATGAACATGCCCACTATCAGAAGCAGGATGTTGATAATCAGGATCACGACGAATTTGTTATCCGTGAATGACAAAACGGCCGTCGCAATCATCTGCGGAATGCGTTCAGACACCAGAATCCAGCCGAATACATTGGCAAATCCCACAAGCACAAGGATGCCGGACGCGGCCACCGCGCTTTCAACGACGATCTTTGGAATTTTCCGCAGTGGCAGTTCCTTGTAGACAAAAAGCCCGATGACCATTGCATAGATACTTGCAACGACTGCGGTTTCTGTCGGCGTGGCAATTCCGCTCAGCAGCCCGTAGAGAATGAGACCCGTCATTGCCAATGCCCAAAAGGCCCCGGCGAAAGAACGACCGATCTCAGCGAAACCTTTCCACTCCTGTTTTGGAAAATTCTTCCTCCGGGCAATCAGATAGGTTGTCACCATCATGGCCACACCCATCAAAATGCCGGGAATTGCGCCGGCGAGAAACATTTTCCCGACCGAGATACCTGACAATGCCCCGACGATGATCATGGGAACACTGGGTGGAATGATCGGCCCGACAGTTGATGATGCCGCCGTAACTGCGGCGGAGAAATCAGCGGGGTATCCCGCCTTTTTCATGCCCGGAATCATAACGCCACCGATCGAGGCTGCATCCGCGACCGCCGTCCCGGTGATACCTCCAAAAAGCATGGACGCGCCAACGTTAGTGAGGCCAAGCCCACCACGGATCCAGCCGACGAGGCCATTTGCAAAGCGAATGATGCGTTCGGTGATCCCGCCCTGATTCATCAGGTTTCCGGCAAGGATAAAGCCCGGAATGCTGAGCAGAACGAAGACATCCATGCCAGCGTACATTTTTTGCGGCATGACAACCGCGGGGATGCCCATCACGAGCAGGTAGCTGAGAGAACTCAGCCCAAGAGTGATCGCAACAGGTATGCCAACGACAAGACCGATGACGAAGACCGTGACGAGGATAAGAAGACCCATCTTAGATTTCCAGTTGGTTTTCGGGTTGGCCTTGGTCGGCATGGAACACCATCGCCAAAATCCGCATCAGCGCGAAGAGCGCAATTCCGATCAGAAGGGCGAACACCGAGAAATGTATGTAGTCCATCCGCACACCAAGCGCGGGAGATGTTTGGAGCGCCCCGATGGAAACGTACTTCCAGGCAGGCGCGATGAGAAATGTGCAAAGAGCAAAGGTCGCAACAGCAGAAAGAAGGCGCAGTCGGCGGGGCCACGTCCCCGGCAAGGATTCACAAACCACATCCACGTTCACCAGATCGCCAGAGCGGAGCGAAAGCCCGGCCCCAAAAGTCACTGTGTAAAGCATCGCAAATCTAGTCAGCTCTTCGGTCCATACGGGCGAGGATCCGAGTGTGCGGCCCAGGACCTGGGTCAACACAGCAGCGATCAGGACCAGGAACGACATTGCGACCCCTGTGCTGCAGACGGCGACTATGATTTTTTCAATACGTTGCATCGTTGTTCCGCATTCTTCGGAGATTGAAGACCGCAAGACCATAACAGCCCAGCGGCCTTCCAGGGAGTGACTAGCTCTCAAGCTTAGTTGGAGAACAAACCCTCAACGATCGGACGGATTTCATCGCTTACATTTGCGAGAACTGCGTCCTTTGCGGCTGCCTGGAAAGCTGCGCCGTCAACCTCGACGAACTCCATACCGTTCTTCTCAAGGTACTCACGATCCGCAGCGAGGCTATCGAGCAACAAGCCACGCTCGTATTCCTGCGCCATCGCAGCTGCTTTCATGACTGCTGCTTGATCGTCAGCAGACAGTTTCGCCCATGTGCTTTCTGCTATGGTCAGATAAATCCAGGACCGCACGTGCTCGGTTTGGTTCACATAGCCCTGCACTTCGTTGAAGTTCGCAGAACGGATCAGCGCCAGCGGATTCTCCTGACCTTCGATCACGCCACTTTGCAGCGAGGTAAAGACTTCGGAAAATGCCATCGGAGTTGGTGCCGCACCCAGGGCGCTCCACACGTCAACAAAGAGAGGAACATTGGGAACGCGCATCTTCATTCCGTCCAGGTCTGCAGGCGACGCGATGGGGCGTTGAGAGGTCAGGTTGCGAGGACCACGTGCGAAGTAGGCGATCGGGCGGATCTGTGCTTTTGCGACAATCTGATCGATAATCTGCTGACCAATATCGCCGGACGCAACTTCATCCATGTGCTCCAAAGAGGTGTATCCATAGGGCACCGCAAGAAGCGCGGCCATCGGAGCCCAGTTTTGAAGGCTTTCGCCAGTGATCGTCATGTCGACGGTGCCAAGCTGCATACCGTTGATAAGGTCAATTTCCTTGCCTAGGGATTCATTTGGGAACACTTCAACAGCAATTCGGCCGTCTGTGAGCGACGATAGCTCCTCGCCAAACTTCACCGCCGCCAAATGCCAGGCGTTGTCTTCGTTGGCGAGGTGACCGAGTTTCAAGGTCATGTCTTGCGCGAACGCCGATGTGCCGACGATTGTGGCTACAGCGGTCGCTGCAGCTAGTGTTTTAACAGTCGTAAAGAGCCTCATGATTCTCCTCCATTGGTAAGGCTTGCACTTGTTCCTGGTCACGGAGCCCCTTCGAAGTACTGCGGGTACATCGATTGGATTTTTGGAAGTGACTTCAGGATTTCTCCTAGGTGAGTACGCATGGCCTCTTCAGCGGAGGCGACATTCCCGCCCTCAATCATGTCAACGACACGCTCATGTTGCTGAATCAACGTCGCTAGCGGGAACTCTTCCTGCGTAATGAAACGAACGCGGTCCATCTGAGATTTGATAGTGTCGAGGTATTCCCATGACTCAGCGACCTCTGCTGCTCGGGCAAGAGTGCGATGAAAACGTTCATCAAGTTCGATGAAGGCATTCGCGTTTCCTTCGCTTACATTGCTTTGCTCTTTGATCTGCGCTCGAAGATCGCGAACGAGCACTGGATCAGGATCAGATGCCAGTTTGCGCACAATATCGGCCTCGACGGCTTCGCGTACAAATCTGCCATTTAGAACAGACTTGTAGTCGATCCTCTTGACGAAGGTGCCGCGTTGCGGGCGAATTTCCAGAAGCCCCTCGTACACAAGTGTGATGAAGGCCTCGCGCACCGGCTGGCGACTAACGCCATATTCCTTGGCAAGCTCCGGCTCTGACAGCCGGCTCATTGGCTGCAAGTCATTCCGGATAATGCGGCTTCTCAGAATCAAGCGAAGCTGCGGGGCTACGGCCTGCAAAGGGTCGAGCCTCCAATCCTCAAGATTCCCCAAAACTAGCGACATTCTGTTCTCCCTTGGCCAAATGCATACATCCATACTTCCATACAAGTCAACACTCTGTTATGGTTTCTCCGAATTTGGTAGCTGAAGCACAGCAACCGACACGACGCTTATTTGAGGGAGAAGGCGCAATGAAGCAAACTTGGAGGTGGTTTGGGCCTGAAGATAAGGTCTCGCTTCAGGACGTGCAGCAGGCTGGTGCCACGGGTATCGTCACGGCACTGCATCACCTTCCAAACGGTGTAGTTTGGAGCAAAGAGGAAATAAAAAGACGTCAAGATGAGATTGCACAAGGGGCACGGCGTACAGAAGTTCCCCTAGAGTGGTCAGTCGTAGAGAGTCTTCCAGTCACAGAAGACATCAAGCGCCAGACCGACGACTGGAAAACCCACGTTGCAAGTTACAAGAAGAGCCTTGCGAATATTGCTGCGAGTGGGATCTCAGTGGTTTGCTACAATTTCATGCCAGTTCTGGACTGGACACGCACCGATTTACGGTTTGAGCTGGGCAATGGCGCGAGGTGTATGCGGTTTGACGCAATAGATTTCGCGGCATTTGATCTCTTTATCCTCAATCGCAAAGATGCCACCGCAAGTTACTCTTCGAACGTCACTCAGGAAGCGCAGATCCGCTTTTCATCCATGGATGCAGGAGACCGAGACCGCTTGGTCGCAAATGTGATATGTGGCCTTCCAGGCGCTGAGGAGGGTTATTCCATAGCGTCTCTGCGTGAACACTTGGCACTCTATCACGAGATCAATGATGAACGCCTTCGTGCGAATCAGATCGACTTCTTGTCAGAGGTCATTCCGACTGCCGAGAAATACGGCATACGGATGTGTTGTCACCCTGACGACCCGCCTTTCCCCCTACTAGGCCTGCCACGCATCATGTCGACAGAGCAAGACTATGAGTCACTCGTGACCGAAATTGATTCTCATTCGAACGGAATCACTCTGTGCACCGGATCACTCGGCGCCCGATCAGACAACGACTTAGCCGGCATGGTCGAACGTTTGGGATCAAAAATCCACTTTGCACATTTGAGAAACGTAACCCGCGAAAGTGCCGAACTCCCATGCAGCTTCCATGAAGCAGCTCACCTTGAAGGTAATACAGATATGGTTGCCGTGGTTAGAGCCCTGCTCAAGGAGGAACATCGCAGACACGAAGAAGGTCGATCTGATGCCACTATCCCATTCCGACCAGATCACGGACAAGATATCATGAGCGATCTGCAAGCCGATTCCCAACCAGGGTATCCAGCCGTGGGGCGTATGAAGGGTTTGGCCGAGCTCAGAGGCATCATAGAGGCGCTTTCTAGTTAATAGTCATCCGTTCCGAGTGGACCTGTCACGGAATTGTTCCGCTCCTTTGACTTGGTATTTTGCCACAAAGGAGAGACATCATGGCACAGAAACCAACCCCGGAGTTCCGCGCCGAAGCGGTTCGCATCGCACTCACCAGCGGTCTGAGCCGCAAGCAGGTTGCCGCTGACCTTGGCATCGGTTTTTCGACATTGAGCCGCTGGATACAGAAAGACCGGCGCAACCCGGAGAAACCAGCCGCCCAATCCGATCTCGAACGCGAGATCGCGGAGCTGCGGAAAGAGAACCGCATGCTCCGGGAGGAGAGGGACATTCTAAAAAAGGCCACGGTGTTCTTTGCGGAGAGAAGCAAATGAGGTTTGCCTTCGTCGAAGAACACCGTCATCAGCTTCCAGTCAATCGCCTCTGCCAGATCATGAACGTCAGTCCTCGGGGCTACCGGGCCTGGCGCTCGCGTCCTGCCAGCCAGCGGCAACGCACCGACATGGTGTTGCTGGCCCACATCCGCGACCAGTTCCGCCTATCTCTGGGCAGCTACGGAAGGCCCAGAATGACGGAAGAACTGAAGGAACTCGGTTTTGATGTCGGGCATCGCCGCGTTGGTCGCCTGATGCAGGAGAATGGCATCGAGGTGAAGCGAAACAAGAAGTTCAAGGCGACCACGGACAGCAACCACAGCTTCAATATCGCGCCGAACCTGTTGAACAGGGACTTCGCTGCTGATCGCCCGAACCAGAAATGGGCCGGTGACATCAGCTATGTCTGGACCCGGGAAGGCTGGTTGTATCTGGCTGTCATCCTTGATCTGCATTCGCGGCGCGTCATCGGCTGGGCCGTCAGCAATCGGATGAAGCGCGACCTGGCGATCCGGGCCTTGAACATGGCAATCGCCCTGCGCAGGCCGCCGAAAGGTTGCATTCATCATACCGACCGGGGCAGCCAATACTGCTCGCATGATTACCAGAAGCTCCTGCGCCAGCATGGCTTCCAGGTGTCGATGAGCGGCAAAGGCAACTGCTATGAACGCGGCAGTCGAGACGTTCTTCAAGACGATCAAGGCTGAGCTTCTGTGGCAACGATCCTGGCGGACGCGTCGTGAAGCCGAAGTCGCCATCTTTGAATACATCAACGGCTTCTACAACCCGCGCAGGCGGCACTCAGCCCTCGGCTGGAAAAGCCCCTTGGCCTTCGAACGAAAGGTCGCTTAAGTGAGAAACCGGAGCGGCATCAAACCGTGACAGGTCCAGAGGGCTTTGTAGTTTCCGAGAGCTGATCGAAAGAACTACAGATAAGAACCGGAACTCTCGTCAAATCAGACACAGGCATTAATCCCGGACCATGACTGCGACGAAAAGGCACCTGAAATCGCTGCCAGACGACGGCATGCAGTGACCAGCTTGGTTACCTGAATTGCACGCGCAGCGCTAGACGCGCTGCGCGTGCAAAGACTTGCTGCATCAGCGAAGACACAAAACTCAATGCTGGCAATGTCCGCGTCTTTCCAGTTCAGAAACGGCGCAATGAAAGTCGGCCTTGTTGCGTAATTCATAATATTTGCACCAAGGCCTCAGACCCATGAAAACAAGGCCATTCAGATGTTGCATATTTCCGGTGCATATATTGGGCGCGTTTGGTAGGCTTGAACCATGCTTATTGGTTACGCCAGAGTGTCCAGTCGTGGGCAATCCCTTGATCGTCAGATCGGCGCGTTGAATGCCGCCAGCGTCGATAAGATTTTTCGCGAGAAAATGTCTGGGAAATCCGTCAAGGGCAGGCCGCAGCTCGAACGTGCGATAGACGCTCTTGGGGCAGGGGACGTGTTTGTTATCGCAGTGGGACAGGGCCACGCGATCCATGATTGACGGCATCAACATCATTCAGCGGATTGCTGAGCGCGGGGCATATGTGAAAGTTCTTGATAAGCCCTGGCTCGACCTGACCACACCGATAGGCAAGGGCATTCTGGCGTTTCTGTCTGCTCTTGCAGAAGACGAACGGGAACGCATCACCCGCCGAGCAAACGAGGGTCGCGCCATTGCAGCCAAGCAGGGTGTCAGGTTTGGTCGGAAACCGAAGCTGACCGAGCATCAGCGCCAGATTGCCCGCGAGCGCATGGCAAATGGTGAGAGCTGTCGCGCTATCTCATTGGATCTTGGTGTAGCTCACACCACAATTTCCAGATTGCGCTGATCAGCGGGGCGCATACGCTGCCATGCAGGGTATTCTCTGTTGTCCTTCTCAGTGAATGCTCCGGCACAACGTAGTGACGTTTGAAGTAGTGTTATGTGTTGTTGAGCCATGGGTATTTAGCTATTTTAGCTAAACTATCCTGCCCCCTATTTTTCTAGGCCGGTAAGCTCAAACGGGAAGAAGAAATACCATGCGACAGTTTTCCGCTACAGATCTTGCCAATAAGACCGGGGACGTTCTGGCCCTCGCCGCGCAACAGCCTGTTGCCATCACGCGCCACGGCAAGCCGCGCTTCGTTGTCCTGTCCACGGAAGAATTTGAAGCTTTGCGCCAATGCAAAGATACCCAAACTGCGCATCATGTAGATGATCTGGATGATGCCGAAGCCACCCGCCTTGCGAGTGAATTGCAGGCCAGCATCGAAAACGACTAAGAGCAAATTTCACCTCTGCGCACTGACGGCGATGTCTCTGGGTGATGGTGACAAAGTTGGCGAGATTGCTCCCCATGTGCAATATAGTAATATTGCAATGATAACAAATA